>NZ_JH650764.1:34251-71072 GCF_000259195.1 Pseudomonas donghuensis
GGCTTTGCTCGGCCGCGAAGGCGCGCAACAGGCGGCACTGGCCGGGGGCGATGATTACGTCCTGGCCTTCACCCTGCCCGAAGCCGAACTGGCGCCCCTGCTGGCGGCCGGCTGGCCCATCCATGTGGTCGGGCGCGCCAGTGCCGGCAGCGGCGTGCGCCTGCTCGATGATTGCGGCCAAGACATCACCCCGCAGATCCGGGGCTATCAACATTTTAAGGAGACACCGTGACCGATCACCCCAAACAGGTGCCTGCGGAGTTCGTTCCGCCGTCGGTCTGGCGCAACCCCTGGCACTTCCTGGCCTTCGGCTTCGGTTCCGGGACCTTGCCCAAGGCGCCGGGAACCTGGGGCTCGCTGGTGGCTGTGCCTTTTATCCCGTTGTGGCAGATGCTGCCCGACTGGGGCTACTGGCTGATGCTCGGCCTGACCATGCTGTTCGGCGTCTGGTTGTGTGGCAAGGTCGCCGATGACCTGAAAGTGCACGACCATGAAGGGATCGTCTGGGACGAAATGGTCGGCATGTGGATTACCCTGTGGTTGGTGCCAGAAGGTTGGCTCTGGCTGCTGGCGGGTTTCTTGATGTTCCGTTTCTTCGACATCCTCAAGCCCTGGCCGATTCGCTGGGTTGACCGTCATGTCCATGGCGGGGTCGGGATCATGCTCGACGATGTGCTGGCAGGCGTATTTGCCTGGCTGGGCATGCAGGTCCTGGTATGGAGTTTCACCTGAGGGAGCGGGGCGATGACGGGATGGCGGCTGTTGCTGTTGCTGCTGGTTGTGACAGCGGGTGTGGTCAAGGCGGCAGACGCACCCTTGGCGATGCCTGGCCAGGTCCGTCTGGTCAGTGAGGAGTGGCTCGACTACACCAACGCCGATGGCAGTGGCCTGGCCTGGGACGTGCTGCGCAAGGTGTTCGAACCCGCCGGGGTCAAGGTCCGCACCCAAGGTGCGCCGTACAGCCGCGCGGTAGGCCTGGTCAAACGCGGTGAAGCGGATGCCTGGGTCGGCTCCTATCACGAAGAAAACGCCGACAACCTCTACCCGCGCTGGCATTTCGATATGGATCATATCTATGCCCTGGGCCTGGCAAGCCGTCCGGTCCCCAGCCAGCAGAACCTCGGCCAATACCGTCTGGCCTGGGTGCGCGGCTATGACTACAAGAACTACCTGCCCAATGTCGGCCATTTCCGTGAGATCCAGCGCCGGGAAGGGATCCTGCCGATGCTTGAGCATGATCGTGTCGACTTCTATATCGATGCCCTGACCGAAGTCGACAATGTACTCGGTCAGGCTGCCAAGCCTGAATTGTTCCGTCGCAGCCACCTGGCCGAGCTGCCGCTGTACCTGGCCTTTGGCCGCACCGCCGAGGGCAAGGCATTGCGTGCCTTGTTCGATCAGCGTATGGACAAACTGGTGGCCAGTGGTGAATTACGAGCGATTTTCGCGCACTGGCAACAGCCATATCCATTCGACGGGGCGGGCAAGCGCCACTAGGCGTTATCGAACTTCTCGATCTGTTTGCCCAGTAATTCAGCCTAAGCAGCCGCGCCACGCTGCTGATACAATCGGCCCACGTCAATTTTCAAGTTACTGATCAGGAGCACAACGTGCCCGTCGTTTTTGTTGCCGCTTCCAAGCTGCCTACCCCGTTTGCGACCTTCACCATGCATGGTTTTCTCGATGAAGCCACCGGCCGCGAGCACGTCGTGCTCAGCCTGGGTGATGTGGCCGACGGGCAGCCGGTGCTGGGGCGCCTGCATTCCGAATGCCTGACCGGCGATGCCTTGTTCAGCCAGCGCTGTGACTGCGGTTCGCAACTCGAGGCGGCCCTGCAGGCAATCGCCCGCGAAGGCCGCGGCGTGCTGCTGTACCTGCGCCAGGAGGGCCGTGGTATTGGCCTTCTGAACAAGATCCGCGCCTACGAGCTGCAAGATGGCGGCGCCGATACCGTCGAAGCCAACGAGCGCCTGGGGTTTGCCGCCGACCAGCGTGACTATGGCATGTGCCAGCCGATGCTCGAGCACCTGGGGGTCAAGTCGCTGCGGCTGATGACCAACAACCCGCGCAAGGTCAAGGCCCTCACCGGCATGGGTATCCCGGTTGCCGAGCGCGTGCCGCTGCACACCGGCCACAACCCGCATAACAAACACTACCTGGCGACCAAAGCCGGCAAGCTCGGCCACATGATGGGCAACGAGCACCAGGGCGAGGCCGGACGGGCGTGACCCGCGCCGAGGTGCGTCGCCGTCTGCAACTGGCCTGGTGGCAGTACCTGGCGGTGGCGCTGGCGCCATTGCTGGTGTTTGCCTGGGCCTTTGCTGACCTGCAGGCGCTGATCCCGATCCTGGCCATGCCGATGTTCATCGCCGGCGTGGCGTCGATGTTCCTCAGCCTGCCGCGCTTTGGCGCCTACAAGCATGCGCTGATTGCCACCCAGAAAAGCTTGAACAGTGATGACGAGCCTGGCGCCTGGATCGAGCTGGCGCGTATCCGGCGCCTGGGCATGCTGTTCGGTTGCCTGCCGGCCTGGGTCGCCGCGCTGTCGGTGTTCGTCGGCCTTGAGGCGGTGCCACAGGTTCTCCTGGCGATCTCCAGTGTGGTCCTGCTCTACCTCTACCGTATCCCTCGCCAGCTCGGCTGATGCGCCGCTACCTGTGGCTGTTGCTGCTAGCCCTCGGCATGCCGCTGGCGGCGGCGCCGCGGGTGGTCAGCCTGGCGCCTTCGATCAGCGAAATCCTCCTCGACCTGCAGGCCGGCGATCTGCTGGTGGGCATGGCCGAGTGGAGGGAGCGTCCTGCGCAATTGAGCGATGTGCCGTTGGTTGGCCGCTACGGCCAGCTGGACATGGAGCGCCTGCTCAGCGTGCGCCCGGACCTGGTGCTGTACTGGCCGGGCAGCGTGCCGGCGGCTCAGCGTGAGCAGCTTGAACGTCTTGGTATTCCGCTCTACAGCGTCGACGTCCACGAGCTGGATGACCTGGTTTCCCAGGTCGACGAGATTGGCGTGCGGATCGGGCGCAAGGCGCAGGGCGCGCAGTTGTCCGTTGCCCTGCGCCAGCGCCTTGCCGCGCTGCGCCAGCAGTACCGTCGCGAGCGGCCACTGACGGTGTTCTATCAGGTCTGGGACAAGCCGCTGTATACCGTCGGTGGTTACCAGATCATCTCCGATGCCTTGAGCGTCTGCGGCGCGCGCAACCTGTTTGCCGATCTCACCCAGCCGGCGCCACAGGTCAACCTTGAGACCGTGCTGGCGCGTAATCCCCAGGTTATCCTCGCCGCCGATCAGCCCCAGCTCGATGCCTGGAAGGCCTGGCCGCAGGTCGCGGCAGTGCGTGACGGTCTGCTGCTGCAGGTGCCGGATAAAGGCCTGGAGCGCCCCAGCGGGCAGATGATCGAAGCGACGGCGAAGCTGTGTGCGCTGCTGCAGGCTAAAGTGCCGGTGTCCAAGTGACGCCCAGCAGCCAGGTGCGGCCCTCTTCGCGGTAGTCGCGGTAGCCTGCGCCATAGCTGTACTGCGCACGGCTGTAGGTTTTATCCAGCAGGTTATCGGCCTTGAGCTCCAGGCGGAGCTCGCGGCTGAGGCTCCAACTGCTGCGTAACCCAAGCAAACCGTAGCCAGCCAGCGTCCTGGTGTTGTCCGCGTCGGCGTAACTGCTGCTGACCGCCTGCCAGCTGGCGCCGAGGCCCAGGCGATCGAACTGGCGATCCAGGTCCAGGCTCAGGGTGCGGCGGGCGCGGCGTTCCAGAGTGTGCCCGGAATCGCGGTCACGCGGATCGATCAGCGCCAGGCCGAGGTTGCTCTGCCAGCCGAACCACTCCTGATGCAGACTGGCTTCGAAACCGTTGATGCGTGCCGAGCCGACGTTGTGCGGAATGAAGTTGGGGCCCAGGGAGATCGCATTGCGCAGGTCCGTGCGGTACAGCGAGGTCTCCAGCCGCGTGGTCTCACTCAGTTGGCTGCGCCATTGCAACTCGTAGCTTTTCGAGCGTTCGGGCTTGAGGTCGGGGTTGCCGAAGTCCGGGTAGTAGAGGTCGTTGAAGGTCGGTGCGCGCAAGCCTTCGCTGTAGGACAGCAGCAGGTCGTTGTCGGCGTTGAGCGGCAGGCCGAGGCTGGCGCTCCAACTGTTCTGGCTACCGAACTGCTGGTTCTGGTCGCGGCGCACGCCCACTTCGCTGCTGAAGCTGTCGCCCTTGTAGCGATGTTGCACGAAAGCGGCGCGGTTCCAGCGGCTGTCTTCGTCCAGGGGTGTGCTGGCGTGCAGGCGGTCCTGGTACCAGTCGCCACCCAGCAGCAGGTTGTTGTGTTCGTCGAGGCTCAGGTCATTCTGCCAGTTCAGCGAATCGCGATAGGTGTTGAACTCGCTACCGCCCGGTTGCAGCGAGTCGCGCTTGGTATCGCGGTTCTCGCTGTGGCCCAGTTCCAGGCGTGAATGCCAGATATCGCTGAGCTGAGCGTCGGCATAGGTGCCGATGCTGCTGAGGTTGAAATCGGTATAGGGCTGGCTGTGGTCGCCGAACAGGTTGTCGTATTCGCTGCGCCCGTGGCTGTCGAGCCAGTTCAGGCCCAGCTCCAGTGAGTCGCTGGCGACATGGCTGAGGTTCAGGCTCAGGCTCTTGTTGCGGTAGGCATCGTGATCGCCGTTGGCGGCGAAGGACTCGCGGGTGGCGTTGATGCCGGCGGTTTCGTCCAGGCCGGCAGCGAGGTTGAAACGGGTGCGTTCATCGCCGCCCGAGAGGCCGACGTCACGTTGCCAGGTCTTGTTGCTGCCACCGGCCAGGTGCAGGCGGGGTTGCAGGCCGGGCTTGCTGGCACGGCGGGTAAAGATCTGGATCACCCCGCCAATCGCATCGCTGCCGTAGATCGCCGAGCGCGAACCGCGCAACACTTCGACCCGCTCGATCTGATCGATATTGAGAAACTGCAGGCCACTGTCGCCGGATGAGGTGTTGGCGATGCGCACACCATCGACCAGCACCAGGCTCTGGGCCGACTTGGTGCCGCGAATGAAAATGCCGGGCAAGCTGCCGCGCCCGCCGGTGCGCGAGACCTGAACGCCGGGTACCCGGGTCAGCAGGTCAGTGACGCTGGAAGGCTGCAGGCGATCGATGTCGTCACGGGTGAACACGGTGTTGGCGGCGCTGGTTTGGCTGCGGTCTTCGACCTGGCGGTTGGCGCTGATGAGCGTGTTGGGCAGCTTCAGGGCGCTTTCGCGGTCGATGGGCTCGGCCAGCAGGGTGGTCGGCAATAGCAGGAGTGGGGCTACCAGGCGCAGGGATTTCATGGGCAGTTCCATTGCTATCGCTGGCAAGCCAGCTCCCACAGGTTCTGCATGCGCTGTACTTGTGGGAGCTGGCTTGCCAGCGATGAGGCCGGTTAAGGCCCCGAAGATCACAGACCGAGCAGTTGCATCCGCTGGCGCACCGAAGCCTCGATCCCGGCAGCATCCAGGCCGCATTCGGCGAGCATCTGTGCAGGCTTGGCATGCTCGACATACACATCCGGCAGGCCCAGGTGCAGCATCGGCTTGAGCACGGCTTCGCGGGCGAGGAACTCGCTCACCGCAGCACCAGCGCCGCCCATGATGGCGTTCTCTTCGATGGTCACCAGCAGGTCGTGGCTGCCGGCGATTTCACGCACCAGCGCCTCATCCAGCGGTTTGACGAAACGCATGTCGACCACGGTGGCGTCGATCTGCTCGGCAACCTTCAGGGCTTCGCTCAACTGCACACCGAATACCAGCAGGGCGACCTTGCTGCCCTGGCGGCGAACGATGCCCTTGCCGATTTCCAGCGGCTCGAGGCTGTTCTCGATGGGCGCGTTCGGGCCGCTGCCGCGTGGGTAGCGCACGGCGGCCGGGCCGTTGTACAGGTGGCCGGTGCTGAGCATCTTGCGCAGCTCGTTCTCGTCGCTCGGGGTCATCACCAGCATGCCGGGGATGCAACGCAGGAACGACAGGTCGAAGCTGCCCGCATGGGTCGGACCGTCTTCGCCAACCAGGCCGGCGCGGTCGATGGCGAACAGCACGTCGAGGTTCTGTACCGCGACGTCGTGGATCAACTGGTCGTAGGCACGCTGCAGGAAGGTCGAATAGATCGCCACCACCGGCTTGGCACCTTCGCACGCCATGCCCGCCGCCAGGGTTACCGCGTGCTGTTCGGCAATGGCAACGTCGAAGTAGCGATCCGGGTAGCGCTCGCTGAAGGCCACCAGGTCGGAGCCTTCCTTCATGGCCGGGGTGATGCCGACCAGGCGCTGGTCAGCCGCAGCCATGTCGCACAGCCATTGGCCGAATACCGCGGAGTACTTTGGCCCGCCGGCTTTTTTCGGCGCGGCGGCGGGTTTGTCCACAGGCTCGAGCTTGGTGATCGCGTGGTAGCCGATCGGGTCGACTTCGGCCGGGGCGAAGCCCTTGCCCTTCTTGGTCACCACGTGCAGGAACTGCGGCCCCTTGAGGTCGCGCATGTTGCGCAGGGTGGTGATCAGGGTCGGCAGGTCGTGGCCATCGATCGGGCCGATGTAGTTCCAGCCCAGCTCTTCGAACAGGGTGCCGGGTACCAGCATGCCCTTGGCGTATTCTTCGGTGCGGCGGGCGATTTCCCAGGCGCCCGGCAGGCGCGAGAGGACCTTCTTGCTGCCCTCGCGCATGCTCGAGTAGGTGCGGCTGGAGAGGATCTTGGCCAGGTAGTTGGACAGGCCACCGACATTGCGCGAAATCGACATGTCGTTATCGTTGAGGATCACCAGCATGTCGGCATCGACTTCCTGGGCGTGGTTCAACGCCTCGAAGGCCATGCCGGCGGTCAGTGCGCCGTCGCCGATCACGGCAATGGACTTGCGCGGATCGTTCTGCAGGCGGGCGGCGATGGCCATGCCCAGGGCAGCACTGATCGAGGTGCTGGAGTGACCGACACCAAAGGTGTCGTACTCGCTCTCGGCGCGGCGCGGGAAGGCGGCCAGGCCGTCCTTCTGGCGCAGGGTGTGCATGCGCTGGCGGCGACCGGTGAGGATCTTGTGCGGATAGGCCTGATGACCGACGTCCCATACCAGACGATCGTCCGGGGTATCGAAGACGTAGTGCAGGGCGATCGTCAGCTCGATGACGCCCAGGCCGGCACCGAAATGCCCGCCGGTCTGACCAACGGTATAGAGCAATTCCTGGCGCAACTCGTCGGCCAGGCTCTCCAGGTCGGCTTCAGCCAGGCGGCGCAGGCCGGCAGGCGTATCGGCACGGTCAAGCAGCGGCGTGACCGGGCGTTCGCGGGGGATCTCTTGAAACGTCGTGGGCATCAGGCGAATCGTTATAGATATGAAGTGGCGGCAGTTTACCTTATTGCGGTGTTGGCTGCCCATTGACTGGTAGAGCAGGGGCCTTTGGCCCCTATCGCCGGCAATGCCGGCTCCCACAGGGGTTTGCTCGGTGATACCAGTGCTGCTTAGTTGCGGCGCTCGACAATGTAGCGCGCCAGCTCGCGCAGCGGCTCGGCCGCCGCGTCAAACGGACGCAGGGCATGCAGGGCCTGGTCGCGCAGTTCCAGGGCGTAGGCCTTGGCCGCGTCGAGCCCGAGCAGGGCCGGGTAGGTCGGCTTGTCGCGGGCGATGTCGGCGCCCTGGCGCTTGCCCAGGGTCTGGGTGTCGCTTTCGACGTCGAGGATATCGTCCTGGACCTGGAAGGCCAGGCCGATGGCCTGTGCATAAGTTTGCAGGGCCTTGAGCTGGGTCTGGTCGGCGCGGGCACTGGCCAGGGCGCCGAGCTTGACGCTGGCCTCGATCAGCGCGCCGGTCTTGTGCCGGTGCATGAACTCCAGCGCCGTCTGGTCGAGCTTGAGGCCCACCGAACCCAGGTCGATGGCCTGGCCGCCGACCATGCCGGCAGGGCCGGCCGCCAGCGCCAGGGCCTGGACCATGGCCAGGCGGATGCTGTCCTGCTGCGGGCTCAGTTGCGGGTCGAGCAGGGCGCTGAAGGCCAGGCTCTGCAGACCGTCACCGGCGAGAATCGCGCAAGCTTCGTCAAATGCCTTGTGGGTGGTTGGCTGGCCACGGCGCAGGTCGTCGTCGTCCATGGCCGGCAAATCGTCGTGCACCAGCGAATAGGCGTGAATCAGCTCGACCGCGCAGGCCGCGCCGTTGGCCTGTTCCGGGGCGGCACCAAGGGCTTCGCACGCGGCATAGGCAAGCAGTGGGCGAACCCGTTTGCCGCCGTTCATGACGCTGTAGCGCATGGCCTCATACAGGCGGGTGAGCTCCACCGAGGGGGCGATAAACAGTTGTTCGAGGGCGGCGTCGACCCGTGCCTGGCAGCTGGCCTGGTATGCGCGGATCATTCTGGCTGGTCCGCATCGAACGGCTCGGCGGCCAGTTCTCCGTCGCGCGCGAGCAATACCTGAACCTTCTGTTCGGCCTGAGCCAGGGCGCTCTGGCAGTCGCGGGTCAGGCTGATGCCTTGTTCGAAGGCGGTCAGCGAGTCTTCCAGCGACAGCTCGCCGTTCTCCAGGCGCTCGACCAGGGCTTGCAGGTCGGCGAGGGATTGCTCGAAATCAATGGAGGCTTTTTTTCGGGCCATGGCGGCTGTCTCGGTGGCAGTGTAAACGGCGCGACACTAGCAGAGCGGGGCGGGGGGAGCAAATCGATAGGGGCGATCTTTCGTCGCATTCTGTTGCACAAAGGCCGCCGGTGAAGTCTTGATTTTTCTGCAGAGCTCGCATTGTGAGGGGTTGTGGCTCTCTGCCATAATCGCGCCCGCTTTACCCCGCGGGTTTCTCGCGGTGAAGCCTCCTATTTCTGTTGTCACGTAATGGACTACGTTGTGAGCTTCCTTTCGATCGAGTTCGGCCTCTGCTTCACACTGTTTTTCATCGTCTACTGGAGCCTGTGCTGGAGCGTTCGCCTGCAGAACGTCCTGCTGCTGGCGGCCAGTTATGGGCTGGTGGCCAGTTTCAGCTTCAACTCCTTGTATATCCTGCTCGGCTACAGTGCCCTGGTGTACCTGCTCGGCCTGGTCGGTGAGCGTTACCCCGGCCGGCGCTTCAGCTATTTGCTGGTGTTGCTGCTGGTGCTGGGTTGCTTCTACCTGTTCAAGTACCAGGAATTCTTTGTCGGCGGCGTGCAGGGCGCCCTGGCCAGTGCCGGGCTGGAGGTGTCGCTGCCGGTGCTGGAAGTGCTGGTGCCGATCGGTCTGTCGTTCTATGCCTTTCACTCGGTCAGCTACCTGGTGTCGATCAACCGCCGCGAGATGCCCTCGGCCTCAGCGTTTGACCTGGCCCTGTACCTGGCGTTCTTCCCCAGCCTGATTGCCGGCCCGGTCAATCGCGCCAGCCACATGCTGGCGCAGATTCGCTCGAGCCGCATCCGTGAAGTGCTGGAGCCGCAACGGGCGCTGGGCCTGATCGCCCTGGCGGTGGTAAAGCTGTTCTTTTGCAGTGCCTGGCTGGCCAGTGAATGGGTCGACCCGGTGTTCGAGACCCCGGGCAGCTATTCGCCCGAGCAGATCCTGCTGAGCGTGTATGGCTACAGTTTCCTGATCTATTTCAACTTCAGCGGCTACACCAACCTGGTTACCGGCATCGCCTTGCTGCTGGGCTTTCGCCTGCCTGACAACTTCAATGCACCCTATGCCGCGCACAACCTCAAGGAGTTCTGGGGGCGCTGGCATATCAGCCTGTCGCTGTTCATTCGCGACTATGTCTACATCCCCCTGGGTGGTAACCGCCAGGGCGTGTGGCGCGGCAACCTGAACATGCTGCTGGCGATGCTGATTTCCGGCCTGTGGCACGGGGCGAGCATCAATTTCATTATCTGGGGCGCGCTGCACGGTATCGGCCTGGCGCTGTACAAGGCCTCGACCTACATCTTGCCGCAGCCGATGCGCTGGCCGGGCGCGGGGTTGGCGGCGCGCTTGCTGACCTTCCACTATGTGGCCTTCGCCTGGATCTTCTTTCGCAGCGCGAGCCTCGATGAAGCCATGGAGATGCTCGCCGGTATCGGCGGGCTGAGCCTTCAGGGGCTGTTCTCCAGCACCGGCCTGCTGTTGCTGGTGAGCGTGCTGTATGTCGCCGTCTACCCGCAGTTGCTGGCGCTGCTGCGCCAGTTTTTCGCAACCACCACGCGCTTGCCCTGGCAGCTGTATCCGATACCGCTGGGGTTGTTCATTTCCTTGGTCATTTTTGCTTCGCAATCGGGCGTGCCGGGGTTCATCTATGCAAGCTTCTAATGCCGGTCGTTTGCTGGCCGCGCAAACTGGCGCGGCCAAGGCCCTGTACGCCATTGTCATCACCACCCTGTTGCTGTTCTGGCTGAACCAGGATTCGATCAGCCTGTATTGCCAGCAGAAGTACCACCAGAGCTGCGAATTGCCGGTGCTCGGGCAGAGCCCGGCCTGGCGCCTGGGTGGCAACCTGACCCATGCCCTGGGCGATGCCCGCGACAGCTTCATCGACAGCCTGGAGAAACGTAGCGAGCCGGTGCTGGTGGCCAAGGTTGAGGCCAGCGACACAATCGAACTGCCCGCGCCGGTTCAGGTGGTTGCGGTGCACCTGGACAAGCCGCCGGTTGCAGTCCCCGCCCCCGTCAGCAAGCCGGCTGCAGTCAAGGTCGCGGCACCTGCTGTTGCACCTGCACCTGCAGCGCAGGTCGCCCAGGCGCCCTTGCAAGCGGGTACCGTGGTGTCCCTGGCGGCCGGCGATGAAGTATTCCTGGTTGGCGATTCGCTGATGCAGGGCGTTGCTCCGCACCTGGCCAACAGCCTGCGCAAGCGCTACCAGATCAAGAGCGTCAATCTCAGCCGGCAAAGCACTGGCCTGGCCTATCCTGGGTTCTTCAACTGGCCGCAGACCGTGGCCAAGACCCTGGAAAGCGAGCCGAACATTCGCCTGATGGTAATCTTCCTCGGCCCCAACGACCCCTGGGACATGCCCCAGGGCAAGGGCAAGCCGTTTTTGCGTTTCAAATCGCCGGAGTGGGAAGTCACCTACCGCCAGCGTATCGATTCGATCCTCGACCAGGCCCGCGCGCACAATGTGCAGGTGATCTGGGTCGGCCCGCCGAACATGCAAAAGCCCAAGCTGTCTACTGCCATGGCTTACCTGAGCGGGCTCTATGAGCAGCAGACCGGCCTGTATCAACAGCATTACGTCTCGGCCAACCCGGTGCTCGGTTACAACGACGACAGCTTCTCCTATACCTTGCAGAACAGCCAGGGCAAGCGGATCAAGACCCGGGTCGATGACGGCATTCATTTCACCACCACCGGACAGAAGCTGATCTCGGAACGAATTCTCTCGATGATCGCCTTTCCCGGCCTCACTGTAACGGGACACTGATGCGTCGACTGCACAACATTCTGGGGCTGGCCCTGCTGATCTGTGCGCTGCCGGGCTGTAGCCCGGTGGCGGCGGTCAATACCACGGCCAGGCCCGCCACCTCGGCGGCCAAGGCCCCGACCCACCGCGTCGATGGCAACCTGGCGGTGCTGGCGGGCAAGTTCAAGAACGCCAATCGCGCGCCAATCAATATCATCCAGTTTGGCGACTCGCACACCGCCGCAGACCTGTTCAGCGGCGAGATGCGTCGCTTGTTGCAAGCGCGTTATGGCGACGGTGGTATCGGCCTGATCGCCGCCTCGCCCGTGTCGGGCACCCGCTATGAGCAGGTCATTCTGAAAACTGCCAAGCGTCAGTGGGAGCTGGTGTCGGCACGTAATCAGCAGAGTACCCAGTTCCCGCTCGGGGGGTACTTGTCGGTGCCGATGGCGGCCAACCCCAGCGTGCGTATCGAGGCTCGTGAGCCCACTGCGCAGCGCTATCGAGTCCAGGCCCTGTACCAGGCACGGGAGAGCAGCACCCTGGTGCTGCGCGACGGCCGCGGGCGCAACCAGCGCATGCTGGCGGCAACCGGCGGGCAATGGCGTTTCGGCCCGCAGGTCGGCAACCTTGGCCTGCCGCTGGACCTGACCCTCAACAGCCGGCCCGGCACGCTGCTGGGTGGCTGGTATATCCAGGGCCAGAAAAATGCCGGGGTGATCTATTCGGCGCTGGGCATCAATGGCGCGCGCCTTGAGGTGCAAGACAAGTGGCAGGCTGGCTGGCAGGACAACCTCAAGACCCTGCGCCCGGACCTGGTGATTCTTGCCTACGGCACCAACGAAGCCTTCGATGACACCCTTGACCTCGCCCTGTACCAGGCGCAACTGCGCAATACCCTCAAGCGCCTGCGCCAGGACCTGCCGCGGGCAGTGGTGCTGCTGGTTGGTCCGCCGGACTCGATCAAGCAGCGCAAGGCACGCAGCTGCGCCGCGCGCCAACCGCAGCAACTGGCCCAGGTGATCCGTATCCAGCGTCAGGCGGCCAAGCAGGCCAATGCCCTGTTCTGGGACTGGCAAGCGTACATGGGGGGGCAGTGCTCAATTGCCGGCTGGCAGGCTTCGGGCCTGGCCCGGGGGGATTTGGTGCACCTGACTGCGGACGGCTACAAGAAAAGCGCTGCAGGCCTGCATGACTTTTTGCGCACGCAGCTGGGCTTGAAGTAAGGCAGAAAAAAATAGAGGCGGGGACAACCTCGGGTTGGCTTGCGGGGCCCCATGAAGTCGTCTTCCCGCCTCTTCAATAGAGGCAGATCCGGGTGCATGTCACTGCACCCGCTCAGCACGATACGGCTGCCTTGAATCAGCCGCGATTCACACCTCTGCATTCACCTTAGTAGCTGTCTGCAAGGCTGTAAATTTTCTCGAACACAAATTTTTCAGGCGCTTTCCAGTGCCGGGGTCAGCGCTGCCTGGCGGTAGCGCGCCAGCTCGTCAATGGTCAGAACCGGCAGCGAGTATTGCTTGGCGTACACCGCCACCTGCTCGCCACGGGCCATGCTGCCGTCGGGGTTCATCAGTTCACAGAGCACCGCTGCCGGGCGCAAGCCCGCCAGGCGTGCGAGGTCTACCGAGCCTTCGGTGTGGCCGCGGCGGGTGAGTACGCCGCCATCGCGCGAGCGCAGGGGGAACACATGGCCAGGGCTGACAATGCGCATGTCTGCGCTGGTCGAGTCCAGTGCGGCCTGGATGGTGGTGATGCGGTCCTGGGCCGAGACGCCGGTGGACACACCTTCAGCCGCTTCGATGGTCACGGTGAAACCGGTGCCATGGCGCGCGCGGTTGTTCGGCACCATCGGTGCCAGCGACAGCTCGTCAACGGTGGTTTCATCCAGGCACAGGCAGACGATACCGCTGCAATCGCGGATCATCATGGCCATGGTTTCCAGGCTGATGTTTTCGGCGGCGGCAATGATATCTGCCTCGTCCTCGCGGTCGTCGTCATCCAGCAACAGCACGGGTTTACCGGCCTGGTAGGCGGCGACAGCAGCAGCGACGTTAGGGAATTGCTTGCGGTGCAAAGGGGACATGAAACGCTCCTCGTAAGTGATCGATGAACGTTTCAGGGCGAACAAAATGCGTGCGCCAGGGCGCATGTTGGCCCTGACCTGACGCCTTCTTTCATCCGGACTATGACCGTCGGCTCTGGAGTCTCACCAGATCTGCTGACCCTCGGCCAAAGGCCGAGGCGCTCGCGGGCTCATCTTTCGATTTACCGCCGGTGGGGACTTGCACCCCGCCCTGAAGACCGGCCAAGCATACATCAGAGTGCCATCAGGTTTGCAAGTCCCAGCCTTACGACCTAGGTCTAATTCGGACCTCACAGGCCCAGGGCGTAATCCAGGTAGCCTGGGTAGACCTTGCGCCAGTCATCCTGGAAGGTGTGGCCTTCAGGGTGTTCATGGCTCTGCACCTTGTTGTTGCTGGCGAAGGCTTTCTCGGTGGTAGCGGTCAGTTGCAGGTTGCTTTCATGCTCCTGGGCACCGTGGACCACGACCAGGCGCTTGTCCTTGGCCTTCTGCACGGTGAACGGGATCTTGAAGCCGCCTGGCGACAACAGTACTGCGCCGCTGTAGTTCTGCGGGTACTGGGCGATCAGGTGCGCCGCGTGTTCGGCACCTTGGGAGAAGCCGATCAGGGCGACTTTCGAGCGGTCGATGCGGGTGTCTTTTTCCAGTTTCTTCAGGGCTGCGGCTACCGCCTGTTCGGTCGGCTCAACCGAATGCTGCTGCCACATGAACTGGTGAGCATCACGCTTGAGGGTGCCATTCAATGCCACCAGCACCGCCTTGTCGCCGACCAGGTCAGCACGCATGTTGGTGCCATTGACGCCTTCGGTGCCGAAGCCTGCCAGCCATACCACCACCGGCCAGCCGCCGGCCGGCGCCTTGCCTTCAGGGATGCTGAACGCAGCGAGGCCGGCGTCCTTGGCCTGGGTCGGGTAGTTTTTCTCGGCGGTCTGCAGCAGCTTCTGGTAGGCCGGGTCATTTTTCATTGGCTCCAGCTCGTCGTCTTCCTTGAGGATCACGGCTTGCCAGAAACCGCGCTCGCGGGCTTCGTCGAGGTACTGCGCGGCCAGTTCCGGGCTGTCCATGGACGACAGCGCGGCAGCGGCCTGGTAGGCGGCGAAGGCATTCTTCGGGTCCAGGCGGGCGGCAGTCAGGTAGAAGGCCAGGGCGCCGGCATAGTTGTCGTGCTCGCTCTTTTCCTTGTCGCCGGCGTCCATGAACTCGGCCGGGGTGGCGTCGTTGAGGTACAGGTTGGCCATGGCGGCCATGCCTTGCCAGCGGCCCTTGTGCAGGGCCTGGTCGGTGGCTTCGTCGGCGTAGGCGGTGGTGGCAGCGAGGCTGAGGCCGGCCAGCAGGCCGAAGGAGCAGAGGTGCAGGCGGGTAGCTGTCAGCAATGACATGGCCGAGAGTCCTTTTCCGGTAGTGCTCGGCCAGGTGCGGCCGAAGAGGGCGCGAATTCTAGCACCCTGGTCAGTCCTTGAGTTGATTCCAGTCCAGGCCAAAGCGCGCCAGGTACTTGCGCAAGCGGTCGGCATCGTTGGGTTTGTCTTTCTCCAGGCGCGACACATCGAACAGCTGGCGCCCGGCCTCGGACAGGGTGCGGGCGTTGCGGCATACATTAAGCACGGCGTGCAGTTGCAGGCGGTCGAACTGGTCCAGCGCCTTGTCGCCGAGCAATGCATCGAGCGGATTCGCTCCCTGCTCCAGGCCCCAGGCGCGTTGCAGGCGCCCGATCTCCTCCAGCACCAGCGCTTCGTCGATGCGCCCGCTGTCGGCCAGGGTCGCCATGCGCGTGATCGAGGCCGACAGCTCGCGGAAGTTGCCGGCCCAGCGGGCTTGTGGCGAGTTGGCAAAGGCCAGGTAGCGGCGCTTGGCTTCAAGGTTGAAGCGCACCTGGCGGTTCTGCTCGCGGGCATGGCGCTGCAGTTCGAAATCGATGTTTGGCTCGATGTCTTCGCGGCGCCCGGCCAGGCCCGGCAGCTCGAAGGTCCAGAGGTTGATGCGGGCGTACAGGTCTTCACGAAACAGCCCTTCGGCCACCCGGCTGCGCAGGTCGCGGTGGGTACCGGCGATCAGTTGGAAGTCGCTTTCCACTTCGCGGTCCGAACCCAGCGGGAAGAAGCGCTTTTCTTCGATGGCCTTGAGCAGCATGGCCTGCTCGTCGGCGCCCAGCTCGCCGATTTCATCGAGGAACAACATGCCGCCATCGGCGGCGCGCAGCAAACCGTCGCGGGCATTCTGGGCGCCGGTGAAGGCGCCTTTACTGTGGCCGAACAGCGCCGACATGGCGCCGTCGCCGCGCAAGGTGGCGCAGTTCACTTCAACAAAGCGGCCCTCCAGTTGGTGGCGGCCGCGCTTGAGTTCATAGATGCGCCGGGCCAGGAAGGATTTACCGGCGCCGGTAGGGCCGACCAGCAGCATCGGTGCCCGCGAGCGCAGGGCCACTCGTTCGATCTGCTCGATGGAGCGGTTGAAGGCGGCGTTGCGGGTGGCGATACCGGCCTTGAGAAAGTTCAGGCTGTCGGCCTGCTCGCGTTGGAAGCGTGAGGCGATGTGATCGTAGCGCGACAGGTCGAGGTCAATCAGTGTGCTGGTGCCGGCCGGGTCGGCGGTGTCCTCCTTGCCGCGGGCTGGCGAGGTCTGGATCAGCCGCGCCGGCAGGTAGCGTGCTTCGGTAAGCAGGAACCAGCAGATCTGCGCCACGTGGGTGCCGGTGGTGATGTGGACCAGGTAGTCCTCATGCTCGGTATCGAAAGGGTAGGCGCTGGCAAAGTCGTGCAGCGCGCTATAGACCTCCTCGAAGTCCCAGGGATTACGCAGGACCATGGGCTGCAGGCGCACCTCGGTGTGTGGCGAGATGCTCTGGATGTCGTCACGTATGCGCTCGGCCAGGCCCAGATCGCGGGCGCTGGTGCCGTGGATCAGTTCCAGGCGATCGATAGGCGTGTGCGCTTGCTGGCACAGGCTGATGGTCGGTCGCCAGCGCTGCCAGCGCGCCGCGCCCTTGCCGTTGCGATCAAGGGTGGTGCCGAGAAAGCCGATGGCGACGCTGCGTTTGCCCATGTCTGTTTAGCTCAAAAGATAAATACGTATCTCATCATATATAAATAAATTGATTCATGCGGGGGCGGAGGAGCCTAAAATTTACGGCCTAAAAAATAAATTCCTTATAAATCAATAAGATAAAAATATTTTTGATTCTGATTTTGAAACCTGGCACGCCCCTCGCAATATCTCCCTCGACCGCATCGCCAAGCTGGCCAACGGGACGGGGTTTATGTCCCCGCCGGTGCACGAGCCCACCCCAGGTGTAGGTGTCGTGCATGCCGCCGCCGCAACGAGCAGTCGATAGCGTGGCTCCTCACGGAGACGCTGGTCTCGAGGCCTGACTCGAACCTTACATACCCTCCAAGGTATCTCGAATGTTGTACCCGCCGGTGGGGCGTAGCCAGGGAAGGCTGCAAGGTGCGCAAGGAGCGCACAACGCCCACCGCCGATTTGCCCGGCTTGCCGGCCGGGCCCGGAGCAAGGCAGTTGCCGGACCGCAGGACGCGGTCAGTGGACAGGATGTCCCGGCAACTGGCTCCTCCGGGCCACGCCCGCAACGCTCGGCTCTTTGGCAACACCGGCACCAAGGATTAATTGCACAGGATGACCAAGATGAAACTGTTGAAACGCTTTATCGTGAAAAAGAACGAACGCGGCCTGCTGTTCTGCGAAGGCGACTTTGTGTCGATTCTCGAACCTGGCGTGCACAAGCGTTTCGACCTGCACAACCGGCTGACGGTAGAAACCTTCAGCCTCAATACTTCGCTGTTCGAACATCGCCTGGCCGGCTACCTGCGTCAAAGCGAGCCGGCTCTGGTCGAGCAGTATTTCGAACGCATGGACCTGGCGGAAAACGAAGCCGGCCTGCGTTTTGAAGACGGCGCCCTGGTCGAGTTGCTGGCCCCGGGCAGCCGCCAGCTGTACTGGAAAGGCCAGAGCGCGCAGACCCTGCAGCGCATCGACCTGAGCCAGACCTATCGCCTGGATACCAGCCTGGTGGCCCAGCTTAACCAGCCCAAATTGCGCGGCCGCAGCCTGGCCGGGCTGGAGGCGGTGTTGCTGTCGGCGGTGCCGGCGTTCCACGTCGGTGTGCTCAAGGTCGATGGCGTGGTGGAAGAGTTGCTGGGAGCCGGGCAGTACGGCTTCTGGCGCTTCAACCGCCAGGTCAGTGTCGAGTTGGTCGATATGCGTATCCAGGCCATGGAAATCAGCGGGCAGGAGATCCTCACCCGCGACAAGGTCAGCCTGCGCCTGAATCTTGCGGCCAACTGGCGCTACAGCGATGTGCTCGGTGCGTTCGCGCAGTTGAGCAAGCCGCTGGAGCATCTTTACCGCGAGGTGCAGTTCGGCCTGCGGGCGGCGGTGGGTACTCGTACCCTCGACGAGCTGCTGGAAAACAAGCAGTTGATCGACGATTCGGTCAGCCAGTACCTGCAGGACAAGCTCATTGGCAGCGGCATCGAAGTCAGCGGCCTGGGGGTACGCGACATCATCCTCCCGGGCGAGATGAAAACCTTGCTGGCGCAGGTGGTGGAGGCGGAGAAAGCGGCGCAAGCCAACGTCATCCGCCGCCGTGAAGAGACCTCGGCGACCCGTTCGCTGCTCAATACCGCCAAGGTCATGGAAGATAACCCGACGGCCCTGCGCCTGAAGGAGCTGGAAACCCTGGAGCGGGTGGCGGAGCGCATCGACCGGATTTCGGTGTTCGGCGGCCTGGATCAGGTGTTGAATGGACTGGTCAGCATCAAGGCCGGATGAAATTTGCCGGGCCCCAGCGGCCCGGCAGCAACAGATAAAAGTGGAAGTACGACAATGAACATTCTCGAAGTGGCCGGCGGCAAGCCGATCAAGCTCTGGACCGACGGCGTCCCGGTGGACGAGGGCGCCCGTGAGCAACTGCTGAACACCGCGAAGATGCCGTTCATCTTCAAGCACCTGGCGGTGATGCCCGATGTGCACCTGGGCAAGGGCTCGACCATCGGCAGCGTGATTCCGACCCTGGGCGCGATCATCCCGGCGGCGGTCGGCGTCGATATCGGCTGTGGCATGATCGCTGCGCGCACCTCGCTGACCGCCAGCGACCTGCCGGACAACTTGCATGGCCTGCGCACTGCAATCGAGAAAGCGGTGCCCCATGGCAAGACCTTTGGCCGTCGCGACCAGGGCGCCTGGGACAGCGTGCCGGCGCTCGCCGACCACGCCTGGCACGACCTGGCCGCGCGCTTCAAGGCGATCACCGACAAGTACCCGAAGCTGGAGAAGACCAACAACCGCCAGCACCTGGGCACCCTCGGCGGCGGCAACCATTTCATCGAGGTCTGCCTGGATGAGGCCAACTGCGTCTGGTTGATGTTGCACAGCGGTTCGCGCGGGGTCGGCAACGCCATCGGCAACCTGTTCATCGAACTGGCCCAGGCCGACATGCGCCAACACATCGCCAACCTGCCGGACCGTAACCTGGCCTATTTCGAAGAGGGCAGCCGGCACTTTGCCGACTACGTCGAAGCGGTGGAGTGGGCCCAGGATTTCGCCCGGCAGAACCGCGCGTTGATGATGCACGCGGTGATCGCCGCCACGCGCAAGGTGATCGGCAAGCCCTTCGAGGCCAACCTCGAAGCGGTCAACTGCCACCACAACTATGTGCAGCGCGAGCGGCATTTTGGCCACGACGTGCTGATCACCCGCAAGGGTGCGGTGTCGGCGCAGAAGGGCGAGCTGGGGATCATTCCCGGGTCCATGGGGGCGAAGAGTTTCATCGTTCGCGGCCTGGGCAACGAGGAATCGTTCTGCTCCTGCAGCCACGGCGCCGGGCGGGTGATGAGCCGCACCCGGGCCAAGCAGGCGTTCACCGTCGAGGATCAGCAACGCGCCACCGCCCATGTCGAATGCCGCAAGGACAAGGACGTGATCGACGAGATCCCCATGGCCTACAAGGACATCGACGCGGTGATGCAAGCCCAGCGCGAGCTGGTGGAAGTGGTGCACACCCTGCGTCAGGTGGTGTGCGTCAAAGGTTAGAGAGGGCGCCTTGAGGCGCCCGACTGCAAGGACACGAACATGAACAAGGAAGACCGTCACCCATTGCCCGGGGCCATGCGCGAGTGGGTGCTTGACGAGTTGCGCCGGGTCGAGCGCGAGCACGACGTTACTGTGCTCTATGCCTGCGAATCCGGCAGCCGCGCCTGGGGCTTTGCCTCTACCGACAGCGACTTCGATGTGCGCTTCATCTACGCCCCGCGCCAGGACTGGTACCTGCGCGTCGACGAGCCGCGCGACGTCATCGAGCGGCCGCTGACCGACGAGCTGGACATCAGTGGTTGGGAGCTGCGCAAGACCTTGAAGCTGCTGCGCAACTCCAACCCGACCCTGCTCGAATGGCTCGGCTCGCCGCTGGTGTACCGCGCTGAACCGGGTGCAGTGGAGTCGCTCCAGGCGCTGGCACTGAATTTCTACAGTGCCCGGGCGGCGCGGCACCACTACCTGTCGATGGCGAAAAAGAACCACCGCGACTTCCTTCAGGGCGCGCAGGTGCGCTTCAAGAAGTACCTCCACGTACTGCGTTCGCTGTTGGCGGTGCGCTGGATCGACCTGGGCCTGGGCATGCCGCCGACAGCTTTTGCCGATCTGCTGGCAGGCACCCTGAGCGAGCCGCAAATGCTCGCCGAGACCGATGAGTTGTTGCGCATCAAGCGCCAGGCCGTCGAAGCCGACTATGGGCCGCGGCGAATGCTGTTGCACTCGTTTATCGACAGCGAGTTGCGGCGTGCCGAAACCTCGCCGACCTTGCCAAGGCTGCGTGGTGATACGCAACTGCTGGATGACTATTTGCGCGATACTGTGCGGCGTTATTCATAGGAAGCGCGCCTGGCGTGTCTTCCCTGTCGAAAGGACTCGGAACGTTTTCATGCCTGACAGCAAATACCAGCGTCTGCCCCATGCCGGAGACTTCGAGCAAGTCTCCGGCACTCAGATCGTCTACCTGTCGCCGAAACCCTTGCCCACCGGGGTAGAGGCCTATAGCTACCGGCATTTGCATCGTGATGCCAATGAGGTCTACCTGGACTTCGGCATTGGTCGGGGCAACTTCGAGTTCATGGCCCGCTGCGGTATTGCCGCCGTCATGGGGGTGGTGAGCTGCGTGGTGATGACGGCGTTTCTCGGAGCCTGGGTGCGGCGTAGGCTTGAGCCGTTCTGGGAGGGGGTCTACGACTTTCTCGCATCGCCGCCCATCTGGGGTTTTATCGGGCTGCTGGCGTTGATGTACGTCGTCATATTTTGCCTGGCCGTGCGCCAGCTCAGCGTCCAGCCACCGATCCGCTTCAATCGCCAGCGACGTGAAGTGGCGATGGTGCCGAAGAAGGGCGCCGCACCCCAGTATGTGCCCTGGGAAGAGGTCATCGCCTGTGTTTCGGCCGGGCAATTGGTCACCGAATACGCGGTGATGCCCGAGTTCAAACTGATGATCGGCCTGCGTGACGCCGACAACGGGAACGTCCTGTGGCTGACCGTGGCCTGTGGCAGCCTGCGCGGTGCAGTGGCCGAATGGGAGGCGATTCGCGCCTACATGGAAGAGGGCCCGGCAGCCTTGCCTGAACCGCCGCCGGAAGAATTTGAAGAGGGCACGGTGGCGTTTTTCCATATGGCCCGCATTGGCTATCGCGACAACTTTCCGTGGCTGCAGTATGTGTTTGGCTTTCTGTTCGTCCAGGCGTTCGGTGGCTGGACCTTGCCGTGCCATCTCTCCAACTGGGTCAACAATCGCCCCAGAGCAACGTTTCCCAAAGTGGTGCGGGAGTGGTCCCGGCCATTGCCGGTGGATCAGCAGGCGGTGCCCAGCGAGGCGCTGGTCAAAGAAAGTGACGAGGTGCGCAAGGCCTTTCGCCGTGGGCAAACCCTGCTGGACTACTTCAAGGTGAAATTTGCCGAGCCGGCCTAGGGCTGGACAAACCCGGCGTCAGGTTCAAGGCCAGCACGCTGCTCAATACCACCAGTGCCCCGAGGACCACCAGCAGTGAAGGTTGTTCGCCGAGCAAAACCGCGGCAATCAATAGTGCGCAGGGTGGGATCAGGTACAGCGCCATGGACGCCCGACTGACGTCCGAATGGCTCAGTACATAAGCCCAGCCGAGGTACGCCAGGGCACTGGGAAATACGCCGAGCAGCAGTACCGCCAGGTTTGCCTGGGGCGGCGCCGCAGTCACTGCAGCGCCAAGGCCTGGCAGGTACACCAGCAACAACGCCGTGCCGGCCCAGAGGGTGTAGCAGACCATGGTCAGGCCGTCGTAACGATGACCGTGAAGTTTCTGCAGGGTGAAGTAGATACTCCACGACAGCGCGGCCAACAGCACCAACAGGCCATGGGCGTCGAGCGCTCCTACTCCGTGATCATCTGCAACGACCATCGCTGCTCCGAGCATACCCAGCACGAGGCATCCCCAGTGCCAGGCGCTGACCTTCTGGCGCAGGACAAAACAGGCAATCAGCAGGCTGAACAAGGGCGTGGACTGCGCCAGCACACTGGACGCCCCGGCACTGATTCCGCGCTGGCCAAAGTTGAGCGCCACATGGTGCAAAAACACCGCGAACAGCCCAAGCAGCATTAACAGCGGCAGGTCCTTGAGCCGTGGCAGGCTGATCCCGCGCCACACTGCGACACTCGCCATGAATACCGAGGCCACGATAAACCGCGCCAGGGCCAGATGACCTGGGTCGTAACCTTGCAGGGCGATATGAATACCGGCGGGTGAGTACGCCCAGCACAACACCACGAACAGAGTCGCCAGGACGATTTTCAGGGATTGGGTGCGTGGCATTGAAAGGCGCTCCAGAGGCAGGGAGCTTCAGTATCAGAAAGGCCTCAACTCACCACAATCGACTTATACTGAGCTGATCGTTCACTTTGGGTGATGTATGGAGTTGATGCAGATTCGCATGTTCAAGACGGTCTACGACACCGGCAGCATCGCCCGTGCAGCCGAGGTGTTGCACTACGTACCGTCGAACATCACCGCGCGGATCAAGGCACTGGAAGAGGAGCTGGGCGTGGCGCTGTTCTTTCGACATGGGCGCGGCTTGAAGATCAGCCCGGCCGGCGAAACCTTCCTCGAATACGCCACCCAGATGCTCGCCCTGGCCGAAGCCTCCAAGGCCGCCTTGAGCCCGCAAGCCGTGCCCAGCGGACGCTTGCGCATCGGCGCCATCGAGTCCTCGGCCAGTGGCCGGCTCCCGCGCTTGCTGGCCGAATACCATGCGCGCTTCCCGCAGGTATCACTGGAGCTGAGCACGGGCACCTGGTCGCAGCTGCTCGATGACGTGCTCAACCATCGCCTCGATGGGGCAATAGTCGCGGTTGAGGTCGAGCGGCCATTGCTCAAGCGCACGCCCATGTACCAGGAAGACCTGGTGCTGATCGCCCCCGAATCCCTGGGGCCGATCCGCAGCGCCGAAGACCTGCAGGGCAAGGCCATTTTCATGTGGCCGGAAGGTTGCCCGTACCGTGCAGCGCTCGAGCACTGGCTGCTCGAGCAGGGGCAAAAGCTGCCGATTGTCGGCATTGCCAGCTATGGCGCCATCGTCAGTTGCGTGAGTGCGGGCGCCGGAGTGTCGCTGGTGCCTCGGGGCATCTTCGAGCAATACCGCAAAGGCGCGGGCTGGAGCGGCCATGAGTTCGCCGAACTCAAGGCCATCAGCAACGCCTTTTACTGGCATGCCCAGGCGGGACGGCATCCGGCGAGGGATGCCTTCGTACAGATGCTGCGCGAGGGGTTGGCGCCAGGCGCTATTCGATCGGGTACTTGAGCATTGCCGGATGCCCTTCAATCTTCTGCGCCAGGCGCTGTACATGCGGATAGTCACTGGCCGCCACCACCTCGGCGCATACGTACTGGGTGAACGACCAGGCCACTGCGGTGGTGATTTCCGCCTGGCTCAAGGGCAGGGTGGGGCACTTGGTCGGCTGTTCGGCAAGCAGCCCGTCGAGCTGCGCATACGCGGCCAGCAACTGCCCGGTCACCCGCTCCAGCCAGGGCGTATGCAGTTTCTCCTGCGGGCGCAGGTTGTGTTCGTAGTAGATCTGCACCGACTTCTCACTGGCCGCCAGCGCCAGGCCGATCACCTGCAAATCGCTGGCGCGGGCCTGAGGTTCCTGCGCCAGGAGCTTTTTCGCCGGCGAGGCCAGGGCTTCGAAGTAATCCAGAATCAGCGTCGAATCCATCAACACCGTGCCGTCGTCGAGCACCAGGCTGGGCGCCTTGACCACCGGGTTGATTGCGGCGAACTCGGCGAAATTGCGGAATACCGACAACGGCTGGTGTTCGAAGCGGATGCCATACAGCTCCAGTGATACCGCAACGCGGCGGACATAGGGGGAATCGAGCATGCCGATCAGTTTCATGAGGCCTCCATTTCAGAAAATTCCAGACTGGGTAGACAGTAGCTGAGGATTGGCACTGCAACTCACGGCATCAGGTTTCGCCGCTCAATGGGTTCGGAAAGCACGATGCTGGTGCGGGTTTCCCCGTAAGGGTTGATCCTGGCAATGATGCTTTCGATATCGGCCATGGACCTTGCGTAGAGCCGGATCAGGTAGGAGTCGTTGCCAGTGACATGCAGGCATTCGACAACTTCGGGGATTTGCTCAAGCAAGGCAATCAACTTGGCCTTGGCCGGCTTGAAGGTGGTCATGCCCACCACCGCTGACACGCCATAACCGAGTTTTACCGGATCGACCTGGGCAGCGTAGCCCTTGATCACCCCGGCCTCTTCGAGCTTGCGCAGGCGCTCGGTGGTGGCGGGAATCGACAGGCCGGCATGGCCTGAGAGTTCGGTGATGGACATCCGTCCCGAGCGCTGCACCGCGGCGAGGATTTTGCTGTCGATTCGGTCCATGTCGATCTCCTCTGCAAGAACCCTGACAGTAGTGAAACTTGCAGGCTTTGAGCAATCTGAAATTAGCCGCCTCGCAGCAGCACACCGGTGATGATCTGGTAGACACCCAGCAAGGTGATGGTCGAAGCGGAAAATACGTTGATCAGCTTCAGCTTCGAGTTTGAAAGTCTCGTGGCGAACAGGGCCGAAAATCCGCTCAACCCCAGCCACCAACCGGCGGAGCCCAGGAAGATGCCTGTGACCATCAATGCAAGGGCATAACTGTTGCTTTGGCCCGCGCCGACGCCATCGCTGATTGCGGCGAATATGGCAATGAACGACAGGATGGTCATCGGGTTGGACAAGGTCAGCAGCAAGGTTGTGGAGTAAGCTCTCCACGGCTTGTAGGGTTCCCCGGATGACCTGCTCGAAGTCGCTTCCGATGTGATGATTCGATAGCCCACATACGCCAGAAAAGCACCGCCGAAAATGCACAGCCAGGGTTTCCAGCCCACTAGGGTTGTGATCAACGCGCTGATCCCCAGCGCCCCGATAAAACCATAGATAGCATCCGCCGTTGCCGCGCCCAACCCGGTGGCGAACCCGGCGCGCCAGCCCTGCGTGAGGCTGCGTTGAATGCACAGCAAGCCGATCGGGCCGACTGGCGCGGCGATGCACAGGCCGATGAGCAGGGATTTCAGGAATAGCAGCATGGTTGAATCTCCGGTGGGCGGTGACTCAAGGCTAAGGCGCGAAGTGGGCTTGGTTAATGTGGGATTGAAGGATTTTTGCGGGAGTGACGGAAGAATTTAAGGTGGTGGCGCCTGCACATGGTCTGGAGGCCCGTAATCTTCTGGGCTCGGAAATCGGCGACGGATGACGTTGCAGGCGTCATTATCATGCCTTCTTGTACCTATCTCGCATTGAGCAACGAATATGACATGGATTATCCCCCAGGCCAGCGCATACGGCGGCGTTCTATTGAACTCCGATGGACAGGTTCTCTTGTGCGAGCCGGCAAATCACCACGACGGCTATGTCTGGACATTTGCCAAGGCGCGCCCGCTCGCTGACGAGGAGCCAGAGCAAACAGCTGTCCGCGCGGTGCGTGTGGACGCGGGGCACGAAGGTAAAGTGATCGGCGTACTCCCTGGGCTCTATGAAGGCGGTACAAGCAAGAATGCTTTTTTTCTAATGATCTCGGGTTTCGCTCACGGCCCGACAGGGGGCCACACCCAAAACACGTGTTGGGCGAGTTTTGAGCACGCGCGCGAACTCATTGGCAAAACAACCAACCCCATCGGTCGCACCCGTGATCTACAGGTGCTTGAGGCTACTCAGCGGTGGTTAGCAAGCAACCGCAAGGGTGTCGTCGCTTTCGAGCAACAAGGCTCAAAAGGCTGGGCGGTCAAGGGCAATTGGCTCACTAAGGAAATGCCAGAGCAATTCGTAACCCTTTCTCTGGATTTTGTTCTCGACGCTGAAGAGGCGTGTGCCATCCGCAAGGGATTTATCCCGTCTGAGATGGAAGAAAAATGGTTCAGTTATTACGTGGACGATGTGCTTTATCAGCATCGTAGCTGGACGGGGGTTCTGGTGGACCGCATCAGGTTTGTCGACGAGGCAGACGGTATTCGGGCAATACAAGCCGATGTGAACCGAGATCAAGAGCAGTATTCGCAAATGGATGATGCGCAAGATATACGGCGCATAGAATCAATGGTTCGAAACCTGGCGAGCCGTAATCGGTTGGTGTAGCCGGCCGATTTCTGAGTACCAACATGCCAATGATGTGGATGCGCGAGCGAGTGCGCATCTGGCGGCTATCGTTGCCGGCTATTGATGGCTGGCTTTTCAACCAGGCATTAAAAAGCCGGCTTGTGGCCGGCTTCCGGGGACGGGCTTGGCTAATTTTTGGTAAGCCGCAACCGCCTTAAAATCGTTGCTCCGGCGCTGGGGCCGGGAGGTGGCGGGCAAGCGGTGGGGTGCCGCGCCAGGGCCGCGGGCGAGCTGGGCCGCCGGGCTAAATGTGCGGCGTAGCATACTGGGATTGGCCAGCGATGCCCAGCAAAAATTCTTCGCCAACGCTCAAGCCGGGCGGCTGTCGCGCAGGTGGCCCCACCAGAAGACCCAGCCGAGCACCTCCAGGTGCTGGGTCTTGAGTTGCGCCGGGCTGTAGGTTTCAGTCGGGTATTCGTCGCTGTCCTGGCTGTGCAGGCGCAAGGCGCCATTGGCGCGGCGGCTGAGGCTGTTGATGCGCAGGCGGCCATTGTGCAGCAGGGCGTAGATCTCGCCGTCGACCACGCGGGTGAGGCTGCGGTCGACGGCCAGGGTGGTGCCGCGTGGTAGCAGCGGGCTCATGTTGTGCCCGGGCATGCTCAGGCACAGGGCATCGCCAGGGTCGACCCCCAGGGCGTCGAGGGCGCGGATGGGCAGGCGCAGGTAGCGGTCATCAACAGCTTTTAACTGGCGGGCCTGGACGCTGTAGAACGGCAGTTGGATGTCATTGTGGTTGTGCGCCGCCAACAGGCTGGCATCGGGGCTTTCGACGCCCGGGCGGGCCGCCTGGCTGTTGAGGCGCGGCAAGGGGTTGGGGTGTTTGGGGCCTTCGCCGTTGCGCAGCCAACGGCTACGCACGCACAACAGTTCGGCGATTTCATCCAGGCGGGCCAAGGGCACGCCGCGCTTGAACCAGTTGTTGACGTGCTGCGGCGTGACCTTGCGTTGCGCGGCAAAGTCGGAGGGGGACAGGTTGCACTCGCTCAGGAGCACTTTGAGACGATCGCCAGATGTATTCATGAGGCCCGAGTTTAGTGGGCTTGCAGCGCCTGGGCTATAAACGCGAGGTTCATTTTGAAGGCGGGAAAATGGCTGGCTTACAGGCGTTTGCCTAGGCTGGCGTAAGAGGTTTCCTGGCAAAAAATCCACTTGGAAGGTGTTCGGACCTATCCTACGCACGCTGCTGCCTTTTCACTGTTGTGATAAAGGTGCTACAGGGCTAGTTTCCTCGGGTCGCTACGTTGGCGACCGGGTGTGAGAGCTCGAGTAGATAGTAGAAGCAGCTAGTTATGGCAGCTGTGCGCGGGCAGACCTCGGTCTGGCCGGGTTTCCTATGTCTACCGGTCTCTCACCCCGCGTACGGCTGCCACCCTAATCCTGTGAGAAGGATTGAGGTGGAGGCTCCCACCTTGAATGGGGCGTTCTTGCCCTGAAACAAAAAGCCCCGCAGGTGCGGGGCTTTTTGTTGAGGGTTGCTTAGCCTTTGTAAGCTGCAACCGACTTGGTGATCGCGGCGCGAGCGGCGTCAGCGCCATCCCAGCCTTCGATCTTGACCCACTTGCCTTTCTCGAGATCTTTGTAGTTCGCGAAGAAGTGCTCGATCTGCTGGATCAGCAGGGCAGGCAGGTCGGTGTATTCTTTGACGTCGACGTACAGTTGCGACAGTTTGTCGTGCGGTACGGCGATGACTTTGGCGTCGCCGCCGCCATCGTCGGTCATGTTCAGGATGCCGACCGGACGGGCGCGGATGACCGAGCCTGGGGCAACCGGGTACGGCGTCACGACCAGCACGTCGAGGGGATCACCGTCGTCGGCCAGGGTGTTGGGGATGTAGCCGTAGTTGGCCGGGTAGAACATCGGGGTGGCCATGAAACGGTCAACGAACAGGCAGTCGCTGTCCTTGTCGATCTCGTATTTGATCGGCGCGTGGTTGGCTGGAATCTCGATGGCGACGTAGATGTCGTTCGGCAGGTCTTTGCCAGCCGGAATCTTGCTGTAGCTCATTGGGCAGTGCCCCCATGTTTGGCCAAAAATTGGTCGCGATTATAGGCACATTCCGCTGCGCTTGCCACGCCCGCCCGGATGTCCGGCTGGCTCAGTCCTGGGGCTGCCGGTAATGCGGGTGATGGTGCTGCAACTGCTGCAGGCGGGCGAGCGGATCCTGGCGGTAAAAGCCGCGCAGTTGCTGGTACACCGCAGGGTAGGCGTCGTTGAGCAGGTCGGGGGCGCTGAAGAAGTATTCGCTGGTCACGGCAAAGAACTCCGCCGGGTTTTCCGCGGCATAGGGGTCGATGGCGGTCTCGGCGTCGGGGTTGCGGTCGAGCTGGCGGTTGAGGTCGTCAAAGGCCTCCTGCATGGCCTGGGCCCAGTCGCTGACGCGTAAATCGCTGTGCAGTGGCGGCAGGCCGTTGGCATCGCCATTGAGCATGTCGAGCTTGTGCGCCAGTTCGTGGATCACCAGGTTGTAGCCTTCCCAGCCACCGCTGGCCTGTACCCCCGGCCAGGCCAGGATCACCGGGCCCTGCTGCCAGGCTTCGCCACTGTGCTCACCGTCCCACTCGTGTTCGATACCACTGGCGTCGCGATGGCGCTGGGGGCTGAGGAAGTCGTCGGGGTAGAGGATGATCTCGTGGAAACCCTGGTACCAGTTCAGCTCGCCCAGGTGCAGCAGCGGCAGTTGCGCCTGGGCGGCGAGAAACAGCCGCTGCTCGCCGTCCAGCTCGACCCCGGGCAGGGCACTGAGGTGTTTGTCGTGCAGGAACAGTACGCAGGCTTCACGCAGCCATTGGTCTTCTTCGTCGCTGAGGCCATCGAGCATCGGCAGGCGCTCGCGCACCCGCTGCCAGCGCTGCGGGTCGAGCGGGTGTCGGGCCAGGGTGCGGCGACGGCGCCAGGCGCGGAGCGACCACATAGGCCGGGCTTAGTGAACCTTGGCTTCGTTGCGGCTCATGCGGCTGCGCACTACGCCGATGATCATCGGCACCAGCGACAGCAGGATGATGGCGACGATCATCAGCGACAGGTTCTGCTTGATGAACGGCACGTTGCCGAAGAAATAGCCGAGGGTCACCAGGCCGCCCACCCAGAGCACGGTACCGGCGACGCTGAAGCCGAGAAAACGCGGGTAGTGCATTTTCGCGATGCCGGCGACGAACGGCGCGAAGGTCCGCAGGATCGGCAGGAAGCGCGCCAGGGTCACGGTCTTGCCGCCATGGCGTTCGTAGAAGTCGTGGGTCTGCTGCAGGTAGTCGCGGCGGAAGATCTTCGAGTTGGGGTTGCGGAACAAGCGTTCGCCCGCCGTTCGGCCAATCACGTAGTTGGTGCTGTCGCCGAGGATGGCTGCGGCCATCAGCAGGCCGCCGAGCAGAACCGGGTCCATGCCGCCGCCAGCAGCGACGGCGCCGGCGATGAACAGCAGGGAATCACCCGGCAGGAACGGCATGACCACCAGACCGGTCTCGCAAAAGATCACCAGGAACAGGATCGCGTAGATCCACGGGCCGTAGTTGTTGACCAACAGGTCCAGGTAGGCATCGAGATGCAGAATAAGGTCCAGCGGGTTGAAATCCATGTACAGCACCTGTGTTCTTGACCCGAGGGACGGGCTTGCGATGGCTGGCAGTGCGAATGCGGACGGTCGCTACCCGGGAGATGGGTAAAGTTTCACACACAATGAAGAGGCGCATTATACGGCTACGAACAGATTGTGCCTGCGCAGTTTGTAGCGGCGGATGTCGAATGGATGTGAACGGCAGGCGCGGCGCCTGCCGTTGCGCCCGGATCAGTCCGAGTTGATAGGCAGGATGTAGCTCTTGAACTCGGTGTCTTCGTGAAAACCGATGGATTCGTAGGTTTTCATCGCCACTTCGTTGTTGCTGCTGGTAGACACCCGCAGGCGCACCGCGTTGGTTTCCTTGGCCAGCTTCTTGGCTGCGCGCATCAGGTGGTCGGCCACCAGCATGCGCCGGGAGTCTTCGGCGACATAGATGTCGTTGAGGATCCACACGCGCTTGAGCGACAGCGACGAAAAGCTCGGGTAGAGCTGGCAGAAGCCCATCAGTTTGCTGTCGTCATCGTCCGGCAGGGCCAGGTAGATGATCGACTCGCCACGTTCCAGGCGTTTTTCCAGGAATGAGCGCGAGGAGTCCGGGTAAGGCAGCTGGCCGTAGAACTCGCGGTACCTGACGAACAGCGGGACCAGCATGTCCAGGTGTTCCAGGGTTGCTTGGATGATTCGCATAAGCAGGCCTCAGAGTCCATGGGAGTTTACGGTGAGTCGCCGACAGCCTGGGTAGATGCTGCCTGAAAGCAATTAGAAAACGCAATCTAGGATCTCAAGGTTTACTCAGCAGGAAGTTTGCGCTTTTCGGCGCATCGCTGTCTGACTCAAGGGTTTGCACCTGGGCTTCATCCTTCAGGTTGACCCCCGACAACTGCCGCCGACAGGCTTCGCGCATCAGGTACAACAGGCGATGGGCGGCCATGCCGTAGCTCAGACCTTCCAGGCGCACGTTGGAAATGCAGTTGCGGTAGGCATCGGTGAGGCCGACCTTGGGGTTGTAGGTGAAATACAGCCCGAGGCTGTCCGGCGAGCTCAGGCCTGGGCGTTCGCCGATCAGGATCACAGTCATCTTGGCCCGGAGCAGTTCGCCCACTTCATCGGCAACCGCCACCCGGCCTTGCTCCACCAATACCACCGGTGAGGTCGACCAGCCGTCGGCGGCGCTCTGTTCTTCCAGGCGGGCGAGAAACGGCAGGGTATGGCGGTGCACGGCCAGGGCCGAGAGGCCGTCGGCGACGACGATGGCCAGGTCAACGCCGCCGGGGTTGGCCTGGGCATGCTCGCGCAGCCGTTGTGCTGAATCGTCGTGCAGCCGGCGCCCCAGATCGGGGCGTTGCAGGTAGCTGTGGCGATCGGCGGCGGCACTGTGCAGCAACAGGCTGTCACGCCCGCGTGCGCTCAATTGCTCGCGCAGGCCGGCGTGGTCGAAGGCCAGGTGCACGGCATCGCGGGCCTGGGCGTGGGCGAACTGGAAGTCGAGCTGGGCGCCAGTGGGCAGGCTGGTACCGGTGCGGCCCAGGGCAATGCGCGCCGGGGTCAGGCGGCGCAATTCCAGCCAGGGATTGCTGCTGTTGTCGTGTTGGGGAGTGTTGGCCATAGTCGACTCGCTTATCCCAGTTGCGCCAGGGCCTGGCGGAAGGCCGGAGGCAGGTTGTCACCAAAACGCACCCGGCCGTCGGCCTGGGTGAAAATGCCCATGCGCGCCAGCCAGGCCTCGAATTCCGGCGCGGGCTTGAGGCCCAGGGTCTGGCGGGCGTAGAGCGCATCGTGAAACGAGGTGGTCTGGTAGTTGAGCATGATGTCGTCGGAGCCGGGGATGCCCATGATGAAGTTGATCCCGGCGACACCCAGCAGGGTCAGGAGCATGTCCATGTCATCCTGGTCGGCTTCGGCGTGGTTGGTGTAGCAGATGTCGCAACCCATGGGCACGCCGAGCAGCTTGCCGCAGAAGTGATCCTCAAGCCCGGCGCGGATGATCTGCTTGCCGTTGTAGAGGTATTCCGGGCCGATGAAGCCGACCACGGTGTTGACCAGAAACGGCTTGAAGTGGCGGGCCACGGCATACGCGCGGGTTTCGCAGGTTTGTTGGTCGACGCCATGGTGGGCATTGGCCGACAGGGCGCTGCCCTGGCCGGTCTCGAAGTACATCAGGTTCTGCCCGAGGGTGCCGCGGTTGAGGCTGAGACCTGCGTCGTAGCCTTCCTTGAGCACATTGAGGTTGATGCCGAAACTGGCGTTGGCCGCCTCGGTGCCGGCAATCGACTGGAATACCAGGTCCAGCGGCACGCCACGGTTGATCGCCTCGATCGAGGTGGTCACGTGGGTCAGCACGCAGGCCTGGGTCGGGATGTCGTAGCGCTGGATGATGGCGTCGAGCATCTCCAGCAGCGCGCAGATCGAGGCGATGCTGTCGGTGGCCGGGTTGATGCCGATCATGGCATCGCCGTTGCCGTACAGCAGGCCGTCGAGAATGCTTGCGGCAATGCCCGCCGGCTCATCGGTGGGGTGGTTGGGCTGCAGGCGGGTCGACAGGCGCCCGCGCAGGCCCATGGTGCCGCGAAAACGGGTGACCACGCGGATCTTCTGCGCCACCAGCACCAGGTCTTGGACGCGCATGATCTTCGAGACTGCCGCGGCCATTTCCGGGGTCAGGCCCGGGGCCAATGCACGCAGGCTGTGTTCATCGGCTGCTTCGCTGAGCAGCCAGTCGCGCAGCCCGCCCACGGTCAGGTGGCTGACGGCGGCAAAGGCGCTGGCATCATGGGTGTCGATGATCAGCCGGGTGACTTCATCGTCTTCGTAAGGGATCAGCGCTTCGCTCAAGAAGTGCTTGAGCGGGATATCGGCCAGGGCCATCTGCGCCGCCACTCGTTCTCCATCGTTGCTGGCGGCGACGCCGGCGAGAAAGTCACCCGAGCGCGCCGGGCTGGCCTTGGCCATGACTTCCTTGAGGCTGTCGAAACGGTAGGTCTGGTTGCCCGCCGTGTGTACAAAACTTGCCATACAGACTCTCCAGAACGCCGCAGGGCTGGCCTGCGGCGTAGGTGGCGTTGATCAGTGCAGGGCCTCTTCGGCCTTCTGGATCGCGGCGAATTCTTCTTCCGGGGTCCCGGCGACCAGGTGGTGTCGACTGTAGAACGCAAAGTAGGCAATCAATACCGCATAAATCACTGCGGCGCCAATCACTACCCGCGGGTCGACCAGAAAGCCCGCCACCACCGCGATGCAGGCCAGCACCAGGGCCACGCCCGAGGTGAAGATGCCGCCGGGGGTGCGATACGGGCGCTCCATTTTCGGCCGGCGGATGCGCAAGGTGATGTGCGCGGCCATCATCAGTACATAAGACAGCGTAGCGCCGAACACCGCGACCAGGATCAACAGGTCGCCCTGGCCGGTCAGCGACAGACCGAAACCGATGATCCCGGGGATCACCAAGGCCAGTACCGGGGCCTTGCTCTTGTTGGTTTCCGACAGCTTGCGTGGCAGGTAGCCGGCACGGGACAAGGCAAAGATCTGCCGCGAATAGGCGTAGATGATCGAGAAGAAGCTGGCGATCAGGCCGGCCAAGCCCACCAGGTTGACGAAACCGCCCATCCAGGTCGAGCCGCCGTAGGCTTTCGACAGCGCTTCCACCAATGGGTTACCGGAGGCTTTCAACGCTTCGGCACCGGCGCCACCAGGGCCGACCACCAGGATCAGCAGGGCGAAGGCCAGCAGCACCAGCATGGCGCCGATCAGGCCGCGGGGCAGGTCGCGCTTGGGGTTCTTGGTTTCTTCGGCGGCCAGCGGTACGCCTTCGACGGCGAGGAAGAACCAGATCGCGTAAGGGATCGCGGCCCACACCCCGACATAGCCGAACGGCAGGAAGCTGCTGGCGCCAACGGCGTCGGTCTGGGCGATATCGAACAGGTTGTTGACGTCGAAGTGCGGCACCATCGCCACCAGGAACACGCCCAGGGCAATGGCGGCCACGGCGGTGATGATGAACATCAGCTTGAGCGCTTCACCGACACCGAAGATGTGGATGCCAATAAAGATGATGTAGAACGCCAGGTAGATCATCCAGCCGCCGATGCCGAACAATGACTGGCAATAGGCGCCGATAAACACCGCAATGGCCGCCGGGGCGATGGCGTACTCGATGAGGATCGCCGTACCGGTAAGAAACCCGCCCCAAGGCCCGAATGCGCTGCGGGCAAAGCCGTAGCCGCCACCGGCGGTGGGGATCATCGACGACAGTTCCGCCAGCGAGAAGCACATGCACAGGTACATGGTCGCCATCAGCAAGGTGGCGAGGAACATGCCGCCCCAGCCACCCTGGGCGAGGCCGAAGTTCCAGCCGGCGTAGTCGCCGGAAATCACGTAGGCGACGCCCAGGCCCACCAGCAATACCCAGCCGGCGGCGCCCTTTTTCAGTTCACGTTGTTGGAAGTAGTCGGAGCCGACCTTTTCGAAGTCGACAGAAGAGCCAGCCGGCACGCTGCCGGTATGATCGCTTGGCATAGGGTTCACCTGTTCTTTTTATCAATACCGGCGGGTGCCGGTTTGTCTGGTGATGGTCTTGCAGGAAGCGAGCCAGAGCGGCCCCGGGATTGGAGCCGCCCTGTTTCTCGTTTAGAAGAAGCCCAGCGGATTGATGTCGTAGCTGACCAGCAGGTTTTTGGTCTGCTGGTAGTGATCGAGCATCATTTTGTGGGTTTCACGGCCGACGCCGGACTTCTTGTAGCCACCGAACGCGGCGTGGGCCGGGTACAGGTGGTAGCAGTTGGTCCATACGCGACCGGCCTTGATGCCGCGGCCCATGCGGTAGGCGCGGTTGATGTCGCGAGTCCAGACACCGGCGCCGAGGCCGAACTCGGTGTCGTTGGCAATCGCCAGGGCTTCGGCTTCGTCGTTGAAGGTGGTGATGCTCACCACCGGGCCGAAGATTTCTTCCTGGAACACGCGCATCTTGTTGGTGCCCTTGAGCAGGGTCGGCTGGATGTAATAACCGGTCGACAGGCTGCCTTCGAGTTTTTCCACCTTGCCGCCGGTCAGCAGCTCGGCGCCTTCCTTCTCGGCGATTTCCAGGTACGAGAGGATCTTGTCGAACTGTTGCTCGGAGGCCTGGGCGCCGACCATGGTGTCGGTGTCCAGTGGGTCGCCGCGCTTGATCTGCTTGATCTTCTTCATCACCTCTTGCATGAACGCCGGGTAGATCGACTCCTGCACCAGGGCGCGGGATGGGCAGGTGCACACTTCGCCCTGGTTGAAGAACGCCAGCACCAGGCCTTCGGCGGCTTTTTCAATGAAGCTCTGCTCGGCCTGCATGATGTCTTCGAAGAAGATGTTCGGCGACTTGCCGCCCAGCTCGACGGTGGACGGGATGATGTTCTCGGCGGCGCATTTCATGATGTGCGAGCCGACCGGGGTGGAGCCGGTGAAGGCAATCTTGGCGATGCGCTTGCTGGTGGCCAGGGCTTCACCGGCCTCGCGGCCATAGCCTTGCACCACGTTGAGCACGCCTGGCGGCAGCAGGTCGCCGATCACTTCCAGCAGCACGCTGATGCCCAGCGGAGTTTGCTCGGCGGGCTTGAGTACCACGCAGTTGCCGGCGGCCAGGGCCGGGGCGAGTTTCCATGCGGCCATCAGGATCGGGAAGTTCCACGGGATGATCTGCCCGACCACGCCCAGCGGTTCATGGAGGTGGTAGGCCACGGTGTTGCCGTCGATCTCGGCGGCACTGCCTTCCTGGGCGCGCAGGCAGCCGGCGAAGTAGCGGAAATGGTCGGCCGCCAGCGGGATGTCGGCGTTGAGGGTTTCGCGGATGGCCTTACCGTTGTCCCAGGTTTCGGTGATGGCCAGCAGTTCGAGGTTCTGTTCGATACGGTCGGCGATTTTCAGCAGGATCAGCGAGCGAGCCTGCACCGAAGTGGCGCCCCAGGCATCCGCCGCGGCGTGTGCGGCGTCCAGGGCCTTTTCGATGTCTTCGGCAGTGGAACGCGGGAATTCGGCAATCAGTTGGCCGTTCACCGGCGAGGTGTTTTCGAAGTACTGGCCTTTGACGGGGGCAACGAACTCGCCACCGATGTAGTTCCCGTAACGGCTCTTGAAGGAAACCTTGGCGCCTTCGGTACCGGGATGTGCATAACGCATGATGTGTCTCCTGGCTATTGTGCTTGTTGGGAGGATGTAAAGCATAGAGCAAGGGTTGGGCCAGTGTAGGCGGCCTTAGGTAAATCAAGGGTTTGGGCGGTTTCTGCGCCGGCGGTGGCGGGGCGCTGTAGCGTGTCTGGCACAGCCAGGGTGACACTTTGTACCGTTGTTGACGCAAGGCGTGACCCAGCAGTCAAGCCAGCATTGCATTGCGCCGATGGGTGGAGGATGCTGGGCCTGTCTCGTCTGCGGAGAACAATAAAAAGTGCAGAGCAATCACCTCAGCCGGCATGCCCGGCAAGTACTCACCGTGACCCAGGGCAAGGCCCTGGCACAGGGCCCTGGCAGCGATCCGTCGATCGCCCGCTCCTGGTTGCGTTGCCTTGAGGACTATCACCTGGACCCGGCCCAGAGCATGGCCCCGACCGTGCTTGAACATGGCCGCGTGCTGGAAAGCCGCGAGCGCTTGCAGCAGGTGCTGCAGATCGCTGGCAACGAAATGAACAGCCTGCACCAGCAGCTTTCCGGCGCCGGCCATGCGGTACTGCTCACCGACGCCCGCGGGGTAATCCTCAATTGCGTCACCGCGCCCACCGAGCGGCGCATCTTCGAGCGTGCCGGGCTGTGGCTCGGTGCCGACTGGAGCGAAGCCCGCGAAGGCACCAACGGCATCGGCACCTGCCTGGTCGAGCGCCAGGCGGTGACCATTCATCAGGATGAGCACTTTCGTGGCCGTCACACCGGGCTGACGTGCTCGGCCAGCCCGGTGTTCGACCCGCACGGCGAACTGCTGGCAGTGCTCGATGTGTCCTCGGCGCGGGCTGAAGTTTCGCGCCAGAGCCAGTTTCACACCATGGCGCTGGTCAACCTCTCGGCGAAGATGATCGAGAGCTGCTACTTCCTGCGTTATTTCGAAAACCAGTACCTGCTGCGCTTTCACCTGCAGGCCGAGTCCGTCGGGCTGTTCAGTGAAGGGTTGCTGGCCTTTGATGGCGACGGACGGATTTGCGCGGTCAACCAGAGCGCCTTGAACCTGCTGGGCACCGTCCGTGGCGGCTTTCTCCGC
>NZ_JH650764.1:71089-116939 GCF_000259195.1 Pseudomonas donghuensis
CTTCGATTGCTCCCAGAGCGAGCTGCTCAGCCGTGCCACCGCCCAGGCCAGCACCAGCTGGCCGCTGCGCACCCGCGATGGGCGCTTGCTGTTCGCCAGTTTGCGTGGCCAGGTGCGGTCGATGCTGCCTGCGCTGGCGCCGCTTGCGACGCCAGTCAAAACCGAGAAAGCCGCGGGTATCTGCCTGGTCGACCCGGCCCTGCAGAACGATTTTCGCCGTGCGGTACGGGTGTTCGAGCGCGATGTGCCGCTGCTGCTCAATGGCGAGACCGGCTGCGGCAAGGAAGCTTTCGCCAAGGCCGTGCACTTGGCCAGCCAGCGCAGCGGCAAGGCGTTTGTCGCCCTTAACTGCGCATCGATCCCTGAGAGCCTGATCGAGAGCGAGCTGTTCGGCTATCGTGGTGGCAGTTTTACCGGGGCGCGCAAGGAAGGCATGCGCGGCAAGTTGCAGCAAGCCGATGGTGGCACGTTGTTGCTGGACGAGATCGGCGACATGCCCCTGGCCCTGCAAACCCGCTTGCTGCGTGTCCTGGAAGACCGCATGGTGGTGCCGATCGGCGGCGAGCCGCAGGCGGTCAACGTGCGCATCATCAGCGCCACCCACCGCAACCTGCTGGAGCGGGTCGAGGATGGCAGCTTTCGCGAGGACCTTTATTACCGGCTCAACGGGCTTGAGATCGAGCTGCCGGCCTTGCGCGAGCGCAGTGACAAGTCGCAACTGCTGGACTTCATCCTGGCTGAAGAGGCCGGCGAGCAATCGGTGAGCCTGGAACCTGCGGCGCGCAGGGCGTTGCTCGACTTCGCCTGGCCGGGCAACGTGCGCCAGTTGCGCAACGTCTTGCGTACCCTGGTGGCGCTGTGTGATGACGGCTGTATCCGCCAATCCGAGCTGCCAGCCACTATTGTAGGAGCGGCGGTGCGGTTACCCGACGTGCCCCGCAATAGCGGTCTGTCTGAGCCACCCCTTTGCGGTGCAAGCCCGCTCCGGCAGGGGGAAGGCGAGTCTCCTTTGGAGGACGCCGAACGCAGCGCCTTGCTGGTCACGCTCGAAAAACACCGCTGGCACATGACCCATGTCGCGGCGCAGTTGGGGGTCAGCCGCAATACCTTGTATCGAAAACTTCGCAAACACGGCATCGCCCGAGACGCTTGAGCGAAACACAGGATGCGATTTGTCGCGCCCTAGGCTACCCTGCCTCGACGTTTTGCGAGGTCGATCATGCACATTCATATTCTCGGTATTTGCGGCACTTTCATGGGTTCGCTGGCCGTGCTGGCCAAGGAGCTGGGCCATCGGGTCACCGGCTCCGATGCCAACGTCTACCCACCGATGAGCACTCAGCTCCAAGCCCAGGGAATCGAACTGACCCAGGGCTATGACGCCGCCCAGCTGGACCCGGCGCCGGATCTGGTGGTGATCGGCAATGCCCTGTCGAGGGGCAACCCGGCAGTGGAATACGTACTGAACAAAGGCCTGCCCTATGTGTCGGGGCCACAGTGGCTGGCTGACCATGTGCTGCAAGGCCGCTGGGTGCTGGCGGTTGCCGGTACCCATGGCAAGACCACCACCAGCAGCATGCTCGCCTGGGTGCTGGAGCATGCCGGCATGAGCCCGGGTTTCTTGATCGGCGGCGTGCCGCAGAACTTCTCGGTGTCGGCACGTCTGGGCGGTACGCCGTTCTTCGTGGTCGAGGCCGATGAGTACGACAGCGCCTTTTTCGACAAGCGCTCCAAGTTCGTTCATTACCGTCCGCGCACTGCAATCCTCAATAACCTTGAGTTCGATCACGCGGACATCTTCCCCGACCTGGCAGCCATCGAGCGGCAGTTCCACCATTTGGTGCGCACCATACCGAGCGAAGGCCTGGTGATTCATCCCACCACCGAGCCGGCACTGGAGCGGGTGATCAAGATGGGCTGCTGGACCCCGGTACAAACCACCGGTGAAGGCGGGCAGTGGCAGGTCAAACTGCTCAGCGCCGATGGTTCGCGTTTCGAAGTCAGCTTCGAGGGCGAAACTCAAGGCGTGGTCGAGTGGGAGCTGACCGGTCAGCACAACGTCGCCAACGCGCTGGCCACCCTGGCCGCTGCTCGCCATGTCGGCGTGGTGCCGGCCATGGGTATTGCCGCGCTGAGTGCGTTCAAAAGCGTTAAACGCCGGATGGAAAAGGTCGCTGAAGTGCAGGGCGTGACCATCTATGACGATTTCGCCCACCACCCAACGGCTATCGCCACCACCCTCGACGGCCTGCGCAAGCGCATCGGCGATGCGCCGCTGATCGCCGTGATCGAACCGCGCTCCAACTCGATGAAGCTCGGTGCCCACCGCGATGGCTTGCCGGAAAGCGTCAACGATGCCGACCAGGTGATCTGGTATGCACCGCCGAACCTGGGGTGGGACCTGGCCGCCACCGCTGCCGAATGCAAGGTGCCGGCCGTGGTCGCCGACAGCCTTGAGGCGATCATCGAACGGGTCAAGAGCCAGGCCAAGCCCGGCACCCAGGTGGTGATCATGAGCAACGGCGGCTTTGGCGGCCTGCACGGCAAGCTGGCCGAGGCGCTGAAATGAGCGGGCCGGAACGCATCACGCTGGCCATGACCGGGGCTTCGGGGGCGCAGTATGGGCTGCGCCTGCTCGATTGCCTGGTGCGCGAAGACCGCGAGGTGCATTTTCTGATCTCCAAGGCCGCGCAACTGGTCATGGCCACCGAGACTGATGTGTTGTTGCCGGCCAAGCCGCAAGCCATGCAAGCCTTCCTCACCGAGTACACCGGCGCTGCCGCCGGGCAGATCCGCGTGTATGGCAAGGAAGACTGGATGTCCCCGGTAGCCTCGGGCTCCGGCGCGCCAGCGGCGATGGTGGTGGTGCCGTGTTCTACCGGCACCCTGTCGGCGATCGCCACCGGCGCCTGCAACAACCTGATCGAGCGGGCTGCGGATGTCACCTTGAAGGAGCGTCGTCAGTTGGTCCTGGTGCCGCGCGAGGCTCCATTCTCGACCATCCACCTGGAGAACATGCTCAAGCTGTCGAACATGGGCGCAGTGATCCTGCCGGCGGCACCGGGCTTTTATCATCAGCCACAGACCATCGATGACCTGATCGACTTTGTCGTCGCACGGATCCTCAACGTGCTGAACATTCCCCAGGACATGCTGCCGCGTTGGGGTGAGCATCATTTTGGCGCGGATGAATGAAGCGTCAGCTTGGCGTGGTGCTGCTGTGCTTGATGGCTAATGGTTGCGCCAGTGTGCGTACCCTGGATGCGGCCAAGCCGGGAGCGCCGGTGGTTTATGCCGGAACGCGCCTGGACTTGTACGCCCTGAAGGGTGGCTGTTGCGCCATGGACCGCTTTGGCGCCGAAGCGCCGAAGTACCCAGGGCTGGATCTGCCGGGCAGCGCCTTGCTCGATACCTTGCTGCTGCCGCTGTCGGTGTTGACCGCGCTGGGAATTGGCTTTCAGGCGACGGGCGGGTTGTAGCCTCTGGTCTCATCGCGGGTCAAGCCCGCTCCTACAGCGATCAACTGTGGGAGCGGGCTTGCCCCGCGATTGCTACTTGCCCAACCGGCGCAATTCATCCGACTCGACAATCCGAATCCCGTCCTGCTCTTCCAGCGCCAAACGCCACAGCGCCCTGGCCAGTTGGCAGGCCTCGATGCCCCGGTACTTGCCTGGAATCAGCTTCGACAGCGGCCCGGCCAACCTTTCTGACAGGCGCGGTTCGATGCGATCGCCCAGCAGCAGCGACGGTCGGGCAATGGTCAACTGCGGCCAGTCCTGCGCCTTCAATGCGGCCTCCATTTCGCCTTTGACCCGGTTGTAGAAGATCGGCGATCTGCGGTCGGCGCCCAGGGCGCTGACCACCAGCAAATGCCGCGCGCCCATCTCCCGGGCGCGTTTGCCGAAGGCGACGACCATGTCCAGGTCGACCGCACGAAAGGCCTGTTCCGATCCGGCCTGCTTGATGGTGGTACCCAGGCAGCAGAAGGCGATGTCGACGCGACCCGCCAGTTGAGGGAGGAACACCGCCGGATCACCCACCGGGTTCTCCAGGTGCGGGTGTTCGGCCAGAGGGCGACGGGTTGGGGCTAGTACGCGGCTGACGGTAGGCTCGTTGAGCAGCCGATCAAGTAAATGTTCACCGGTAAGACCGGTGGCTCCGGCAAGCAGGATGTGCTGAGGCGTCAAGTACATGATGTCTCTCCCTTGATACAGTCAGCTTAGTGGTTGCTCGCATTTTTTGCATGCTCGCCTGATATGCCCGCGTCACTTTGCAACGCCTTGCGAGCTTGCTGCTGGCGCAGTCGCTGCCAGTGTTCAAGGACTGCCTTGGGGGCCCAGATCTGCGGCTCGGAGGCATCAAAGCCTTCGATCGACTCGCGTTCCGAAACGGCGGTCCTGGCCCGGTCAAAGGCCTGCTGCAGATCATCGGTCTGATTCAGGGCCTGGGCGAACAGGGCGTCACCGAAATACGTGAAATCGGCCTCTTCCGAGCAGCCGAACGACACGCGGTCGGCGCGCGAGGCGGTCATGATCAGGGTTTTTTCGTCCTTCAGCGGGGCAATATACCCACCCGAGTAACAGGCCGAGATGACAATGATCTTGTCGCGGTCTTTCAGCGGCGCCAGGGTTGCGGCCAGGGCGTCGGCGGGCAGGTCGGCCAGTTGCAGACGCGGCTGGTCGAGTACCAGCTCGTGTTCGTGGCTGCCGTGGCTGGTCAGGTAGATGAACACAAGGTCTTCCGGCCCGCTGCGTTCTGCCAGGGTGCGCACGGCGCGGGCGAGATTCTCGCGGGTGGCCATGGGCCGGTCAGCGAGGTGGTCGCGGTGGTTGACCAGGCTGACCTGGCCGATCGCGCCAAAGCGGCTCTTGAGCATGTTGCTGACGTAGTCGGCCTCGCGCAGGAACACGCTTTGCTTGCCATCGCCGCCGAGGGCCAGGCTGTACAGTTCGATTTCTGGGGTCGAGGCCGGTACTTTCGCCAGGGCCTGGTCGAGCAGGCTGCCCTGGTTCAGCAGCGCCAGCTCCAGTGGGTCGGGCAGCAGCTTGCCATGCTCATCGCGCACGCGTTGGCCGTTGAGCCACAGGCCGCTTTCACTGCGCCCATCGACCAGGGTCAGGCGGCCATTGCCCTGGTAGGTATCGTTCTCGAAGCCGCCGACATACACGCTGCCGTCCGCCAGTCGCAGGCGCCCGTTACCGGAAAAGCGCCAGTCGCGAAAATTGCCCTTGTAGTGGCTGTCGTCGCTGCCGATCAGCTCGCCTTTGCCGCTGAGCGAGCCATCTTTGAACTGGCCGATCCATACGTCACCGTCGGCGTTTTCGTAGCGGCCACGGCCTTCCAGGCGATTGTCATGAAAAGCGCCGATGTACTGATCGCCGTCAGCGCTGTTGAAGGTGCCGCTGCCTTCGAGCTGGCCATTGACGAAATGGCCGCTGAACTGGTTACCGCTGGCATCGCTGCGGATGCCTTCGCCATTGGGTTTGCCGCGGGCGAACAGGCCCTGGTACTGGCTGCCGTCAGCCAGTTCGAGATGGCCGGCACCGTTGTACTGGTCGTCCTTGAACTGGCCACGGTAAAGCAGGCCGGGCTCTTTCAGCGTGCCTTCGCCGTCGCGGCGGCCGAGCTTGAAGCCGCCGGTGTAGCTGCTGCCTGGCGTCTTCAGGGTGCCCAGGCCGTGGAACAGGCCCTGCTGGAACTGGCCACGGTAAACCTCGCCATTGCTACCGTGCCATTCACCCTGGCCATGCCACTGGCCGTTGAGGAAGTTGCCTTGGTACCAGCTGCCATTGGGGTAGTCGATGCGCCCGGCGCCTTGCAGCAGACCGTCGACCACTTCGCCACGATAGCGGCCGCCATCGGGCAGGCGCGCATCAGGGGGCGACAACGGTTCGCCGTCACCGCAAGCGGCCAGTAGCAGGGTCAGGGCAAGAGGAACGAGTGGGCGCATGGCGGGGTCCGGACGAGTGAGGCCCCGAGTATGCCGCAGAATGCGGCGGGTGAAACAGTCGCGAGGACGGTTTCACCCAGTGCCAGGCTCAGACGAAGCAGAGCGACAGCGGTTCGGCAATGTAGGCGGGTTTTTCCTGGCCTTCGATTTCCAGGGTGGCGGTGACCTTGAGCAGCCATTGCCCGGGTTTTTTCTCGGTGGCGTCGGCCAGGTCGACCTTGAGCCGCACCTTGCTGTCGACCTTCACCGGCTGGATGAAGCGCACGCTGTCCAGGCCATAGTTGACGACCATCTTCAGGCCTTCAGGCAAGACCAGGATGTTCTCCATCAACTTGGGGATCAGCGACAGGGTGAGAAAACCGTGAGCGATGGTGCTGCCAAATGGCGTTTTTGCCGCCTTGATCGGGTCGACATGGATGAACTGAAAGTCGCCGGTTGCCTCGGCGAAGAGGTTGATGCGCTGTTGATCGATGGTCAGCCATTCGGAACATCCCAGTTCCTTTCCAACGTACTGCGAAAGCTCTGCAACAGGTACATAGGGCATTGTGACTCTCCAGATTGTCTTTGGTTTTCTTATCACTTCGGCAGATTCGAAAGTCTAAGATCAGCACGCCTGCCGGGTATGGTCAAGTCGGCCAAGATCGGCTTATAGCCCGGTCGTTAGCGTGCTTATAATGGCCGCCAGGCTTCAAGGAGATGCTTATGCTGTTGCGTGGTTTGACCTGGCTGGTGTTGTTCCAGTTGCTCGGGACGGCGATCAACCACCTGTTCGTGCCGATCCTTCCGGGGCCGATTATCGGCCTGCTGTTGCTGCTGGTGTACCTGATGCTGCGAGGTGAAGTCGGTGCGCCCCTGAGCGAGGCGGCCAACAGCCTGCTGCGTTACCTGCCACTGTTGCTGGTGCCGCCGGCGGTGGGGGTGATGGTCTATGCCGCGGACATTGCCGCGGACTTCTGGGCCATCGTCGGCGCGCTGGTGCTGTCGGCGCTGCTCACCCTGGTGTTTGTCGGCGTGTTGATGCACAAGCTGATGGCCCGTCAAGACAACCAGGAGGAACAGCCATGAGCCTGGACTGGAGTGGTGCTGTCGATGCCGTGATACACCATCCGCTGTTCGGCATCGGCATTACCCTGGGTGCCTATCAACTGGTGCTGGCGGCCTACGAGAAAACCCGCTGGATCTTCCTGCAGCCGGTGCTGGTGTCGATGCTGGTGGTGATTGGCGTACTGCTCACTTGTGGCCTGACCTACAGCGAGTACCGTAAAAGCACCGAGATCATGAATATCCTCCTGGGCCCGGCGACCGTGGCGTTGGCGGTGCCGCTCTACCTTAATCTGCGGCGCATTCGCCAGCTGTTCTGGCCGACCTTTACTACGCTGGTAATCGGAGGGGTATTCGCCACGGGTGCCTGCCTGTTGCTGGGCGGGTGGTTCGGCGCCGAACACATGATCCTGATGACCATGGCGCCCAAGTCGGTGACCTCGCCAATTGCCATGCTGGTGGCTGAACAGATTGGCGGCGTGGCGGCGCTGGCGGCGGTGTTCGTGTTGATCACCGGGGTGATCGGGGCGATTTTCGGCCCCGCGCTGCTCTCGCGTTGCGGTGTTCACAGCCCGGAGGCGCGTGGCATGGCCCTGGGCGTCACCGCGCATGCGGTGGGTACCTCGGTGGCGCTGCAGGAAAGTGAAGAATGCGGGGCCTTCGCGGCCCTGGCGATGAGCCTGATGGGGGTTGCCACAGCGGTGTTCCTGCCCCTGGCGGTCAGCCTGGTTGCTTGAGGAATTGCAATGACGTTACCCCTGTTTCCGCTCAATACCGTGCTGTTTCCTGGCTGCTTTCTCGATTTGCAGATCTTCGAGGCGCGCTACCTGGACATGATCGGCCGCATCATGAAGCAGGGCGGTGGTTTTGGCGTGGTATGCCTCCTTGAAGGCGAGCAGGTCGGCGCTGCGCCAACAGGCTTCTCGCAGATTGGCTGCGAGGCACTGATTCGCGACTTTCAGCAGCAGGACAACGGCCTGCTCGGGATTCGTGTCGAGGGCACCCGGCGCTTTCGCGTCGGGCCGTTCGAGGTGCAGAAAGACCAGTTGCTGGTCGCCGATGTGTCCTGGTTGCCGGAGCTTGCCGATGAGCCGCTGGAAGATGACCATCACGACTTGCTGGCGCTGCTGCAGGCGCTGGGTGAGCACCCGATGGTCGAGGCCTTGGGCATGCCGGTAGCGGTGACCGGCCAGCAGGCGCTGGCCAATCAGTTGGCCTACTTGCTGCCTTTCGTCGAAGAAGACAAGCTCGACTTGCTGGCCCTCGACTCACCGCGCAAGCGCCTGGAGGCTATCCAGGCGCTGCTCGATCGGCTGCAGGGCGAGCTGTTTGCCTGAGTCTCAGTACTGGTAGCGCAGCAGGGCGTGAGGCAGCGAGTGCAAGGCGAAAAACGCCAGCAGGGCGACGCAGGCCGGCAGGATCAGCCACCACACCCGTAGCGGCAAGGCCGTGAGCGGCTGGCGATTCTGGGTCAGGGTCAGGCTGGTGGCGCACACGCAGCAGGCGAGCATGGCGCCGGCGAGGATGTCGGTCGGCCAGTGCGCCCCCAGGTACACCCGCGACAGCGCGATCGACAGCGCCGGGATGCAACCCAGCAGAATCCAGGTCAGGCGCATGCGCGGCGGTTGTCCGCGTCCGGCCAGTACCGCCAGCACCAGAAAGAACGCAAACGACGCCGAGCTGTGGCCGCTGGGCATGCTGTAGGTGGTCAGCGGATCGGTCAGTACTTGCGGGCGCGCCCGAGCAAACAGCCATTTGAGGCTGCCGTTGGCCAGGGCCGTGCCGATCAGGGTGCTGCCGGCGAAAATCGCCGGGCGCCACTGGCGGGCCAGCAGCAACAGGCCAGTGAGCAGGCCGCCGAGGAAGAACTGGGTACGGAAATCGCCGAGGCGGGTGATCAGCACCACCGTACCGTCGATGGCGCGACTGCGGTTTTCCTGGATCAGGGTCATCAGGCCCTGGTCGAACTGGGTCAGGTACGGCCAGCCGAAAAACAGCCCGGTCAGGGCCAGCAGGCTCATCCCGGCAATCAGCCGGGTGCCGCGGCGCATGCTGCGCAGGCTGCTGTTGATGCTCAGGCCGATCAACACTGCCAGGCCGCCGCCGACAACCCCGGCTTGCGGCCAGAACCCTTCCGGCAATGGCAGGCGCATGGCCGCGCCAGTAGCCCAGCCTGGTAGCAGGTAAGCCACTGCCCAGCCGGCACCGGCAATCAGGCTTACCGCAATAAAGCGCGGCAGCGGCATGTCGAACATGCCGGCGACCATGGGCAGCATCGGCCGCAGCGGGCCGATGAAGCGCCCCACCAGCAGGCTGGCGATGCCGTAGCGCTGGAAGTAGGTCTCGGCGCTGCCGATCCATTCCGGATGATGGCGTAGCAGGGGCAAGCGGCGGATGTTCTGGTGAAAGCGTCGGCCCAGGGTGTAGGAGATCGCATCACCCAGCAGGCCGCCGGCAAAGCCCAGCAGCAGGGTTTCGCCCAGGCTCAGGGCGCCGCTGCCGGCCAGTACGGCGACGGCGAACAGCAGGATGGTGCCGGGGACAATAATCCCGGCAATTGCCAGGCATTCCACGCAGGCCACCAGAAAAATGGCCAAACCCAGCCACTGCGGGTTGGCGCTGAGCCAGGTGGTCAGGCTGTCGAGCCATGGGCCCATCGTGTCAGTTTCCTTGTGTCAGTAAAAAGTAGTCCCGGCCTTCGACTTGGCCCCGGCGCAGCGGGTTCCGTGTGCAATGGCGGGCGAAGCTGGCATCGACGAAACGGTAGGGCAGGTGTTCATCGCGGCCGTGGGGAATTCCCAAGCGGGTGGTCTGGATAATCTGTTTCACGTTGATACCGCAGTCTTCGACAAACAGCTGTTCGGCATCGAAGCGTTTGCCGTCCCAGTGCGGCACTTTCAGGCCCAGGGCTTTGCACAGCAGGGTCTGGCCGGCGCACAAGCGTTCGGGCGGGCGCGCCTGGCCGTTGGCGTCGGGGTTGTTGCGTTGCATTTGCGCCAGGCTGTTGTCGTCCGAAAGGGCGTCGACGAAGGGGTAGGCCGACTTGATCAGCACCGCATTGCCCGGGCCGTGGGCGCTGAAGTTCAGCGAGTCGCCGCCGCGGGCGTAGTACATGTAGATGTGCCCGCCATCGAGGAACAGCGCCCGGCGCTTTTCCGTGTAGCCGAGGGAGGCGTGGCTGCCCTTGTCGGTGAGGTAGTAGGCCTCGGTCTCGATGATCCGTGCCGCCAGCCAGTACGGGCCGTGGCGATGACGGATGACCTTGCCCAGCAGGGCCTTGGCCAGTTCTTCGGCGTCGCGATCGAAGAAACTGTCGGGCAGGGCCTGGAGCGGGCAGGGGGCGGAGTCGGGCATGTTGGCGGGTTCGCGGGTGGACAGGTGGGCGATGATAGCAATTTCTGTCTTAACCAACCCTGAATGGCCGAAGTGCACTGTTGGAGCAACTGTCTGTGGGCGGCTTCAGCGCTGGCAAGCCAGCTCCCACACGTCTTGCAACAACCCTGAGAGCACCGTCAATCCTGTGGGCGCGGCACTCTTTTCGACCATCCGCCTGTCACCGCTGGGCGTGGGGCCGCACGACAGCTATAATCATCCGATTTTCCCCTTCGCCAAGACCACTGAGCCCATGACTGAGTCCGTTCTTGACTACATGACCCGCCTGGGGCGCGCTGCCCGCGCGGCTTCCCGCGTGATCGGCCGTGCCAGCACTGCGCAGAAGAACCGCGCCCTGCAAGCTGCCGCCAACGCCCTGGATGCTGCCCGCGCCGAGCTGACCGCCGCCAATGAGCTGGACCTGGCCGCTGGCCGTGCCAATGGCCTGGAACCGGCCATGCTCGAGCGTCTGGCGCTGACCCCGGCGCGCATCGACAGCATGATCGTCGGCCTGCGTCAGGTGGCCAGCCTGCCGGACCCGGTCGGTGCGATCCGCGACATGAGCTACCGGCCGTCGGGTATCCAGGTCGGCAAGATGCGTGTACCGCTGGGGGTGATCGGCATCATCTACGAGTCGCGGCCGAACGTGACCATCGACGCCGCCAGCCTGTGCCTGAAGTCGGGCAACGCCACCATCCTGCGTGGCGGCTCCGAGGCCATCCACTCCAACCGCGCCATTGCCGCCTGCATCCAGCGCGGCCTGGCCGAGGCCGGCTTGCCGGCAGCGGTGGTGCAAGTGGTGGAAACCACTGATCGCGAAGCGGTCGGCGCGCTGATCAGCATGCCGGAATTCGTTGATGTCATCGTGCCTCGTGGTGGCAAGGGTCTGATCGAGCGCATCAGCCGCGACGCACGGGTGCCGGTGATCAAGCACCTGGACGGTATCTGCCACGTTTACGTGGCCGAGCATGCCGATCTGGACAAGGCCCGGCGCATCGCCTTCAACGCCAAGACCTACCGTTACGGCATCTGCGGGGCGATGGAAACCCTGCTGGTCGATCAGTCGGTAGCTGCGGAGTTCTTGCCGGAAATGGCCCGCCAATTTCGGGAAAAAGGCGTCGAACTGCGCGGTTGCGAGCGTACCCTGAAAATCATCGAGGCGGTGCCGGCGACGGAACAGGACTGGAGCACCGAATACCTCGCGGCCATTCTGTCGATCCGTGTGGTGGACGGCCTGGACCAGGCGATTGAACACATTAACCGGTATGGCTCGCACCATACCGATTCCATCGTGACCGAACATCAGGCACAGGCTCGCCAGTTCATGGCCGAGGTCGATTCGTCCTCGGTGATGATCAATACACCGACCTGCTTTGCCGACGGTTTCGAGTATGGCCTGGGCGCGGAGATCGGGATTTCCACCGACAAGCTGCACGCCCGCGGCCCGGTCGGCCTGGAAGGCCTGACCTGTGAGAAATACGTGGTGATCGGCGACGGTCAGTTGCGCGGACAGGAGTCGCTCTGACTTGGCCGAGCGCAAGCCGCCCGCCCGCCTCATGACGATGTCGCCCGCCCGGCGCATCGGTGTGCTCGGCGGGACATTCGACCCGGTGCATATCGGTCACCTGCGCAGTGCGCTGGAGGTGGCCGAAGTGCTGGCGCTGGACGAGCTGCGGCTGATGCCCAATGCCCGCCCGCCGCACCGCGACACGCCGCAGGTGTCGGCACAGGACCGTCTGGCGATGGTCCAGTGCGCTGTTCAGGGCGTGCCAACGCTGTCGGTCGATGCCCGCGAGCTTGCCCGCGACAAGCCGTCGTACACCATTGAAACGCTGGAACTGATGCGCGCCGAAATGGCCGCCTCGGAGCAACTGTTTCTGCTGCTGGGCTGGGACGCGTTCTGCGGCCTGCCCAGTTGGCACCGTTGGGAAGAATTGCTGCAACACTGTCACATCCTGGTGCTGCAACGCCCGGATGCCGACGTCGAGCCGCCGGATGCCTTGCGCAACTTGCTGGCAGCGCGTTCGGTCAGTGATCCGCAGGCCCTGGAAGGGCCTGCCGGGAATATTGCATTCGTCTGGCAGACACCGCTTGCGGTGTCTGCCACGCAGATCCGACAGCTGCTGGCCAGCGGCAAGTCGGTGCGGTTTCTGGTGCCGGACGCAGTACTGGCCTACATCGATGCGCACAACCTTTACCGTGCGCCGAACTGAGGGTGCTGAGAAGCGCCTTACATTATTGAGTTGAATGAGTTTTATATGACCAAGCAAAAACACAACGCCGTCAGCGCCGAAGAACTGGTCGAACTGACCAAGTCCGCCCTGGAAGACGTCAAGGCCCAGGACATCCAGGTCATCGACGTGCGCGAAAAGCACAGCCTGACCGATTACATGATCATCGCCACCGGTACTTCCAACCGCCAGATCAGTGCGATGCTGGAAAAGGTTCGCGAACAGGTCAAGGCCAAGGGCGTGCAGCCTCTGGGCGAAGAAGGCAAGGGCGACAGCGACTGGGTGCTGCTCGACCTCAACGACGTCATCGTCCACATGATGACCGCCGCTGCCCGTCAGTTCTACGACCTCGAACGTCTGTGGCTGGGCGCCGAGCAGAGCCGCGCTGCCGATGGCAAGCACCACAGCCCGGAAAACACCCACGACTTTTCAGACAAGCTCAAAGACCGGGAATAAGGAAAGCTCGTGCGTCTGCGTCTGATCGCGGTCGGCTCGCGCATGCCCAAGTGGGTCGAGGACGGTTGGCATGAATATGCCAAGCGCCTGCCCTCGGAGCTGTCGCTGGAGCTGGTGGAAATACCGCTCAATACCCGGGGCAAGAATGCCGACGTCGCCCGTCTGATTCGTCAGGAGGGTGAGGCCATGCTCGCCAAGGTCCAGCCAGGGGAACGGATTGTCACCCTGGAGGTCCATGGCAAGCCCTGGAGTACCGAGCAACTGGCGGTCGAGCTGGACCGCTGGCGCCTGGACTCGCGTACGGTCAACTTCATGGTTGGCGGCCCCGAAGGGCTGGCGCCGGAAGTCTGTGCGCGGGCCGAGCAGCGCTGGTCGCTGTCGCCGCTGACACTGCCCCACCCGTTGGTAAGGATACTGATCGGCGAACAGCTGTACCGCGCCTGGACCGTATTGTCCGGGCATCCCTACCATAAATAAGCCTTAAGCCCTTTCAATGTCGCAGCCGATTCGCCTCAAGGATCACGAGAAAGACGCCCGCCTGGTGCGTAGCCGCGTCGTGGTCGGTGCAGTGGCGATCGTCCTGCTGATCTGCGTGTTGATTGCCCGCCTGTATTACCTGCAGGTGATCCAGTACGACTATCACTCGACCCTGTCGGAAAACAACCGGGTGCATGTGCAGCCGATTCCGCCGACTCGCGGGCTGATTTTCGACCGTAACGGGGTGATCGTCGCCGACAACCGGCCAAGTTTCAGCCTGAGCATGACCCGCGAGCGCTCCGGCAACTGGCAGCAGGTGCTCGACGTGATCGTCGAGGTGCTGGAACTGACCCCGGATGACCGCACCCTGTTCGAAAAGCGCATGCGCCAGGGGCGTAGGCCGTTCGAGCCGGTGCCGATCCTGTTCGAGCTGACCGAGGAGCAGATCGCCCGTATCGCGGTGAACCAGTTCCGGCTGCCGGGTGTGGAAGTGGTTGCCCAGTTGGTGCGCCATTACCCGCAGGGTGCGCACTTCGCGCATTCGGTCGGCTATGTCGGGCGGATCAACGAGAAAGAGCTGAAAACCCTCGACCCGGTCAACTACAGCGGCACCCACCATATCGGCAAGACCGGCATCGAGCGCTTCTACGAGCCGGAACTGCACGGCCAGGTGGGGTACGAAGAGGTCGAGACCAACGCCCGGGGCCGCGTGTTGCGGGTGCTCAAGCGTACGGACCCGATCCCCGGCAAGGACATCGTCCTGAGCCTCGACATCAAGCTGCAAGAGGCCGCCGAGGCTGCTTTGGGCGGGCGTCGCGGCGCCATTGTCGCCCTCGATCCGAACACCGGCGAAGTGCTGGCGATGGTCAGCCAGCCGAGCTTCGACCCCAACCTGTTCGTCACCGGCATCAGCTTCAAGGCCTACGCCGAGCTGCGCGACTCGATCGACCGGCCGCTGTTCAACCGCGTGTTGCGCGGCTTGTATCCGCCAGGCTCGACGATCAAGCCGGCGGTGGCGATTGCCGGCCTGGACAGTGGCGTGGTCACCGCATCGAGCCGGGTGTTCGATCCGGGCTATTACCAACTGCCCAATTACGATCACAAGTACCGCAACTGGAACCGCAGCGGTGATGGCTGGGTGGACCTGGACACGGCGATCATGCGTTCCAACGACACCTACTTCTACGACCTGGCGCACAAGATGGGCATCGACAAACTGTCGTCCTACATGAACCGCTTCGGCATCGGCCAGAAGGTCTCGCTGGACATGTTCGAAGAGTCGCCGGGGCTGATGCCGTCGCGGGAATGGAAGCGTGCCACCCGCAAGCAGGCCTGGTTCCCGGGGGAAACCCTGATTCTCGGGATCGGCCAGGGCTACATGCAGACCACGCCGTTGCAGCTGGCCCAGGCCACCGCGCTGATCGCCAGCAAGGGCAAGTGGAACCGCCCGCACCTGGCCAAGACCATCGAGGGCCTGCCGCCGGTGGACGAAAACCCCATGGACGACATCGTCCTGCGCGACAAGTCGGACTGGAACAAGGTCACCCACGGCATGGAGCAGGTGATGCACGGTGCCCGGGGTACCGCGCGCAAGGCCTCGGTCGGCGCTCAGTACCGGATTGCCGGCAAGAGTGGTACCGCTCAGGTGGTAGCGATCAAGCAGGGTGAGAAGTACGACCGCAACAAGCTGCAAGAGCGCCACCGCGACCACGCCCTGTTCGTTGGCTTCGCGCCGGCCGACAACCCGAAGATCGTGGTCTCGGTGATGGTCGAGAACGGCGAGTCCGGCTCCGGCGTCGCCGCGCCGGTGGTGCGCCAGGTGATGGACGCCTGGCTGCTTGGCCCGGACGGCCGCCTCAAGCCTGAATTCGCCAACCCCACCGTTGCCCAGGAGCCTGCCCCGTGATGAGTAACTTCGATCGCATGCTCTCCAGCGAGGATGTGATGCGGCGCCGCGCCAGTTTCCTGCAGCGCATCCATATCGACGGGCCGTTGCTGATCCTGCTGCTGACCCTGGCGGCCGGCAGCCTGTTCGTCCTCTATTCGGCCAGCGGCAAAAACTGGGACCTGTTGCTCAAGCAGGCCAGCTCCTTCGGCATCGGCCTGGTGTCGATGTTCGTGATTGCCCAGCTCGAGCCGCGCTTCATGGCCCGCTGGGTGCCTCTGGCCTATGTGGTCGGGGTGATCCTGCTGGTGGTGGTTGACGTCATGGGCCACAACGCCATGGGGGCCACTCGCTGGATCAACATCCCCGGGGTGATCCGCTTCCAGCCCTCGGAGTTCATGAAGATCATCATGCCGGCGACCATCGCCTGGTACCTGGCCAAGCGCTCGCTGCCGCCGCACCTCAAGCACGTGATGATCAGCCTGATCCTGATTGGCGTGCCGTTCATCCTTATCGTGCGTCAGCCGGACCTGGGCACCGCCTTGTTGATCCTGGCCTCCGGCGCCTTCGTGCTGTTCATGGGCGGCCTGCGCTGGCGTTGGATCCTCAGCGTGGTGGCGGCGGCGGTGCCGGTGGCGGTGGCCATGTGGTTCTTCGTCATGCACGACTACCAGAAGCAGCGGGTACTGACCTTCCTCGACCCGGAAAGTGACCCGCTGGGCACCGGCTGGAACATCATCCAGTCGAAAGCGGCGATCGGTTCGGGCGGCGTGTTCGGCAAGGGCTGGCTGCTGGGCACCCAGTCGCACCTGGATTTTCTCCCGGAAAGCCACACCGACTTCATCATCGCCGTGCTCGGCGAGGAGTTCGGCCTGGTCGGCATTTGCGCACTGTTGCTGATCTACCTGCTGCTGATCGGCCGCGGCCTGGTGATTACCGCCCAGGCCCAGACGCTCTACGGCAAGCTGCTGGCTGGCAGCCTGACCATGACCTTCTTTGTTTATGTGTTCGTCAATATCGGTATGGTCAGCGGCTTGTTGCCGGTAGTAGGTGTGCCGCTGCCCTTCATTAGCTATGGCGGAACTTCGTTGGTGACGCTGCTGTCAGCGTTTGGGGTTTTAATGTCGATCCATACGCATCGCAAATGGATTGCGCAGGTTTGAATAAGGTGAAGAATTACATGCAAGCAATGCGTGGCTGGGCGGCTCGCTGTGCGCCTTGGGTCGGCTTTCTGGGTTTGTTCGGCGCAGCGCAAGGCGCTTGTGCCGGCGACTACGATGGCTCGCCCCAGGTGGCCGAGTTCGTCGGCGAAATGACCCGCGACTACGGTTTTGCCGGTGAGCAGCTGATGGGAGTGTTTCGCGAGGTTCAGCGCAAGCAGTCGATCCTTGACGCGATCTCGCGCCCGGCCGAGCGGGTAAAACCCTGGAAAGACTATCGCCCGATGTTCCTCACGGACGCCCGGGTCGCCCGCGGCGTCGACTTCTGGCGCCAGCACGAGGCCACCCTGGCCCGTGCCGAGCAGGAATACGGCGTGCCAGCCCAGGTGATCGTTTCGATCATCGGCGTCGAGACCTTCTTTGGCCGCAACACCGGCAACTACCGGGTGATCGACGCGCTGTCGACCCTGGGCTTCGACTACCCGCCGCGCGCCGAGTTCTTCCGCAAGGAGCTGCGCGAGTACCTGTTGCTGGCCCGCGAAGAGCAGGTCGACCCGCTGACCCTCAAAGGTTCCTACGCCGGGGCCATGGGCCTGCCGCAGTTCATGCCGAGCAGTTTTCGCGCTTACGCCGTGGACTTTGACGGCGACGGCCACATCAATATCTGGAACAACCCGGACGATGCCATCGGCAGCGTGGCCAGCTACTTCAAGCGCCACGGCTGGGTGGCCGGCGAGCAGGTGGTCAGCCGTGCCACGGTGCGTGGCGAGCGCGTCGACGAGGGCCTGAGCCCGGGCATCGACGCGGTCAAGACGGTCGGGGAGTTGCGGGCACTGGGCTGGTCGAGTCATGATGCGCTGCGCGATGATCTGCCGGTCACCGCCTTCCGGCTCGAAGGCGACAATGGCCCGGAATACTGGCTGGGCCTGAAAAACTTCTACGCGATCACTCGCTATAACCGCAGCGTGATGTATGCCATGGCAGTGCATCAGCTCTCGGACCTGCTGGTTCAAGCACGGGGCGCCAAGTAATGCGCGTAATGTTCTCCGCTACATCGCTGAAACTGCTCGGTTGCGCGGCCCTGGGCCTGGTGCTGGTGAGCTGTTCGAGCAGCCGCCCAAGCACTTCTACCCAGGGCAATACCAATGTGGTGCGGGCCAAGCCTGGCCTGGACATCAACCGGGCCCACAAGGATGGTGCACCCTGGTGGGATGTCGACGTCTCGAAGATCCCGGACGCGACCCCGACCGTGCACACCGGTAACTACAAGGCCAACCCCTACACCGTGCTGGGCAAGACCTACTTCCCGATCCCCGACTCGCGCAACTACCGCGCCGAGGGCACGGCGTCGTGGTATGGCACCAAGTTCCATGGCCAGAACACCGCCAACGGCGAGGTCTATGACCTCTACGGCATGAGCGCGGCGCACAAGACCCTGCCGCTGCCGGCCTACGTCAAGGTCACCAACCTCGACAACCAGCGCAGCGTGATCCTGCGGGTCAACGACCGCGGGCCGTTCTATTCCGACCGTATCATCGACCTGTCGTACGCGGCGGCGAAGAAGCTCGGCTATGCCGAAACCGGTACCGCGCGGGTGCGCGTCGAGGGTATCGACCCGAAACAATGGTGGGCCCAGCGTGGCCAGCCGGCGCCGATGGTTCTCGACCAGCCGCAAGTGGCCCAGACCCAGGCCATGCCGGCCAGCACCGGCACGGTCGAACAATGGACGCCGCCACCGCAGCAGCATGCCGCCGCGGTCGTGCCGCTGCAGGTTGCCAGCAACAACAGCATGGCCGGCAATGGTCTTTACTTGCAGGTCGGCGCCTTTGCCAACCCGGACGCCGCCGAACTGCTGCGCTCCAAGCTCAGCAGCATGGTCAGCGCGCCGGTCTTCATCAGTTCGATCGTGCGTAACCAGCAGACCCTGCACCGGGTCCGCCTGGGGCCGATCAACAGCCAGGGCGAAGCCCAGCAGATGCAGGACAGCGTGCGTCTGGCCAACCTGGGGCAGCCCAAAGTCGTCACGGCAGACTGATCGGGGGGACTGATCGGTTTGTCATGCAGCCGGGCGCAGCCGCCATGTACAATGGCGGTTTTGCCCGTCAGGCCATGTGCCTGTAAACGTTTTGCCCATGAGGGCATGAGCCCATTAGCCATTTCGAGAGACGGATGAACATAACCAGCTTTGCCAAACGCCTTTGCCTGCTTGTACCGCTGATGATTGCCCCTGCCGCCTTCGCGGCAGAGCAGATGATGCCGTCGCCGCCGCAACTGGCTGCCAAGTCCTACGTGCTCATGGAAGCCTCCAGTGGCAACATCCTGGTCGAGAACAATGGTGACCAGCGTCTGCCTCCGGCGAGCCTGACCAAGCTGATGACCGCCTACATCGCGACCCTGGATATCCGTCGTGGGCAGATCGGCGAGAACGATCCGGTCACCGTCAGCGAAAACGCCTGGCGCACCGGTGGTTCGCGGATGTTCATCAAGGTCGGTACCCAGGTCAGCGTCAGCGACCTGCTGCACGGCATCATCATCCAGTCGGGTAACGACGCCAGCGTCGCCCTGGCCGAGCACATCGCCGGCAGCGAAGACGCTTTCGCCGACATGATGAACAAGACTGCCAGCGATCTTGGCATGAGCAACAGTCACTTCATGAACCCGACCGGCCTGCCGAACCCCGAGCACTACTCGTCGGCCCACGACATGGCGGTACTGGCACGCGCGATTATCCACGAAGACCCGGCTCACTATGCGATCTACTCGCAGAAGGAGTTCTTCTGGAACAACATCAAGCAGCCTAACCGCAACCTGTTGCTGTGGCGCGACAAGACTGTCGACGGCCTGAAAACCGGCCACACCGACGAAGCCGGCTACTGCATGGTGTCTTCGGCGGTCCGTGACGGCATGCGCCTGATCGCCGTGGTCTTCGGTACCAACAGCGAGCAATCGCGTGCGGCCGAAACCCAGAAGCTGCTGACCTATGGCTTCCGCTTCTTCGAAACCCAGACCTTCTACCAGAAGGGTACGGAACTGGCCCAGGCGCCGGTATGGAAGGGTGCGACCAATCAGGTCAAAGCCGGTCTTGCCCAGGACCTGAGCATGACTTTGCCTAAAGGCCAATTGAAAAAGCTGGCCGCAAGCATGACCATGAACCCGCAATTGATCGCTCCGATCAACAAAGGTGACGTGATCGGTAAAGTGGAAGTCAAACTGGATGACAAGGTTGTCCACAGTGCCGACCTGATCGCGCTGGATGGCGTTGAGGAAGGTGGTTTCTTCCGTCGTGTGTGGGATAGCATTCGGCTATTCTTCTACGGGTTGTTCAACTGATATCGTGACCTGCCACGCCCCCGCCCACTCACGCGGGGGCGTTGTTGTTGCCACGGCTACGAGGCCGTTATTGCCATGAGCGAAGACGTCAAGTCGCACAAAATCGAATTCCCCTGCGCCGATTACCCGATCAAGGTCATCGGTGACACCGTGGTCCATTTCAAGGACACGGTGATCGAGATCCTCAAGAAGTACGCCGAGGTCGATCTCAAGACCCTGGCTGAGCGTCAGAGCAAGGAAGGCAAGTACACCACGGTGCAGCTGCACATCGTGGCGACCAGTGAAGACCAACTGCACAACATCAACAGCGCCCTGCGCGCGACCGGTATCGTGAAAATGGTGCTCTGATGCCCGATTGCCTCGGCTTTCGCGACCTTGGCCTGCTGCCCTACGAGCCGGTGCTCGAGGCCATGCGCCGGTTTACCGACCAGCGCGGCCCGGGCACGGCGGATGAGGTATGGCTGGTTGAACACCCGGCGGTGTTCACCCAGGGCCAGGCCGGCAAGGCCGAGCATCTGCTGGTGCCGGGTGACATCCCGGTGGTGCAGACCGATCGCGGTGGCCAGGTGACCTATCACGGCCCGGGCCAGCTGGTGGCCTATCTGTTGCTGGATGTGCGCCGCCTTGGGTTTGGCGTGCGCGATCTGGTCAGCCGCATCGAACGCTGCCTGATCGAGTTGCTGGCCAGTTACAACGTCGAGGCGGCGGCCAAGGCCGACGCGCCGGGCGTCTATGTCGACGGGGCGAAGATCGCCTCGCTCGGCCTGCGGATTCGCAATGGCTGTTCGTTTCACGGCCTTGCTCTGAACGTGGACATGGACCTTGCGCCATTCCGCCGGATTAACCCCTGCGGGTATGCGGGGCTGGCCATGACCCAGCTGCGCGATCAGGCAGGCTCGATCGAACTCTCTGAGGTAAGGGCAAGGCTGCGCGGGCAGCTGGTCAAGCACCTCGACTATGCTGAGCAGGCGACCCTTACGGGCGGAATCTTCTGAATATGACTACTGTTGTGCAAGAACCAGTGCAAAGCGTGACGCCAGCGCCACGGCCCAAGGTCGAGGCGGGTGTCAAACTGCGTGGCGCGGAAAAAGTCGCGCGTATCCCGGTAAAGATCATCCCCACCGACGAGCTGCCAAAAAAGCCTGACTGGATTCGCGTGCGTATCCCGGTTTCGCCGGAAGTCGACCGCATCAAGCAACTGCTGCGCAAGCACAAGCTGCACAGCGTCTGTGAAGAAGCTTCCTGCCCGAACCTGGGCGAATGCTTCTCCGGCGGTACCGCCACCTTCATGATCATGGGTGACATCTGCACCCGTCGTTGCCCGTTCTGCGACGTCGGCCATGGCCGGCCAAAGCCACTGGACGTCGACGAGCCGAAGAACCTCGCCGTGGCCATCGCCGACCTGCGCCTGAAGTACGTGGTGATCACCTCGGTGGACCGCGACGACCTGCGTGACGGCGGCGCCCAGCACTTTGCCGACTGCATCCGCGAGATTCGCGCGCTGTCGCCGGGCGTCCAGCTCGAAACCCTGGTGCCGGACTACCGCGGGCGCATGGACGTCGCCCTGGCGATCACCGCCGAGACGCCACCGGATGTGTTCAACCACAACCTGGAAACCGTGCCGCGCCTGTACAAGGCGGCGCGCCCGGGTTCGGACTACCAGTGGTCGCTGACCCTGCTGCAGAAGTTCAAGGAATTGGTGCCGCACGTACCGACCAAGTCCGGCCTGATGCTGGGCCTGGGCGAAACCGACGAAGAAGTGATCGAAGTGATGCATCGCATGCGCGAGCACAACATCGACATGCTGACCCTCGGCCAGTACCTGCAGCCGTCGCGCAGCCACTTGCCGGTGCAGCGTTTCGTGCACCCGGACACCTTCGCCTGGTTCGCCGAAGAAGGCTACAAGATGGGCTTCAAGAACGTCGCCTCCGGCCCGCTGGTGCGTTCTTCGTACCATGCCGACCAGCAGGCGCACGAGGCCAAGATCAAGCTCTGATCGCCGTCGCAGTGCCTCAATGCCGATGCTCGCTACCCTGCGGCATCGGCATTTTTGTTTGCGGCAAGGCTTCCTTGCGCCGTCGAACGGATCGTTGATTTACTGTGGGCGGATCTGTCCACACAAGGAGTCGTCTGGATGAACCTTCCCTTCACGCATCAGGCCCGCGTGCTGTCCCATGCCCAGCCGTTGCCCATGGCCTTGCCCGCTGGCGGGCTGATCGCGATCATTGCCCCGGCAGGTCCCGCCCAGGTCGATACGCTCAAGGTCAACCAGTGGTTCGAGGCACGCGGCTATCGCTGCCGGATCTACCCGGGGGTGACTGCCGCCGAGGGCTATCTGGCTGGTAGCGATGCGCAGCGCCTGCAAGACCTGCACAGCGCCTTCGCTGCCGAAGATGTCGATGCCATCATCTGCCTGCGTGGTGGCTACGGCAGCATGCGCCTGCTGGAAAACATCGATTTCGACCTGCTGCGCCGTCACCCCAAGCCTTTGGTCGGCTACAGCGACATCACCGCGCTGCACACGGCCATTGCCCGTCATGCCGGGTTCGTGTCGTTCCACGGCGCCATGCTCAAGTCGGAATTGCTGGGCAACAAGCAGGAGCCGACCCTGTCATCGCTGTTCGAGCAGCTCAGCGGCCGCCTGGGCGCCGGCGACCGCCTTGAACACCCCGATGCCTGGCCGTTGACCTCGATCCTGCCAGGCGCTGCCAGCGGGCCCTTGCAGGGCGGTAACCTGTCGATATTGTGCGCAACCCTAGGCACCCCTGCAGAAATCCACTGCGGCGGTGGCATTCTGTTTGTCGAAGACGTCAATGAGCCACTGTATCGGGTTGACCGCCTGCTGACGCAGTTGCGCCTGGCGGGCAAGCTCGAAGGGGTTCGTGGCGTGTTGGTGGGGGATTTTGCCGGAATCACGCTAGAGGCGCTGGCGCCCTTGATGCGGCAGTTCTTCGCGCCGTTGCAGGTGCCGGTGCTGGCCGGATGGCGCAGCGGTCATTGCGACCCGAATCTGACCTTGCCGCTAGGGGCCAGAGTGCACCTGGATGCCGATCGCAAGTGCTTGCGGCTGGAGCAGGACTTGTTCAGGCGCTGAATGAAAAACGCCCCTGAACAGGGGCGTTTTTGTATTGCTTAGCGTTGACGCAGGCTATCGAGCAGCTTGTGCGTCGGATAGCCGTCGGCAGGCCAGCCCAGCGCCTGCTGAGCACTGCGAATGGCCTTGCGGGTGTTGGCGCCGATAATGCCGTCGGCGGCCCCGGCGTCGTAGTTGCGGGCGCTGAGCAGGGTCTGCAATTCGACCCGCTCGCTGCGGCTCAGCGGCAGGTCATCCTTGGGCCAGGATCCGGCGATGTAACCTGAGCCATCGAACCGTTGGCCAAGCAGGCCGACGGCCATGGCGTAGGACGACGAGTTGTTGTACTTGAGGATCGCGCGGAAGTTGTCCAGCACCAGGAAGGCCGGGCCGCGGTAACCGGCCGGCAACAGCAAGGCGGCGGACAACTGCTCGCTACCGGCAGGCAAACGCACACCGGCAGGCAGTTTCAGGCCCATTTGCATCCATTCGGACACCGTCTTGCGCTGGCTGCCATCCGCCAGCCAGTAGTCGAAGCCAGGTGTCAGCTGCACCTCAAAACCCCAGGGCTCGCCGCGTTTCCAGCCGGAGCTCTGCAGGTAGTGGGCAGTGGACGCCAGGGCGTCAGCCGAGCTGTTCCAGATATCCCGGCGGCCATCGCCGTCAAAATCCACCGCGTGGGTGTTGTAGGTGGTGGGGATGAACTGGGTCTGGCCCATGGCGCCGGCCCACGAGCCTTTCATCGCATCGGGCTGGATATCGCCGTTCTGCAGGATCTGCAGGGCCGCAATCAGCTGCGCCTGGGCGAAGGCCGGGCGGCGGCCTTCATAGGCCAGGGTCGCCAGGGAGCGGATGACCGATTTGTTGCCCTGGAACTGGCCAAAGTTGCTTTCCATGCCCCAGACCGAAACCAGCACATTGCGGTCGACGCCATAGCGTTGTTCGATCTGGCTCAGCAGTTCGGCGTGTTTTTCCAGCAGGCCCTTGCCATTGCGCACACGCAGCGGCGACAGCGCGCCATCGAGGTATTCCCATACCGGCCGGGTGAACTCCGGCTGGCTGCGGTCGGCCTTGATCACGTCCATGTCGGGGATGACGCCAAGGAAGGCTCGGTCAAAGGTGTTGGTATTGATACCGGCTTGCAGGGCTTGCTGACGGAACCCCGCTTGCCATTGGGCAAAGCTTTGCAGCGGCTGGATTTCGCTGCTGGTGTCGACGATGGGGTTGGGCAGTGTCACGACCGGAGCAGGCTGGGCAGGAGCCAGCGGCAGCGCATCGGCGGCGGTGGGCTTTTCCGCGCAGGCGACAAGCAGGATGAGGCTGGAGGCGGCAATCAGCTGGCGAGGTTGCCAGCGACGGGTAAGACAAAAGGGCATGCACAGGTCCAGGTATTTCAAGTCAGGTGCCGACCATACCACGCCTGCCGGATTCTTGCTTTTATGCGGCCAAAAAGTAAGAAGCCTCCCAATCTCTCGATTGGAAGGCTTCGCGGCGGTAGCTGCCTTTGCCTTTGCCGGCGCGTTCCTGGCGGCTGCGGAACAATGGCTGGGCTATGATCGATTTGGCCTTGTTGGGCCCGGGTTTTGCGGGTTTCTTGCTCATCACAGGATGTCCTGCCAGGTGGGTGTGGGCGCAATATAGGCGTTGAAGCCATTGCTGGCAAGCAGCCCCGGCTTCACTCAGCCGGCAACGCCAGACGCTGCCCCGCCATCAGCAACGACAAGCGCGCCAGGCTGGTCCAGGCCGAGCCCTGAGCCTGGCCCTTGATTTGCGCATCGATGCGCTGGGCATCCTGCAACAACTGGCTCCAGCGCTGCGCCGAATGGCGTTGCAGGGCCTTGCTCATCAGTGGTTTGCGCTTGTCCCAGACCGGCGGCCGGGCCTGGCTGAAGGCCTTGTCCAGCGGCACGCCCTGGATGAACTGCTGGGCCAGTCCGGCCAGCAGGCGCAGTTCCCGGGCCAGGGCCCAGAGAATCACCGGCGGTTCGACGCCTTCGCCGCGCAAACCTTCGAGCATGCGCAAGGCATGGGCGGCCTCGCCATTGAGGATGGCGTCGACCAGGCCGAAGACATCAAAGCGGGCGCTGTCGGCTACCGCTGCCTGGACGGTTTCGACAGTGATCTGATTGCCTTCGGCCAGTAGCTTGAGCTTCTCGATCTCCTGGGCTGCCGCCAAAAGGTTGCCTTCCACCCGCGCGGCAATCAGATCAACGGCGTCGCGCTGGGCGCTCAGCCCGGCCTGGGACAGACGCTGGCTGATCCATTGCGGTAGCTGGTGACTGTCCACCGGCCAGATTTGCACGAACTGGGTGTGTTGCCCTTCGATCAGCGCCTTGCCCCACTTGGTTTTCTGCGCACTGCCGTCGAGCTTGGGCAGGCTGATCAGCAGCAGGGTGTCTTCAGCGGGGTTGGAGCAGTATTCGATGAGTGCCGCGGCGCCTTTGTCGCCAGGCTTGCCGGACGGCAGGCGCAGTTCGAGCAAGCGCCGCTGGGCGAACAGCGACAGGCTGGCACTGGCCTGGAGCAGGGTGCCCCAGTCGAAGTTGGCGTCGGCGCTGAACACCTGGCGTTCGTCGAAACCTTGCTGGCGTGCCGCCGTGCGGATGGCGTCGGCAGCTTCCTGGCACAACAGCGGGTCATCGCCGCTGATCACGTAGACCGGTGCGAGGCTGCCTTGCAGGTGCTTGTTAAGTTGGGCGGGAGTGAGTTTCATGATGGCAGACGGGGCACCGAAGTGCCCCGTTCAATCTCAGTTGGCTGGCAGTTGCAGCGGCGACTGCTGAGGCGTTTCGTCCTGGGCGCGGCGGGCCGCTTCGAGGGCATCGGCTTCGGCCTGGGCACGTTCATCAGCCTTTTGCTGCAGGCCTTCAAGCTGGCCAGGGGTCAGCAGTTGCAGGCGTACCAGCATGTTCTGCACCAGGTCGCGGCGCATTTCGTTCCGAGCTTGTGTGGCTTCCTGTTGCGAGCCGGTGATGTTGTTGCCGTCATGCACATAGATCTTGCGCACTTCGAGCTTGTCGTTGAGCAGGTTGGTGTTGTTGTGGCCTTCAATGCTGTAGCTCAGCACGGTGGTCAGCTCATACTCGGCCGAACGACCCGAACCTCCAGCATAGGTGGCTGCGCGTTGGGTTTCGGCTTCGTTGGTCAGAACCAGTTTGTAAGGCGCGCCGGCGTAGACGTTGACGCCGCTGCTCTGCAGGGCCTGGCGCAGTTGGACCACGGTATCGCCGTAGGCGTTACGTGCACTCAGGTCCAGTTCCTTGATCGCCAGTTCACTGGTTCCGGTACCGCGCAGCTGGAAACCGCAGGCGCTGAGCATCACGGCCAGGCCCATTACCAGCAGATTGCGTTTGATCATGTTGTAGCTCCCTTGTGGGCCGATTCTGTGCGCCGGCCCGCATAATTGGCGGGCCGGCGTTTCCTGTCAGTTGGCGACGATGTTGACCAGCTTGCCCGGTACCACGATGACCTTGCGGATGCTCAGGCCTTCGGTGAAGCGCAGCACGTTCTCGTTGCTGCGCGCAGCGGCTTCGACGTCCTCGCGGCTGGCTGCGGCCGGCATTTCGATCTGGCCACGCAGCTTGCCGTTGACCTGGATGACCAGGACGATGCTGTCCTGGACCAGGGCGCTTTCGTCCAGTACCGGCCAAGGTGCGTCGATCACGGCGCCCTGGTGACCCAGTTGCTGCCACAGCTCATGGCTGATGTGCGGGGTGATCGGCGCCAGCAGCAGGGTGACCGCTTCCAGGCCTTCGTGCAGCAGGGCGCGGTCCTGTTCGCTGGCTTGCGGGGCTTTTTCCAGTACGTTCATCACGGTCATCACCTGGGCGATGGCGGTGTTGAACTTGTGGTACTGGCCGACATCGGTGCTGGCCTGCTTGATGGCAGCGTGGATGGCGCGGCGGATCACTTTCTGTGCGTCATCGAGGCTGGCGACATCCAGCTTGCCCGGCAGGCCCTGGGCCACGTGGGCCTGAGCCAGGCGCCAGACGCGGCGCAGGAAGCGGTTGGCACCTTCGACACCAGAGTCGGACCATTCCAGGCTCATGTCGGGCGGCGAGGCGAACATCATGAACAGGCGGCAGGTGTCGGCGCCGTAGGCTTCGATCATTGCCTGCGGGTCGACGCCGTTGTTCTTGGACTTGGACATCTTCTCGGTGCCGCCGATCTCGACCGGCAGGCCGTCGGTCTTCAGCGTGGCGCCGATGATCTTGGCCTTGGCATCGCGCTCGATTTCGACGTCGGCCGGGTTGAACCAGTCCTTGCCGCCGTTGCTGGCAACGCGGTAGTAGGTTTCGGCGACGACCATGCCCTGGGTCAGCAGGTTCTTGAACGGCTCGTTGGAGGTGACCAGGCCTTCGTCGCGCATCAGCTTGTGGAAGAAACGCGCGTACAGCAGGTGCAGGATCGCGTGTTCGATACCACCGATGTACTGATCTACCGGCAGCCAGTGGTTGGCCGCTTTCGGGTCGACCATGCCGCCTTCGTAGTTAGGCGAGGCGTAGCGGGCGAAGTACCAGGACGACTCGACGAAGGTGTCCATGGTGTCGGTTTCGCGCTTGGCCGCCGTGCCGCATTTCGGGCATTCGCATTCGTAGAACTCGGGCATGCGTGCCAGTGGCGAACCGGCGCCATCGGGTACGACGTTTTCCGGCAAGGTGACCGGCAGTTGGTCTTCCGGTACCGGCACATCGCCACAAGCTGGGCAGTGGATGATCGGGATCGGGCAACCCCAGTAGCGCTGACGGCTGATGCCCCAGTCGCGCAGGCGGAACTGGGTGCGGGACTTACCCAGCTCTTTCTTGATCAGTGCCACTTCGATGGCGTCGAAGGCACCCTGGAAGTCCAGGCCGTCGAACTCACCGGAGTTGATCAGCTGGCCGTGCTCGCCGTAGGCGGCCAGCCACTCGCTGCCGACTTCATCGCCAGCGCTGGTACGGATCACAGCCTTGACCGGCAGGTTGTACTTGTGGGCGAACTCGAAATCGCGCTCGTCGTGGGCCGGGACAGCCATGACCGCGCCGTCGCCGTAGTGCATCAGCACGTAGTTGGCGACCCACACCGGCAGTTTTTCGCCGGTCAGCGGGTGCTCGACGAACAGCGAGGTGGCCAGGCCTTTTTTCTCCTGGGTCGCGATGTCGGCTTCGGCGACGCTGCCGCTCTTGCACTCATCGATGAAGGCTTGCAGCTCGGGGTTGCCCTGGGCGGCCTGGGTGGCCAGTGGGTGCTCGGCGGCAACGGCCACGTAGGTGGCGCCCATCAGGGTGTCCGGACGGGTGGTGAAGACTTTCAGGGCCCCGGCGTGGCCGATGCTGGCCTGATCGTAGGGGAACTGCACTTCCATGCCACGGGACTTGCCGATCCAGTTGCGCTGCATGGTCTTGACCTGCTCAGGCCAGCCCGGCAGATCGTCGAGGCTTTCCAGCAGCTCGTCGGCGTAGTCGGTGATCTTGAAGTAGTACATCGGGATTTCGCGCTTCTCGATCAGCGCGCCCGAACGCCAGCCGCGACCGTCGATGACTTGCTCGTTGGCAAGGACGGTCTGGTCGGCCGGGTCCCAGTTCACGGTACCGTTTTTGCGGTAGATCACGCCTTTTTCGAACAGGCGGGTGAACAGCCACTGTTCCCAGCGGTAGTAGTCGGGCTTGCAGGTGGTGACTTCACGCGACCAATCGAACGCCAGGCCCAGGCTCTTGAGCTGGGTCTTCATGTACTCGATGTTTTCGTAGGTCCACTTGGCCGGGGCGACGTTGTTCTTCATCGCGGCGTTTTCCGCCGGCATGCCAAAGGCGTCCCAGCCCATTGGCTGCAGGACGTTCTTGCCGAGCATGCGCTGGTAACGGGCGATCACGTCACCGATGGTGTAGTTGCGCACGTGGCCCATATGTAGCTTGCCGCTTGGGTACGGGAACATCGATAGGCAGTAGTACGTGTCCTTGCCTGGCTGTTCACTGACTTCAAAAGACTTTCGCTCATCCCAGTAAGACTGGGCGGCGGCTTCGATTTCGCGGGGCTGATAGAGTTCGTGCATGGCTACTTTGCGCTGAGAAATGGGAGACCTTATCCAGGCAGCGATCAAACCGCTGCATCGGCAATCCGGTGTCAAGTATGGTGAACGCCCTAGCATACATGACCCCTGTCCACCGAGGGAAACCCTGATTGCACCGCCTGTGGCGCAGCGGGCCGTTGGTCGCGGCGTCCGGCTGCTTTTGCGAGTAACGCTAAGCTCATGTGTGGGGGGAGATATATTTATCTTCAATGAGGTGAACGGATGGGAGAGTCGCAGCAACAAGCAACGAAACCGGAGCTTTACGAACGGCTGATCGACCGTCTGGGCCTGGCCCTCGAGGTCGCTAGAACCTCCGTTCGATTACGCGATGAAGTGCCTGCTGAATTGGAGTTGCGTGGTCTGAGCCGCGCTGAATTCGAAGTGATCAAGGCCTATCTGGAATCCCTTCCGGAGGGCGGGCATGGACGCGTCGGCGCATTGCCACAACCGGAGACGCCGACTTCGGCCAGAATCGTCTGGCTCAAGGATAAGCGCTCCGCTACCACAGCAAAGTCCAGGACGCTGCAATTCAAGTAGCCGTTCGGGTTTTTCCGGCGCAAAGCGGAGTGCGCCACCGAGTCAAAAACTTCACTGATCGGCACCTGACTATTGTTGCCAGGTGCCGATCCTCTTAGGCTGCGCACCTCCAAGGAGGTGTCCCGTGCCGATTCGTTATCTCATCAAACAAATGATCATGCCGCCTGGCGTGCTGTTTCTGCTGCTGCTGGGCGCCTGGTGGCTGCGCAAATCCTGGCCGCGCTTGTCGAGGCTGTGTTTCGTCCTGGGTTTGGGCGGGTTGTGGCTGATGAGCCTGCCGGTCGTGGTGGAACAGGCTGCCCGGCAACTGGAAACCGAGCCGGCGCTGGCCACCAGCCAATGGGCAGGGCTGGCCGAGCATGCCGATGCCATTGTCATTCTTGGCGCTGGTCGCGAACGCGGTGATCCGGCCTGGGATTCGCAGGATCAACCCACGGGCGTGGCCATGGAACGCATGCGCTACGCGGCGCAGTTGGCCAAGGCTTCGGGCTTGCCGGTACTGACCAGCGGCGGCCTGCACTACGGTACGCCGCCCAGCGAAGCGCAGTTGATGGCCGATTCCCTCCAGCGTGACCTGGGCGTGAGCGTACGCTGGAAAGAGGAGCGCAGCCGCACCACGTGGGAAAACGCGCAGATGAGCGCCGAGCTGTTGCAGCCCCTGGGGATCAAGCGCGTGGTGGTGGTGACCCAGGCCTGGCACATGCAGCGCTCGCGCTGGAGCTTCGAGCAGGCGGGTTTTGACGTAGTGACGGCGCCGGTGGGCTTTCTTGGTCGTGACCATGCCCGACCATTCGGTGGCTGGCTGCCGGAGGGCAAGTCGCTGTGGCAGAGCGGCCAACTGCTCAACGAGGCAGTCGGCCTGCTCGGCTACAAAGTGTTCTACTAGACGGTCTTGGCCATCCGGCTGGCCAGCAGGGCCCAGCCCAGCAGCAGCGCGCAGAGGATCAGCAGTGGCCAGGAGCGCCATTGCAGGTACGGGGTGAGCTGCTGCATCGGCACTACCTCACCGTAGAGGATGCCGCGTTCGAACTGCGGGATCTGCGCAGTGATGCGGCCGAACGGGTCGATCAGGCCGGTGACGCCGTTGTTGGTGGCGCGGATCATCCAGCGTCCGGCTTCCAGGGCGCGCATCTGCGCCATCTGCAGGTGCTGCAGGGGGCCGATCGAGGTACCGAACCAGGTGTCGTTGCTGATGGTCAGGAGAATGTCGCTGCGCGCCGCCAGGCTCGCCGCAAATTCCGGATAGACCACTTCGTAGCAGATGTACGGCGCGATCTGATAGCCCTTGGCCTGCAACAGCGGCTGGTCGGCCGGCCCGCGGGCAAAGTCCGACATCGGCAGGTCGAAGAAGGCAATCAGGCCACGGAGCATGTCCTGCAATGGCACGTACTCGCCAAACGGCACCAGTTTCTGCTTCAGGTAAGTGCCATCACCTTCGCCGGTCACGGTGATGCCGTTGTAATAGCGGCGTTGCTGGTGCACCACTTCGCGCACCGGCACGCCGGTGATCAAGGCCGTATTACGCTCGGCGGCGAAGTTGCCCATCATGTCCAGGTAGCCCTGGGCCTGATCCTTGAGGACCGGTACCGCGGTTTCTGGCCACACCAGCAGGTCGACCGGTTTGGAGCTGAAGCTCATGTCGCGGTACAGGGCCAACTGGGCGTTGACGTGTTCCGGGTTCCATTTCAGCTCCTGCTCGACGTTGCCTTGCAGGGCGGCCACGCTCAGCGGCTTGCCGGAAGGGCTGGTCCAGGCGTGGTTCTTCAGTGCCAGGCCGATCGCCCAGGGCGCCAGCAACAGCACGACGGCCACAGCCAGGAACGACTTGCGTGCCCGCAAGCGCGGCAGGTTGCACAGCAGTGCCGCGCACAGGGCCAGGCAGAACGAAATCAGCCACATGCCACCCAGCGGCGCCAGGCCCGAGAGCGGCCCGTCAAGCTGGCTGTAACCGGAGTACAGCCAGGGAAACCCGGTGAGGAACCAGCCGCGGAAGGCTTCCTGGCCGACCCACAACGCTGCGAAGCACAGGGCATCGGCCAGCGGCGCCTCGTTGCGCCGCAACCAGCGCGCCCAAAGCCAGGCGGGCAGGGCGAAGAACCAGGCAATGGCGGCAAAGAACGCCAGCAACAAGCCGGTAGCCAGCAACGGCGTGGCACCGCCATAGGTGTTGATACTGACGTAGATCCAGCTGGTGCCGGCGGCGTACAGGCCAAAGCCGAAGCACCAGCCGCGGCCCAGGGCCTGGCGTGGGCTGAGCTCGCGCAGGCCGAGGTAGAACAGGCCGGCCGCGAGCAAGGCCAGCGGCCAGATGTCGAACGGCGCCAGGGCCAGGGTGGTGATTGCACCGGCCGCCACGGCCAGCAGGTTACCGGGCCAGCCGGGGCGGGTGATCCAGCGCATGGGTGTCCTTAACGGGTGATAGGGGTTAGACGCAGCAGGTGAATCCGGCGGCTGTCGGCATTGAGGATGCGGAAACGGTACGGGCCGATCTCGGTGGTCTCGTTACGCTTGGGCAGGTGGCCGAAGGCACTCATGACCAGGCCGCCGACAGTGTCGAACTCGTCGTCGGAGAACTGGCTGTCGAAGAACTCGTTGAAGTTCTCGATCGGCGTCAGCGCCTTGATCAGGAAGTCGCCACTGGGCAGCGGCTTGATGTAGCTGTCTTCCTCGACGTCATGCTCGTCTTCGATGTCGCCGACGATCTGCTCGAGTACGTCTTCGATGGTCACCAGACCCGCCACGCCGCCGTATTCGTCAATGACGATGGCCATGTGGTTGTGGTTGGCGCGAAATTCACGCAGCAGCACGTTCAGGCGCTTGGACTCGGGCACGAACGTGGCCGGGCGCAGCAGGTCCTTGATGTTGAAACTGTCGCCGTTCTCCTTGAGGATCAGCGGCAGCAGGTCCTTGGCCAGCAGCACGCCGAGCACGTCGTCGTGGCTTTCGCCAACGACCGGGTAGCGCGAGTGCGCGGCATCGATCACCGCCGGCAGGAACTCACGCGGCGACTGGGTCGCCTTGATGCTCATCATCTGCGAGCGCGGCACCATGATGTCGCGCACTTGCAGGTCGGCGACCTGGATGGCGCCCTCGACAATGGTCAGCGCCTCGCTGTCGAGCAGCTTGTTCTGATGGGCTTCGCGCAGCAGCTCAAGCAGCTCCTGACGGTTTTTCGGCTCGTGGGCAAAAGCCTGGGTCAGTTTGCCCAGCCAGGACTTTTGCCCGTTGCTCGATCGATCTTCGCTCATGGCGGTTACTCGTGATCCTTTGCAGATATCAGTGTTGAATGTCGTCGTGTTCGTCGTCGGCGTACGGGTCCGGATGACCCAGTTCGGCAAGCAACGTTCGTTCCAGTGCTTCCATTTCCTCGGCCTCATCGTCGTCGATGTGGTCGTAGCCCAGCAGGTGCAGGCAGCCGTGGATCACCAGGTGCGCCCAATGGGCCTCCAGCGCCTTGCCCTGTTCGGCGGCTTCGCGCTCGACCACGGCGATGCAGATCACCAGGTCGCCCAACAGCGGGATGTCGAGCAGTTCATCAGGCACGTCGGCCGGGAAGGACAGCACGTTGGTGGCGTAGTCTTTGCTCCGCCAGGTGCGATTCAGTTCGCGGCCTTCGGCTTCATCGACCAGGCGAATGGTCAGCTCCGAGTCGGCCGTGCGCTGGCGCAAAGCCAGCTCACACCATTGGCGGAACTGTTGCTCGGTCGGGTGTGGTGCATCGCTTGCCAGTTGCAGATCGAGCTCAAGCATCGCGTTGTTTGCCTTCGGTCGGGTTCTGCTGCTGGCTGTCGAAGCGCTCGTAGGCCTCGACAATGCGCTGCACCAACGGGTGGCGGACCACGTCCTTGGGCAGGAAGTGCGTGAAGCTGATGCCCGGCACGCCCTTGAGCACCTCGATAACGTGGGCCAGGCCCGACTTGGTGCCGCGTGGCAGGTCGACCTGGGTGATGTCACCGGTGATCACGGCGGTGGAACCAAAACCGATACGGGTGAGGAACATCTTCATCTGCTCGACCGTGGTGTTCTGGCTCTCATCGAGGATGATGAAGCTGTTGTTCAGGGTGCGGCCACGCATGTAGGCCAGCGGGGCGATCTCGATCACCTGGCGCTCGATCAGCTTGGCCACGTGCTCGAAGCCGAGCATCTCGTACAGGGCGTCGTAGAGCGGGCGCAGGTACGGGTCGATCTTTTGTGCCAGGTCGCCGGGCAGGAAACCGAGCTTTTCGCCCGCCTCGACCGCCGGACGTACCAGCAGGATGCGCCGCACCTGTTCACGCTCCAGGGCGTCAACCGCGCAGGCCACGGCCAGGTAGGTCTTGCCGGTACCGGCCGGGCCGATGCCGAAGTTGATGTCGTTGCCGAGGATTTCCTTCACATAGCGCTGCTGGTTCAGCCCGCGTGGACGAATCATGCCCTTGCGCGTGCGCAGGGAAACACTGACTTCGTTGACAGCCGGGTTTTCCAGCTCTTCGACGGCCGATTCCTGCAGGTACAGGTGGACCATTTCCGGCGACAGCTCGGTGGCCTTGGCCTCGCGATAGAGGCGGCGCAGCAGTTGTTCGGCAGAGGAGGTGTGTTTGGGTTCGCCGATCAGTTCGAACTGATTGCCGCGGTTGCGGATTTCGATGGCCAGGCGCTGTTCGATCAGGCGCAGATGCTCGTCGAACTGCCCGCACAGGTTGGCGAAGCGGTGGGCCTCGAAGGGCTCGAGGATGAAACGATGTGGTTCGATAGGTGCGTTCAAGGTCGTTTTTCAGCCGCCCAACGGCAAAGGATATGGTCTCAAGGATAACCCTAGCCGCTGCAGGGCGAAAGCGCTGAAACGATCAAGGGTCGCCGGGCCTGTAACAAGGCCCGGCAGGTCAGCTCAATGGGCCAGCGAGCCGAACAGCGAGTGCGGGCGCGCATCGTCGATATGGATGTCGACGAACTGGCCGATCAGCTTCGGATTGTCGCAGCGAAAGTTGACGATACGGTTATTCTCGGTGCGCCCCTGCAACTGGCCGGGGTCGCGGCGCGAGTAGTCGGTGACGAGAATGCGCTGAACGGTACCGACCATTTGTCGGCTGATCTCGAAGCCCTGGGTGTCGAGGCGATGTTGCAGGGCCTTGAGGCGCTCCTTTTTCAGCTCTTCCGGGGTTTCGTCCGGCAGGTCCGAGGCCGGGGTGCCCGGGCGCTGGCTGTAGACGAACGAGTAGGAAAAGTCGAAACCGACGTCGGCCACCAGCTTCATGGTTTGCTCGAAGTCTTTCTCGGTTTCGCCGGGGAAGCCGACGATGAAGTCCGAACTGATGCAGATGCCCGGCACTGCGGCCTTGAGTTTGCGCAGCTTGGACTTGTATTCGAGGATGGTGTGGTTGCGCTTCATCGCCGCCAGCACGCGGTCGGAGCCCGATTGCACCGGCAGGTGCAGGTGCTTGACCAGCTCCGGCACTTCGGCGTGGGCCTGGATCAGGCTGTCGGAAAACTCCAGCGGGTGCGAGGTGGTGTAGCGAATGCGATCGATGCCATCCACCGCCGCCACCACGCGGATCAGCTCGGCCAGGTCCGCCAGGCGCCCGTCGTGGGTCTGGCCACGGTAGCCGTTGACGTTCTGACCTAGCAGGGTGATTTCACGTACACCGTTCTCGGCCAGGTGGATGACTTCGGCCAGCACATCGTCGAACGGTCGGCTGACTTCCTCGCCACGGGTGTAGGGCACCACGCAGAAGGTGCAGTACTTGCTGCAGCCTTCCATCACCGAAACATAGGCGCTGGGGCCATCGATGCGCGGCTCGGGCAGGTGGTCGAATTTTTCGATTTCCGGGAACGACACGTCGACCTGGGGCAGGCGCGTGGTGCGCGCGGCGTCGATCATTTCCGGCAGGCGGTGCAGGGTCTGCGGGCCGAAGACCACGTCGACGTAAGGCGCGCGCTTGCGGATCGACTCGCCTTCCTGGCTGGCCACGCAGCCACCGACGGCGATGACCATGTCCGGGTTCAGGTCTTTGAGTTCACGCCAGCGGCCCAGCTGGGAATACACCCGGTCCTGGGCGCGCTCGCGGATCGAGCAGGTGTTGAGCAGGATGACGTCGGCGTCTTCGGCGCGGGCCGTGACTTCAAGGGCTTGATGTTCACCCAGCAGATCGACCATGCGCGAGCTGTCGTACTCGTTCATCTGGCAACCGTGGGTTTCGATGTAAAGCTTCTTGGCCATGGGAGATCATCTGGTAATTCGAAGAACCGCACATTATAAGGGCCCGGGGCCGTGGATCCTAGCGTTGTCGGCCTGGTGCCTATGTTATAGTTTGCGACTTCTTTACCACCCGTGATTGTCCCCGCCCAAAATGACCAAACGCGAAGCTCCGATCTACAAAGTGATCTTTCTCAACCAGGGCCAGGTGTACGAGATGTATGCCAAGCAGATCTATCAAAGCGATCTGTGGGGCTTTCTTGAAGTTGAAGAGTTTGTCTTTGGCGAGCGCACCCAGGTGGTGGTCGATCCGAGCGAAGAAAAGCTCAAGGCCCAGTTCGAAGGCGTGGTGCGCAGCTTTGTGCCGATGCACTCGATCGTGCGCATCGATGAGGTCGAGCGTCTGGGCACGCCAAAGATCAGCGAGGCGCGCGGTACTGGCAATGTAATGCCGTTCCCGATGCCAATGCCGGAAAAGTAAGTACGGGTTTCAGGGCAGCGGCGAGAAGGGCGTGCGACCGTCGACGGTCTGTAGCTCCAGCAGGTATTTGCGAAAGATCTGCCCCAGCACCTGGGTCGCGATTTCCAGCTCGTCGCGCGGCATCTTGGCAGACACCTCGTCAGCCATGTCCAGTGCATCCTCGGCACCATTGACCGCTGCCATCTTCAGCAGGATGTAGGCCTGCACATTGTTGGCCGCCACACCTTCACCCTTGTAGAACATGGTGCCCAGACGGTATTGCGCCTCGGCGTGGCCTTGCAGCGAGGCTTGCTCGAAGTAGCTCAGGGCCTGGTTGAGGTCGCGTGGGGTGTTGGTGCCTTCGTAGTAGAACTCACCCAACTCGTACTGGGCTTGTGCATCCCCGGACTTGGCCGCGTCCTGGCAGGCAGCGAGCGCTTGCGGCAGGTCTTCGGGCTGGGAATCGAGGGTGCAGCGGCCCGTCGCCGGAATCAGCAACGAGTTACCGCCTGCTGTGGCCAGCAGGGGCTGAAGAAGCAACAGGCAGCCCAGGGCGAGGGCGCGGCCGGTGCGGTTCATGGGGATCGACTTACCTCTGCAAAGCTGCGGCCAAAGTGTCTGGTGGCACATTATGGGATAAGCAGCGCCTACCTTACAAAGTCTTTACTCGATTTTCTGCTTCCAAGGCACCATCGCGGGGCAAGCCCGCTCCCACAATGATCACTGTGGGAGCGGGCTTGCCCCGCGATGGCTGCAAAAATCAGAGCTTGGCGAACGCTCGCTCAGCCGCATCCAGGGTGATCTGCAGCTCGGTTTCACCGTGGGCAATCGAGGTAAAGCCCGCTTCGAAGGCGCTTGGCGCCAGGTACACGCCGCCTTCGAGCATCAGGTGGAAGAAGCGCTTGAAGCGCTCGGCATCGCTGGCCATGACGTCATCGAAGGTGACGATGTCGTCGGCACCGCTGAAGTACAGGCCAAACATGCCGCCGGCCTGGGTGGTGACGAACGGGATGCCGGCGGCATCGGCGCGCTGTTGCAGGCCATCGAGCAGGCGGCTGGTGAAGGCGCTCAGTTCGTCATGAAAGCCTGGGCGGCTGATCAGTTTGAGGGTGGTCAGGCCAGCGGCCATGGCCAGCGGGTTGCCCGACAGGGTGCCGGCCTGGTAGACCGGGCCCAGCGGCGCGATCTGTTCCATGATCTTGCGCTTGCCACCGAAGCAGCCCACCGGCATGCCGCCACCGACGATCTTGCCGAAGGTCGAGAGGTCCGGGGTCACCCCGTAATGAGCCTGGGCGCCGCCCAGGGCGACGCGGAAACCGGTCATCACTTCGTCGAAGATCAACACCACGCCATGCTTGTCGCACAACGCGCGCAGGCCTTCGAGGAAGCCTGGCGCCGGCGGCACGCAGTTCATGTTGCCGGCGACCGGCTCGACGATGATGCAGGCGACGTCCTGGCCGACGTCAGCGAGCATCTTCTCGACCGCGTCGATGTCGTTGAACGGCAGGGTCAGGGTGTGTTTGGCAAAGGCTGCCGGCACCCCGGCGGAGCTCGGTACGCCTTGCGTCAGCAGGCCGGAGCCGGCTTTGACCAGCAGGCTGTCGGAGTGGCCGTGGTAGCAGCCTTCGAATTTGATGATGCTGTCGCGGCCGGTGTAGCCACGGGCCAGGCGGATGGCGCTCATGGTCGCTTCGGTGCCGGAGCTGACCATGCGCACCATCTCCATCGACGGCACGATCGAGCAGACCAGGTCGGCCATTTCGGTTTCCATGGCGGTTGGCGCGCCATAGGACAGGCCGTGCTCCAGCTGCTTGCGCACCGACTCCAGTACATCCGGGTGGCTGTGGCCGAGGATCATCGGGCCCCAGGAACCGACGTAGTCCACGTAGCGCTTGTCGTCTTCGTCAGTGACATAGGCACCGGCGGCGTGCTTGAAGAACAGCGGCGTGCCGCCAACGCTCTTGAACGCCCGTACCGGCGAGTTGACGCCACCGGGGATGTGTTTCTGGGCGTTGGCAAACAGGGTTTCGGAACGAGACATGATGGGCTCTCTCAATCAGGCAGAAGCGAACAGGGCGTTGAAGGCGCGGGCACGGCGGGTGACTTCCTGCGTGCTGTCGGCGCCGAACAGGCCGTGAATCACCGCCAGCAGGTCGGCGCCGTGGGCGACCAGCGGGGCGGCGTTGTCGAGGGTGATGCCGCCGATCGCGCAGATCGGCAGCTTGATACGGTTGCGCGCGTGTTCCAGCAGGGCGGTATCGGCGGCGGGCGCGCCTGGTTTGGTGACCGAATTGAAGAAGCGGCCGAAGGCGACGTAGCTGGCGCCTTCACGGGCGGCCTGCTCGGCCAGCTCCAGTTGGGCGTGGCACGTTGAGCCGATGATGGCGTTGCGCCCGAGCAGGGTGCGGGCCGGGGTCAACGGCCCGTCGGTCTGGCCCAGGTGGACGCCGACGCCCAGGCGTGCAGCCAGTTCGGCGTCGTCGTTGATGATCAGCTGGGTCTTGTAGCGTGCGCACAGCTCGGCCAGGCTCTCGGCCTCGCGTAGGCGGCGGGACGCGTCCTGGCTCTTGTCGCGGTATTGCAGCAAGGTCACGCCGCCTTCCAGGGCCGCTTCGACATAGGGTAGAAACTTGCCGGCCAGCAACTGGCTGTCAGTGATGGCATACAGGCCGCGTAACTTCATGGTGTAGACCTCAAGCGAAGATCAGGAACAGAAATCCAGTGGCAGGCGGCGTGGCACGTACTGGCCTTTGCCCAGTTGCTCGGCATCGCGCAGGGTGCGCCAGGTGTAATCCAGGGCCGAGCGCACCGCGCTTTGCAGCTGCTCGCCCAGGGCCAGGCGGCCGGCCAGGGCACTGGCCAGGGTGCAGCCGGAGCCGTGATAGCTGCCGGGCAGGCGCTGGCAGGTCCAGGTGTGACGCTGGCCGTCGCGGCTGTACAGGCGGTTGTGGATTTCGTGTTCGTCGCCGTGACCGCCGGTGATCAGCAGGTGTCTGACAAACGGCAGGAGCTTTTCTGCGCATTCATCGGCGCTGCCTTCGGGCAGTTCGGCCAGGATGCGTGCTTCGGGAAGGTTCGGGGTAGCGATGGTTGCCAGTGGCAACAGGCGCTCGCGCATGGCGTAGCCGACTTCATCCTTGCCCAGGCGGCCACCGCCGCCAGCGCGCAGGACCGGGTCGCAGACCAGCGGCAGATGCGAATGGGCACTGAGCAGTTCGACCACGGTGTCGACCATTTCGATTGAGCCGAGCATGCCCAGCTTGACGGCCGCTACCGTCGAATCGGCAAGCACGGCATTGGCCTGGGCCAGTACCCACTCGCGGTCGAGGACGCGGAAGTCGCTGACATTGACGGTATCCTGGACGGTCAGGGCGGTCACGGCCGGAGCGGCATGACAGCCTTGCGCGATCAGGGCTTCGATATCTGCCTGCAAGCCGGCGCCGCCACTGGGGTCGTGGCCGGAGAGACAGAGGACAACGGGGCGGGAGCTGTAGGTATTCATGGTGCGCGAGCTTATCACCAAACGCTTTTGCTGGGTCCGCCCCGGCGCCGGGGATTTTTCAACGGGCGTTTGAAAGGTCCTGTAAGAATCGCTGAAAGTGCCGTTCTAGAGCCTTTGGCGTAAAGTTTTCAGTGGCATCTGGCAGGCTCGGAAAGCTATGCTAGAGTGCTCGAATAAACCGATAACGGTTACTGCCGGATCACGTCGCCTCAAACGGACAGGAGGCTACGCGACGCGACCGGGACAGACCATGCTGGGGCTGTATGCGCTATTTGCTGATTGTTGTGCTGGGCTGGCTGCCGTTGCTGGCCACGGCGGTCGATTTCGACGACTCCACCCGCAGCTTGCCGCTGGGGCAGGTGATGCAAGTGTTCGAAGACCGCGATGGCAACGCCAGCATTGCGCAGGTCAGTGCGCCGTCATTCAGCGAGCATTTTCGCCCGCACCGGGCCGAAGTCCTCAACGCCGGCTATTCCAGTTCGGTGTTCTGGCTGAAAATCCAGCTGCGCTACACCGCCTTGCCATCGGCAGCCCCCCGCGCCTGGTTGCTGGAGCTGGCCTATCCGCCACTCGATCACCTTGAACTCTACCTGCCGGACGCCAGCGGTACCTTTCGCCTGGCCCAACGCACCGGCGACGCCCTGCCTTATGCCAGTCGGCAAATCAAACAGAACAACTACCTCTTCGAACTACCCTTTGCCCCCGGCCAGACGACCACGGCCTATCTACGCTTGCACAGCCAGGGCTCAGTGCAGGCGCCGTTGACCCTGTGGTCGGCGCAGGCCTACATGGAGGCGCAACCGACCCGCCTGTATGTGCTGGGCCTGATCTACGGCGTGTTGCTGGGGATGCTGGTCTACAACCTGTTCATCTACCTCAGCGTGCGCGATACCAGTTACCTGTATTACATCCTCTATATCGCCTCGTTCGGTCTGTACCAGGTCTCCGTCAACGGCGCCGGCGTGGCCTATTTCTGGCCGGACAGCCCCTGGTGGGCCAACGCCGCCACACCGATGTTCATTGGTGCGGCGGGCCTGTTCGGTTGCCAGTTTGCCCGCAGCTTCCTGCAGGTACGCAATCACAGCCGTGCCTTCGACGCCGTGCTCAAGGTGCTGATGGGCTGTGGTGCGCTGGCGATGCTGCTGTCGCTGACCAGTAGCTACGGCGTAGCCCTGCGCCTGGCCACGGCGTTGGCGCTGCTGTTCACCGTGTGTATCTTCGCCGCCGGGATTTTCGCCTGGCACCGCGGTTTGCGCGTGGCCCGCTACTTCATCATTGCCTGGTCGGCGTTCTTGCTCGGCGGCCTGGTCAATACCCTGATGGTGCTGGGCTATTTGCCGAACGTGTTCCTGACCATGTACGCCAGCCAGATCGGTTCGGCGCTGGAGGTCGGCCTGTTGTCCCTGGCGCTGGCCGACCGCATCAACAGCATGCGTGACGATCAGGCCCGGACGCTGCGCGAAACCGGCCGCACCCTGGAGCAGCTCAACATCCAGTTGGCCAACAGTAACCGCCTGAAAGACCAGTTCCTGGCCACCGTCACCCACGAGCTGCGCACGCCGATGAATGGCGTGATCGGTTCGCTGGAGCTGATGCAGACCATTCCGCTGGACGGCGAGCTGGCCCAGTACCAGCACACCGCCAGTTCCGCAGCCCAGGACATGATGGGCATGGTCGATGACATCCTCATCCTCACCGAGCTGCAGGCCGGCCGCCTGAGTGCTCAGAACGCCCCGTTCAGCCTGCGCTCGCTGCTGCAGGAGGTGCGCGCCGAACATGCCGCTGCTGCCATGGCCAAGGGCTTGTACCTGAGCCTGGATACCCCGGCGGAACTGCCCGATGTGCTGATCGGCGACCGGCACAAGCTGGCCATGTGCCTGGGGTACTTGATGGATAACGGCATCAAGTTCACTCACCAGGGCGGGGTCATGTTGCAGGTACGCGGTGCCCGCCTGGGCCCGGATCAACTGCGCTTGAGCATCAGTGTCAGCGACAGCGGCATCGGTTTCGATTGCCTTGATGAAGCCACGCTGTATCAGCGCTTCTTCCAGGTCGATGGCTCGATGACTCGAGCTCACGGCGGCCTGGGCATTGGCCTGGCGATTTGCCGGCAGTTGGCCGAGCTGATCGGCGCGCGCCTGCAGCACGAGTCCAATCCGGGGCTGGGCAGCCGTTTCGAGCTGAGCCTGAGCGTGCCCTTGAGCCCGCCCCAGGTGCAGTTGGGCATGGCCCGGCCAGGGCTAAATCACGGCTAGTTAGGCGTTTTTGTCACTTTGACAGGGGGGCGGGGCGTGATTCACTGAAATTTCAGACACGCCAGGATCCAGGAGGCCCCTCGATGAACCTGCACCAGTACGCTGAAACCCATGAGGTCACCAACCAGCCGCCGTCCCTGGATGGCGCCAACCTGTACCGCATCGATCTGCCTCTGCAGGAATGGTCGCGGCGCTACGGTGCAGGCTGGGCACAGGACCGCATCGACGCGTACGGCGCCCTGGCCGGCGGGCCGTTGATGGCCGCAGGCTTTCTGGCCAACCAGTACAAGCCGCAATTCAGCAGCCATGATCGCTACGGCCATCGCATCGACCTGGTGGAGTTTCATCCGGCCTATCACGAGCTGATGCGCACGGCCATCGAGCATGGCCTGCCGTCCTTGCCCTGGACCGACCCGCGGGAGGGCGCCCATGTCGCCCGCGCATCGATGACCTACCTGCACAGCCAGGCCGAAGCCGGCAGTGGCTGCCCGCTGACCATGACCTTTGCCGCGGTGCCGGCGCTCAAGCTGCAGCCGGAACTGGCCGAGTACTGGCTGCCGAAAGTGCTGGCCACTGAATACGACCCGCGCAACGTTGGCGATCGCCACAAGGTCGGGGTGACTCTGGGCATGGCCATGACCGAGAAGCAGGGCGGCACCGATGTACGCGCCAACACAACCCGTGCTTACCCGGTCGGTGCGCCCGGCCCGGGCCAGGCTTATGAGCTGGTCGGGCATAAATGGTTCTGTTCGGCACCGATGTGCGACGCCTTCCTGACCCTGGCCCAGACCGACAAGGGCCTCAGCTGTTTCCTGCTGCCGCGTCACCGCCCGGATGACAGCCGCAACCAGTTCTATATCCAGCGCCTGAAGAACAAGCTCGGCAACTGCTCCAATGCTTCCAGCGAAGTCGAGTTCCGTGGCGCCCTGGCCTGGATGATCGGTGAGGAAGGCCGTGGGGTGCCGACCATCATCGAAATGGTCGCCATGACCCGCTTCGACTGCATGGTCGGCTCCAGTGCCCTGATGCGCCAGGCCCTGACCCAGGCCGCTCACCACTGCGCCCATCGCCAGGTCGGTGGGCGGCTGTTGGCCGAGCAGCCATTGATGCAGAACGTGCTGGCCGATCTGGCCCTGGAAAGCGAAGCGGCGCTGGCCTTGAGCCTGCGCATGGGCCATGCCCTCGACCAGCCGGATGATCCGCACCAGGCGCGTTTTGCCCGGCTGATCACCGCCGTGGGCAAGTACTGGATCTGCAAACGGGCACCGGCGATGATCAATGAGGCGGCCGAATGCATGGGCGGTGCCGGTTATGTCGAAGACAGCATCCTGCCGCGGCTGTACCGCGAGGCACCGGTCAACTCGACCTGGGAAGGCTCGGGCAACGTCCAGTGCCTGGACGTATTGCGCGCCTTGTCCAAGGAGCCCGGCGTACTCGACACACTGTTTGCCGAGCTCGGTGATGGCCATGGCGATCCGCGCCTGGCTGCACATATCGGCAACCTCAAGGTGGCGTTTGCCGACACCGCTGACATCCAGTACCGCGCCCGCCAGCTCACGGAAGACATTGCCGTCGGCCTGCAGGCCAAGTTGCTGCTCGAAGCCGGTAACGCGGTGGTCAGCGATGCCTTTATCGCCAGCCGCCTGAGTGGCAGCGGCCGGGTATACGGCGTGCTGCCCCGTGGCATTGATGTCGCGGCGCTGGTGCAACGCTCGACCCCGAATTGGCCGCTCTAACGTGCGTGCCTTTGCCGACGGATGTAGGCAAGATGGGGGCATGCATGTCAGACAGGAAGTACATTGTGAGCCGTACTGATGAAGCCTTCGTTGTCGTAGAAACCGCCGAGCAGGCCGTCGACCGCCTGGCGGCCCTGCACGAACAAGCCACCGCGGCCTTGAGCCAGGCGCTCAAGCGCTACCTCAAGGACCGCACCGAGCCGGATGCCGAGGAGCGGGCGCTGTTCCGCTACCCCGAACTGCGCCTGACCTACCAATACCATGGCGAAGTGCCGGCGATTACCCGCGCTTACGCCAAGGTTCAGCTACCCGGCACCTACAGCGTTACCGTGACGCAGCCGGCGGCGTTCCGTGGTTACCTGCTCGAGCAGCTCAAGCCGCTGATGCGTGACTTCACTGTCACGGTCGAAGTGGGCGTCAGCCAGCAGAACATTCCTTACCCTTATGTGGTCGAGCAGGGCGACGAGCTGGCCGGTACCGGCATCACTGCCGCGGCGCTGGCGCGGGTGTTCCCCAGCACCGACCTGTCCGCCGCCACCGACGGCATTGCCGACGGCCTGTACGACTGGGCCAACGTCGACCCACTGCCGCTGGCACTGTTCGACGCCGCGCGGGTGGACTTCTCCCTGCGCCGCCTGGTGCATTACACCGGCAGCGACTGGCGCCATGTGCAGCCGTGGATCCTGCTGACCAACTATCACCGTTATGTCGACCAGTTCATCACCCACGGTCTTGAGCAACTGCGTAATGATCCGCGCTTCGTGCGCATGGTCTTGCCGGGCAATGTGATCATCGAAAAGGCCATGGACAACGGCGAAGCCCAGGCCCTGGTCGCCGGGGTGGTCTGGCACCGTTACCAGATGCCGGCCTATCACCTGATCGCCGCCGATGGCGACGGTATCACCCTGGTCAACATCGGCGTCGGCCCGTCCAACGCCAAGAACATCACCGACCACCTGGCGGTGCTGCGCCCGCACTGCTGGCTGATGATCGGCCACTGCGGTGGCCTGCGCCAATCGCAGACCATTGGCGATTACGTGCTGGCCCACGCCTATATGCGCCGCGATGGGATTCTCGACCGGGTGGTCCCCCCGAACATTCCGATTCCGGCCCTGGCCGAAGTGCAACTGGCGTTGCAGGAGGCGGCGGCGCAGGTTACCGGCGAGCGCGGCGACGAGCTGAAAAAGCGCCTGCGTACCGGCACCGTGCTGACCTACGACGACCGCAACTGGGAGCTGCGCTGGGCCCAGGAACGACCGTTGATCAACCTGTCGCGGGCAGTGGCGGTGGACATGGAAAGCGGCACCATCGCCGCCCAGGGCTATCGCTTGCGGGTCCCGTACGGCACCTTGCTGTGCGTTTCCGACAAACCGCTGCACAGCGAGATCAAACTGCCGGGGGCGGCCAACGCCTTCTACAACCGGGCGGTCAGCCAGCACCTGAACATCGGTATCGCCGCCCTCGACCTGCTGCGTACCGAGCTCAACTCGTTGCACTCGCGTAAACTGCGCAGTTTTGACGAGCCGCCGTTCCGCTGAGGCCCCATGCCGTTACCCCCACGCACCAAGCCGCGGCGTCCCGCGGCCAAGCCCGCCGGTCCGCGTCGCCTGCCCAAGGCGCCGCCGGCCGAGCCGCGGTTGATCCTGTTCAACAAGCCCTTTGACGTGCTGACCCAGTTCAGCGACGGCGAAGGGCGCGCGACCCTCAAGGACTTCATCGCCATCCCCGGCATTTACCCGGCCGGACGCCTGGACCGTGACAGCGAGGGCTTGCTGCTGCTGACCAACGATGGCCAATTACAGGCGCGGATTGCCGACCCCAAGCACAAGTTGGCGAAAACCTATTGGGTACAAGTGGAGGGGGAACCGAGCGCGGAGCAGTTGCAGCGTCTGCGCGAGGGTGTTGAGCTCAACGACGGCCCGACCTTGCCGGCCCAGGCCCGCCAGCTCGACGAGCCCGACCTTTGGCCACGCAACCCGCCAGTACGCTTTCGCAAGAGCATACCGACCAGTTGGCTGGAGCTGGTGATCAAGGAAGGGCGCAACCGTCAGGTGCGGCGCATGACCGCTGCCGTCGGCTTGCCGACCCTGCGCCTGGTGCGCGTACGGATCGGCGACTGGAGCCTGGATGGCCTTGATCAAGGCCAGTGGCGGGGAGAGCCGGG
>NZ_JH650764.1:116949-125325 GCF_000259195.1 Pseudomonas donghuensis
GATCGGCGACTGGAGCCTGGATGGCCTTGATCAAGGCCAGTGGCGGGAAGTGCCGGCCAAGCTTTAAACGCCTTCGATAAAGCCGATCACCACGCTTTTGATGATGAAGGCGAGGATGCCCAGGCCCAGCACGAAAAACAGGATGAAGGTGCCGAACTTGCCGGCTTTGGATTTTTTCGCCAGGTCCCAGACGATAAAACCCATGAAACCAATGAGGATGGTGACCAGGATGGTCATCATCCACTCTTCGAACAACGCAGGATCCATCGATACTCTCCGGCAGGTTGAGGCGCGCGATTATACGCCCCAGTTGCCAGCCTGACTAACGCAGGTGCGTGAGCGGCAGTTCGGTGCTGGCCAGTACCTGGTTGAGGACGAAGCTGGAGCGCACGCTGGTTACGCCTTCAATGCGCGTCAGGTGGCCGAGCAGCAGTTGCTGGTAATGGTCCATGTCGGGCACTACGACTTTTAGCTGGTAGTCGGCATCCATCCCGGTGACCAGGCTGCATTCGAGTACTTGCGGCAGGCTGCGGATCGCTGCCTCGAAGGTCTCGAAGCGCTCGGGGGTGTGGCGGTCCATGCCGATCAATACGTAGGCGGTCAGGCTCAGGCCGAGCTTCTTGCGATCGAGCAGGGCGACCTGGCGGGCAATGTAGCCGTCGTCTTCCAGTTGCTTGACCCGGCGCGAGCAGGGCGAAGGCGACAGGCCGATGCGTTCGGCCAGTTCCTGGTTGGAGATACGCGCATCGCGCTGCAATTCGGCAAGAATGCTCAGGTCATAGCGGTCAAGCTTGCTCATGGGGTTGGCCTTTTCTGTTTCGATTGCGTCGAATTATCAATCTTTAGGCAAAAATTGCGCAAGTGATATTTAATTGAGCAATCTTAGCAATCATCTGTCGCTGCCTTCGCCGTATTCTTATCACCAGAATCACTGCCCGGACATCAGTCCAGTGCGGCGGGCCTAATCAGGCCAGCCGCGGCCAGCAACCCCACCCGGTTGTGCTCGGCCCCCGGGCTACACACTGTCCACAAGACGGCGTGAGGTGAGCCGGTGTCACAAGCGCCGAGCACGGACAAAATTCTCAAAGGGAGACCCCAGGGTCTCCCTTTTTTATTGCCTGGCAAATTTCATCTGGCGGCCGATACCCCGTTGCAGACGGCCTGATAAAGTAATCCCAGGCCCCTTGTTACCGGTCCGAGAGGAAAAGCATGAAGTCGCGCGTCTGGCGTATGGCAGGTGTTGGTTTGCTGTGCATGAGTGTCAATCTGCCTCTACTGGCCGAAGGGCAGGGGGCTTCACCGTTGCAGTCGCGGCCCGATGAAGTGCGTCAGACCCAGGCGCCGCGTACCGGCTACTACCAGGACATTCCGCGACGCAACGACAACCGCTATTACCAGGCCGGTGGCGCCGGGCATCCGGATGGCCATGGCAATGGGTGGGGCCCGGGGCCGCAGTATCGTCCGGGGCAGACCATCGAGCGCTTCCCCGAGCGCTACTGGAAAGTGCCCTATCGCGGGCATGATTACTTTTATTCCGGCGGCTACTGGTATCGCCCGCAAGGCCCGCGCTATGTGGTGGTGACACCGCCGTATGGCGTGCGGGTCAACTACCTGCCCGATTACGCGCGCGAAGTGTGGAGTGGCAGTGCGTTGTTGTTCCTTGCGGCGGGTACGTATTACCAGTACCTGGAGGACAGCCGTGAATACGTGGTGGTCAATCCACCGACGGCCAGTGCGCCGCAGCAGAGTGGCCCCGGTTATGAGGTGATCGCTTACCCGGCTCAGGGCCAGAGCCCTCAGCAGCTTGATCGTGACCGTTATGAATGCCATCGCTGGGCGGTGCAGCAGACCGGCTTTGATCCGGCTGCGGCCAGTTATGCGCCGTCGGCGCAGGTGGCCGATAACTATCGGCGGGCGCAGGGTGCTTGTTTGAGCGGGCGGGGGTATAGCGTCAACTGAACCGGGGGCTGCTGCGCAGTCCATCGCTGGCAAGGCCAGCTCCCACAGTTTAACGGTGCATGCAGTTCCATTGTGGGAGCCGGCCTTGCCGGCGATGCAAGGCACAGCCTTGCCAATGGCCTCACATCACCGGATCCGCATGCACCAGTACTTCCGCCTTCGGATACTGGCTGTTGATCGCCGCCGCAGCCTGGTCACACAAGGCATGGGCCTGGGTCAGCGGCAGGTCCCCGGGCAACTCCAGGTGCAATTGCACAAACCAGTGGCTACCCGATACCCGCGTGCGCAAGTCATGGGCGCCACACACCCCGGGCACACTGCAGGCCAGCGCCAGCATCTGCTCGCTGATGTCACTGGGCAGTTCCTGGTCCATCAGGATCGAGCTGCTCTCGCGACCAATCTGCAGGGCGCTCCAGAGGATGTACAGGGCGATGCCCAGGCCGAAAATCGCATCCAGCTGCGGCCAGCCGAAGCGCGCCAGCACCAGGGCTACCAGAATGCTGCCGTTGAGCAGCAGGTCGGAACGGTAATGCAGTGAGTCGGCGCGCACCGCGTTTGAGCCGGTGATGCGGATTACCTTGCCCTGCAGCATCAGCAAGGCAATGGTCAGCACCAGTGACAGCACCATCACTGCAATGCCAACGCCGGTTTCTGCCAGCGGTTGTGGATTCTGCAGCCGCTCCACCGCCTGCACGCCTATCAGCACCGCACTGACGGCAATGAACAGCGCCTGGGCCATGCCCGCCATGGCCTCGGCCTTGCCGTGGCCGTAGCGATGATCGTCATCGGCCGGGCGCAGGGCATAGTGCACCGCCAGCAAATTGAGGAAAGACGCCACGCCATCGAGGGCCGAATCGGTCAGCCCGGCCAGCAGGCTGACCGAACCGCTGAGCCACCAGGCCACCGCCTTGGTCAGGATCAGGATACTGGCCACCGCCAGCGAGGCGCGGGTGGCCAGGCGCAGCAGGCGTTGGTGTTCAGCCGAGGGAGTCATGCCGAAGGTGGCTTCCTGTCAGAGGTCAAGCCGCGGGCTTGAGGCCATACATGGCCAGTTGTTCGACGCTGCCCTTGTGCTGGATCAGGCGCGGGTCGTTGAGTGGCAGGCGCTGGCCCAGTTCGCTTTCGAGAATAGCCTGCAGCTTGCTGTTGTCGACTTTGCCGTCGGCGCTGATGGCTTCATTGAGCTTCTCGGGCGCGACCTGGGCCGTGGTGCCGCCAGGCAGGTAGATGGCGCCGGTGGCGAAGTCGATGCCAAAGGCGATCAGGCCGGGAATCACATAGAAGAGGATGCCGATAGCGTCGAGGGCGGCGACCACCGGGTCGATCTTGCCTTCTATCTGGCCGCGCCGATCGGGAAAGAACAGGGTGCCGCAGGCCGTCAGTTGGGTCAGCAGGGTGGCGACCACGACGCCGCCAATGACACGGGAGGGAATACGCATGGAAATCTCCGGAATGAAGGCCGCAACGATACAGGCAAAGAGCCGGTACCTACAGCTAAGACCATGATAAGGCGGGCTCGGTTCGCCGTTATACTCGGCGGATTGTTTGAGGACCACCATGAAATCATTACCGATCGATGCCGTACTGCCGGCCTTGCGCGAGGCCTTGGGCCAGCGCCACGAAGCAGTGCTCGAAGCGCCCCCTGGCGCTGGCAAGACCACCCGTGTACCGCTGGCGCTGCTCGATGAGCCGTGGCTGGCCGGGCAGCGCATCCTCATGCTTGAACCGCGGCGCCTGGCGGCACGGGCGGCAGCCGAGCGGCTGGCCAGTGAGCTGGGCGAGCAGGTCGGGCAAACGGTCGGTTACCGCATTCGCCTGGACAGCAAGGTTGGCCCGAACACGCGGATCGAGGTGGTCACCGAAGGGATTCTCACCCGTCGGCTGCAGGCCGATCCAGCCCTGGATGGCGTGGGCCTGCTGATCTTCGATGAATTCCACGAGCGCAGCCTCGATGCCGACCTGGCCCTGGCCCTGAGCCTCAACGGTCGTGAGCTGTTGCGCGATGAGCCGCCGCTGAAAATCCTGCTGATGTCGGCGACCCTTGAGGGCGAGCGTCTGTCGAGCCTGCTCGACGACGCCCCGGTAGTCAGCAGCGAAGGGCGCATGTACCCGGTCGATGTGCGGTGGGGCCGCCCCTTCCAGCCGGGCGAGTTCATCGAGCCGCGGGTGGTCGATACGGTGCTCCAGGCCATCACTGATGAGTCGGGCAGCGTGCTGGTGTTCCTGCCGGGACAGGCGGAGATTCGCCGTGTGAATCAGGCCTTGCAGGACGCCCTCGGTGAGCGCCGTGACATCTTGCTCTGCCCACTGCACGGCGAGCTTGACCTCAATGCCCAGCGCGCTGCCATCGACACGCCACCCGCCGGCCTGCGCAAGGTGGTGCTGGCGACCAACATCGCCGAGACCAGCCTGACCATCGATGGTGTGCGGGTGGTGGTCGATGCCGGCCTTGCCCGGGTGCCGCGCTTCGACCCCGGTAGTGGCATGACCCGCCTGGACACCCAGCGTATCTCCCGCGCCAGCGCCACCCAGCGCGCCGGCCGGGCCGGACGGCTAGAGCCCGGCGTGTGCTACCGCTTGTGGTCCGAAGCCCAGCATGAGCAATTGGCGGCGTACGGCGCTGCCGAGATCCTCCAGGCCGATTTGGCCGGCCTGGCCTTGCAGTTGTCGCGCTGGGGCGTCGCCCCCGAGCAACTGCGCTGGCTCGACCAGCCGCCAGCTGCCGCCTACGGCCAGGCGCTGGATCTGCTGCAGCGCTTGGGCGCGTTCAAGGCCGACAGCCAGGACAGCCTCAGCATCCACGGCCAGGCCATGGCCGAATTGCCGGCGCATCCGCGCATCGCCCACCTGCTGCTGCGCGGCCAGGATCTGGGCCTGGTCGACAGGGCTTGTGATGTCGCCGCATTGCTCGGTGAGCGCGACATCCTGCGTGGCGGCGGTGCCGACCTGCACAACCGCCTGGCCCTGCTCAGCGGCGAAACCCGCGCGGCCAAAGGCGGGCAGGGCGGTGTGCAGCGCGCCCGGCAACTGGCCCGTCAGTACCGTGGCTATTTACGTGGCAAAGCCACTTCAGCTGTAGCCGACCCTGACCATTCGCGCTGGCTGGGTGCCTTGCTGGCGCTGGCCTACCCGGACCGGGTTGCCCAACAGCGGCGTGCCGGCGGTGCTGAATATCGCCTGGCCAACGGCCGTGCCGCGCTGTTCGGCGAAGCCGATGCCTTGATGAAACATCCGTGGCTGGTGATCGCCGACCTGGGTAGCCGTCAGGGCCAGCGCGAGGAGCGCATTTATCTGGCCGCCGATTTCGACCCGGCGTTGTTCGACGGGGTCCTGGCCGAACAGGTGCGCAGCCTGGATATCCTCGACTGGGACGAACGCGAAAACGTGTTGCGTGCCGAACGTCAACGCAAGGTCGGTGAGCTGGTGCTCAGCCGAGAGCCGCTGACCGGCCTGGATGAAGACGCCCGCGCCCGCGCGCTGCTGGAACTGGTGCGGCGCAAAGGCCTGGAGCTGCTGTCGTGGACCCCCGAGCTGCGCCAGTGGCAGGCGCGCGTGGCGCTGTTGCGCCAGCTCGACCTGGCAACCCAGGGTGAGAGCCAATGGCCGGACCTGAGCGATGCCGCACTGCTGGCCAGCCTTGGCGACTGGCTGCAGCCCTACCTGGGCAAGGTCACCCGCCTGAGCCATTTCGCCCAGCTCGACCTCTCGTCGATCCTGCGCAACCTGCTGCCCTGGCCGCTGCCCCAGCGCCTGGATGAATGGGCGCCGGTGCACCTGAGTGTGCCATCGGGTTCGAACATCCGCCTGGATTACAGCGAAACCCCGCCGATCCTCGCTGTGCGCCTGCAGGAGCTGTTCGGCCTGGCCGAAACCCCACGTATTGCCCAGGGACGGCAACAGGTCTTGCTGCACCTGCTGTCGCCCGCGCGGCGGCCGGTGCAGGTGACCCAGGATTTGGCCAACTTCTGGCGCAGCACCTACGCCGAGGTGAAGAAGGATCTGAAGGGGCGCTACCCCAAGCACTATTGGCCGGATGACCCTTTGGTCGCCGAGGCTACCGCGCGGGCCAAGCCACGCAAATAATTACGGTTGTGCAGGCAACAACAAGCGCGCCGTCACCGGCAGGTGATCGGAGATCTCCAGGGTGTCTTGCTGAATCACCCGTGCCTCCAAACGCTGCAGCTTCGGGCTGTGCAACAAATAATCGAGGGTGCGGTCCGGCCCCTGCAGATTAGGGTCGTTGGGGTAGTGGGTCAGCCAGGCCGCGCGGTCGGCGCCGCTGGCTTCGGCATTGCTGGGGATCATCGGGTACTTGTCCCAGAGCAGGTGCAAGTCGCTGTCGGCGCTGTACTGACCGCGCAGTTCGGCCGGCAGGCGCCGGTACTGGCCGAGCGGCAGCAGGTTGAAGTCGCCGCCGATCAACCAGGGGGTGCCCTGGCTTTCGAGCTTGTCGAGCAGTCGCGTTAGCTGTTGCACCTGCTGGCGCTGGATATCGCTGCCCGCCTCGAAGGGGGCGAGGCGGGTGTTGAGTACCGCTAACTGGCCGCCGTCGCGCAGTGGCAGGTAGCTGGCAAGGATGGCTTGCTGAGGTTGCAGCAAGCGCTGCAGGGCGTTGCCGGCGGCGACCGGCAATTGCACGCGTTCGGCCTGTTTGATCGGGTAGCGGCTCAGGGTCGCCAGGCTGCGGCCGACGCTGCCGAAAATATGCCAGTCGGGGACGAAATCGGCTTTCCAGTCGTAGGCCTGCACCGCGCACGGATAGATATCCACCAGACGCTCGCGCAGCAGTGCCAGCTGGTCCTGGTAGTCGCTGGCCTTGGCGTTGTTGTCCAGCTCCTGGAGCAGGACGATGTCCGGCTGTTCGGCGCGGATCACCCGTGCCACTTCATCGAGGTTGAAGGCGAGGTCTTCGGCGGTAGGGCGGGTGTCTTCGCCACGGCCCTGGTCGTACCAGAACACGTAGCGTTTGCCGGCCAGGTACTGCACGTTCCAGGTCATCACCTTGAGCACCTGGCCCGGCACCAGCGCTGCATTGCTGGCGCGACAGCTAACCGGCAGGGTTTCGCGCGGCTCGGGTTGCCAGCTCAACTGCGTGGCCAGCAGCCACAGCAGGGCGAACAGAACAAGCAGGGTCAGCAGTGCGTTGCGCAGTAGTCGGGTCATCGGCTCGGCTTGGCTTGGCAGGTCACTGCCAAGCATACCCGAGCCGTTCGTCCGCTAACCAGTCAGGATACCGGTGGCTCTGCAATCGGTTCGCTGACCAGCATGTACAGGCGGAACATCACCACGGTGCTGAACAGCTGCAGGAAGCCGTTGGCACTGTCGAGGGCCAGTTGCGCCAGCGGAGAAGGCTCGGGCACCAGCATCATGCTCAGGCCGTCGATCAGCCACAGCGGTGCCAGCACGCCGAGGATGCAGCTGAAGATGCGCCAGAAGTTGCCGGTGGTCATCTGAAAGCTGGTACGCATGGCTTCGATCGGTGGCAGGCCACGCAGCACCAGGGCGTATTCGGCAAACACCAGGTGGATCATCACCCAGATGCCGGGAATGATGAACAGCGCGGCGCCGGCCATGATCAGCAGCGAGCTGAGCATCACCATCAGGGCGAATGACGGCCACAGGCGCAAGGCCATGGCCAGCAGGTTGCGCTTGAGCGGGGTGTAGCCGTTGCTGCGGGTGTCGAGGTAGAGGATCAGCGCGGCGCTGTACAACGGGTAGAACAGCAGGCTGACCAGCATGCCATAGCCTGGAGAGGCATCCTCGCCCAGTTGCTGGTTCAGCAGCTGGGTGCACAGCGCTTCGAGCACCACCAGCGGCAGGCACAGCTGGGCAATGCTCAGCAGGTGGCGGCGGAAGAAATACACGGAGTCGCGCAGAACACTAAGCGGATTCATCGGTCGATATCGCATTGAAGAAAAGCAGGGCGTCACTTTAGCCCAGGCGCTGGCCAACCTGAAGAAAGTTTAATCCCGGCTTGTGTTGAATCTATCGTCCTGGCACCCCATTTTACCTGTACTCGATTTTTCCGGTTTTGCAGTGAGGTTGCCCATGAACAGTGAAGAACAAACCCTGATCGACGGCCTGTTCGGTCGACTCAAGCAAGCCGAGGACCCGGCCGTGCCACGCGATGCCCAGGCCCAGGCACGCATTGCCGAACACCTGCAGCAGCAACCGGCGGCGCCTTACTACATGGCTCAGGCGATCCTGGTGCAGGAAGCGGCGCTCAAGCGCCTGGACGAACAGAACCAGCAACTGCAGGCCGAGCTGAAGCAGGCCAAGGCCCAGGTTGCAGCCACCGCACCGAGCAGCAGTGGCGGCTTTTTGTCGAGTATCTTCGGCAGCGGCACCCGTGATCCACAGCCGCTGCAGAGCCAGGCCCCGGCCAACCCGCCAGTCAGTGGCGGGGGGGGGGGGGGG
>NZ_JH650764.1:125335-147045 GCF_000259195.1 Pseudomonas donghuensis
GTGGCGGCGGTTGGCGCGAACCGTCGCGCCCGTCATTCAACCCGCCAGCGCAACAGCAGGGCTTCAACGCCGCACCGGCCCAGGCTCCCGCCCGCAGTGGGGCCAGCAGCTTCCTCGGTGGCGCACTGCAAACCGCTGCCGGTGTGGCGGGCGGGGTGATGCTGGCGCAAGGCATCAGCAGCCTGTTCAACCATCACTCACAGCCTGAAGAGGTGGTCGAAGTAATCAAGGAAGAACCGGCGCCGGCCAGCGACACCAGTGGCTGGGGCAGCAATGACGAGCAGCGCCTGACCGCCGACAACGGCAGCTACGGCAATGACCAGGGCGGCTTCATGGACAGCGACTACGGCAGCGACGACGGCGGCTTCTTCGGCGGCGACGACGACAGCTTCGTCTGACCGCGCTTACCCGCATGGCCCGCAGGCTGGCATACTGGGCGCCGAAACGGCCCCGGTGTGCGGCGGCCGGCAACAGCGCTGTGCGCCATGAGGAAAAGCGGTGAAGAAGATCGCGGTATTCGCCGATGTGCAAAACCTCTACTACACCGTGCGCCAGGCCTACGGTTGCCACTTCAACTATGCGGCGCTGTGGGCCGACATCAGCCAGCACGGGCAGATCGTCGAAGCGGTGGCCTACGCCATCGACCGCGGCGACAGCAAGCAACAGCAGTTTCAGCAGATCCTGCGCAACCTCGGTTTCACGGTCAAACTCAAACCCTATATCCAGCGCAGCGACGGCTCGGCCAAGGGCGACTGGGACGTGGGCGTCACCCTTGATGTGATCGACGCCGCCGCGCGGGTCGACGAGGTGGTGCTGGCCTCCGGTGATGGTGATTTCGACCTGCTGCTCGAGCGGGTCATCAGCCGTCACGGCATTCAGGCCGTCGCCTATGGCGTACCGGGGCTGACCGCCAATTCACTGATTCGCGCTGCCAGCCGTTATGTGCCCATCGAGGGCAGCCTGCTGCTCAAGCATTAAGATTTCTGAGGTTGTCGTTTTGGAACGTATCGCTGTCATCGACTTTGAAACCACCGGCATTTCACCCGGTGCCGGTTGCCGGGCCACGGAGGTGGCGGTGGTCATGCTGGAGCGCGGGCGCATCGTCGAGCGCTATCAAAGCCTGATGAATGCCGGGGTGCCGGTACCGGCGTTTGTCGCCGGCTTGACCGGCATCACCACCGCCATGCTGCGCAGCGCGCCGCCGATTGCCCGGGTGATGAACGAGGTAGCCGAGTTCGTCGGCGATACGCCGATGCTCGCCCACAACGCCTCGTTCGACCAGAAGTTCTGGGACTACGAGCTGTCGCAGATCGGCCGTAGCCGCAGCCAGCGGTTCGCCTGCTCGATGTTGCTGGCGCGACGCCTGATGCCCTCGGCGCCTAACCACAAATTGGGCACCCTGACCCGTTGGGCCGGCCTGCCTGATACCGGTACCGCGCACCGGGCCATGGCCGATGCTGAAATGGCCGCCAACCTGGCCCAGCACCTGGCCGGGCAATTGCGCCAGCAGGGCGTCAACGGTGTCTCCCACCAGTTGTTCTGCAGCCTGCAGAAAGTCCCCGCGGCGAAGATCGGCGAAGCGCTGAAAAACTATCGCTAGGCCTTCTTGCCGTTGGGCTCCAGGTGGCCCAGCGGCAGGCGCCGCTCCACGGCGCTGGAGAGAATGATCGAGGTCTTGCTGAAGCCGAACTGGGCGATGCGGTTGATCAGTTCCTCCAGCTCCGGCATCGAGGCCACGGCTGCCTGCATGATCACGCAGGGATCGCCGGTCACCCGGTGGCACTCGGTCAGTTGCGGGATCTGCGTGAGCTCCTCAAAGGTCTGCGGGTTGCCATGGCTGGCCAGGCGCAGCTCGATCACGCACTGGATCGGCAGGCCGATCTTCTCCAGGTCGACCTTGGCCTGATAGCCGGTAATCACCCCGCTGGCCTCAAGCTTGGCCACCCGTTCAGCCACCGCCGGGGCGGAGAGATTGACCTTGCGCGCGAGCTCGGCGAAGGAGGCGCGGCCGTTGTCCAGCAGGGCGCTGAGGAGCATGCGATCGTACTTGTCCATGGGCTTCCAGAGGGTGATTGTCGATTCAAAGGCGCAAGGCCATAAGAACCGTTGTTTCAAAAGTGTACGGTTGGTTTAAACAGGTTTTGTAACTTATGTTTAGCGTGCCGCCTTTCTAAACTAACTGCCCGACAACGATAATTCGAGCCCCCCATGCCTGCCTCCCGTCGCTTCCCGTTAGTTTTGATTGGCGCCTTTCTCGCCTTGTACCTGGTCTGGGGCTCGACCTACCTGGTGATTCGCATCGGCGTCGAGTCCTGGCCGCCATTGCTGATGGCCGGGGTGCGATTTGTCATCGCCGGTTCCTTGCTCTATGGCTTTTTGCGCTGGCGCGGGGTGCCGGCACCGACCTGGCCGCAATGGCGGGCGGCGGGTGTCATCGGCGTCTTGCTGCTCAGTTGCGGCAACGGCGGCGTGACCCTGGCCGAACATGCGGGCGTGGCCTCTGGTGTGGCGGCGCTGGCAGTGGCCACGGTGCCGCTGTTCACCTTGATGTTCGGCCTGCTCTGGGGCCATCGCAACACCCGCCTGGAATGGGCCGGGATCGTCCTCGGCCTGGTTGGCATCGCCTTGCTCAACCTGGGCTCCAACCTGCAGGCCAGTCCTGTCGGTGCCGCGCTGATCCTGTTTGCCGCCGCCTCCTGGGCCTTTGGCTCGGTATGGAGCAAAAGCCTGCCGTTGCCCCAGGGGCCGATGGCCAGTGCCGCAGAAATGCTCGTCGGCGGCGTGGTCCTGCTGCTCGGCAGCGTGTTGAGCGGCGAACGCATGACCCAGATGCCCACCGCGGCCGGTTGGGGCGCGCTGGCCTACCTGGTGTTCTTTGGCTCGATCCTGGCCTTCAGCGCCTATATGTACCTGCTCAAGCACGTGCGCCCGGCCGCTGCCACCAGCTATGCCTATGTCAACCCGGCGGTGGCGGTGTTACTGGGTATTGTTTTTGCCGGTGAACAGATCGGTTACGAGGAATGCGTGGCAATGGCGGTTATCATTGGCGCCGTGGTGTTGATCGGTGTGCCGCAGTGGCGCCGACCGGCAGTGGAAAAAGCCAAACCCGTTGGCGACATGGAAGGTGAACTCTGTAAATGAAAGGACGTTTTGCCAAGGAGGCAGTGAAGATCGTTGGCTACATGGCGCTGATAGCGGTGTGCATAGTCATGCTTCGCGACGACAGGAAGACCTTCATGACCCTGTATTTCCAGGAGTCGGTCACCCGTGAAAACAGTACTGACGAAATCGATCCGCGTTACCTGCAAGCTTTGCAACAAGCCCTGGCGGAGCTGCAGATCGATTCGCAACAGATCGAACTGGTACTCGACCCCGACAGCACGCGAGCGCTGCGGGTACGTTTTGCTGACGATGCCCTGAATGCCAGGCAGCGTCAGGATCTGCGGGCGCTTTTCGAGTCCTTCGAGCCGGCTCGAGAGACGGCCCTGCTCAGTGGCCGGCTGGTGGTCGACATGCGCCAGGCCAGGCAGTTGGGCTTGGGCGTTTATGATTTTGGTCCTGCGTCAAAAGACATCGTTGCGCAGGGTGAAGTGAGCCTGACCTTGCAGTTCAGTTTTTTGCCAGGGACCGATGTGCGTCTGCGGCGCATCGAGGGCCCGCCAGTTGATCAGCGCCTGCAGGCCGAGATGATCTGCGAAGCCAATGCCAGGCTGCTTGCGGCCTTGCCCTTTGAAGTGACCGAATTCGATGTCAGTGGCGCGGACCTGCGGGGTGAAATGAAACTGCGCACCCCCGGTGGTGAGCAGCTCCAGGCGCCTGCACAGCTGTTTCTCGATGATCGCAACCTGCTCGAACGTCTGGAAATGGGCGGTATGCGAGTGCGTATCCTGCGACCCGAGGCGGTACAGGAAAGAGCCCAGGCCGATCGCCTGGTGTTCGAGTTCGGCTCGCTCGGTACCATCAGGTATAGCCCGTATTCCTACTTCATCAGGCGCGAACCTTCGGTGTTAGATGCCTGTGGCAGTTATGCATACCAGAGTGGCAGGCCCTTCTCGTTCTTCCTTGGGGAAGGGCTTGATCGCCTGGTCAAGGTCCGCTTCGAGCAGCCGGGTTGAAGCCGACGAAGCCACGCGCCGGGCGCGAACAGGGTAAACTGCCGCCATTGCTGAATTCCCCACACGGTATTGCCATGACTTTCGCCAAACTCGGCCTGATCGAACCCTTGCTGCGCGCGCTCGAGCGCCTGAGCTACAACACCCCGACGCCGGTCCAGGCCCAGGCCATCCCTGCCGTGCTGGCCGGTCGCGACCTGATGGCCGCCGCCCAGACCGGCACTGGCAAGACCGCAGGTTTTGCCCTGCCGCTGCTGCAGCGCCTGACCCTGGAAGGGGCCAAGGTTGCCAGCAATTCGGTGCGCGCCCTGGTGCTGGTGCCGACCCGCGAGCTGGCCGAACAGGTGCACGCCAACATTCGCGAATACGCCGAGCACCTGCCGCTGAGCACCTATGCGGTGTATGGCGGCGTCAGCATCAACCCGCAGATGATGAAGCTGCGCAAGGGTATCGACTTGCTGGTGGCCACCCCGGGCCGGCTGCTCGACCTGTTTCGCCAGAACGCGGTGAAGTTCAATCAGTTGCAGGCGCTGGTGCTCGATGAAGCCGACCGCATGCTCGATCTGGGCTTTGCCGAAGAGCTGCGCGCGGTATACGCCGCCTTGCCGGCACGTCGGCAAACCCTGTTGTTCTCGGCGACGTTCTCCGATGAGATCCGCCAACTGGCCGCGCAGACCCTCAATGACCCGTTGAGCATTGAAGTCAGCCCGCGCAACGTCACCGCCAGCACCGTCAAGCAGTGGATCGTGCCGGTGGACAAGAAGCGCAAACCGGAGCTGTTCAGCCACCTGATGCGCAAGCAGCGCTGGAAGCAGGTGCTGGTGTTCGCCAAGACTCGCAATGGCGTTGATCAACTGGTCGAGCGCCTGCGTGGCCAGGGCGTCAACGCCGACGGTATTCACGGCGACAAGCCCCAGGCCACTCGCCAGCGAGCCCTGGACAGCTTCAAGGCCCGCGAGATCCAGATCCTGGTTGCCACCGACGTGGCAGCACGTGGGCTGGATATCGACGACTTGCCGCTGGTGGTCAACTTCGACCTGCCGATCGTGGCCGAGGATTACATTCACCGCATCGGTCGTACCGGGCGCAAGGGCAACAGTGGTGAGGCGATTTCGCTGGTGTGTGCCGACGAGGTTCAACTGCTGTCGGCGATTGAAACCCTGACCCGCAAGACCTTGCCGCGCCATGAAGAGCCGGATTTCATTCCGGACCACAAAGTGCCGATGACCGATGCCAATGGCCAGGTGCTGAAGAAGCCGAAAAAGCCGAAGAAGCCCAAGGAAAACAGCAGCAAACGCAGCCTCGGGCGTTGGCTGGACAGCGCAGAAGCGCCGGCAGCGGCGCCGCAGGCCAAGCCGGTGCGCAAGGTGCCGACCTTCAACACCGGGCCGCGCAAGCGCAAGCCTTGAGTACGCCATCGCGGGTCAAGCCCGCTCCTACAGAGGGCAGCGATAACCTGTGGGAGCCGGACTTGCCGGCGATGGAAGGCGAAGCCTTCCCTTAAGCCTTGAGCCAGTCCAGCAAGCCCAGCCCGGCCTTGCGCCCACTGGCAAAACAGGCCGTCAGCAGATAGCCGCCGGTCGGCGCTTCCCAGTCGAGCATCTCGCCGGCACAGAACACCCCAGGCAGTTGCTTGAGCATCAAGCGCTGATCCAGCGCTTCGAAGGTCACCCCACCGGCACTGCTGATCGCTTCATCCAGCGGGCGAGGGCGCACCAGGGTGACCGGCAAGGCCTTGATCGCCTGCGCCAGCAACGCCGGGTCGGCAAAGGTCTGTTGATCGGTCTGCTCGCGCAGCAGCGCCGCCTTGACCCCGTCCAGGCCAAGCTGACTGTGCAGATGCTTGGCCATCGAGCGGGAACCTCGCGGTTTGGCCAGGGCCTGCTGGATTTTATCCACAGGCCGGTTGGGCAGCAGGTCGATCAGCACCCTGGCGCTACCATCGCGGTTGATCGCTTCGCGGATCTGCGCCGACCAGGCATACACCAGGCTGCCTTCCAGGCCTTGGGCGGTGAGCACGCACTCACCCAGGCGCGGGGGCTGGCCATCAAGGCTCAGGGCGATGTTCTTCAGCGGCGCGCCGGCAAACTTGTCCTTGAGCACTGCGCTCCAGCCCTCGACCTCGAAGCCGCTGTTGGCCGCCTGCAAGGGCGCAATCTGCACGCCCTGCGCCTGTAGCCAGGGCAGCCAGGCGGCATCGGAACCCAGCCGCGCCCAACTGCCGCCGCCCAGCGCGAGCACGGTGGCGGCCGGCTTGAGTGCCAGTTCGCCCTGTGGATAAGCGATCCGCAAGGCGCCCTCGGTGTTCCAGCCCAACCAGCGATGGCGGGTGTGGATAACTACCCCGGCGTCACGCAGGCGCTTGAGCCAGGCGCGCAGCAACGGTGCGGCTTTCATGTCGCGGGGGAACACCCGGCCGGAACTGCCGACAAAGGTTTCGATACCCAGGTCGTGAATCCACTGGCGCAGCACATCGGCATCGAAGCCTTCGAGCAGGTGGGCGACTTCGCCGGCGCGCTCGGCATAGCGGGAGATAAACGCCGGGTAAGGCTCGGAATGGGTGATGTTCATGCCACCGACCCCGGCCAGGAGGAACTTGCGGCCCACCGAGGGCATGGCGTCGTACAACTCGACGGCGACTCCGGCCTGGCTCAGCACTTCGGCGGCCATCAGCCCGGCCGGCCCGCCTCCGATAATGGCAACGTGTGGGCGGTCGGTGGCGCGGGTGTCGGTCATGGTCGGCTGCAAGCTGGGAAAAAGAGCCGGCATTCTACCTTAGCGAGGCGCCCGGAAACACTGATCAAAAAATGAACAGCAGGCTCAAGGCCAGGTGGTTAAAGGCGTTGAGGGGGTTTCCAGCAGGTTATCCACAGGCGGTTCCACAGTCATTGTGAGTAACCCAGCACGCGGCTGGCGCTGTGGTGCAGTATCCCATGACGGCGGGCGAGGGCCTCGCGGTCTTTGCTGTAACCTCCGCCAATCACCCCGACTACCGGAATGTCACGCCCCAGGCAGTGGCGCAGCACGCTTTCGTCGCGCGCCGCGACGCCTTCGTCGGTGAGTTGCAGGTAGCCGAGAGCATCATCCTTGTGCACATCGACCCCGGCGTCGTACAGCACCAGGTCCGGGCGGTATAGCGGCAGCAGGTAATTGAGCGCGTCATCGACCACCTTCAGGTAAGCCTGGTCACCCATGCCGCGGGGCAGCGGAATGTCCCAGTCGCTTTCGGCCTTGCGCGCCGGGAAGTTCTGCTCGCAATGCAGTGACACGGTAATGGCGTCCGGGGTGTTATGGAGGATGCGCGCGGTACCGTCGCCCTGGTGCACGTCGCAATCGAAGATCAGCACTTTGTGTACCCGCCCGGCTTCAAGCAGGTAATGGCTGATCACCGCCAGGTCATTGAAGATGCAGAAACCGGCCGGGTGATCGTAATGGGCGTGATGGGTACCGCCGGCCAGGTGGCAGGCGATGCCGTGCTCCAGAGCCTGCTCGGCGGCCAGCAGCGAGCCGCCCACCGCGCGCACGGTACGCCGTGCCAAGGCTTCGCTCCAGGGCAGGCCGAGGCGGCGCTGGTCTTCGCGCGACAGCTCGCCGTGCATGTAGCGCTCGATGTAGGCACGGTCATGGGCCAGGGCAAGGATGTCGTCGGGGCAGATTTCTGGGCGTAGCAACGCTGCATCCGTGGTCAGGCCGCTGGCGACCAGGTGATCGCGCAACAGGCGGAACTTGTCCATCGGAAAACGGTGTTCGGCAGGGAACGCCGGGCTGTAGTCGTCGTGGTAGATCAGCGGCAGGGGCATGGCGGGGTCTTGGTCAGAGCAAGCGTTGATCTTGCCAGCTCCTTGCCTTGTTGTGCTACCCGCACCGGGACGCCAGCAGTCAATGAACAGCCTACGCTGTAAACTGCAGGCTGTGGATAAGGAGCCGAGCATGACCCCGATATTGCAACTGGAAAGCGCACGGCTGCAATTGCGCCAATGGCAGGATGACGATCTCGCCGAATTTGCTGCCATGTGCGCCGACCCTATGGTCATGCGCTATTTTCCTGCGCCGTTGACCCGGTTGGAGAGCGCCGCGCTGATCGGCCGTATTCGTGGTCACTTCAATGAGTACGGCTATGGCCTGTGGGCCCTGGAGCGCAAGGACACTGGCGCTTTCATCGGCATGACCGGCCTGCTCAATGTGAGTTTTGATGCCGACTTCGCCCCGGCCGTGGAGATCGGTTGGCGCCTGGCCCGACGCCACTGGGGGCTGGGCTTTGCCAGCGAAGCGGCCTGGACCAGCCTGCGCTGCGCGTTCGCGCAATTGGGCCTGGAGCAGGTGGTGTCGTTCACCTCGCAAAGCAACCTGGCGTCGCAGAAAGTCATGCAGGCCATCGGCATGCAGCAGGATCTGGCCGGCAGCTTCGAGCACCCGAAACTTGAGCCAGGCCACCCCTTGCGCCCCCACGTGCTGTACCGCATCGACCGCGCCCAGTGGCAGGCCACCCTGCGCGGCTGAATTGCACAACATACAGGCCGGCAATGACAAACCCTGTATTATTTGCTGCAGTTGCGCATTGCCTTGGAGAATCTTGAATGAGCCACGTGTTGGACGATCTGGTTGACCTGTTGAGCCTGGAATCGATCGAGGAAAACCTGTTCCGCGGGCGAAGCCAGGACCTGGGTTTCCGCCAGCTGTACGGCGGCCAGGTGCTGGGCCAGTCGCTGTCGGCGGCCAGCCAGACGGTCGAGGAGGCGCGGCATGTGCATTCGTTGCACGGTTACTTCCTGCGCCCGGGCGATGCCAGCATGCCGGTGGTCTATTCGGTCGACCGTGTGCGCGATGGCGGCAGTTTCAGCACCCGGCGGGTGACCGCGATCCAGAAGGGCCAGACCATCTTCACCTGCAGCGCCTCGTTCCAGTACGACGAAGAAGGCTTCGAGCACCAGAGCCAGATGCCCAAGGTGGTCGGCCCGGAGAACCTGCCGTCGGAAGTCGAACTGGCCAAGCGCATGGCCGATCGCCTGCCTGAGGCGATCCGCGACAAGATGCTCTGCGCCAAGCCGATCGAAATGCGCCCGGTGACCGCCGAGGATCCGTTCAACCCCAAGCCGGGCGAGCCGGTGAAGTACGTCTGGTTCCGCGCCGATGGCAACCTGCCGGACGTGCCGGCGCTGCACAAGTACATGCTTGCTTACGCGTCAGATTTTGGCCTGCTGACCACCTCGCTGCTGCCCCACGGTAAATCGGTGTGGCAGAAAGACATGCAGATCGCCAGCCTCGACCACGCGCTGTGGTTCCACGGTAACCTGCGTGCCGACCAGTGGCTGCTGTATGCCATGGACAGCCCATGGGCCGGCAATGCCCGTGGTTTTGCCCGCGGCAACATCTACAACCAGGCCGGGCAACTGGTGGCGTCGTCGTGCCAGGAAGGCCTGATTCGACATCGCAAGGATTGGCAATGAGCCTGCAGCAGATTCGCCACTGGGTGTTCGACATGGACGGCACCCTGACTGTCGCCGTGCACGATTTTGCGGCGATCAAAGAGGCGCTGGAGATTCCGCAGACGCACGACATCCTTACCCACCTGGCCGCTTTGCCGGCCGCCGAGGCCGCGGCCAAGCATGCCTGGCTGCTGGAGCATGAGCGTGAGCTGGCGATCGGTTCGCGCCCGGCCACCGGCGCTGTGGAGTTGGTTCGCGATCTGGCGGCGCGCGGTTGCCAACTGGGCATTCTGACCCGTAACGCCCGTGAACTGGCGCACATCACCCTGAAAGCGATCGGCCTGGCCGACTGCTTTGCCGTCGAGCACATCGTCGGCCGTGATGAAGCCCCGCCCAAGCCGCACCCGGGTGGCTTGTTGAAGCTGGCCAAAGCCTGGGACGTGGCGCCGACCGAGATGATCATGGTCGGCGATTATCGCTTTGACCTGGATTGCGGTCGGGCGGCGGGGGCGCGGACGATTCTGGTCAACCTGCCGGACAATCCCTGGCCGCAGCTGGCCGACTGGCATGCGGCGGATTGTCGAGCGTTGCAGAGGATGCTCGACCAATAGCTGGCAAGGCCGGCTCCCACAGGTGGGCTGCACGTGGTCCTTGTGGGCGCTGGCTTGCCAGCGATGAGGCCCTCACACCTTACTCAGAACTCCCAGCGCGTCGTCAGCATCACATTGCGCGGATCACCGTAGTAGGTGGTGTCGTAGTTACCCAGCCCGGTCAGGTAGCGCTTGTCGAACACGTTGTTGGCATTGACCGTGAAGCTCAGCTGCTCGTTGTACTGGTAACGGGTCATCAGGTCGACCAGGGTGTAGCCGCCTTGCTTGATGAAGGTGTAGTCGTTCACCGAGCGATTGTAGATCTTGCCGTAGAACGCGCTCTGCCAGTTGATCCCACCCCCGACGGTCACTTTGTCCGGCACCCCAGGCAGGCGATAGGTAGTGAACAGCCGCACCAGGTGCTCAGGCTTGCTGGTGCTCATCGGGAAGCCATAGATGTGTTGCTCGTCGGCATCGCGTGAGCGCGCGTAGGTGTAACCGGCCGAGAGGTTCCAGCCTTCCTGCAGTTCACCGGCAACTTCCAGTTCGATGCCTTGAGTGGTGGCGCCGCTGGTAGCCTTGTAAATGCCTTCGTTGGTCGCAGGGTTGGTGCCGATCGACTCGGCGACGTTGTCCTGCTCGATGCGAAACAGCGCCAGGCTGGCGTTGAGCTTGCCGTCGAAGTAGGCCGCCTTCAGACCGGTTTCGTAGCTGTCGCCTTCGACCGGGTCGAGGGTGGCGCCGTTGCTGTCCTTGTTGCTCTGTGGCTGATAGATCGAGGTGTAGCTGGCGTACACCGAGTAGGTGTCGTCGAGGTCGTAGACAATGCCGGCGTATGGGGTGACCACGCCGTGTTGCTTGTAGCCGGACTGGTTGTTCTGGAAGGTCGGGTTGAGGCCGTCATAGTCATATTGGTCGCTGTACTTGAAGGTACTGACCCGGGTGCCGAGGATCACCGACAGGTCGTCGCTCGGGTGCAGGCGGGTGGCGAGGTAAGCGCCGTTCTGGCTCTTGTTTTGCTCGTACTTGCCGTTTTTCGGGAACGCCGGCACCGCAATGTGACCGTCCCAGTCAAAGATGCTGCCTGGCACCATGGCAAACTCACTGGTGTCCCAGGTCGCGCCGGTCTGGCGGGAATGGTTGGTGTCCAGGCCGACGACCAGGTCATGCTGGCGACCAAACAGGGTGAACGGGCCGGAGAGGTTGAGGTCGGCGCTGTTCTGTACCCGATGACCTTCCCAACGCCCCCAGAAGAACGACATGCCATCACCATTGCGATCCGGCGCGCCACCGCTGGCCGAGGCCAGGCGAGTGTCGTGGTCGCTTTGCAACTGGTTGACCGTCAGCTTGAGCGACCAGTCATTGGCCAGCGCCTGTTCCAGCGAGGCGAAGTAGGTGCGGTTCTGGAAGTCGCGGCGGCTCCAGTCGGCGCCCGGGTTGAACGAGCGGGAGAAGTCGGTGCGGCCGCCGTCGGTGTAGTACACCGGGTTACCGGTCCATGAGCTGCCGCGCGGGGTGGTGGTCTGCTGGTCGATGCCGACGGTCAGCAGGGTGTCGGGGGTGATGTCGGCCTCGAGGATGCCGTAGTACACCTCTTTGCTTTGCTGGTAGTGGTCCTGGTAGCCCTTCTTGTCCTGTTGCGCGCTGACGAAGCGCCCACGCACGCTGGCGCTGCTGTTGATCGGGCCGGAGACATCGACTTCGCCACGGTAGTTGTCCCAGCTGCCGGCACTGCCGGTGAGCGAACTCTGGAACTGCGCGGTAGGTTTTTTGCGAATCAGGTTGACCGTGGCCGACGGGTCGCCGGAGCCGGTCATCAGACCGGTCGCGCCCTTGAGCACTTCCACTCGGTCATAGATGGCCATGTCGACATGCGCGGTGCCTTCGCCATACACGCCGTCATACACGGTGTTGACGCCGTCGTACTGGTAGTTGGTGATCACCAGGCCACGGCTGGAGAACTCGGTACGGTCGCTGTCATAGGTTTGCGCCGACACGCCGGGGGTATTGCGCAACACATCGGAAATACTCTGGGCACCCTGGTCATCCATCTGTTGGCGGGTAACCACGGTGATGGTTTGTGGCGTTTCGCGGATCGACAGCGGCAGCTTGGTCGCGGTGCGGGTTGCCGCCGTGGTGTAGGAATGGGTGCCCTCGGTGGTCTCACCCAGGCCTTGGGCATTGATGCTGGTGGCGCCCAGTTCCATTACCGCGCCACTGCTGGCCGGCACCAGCACGTAGCCGCCGTTGGATTGGCGCTGAGCCTGCAGACCGGTGCCGCTGAGCAGACGCGCCAGGCCTTCTTCCACCGAGTAGTCGCCTTGCAGGCCGGCCGACTGCTGGCCCTGGGTCTGCCGGGCATCGAACGACAGGGTGATGTTGGCGCGGGTGGCAAACAGGCTCAGGGCGGTGCCCAGCGGGCCCGGGGCGATCTGGAACTGGGTGCTGGCGCTCTGCGCCATGGCCTTGGCGGGCAGCAGCGCGAGCAACGGCAGCGGCGCCAGGGTCAGGCCGAACAGCGCCAGGTGGACAGCGCGAACCAGCGGGCGAGGGGCGCGCGGACAAGTCGGGGTCATGCAGGATTTCCTTCGATTGGCTGGGCAGAGGGGCGGTCGAAATGTGCCGCTTTACCTGCGTAGCCGAATGAGAATGAAAATCGGCAACCCTTTGTGCGAAATTTCTTCAGACAGCTTCAATGCTGACCCAGTAGCGGGTCAGGTAACGCACCCTGACCGGCAACGACACGCCGAGGTTTTCCAGGATGGTGTCGGTGTCGTCGATACGAAAGGCGCCGGACAGGCGCACGTCGGCGACGCTTTCGGCGCAGCGCAGCACGCCGGGACGGTAACGGCGCAGTTCGCTGATGAAGTCCTCCAGGCGCCATTCGATCACGGTCAGCATGCCCTGGGTCCAGGCACCCGTGCCGGGCAGGGCATTATGGGCGGCGGCAATCTGCTTGCGGTCGAAGCTGACGCTTTGCCCGGCCTCCAGGCGCAGCATCAACAGCGGCTGGTCGAGCGGACGCACTTCAACCGCATGCTCCAGCACGCTGACCCGGCTCAGGCCATTGTCGCTACGGACGTTGAAGCGCGTACCGAGGGCGCGCACCCGGCCTTCGGCCGTTTCGACAATGAACGGGCGAGCCGCGCTATCACGGGCGGTCTGCACCATGATTTCGCCGCTGTACAGGCGCAGCAGGCGTTGCTGGCCGTCGTAGCGGATATCCACCGCGCTGTCGGTATTGAGTTCGAGCTGGCTGCCATCGTCGAGGCGTACCTGGCGGCGCTGACCCTTGCCGGTGCGCAGCTCGGCCATCCAGGCCTGGCCCGGAGTACTTTCCCGTACGGCCCATCCCGTTGCACCGACGGCCATCAGCAGCGCCAGGGTCTTGAGCACGGCGCGACGCCGGGCGCGCACGCCGGCCAGGGTCGGCAGGGCGACATCGGCGGGCAGTCGCCCCAGCTGGCGCTGCAGCTTTTCTACCCGCGCCCAGGCCTGGGCATGGGCCTGGCTCTTGCCCAGCCAATCCTGCCAGGCCTGCACCTGGGCAGCGCTGGGCGGTGCGGCGTTGAGCTGCACGTACCAAGTGGCGGCAGCTTCGAGGGTGCGAGCGTCCAGCGGCTGGGCCATGTCAGTCGTCCGTCAGCAGCAAGCAGTGGGTCATGGCGCGGATCAGGTGCTTCTTCACCGTGGTCACCGACACCCCCAGGCGCTCGGCAGTGGCCACATAGCTCAGGCCTTCGAGCTGTACGGTGAGGAAGATAGTGCGCGTACGCTCGCCCAGACCATCGAGCATCTGGTCCACGGCCAGCAAGGTTTCGAGGATCAGCAAGCGGCTTTCCGGCGATTCGGCGACCCGCTCCGGGCGCAGCGCCAGTGCGTCCAGGTACGCCTGTTCAAGCGCCTTGCGGCGAAACTTGTCGATCATCAACGCATGGGCAATGGCACCCAGGTAGCTGCGCGGCTCGCGAATAGTGTCGGCATTGCGCGCGTTCAAAACCCGGATAAAGGTGTCCTGGGCAAGGTCGGCGGCATCGCTGGCATTGCCCAGGCGAGCACGCAGCCAGTTCTTCAACCAACCATTATGTTCGCTGTAGAGCGCGTGCAGGGCAGCATGATCGGGAGCGGGCATGGTGGGGCAATATCGAGTAATTGATAATTAGTCGCATTATTGTGGTTTGCTGGCGAACTATGCAAGCGCTGGTGCTTGACCTGGGGCAGGGGCAGGCAAAGACTGGTCAGCTATTTGTCTATCGACTCAGGAGGTTTCCATGACCAGCAGGGCCATTATCGTCCAGACCGGCGGTGGTTACGACAAGGTGCAGGTCGGCACCCGTGAGGCTGCGGCGCCGCAAGCCGGCGAAATCAGCGTGCGCCTGCACGCCAACTCGCTCAACTATCACGACTTCGCCGTGGTCAGTGGCATGTGGGGGCCGACTGCGCCGCGTATTCCCATGGCCGACGGCGCCGGTGTGGTGACCGCGGTGGGTGCTGGCGTGAGCGAGTTTGCCGTGGGCGATGCGGTGGTCAGCACGTTCTTCCCTGACTGGCTGGACGGCCAGCCGCTGGTCGAAGGTTTCGCCACGGTCCCGGGCGACGGCATCGATGGTTACGCCCGCGAACAGGTGACTGCCCGCGCTACCTCTTTTACCCATGCGCCCAAGGGCTACAGCCACGCCGAAGCGGCGACCCTGACCACCGCCGGCCTCACCGCCTGGCGCGCACTGATGGCCGATGACTCGCTCAAGCCAGGCGATACCGTGCTGGTGCAAGGTACCGGTGGCGTGTCGATTTTCGCTCTGCAATTCGCCAAGCTGGCCGGTGCCACGGTGATCGCCACGTCCTCCAGCGACGAGAAGCTCGAGCGCCTCAAGGCCCTCGGTGCCGACCACCTGATCAACTACCGCAGCACCCCGGCCTGGGGCGAGAAGGTGCGCCAGCTCACCGCCAACCGCGGCGTTGATCATGTGATCGAGGTGGGCGGCCCGGCGACCCTTGAGCAGTCGATGATCGCTGCGCGTATTGGCGGGCATGTGTCGCTGATCGGCATCCTCACCGGCGTGGCGGGCAACTTGCCGCTGGTCCAGGCCCTGGTGCGGCAGATTCGCCTGCAAGGTGTGCTGGTCGGCAGCCGGGCGCAGCAGCAGGCGATGGTTCGCGCCATTGATGCCAATGGCCTGCGTCCGGTGGTGGACAAGACCTTCGACCTGGAGCAGATCGTCGAGGCCTTCCGCTACCAGGAAAGCAACCAGCACTTCGGCAAGATCTGCCTGAGCATCTGAGCCTGGGCCTCAGATTTGCCCCAGCAACCAGCCGCGAAACGCCGTCAGCGACGGCAGCGACTGGTTGCGTGGCGGGTAGATCAGGTAGTAGCTGCGCTGGCTGGCAAAGGGTGCACCGACGCTGACCAGTTCACCGCTGGCCAGCTCGTCGGTCACCAGGATGCGCGGCACCAGGCCGATGCCGATGCCGGCGCGCACCGCCTGGATCAGGTGCGAAGTCAGCTCGAAGCTGGGCCCCAGGCGCATGCTGCGGTGCGCCAGGCCATGGTGGGAAAACCATTCGCCCCAGGCGTTGGGGTTGTTGGCCACATTGAGCAGCAACTGCTCGCGCACGTGTGCCGGTGACCAGTCGGCCTGGCTGGCGGCGGTGTCCGGCGAGAGGATCACCAGTAACTCTTCGGCATGCAGGCGATGACAGACCAGCCCCGGCAGGTCGGCATTGCCGACGACGATGGCGGCGTCGATGCCGCTGGTTTCAAAATCGATGGCTTCGATGCGTGAATTGATGTGTACCAGCATGCCCGGGTGCAGCTTGTAGAACTCATGCAGGCGTGGCAGCAGCCACTTGGAGCCGAAGGTCGGCAGGGTCGCCAGGCGCAGGCTGCCTTCGCCGGACTGGTACGCCATGGCCTGCAAGGTGGCGCTGCGAATCCGCCCGAGGGCTTCGCTCATTTCCCGCTGATACAGCTTGCCGACATCGGTCAGGCGCACCTGACGGCCTTCGCGGCGGAACAGGGTCAGGCCCAGTTGCTGCTCCAGCGCCTGCACCTGGCGGCTCACCGCGCTCTGGGTCAGTGACAGCTCGGTGGCGGCGCGGGTGTAGCTTTCATGCCGGGCAGCGGCTTCGAAAGCCAGCAGCAATGACATGGACGGCGTGAGGTGGCGGTAATTCATTCGTAAAAGTCATCGATAGCGGCAGAAATATCCAGTTGTCCCCAGCGGCATGCTCCGGGATCATTGGCACATCAGTGTCTTGAGGCTGACCTAATTATGCTCAGCCAGCAAGTGTTCCGATATTCCCGTGATTAGCCAAATTAAAGAGGCCATCCTTTGATGATCGCCCAACTGCCGACCAGCGCCCCTGCTGCCGACTACGCCGATTTTCTCGCTGCCCTGCGCGCCAGCGGTTTCCGTGGCCAGTTCAGCGCCGACTACGCCACCCGCACGGTGCTTGCCACCGACAACTCGATCTACCAGCGCCTGCCGCAAGCGGCGGTGTTCCCGCTGGATGCCGAGGACGTCGCCCGGGTTGCCGCGCTGATGGCCGAACCGCGCTTTCGCCAGGTCAAGCTCACCCCCCGTGGTGGCGGCACCGGTACCAACGGCCAGTCGTTGACCGACGGCATCGTCGTCGACCTGTCGCGGCACATGAACAACATCCTCGAGATCAACGTCGAGGAGCGTTGGGTGCGGGTCCAGGCCGGGGTGGTCAAGGACCAGCTCAACGCCGCGCTCAAGCCCCACGGCTTGTTCTTCGCCCCGGAGCTGTCGACCTCCAACCGCGCCACCGTCGGCGGCATGATCAACACCGACGCCAGCGGCCAGGGCAGTTGCACCTACGGCAAGACCCGCGATCACGTGCTTGAACTGCACAGCGTGCTGCTCGGCGGCGAGCGCCTGCATACCCTGCCGATCGACGACCAGGCGCTGGAGCAGGCCTGCGCGCAGCCAGGGCGCAGCGGTGAGGTGTACCGCATGGCCCGGCAGATCCAGCAAACCCAGGGCGAGTTGATCGAGACCATCTTCCCCAAGCTCAACCGCTGCCTGACCGGTTACGACTTGGCGCATCTGCGTGACGAGCAAGGCCGCTTCAACCTCAACAGCGTACTGTGCGGCGCCGAAGGCTCGCTGGGGTATGTGGTCGAGGCCAAGCTCAACGTGCTGCCGATTCCCAAGTACGCGGTGCTGGTGAACGTGCGTTACAGCAGCTTCATGGACGCCCTGCGCGACGCCAATGCGCTGATGGCGCACAAGCCGCTGTCGATCGAAACAGTGGACTCCAAGGTACTGATGCTGGCGATGAAGGACATCGTCTGGCACAGCGTCGCCGAGTACTTCCCTGCCCAAGCTGAGCGCCCGACCCTGGGCATCAACCTGGTGGAGTTCTGCGGTGATGACCCGGCCGAAGTCAACGCGCGGGTGCAAGCCTTCGTTGCCCACCTGCAGGCCGACACCGGAGTTGAGCGCCTGGGCCACACCCTGGCCGAAGGCGCCGAAGCCGTGACCCGGGTCTACACCATGCGCAAGCGCTCGGTGGGCCTGCTCGGCAACGTCGAAGGCGAAGTGCGCCCGCAGCCGTTCGTCGAAGACACGGCAGTACCGCCTGAGCAACTGGCCGACTACATTGCCGACTTCCGTGCCTTGCTCGACAGCTACGGCCTGGCCTACGGCATGTTCGGCCATGTCGATGCCGGCGTGCTTCACGTGCGCCCGGCCCTGGACATGAAAGACCCGGCCCAGGCGGCGCTGGTCAAGCCGATTTCCGATGCCGTGGCGGCGCTGACCCATCGCTATGGCGGCCTGCTCTGGGGCGAGCACGGCAAGGGCCTGCGCTCGGAATATGTGCCGGATTTCTTCGGTGAGCTGTACCCGGCACTGCAGTCGCTCAAGGGCGCGTTCGACCCCTACAACCAGCTCAACCCCGGCAAGATCTGCACCCCGCCAGGCAGCGAGCAGGGCCTGATCAAAGTCAACGAAGCGCCGATGCGCGGCGATTTTGACCGGCAGATCGATGAGCGGGTGTGGCAGAGCTTTGGCAGTGCCGTGCACTGCAACGGCAACGGCGCCTGCTACAACTTCGACCCCAACGACGCCATGTGCCCGTCGTGGAAGGCCACCCGCGAACGCCAGCATTCGCCCAAGGGCCGTGCCTCGCTGATCCGTGAATGGTTGCGCCTGCAGGGTGCGGCCAGCATCGATGTATTGGCGGCGGCAAAGAACAAGACTTCATGGCTCAAGGAGCTGCCCAAACGCCTGCGCAACAACCAGGCACGCTCCCGTGGCGAGGCTGACTTTTCCCACGAAGTCTACGAAGCCATGGCCGGCTGCCTGGCGTGCAAGTCCTGCGCGGGGCAGTGCCCGATCAAGGTCAACGTACCGGAGTTTCGTTCGCGCTTCCTGGAGCTGTACCACGGTCGCTATCAGCGCCCGCTGCGTGACTACCTGATCGGTTCGCTGGAGTTCAGCATTCCCTACATGGCTTATGCGCCAGGCTTGTATAACGCGGTGATGGGGTCGAAATGGGTCAGCCGCCTGCTCGAACGCCATGTCGGCATGCTCGACAGCCCGCTGATCAGCCGCTACAACCTGCAGAACACCCTGACCCGCTGCAACGTGCGCGCGGCCAGCGTGCCGGCGCTGCGCGAGCTGACCCCGGCCCAGCGTGAGCGCAGCATCGTGCTGGTTCAGGACGCCTTTACCCGTTACTTCGAAACCCCTTTGCTGGCGTCGTTCATTGAGCTGGCCCACCGTCTTGGCCATAAGGTGTTCCTCGCGCCCTACAGCGCCAACGGCAAACCCTTGCATGTCCAGGGCTTCCTCGGCGCCTTCGCCAAGGCGGCGATTCGCAACGCCAACCAGCTCAAGGCCCTGGCCGATTGCGGTGTGCCGCTGGTCGGCCTCGACCCGGCCATGACCCTGGTGTACCGCCAGGAGTACCAGAAGGTCGAAGGTCTGAGCGATTGCCCGAAAGTCCTGTTGCCGCAGGAATGGTTGATCGACGTACTGCCCGAACAGGCCGCGGGCGCTAGCGAAACCTTCCGCCTGCTGGCCCACTGCACCGAGAAAACCAACGTGCCGGCCAGTACTCGTCAATGGGAACAGGTATTTGCCCGCCTGGGGCTGAAGCTGGTGACTGAAGCCACCGGCTGCTGCGGCATGTCCGGCACCTACGGCCACGAAGCGCGCAACCAGGACACCTCGCGGACCATCTTCGAGCAGTCCTGGGCCGGCAAGCTGGATAAACAGGGCGAGGCGTTGGCCACCGGCTATTCCTGCCGCAGCCAGGTCAAGCGCATGGCTGACCGCCAGTTGCGCCATCCGCTGGAGGTACTGCTGCAGTACGCCAAGGGCTGATGCCCGGTCAGGGCTCGAGGGTATCGACGCTGACGGTGATGTAGAAGAACTCGATCTGTGCCCACTGCGAGCGCTGGTTGGCCAGCGTCTCTTCGGAGGCCATGAGGACTTGGTATTTGATGCCGCTGTGTGGGTCGCGGTGGAAGTGGCGCAGCGAGTCCCACATGCAGCAGAAAAACTGCAGGCGACCCATGCCGTAGGTTCGCTGCAGGTAGGCCTCAGCCACCGCTGCTTCGCTGCCCTTGACCTTGTAGGTCGCAATCAAGGGCGCCGTTTGGGCTTCAACTTCCTGATGGCAGCCCAGATACTCGATGCCCTTGGGGTAAGCGCCAGATGCACTCAGGAAGTTCTCGCACAGAGGGGCGGCCTGTAGTGCGCTGCACAACAGCAACAGGGCCAGGGTAATCAGTGGGCGCATGGGCTTCGTCCTTGAGCAATGCTTTTGAGAGGGCAACAAAAAAGGCATCGGCGCAAGCGCCAGATGCCTTTTTCGTTTTGCGTATTTGGTGGAACCGGGGGGATTTGAACCCCCGTCCGCCAGTGATCCGCTGTCGGTCCTACATGCTTAGCCGTGTCTATTGAGTTAATCCGCAGCCGCCCGACGGGCAGGGTGCTTTGGACGAGTTGTGTAAGTTTTAGCCGCTTCGTCCACAACGTACTGCACGGCGATCCTGTTCTGTATGACAATCACTTCGGGTTTACAGGCATCCCCTAGTGATTGCTGGAGCCGAAGCTACCAGGAGAGCGGGCTCAGCTGCTTACGCAGCGAGAGCGTAACCCTCGTAGTTTTCGTCATTGGCAACTATAGAAAGTTGCAACAGTGGATTTACGAGTTCTGTTACCAACTCGGCATGCACCTAGAGTTTCACTACCGGCGTCGAATCCTAATCGGCCCCATGTGTTGCGCTCTAGCTGTAAGCGTTTTTCAACGCTCGAGGTTCAGTATACGCCATCGGTCGAGCGACGTCGACTGCTGGTCCAGGGTTCAGATCGCTCGCGCCCGAGTTACGCGGTCCACCAGATAGACAAGACCGTGATAATCGATCCCGCCATGGTTCGACAGGCCGATCTCGCAGGTGCGGCTGGTGGAGATTCCTTCACTGCAGTACTGCACCGCATCCTTGAGGCTGCGCAGCGAATGGGCATTGAGCTCCGGGGTGGTGAAGCCCTTGTCGCCGGCAAAGCCGCAGCAATGGATGCCTTCGGGAATCACCACTTGTTTGCTGCAACGCCGCGCCAGGTCGATCAGCGCCTGGCTTTCGCCCAGGTGCTGGGTGCTGCAGGTCACATGCACGGCGATCGGCTCTTCCTGGGGGGTGAACTCCAGTTTGTCGACCAGGTGGGTGCGGATGAAACGCACCGGGTCATAAAGGTCCAGGCGCGTTTCCGCCAGGTCCTGAACCAGGCGCAAGGTGCACGGGCTGGTGTCGCAGTAGATCGGATCGAGGCCGCCGCGGCTGGCGTGGAGCAGGGCGTTGATCAGCTCCTGGCGCTTGTGCTCGGCCTGCTCGGCGTAACCCTTGGAGGCAAACGGCTGGCCGCAGCAAAGGCTGTCCTGGTTGTCCGGGAACACCACTTGATAGCCGGCCTTTTCCAGCAGGGCGCGGGTCTTGTCCAGCAGCGAGGTCTGCTCGCGGTCCGTCGCCGCCGGGCCCATGACCCGCGAAACACAAGCGGCCAGGTACACCACCCGTGGCCGCGCGTCGTTGCTGGCCGGGGTCAACTGAACGGCCTTGAGCGGTTGCGGCATGGCCGGCGTCCACTGCGGCACACGGCCATGGCTGAGCGTGCTCAGGCTGGCGCTCAGGCGACTCAGGCGCGGCGCACCGAGTAATCGGCGGGCGCCATTGGCCGCCTGCAGGGTAAAGCGTGCACCGCTGAGGGCGGTGTGGAAGTTGTCGGCCAGCCAGTCGGCGGTCTTCACATGACCGGCTGCCTGGGCGCGCAGTTTTTTCACCAGTTCGCCGGTGTTGATCCCCACCGGGCAGCGCTGGGCGCACAGGCCGGTGGCGGCGCAGGTGTCGATGCCCTGGTACTGGTAGTCACGTTCCAGCTCGCGGGTGTCGCTGCCGGCACGTTTTTTCGCCTGGATATCGCGCCACATGACGATGCGCTGGCGCGGGCTCAGGGTCAGGCCTTTGGAGGGGCAAACCGGTTCGCAGAAGCCACATTCGATGCACTTGTCGACAATCTCGTCGGCCGCCGGTAGCGGCTTTTGGGTTTTTC
>NZ_JH650764.1:147055-192274 GCF_000259195.1 Pseudomonas donghuensis
CTTCAGGTGGATTTGCGGGTCTTCGCTGAGCACCACATCCGGGTTGAGAATGCCATTGGGGTCGAGCAGGCGCTTGAGCTGCCACATCAACTGGTAGGCATCGCTGCCCCATTCCAGTTCGACGAAGGGCGCCATGTTGCGCCCGGTGCCGTGTTCGGCCTTGAGCGAGCCGCCGAATTCCACCGCCACCAGTTGCGCTACGTCGTCCATGAACGCCTGGTAACGCGCGACCTCTTCAGCGCTGTTAAAGCCCTGGGTGAAGACGAAGTGCAGGTTGCCTTCCAGGGCATGGCCGAACAGGATCGCCTCGTCATAGTGGTGCTTGTCGAACAGCGCAATCAGGCGATTGACGCCAATGGCCAGTTGTTCGACCGGGAAGGTCACGTCTTCGATGATCACCGTGGTGCCGGTCTTGCGCACGGCGCCGACGGCGGGGAAGGTGTCCTTGCGGATGGCCCAGAGCTTGGCGTTCTCTTTGGCGTCTTCGGTGAAGTCGACCTGCTTTTCCACCGGGAAGCTGGCCAGCGAGGCCATGATCTGCGCCAGTTGTTCGTGCAGCAGCGCCTGGGTTGCCGCCCGCGATTCGATCAGCAGCGCGCAGGCACCTTCGGACAGTTGCTGGACGAAGGCCGGCATCCCGGGCTTGTCCTGCACCGAGCGCAGGCTGCGCCGGTCGAGTAGCTCCACCGCCGATACCGGTTGGCTTTTGAGTACGGTGACGGCGTTGCAGCAGGTTTCCACATCCGGGAAGACGATCAGTGCCGAGGCTTTGTTCGGGTGATCGATCACCGTGTCGTAGGTCACGGCACTGATAAAGCCCAGGGTGCCTTCGGAGCCGACCAGCAAGTGGCTGAGGATATCCAGCGGCTGGTCGTAGTCGATCAGGGCATTGAGCGACAGGCCGGTGGTGTTCTTCAGGCGGTACTTGTGGCGAATCTTCGCTGCCAGTTCGCTGTTGGCGCGGGTTTCCCGAGCCAGGCGCGCGAGCTCATCGAGCAAGCCGGCGTGGCTGTGTTCGAAGGCGGCGACACTGGCCGGATCTTCGCTGTCCAGGCGCGTGCCGTCGGCCAGCACCAGGCGCATGCCGGCCAGGGTGTGATAGGTGTTCTGCGCGGTGCCGCAGCACATGCCGCTGGCATTGTTGGCGACGATGCCGCCGATCTTGCAGGCATTGATCGAGGCCGGGTCCGGGCCGATCTTGCGCCCGAACGGTGCCAGCCAGGCGTTGGCCTGGGCGCCGATCACCCCGGGTTGCAGGCGAATCTGCTGGCCCTGGTCGCGAATCTCGCGGCCGTTCCAGTTATCGCCGAGCACGATCAACAGTGAATCGCTGATGGCCTGGCCAGACAGGCTGGTGCCGGCGGCGCGGAAGGTTACCGGCACGCGCTCACGCTGGGCCAGCTTGAGCAGGGCGACCACTTCATCTTCGGATTCGACGCGCACCACCAGCTTGGGGATCAGCCGGTAGAAGCTGGCATCGGTGCCGAACGCCAGGGTCGAGAGCGGGTCGTCGAAACGTCGCTCGCCGGGTATCAGGCGGGCTACCGAATCGAGGAACGCGGCGGGCAGACTCATGCAATCTCCTCGTGGGGCCTTGGCGTCTGGTGCGCCGCGTGCCCCGGTCAATCAGGCGGTGATTCGAAGGCGCACCAATCAGGCACCCAGTTCGCGGACCAGCGAGTCGCGGGTGATTTCGCTGATCGATTTGGCACCTGTCAGCACCATGGCCACGCGCATTTCTTTTTCGAACAGGTCCAGCAGGTTTTTCACTCCAGCTTCGCCGGCGGTGGCCAGGGCATAGAGGAATGCGCGGCCGATCAGCACGGTGTCGGCGCCCAGGGCGATCATGCGCACTACATCCAGGCCGCTGCGGATGCCGGAGTCGGCGAGGATCTTCAGCTCGCCTTTGACCGCGTCGGCAATCGCCGGCAAGGCGCGGGCGCTGGACAGTACGCCGTCGAGCTGGCGGCCGCCGTGGTTGGAGACGACGATGCCGTCGGCGCCGAACTTCACGGCGTCCTTGGCATCTTGCGGGTCGAGGATGCCCTTGATCACCATCGGGCCTTCCCAGAAATCACGGATCCACTCAAGGTCTTTCCAGGAAATCGACGGGTCGAAGTTGGCACCCAGCCAGCCGATGTAGTCGGCCAGGCCCGTCGGGCTGCCGCGGTAGGCGGAGATATTACCCAGGTCATGGGGTTTGCCCAGCAGACCGACATCCATGGCCCACTGCGGATGGGTCATGGCCTGCCAGACCCGGCGCAGCGGTGCATTCGGGCCGCTCATGCCCGAGTGGGCATCACGGTAGCGAGCGCCGGGTACCGGCATGTCGACGGTGAACACCAGGGTGGTGACGCCAGCAGCCTTGGCGCGCTCCAGGGCGTTGCGCATAAAGCCGCGGTCCTTGAGCACATAGAGCTGGAACCACATGGGCCGGTCGATGGCGGGTGCCACTTCTTCGATCGGGCACACCGACACGGTCGACAGGGTGAACGGAATGCCTTTGGCCGCTGCCGCGCGGGCCGCCTGGACTTCGCCGCGGCGTGCATACATGCCGGTCAGGCCGACCGGCGCCAGGGCCACCGGCATGCTCAGGGTTTCGTTGAACAGTTGGGTCTCAAGGCTCAGCTCGGACATGTTCTTCAGCACGCGCTGACGCAGGGCGATACCGGCCAGGTCCTGAACGTTGTGGCGCAGCGTGTGCTCGGCATAAGCACCGCCGTCGGCGTAGTGGAACAAAAACGGCGGCAGCTTGCGTTGGGCAGCTGCGCGGTAATCGGTAGAGGCAGAAATGATCATGGGGTCTCGCAGCGTTGGTTAAAGGGGAGGCTGCCGGGCGCGCCACAACGCGCCCGGCCCCTGACACTTTAGTGAACCAGCATGCCAGTCAGCCAATAGGCCTGGATCAGGGTGATCAGGCCGACAATGGTGGCGAAGAACAGGCTGTGCTTGAGGGTGAAACGGAACAGGTCCGACTCTTTGCCGACCAGGCCGGTGGCGGCGCAGGCCACCGCGATCGATTGTGGCGAAATCATCTTGCCGGTCACGCCGCCGCTGGTGTTGGCCGCTACCAGCAAGGTGTCGTTGACCCCGATCTGGTGCGCAGTGGTGGCCTGCAGCGAGCTGAACAGGGCATTGGACGAGGTGTCGGAACCGGTCAGGAACACGCCCAGCCAGCCAAGGAATGGCGAGAAGAACGGGAATGCCGCACCCGTGCCGGCCAATACCAGCGCCATGGTCGACGACATGCCCGAGTAGTTGGTGACGAAGGCGAAGGCCAGGACCATGCCGATCGACAGGATCGGCCAGCGCAGTTCGAAGAAGGTCTCTTTCAAAGTGGTCAGACCAGTTTTGAAATTGATCTTCAGCACCAGCATCGAGATCAGCGCCGAGAAGAAGATCGCGGTACCGGTGGCGGAAATCGGGTCGAGCTTGAACACCGCCGGGATCGCCGTCGGGGTGGCAACGATCGGTGCGGACTTGATCACCAGTTGATCAAGGTGCGGGATGGCGAAGTTGAACACCCAGCTGTACATCGAACCGCCAGCAGCGAAGGCGGCCTTGAATGGCTTGAGGGTCCAGATGGTGACCAGCACGGTGAGGATCAGGAACGGCGACCAGGCCTTGAAGATCTCGCCGAAGCTGTACGGCGAAGGCTGGCTGCCGCCGCCCTGGACCACGGCGGCGCCAACGCTGCCGGTGGCGCTGGCGAACGAGCGCTTGGGCTGCCAGACCTTGAGGAACAGGGTCAGGGAAATCAGGCTGGCCAAGGCCGAGGTGATGTCCGGCAGTTCCGGGCCGATGAAGTTCGAGGTGAAGTACTGGGTCACGGCAAAGCTCAGGCCGGCCACCAGGGCGGCAGGCCAGGTCTCTTTGACGCCGCGCAGGCCGTCCATCATGAACACCAGCCAGAACGGTACGAACAGCGACAGCAGTGGCAGCTGGCGGCCGGTCATGGCGCCGATCTTGAACGCATCGATACCGGTAACCTGGCCGGCCACGATGATCGGGATGCCCAGGGCGCCGAAGGCTACTGGTGCGGTGTTGGCGATCAGGCACAAGCCGGCCGCGTACAGCGGGTTGAAACCCAGGCCAACCAGCAGGGCGGCGGTGATCGCCACCGGTGCGCCGAAGCCTGCCGCACCTTCGAGGAAGGCACCGAAGCAGAAACCGATCAGCAGCACCTGCAGGCGCTGGTCATCGGTGATCGACAGTACCGAGCTGCGGATCACTTCGAACTGGCCGCTCTTGACCGTCAATTTGTACAGGAATACGGCGGCGACAATGATCCAGGCAATCGGCCACAGGCCATAGGCAAAGCCGTATCCGGCGGCGGCAAGCGCCATGTCGGCAGGCATCTGGAAAGCAAAGATCGCCACCAGGATCGACAGGCCCAGCGTGATGCTGCCGGCCACATGACCCTTGAGGCGGAACACCGCCAGCGCGAGGAAGAAGAACACGATCGGGATGACTGCCGCGAGCGCGGACAGGCCAAGACTACCAAGCGGACTGTAAAGCTGTTGCCAGGTTTGCATATGGGGTGGCCCCTAATTGTTGTTGGTCAGCACTGGCATTGGATAATTGGTAAGACCAATTTACAATGTCGAGGCGCTAGGTTAAAAGCCTCGCTGCGGCTGTGTCAATTTGTCCCAGGAAAACTTTCGTCGGATGCGCAATGAATCGGGCGCCTGAACGGCAGGGAAATTTGCCAACTGATGGGTGCCGGCGGGATGCGGATGCGCCAGAATAGACAGCCCCGAACGCAATCGGGATTGTGGAGAGCATGTGATGGTTTTTGATCAGGTCCGCCAACGCCGTTTGTCCGACGATATCGTCGAACGGCTGGAAGGGATGATTCTCGAAGGCACCTTGACGGCCGGTCAGCGCCTGCCTGCCGAGCGGGTGCTGGCCGAGCAGTTCGGCGTGTCACGACCGTCGTTGCGCGAAGCGATCCAGAAGCTGGTGGCCAAAGGCTTGTTGGTCAGCCGCCAGGGCGGTGGCAACTATGTGGCCGAATCGCTCGGCTCAACCTTCAGCGACCCACTGTTGCAGTTGCTTGAAAGCAACCCCGAAGCACAGCGCGACTTGCTGGAGTTCCGGCATACCCTGGAGGCATCGTGCGCCTATTATGCGGCGATCCGCGCCACTGAGCCGGATCGTCAGCGGCTCAAGGCGGCGTTCGATACCCTGCAGGACTGCTACGCCCGTGCCGATGAAGTGGACCGGGCCGAGGAGGGCGCGGCCGATGCGCGCTTCCACCTGGCGATCGCCGAGGCCAGCCATAATGCGGTGCTGCTGCACACCATTCGTGGTCTGTTCGACCTGCTCAAGCGCAACGTGGTGACCAACATCGGCGGCATGTACAAACAGCGCAGCGAAACCCGCGACATGCTCATCAGCCAGCACCGCGAGCTGTACCTGGCGATTGTCGAAGGGCGTGCGGAGGATGCACGCGAAGTCTCCAGCCGGCACATCACCTATGTGCAGGAAGTGCTCGATGAAGTGCGTCAGGAAGTCCAGCGGGTGGCGCGGGCGGAGCGGCGTAGCGGGCGTTAGCGGTCACGGGGCAGCGCCGCTCCTGCAGGAGCGGGCTTACCCCGCGATAAAGGCGCTTCAGGCTGGAATCAGTCTTCCTTGCCCTTGTTACGCACCGCGCGCTGCAATTCGCGGTCGGAATCACGCTCGCGCTGGGTGTCGCGCTTGTCGTATTCCTTCTTGCCCTTGCCCAGTGCGATTTCGCACTTGATCAAGTGCTTGCTCCAATAGATCGACAAGGCCACGCAGGTGTAGCCTTTTTGCTGGACGGCCGCATGCAGGCGCTCCAGCTCACGACGGTTGAGCAGCAGTTTACGGGTACGTGTCGGGTCGGCGATGACGTGAGTACTGGCGGCTGTCAGCGGCGTGATATGGCTGCCCATCAGCCAGGCCTCGCCATCCTTGAGCACCACGTAACTGTCGGTCAGGTGCGCCTTGCCGGCACGCAGACTTTTTACTTCCCAACCGGACAGGACCAATCCGGCCTCGAACTTGTGTTCGATGAAGTAATCGTGACGCGCCTTTTTATTCTGCGCGATAGTCCCTGTCGGATGTTTCTTTTGGTTAGCCATAGGGGCGGCATTATAGGCAGTCGCCGCGCTGTCGGCTACGGGGTAGCAGTGTGCTTGAGCCGTTGCCGTGAATCCCGGACAATGCGCGCTCTTGATGCGCTCGATGGCGCCCCTCGGCATTCTGGTTGTGTTTGCCGCCCAGCTTTGGAATTGACCCCTGGATGACTACCCATATTCAACGTTCGGCCCTGCTGCCATATCCCGCCCAGGCCCTGTACGACCTGGTCAATGATGTAGCGCGCTACCCGGAATTCCTGCCCTGGTGTTCGTCCAGCACCGTGATGGAAGAAAGCGACACGCACATGCGCGCGCGCCTGGAGGTCGCCAAGGGGGGGATGAGCCAGCAGTTTGTAACCAGCAATGTGCTGGTGCCGGGCCAGTCCATTGAAATGAACCTTGAAGAAGGGCCTTTTACCCAGTTGCATGGTGTCTGGGTATTCAAGCCGCTGGGCGAGAAAGCCTGCAAGATCAGCCTTGACCTGTCGTTCGATTATGCCGGGCCACTGGTCCGTGCCACCTTGGGGCCATTGTTCAACCAGGCGGCCAACACCCTGGTCGATGCCTTCTGTCAGCGTGCCAAGCAGCTTCATGTCTGAAGCCTTGCTAGCGGTCGAAGTGGTGTATGCCCAGGCCGAGCGGCAGGTGCTGCTCACTCTTGAGGTGCCGACGGGTACGACGCTTACTGAGGCGGTAAAACTCTCGGGAATCGCCGCGCATTTTCCCGAGGCTGATATTCAAGCCTGCCCGATCGGTATCTTTGGCCGGGTGATCGCTAACCCTGAAGAGCAAAAGGTCGAGGCGGGTGATCGCATCGAGATCTACCGGCCATTGCTGGTGGATCCCAAGGAGGTGCGCAAGCAGCGCGCCGCCAAGGTCGCCAGGGTATTCAAGAAAGCCAAACGCTGAATTACAGGTAAGAAAAAGCCCGGACTGATCCGGGCTTTTTTATACGCGCTGCAGGCTTACTGCGGCGAGGTGTCCAGTGGTTCTGGCACCGGTACCGGGATCACTTCGATGGTGTCCACGTCTTTCTGGATGGTGGCTTCCAGCGAGCCTGGCTTGGCAGGTTTTTCCTGCGCTGCGGGTTCGGTGCTGCCGGTCGGGCTAACCGTGGTATCGCCGCTGCCACCGAGGATTTCCTGGTCGCGGCTGACACCCGGCATGAAGTCGCCGGACAGGCTGGCGAGCTGATCGTTCTCGTTGAAGAAGATGCTCATGCGCTCCTGTTGGCGCTCACCGCCGCCAGGCTGCAGGCTGTACAGGTAATCCCAGCGATTGGTGTGGAAGGTATCCTGGATCAGCGGATTACCCATGATAAACCTTACTTGCCGACGGGTCATTCCGGGGCGCAATTGGTCTATCATGTCTTGCGTGACGACATTGCCCTGCTGGATGTCGATTTTGTAAACCCCGGGGAACGAGCAACCGGCGAGTGCGAGCAGTCCCACGAGGGTGAGGCTGGTTAGCAAGAGCTTGGTGTTTTGCATCGGTGGGCGACTTCCACTATCTTGGCTGGACAACGTAAACCCCGATCATACCCGTATTCAGAGAAGCTGCGAAGCAGCATCGGCGAGAAAGCTGACCATGGTTGAAAATAGCGAACTGCGCAAAGCCGGTCTCAAGGTGACACTGCCTCGAGTGAAAATTCTACAGATGCTCGACTCTACCGAGCAGCGTCACATGAGTGCTGAGGATGTCTACAAGGCGCTGATGGAGGCAGGCGAGGACGTCGGTCTGGCCACGGTTTACCGTGTTCTGACCCAGTTCGAAGCCGCTGGCCTGGTCGTGCGCCATAACTTCGATGGCGGTCACGCCGTGTTCGAGCTGGCTGACGGTGGTCACCACGATCACATGGTCGTAGTCGACTCCGGCGAAGTCATCGAGTTTTTTGACGCTGAAATCGAGAAGCGCCAGAAGCAAATCGTGGAAGAGCACGGCTTCGAGCTGGTTGACCACAATCTGGTTCTGTACGTACGCAAAAAGAAGTAAGCAATTATTACATTGCTGCATAAGTACTGAAGGCGACCCTGGGGTCGCCTTCGTGCTTTCTGGTGGCTTGCTTTATATAGCTGCGCGCGCTCAGGCCTTGCTGGTAACCACCATCTTGCGTGCGTGGGCCAGGGATTCCTTGGTCAGGTCGATGCCACCGAGCATGCGTGCGACCTCTTCTACACGCTCGCGCTTGCCCAGGTTGGCCACGGCGGTATGGGTGGCATCGCTGTCACGTACTTTATGCACGAACAGGTGATGGTGGCCCTGGGCAGCGACCTGCGGCAGGTGGGTTACGGTCAGCACCTGGCCGCGCTCGCCCAGGCGGCGTAGCAATTGACCGACGATCTCTGCCGTTGGCCCGCCGATACCCACGTCGACTTCGTCGAACACCAGGGTCGGGATACGCGAGGTCTGTGCGGTGATCACCTGGATCGCCAGGCTGATCCGCGACAGCTCGCCACCGGAAGCAACCTTGGCCAGGGCCTTGAGCGGCTGCCCGGGGTTGGCGCTGACCAGCAGCTCGACCTGTTCCAGGCCCTGGGGTTGCAGTTCGTCGCTGCTGTTGGCGCGCAACTCGATGCTGAAGCGGCCACCCGGCATGCCCAGGCGCTGGATTTCCTGCTCCACCGCACTGGCCAGCTGGCTGGCGGCGTGCTGGCGCAAGGCGCTCAGTTCGCCAGCCTTGTCCTGGTAATGGCGGGCATAGGCGGCCAGTTCTTCCCCCAGGCGCTCGATCGATTCGTCGTTGGCGTTGAGGTTTTCCAGCTCTTCCATCAAGCGCTGCTGCAGGCTGGCCAGCTCGGTGGGGTGCACCCGGTGCTTGCGAGCAAGGGTATAAATAGTATCGAGGCGCTCTTCGAGCTGTTGCAGGCGCGCCGGGTCGGCATCGAAGTTGTCGAGGAAGCGGTTCAGCTCACCGACGGCTTCCTCGACCTGGATCTGTGCGCTGGCGATCATGCTGGCGGCTTCACCCAGGGCCCTGGGCGCGTTGTGCACGGCGGTCAGGCGGTTGAGGCTGGCAGTCAGGGCGTTGAGGACGTTGCCCGAATCGTTTTCGCTGCAGTGGTCGATGACCTGGCGGCAGATGCCGAACAACGCTTCGGCATTGGTCAGGTTCTTGTGTTCCTGCTCCAGCAGCTCCAGTTCGTTTTCACCCAGGCCGAGGTTGTCCAGTTCTTCGAGCTGGTAGCTGAGCAACTGGTGCTGCGCGCGCTGCTCATCGCCGGAGTTGGACAGCCGTTCCAGCTCCTGGCGGGTCTGGCGCCAGCGCTGGGCCGCCAGCTGTACCTGGCGGGCCAGGTCGGTGGCGCCGGCGTATTCGTCGAGCAGGCGGCGGTGGGTGTCGGTTTTCAGCAGCGACTGGTGCTCATGCTGGCTGTGGATGTCGATAAGCAGCTCGCCCAGGGCCTTGAGGTCGCCGAGCGGGCAGGGCGTGCCGTTGATGTAGCCACGGCTGCGGCCTTCGGCGGTGATCACCCGGCGCAGGATGCACGGGCCGTCGCTGTCGAGGTCGCGCTCGGCCAGCCAGGTGCGCGCCTCGGGGATGTCTTCCAGGTCGAAGGTGGCGAGGATGTCGGCCTTGTCGGCCCCGGGGCGCACCACGCCGCTGTCGGCGCGATCGCCCAGGGTCAGGCCCAGGGCGTCGAGCATGATCGATTTGCCGGCCCCGGTTTCACCGGTGATGACGCTCATCCCGCGGGCGAGCTCGAGGTCCAGGTGTTCGACGATGGCGTAGTTGTGTACGGACAGGTGCACCAGCATTGGGGCGGCTCCCAGGCGTTAGGTCTGGTTATTTATACAGTGTTTTCAAATCCGCTGACAATGCTGATGTTTAGTTCGATTTGGTTATCAGGGCGCGGTTCTGATTGCGCTGGGTTATGAGCGAATGTGAGCAAGCTGTCTTGAAGGCCCTTGAACCTGGATTTTGCGACCCCATATAGCCGGCAGAAGCGCGAGTCATGCTCGCAGACCTTATTCGAGAGGAGAGATTTTATGGCTGACGAACAGCTGGATGAACAGAATCTGAACGCCGAAGCGACTGGCGACCAAGAGCTGAGCGCCCGCGTGCAGGTGCTCGAAGAGCAGCTGGCGGCGGCCCAGGATCAATCCCTGCGCACCGCCGCCGACCTGCAGAACGTGCGCCGCCGCGCCGAGCAGGACGTAGAAAAGGCGCACAAGTTCGCCCTGGAAAAATTCGCCGGTGACCTGCTGCCGGTCATCGACAGCCTCGAGCGCGGCCTGGAGCTGTCCAGCGCGGACGACGAGAGCATTCGCCCGATGCGTGAAGGCATCGAGCTGACCCTGAAAATGTTCCACGACACCCTCAAGCGCTACAACCTCGAGGCCATTGACCCGCACGGCGAACCGTTCAATGCCGAGCACCATCAGGCGATGGCCATGCAGGAAAGCGCCGAAGTCGAGCCCAACAGCGTGCTCAAGGTGTTCCAGAAGGGCTACCAGCTCAACGGTCGCCTGCTGCGCCCGGCCATGGTCGTGGTCAGCAAGGCCCCGGCAGCGGTTACGCCGTCGATTGACGAGCAGGCTTGAAATCGTTTCCGGCGCCCCCATCTAGGTGTCAAGCATTCAAGTATTACCGCAGTTAGCCACCACTGCTGCGGCAACCAAATTCAAGTTTCGGGAGAGTTAACATGGGTAAAATCATCGGTATCGACCTGGGGACCACCAACTCCTGCGTCTCCATTCTGGAAAACGGCAACGTCAAGGTCATCGAGAACGCCGAAGGCGCTCGTACCACGCCGTCGATCATCGCCTACGCCAACGATGGCGAAATCCTGGTTGGCCAGTCGGCCAAGCGCCAGGCGGTCACCAACCCGCACAACACCCTGTACGCGGTCAAGCGTCTGATCGGTCGTCGCTTCGAAGAAGAAGTGGTGCAGAAAGACATCCAGATGGTTCCGTACAAAATCGTCAAGGCTGACAACAGCGACGCCTGGGTTGAAGTGAACGGCCAGAAAATGGCACCGCCACAAATCTCGGCTGAAATCCTGAAAAAGATGAAGAAAACCGCCGAAGACTACCTCGGCGAGCCAGTGACCGAAGCGGTGATCACCGTTCCGGCCTACTTCAACGACAGCCAGCGTCAGGCCACCAAAGACGCCGGCCGCATCGCCGGCCTGGACGTCAAGCGGATCATCAACGAACCAACCGCGGCTGCCCTGGCCTACGGCATGGACAAGGCCAAGGGCGATCACACCGTGATCGTTTATGACCTGGGTGGCGGTACCTTCGACGTTTCGGTCATCGAAATCGCCGAAGTCGATGGCGAGCATCAGTTCGAAGTGCTGGCCACCAACGGCGACACCTTCCTCGGTGGTGAAGACTTCGACATCCGCCTGATCGACTACCTCGTCGACGAGTTCAAGAAAGAAAGCGGCATGAACCTCAAAGGTGACCCGCTGGCCATGCAGCGCCTGAAAGAAGCCGCTGAAAAGGCCAAGATCGAGCTGTCCTCGAGTCAGCAGACCGACGTCAACCTGCCGTACATCACTGCAGACGCTACCGGTCCTAAGCACCTGAACGTGAAGATCTCCCGCGCCAAGCTGGAATCGCTGGTAGAAGACCTGGTTCAGCGCACCATCGAGCCATGCCGCATCGCCATGAAAGACGCCGGTATCGACGTCAGCAAGATCGACGACGTGATCCTGGTCGGCGGTCAGACCCGTATGCCGCTGGTGCAAAAAGCTGTTACCGACTTCTTCGGTAAAGAAGCCCGTAAAGACGTTAACCCGGACGAAGCGGTTGCCATGGGTGCTGCGATCCAGGGTGCGGTACTGGCCGGTGACGTCAAAGACGTACTGCTGCTGGACGTCAGTCCGCTGACCCTGGGTATCGAAACCATGGGTGGCGTGATGACCGCGCTGATCGAGAAGAACACCACTATCCCGACCAAAAAGTCGCAAGTGTTCTCGACTGCCGATGACAACCAGGGCGCCGTGACCATTCACGTGCTGCAAGGTGAGCGCAAGCAGGCAGCACAGAACAAGTCCCTGGGCAAGTTCGACCTGGCCGACATTCCACCAGCACCACGTGGCGTGCCGCAGATCGAAGTGACCTTTGACATCGACGCCAACGGCATTCTGCACGTAGGCGCCAAGGACAAGGCTACTGGCAAGACCCAGTCGATCGTGATCAAGGCCAACTCCGGCCTGTCTGATGAAGAAATTCAACAGATGATCCGCGACGCTGAAGCGAACTCGGAAGAAGACCGCAAGTTCGAAGAGCTGGCCACTGCCCGTAACCAGGGTGATGCACTGGTTCACTCGACTCGCAAGATGGTCGCTGACGCCGGTGACAAGGTTACTGCCGACGAGAAGACTGCGATCGAAGCTGCCGTGGTTGCCCTGGAGGCCGCCATCAAGGGCGACGACAAGGCTGCCATCGACGCCAAGGTCGAAGAGCTGTCGAAGGTTTCGGCTCCGGTTGCCCAGAAGATGTACGCCGAGCAGTCGGCTGAACAGCCTAAGGGCGGCGCTCAGCAGGCCGAGCCGGAAGCCAAGCATGACGACGTTGTCGATGCTGAGTTCGAAGAAGTCAAAGACAAGTAATTGCTACAGGTTGTCGGCCAATTGACTGTTTTTTGATGGTTGGCTGGTAGGATGTCGCCGCGCGGGGGCTTGCTCCCGCGTTGGCGTGTCTGCAATACCCGAATTTTTACAGCATCTGTCAGCCGCCCGGAGGGTGGGTGAGGCGGGTGCTGGCGGCACAGCGCGGAATGCGCAGAGGTTTGCCGAACGTCCTCAAGAGTGCAAAGACTTATGGCAAAGCGTGACTATTACGAAGTTCTGGGAGTTGAGCGCGGCTCCAGTGAAGCGGATCTGAAGAAAGCCTACCGCCGTCTGGCGATGAAGCATCACCCGGACCGTAATCCTGATGACAAAGCGTCGGAAGAGAAATTCAAGGAAGCCAACGAGGCTTACGAAGTGCTCTCCGATGCCAGCAAGCGTGCGGCCTATGACCAGTATGGTCATGCCGGCGTGGATCCGAGCATGGGTGGCGGCGGTGCCGGTTTCGGCGGCGCGAACTTCTCGGATATCTTCGGTGATGTGTTCAGCGATTTCTTCGGCGGCGGCCGTGGTGGTTCGCGTGGTGGCGCCCAGCGTGGCAGCGACTTGCGTTACACCCTGGAGCTGAACCTGGAAGAAGCCGTGCGCGGTACCACGGTCAACATCCGTGTGCCGACGCTGGTCAACTGCAAGCCGTGTGACGGTTCCGGGGCCAAGAAAGGCTCGTCGCCTTCGACCTGCCCGACCTGTGGCGGTATTGGCCAGGTGCGCATGCAGCAGGGCTTCTTCTCGGTCCAGCAGACCTGCCCGCGTTGCCACGGCCAGGGCAAGGTCATCACCGATCCGTGTGATTCGTGCCACGGCGAAGGCCGCATCGAAGAGTACAAGACGCTTTCGGTCAAAGTCCCGGCTGGCGTCGATACCGGCGACCGTATTCGTCTGTCCGGCGAAGGCGAGGCTGGTTCCCAGGGTGGCCCGACTGGCGACCTGTACGTTGTGATCAACGTGCGTGAACACTCGATTTTCCAGCGCGACGGCAAGCATCTGTACTGTGAAGTGCCGATCAGCTACACCGATGCCGCCTTGGGTGGCGAGCTGGAAGTGCCGACCCTTGATGGTCGGGTCAAGCTGAAAATCCCGGAAGGCACCCAGACCGGCAAGCAATTCCGTCTGCGTGGCAAGGGTGTGGCGCCGGTTCGCGGTGGTGGTGCCGGTGACCTGATGTGCCGGGTCGCGGTGGAAACCCCGGTCAACCTCAGCCGTCGTCAGCGCGAGCTGCTCGAAGAGCTGCGTGATTCGCTGGAAGGCGACAGTTCCCATTCGCCGAAAGCCAATGGCTGGTTCGAAGGCGTGAAGCGCTTCTTCGGCGATCTGTAAGAAGGAGTAGGGCATGCGACGTATAGCGGTAATGGGCGCGGCAGGGCGCATGGGCAAGACCCTGATCGAAGCTGTGCAGCAAGCCCCGGGTGCCGGTTTGACCGCGGCGATCGATCGCCCGGACAGCTCGCTGGTCGGCGCCGATGCTGGTGAGCTGGCGGCGCTGGGCCGGATTGGCGTGCTGCTGTCCGACGACCTGGCCAAGGTCGCCGACGAGTTCGACGTGCTGATCGACTTCACTCACCCGTCGGTGACCCTGAAGAACCTGGCGTTCTGCCGCAAGGCAGGCAAGGCGATGATCATCGGCACCACCGGTTTCTCTGCTGAAGAGAAGCAGTTGCTGGTCGAGGCGGGCAAGGACATTCCGATCGTCTTCGCCGCCAACTTCAGCGTTGGCGTCAACCTCAGCCTGAAGCTGCTGGACATGGCTGCGCGGGTGCTGGGCGATGACGTGGATATCGAGATCATCGAGGCTCACCACCGGCACAAGGTCGATGCGCCGTCGGGTACCGCGCTGCGCATGGGTGAAGTGGTTGCCAATGCGCTGGGTCGTGACCTGCGGGAAGTGGCGGTGTATGGCCGTGAAGGCCAGACCGGTGCGCGTGATCGCCAGACCATCGGCTTCGCCACCGTGCGTGCTGGCGATGTGGTCGGTGATCACACCGTGCTGTTCGCTGCTGAAGGTGAGCGCCTGGAGATCACCCACAAGGCCTCCAGCCGCATGACCTTCGCCAGGGGTGCGGTACGTGCCGCCCTGTGGCTGGACGGGCGCGAGCCTGGCCTGTACGACATGCAGGACGTGCTCGACCTGCGTTGATCGCTGTTCAGGGGCCGCTGCGCGGCCCATCGCTGGCAAGGCCAGCTCCCACGGGAATTGCGCCATGGCTGCAATTCCTGAGTCTCAGTGGCTCCTGTGGGAGCTGGCTTGCCAGCGATGCTTTTCCATTCCCGCGACGCCCTGTCGCATTCCTGCGCCTTTCAGGCACTTAAGTGGTAGACCAAAAAAGCGTTTTTCTGTAAGCTACAGCTTTAGTGTGTCCACTAAAAGCGCGCAGATAATTCGACGAAGAAAGCGGGGTGACGTGTCTATACGTCATTCCGCTTTTTTGCAACCTGCGATCGCCCCTTCAGGCTAGATTTACGGGAGGTCTTCTTGACTAAGCCAGCCATACTCGCCCTTGCTGATGGCAGCATTTTTCGCGGTGAAGCCATTGGAGCCGACGGTCAGACCGTTGGTGAGGTGGTGTTTAACACCGCAATGACCGGCTATCAGGAAATCCTGACTGACCCTTCCTATGCGCAGCAAATCGTTACTCTGACGTACCCGCACATCGGCAACACCGGCACCACGCCGGAAGACGCCGAATCCGACCGCGTCTGGTCGGCTGGTCTGGTGATTCGCGACCTGCCTCTGATCGCGAGCAACTGGCGCAACAAGCAATCCCTGCCTGATTACCTCAAGGCCAACAACGTGGTGGCGATCGCGGGTATCGATACCCGTCGCCTGACCCGCATCCTGCGTGAGAAGGGCGCGCAGAACGGCTGCATCCTGGCCGGCGACAACATCAGCGAAGAGGCGGCAATCGCCGCTGCTCGCGGTTTCCCGGGCCTGAAGGGCATGGACCTGGCAAAAGTCGTCAGCACCAAGAGCAGCTACGAATGGCGCTCCAGCGTCTGGGAGCTGAAGACCGACAGCCACGCCACCATTGAAGCCGCCGAGCTGCCGTACCACGTGGTGGCCTACGACTTCGGCGTCAAGCTGAACATCCTGCGCATGCTGGTTGCCCGCGGCTGCCGCCTGACCGTAGTGCCGGCGCAAACTCCGGCCAGCGAAGTCCTGGCGCTCAATCCTGATGGTGTGTTCCTGTCCAACGGCCCTGGCGATCCGGAGCCTTGCGACTACGCGATCCAGGCGATCAAGGACATCCTCGAAACCGAGATCCCGGTGTTCGGCATTTGCCTGGGTCACCAGCTGCTGGCCCTGGCCTCCGGTGCCAAGACCGTGAAAATGGGTCATGGTCACCACGGCGCCAACCACCCGGTCCAGGACCTGGACACCGGTGTGGTGATGATCACCAGCCAGAACCACGGCTTTGCGGTTGACGAAGCGACCCTGCCGGGCAACGTGCGTGCCATCCACAAGTCGCTGTTCGACGGTACCCTGCAGGGTATCGAGCGTACCGACAAGAGCGCGTTCAGCTTCCAGGGCCACCCTGAAGCCAGCCCGGGCCCGACCGACGTCGCGCCACTGTTCGACCGTTTCATCGATGCCATGGCCAAGCGCCGCTGAGCATCTGGCGAGAAGGCCCTGGACCGGTGCAAGCCGCGTTCAGGTGCCGCCCCCAAGATTGTTCAATGCGGCTTGCCGACTGACCTGCGGAATTGAGTGACAACCCATGCCAAAACGTACAGACATTAAAAGCATCCTGATTCTCGGCGCTGGCCCGATCGTGATCGGCCAGGCCTGCGAATTCGACTACTCCGGCGCCCAGGCGTGCAAAGCCCTGCGCGAAGAGGGCTATCGCGTCATCCTGGTGAACTCCAACCCGGCGACCATCATGACCGACCCGGCCATGGCTGATGCGACCTACATCGAACCGATCAAGTGGCAGACCGTTGCCAAGATCATCGAAAAAGAGCGCCCTGACGCGCTGCTGCCGACCATGGGTGGCCAGACTGCCCTGAACTGCGCCCTGGACCTGGAACGCGAAGGCATCCTGGAAAAGTTCGGCGTGGAAATGATCGGCGCCAACGCCGACACCATCGACAAGGCTGAAGACCGTTCGCGATTCGACACCGCCATGAAGGCCATTGGCCTTGAGTGCCCGCGTTCCGGTATCGCCCACAGCATGGAAGAGGCCAACGCGGTCCTCGAGAAGCTCGGCTTCCCGTGCATCATCCGTCCGTCCTTCACCATGGGCGGCACCGGTGGCGGCATCGCCTACAACCGTGAAGAATTCGAAGAAATCTGCGCCCGTGGTCTGGACCTGTCGCCAACCAAGGAACTGCTGATCGACGAATCGCTGATCGGCTGGAAAGAGTACGAGATGGAAGTGGTCCGCGACAAAAAGGACAACTGCATCATTGTCTGCTCGATCGAAAACTTCGACCCGATGGGTGTGCACACCGGTGACTCGATCACCGTGGCGCCGGCACAGACCCTGACCGACAAGGAATACCAGATCATGCGCAACGCCTCGCTGGCGGTGCTGCGTGAAATCGGTGTCGAAACCGGCGGTTCCAACGTGCAGTTCGGTATCTGCCCGGACACCGGCCGCATGGTCGTGATCGAAATGAACCCACGGGTTTCGCGTTCCTCGGCCCTGGCGTCGAAAGCCACCGGCTTCCCGATCGCCAAGATCGCCGCCAAGCTGGCTGTCGGTTACACCCTCGACGAACTGCAGAACGACATCACCGGCGGCCGTACCCCGGCGTCCTTCGAGCCGTCGATCGACTATGTCGTCACCAAGCTGCCGCGTTTCGCCTTCGAGAAATTCCCGAAAGCCGACGCCCGCCTGACTACCCAGATGAAATCCGTGGGTGAAGTCATGGCCATCGGCCGGACCTTCCAGGAGTCGCTGCAGAAAGCCCTGCGCGGCCTTGAAGTCGGCGTGAGCGGCCTGGACCCGAAAGTCGACCTGGCCAGCCCTGACGCTGCCAGCATCCTCAAGCGCGAGCTGACCGTACCGGGCGCCGAGCGCATCTGGTACGTCGCCGACGCCATGCGTTCGGGCATGACCTGCGACGAAATCTTCGCCCTGACCGGTATCGACCACTGGTTCCTGGTGCAGATGGAAGACCTGATCAAGGACGAAGAGAAGGTCAAGACCCTGGCCCTGTCGGCGATCGACAAGGACCTGATGCTGCGCCTCAAGCGCAAGGGCTTCTCCGACCAGCGCCTGGCCAAGCTGCTGGGCATCACCGACAAGAACCTGCGTCGTCACCGTCACAAGCTGGAAGTGTTCCCGGTCTACAAGCGCGTTGACACCTGCGCGGCCGAGTTCGCCACCGATACCGCCTACCTGTACTCGACCTATGAGGAAGAGTGCGAGGCCAATCCGTCGACCCGCGACAAGATCATGATCCTGGGTGGCGGCCCTAACCGTATCGGCCAGGGCATCGAGTTCGACTACTGCTGCGTACACGCGGCACTGGCCCTGCGTGAAGACGGTTACGAGACCATCATGGTCAACTGCAACCCGGAAACCGTCTCCACCGACTACGACACCTCCGACCGCCTGTACTTCGAGCCGCTGACCCTGGAAGACGTGCTGGAAGTGGTTCGTGTCGAGAAGCCGAAAGGCGTGATCGTCCACTACGGCGGCCAGACCCCGTTGAAACTGGCTCGTGCCCTGGAAGAAGCCGGCGTGCCGATCATCGGTACCAGCCCGGACGCCATCGACCGCGCCGAAGACCGCGAGCGTTTCCAGCAGATGGTTCAGCGCCTGAATCTGCTGCAGCCACCAAACGCCACCGTGCGCAGCGAAGACGAAGCCATCCGCGCCGCCGGCATCATCGGCTACCCGCTGGTTGTGCGCCCGTCCTACGTACTGGGCGGCCGCGCCATGGAGATCGTCTACGAGCTGGACGAGCTCAAGCGTTACCTGCGTGAAGCGGTGCAAGTGTCCAACGACAGCCCGGTGCTGCTCGACCACTTCCTCAACTGCGCCATCGAGATGGACGTGGATGCGGTCTGCGACGGCACCGACGTGGTGATCGGCGCAATCATGCAGCACATCGAGCAGGCCGGTGTTCACTCCGGTGACTCGGCGTGCTCGCTGCCACCGTACTCGCTGCCGGCCCATGTTCAGGACGAAGTCCGCGAACAGGTCAAGAAAATGGCCCTGGAACTGGGCGTTGTCGGCCTGATGAACGTGCAGCTGGCCCTGCAGGGCGACAAGATCTACGTGATCGAAGTCAACCCGCGCGCCTCGCGCACCGTGCCGTTCGTCTCCAAGTGCATTGGCACTTCGCTGGCGATGATTGCCGCGCGGGTCATGGCCGGCAAGAGCCTCAAGGAAATCGGCTTCACCAAGGAAATCATTCCTAACTTCTACAGCGTCAAGGAAGCGGTGTTCCCGTTCGCCAAGTTCCCGGGTGTTGACCCGATCCTCGGCCCTGAGATGAAATCCACCGGTGAGGTCATGGGTGTCGGCGACAGCTTCGGTGAAGCGTTTGCCAAGGCCCAGATGGGCGCCAGCGAAGTGCTGCCGACTGGCGGTACCGCATTCATCAGCGTGCGTGACGACGACAAGCCACAAGTGGCTGGCGTTGCCCGCGACCTGATCGCCCTGGGCTTCGAAGTGGTCGCCACCGTCGGTACCGCCAAGGTCATTGAAGCGGCTGGCTTGAAAGTGCGTCGCGTGAACAAGGTGACCGAAGGTCGTCCGCACGTGGTCGACATGATCAAGAACGACGAAGTGTCGTTGATCATCAACACCACCGAAGGTCGCCAGTCGATTGCCGACTCCTACTCGATTCGTCGCAATGCGTTGCAGCACAAGATTTACTGCACCACCACCATTGCGGCCGGTGAAGCCATCTGCGAAGCGCTGAAATTTGGTCCTGAAAAGACCGTTCGCCGCTTGCAGGATCTGCATGCAGGACTCAACGCATGAGCATTACCAAATACCCGATGACCGTCCAGGGCGCTCGCGCCCTGGAGGAAGAGCACCTGTTCCTGAGCAAGACCGAGCGTCCGCGCCTGAGCCAGGCCATTGGTGAGGCTCGCGAGCTGGGCGATCTCAAGGAAAACGCCGAGTACCACGCTGCCCGCGAAGAGCAGGGGATGGTCGAGGCGCGTATTCGCGATATCGAAGGCCGTCTGCAGAACTCGGTCGTGATCGACGTCACCACCATTGCCCACACCGGCAAGGTGATCTTCGGCACCACCGTGGACCTGGAAAACACCGAGACCGGCGAGCAGGTGACTTACCAGATCGTTGGTGAGGACGAAGCCGACGTCAAGCAGGGCAAGCTCTCGGTCGGTGCTCCGATCGCCCGTGCCATCATTGGCAAGGAAGAGGGTGATGCCGTGGTGATCAAGACGCCAAGCGGTACGGTCGAGTACGAGATTGTCGAAGTCAAACACATCTGACCGTCGCCGGGGCTTTGCTGCCGCCCCGGCAATCTGGCAGCTGACCCAGGTACTCTGGGTTGGCGGCCTGTGGATGCTGCATTTCGGTCTGCTGCCGGCGTTGGGCCAGATTGGCCTGGCGCCGCTGTTGATCGAGGATATCGGTAGCCTGATGGCATCGTTGCTGGTGGCGTTTGCGGCGTTTTGCGCAGGCGTGCAGGCGCTGGTGCTGATTCAGGCGCAGGGCCTGTCCAGTCTGTGGCGGGACATGCGGGGGCAGTTGTTGTCGATGGTGATGCTGGCGTGCGTGGTGTATTTCGCGTTGCGCGTGGGCATGCCGGGGGAACTGCGCTGGCAGCTGTTCTGTTACCTGGTGCTGGGCCTGACCGGCTTGCTGCTGGTCATGCAGCCCGTGCCGGGCAGGGCGCGCAAGGCGCGCCACTGACCGGGGCGAACATCACTTGTAACGGTGGATGTTCGACAACTGCTTGTTCGGTTGCGGATTGCGGCGATAGATCAGCGCCTTCTTGCCGATGGTCTGTACCAGTTCGGCGCGGCCGGCCTTGCACAGCGCGGCAATTGCGGCGGCACGCTCTTCGCGGTCTTCGGAGCGAATCTCGACCTTGATCAGTTCGTGATCGACCAGGGCGCGTTCGAGTTCGGCGATAACCCCTTCAGTCAGCCCATTGCCTGCCACAATCAGAACTGGTTTCAGGTCGTGGCCAATGGATTTGTACTGTTTCTTCTGCTCGTTATTGAGCGGCATAATCTGACCCTTTGTCTGATTCTGTAAAAATGGCGGCCATTTTACCCGAGGGCCCGTGGATCCGCCCAGTTAATCACGACCCTTATCATCGAGGTGCCCAATGGCGCGTTCCAAGACAAGCCTTGGCTGGCTGAAAGAACACTTCAACGATCCTTACGTTAAAAAGGCGCAAAAGGACGGTTATCGCTCGCGTGCGAGCTACAAATTGCTGGAAATCCAGGAAAAGTACCGGATTATCCGCCCTGGTATGAGCGTCGTCGACCTGGGTGCGGCCCCGGGTGGCTGGTCGCAGGTGACCAGTCGTCTGATTGGTGGTCAGGGGCGTTTGATCGCTTCCGACATCCTGGAAATGGACAGCATTCCTGACGTTACCTTCATCCAGGGGGACTTTACCCAGGACGAAGTGCTGGCGCAGATCCTCGAGGCGGTGGGTAATTCGCACGTAGACCTTGTGATTTCCGATATGGCCCCCAATATGAGTGGTACGCCTGCCGTGGATATTCCCAAGGCCATGTTTCTCTGTGAGCTGGCCCTTGATCTGGCGACCCGGGTGCTCAAGCCGGGTGGTGATTTCCTGATCAAGATTTTCCAGGGCGAAGGGTTTGACGTATACCTCAAGGACGCTCGTCAGAAATTCGACAAGGTCCAGATGCTCAAGCCTGATTCTTCGCGGGACCGCTCCCGCGAACAGTACTTGCTGGCGAGGGGTTACCGCGGCGAGTAGGGCGTCAGGCCGGCGGCTTTCAGGGTATCCGATAGTTTTTTCCAATCGGCTCTCCTGCCTGACCTGGATGAACATCGTGTAGTCTAGGTTTCACAAAGGGTTACAGACGGCGCCTGCAGATGTGTAGGTTATGTAGTAAGTTAAGCCGGTGAATATCATGCGAGGCACGGCTGCGCCGTCAGCCGGCTTCAGAGGGTAGCTAATTGAACGATATGGCAAAGAACTTGATCCTGTGGTTGATCATCGCGGCTGTCCTGGTGACAGTGATGAACAACTTCTCCAGCCCGAATGAGCCGCAGACCCTCAACTATTCCGACTTCATTCAGCAGGTCAAGGATGGCAAGGTCGAGCGCGTTGCGGTCGACGGCTACGTCATTACCGGTAAACGTACCGATGGCGACAGCTTCAAGACCATCCGTCCGGCCATTCAGGACAACGGCCTGATCGGTGACCTGGTCGACAACCACGTCGTGGTCGAAGGCAAACAGCCAGAGCAGCAGAGCATCTGGACCCAACTGCTGGTCGCCAGCTTCCCGATCCTGGTCATCATTGCCGTATTCATGTTCTTCATGCGCCAGATGCAAGGCGGTGCCGGTGGCAAGGGCGGGCCGATGAGCTTCGGCAAGAGCAAGGCGCGCCTGCTGTCTGAAGATCAGGTGAAAACCACCCTGGCCGACGTTGCCGGCTGCGACGAAGCCAAGGAAGAAGTCGGCGAACTGGTCGAATTCCTGCGCGATCCGGGCAAGTTCCAGCGCCTGGGCGGTCGTATTCCTCGCGGTGTACTCATGGTTGGCCCGCCAGGTACCGGTAAGACCCTGATAGCCAAGGCTATTGCCGGCGAAGCCAAGGTGCCGTTCTTCACCATCTCCGGTTCCGACTTCGTCGAGATGTTCGTCGGTGTCGGTGCCAGCCGTGTTCGCGATATGTTCGAGCAGGCCAAGAAACACGCACCGTGCATCATCTTCATCGACGAGATCGACGCCGTCGGTCGCCATCGTGGCGCCGGCATGGGTGGCGGTCACGACGAGCGCGAGCAGACCCTCAACCAGTTGCTGGTTGAGATGGACGGCTTCGAAATGAACGACGGTATCATCGTCATCGCCGCGACCAACCGTCCGGACGTCCTCGACCCGGCGCTGCTGCGTCCAGGCCGCTTCGACCGTCAGGTCGTCGTTGGCTTGCCGGATATCCGCGGTCGTGAGCAGATCCTCAAGGTACACATGCGCAAGGTGCCGATTGGCGAGAACGTCAATCCAGCCGTGATTGCCCGTGGTACTCCAGGCTTCTCCGGTGCCGACCTCGCCAACCTGGTCAACGAAGCGTCGCTGTTCGCTGCCCGTGGTGGCAAGCGCGTCGTCGAGATGAAAGAGTTCGAACTGGCCAAAGACAAGATCATGATGGGCGCCGAGCGCAAGACCATGGTCATGTCCGAGAAAGAGAAGCGCAATACCGCCTTCCACGAAGCCGGCCATGCCATTGTTGGCCGTGTGGTGCCCGAGCATGACCCGGTGTACAAGGTCTCGATCATTCCGCGTGGCCGGGCACTGGGTGTCACCATGTTCCTGCCGGAGGAAGACCGTTACAGCCTGTCCAAGCGCGCACTGATCAGCCAGATCTGCTCGCTGTACGGTGGCCGTATCGCCGAAGAGATGACCCTGGGCTTCGATGGCGTCACCACCGGTGCCTCCAACGACATCATGCGTGCCAGTCAGATCGCCCGCAACATGGTCACCAAGTGGGGCCTGTCGGAAAAACTCGGTCCGCTGATGTATGCCGAAGAAGAGGGTGAGGTGTTCCTGGGCCGCAGTGCCGGTTCCCAGCACGCCAGTGTCTCCGGTGAGACCGCCAAGTTGATCGACTCGGAAGTACGCAGCATCATTGACCAGTGCTACGCCACGGCCAAGCAGATCCTCACCGAAAACCGCGACAAGCTCGACGCCATGGCCGATGCGCTGATGAAGTACGAGACCATCGATGCCGATCAGATCGACGACATCATGGCTGGTCGCGAGCCACGCGAGCCGCGTGACTGGGAAGGTGGATCGGGCACTCCAGGCGCCTCTGCTCCGCAGAGCGATCGCCCTGAGTCGCCGATCGGCGGTCCAGCGGCGCAAGTCTAAGGGCACATATGACTTCACAGCAGTACCCGACCCGGTTGCCTTGCGGCAACCGGGTTCTTGATTTGTCCCGTACCCATGTCATGGGTATCCTCAATATCACCCCCGATTCCTTCTCCGATGGCGGCCGCTTCACCCAGCGTGACGCAGCCTTGCGCCACGCCGAAGCGATGGTGGCTGCCGGTGCGACCCTGGTCGATGTCGGTGGCGAGTCCACTCGCCCCGGCGCGCGTGCGGTGTCGGCGCTTGAAGAGCTGGAGCGCGTCGCGCCGATCGTCGAAGCGATCAATCGTGAGCTGGATGTGATCATCTCGGTCGATACCTCGACGCCAGCGGTTATCCGCGAATCGGCCAGGCTCGGTGCCGGGCTGATCAACGATGTGCGCTCGCTCAGCCGTGATGGTGCCCTGGATGCCGCAGCAGCCACCGGCTTGCCGGTGTGCCTGATGCATATGCGTGGCGAGCCGGGCGACATGCAGGACAATCCGCATTACGAGGATGTCACCGCCGAGGTGGCGAACTACCTTGAAGAGCGTATGGCTGCGTGTGCGGCAGTCGGCATCGAAGCCGGGCGGATCATCCTCGATCCAGGCTTCGGCTTCGCCAAGACCCTGGCGCACAACCTCAGCCTGTTCAAGCACATGGAAGCACTTTACCGGTTGGGGCGTCCCTTGCTGGTAGGTGTTTCGCGCAAGAGCATGATCGGCCTGGCCCTGGGCCGTCCGGTCGGAGAACGGCTCTATGGCAGCCTTGCCCTGGCTGCGCTGGCGATGACCAAGGGCGCGAGCATATTGCGCGTTCACGATGTCGCCGAAACCGCCGATGTAGTGCGGATGATTGCTGCGGTGCAAGCCGCCGAATAAGAGTGATGGAGCATCTATGAGCAGAAAATATTTTGGTACCGACGGTATTCGTGGCCGTGTCGGCGAATACCCCATCACCCCTGACTTCATGCTCAAGCTTGGCTGGGCGGCGGGCATGGCCTTTCGCAGGCAGGGTGCCTGCCGGGTACTGGTCGGCAAAGACACGCGAATTTCCGGTTACATGTTTGAATCGGCGCTTGAAGCCGGGCTGTCAGCGGCGGGCGCCGATGTGATGTTGCTCGGGCCGATGCCGACCCCGGCCATCGCCTACCTGACCCGTACCTTCCATGCCGAAGCGGGCATCGTTATCAGTGCTTCGCACAATCCCCATGACGACAACGGCATCAAGTTCTTCTCCGGGCAGGGTACCAAGCTGCCGGACGAAGTCGAGCTGATGATCGAGGAGCTGCTCGACCAGCCGATGACCGTGGTCGAATCGAGCAAGCTGGGCAAGGTCTCGCGCATCAACGATGCGGCTGGGCGTTACATCGAATTCTGCAAGAGCAGCGTGCCGAGCAGCACTGATTTTGCCGGCCTCAAGCTGGTGGTCGACTGCGCCCACGGCGCTACCTACAAGGTCGCGCCGAGCGTGTTCCGCGAATTGGGTGCTGATGTCACCGTGCTCTCAGCGCAGCCTGATGGCCTGAACATCAACGAGAACTGCGGTTCGACCCACATCGAGTCGCTGCAGGCGGCGGTGCTGGTGGGCCATGCCGACCTCGGCATCGCCTTCGACGGCGACGGTGACCGGGTGCTGATGGTCGATCACACCGGCGCCATCGTCGATGGCGACGAGCTGCTGTTCATCATCGCCCGTGACCTGCATGAGCGCGGCAAGCTGCAGGGCGGGGTGGTGGGCACCCTGATGAGCAACCTGGGGCTGGAGCTGGCCCTGAAGGATCTCGACATCCCGTTCGTGCGCGCCAAGGTCGGTGACCGCTACGTGATGGCCGAGCTGCTGGAGCGCGACTGGGTCATCGGTGGCGAGAACTCCGGGCACGTGGTGTGCTGCAACCACACCACCACCGGTGATGCGATCATCGCCGCGCTGCAGGTGCTGATGGCCCTCAAGCGCCGCGAAGAAACCCTGGCCCAGGCCCGTCAGGCCCTGCGCAAGTGCCCGCAGGTGCTGATCAACGTGCGCTTTGGTGCGAGCAAGGTCGACCCGCTGGAGCATCCAGCGGTCAAGGACGCCAGTGCCAAGGTTACCGAGGCACTGGCCGGTCGTGGCCGTGTGCTGCTGCGCAAGTCCGGGACAGAGCCTCTGGTGCGGGTAATGGTCGAAGGCGAGGATGAAAATCAGGTTCGCGGCCACGCCGAAGCCCTGGCAAAACTGGTAAGTGAAGTTTGCGTTTGAATTACGCTTGCCAGAGGTGATCGGGTTGGGTAACATCTGCGCCCTCTTTGACCGACGAGGTACAGCATGCGTCGCCCTATGGTAGCTGGTAACTGGAAGATGCACGGTACCCGCGCCAGCGTCGCTGAGCTGATCAAGGGCTTGAGTAATCTCGCCCTGCCGAGCGGTGTCGAGGTCGCGGTGTTTCCCCCCGCCCTGTACATCAATCAGGTAATTGATGGCGTACAAGGCAAGGCGATCGCCGTCGGCGCTCAGAATTCTGCGGTACAGCCTGAGCAAGGCGCACTGACCGGTGAAATTGCACCGAGTCAACTGGCCGAGGCAGGTTGCGAGCTGGTACTGATTGGGCACTCCGAGCGCCGCCAGATCATTGGCGAGAACGACGAAGTCCTCAATCGCAAGTTCGCTGCGGCACAGGCTTGTGGTTTGAAGCCGGTGCTCTGTGTAGGGGAAACCCTCGAAGAGCGCGAAGCGGGTAAAACGCTTGAGATTGTCGGGCGTCAGCTGGACAGCGTCATCGAAGCGTTCGGTGTCGAAGTCTTCGCCAGTGCGGTGATTGCCTATGAGCCTGTATGGGCCATCGGCACAGGGCTGACGGCCTCGCCACAGCAGGCTCAGGATGTGCATAAGGCCATTCGCGAGCAGCTGGCGGCAAAGAACCCGGAAGTCGCAGCGAGTGTGCGGCTTCTATACGGCGGCAGCGTGAAGGCGGCCAATGCGGCTGAACTGTTCGGCATGCCGGATATCGATGGGGGCCTGATTGGTGGGGCTTCCCTGAACGCAGACGAATTCGGTGCAATTTGTCGCGCCGCAGGAAACTGAAAAATGCTGGAAACAGTGATCGTTGTTTTGCATCTGTTGGGCGCGCTGGGTTTGGTAGTGCTGGTGTTGCTGCAACAGGGTAAAGGTGCGGAAGCGGGTGCATCTTTCGGCGCAGGTGCTTCAAATACTGTGTTCGGAAGCCAAGGTTCTGCTACCTTTCTGAGTAAGTTTACTGCTATACTAGCTGCCTCTTTCTTCTTAACTGCTCTTGGGTTAGGATACTTTGCTAAGGAGAAAGCTCAAGAGCTGACTCAAGTAGGGTTACCAGATCCAGCGGTCTTGGAAGTGAAGCAGCAAAAACCGGCAACAGATGATGTACCGGTGCTCCAGGAGCAGAAGAGCGAAGCCACTAAGACTGGCGATGTTCCTCCCGCTCAAGAGCAGAAGTAACGGGTTTCAAAGTAGTATTGCCGAGGTGGTGGAATTGGTAGACACGCAACCTTGAGGTGGTTGTGCCCATAGGGTGTAGGGGTTCGAGTCCCCTTCTCGGTACCAATTGAAACAAGACAGCCCGCTACAGCGGGCTTTCTTGTAGGTGGAGGTTAGATTGACCCTGTCGGGGTTCGGTCGTATACTTTCGCCCCAGCTTTGTCGCGGGGTGGAGCAGTCTGGTAGCTCGTCGGGCTCATAACCCGAAGGTCGTTGGTTCAAATCCAGCCCCCGCAACCAGTTTCAGCGGAGCCCCTTTTGCAGGGGCTTTTTCTTGGCTGAACAGTCATAACGCCGGTATTCAACGGCGTATCAGGGATGGGCGCTTTGCCCATTTTTTATTTGCATAGCATGCACGAGGGGGTTCAGGTGTCGAGCAAGCTAGAACAGTTGCAGGCCTTGTTGGCCCCGGTGGTCGAGGCTCTTGGCTATCAATGCTGGGGGATCGAATTCATCTCTCAAGGCAAACATTCGGTCCTGCGGATTTACATCGATAAAGAAGATGGCGTGCTGGTTGATGACTGCGCAAAAGTCAGTCACCAGGCCAGTGCGATCCTCGATGTCGAAGACCCGATTACGTCCGAATATACCCTTGAAGTGTCCTCTCCTGGCATGGATCGCCCGCTGTTCACCTTGGAACAGTTTGCTTCGCATGCCGGCGAACAAGTGAAGATCAAGCTGCGTACGCCCTTTGAAGGTCGTCGTAACTTTCAGGGCCTTCTCCGTGGCGTGGAGGATCAGGATGTTGTGGTCCAGGTAGACAACAACGAATTCCTGTTGCCGATCGATTCGATCGACAAGGCCAACATTATTCCCAGTTTTGACTGAGACGTGCCGGATCCCGCGGACCGCGCGGATCCAATGGCTTGCGAAAGGCGAGGCGTACGATGAGCAAAGAAGTACTGCTGGTTGTTGAGTCGGTATCCAACGAAAAGGGCGTACCGGCCGGCGTGATTTTTGAAGCGCTGGAAGTGGCTCTGGCCACTGCAACCAAAAAACGTTTTGACGACGAAGTCGACCTGCGTGTGGAAATCAACCGCCACACCGGTAGCTACGAAACCTTCCGTCGCTGGACTGTCGTCGAAGAAAAGGATCTGGACGATCCGGCGATCGAAGTGTGGCCAGCGAAGATTCAGGACACCCATCCTGAAGCTAAAGTCGGTGACGTGATCGAAGAAAAGATCGAGTCGATCGAGTTCGGCCGCATTGCCGCCCAGACCGCCAAGCAAGTCATCGTCCAGAAGGTCCGTGAAGCCGAGCGCGCTCAGGTGGTAGATGCCTACCGCGAGCGTCTGGGCGAGATCATCTCCGGTACCGTCAAGAAGGTCACCCGTGACAATGTCATCGTTGACCTGGGCAACAACGCCGAAGCGTTGCTGGCCCGTGAAGACATCATCTCCCGCGAGACTTTCCGTGTGGGTGTGCGCCTGCGTGCACTGCTCAAGGAAATCCGCACCGAGAACCGCGGCCCGCAGTTGATCCTGTCGCGTACCGCGCCACAGATGCTGATCGAACTGTTCCGCATCGAAGTGCCGGAAATCGCCGAGGGCCTGATCGAAGTCATGGCCGCGTCCCGTGATCCGGGTTCGCGCGCCAAGATCGCCGTGCGCTCCAAGGACAAACGCATCGATCCGCAAGGTGCCTGTATCGGCATGCGCGGTTCGCGTGTCCAGGCCGTGTCCGGCGAACTGGGTGGTGAGCGTGTGGATATCGTCCTCTGGGACGACAACCCTGCACAATTCGTCATCAACGCCATGTCGCCGGCTGAAGTCGCGGCGATCATCGTCGATGAAGATGCCCACGCCATGGACATCGCGGTGGGTGCCGACAACCTGGCCCAGGCGATTGGCCGTGGTGGCCAGAACGTGCGCCTGGCCAGTCAGTTGACCGGCTGGACCCTGAACGTGATGACCGAATCGGACATCCAGGCCAAGCAGCAAGCTGAAACCGGTGACATCCTGCGCAACTTCATCGACGAGCTGGAAGTCGACGAAGAGCTGGCACAGGTGCTGGTCGATGAAGGCTTCACCAGCCTGGAAGAGATTGCCTACGTACCGCTGGAAGAAATGCTCAACATCGACGGCTTTGACGAAGACATCGTCAACGAGCTTCGTGCTCGCGCCAAGGATCGCCTGTTGACCAAAGCCATCGCTACTGAGGAAAAGCTGGCAGACGCCCATCCGGCCGAAGACCTGCTCTCGCTTGAGGGTATGGACAAGGATTTGGCGATGGAACTGGCGGTGCGCGGCGTAGTTACCCGCGAAGACCTGGCCGAGCAGTCGATTGATGACCTGCTCGACATCGACGGCATCGACCAAGAGCGTGCCGGCAAGTTGATCATGGCCGCCCGAGCCCACTGGTTCGAGTAATTAGGCGCGGCCTGAGGAGAGAAGTGCATGACGCAAGTCACGGTGAAAGAATTGGCCCAAGAGGTCGCTGCACCGGTAGAGCGCCTGCTGCAGCAGATGCGTGAGGCAGGTCTGCCGCACACCGACGCCGGTCAGGTAGTGACCGACAATGAGAAGCAGGCATTGCTGGCTCATTTGAAGAGCAGCCACAAGGCAAAAGTGGAAGAGCCGCGCAAGATCACCTTGCAGCGCAAAACCACCAGCACCCTGCGTGTCGCCGGTAGCAAGAGCATCAGCGTAGAAGTACGCAAGAAGAAAGTATTCGTTCAGCGCAGCCCGGAAGAAATCCAGGCCGAGCAGAAGCGCGAGCTGGAAGAGCGCCGTGCAGCCGAAAACGCTGCCCGTGAAAAAGCCGATGCCGAAGCACGTCAGCGTGCCGAGGAAGAAGCCCGTCGTCAGCCAGCCGCTGCGAACGCCGCACCGGCTGCTGCCGCGCCGGCTCCGGCTCCGGCTGCCGCGCCAGTGATCGACGCCGCCGATGCCGCACCGGCACCGGTTGCCGAGCGCAAGAAAGACGACGTCCGTCGCAGCGACAAGTCGCGTGACGACGAGCGTCGTGGCGGCGAGCGCCGTAACGAAGCGCCGCGCGTTTCGGTCAAGGTCAAGGAAAAGGAAAAGGCGCCAACCCCGCGTGCCGCTCCGCGTACCACCGACGAAGAAAGCGATGGCTTCCGTCGTGGTGGCCGTGGCAAGGGCAAGCCGAAGAAGCGCAACGCCCATGGCTTCCAGAACCCGACCGGTCCGGTTATCCGCGACGTCCAGATCGGCGAGACCATTACCGTCTCCGACCTGGCCCAGCAGATGTCGGTCAAGGCCGCTGAAGTCGTCAAGTTCATGTTCAAGCTGGGCACTCCGGTGACCATCAACCAGGTGCTCGACCAGGAGACCGCTCAACTGGTCGCCGAAGAGCTGGGCCACAAGGTCACCCTGGTCAGCGATACCGCCCTGGAAGATTCCCTGGCCGAATCGCTGAAGTTCGAAGGTGAAGCCTTCGCCCGTGCGCCGGTCGTGACCGTAATGGGCCACGTTGACCACGGTAAGACTTCGCTGCTCGACTACATCCGTCGTGCCAAGGTGGCCGCTGGCGAAGCCGGTGGTATTACCCAGCACATCGGTGCCTACCACGTGGAAACCGACCGCGGCATGGTCACCTTCCTCGACACCCCTGGTCACGCCGCGTTTACCGCCATGCGTGCCCGTGGTGCCAAGGCGACCGACATCGTGATCCTGGTGGTCGCGGCGGACGACGGCGTGATGCCGCAAACCCGCGAAGCGGTCCAGCACGCCAAGGCTGCCGGTGTTCCGCTGGTCGTTGCGGTGAACAAGATCGACAAGCCGGGTGCCGACCTCGATCGCATCCGTAACGAACTGGCCGTCGAAGGCGTCACTTCCGAGGACTGGGGTGGAGACACGCCGTTCGTCAAGGTGTCGGCGAAGATGGGTACCGGTGTCGACGAACTGCTCGAAGCCGTCCTGCTGCAAGCCGAGATCCTCGAGCTCAAGGCCACTCCATCGGCCCCGGGTCGTGGTGTGGTGGTCGAGTCGCGTCTGGACAAGGGCCGCGGCCCGGTGGCTACCGTGCTGGTTCAGGACGGTACCCTGCGTCAGGGCGACATGGTCCTGTGCGGTTCGAACTACGGCCGTGTACGGGCCATGCTCGACGAAAACGGCAAGACTGTTAAAGAAGCCGGCCCGTCGATCCCGGTCGAGATCCTCGGCCTGGATGGCACCCCGGACGCCGGTGACGAGCTGTCGGTAGTGGCTGACGAGAAGAAAGCCCGTGAAGTTGCCCTGTTCCGTCAAGGCAAGTTCCGCGAGGTCAAACTGGCTCGCGCTCACGCTGGCAAACTCGAGAACATCTTCGAGAACATGGGCCAGGAAGAGAAGAAGACCCTCAACATCGTGCTCAAGTCCGATGTTCGTGGTTCTCTCGAGGCCCTGCAGGGCTCCCTGAGCGGCCTGGGCAACGACGAAGTACAGGTTCGCGTGATCGGTGGCGGTGTCGGTGGTATCACCGAGAGCGACGCCAACCTGGCCCTGGCTTCCAATGCAGTACTGTTCGGCTTCAACGTGCGTGCCGATGCCGGCGCGCGCAAGATCGTCGAGCAGGAAGGTCTGGATATGCGTTACTACAACGTGATCTACGACATCATTGAAGACGTCAAGAAAGCCCTGACCGGTATGCTCGGCAGCGATGTTCGCGAGAACATCCTGGGTATCGCCGAAGTGCGTGACGTGTTCCGTTCGCCGAAGTTCGGCGCCATCGCCGGCTGTATGGTCGTCGAGGGTGTGGTCTACCGCAACCGTCCGATCCGCGTACTGCGCGAGGACGTGGTGATCTTCGAAGGCGAGCTGGAATCGCTGCGTCGTTTCAAGGACGATGCGTCCGAAGTACGTGCCGGCATGGAATGCGGTATCGGCGTCAAGAGCTACAACGACGTCAAGGTCGGCGACAAGATCGAAGTCTTCGAGAAAGTCCAAGTGGCTCGTACGCTCTAAGCCGCGAGCATGGGAACCGCCAATCGCCCGCCCCAGGGCGCCGCTTGGCGGCTCTGAACGCAACGCCCGGTCCGGCTCTAGCCTGGCCGGGCGTTTGCCGCTTTAGTTACAGGTAGCAAAAATGGCAAAAGAATATAGCCGTACCCAACGCATCGGCGATCAGATCCAGCGTGAGCTGGCCCAGTTGATCCGTCGTGAAGTCAAAGACCCGCGCGTCGGCGTGGTCACCATTACCGCTGTGGATGTCAGCCGCGATGTCGGCCATGCCAAGGTGTTCATCACCTCCATGGGCCAGGAAGGCGCGGAAGACATCAAGCAGACCCTCAAAGTGCTCAACGGCGCGGCCAGTTTCCTGCGTGTGCACCTGGGCAAGGAAATGCAACTGCGCAGCGTGCCGCAACTGCATTTCCACTATGACGAAAGCATCAGTCGCGGTGCCCACCTGTCGGCACTGATCGAGCGCGCCGTCGCCGAAGACAAGCTGCACCAGGCTTCCGACACGCCCCTGGACACCAAGGAGTAAGCGGTGGCTCAGGTCAAGCGTATCCGTCGTAACGTCAGCGGCATCATCCTGCTCGACAAGCCGTTGGGGTTCACCTCCAACGCCGCCCTGCAGAAGGTCCGCTGGCTGCTCAACGCCGAAAAGGCCGGGCACACTGGTAGCCTCGATCCACTGGCCAGCGGCGTGCTGCCGCTGTGCTTTGGTGAGGCGACCAAGTTCTCGCAGTACCTGCTCGATTCCGACAAGGGCTACGAGACGGTCATGCAACTGGGTCAGACCACCACCACGGGCGATGCCGAAGGTGAAGTGCTGAAAACCCGTGACGTGACCGTTGGTCGCGCCGATATCGAAGCGGTTTTGCCACAATTTCGTGGTCAAATCAGTCAGATACCGCCGATGTACTCGGCCCTCAAGCGCGACGGTCAGCCACTGTACAAGCTCGCCCGTGCAGGTGAAGTAGTGGAGCGCGAGGCGCGTTCTGTTACTATTAACCGCTTGGAATTGCTCGAGTGCGAAGGCACCCGTGTTCGGCTGTCAGTCGGCTGCAGCAAAGGCACCTACATCCGCACTCTGGTCGAGGATATCGGCGAGGTGCTCGGTTGCGGAGCCTATGTCGCTGAACTGCGCCGTACGCACGCCGGTCCTTTCGAGCTGGCCCAGACCGTGACCCTCGAAGAACTCGAAGCGGTCCACGCCGAAGGTGGCAACGAAGCAGTCGATCGCTTCCTGATGCCATCGGACAGCGGTCTGCTGGACTGGCCACTGTTGCAGTTCTCCGAGCACAGTGCGTTCTACTGGCTCAATGGTCAGCCGGTCAGAGCCCCCGACGCGCCGAAGTTCGGCATGGTCCGGGTACAGGATCACAACGGTCGCTTCATCGGTATCGGTGAAGTGAGCGAAGACGGGCGCATCGCGCCTCGTCGCTTGATTCGGTCAGAATGATCGAAACCTTCAGCGTCAGGTTCAGGCCCGGCACTGGTGGTAAAGAGGATGGCTGTTAATAGGCACGGTCACGCCTCACTTTATGAATACAGGGAGCAGTCCCTGGCCTATTGGAAACCGTTTGTTCGGTTTCCCTTGATTTGGAGAAGCCAGATGGCACTCAGCGTTGAAGAAAAAGCAAAGATCGTTGGCGAATACCAGCAAGCCGCCGGTGACACCGGTAGCCCGGAAGTGCAGGTTGCTCTGCTGACCGCCAACATCAACAAGCTGCAAGGCCACTTCAAGGCCAACGGCAAAGACCACCACTCCCGTCGTGGTCTGATCCGCATGGTTAACCAGCGTCGCAAGCTGCTGGACTACCTGAAAGGCAAGGACACCACTCGTTACAGCGCCCTGATCGGTCGTCTGGGTCTGCGTCGCTAATAGCGGCCTGGCCAGTGGTGTGCACGGCGTGCTGCAGTCACCAGGCGGAGCCTTTGGCCCCCGTGCTGGTGAGCACGCCTTGTGTATCTATGAGGTTGGCTGTCTGTCTCGCCTGAGCGGTTTACCGCGAGGGCAGGGCAGGCTCCCAACCTCTAGTTTTATCTGGACTGCCAACAGGGCCGATTCCCTGTGCTGCCCAAGAATTCGCAAGAACCAGTTCCCCCAGAGCCACTGAAAAAGGTAGGAAACCGTGAACCCGGTAATCAAGAAATTCCAGTTCGGTCAATCGACCGTTACCCTCGAGACGGGCCGTATTGCTCGTCAAGCGTCCGGCGCCGTATTGGTCACCGTCGACAACGATGTCACCGTACTGGTGACCGTGGTCGGTGCCAAACAGGCCGATCCAGGCAAAGGCTTCTTCCCCCTGTCCGTTCACTATCAGGAAAAGACCTACGCCGCCGGCAAGATCCCTGGTGGTTTCTTCAAGCGTGAAGGCCGTCCTTCCGAGAAAGAAACCCTGACCTCGCGTCTGATCGACCGTCCGATCCGTCCGCTGTTCCCAGAAGGCTTCATGAACGAAGTGCAGGTTGTCTGCACCGTCGTTTCCACCAGCAAGAAGACCGATCCGGACATCGCTGCGATGATCGGTACCTCGGCTGCCCTGGCCATCTCCGGCATTCCGTTCGAAGGCCCGATCGGCGCTGCCCGTGTTGCTTTCCACGAAAGCACCGGCTACCTGCTGAACCCGACCTACGAGCAACTGGCTGCCTCGAGCCTGGACATGGTCGTTGCCGGTACCTCCGACGCCGTGCTGATGGTTGAATCGGAAGCCAAAGAGCTGACCGAAGACCAGATGCTGGGCGCCGTACTGTTTGCCCACGATGAATTCCAGGCTGTGATCCAGGCTGTCAAAGAGCTGGCCGCCGAAGCTGCCAAGCCGACCTGGGACTGGAAGCCAGCCGCTGCCAACACCGAACTGCTGAACGCCATCCGTGGTGAATTCGGTGCTGCGGTTTCCGACGCCTACACCATCACCGTCAAGGCTGACCGTTACGCTCGCCTGGGCGAACTGCGCGAGCAAGTGATCGCCAAGTTCTCCGGTGAAGAAGGTCAACCTTCGGCTTCCGAAGTCAAAGAGATCTTCGGCGAAATCGAATACCGCACCGTTCGCGAAAACATCGTTAACGGCAAGCCACGTATCGATGGCCGTGACACCAAGACCGTACGTCCGCTGAACATCGAAGTCGGTGTACTGCCAAAGACCCACGGTTCGGCGCTGTTCACCCGCGGCGAAACCCAGGCCCTGGTCGTTGCGACCCTGGGTACTGCCCGTGACGCGCAACTGCTGGACACCCTCGAAGGCGAGAAGAAAGACCCCTTCATGCTGCACTACAACTTCCCGCCGTTCTCGGTGGGCGAGTGTGGTCGCATGGGCGGTGCTGGCCGTCGCGAAATCGGTCACGGCCGTCTGGCCCGTCGTTCGGTCCAGGCCATGCTGCCTGCCGCCGACGTGTTCCCGTACACCATTCGCGTCGTATCGGAAATCACCGAATCCAACGGTTCGAGCTCCATGGCTTCGGTCTGTGGTGCTTCCCTGGCCCTGATGGACGCTGGTGTACCGATGAAGGCACCGGTTGCCGGTATCGCCATGGGTCTGGTTAAAGAAGGCGAGAAATTCGCCGTCCTGACCGACATCCTCGGTGACGAAGACCACCTGGGCGACATGGACTTCAAGGTAGCCGGTACCGCCAAAGGTGTTACCGCGCTGCAGATGGACATCAAGATCAACGGCATCACCGAAGAGATCATGGAAATCGCCCTGGGCCAGGCCCTGGAAGCGCGCCTGAACATCCTCGGCCAGATGAACCAGATCATTGGTCAGTCCCGTAGCGAACTGTCGGAAAACGCTCCGACCATGATCGCCATGAAGATCGACACCGACAAGATCCGTGACGTCATCGGTAAAGGCGGCGCGACCATCCGTGCCATCTGCGAAGAAACCAAGGCTTCGATCGATATCGAAGACGACGGCTCGATCAAGATCTTCGGCGAGACCAAAGACGCTGCTGAAGCTGCGCGTCAGCGTGTTCTGAGCATCACTGCCGAGGCCGAGATCGGCAAGATCTACGTCGGTAAGGTCGAGCGCATCGTTGACTTCGGTGCCTTCGTCAACATCCTGCCTGGCAAGGACGGTCTGGTTCACATCTCCATGCTGAGCGATGCTCGTGTTGAGAAAGTGACCGACATCCTCAAAGAAGGTCAGGAAGTTGAAGTACTGGTACTGGACGTGGACAACCGCGGCCGTATCAAGCTGTCGATCAAGGATGTTGCCGCTGCCAAGGCATCCGGCGTCTAAGAACGTAGCGTAAGAAAAAGGACCCCTCGGGGTCCTTTTTTTATGCCTGTAGGCATTGTCTTGCGGACTTGCATCTTGCATGCAGGATTTTGCCACTGCGTGCAAATTGCACGATTCGGGATTTCAGCTTTATATATAACTAGCTGATTTATAAGTAAAAAAGTCAATAACAGTAGCTGGCACAAGCCCTGCAATAGTTCTCATACCCTGCTGCCAGGACTGATGGCGCAGACTTTTCGAAAAACAGGAGTGTCTCGTATGAAGAAGTTCGCTATTGCTGCCGCTACTGCCACCGCCCTGACCCTGACCCTGGCTAATGCGGCGTTTGCCCAACAGCCTTCCCAGGCTCCGCTGACTGTTGCTGCCGGTGAAGTCACCAAAGTCAAAGAAGCGACCTCTGACACCTGGATCACCACCAAGGTCAAAGCTGACCTGGTAACCGAGAAAGGCATCCCGGGCACCGACATCAAGGTCGAAACCAACAAAGGCGTGGTCTCCCTGTCTTCCGATGTGACCTTGACCGATTCGCAGAAAGAGATGGCGGTCGCCATTGCCAAGAAGATCAAAGGCGTTCAAGCCGTCTCGGCTGATGGCCTGAAAACCAACTGAGTAGTTGCTCCCGACTCGCTGACCCTTGCAGGTTCATGCGAAAGACCAAAAGGACTTGGTCACTCAAAGCCCCGGCACTGGTTGCCGGGGCTTCTTTTTTGGGGGGGGATTTGTAGGAGCGGGCTTGCCCCGCGATCGGGGTTACTTCACTCCGCGTCCAGGTGCAGCGGCGAAATCACCCGGCCATCCGTTTCGGCCTGGCCCAGGCTGGCGTCTACGAAGTACACCCGGTCATCCGCCAGTTGGCCCTTGTCCACCAGGTAGTCCTTGATGCTGCTGGCCCGGGCCTGCCCCAGCTGGCGCAGTAGCAGTGGGCTTTCGCCCCACGACTTGAGCACCGCGTCACGCAACTGGGTAGTGCGCTGCTCGCGGTCCAGCTGTTCCCATTCGGCCGGTGGCTGCTGTTTCATGCGGGCGCGGTAGATGCCTTCGAGCATCGCCGGTTTGTCGCCATCCGGCACCTTCAGGTCGGAAGCCTGGGCTGGCACCTTGTCACCGCGACGCTGGAGGATCTTGTAGTAGGTACTCTGATACTCACGCTCCAGTCGCTGCTGGGCAATCAGCGGGCCGTCGCTGCTCTGGGCGCTGGTGCCTTCGATTTCCAGGCGCAGGGCAGGGCGTTCCTTGAGTGCGGTCGCCAGCTTGTCCAGGGCGCTTTGCGCATCCGGGCTCAGGTCACTGGAGCCGGCGGCAAAGGCCACGCTCCCCAGGTCCTGGGAATCACCGCCGCTGACCAGCCCACCAATGAACTTGAAGGGCGCCTGGGCCGCACGCAGCACCAGGTTGCGCAGGGTCTGCCAGACAATCGGCATGACGCTGAACTGCGGGTCGTTGAGGTCGCCGCTCACCGGCAGCTCGATGGAGATCTTGCCGTCGGTGTCCTTGAGCAGGGCCACCGCCAGACGAATCGGCAAGTCGACCGCGTCCGGGCTGTCGACCTTCTCACCCAGTTGCAGCTGCTCAACCACCACCTTGTTCTCGGCCTGGAGCTTGCCCTGGGTGATCACGTAGTGCAGGTCGATGTTCAGCCGCCCTTTGCGGATACGGAACCCGGCGAACTTGCCCGAGTACGGCGTCAACGTGGTCAGCTCGACGCGTTTGAAGCTGGTGGCGATGTCCAGGGCGGCCATCGGGTCGAAGGGGTTCAGTGAGCCTTTGATGGTCACTGGCGCATAGCGATCGACCTTGCCCTTGATATCGACTTTGGCAGGCTTTGGCTGACGGTTGTCGATGGTGCCGATCTGGCCATTGAGCTGCTGGATGGCCGTGGCGAAGTTGGGCGTCAGGCTGAAGTCGGCGAAGTTGGCCGAGCCGTCGTTGATGTCGATTTCACCGATGCGGATACCCAGTGGCTTCTCGGCCGGGGCCTTGGCTTTGCTTGGCGCTTTGGACTGCGCGGTGGCCGGCTGCGGGATCAGCAGGTCATCGACGTTGGTGGTGCGGTCCTCGTTGATCATGAAGCGCGCGTAAGGCTGTTTCAGGGTCACCTTGCCAATGGTCAGGGCATCACCGTGGCGGTACGACACAGCGTCGAGGTTCAGTTGCTGCCATTTGACGAAGTCGCGGTCCTTGATGGTGTCCAGCGTATGCAACTGGTTGACCTGGGCCTTGCCGTCGATGCTGAAGGCCAGCGGTGCGGTGCTCTTGAGGTCGACATTGAGGTCGCTGCCGAGCATGCCGCTGCGCAGTTCGAGGCGGATGTAGGGGCTGATGTAAGCCTGGGCGACGCGCAGGTCGATGTCCTGGGTGTTGACCTTGAGCTTGGCGGTGACGGGCGCCAGGTTCACCTCACCGGCAGCCTGCAGCTTGCCTTGTTTACCGACGCCGGTATCGAGCTTGAGGGTAAAGGGCGACTGATTGAGACTGTCGAAATTCTGCAGGTCAAGGTTCAGCGGGCCAACGTCCAGAGCCACTGGCTCTTTCTGCGAGCGGTCGGCCAGGTGTACCTGGTAATTGCGCAGTTGCACGTCCTTGAGCAGTACCTGCCATGGCTTGCTCGGCGCTTCAGCTGCGGCTTTGTCCTTGGCATCCGGCTCGGCGGTAGCGGGTTCGGCTTGCTCTTTTGGCGTGGCTTTGGCCGGCTGGCTGGCGAACAGTTTTTGCCAGTCGAGCTGGCCGTCGGACTCCAGCGCCGCCCAGGTTTCGAGCTTGTCGCTGCGGATCTTGCCGACGGTGACCAGTTGCTTGGCCAGGTCGATCGAGGTTTCGCTGACATCCAGACGCGCCAGGCGCGCCAGCGGACGGCCATCCGGGGCCTTGATGGCAAAGGGCGCGATGCTCACCGAGGCGTTGTCCAGCAGCAGCTCGGTTTCCTTGGACAGATTCAGCTTGTAGTGGGTATCGAGGCTGACCACGCCTTCTTCCAGCACCAGCGGCACGGCATCTCGGACATAGGGCCAGAAGGCTTTCATCTTGCCGTCGGTGACCTTCAGGGTACCTTCGGAGGCGATCGGTACCAGGCTGAAATTGCCGGACCAGTCGATGCGCCCGCCTGCCGGGCCATTGGCGACCAGGGTCATCTCGGTACTGTCGTCAGGCAGGGTGCTGAGGTTCTTCAGCTCCAGGTTCATCGAGTCGTAGAGGAACTCGATCGGCTCGCTCGGGCGCAGGTCCTGGAAGTGCAGGTAGCCTTCGCTGAGCTTGATGCTGCCGATACGCAGCGGGAATGGATCGCTGGCCGGCTCTTCAGGCTTGGGCTCGCTCGGTGGCAGCTTGAACAACTGAGTGAGGTTGAGGCTGCCGTCCTTGGCGAACAGCAGCTCGGTACGTGCCTTGTCCAGTTCGACCCCGTCCAGGTGCAGGGCGCCGCTCCACAGGCTGTCGAGCTGCAGGTTGGCGTACAGGCGTTCAAAACCGACCTGCTCCTTGCCCGGCTCGCCGATCTGCAGGCCCCAGAGGGTCAGTTCGAGGCTGAACGGGTTGAGCTCGATCCGCTGCAGGTGCGCAGGTACTGTGGCGTAATTGGCCAGTTGCTGGTTGACGATACGCAGGGCAACCCCTGGGAGAATCAGAAAGCCTAGCAGGCTGTACAAGGCCACTGCGGCCAGCATGGCGCCGAGGGCGCGTTTCAATCCTTTGGGCATGTGTGGCGTCGTCTGTCTCGAGCGGGAGTGGTTGGAGTATGGCACGTAAAATCGGTTCCGAAGATACCCCGAAAATTAACGATTTTTTGTTTCAGAGCTGAAGAATCAAGGTCTTCAATGGGGGCTGACCGTCCTGCGACGGAAAGTCGCCGGCGGGCTTGAGCACCTGCCAGTCGCGTACCGGCCGCCCGGCCTTGTCGGCGCAGCGCAGCACTTGCTCGCGCCAGTCGTCGACATTGACCTTGGCCAGGTTGTTACAGCAGATCAGTACGCCGTCCTCGGCGGTGCTCAACAGTGCCGGCTTGAGCAGGCTCTGGTAATCGCGCAGCAGGTCGACGGTGCCGAAGGCGCTCTTGGCCCAGGCCGGCGGGTCGAGAAACACCAGATCGAACTGGCGTTGTTGCAGGCGTGGGTACGACGGCAGCGTGTGGCCGCGGCGCTGGCTGACCGGCAGGCCGGCGAACTGGCGGATTGCCGGGAAGTAATCGGACTGGATGAAACTCATCGGCAGCAGTTGCGGGTTGAGTGCGCCGTTTTCCTTGCCGACGGCCAGGTTGCCTTCGGCAAAGTCCAGGTTGCACACCTCGCGGGCGCCGCCCGCCGCCGCGCTGAGGCCGACACCGCAGGTATAGGCGAACAGGTTCAGCACGCTTTTGCCGGCACTGTGCTGCTTGACCCAGCCACGGGCATTGCGCAGGTCAAGAAACAGCAGTGGGTCCTGCCCGGCATGGCGACCACGCACCCGGTAGTTCAGGCCCCATTCGTGGCCGACGTGATCGGCCAGCGCGGCCTCGCTGGCCTGGTACACCGGGTCGCGGCGGTCGATGCGGCTGTTGCCCTGGGAGCGGTCGTTGTAGACCAGCAGCAGCTCAAGGCCCAGGTGCGCTTCGACAGCGGCGTGCAGCTCCAGCAAGGCGCTGGTTTCGAGGCTGTGGTGGAAGCTCTGCACCAGCAACTGCGGGCCGTAGCGGTCGATGGTCAGGCCGCTGGCGCCTTCCTGGCTGCCATGGAACAGGCGATAGCAGTCGGTGCCCTGGGCATGCAGTTCGGCGAGAAGGCCCAGGCGGGCGTCGAGGGCGGCGCGCAGCGCCTGATTCAAGAGGGACATGCACGTGGCCTTGGTTTGCGGACGTGCAGTTTACCAGTTCAAGCCAGGGGAGGGGCCGTTGCGGCCCCTCCCGCGCTGATCAGCGTTCGATTGCCAGGGCCACGCCCTGACCACCGCCGATGCACAGGGTGGCCAGGCCCTTGCTGACATCACGCTTGATCATTTCGTGCAGCAGGGTTACCAGCACCCGGCAACCCGAGGCGCCGATCGGATGGCCCAGGGCAATGGCGCCGCCATTGACGTTGACCTTGCTGGCGTCCCAGCCCAGCTCCTTGCCCACCGACAGGGCCTGGGCGGCAAAGGCTTCGTTGGCTTCGATCAGGTCCAGGTCCGCCAGGTCCCAGCCGGCCTTTGCCAGGCAGCGGCGGGTGGCGCTGACCGGGCCGATGCCCATGATCGCCGGATCGACCCCGGCATTGGCATAGGCCTTGATGCGCGCCAGGATCGGCAGGCCCAGTTGCTGCGCCTTGGCGGCGCTCATCAGCAGCACCGCGGCTGCGCCGTCATTGAGCGACGAGGCATTACCGGCGGTTACCGTGCCGTCTTTCTTGAATGCCGGCTTGAGCTTGCCCAGCGATTCGGCGGTGGTGCCGGCACGCGGTTGCTCGTCGGTGGCAAACGCAAGCGGATCCCCTTTGCGCTGCGGGATCAGGATCGGGGTGATCTCATCGACGAAGCGCCGGGCTTCGATGGCTGCGGTTGCCTTTTGCTGCGAAGCGGCAGCGAAGGCGTCCTGCTCCTCACGGCTGATGCCGTACTTTTCCACCAGGTTCTCGGCAGTGATGCCCATGTGGTAGTCGTTGAACGCATCCCACAGGCCATCGCTGATCATGCTGTCGATCAGGCTGCTGTGGCCCATGCGCAGGCCGGTACGGGCCCCGGGCATGACGTAGTTGGCCAGGCTCATGTTCTCCTGGCCGCCGGCGATGATCACTTCGGCATCGCCGCAGCGGATCGCCTGGGCTGCCAGGTGCAGGGCCTTGAGGCCCGAGCCGCAGACCTTGTTCAGGGTCATGGCTGGCACCGCGTGAGGCAGGCCGGCCTTGATCGCGGCCTGGCGCGCCGGGTTCTGCCCGGCACCGGCGGTCAGTACCTGGCCGAGGATCACTTCATCGACCAGTTCGCCATCGATGCCGGTCTGGGTCAGCAACTGGCGAATCACCGCAGCGCCCAGGTCGACGGCGGGAATGTTGGCCAGCGCCCCCTGGTAGCTACCGACAGCGGTACGGGTGGCGGCAACGATAACGACATCTTGCATGGCGCAGGTCCTCACTCTTATTGGATTTGGCGTCAGAACGGTTCAGGCCCCAGGGCCTGGCTAGACCTGCATGGTGGCATAGATGGCCGGGCGAGGGCTATTGGCGCACCGTTCAGGCGATACCCATGCGCCGCCGGGCACGGTGGGCGGAACCATCGCGCATGGCCCAGCGCAGGACCGGTGCGGTGCTGTTGATGCCCAGGCGGATCAGCCGGCGTTGCAGCGGGTTCTGGCTCAGCTCGAGCATTGCGCTGGCCCAGTCGGGCAGCAGGTCGATCCCGGCACGCAGCATCAGGGCGCCCACCGGTTGGGCCAGGCGGCTAGGCGCCGGTGCGTCGAGCAGTACCTGCACCACTTCATGGCTGCGGGCGTCGCAGATCAGTTGTGGGCGCATGGCCTGCAGGTAGTCGGCAATCTGCTGGCGCGAGCGCGGCACGTTACGGGCGCCCAGGCGTTCGGCGATCAGGGCGATCTCGGCATAGTAGGCATCCTGTTCGGCGATCGGCATGTGCGGGTTGCGATAGCGCCTATGGGCAGCCAGGAAGCTGCTGACCTCGGCTACATGCACCCAGGTCAGCAGGTCTGGATCGCTGGCCGCGTACGGCCGGCCGTCGGCGGCGCTACCGACTACCTGCAAGTGAATGGTGCGCACTTTTTCGATCAGCCAGTTGGCATCTTGAGTCGAGCCGAAGGTGGTGCCGGAGATGAACTGGCTGGTGCGACGCAGGCGGCCAAGCAGGTCCTGGCGAAAGTTGGAGTGATCCCACACGCCGGCCAGCGCCAGCGGGTGCAGCAGTTGCAGGAGCAGGGCACTGATGCCGCCGATCAACATGCTTGGGAAGTCGCCATGCACGCGCCAGCTGAGGCTGCCCGGGCCGAACAGCCCGGGGTCACCCTTGGGGTTTTCCAGGTCAAGTTGCCCCAGGGACAAACCGGTCAGGCTCATCACCTGGGTTTCGATACGGCGGCGAATCGCTTCCATGGCTACCTTGTCTGCAAGGCAGCCAAACAGGCTGCCGCTTAAATGTTCAGGCGTTTGTCGATCAGGCCTTGGACCACGCTGGGGTCGGCCAGGGTCGACGTGTCGCCGAGGTTGTCGAGCTCGTTGCAGGCGATCTTGCGCAGGATGCGCCGCATGATCTTGCCTGAGCGGGTCTTGGGCAGTGCCGGCGCCCACTGGATCAGCTCGGGTTTGGCGAAGCTGCCGATCTCTTTGCTGACCAGGGCCAGCAGCTCCTGCTTGAGGCTGTCGTCCGGGGTTACGCCATTCATGGGCGTGACAAAGGCATAGATGCCTTGCCCCTTGAGATCGTGAGGGTACCCGACAACGGCGGCTTCGGCGATGCTGTCGTGCAGCACCAGGGCGCTTTCGACCTCCGCGGTGCCGATGCGGTGTCCGGAGACGTTGATCACATCATCGATGCGCCCGGTGATCCACAGGTCGCCGTCCTCGTCGCGGCGCGCGCCGTCACCGGTGAAGTAGTAACCCGGCAGCGGCTTGAAGTAAGTGTCGATCATTCGCTGCGGGTCGCCGTACACGCTGCGGATCTGCCCGGGCCAGCTGGCCTTGATTGCCAGCATGCCGCTGCCGGGGCCTTCGATCAGCGTGCCCTTGTCGTCCAGTAACACCGGCTGCACGCCGAACATCGGTTGGGTGGCGCAGCCGGGCTTGACCCGCCGGGTGCCCACCAGCGGGCTGATCATGATGCCGCCGGTTTCGGTCTGCCACCAGGTGTCGACGATGGGGCAGCGTTTTTCGCCGACGGCCTCGAAGTACCATTCCCAGGCTTCCGGGTTGATCGGCTCACCCACGCTGCCGAGCACGCGCAGGCTCTTGCGCGAGGTGCTCGCCAGCGGGCCCTGGCCTTCGCGCATCAGTGCGCGAAGGGCGGTGGGGGCGGTGTAGAAGATGTTCACCTGGTGCTTGTCGACCACCTGCCAGAAGCGCGAGGCATCGGGGTAATTGGGCACGCCTTCGAACATCAGGGTGATCGCGCCGTTGGCCAGGGGGCCGTAAACGATATAGCTGTGGCCCGTCACCCAGCCGACGTCGGCGGTGCACCAGAACACCTCGCCATCGCGGTAATCGAACACGCTCCTGAAGGTCAGCGCCGCCTGCAGCAGGTAACCTGCGGTGGTGTGCAGCACGCCCTTGGGTTTGCCGGTACTGCCGGAGGTGTAGAGGATGAACAGCGGGTCTTCGGCGTCCATTGGCTCGGGTGGGCAATCATCACTGACCTGCTTGATTGCGTCGTGGTACCAGAGATCGCGACCTTCACTCCAGTCGATCTCGCCGCCGGTACGTTTGATCACCACCACCGTACTGACGTCCGGGCAACTGAGCAGGGCCTTGTCGACGTTGTTCTTCAGCGGCACGCTCTTGCCGCCACGAATGCCTTCATCGGCGGTGATCAGCGTACGGCAATCGGCGTCGAGAATACGGTCGCGCAGGGCATCCGGCGAGAAACCACCGAACACCACCGAGTGAATGGCGCCGATGCGGCTGCAGGCGAGCATGGCATAGGCCGCTTGCGGAACCATGGGCATGTAGATGCACACCCGGTCGCCCTTTTTCACCCCGCGTTGCTTGAGCACGTTGGCCAGGCGGCAGACCTGCTGGTGCAGTTCGCGGTAGGTGATGACGCTGGAGTCGGTGGGGTTGTCGCCCTCACGAATGATCGCCGGCTGATCGCCCCGGGTGGCCAGGTGGCGGTCGATGCAGTTGTAGCTGACGTTCAGTTGCGCGCCCTTGAACCAGGCAGCCCGGCCGGTATTCATGTCGCTCTGCTGGATTTGGCTCCAGGGCTTGATCCAGTCCAGGGCCTTGGCCTGTTCGCTCCAGAAGGCATCGGGGTCGTCGATGGACTGGCGGGACAGC
>NZ_JH650764.1:192507-223096 GCF_000259195.1 Pseudomonas donghuensis
GTTGGCTCCAGGGCTTGATCCAGTCCAGGGCCTTGGCCTGTTCGCTCCAGAAGGCATCGGGGTCGTCGATGGACTGGCGGTACAGGCGCTGGTAATCGGCCTGGCTCAGTTGCGCCGCTTTGCTGACCGCATCGGCTTGGGGAAAGTCGCTGATATCGAACATGGCGGGTCCTGTTCTGACGGATTGTTTTTGTCAGGACAGTGTAGCCGCTGCCCCTGGCCGTGTTCGTTCGGCCAGGGGCAGCGCGGGTGATCAACCGCGGTGACGGCTGCGGAAGAAGTTGATCAGGCCCTGGGTCGAAGCGTCTTCGGCAGGCTCTTCGATACCGCCGGTCAGGCGTTGGTAAACGCCCTTGCCCAGCTCCTTGCCCAGCTCCACGCCCCACTGGTCGAAGGCATTGATGCCCCAGATGACGCTCTGCACGAACACCTTGTGTTCGTACATCGCCACCAGCGCGCCAAGACGACGCGGGCTGATGCGCTCGACCACCAGGGTATTGCTCGGGCGGTTGCCCGGGATCACCTTGTGTGGCGCCAGCTTCTGGACTTCAGCTTCGGCCATGCCTTTGTCGCGCAGCTCGGCTTCGGCTTCGCTGCGGGTCTTGCCCAGCATCAGTGCCTGGCTCTGCGACAGGCAGTTGGCGTACAGCCACTGATGATGGTCGGCGACCGGGTTGAAGCTGACCACCGGGACGATGAAGTCGGCCGGAATCAGCTGGGTGCCCTGGTGCAGCAACTGGTGGTAGGCGTGCTGACCGTTACAACCCACGCCACCCCAGATGACCGGGCCGGTGTCGTGGTTGACCGGCGTGCCGTCCTGGCGAACGCTTTTGCCGTTGGATTCCATGTCCAGCTGTTGCAGGTGCTTGGTGATGTTGCGCAGGTAGTGGTCATACGGCAGGATCGCATGGCTCTGCGCGCCCCAGAAGTTGCCGTACCATACGCCGAGCAAGGCCAGCAGCACCGGCATGTTCTGTTCGAACGGCGCGTTCTGGAAGTGCTGGTCCATGGTGTAGGCACCGGACAGCAGTTCCTTGAAGTTGGCCGTGCCAATGGCCAGGGCAATCGGCAGGCCGATGGCCGACCACAGCGAGTAACGCCCGCCTACCCAGTCCCACATCGGGAAGATGTTCTCTTCGCGAATGCCGAAGGCCACGGCGGCGGCCTTGTTGCTGGATACGGCGATGAAGTGCTTGTACAGCTCGGCTTCCGAGCCACCCTGGGCCAGGTACCAGGCGCGTGCGGCCTGGGCGTTCTTCAGGGTTTCCAGGGTGTTGAACGACTTGGACGAAACAATGAACAGCGTGGTTTCGGCGCGCAGCTTGGCCGACAGCTCATGGAACTCGCTGCCGTCGATGTTTGCCAGGTAATGGCAGCGCACGCCACGCTGGGCGTAAGGCAGCAGGGCTTCGGAGACCAGCTCCGGGCCGAGGAATGAGCCGCCGATGCCGATGTTGACCACGTCGGTGATCGGCTTTTCGCTGTAGCCGCGCCACAGGCCATCATGGATGCGGCCAACCAGTTCGGTGACCTGGTTGAGGACCTTGTGCACCTCAGGCATCACGTTGACGCCGTTGACGCTCAACTTGTCGCCCACCGGGCGGCGCAGGGCGGTATGCAGGGCCGGACGGCCTTCGGAGGCGTTGAGGATCTCGCCTGCGAACAGTGCCTTGATTGCCTCTTGCAGGCCTACTTCGTTGGCCAGCTTGACCAGCAGGTCGCGGCTCTGGCCGTTGATCAGGTTTTTCGAATAATCGAGGAACAGCCCGCAGGTGCTCAGGGAAAACTGCTCGAAGCGTTTGGGCTCGGCATTGAATGCGTCGCGCATGCTGAAGGCCTGCATGGCTTCGCGGTGCTGCTGGAGCGCCTGCCAGGCGGGCAGGGCAGTAACATCATGGGGGGTGCGGTAATACGCCATCGCTGCAGGTTTCCTTATTGCGTGGACTGCCTTGGACACTGGAAACAGCGCCTTGTTTGCAGGCTGATGCCAATTATAGGCATGCAACCTGCGTTACAGGGAGAGGCTCCAGCGGGCGACCTGTTTACTTGTCGTCGAGAGTCAGGTGCAGGTTGTCGATCAGGCGGGTGTTACCCAGGACGGCTGCTACCAGGATTACCAGGTCACGGTCTTCCGGTGCTGCCGGGCGCAGGCTCAGGGCCTGGCGAATTTCCAGGTAGTCCGGGCGAAAGCCTGCCGCGGTCAGTTGCTGCTGACCGTTGGCGATCAGCGCCGGATAGTCGCGTTCGCCCTGTTCGATAGCCGCGGCCATCTGGCTCAGTACCCGATACAGCACAGGCGCCGTGGCGCGCTGTTCGTCGCTCAGGTAACCGTTGCGCGAAGACAGCGCCAGGCCGTCTTCGGCGCGCACGGTTGGCTCGCCGATGATCTGGATCGGCATGTTCAGGTCGCGCACCAGCGCACGGATCACCGCCAGTTGCTGGAAGTCTTTCTGGCCAAACACCGCCAGGTCCGGCTGGACCATGTTGAACAGCTTGCTGACCACCGTCGCCACGCCTTCGAAATGGCCTGGGCGGCTGGCACCGCACAGCCCGTCGGACAGTTGCGGGACGCTGACGCGGGTCTGCCCGGCCATGCCGTCGGGGTACATCTCTTCGACGGTCGGGGCGAACAGCAGATGGCAGCCGGCCTGGAGCAGTTTTTCCTGGTCAGCGGCGAGGGTCCGCGGGTACTTGTCGAGGTCCTCGCTGGGGCCGAACTGCAGGGGGTTGACGAAGATGCTGGCGACGACGAAATCGACCCGTTGTGCGGCCTTGGTCACCAGTGCGGCATGGCCGCTGTGCAGGTTGCCCATGGTCGGCACGAAACCGATGCGTTTGCCTTCGCTGCGCGCGCGCGCCACGGCGGCGCGCAGTTCGCGGACGGTCTTGACTGTATTCATGCACTGAACCCGTGTTCGCTGCCGGGGAAGCTGACATCCTTGACGGCGGTTACGTAAGCCTTGAGCGCGCCTTGAATATCGCTCTGGCCGGCCATGAAGTTCTTCACGAACTTCGGTACCCGGCCAGTCAGCGACAGACCGAGCATGTCATGCAATACCAGCACCTGGCCGTCGGTGGCGCTGCCGGCACCGATGCCGATGACCGGGATGCTCACCGCCTGGGTGATTTCCGCAGCCAGCTCGGTGGGTACGCATTCGAGCAGCAGCATGGCTGCGCCCGCCTGCTCCAGGGCGATGGCGTCGGCGCGCATTTGCCGTGCCTGGTTTTCCTGGCGGCCCTGAACCTTGTAGCCACCGAGGATGTTCACCGTCTGCGGGGTCAGGCCCATATGGGCGCACACCGGTACGCCACGCTCGGCCAGCAGGCGGATGGTTTCCGCCAGCCAGGCGGCGCCTTCGACCTTGACCATGTGCGCGCCGGCCTGCATCAGCGCGCCGCTGTTGGCGAACGCCTGCTCGGTGGTGGCGCAGGCCATGAACGGCAGGTCGGCAAGAATCAACGCACCTTCGTTGCCGCGTTTGACGCAGGCGGTGTGGTAGGCCATCTCGGCATTGGTTACCGGCAAGGTGCTGTCATGGCCCTGCAGGACCATGCCCAGGGAGTCACCCACCAGCAATACTTCCACGCCGGCACGGCTGGCGGCCTGGGCGAAGGTCGCGTCGTAGCAGGTCAGCATGGTTATTTTCTCACCCTTGGCCTTGAGGCTCTGCAGGGTGGTCAGGGTTACTTCTGGCATGAAAAGGAATCCTCGTTCAGGCGCTGTGAAAAACGACTGCGTACAACGCGTGTATTCATCTTCTGGAACAGCACATCATCGATCGTGGTGTTTGAATTACGACCTGTTCCAGGCCTATATACGCCTTTTTGCGGCGCTCGGGGCGCCACGGGACGCCTATAGTCGTGAGCGAGGGGGCTGAAGTCAATTACCCTGTTACCGCATTGTTACTAATGCGCTGTTACGGGCGTTACCGGCTGGGGGAACGCCCGGCTACAGGCGTTCCAGACCGACGAACGGGCAATCTGCCAGTAATTGGGACAGGGGCCGTTGATCGGCCAGGCAGAAGTCTTCAGGGACCAGTTCGGCCAGGGGGTAGAGGACGAACGGTCGTGCCTGCATGTGGTAATGCGGCACTTTCAGGCGCGGCACATCGATAACCTGGTCGCCGTACAACAGAATGTCCAGGTCGAGGGTGCGCGGGCCCCAGCGTTCCTTGCGTTCGCGGCCCTGATCGGCCTCGATGGCTTGCAGCGCATCGAGCAGGTCCAGCGGCGCAACGGCGGTATCCAGCGCCGCCACGGCGTTGGTGTAGCGCGGCTGGCCCGGTGACAGCGAGTCGCTGCTGTAGAAGGCCGAAACCGCGGCCAGGGCGCTGTCACGCAACTGCCCTAGCGCCTCGACGGCGCTGCGCAGTTGCTGTTCGGGATCGGCCAGGTTGCTGCCCAGGCCAATAAAGGCGCGGATCATCTGTTACTCGCCTGCAGCGCTGTCGGCGCGCTTGCGCTTGCTCGGGCTGCGCTTGCGTTTGCGCGGGCCGGCACCGGCACCTTCATCACGGCTGCCCAGCTCGCGGATCATGTCGCGGCGCTCGCTGTCGTTGCAGTCCTGATAGTCGGTCCACCATTGGCCCAGGCCGTCGGTTTCTTCACCCGCACTTTCACGCAGCAACAGGAAGTCGTAACCGGCGCGAAAGCGCGGGTTGTCGAGCAACAGGTCGGCACGTTTGCCACTGCGCCGCGGCAGGCGTTCCTGCATGTCCCAGATTTCGCGGATCGGCATGGTGAAACGCTTGGGGATTGCGATGCGCTGGCACTGTTCGGCAATCAGTTCGTGGGCCGCTTCGTTCATGGCCGGAATCGGTGGCATGCCACGGCTCTGCAGGCGCAGGGCGCGACCGGGCAGTGCTGGCCAGAGCATGGCGGCGAACAGGAAAGCCGGAGTTACCGGCTTGCCTTGCTTGACGCGCAGGTCAGTGTTGATCAACGCCTGGCTGATCAGGGTGTGGGTGTAGGTCGGGTGCTCTTCCAGCGCCTCGGCACTGGCCGGGAACAGCGGGTCGAACAGCTCCAGGTCAACGAGCATTTCGAAGGTGTCGGCCGCCTGCCCGGAAAGGAACAGCTTGAGCGACTCTTCGAACAGGCGAGCCGCCGGAATCTCGCGCAGCATTGGCGCCAGCTGGCGAATCGGCTGCACGGTGTGTTTTTCGATGCCGAAGTTGAGCTTGGCGGCGAAGCGCACGGCTCGCAGCATGCGTACCGGGTCTTCCTGGTAGCGCTGGGTCGGGTCGCCGATCAGGCGGATCAGGCGGTTGCGAATATCGTGCACGCCGTTGGCGTAATCAAGAATGCGCTCGCTGACCGGGTCGTAATACAGGGCGTTGATGGTGAAGTCGCGGCGTTGCGCGTCTTCTTCCAGGGTGCCGTAGACGTTGTCGCGCAGAATCCGCCCACTCTCGTTACGCGACGAGGTGTGGCTGTTCTCTTCTTCGCTTTCCGGGTGGTTGGCGCGGAAGGTGGCGACTTCGATGATTTCACGCCCGAAATGGATGTGAACCAGTTTGAAACGGCGACCGATGATGCGGGCGTTGCGAAATTCGGCGCGGACCTGTTCAGGGGTGGCGCTGGTGGCAACGTCGAAATCCTTGGGGGTGATGCCCAGGAGTTGGTCCCGCACGCAGCCACCGACCAGATAGGCCTGGTAGCCAGCATTTTGCAGGCGCTCGACGATACTCACCGCATGACGACTGAACTGGCCACGTTGCAGCGAATGTTGACCGCTATTGATCACTTCAGGCGTGGTGCGCTTGTGGTGCGTGCCACGTACGGGAGGACGGAACGACTGGAACAGCTTCTTCAGCATGGGATGCACTGTTTGAAGGAATGTTCGGCCAAAAACGAAGAATGGCCGCATGATGGGCGGGGATTCTAGCATTTACTCGGAGGATGGTGTAGGCGGTCGCGTCGGACGACGCACAGGCGGGCTGGGGCGGGCAGAAACTACAAGGGGAGCCGAAGCTCCCCAAGAAGTAGTTGCGTGCTCTTATTGTTTTTTTGCCGGGCTTTTTGTTTTTGTTGAGTGCCCTGCCCACAAAAAAAGCTTGTGGGCGGTCTCCCTAATCGGGATCAAGAGCAAACGGATTGCTTTGGTCGCTGAGGTTGCAATGATCATGCGATCCAACCAGTTCAGGCCCTGCTTGAGTGCAGTTTTTATTGTTCTCTGCCTGGTTGTGGGGCAAGCCCCAAATACAACTCCTCTCCAAAAGAATCAGTTAGCTGCGCCTCCGCCGTCTTGTTCTTATTGTGCGTGAGCCGATTCGTCTTATTTTTATTGTCTTTTGCAGTGCTTGTTATTGTTCTTGTACCAAACATATAGCAGGTGCCGTGCCAACTTTTTCAAAACCCAGTAAAACAAGGGGGTGGAGCGGTTTTGAGCGGTTCGCAAGGCGAAAAAAAACCGCGGCTTCGTTACCGTAAGCCCCGGTTTTTGTTACGACTTTGTGGTGCGGTAACAGTTTGTCGCAAGGTAGCGGTGTTACCTGTGCCCACCCGCGCAAAGCGCTGAAACGGCTCAGCCCTCGCTGGTGGCACCGCTCTTGCGCCGCGGGATGCCCAGGCGCTGGCGCCGCTCCCACAGGCACTTGCGGCTGACCCCAAGCTTGCGCGCAAGCTCGGTCTCGGTCATGTGATCCTGATGCTCAAGGACGAAATGCTGGAAGTAGTCTTCCAGCGACAGGTCTTCTGTCGGCTCGTGGCTGGTGTTGTTGGCACTGCTGCTGGCGCCCGACAGGCTGGCGAACGGCTCGTCGTCTTCGAGATCGCTGAGCTCGATGTCGATACCCAGCAGGTCGGCGGAAATCTCCGGGCTCTCGCACAGGATCACTGCGCGCTCCACGGCGTTTTCCAGCTCGCGCACGTTACCTGGCCAAGAGTAATGCCGAATCGCCTGTTCAGCGTCGTGGCCGAAACGCAGGTCGTTACGTCCGACCCGCGCACTTTGGCGGGCGAGGAAGGCGTTGGCGATTTCGTTGACGTCGGTGCCGCGTTCGCGCAGGGCCGGCAGTTTGAGAGCGATGACGTGCAGGCGGTAATAAAGGTCTTCACGGAACTGGCCGACTTTGGCCAGGTTCTTCAGGTCGCGGTGGGTGGCGGCGATCAGGCGCACATCGACTTTTTGCGATTGCACCGAGCCGACCCGACGAATTTCACCTTCCTGCAGGACGCGCAACAGGCGTGCCTGGGCTTCGAGTGGCAGTTCGCCGATCTCGTCGAGAAACAGCGTGCCACCATCGGCGGCTTCGACCAGGCCGGCACGCCCGGCGCTGGCGCCGGTAAAGGCGCCTTTCTCATGGCCGAACAGTTCCGATTCGATCAGGGTCTCTGGAATCGCCGCGCAGTTCACCGAGATCATCGGTGCCTTGGCTCGTCGCGACAGGTTGTGCAGCGCGCGGGCCACCAGCTCTTTACCGGTACCCGACTCGCCCTGGATCAGTACATTGGAGTCTGTTGGCGCGACCTTGCGTATCTTGCCGTACAGGTCCTGCATCGGCGGGCACGAACCGATGATGCCGATCTCGCCATTGGCCGCAGTACTGGTCGCCGCCTTGTCGCCAGGCGCGGCCTTGCCGTTGCCACGTTCAGTCGCAACGGCCGGCGCGTTCTGCCGGTCACGCAGGATGCGCGCAACGGCCTGGAGCATTTCGTCGTGATCGAATGGCTTGGCGATGTAGTCCACCGCACCCATTTTCATCGAGTCGACAGCAGAACGCAGGCTCGCGTAGCTGGTCATGATCAGTACCGGGGTGCCCTGGCCGAGCTTGATCAGTTCGGTGCCGGGCGCGCCTGGCAGGCGCAGGTCGCTGACAATCAGGTCGAAGGTCGCAATGCTGAAGCGTTCCTGGGCCTCTTGCACCGAGCCGGCCTCGCTGACCTGGTACTGGTTACGCTCAAGCAATCGGCGTAGCGCCGAGCGGATGATGGTTTCGTCTTCGACGATCAGAATATGCGGCATTGATTCAATTCTCTCGACGGTCTCAGTTCACAGCGGACGTCGCTACGACATGGCGCGGCAGGGTCACTCGGATCCGGGTGCCGCGTTGGCTCTGGCTATCGGCCGGGCTGTCGATGGTGATTTGTCCATAATGCTCTTCCACGATGGAATAGACCAGAGCAAGCCCCAGTCCGGTGCCTTCGCCCGGGTCCTTGGTGGTGAAGAAGGGTTCGAACAGACGATCCATGATGTTTTTCGGGATACCGCTGCCTTCGTCCTCGACGATCAGGTCGACGGTATGCTCGCTGGCTTCGCTCTTGACCCGCACCGCGCTGCCGGGCGGGGAGGCGTCGCGGGCGTTGGACAGCAGGTTGATCAGCACCTGGGCCAGGCGTTGCGGGTCGCCCTCGACCCAGTGATCGGGGTCGCACAGGTTGAAGAACTGTACTTCGAAATTGCGCCGGTTCAAGGCCAGCAGACCGATGGCATCCTGGGCCACTTCGGCCAGGCACACCGGCTCGTCGCTGTGCTGGTGGCTGCCGGCATGGGCGAAGCTCATCAGCGACTGGACGATGCGCGAGATGCGCTTGGTCTGCTCCAGGATCTGGCTGCTCAACTCGGTGATCTCGCCGTCCTCTTCGCGCTCTTCGCGCAGGTTCTGTGCCAGGCAAGCGATGCCAGTGACCGGGTTGCCGATCTCATGGGCAACCCCGGCGGCCAGGCGGCCGATGCTGGCCAGGCGCTCGGAGTGCACCAGCTTGTCTTCCAGGGCCTGGGTCTCGGTGAGGTCCTCGACCAACAACACCAGGCCGCTGTTGCCCGGTGCCAGCGGCTCGTCGATGGCCGCCTTGTGCAGGTTCAGCCAGCGGGTCTGACCGTCCAGGCCCAGGCGCTGTTTGTGCAGGTGTTCGTCGGGCACGTTGATGAAGCCCAGCAGCAGGCCGCGCCAAGGCTCGGCAATGGTCGCCAGGCGCGAGCCGACCACGCGCTTGGCGGGGATACCGGTGAGCTCTTCCATGGCCTTGTTCCACATCAGGATTTCCTGGTCCTTGGCCAGCGAGCAGACGCCCATTGGCAGTTCCTGCAGGGTCTGGCGGTGGTAGCGGCGCAGGGCGTCGAGCTCGGCGGCAAGGCCGGTCAGGCGCGAGTGGTAGTCTTCCAGGCGGCTCTCGATGAAGTGGATGTCTTCGGTAACGTAATTTTCGTTACCAGACTTGTAGGGCAGGAAGGTCTCGACCATGTCCTGGGCCACGCTTGGGCCCATCAGGCCCGACAGGTTGGCTTCGATGCGGTCGCGCAGGCGGCGCAGGGCATACGGGCGGCGCTCGTCGAACGGCAGGTAGAGATCGCGCAGGGCCTGCTCGACTTCCTTCTGCGCAGCCTTGGCGCCCAGGGGCTTGGCCAACTGGGTGGCGAACTCCTGCGGCGAAGCGGCGTGCAGCTCACGGCGCTGCGGGCGACGGACGTTATCCACCGCACAGGCCTCGGCGGCACTGACTTCTTCGCTGCTGGCGTTGGTGAACAGCGAGATCAGGGTGAACAGCAGCACGTTGGCCGCCAGCGAGGCGATCGCGGCCATGTGCCAACTGGTGTCGTCGAGCACATAGATCATGTTCAGCAGCGGGATGTAGAAGCCCTGCAGGTTGCCCACCAGCGGCAACAGCATGGTCACCATCCACACCAGGATGCCGGCCAGCAAGCCGGCGATGAAGCCGCGGCGGTTGGCGGTGGGCCAGTACAGTACCGAGAGTACGCCCGGCAGGAACTGCAAGGTGGCGACAAAGGCGACGATACCGAGATTGGCCAGGTCCTGCTGGCTGCCCAGGGTCAGGTAGAAGCCAAAACCGGCGGCGATGATGGCGACGATCAGCGCCCGTCGGGTCCACTTCAGCCAACGGTAGATGTTGCCCTCGGCCGGCGGCTGGTACAGCGGCAGCACCAGGTGGTTGAGGGCCATGCCCGAGAGTGCCAGGGTGGTGACGATGATCAGCCCGCTGGAGGCCGATAGCCCGCCGATGTACGCCAGCAACGCCAGCGCCTGGTTGTTGGCGGCGATGCCCAGGCCCAGGGTGAAGTACTCCGGGCTGGTGCTGGCGCCCATCTTCAGGCCGGCCCAGAGAATCAGCGGTACCGCCAGGCTCATCAGCAGCAGGAACAGCGGCAGGCCCCAGCTGGCACTGACCAGTGAGCGCGGGTTGAGGTTCTCGGTAAAGGCCATGTGGTACATGTGCGGCATCACGATCGCCGAGGCGAAGAACACCAGCAACAGGGTACGCCAGGGGCCTTCCTGCAACGGTGTGTGCAGCGCGGCGAGGGCAGTCTGGTTCTGCAGCAGCCAGACTTCCAGTTGATGCGGTCCGCCAAACACACCGTACAGCGCATAGAGGCCGATGCCGCCCAGGGCCAGTAGCTTGATCACCGACTCGAAGGCAATGGCAAACACCAGGCCTTCGTGTTTCTCCCGCGTGGCGATGTGCCTGGAGCCGAAGAAGATGGTGAACAGGGTGATCAGGGCACAAAAGGCAAAGGCCACCCGCGCCTTGACGGGCTCGCCCGTGAGGATACTGATCGAGTCGGCTACCGCCTGGATTTGCAGCGCCAGCAACGGCAGCACGCCGATCAGCATGAATACGGTGGTCAGCGCCCCGGCCCAGGTGCTGCGAAAGCGAAAGGCGATCAGGTCGGCCAGCGATGACAGCTGGTAGGTGCGGGTAATCTTCAGGATCGGATAGAGCAGTACCGGCGCCAGCAAGAAAGCGCCGGACACCCCCAGGTAACAGGCGAGAAAGCCGTAACCATACTGGTAGGCCAGGCCCACCGAGCCATAGAAGGCCCAGGCACTGGCATAGACGCCCAGCGACAGGGTGTAGGTCAGCGGGTGGCGGATGATCGAGCGCGGGATCATTCCGCGTTCGCTGACCCAGGCCACGCCGAACAGCACCAGCAGGTAGGCGGCGCTGATCAGGATCATCTGGGTCAGGCTAAAGCTCATCGGCATCACGTTGGCTCTGCAGGATAAAGGTCACGACGATCAGGATCAGCCAGAGCAGGTAAGGGCGATACCAGGCACCGGTTGGCTCGATCCACCAGTCCATGATGGCCGGGGAGAACAGGTAGATCCCCACGACCAGAAGCAGGACCAAACGATAGATATACATGCTGGCCTCAAAGGTAAGGACGCTGCGGCTTGGACTTATTATTGGCGCAAATGGCTGCGGCGATGGTAACGGGCTTGTGCGTTTTTGCCAAAGAATTGAATTTACTAGGCTTTCTGCGTCGGGGTAACTGTCTGTGGTGGGGCGGATCAGAAGGGAATCAGCGCAGGTCGGCCTCGGGCACGCTCAAGCGCCGGGGCAGGATGTCGGGGTTCCAGTGCAGTGCGGCATGGGCCAGTACTTCGGCCGGAGTGCCTTGCTCCATGCCCGCTTCGGTCGTCTGGCCCAGCGCGCGCAGGGCCCGCAGCAGCAGCGCAGTGGCCTGGTCGGCGGCCAGGGGCGGCGAGCGGTAGGACTTGCCCAGTTTGTGCCCGTCCGGCTGTACGATCAGCGGCACATGCAGGTAGCGCGGTTGCGCCAGCCCCAGCAGTTCCTGCAGATACAGCTGGCGCGGGGTGTTGTCGAGCAGATCGGCGCCGCGGACGATATCGGTCACCCCCTGCCAGGCGTCATCCAGCACCACGGCCAGTTGATAGGCGTACAGGCCATCACGGCGGCGAATGACGAAATCACCGACTTCGCGCCCCAGGTGCTGCTGGAAATGGCCCTGTACCCTGTCATCGAAATGGTAGACAAGCTCCGGCACCCGCAGGCGGATGGCAGCATTCTCGCGGCTATGCCCGGCGTTGCGGCACAGGCCTGGGTAAACACCGTTGTAACCTTCGAGCTGCTTGCGCGAACAGGTGCAGGCGTAGGCCAGGCCCTGACGGAACAGGCGCTCGAGCACTTCGGCATAGGCCTCGTGGCGCTGGCTCTGGTACACCACCTCGCCGTCCCATTCCAGGCCGTAGCTTTCAAGGGTGTTGAGGATCGCTGCCTGGGCACCGGGGGCTTCGCGGGGCGGGTCGATGTCTTCCATGCGCACCAGCCAGGTGCCGCCGACCGCACGGGCGTCCAGCCACGAGGCCAGGGCCGCGACCAGCGAGCCGAAGTGCAGGTAACCACTGGGGGTAGGGGCGAAGCGCCCAATATAGCTGGAGTCGTTCATGGGGTGTGGAGCCTGTAAATCAAACGGGGCGCTTTGAGCGCCCCGTTGCGTTGCAAGTTGCTGGCATCACGCCTTGCCGACTTGCTTTTCCTTTTTCTCGGCCAACTCTTTGCAGTCAAAACACAGGTCGGCGGTCGGGCGGGCTTCCAGTCGGCGAAGGCCGATTTCAACGCCGCAGGCTTCGCACCAGCCGTACTCTTCGTCCTGGATCTTCTGCAGGGTCTTGTCGATTTTCTTGATCAGCTTGCGCTCGCGATCACGGTTGCGCAGTTCCAGGGCAAACTCTTCTTCCTGGCTGGCGCGATCGGCGGGGTCCGGGAAGTTGGCTGCCTCGTCTTTCATGTGGTCCACAGTCCGGTCCACACTGGTCATCAGCTCCTGCTTCCACGCACCGAGAAGCATGGTGAAGTGCTTGCGCATGGGGTCGCCCATGTACTCTTCACCCTTGGTTTCCTTATAGGGTTCGACACCGTACATGGTCTGACTGGCTTTTTGCTTTTCTAGGGTGGACATGAATAGACCGCCTCTCACTTTTCTAATCCATTGCGCAGGCTGCTCCATCTCCGGCGCCCGCCGGCCCTGCGACTGCGAGCCGCCGAACTTACCAGATCGAACCGGGGTGCGCTACTCCCGGTTGTCAAGGCCGGGGCAATGGCACCAAGCCTTGAAGATCTTTGCAGTGGACCGCAGCTTTTGCCACACGTTCGACCCGGCGCATGGGTAGAATCATTATTCTAGACCCTTTTGAGAGAAGGCTAATGGCCCAGCCCTACAGTGCGCGCAGCCGCGCCATCGAACCTTTCCACGTGATGGCCCTGCTGGCCCGCGCCAACGAGCTGCAGGCGAGCGGTTGCGACGTGATCCACCTGGAAATCGGCGAACCGGACTTCACCACCGCGGCGCCTATCATCGAGGCCGGCCAGGCCGCGCTGGCCCAGGGGCATACCCGTTATACCGCCGCCCGCGGGCTGCCGGCGCTGCGTGAGGCCATTGCCACCTTCTACCAGCAGCGTTACGGGCTGAGCATCGACCCGCAACGCATCCTCATTACCCCGGGCGGCTCCGGCGCCTTGCTGCTGGCTGCCAGCCTGCTGGTCGATCCGGGCAAGCACTGGCTCCTCGCCGACCCGGGCTACCCGTGCAACCGGCACTTCCTGCGCCTGGTCGAAGGTGCTGCGCAACTGGTGCCGGTGGGGCCAGAGGTGAATTATCAATTGACCGCCGATCTGGTCGAGCGCTACTGGGACCAGGACACCGTCGGCGCCCTGGTGGCGTCGCCGGCCAACCCGACCGGCACGGTGCTTGATCGCGACGAACTGGCCGGCCTGTCGGCCGCTACCCGTGCGCGCAAGGGTCACCTGGTGGTGGATGAGATCTACCACGGCCTGACCTACGGCATGGATGCACCGAGTGTGCTGGAAGTCGACGACGAAGCCTTCGTCCTTAATAGTTTTTCCAAGTATTTCGGCATGACCGGCTGGCGCCTGGGTTGGCTGGTTGCGCCACCGGCGGCAGTGGCTGACCTGGAGAAACTGGCGCAGAACCTCTACATCAGTGCACCGAGCATGGCCCAGCATGCGGCATTGGCATGTTTCCAGCCCGGGACCCTGGCTATCCTCGAAGAACGGCGAGCGGAATTTGCCCGCCGTCGCGACTTTCTCTTGCCGGCCTTGCGTGAACTGGGCTTCAGGATTGCCGTCGAGCCTCAGGGCGCGTTCTACCTGTACGCCGACATCAGCGCCTTTGGCGGTGATGCCTTTGCCTTCTGCCAGCACTTCCTTGAAACCGAGCATGTGGCCTTCACCCCGGGCCTGGACTTCGGCCGCCACCAGGCCGGGCACCATGTACGCTTTGCCTACACCCAGAGCTTGCCGCGCTTGCAGCAAGCGGTTGAGCGAATTGCCCGCGGACTGCGGAGCTGGCAAGGCTGATGCGTTTTTCACCCACACTCGAAACCGCACGTTTGCTGCGCCGCTACAAGCGCTTCCTGGCCGATATCGAACTGGCCAACGGCGAGCAGATGACCATCCATTGCCCCAACACCGGCTCGATGTTCAATTGCATGGTCGAGGGCGGCCAGGTCTGGTTCAGTCGTTCCAACGACCCCAAGCGCAAGCTGCCCGGCACCTGGGAAATCAGTGAAACCCCGCAGGGGCGCCTGGCCTGTGTGAACACCGGGCGGGCCAACACCCTGGTTGAAGAAGCCTTGCGCGCCGGGATCATCAGTGAACTGGCAGGCTTTACCGGGCTCAAGCGCGAGGTGGCCTATGGCGAGGAGAACAGCCGGGTGGACTTTCGCCTGGAGTTCGCCGAGGGGCCGGCCTACGTCGAGGTCAAGAGCGTGACCCTGGGCTTCGATGATTGCAGCGTGGCCGCCTTCCCCGATGCGGTGACCCAGCGCGGCGCCAAGCACCTGCGTGAACTGGCAGCCTTGGCTCGCCAGGGTGTACGTGCGGTGCAGCTGTATTGCGTGAACCTGAGCGGTGTCGAAGCCGTACGCCCGGCCGACGAGATCGACAGGGCCTATGCCGATGCGCTACGTGCTGCGGTGGCCGACGGCGTCGAGGTGCTTGCCTACGGCACGCGGATCGATGGCGAGCAGGTCTATATCGATCGGCCGTTGCCGGTGTTGCTCAGTCGATAAGCCAGATGCCCTGGCTGTCTTCGCGGCAGCCCAGGGCCGTCAGTTGCTCGCCCTCGCAGGGACCCGCCACGCATTCGCCGGATTCGATCAGAAACAGCGCGCCATGGCGCCCGCAGGCAATCAGGCTGGCGCTGCTGTCGAGAAAGGCGTCAGGCTCCCAGTTCAGGGGGATACCGCGATGGGGGCAGTAATTGCGGTACAGGTAGACAGTGCCCGCACGTCGAACCGCGAAAATCCCGAGGTCATCGACACTGAAGCCGCGGCTCTGGCCTTCGCTCAGTTGTTCGGAACGACAAAGAAAATGCATGGTGAGGGGTTACCTGAAGTCACAGTGACGGCTTGACGTGCAAATGCAAATAATTATCAAATTGCCTGCATCAGCCGTATCGGACGCTTTATACCGTGCGTCCCCGGCATTATCCACCCGGATTGCCGCTCCTCCTCATTCAAGGAAGCCTGTTATGCGCCCAAGTGCCCGCCTGATCGCCCTGTGTGCCGGTCTTGTGTTCAACACCCTGGCCCAGGCTGAAGCCTTGCCGCAGCGCTGGGTCAGCGCCGGTGGGGCTTTGAGTGAGTGGGTTGCAGCGCTGGGAGGGGAGCAGAAACTGGTGGGGGTCGATACCACCAGCCAGCATCCTGAGTCGCTCAAGGCCTTGCCGAGCATCGGCTACCAGCGCCAGTTGTCTGCCGAAGGTGTGCTGAGCCTGCGCCCGGATGTGCTGGTGGGGACCGAGGAAATGGGGCCGCCGCCAGTGCTGGCGCAAATCCGTGGCGCCGGGGTCAAGGTCGAACTGCTTTCCAGCAAGGCTGATCTGGCGGCAGTCGAAACCAACCTGCAGCAACTGGGGCGCTTGCTCGGCAACGAGAACCAGGCCCGGCAGTTGTTTGCCGACTACCGCCAGCAACTGGCTGCCTTGCAGGGCAAGATCAAACAACTGCAAACCCGTCAGGCCGCCCCTGGGGTGATCCTGCTGGTCGGTCATGCTGGCGCCAAACCCATGATCGCCGGCAAGGGTACCGCCGGTGATTGGCTGCTCAAACAGGCAGGTGCGCGCAACCTGGCCGATAACGAAGGCTACAAGAACTTCTCGGTTGAAGCACTGGCGGCGCTCGATCCCGATGTACTGGTGTTTGCCGACCGTAGCCTCAGCGGCGAGCAGGCCTTGCAGGCATTGCTCAAGGAAAATCCGGCCCTGAGCGCCTCGCGCGCCGCACGCAGCAATCGCCTGATCGAGTTGGACCCGACCCTGCTGGTCGGCGGGCTCGGTCCGCGTCTGCCGACTACCTTGCAGAACCTGTCCACAGCCTTCTATCCGACAGCCCGATGAACCGGCTGATCAAGCCGCGCACGCTGTTCGTCACCCTGGCACTGTTGTGCCTGCTGGCGATCTGGTTGTCGCTGGCGCTGGGGCCGGTCAGCCTGCCACTGCTCGATACCCTGCGGGCCGGGGCGCGGCTGGTCGGGTTGCCGGTGGCCGGAGAAGGGCTGGAGCAGGCCGAGCTGATCCTTGGCCAGATTCGCCTGCCACGAACCCTGCTGGGGGTGGCTGTGGGCGCGGTGCTGGCGCTGACCGGGGTGGCGATGCAGGGGCTGTTTCGCAATCCGCTGGCCGACCCCGGCCTGGTCGGTGTCTCCGCTGGCGCCGCGCTTGGTGCGGCGGTGGCGATTGTCGGCGGCGCGTGGGTCGGTGGCATTCCTGAGGTGTTCGGCCCCTACCTGTTATCGCTGTGCGCCTTTCTTGGCGGCTTGGCGGTGACCGCGCTGGTGTATCGCCTCGGCCGGCGCGATGGCCAGACCAATGTCGCCACCATGTTGCTGGCGGGCATCGCCTTGACCGCCTTGGCCGGTGCGGCGGTCGGGCTGTTCACTTATCTGGCCGATGACGCCACCTTGCGTACCTTGACGTTCTGGAACCTGGGCAGCCTCAACGGCGCGAGCTATCAGCGCCTGTGGCCGCTGGTGCTGGTCGCCATCGTCGTTTCGCTGTGGCTGCCGCGGCGGGCCCAGGCCTTGAATGCCCTGTTGCTGGGCGAGTCCGAAGCCCGGCACTTGGGCATCGAGGTTGAGAAACTCAAGCGCGAACTGGTGTTCTGCACCGCTTTGGGGGTGGGCGCGGCGGTGGCGGCGGCGGGGCTGGTCGGCTTTATTGGCCTGGTGGTGCCGCATCTGGTACGTCTACTGGCGGGGCCTGATCACCGCGTGCTGCTACCGGCATCGCTGTTGGCTGGCGCTTCACTATTGTTGTTCGCCGACCTGGTCGCCCGCTTGGCGCTGGCGCCTGCGGAACTGCCCATCGGTATTGTCACCGCGTTTATCGGCGCACCGTTCTTCCTCTACTTGCTGCTGCGAGGGCGTGCCTGATGTTGCGAGTCGAGAATCTGTCGCTGCGCCGGGGCTCAAACCAGGTGCTGAGCGATATCAGCCTGGTGCTGGAAGCCGGCCAGGTGCTAGGTGTGTTGGGCCCTAACGGCGCGGGTAAAAGCAGCCTGCTGGGGGTGATGTGTGGTGAGCTCAGTGCCAGCGAAGGGCGAGTGACCCTGGATGAGCGAGGTCTATGTGACTGGCCCGGTCAGCAGCGCGCCCAGCGTTTGGCAGTATTGCCGCAGGTGTCCAGCCTGGGTTTTGCCTTCAAGGTCGAAGAGGTGGTGGGTATGGGGCGCTTGCCGCACAACAGCGGCCTTGAACGCGACCAGCAGATCATCGACCTGGCCTTGCAGGCCGCCGATGCCAGCCATCTGATCGGGCGCAGTTACCTGGCGCTCTCCGGGGGCGAACGTCAACGCGTGCACCTGGCCCGGGTGCTGGCGCAGCTGTGGCCAGGGGAGGAGGGCAGAATCCTGTTGCTCGACGAGCCGACTTCGATGCTCGATCCGTTGCACCAGCACACCACCTTGCAAGCGGTGCGCGAGTTCGCCGACCGCGGTGCTGCAGTGCTGGTCATCCTGCATGACCTGAACCTTGCCGCGCGCTACTGTGACCGCATCCTGCTGCTCGAGCAGGGCCGCGCCCACGCCCTGGATACCCCGCAGCAGGTATTGCGCCCGGATTCACTCAAGGCTGTGTTCGGCATCGACGTATTGGTACAACCCCACCCTGAGCGTGGGCACCCGCTGATCATCGCCCGCTAGGGCGCCCCGGAGGTCAACGCGAGGAAAAATACCAGGCAAAAAAAGACCCGGCAAAGTGCCGGGTCAATAACCGTGATTAGCCTGATGAGGAGATAATCTGAGAGTCCGAACCAGGGGCTTTCAGGTTACCCAACCAGTCTCGCGACCAGTTGTGATAATCATAACGATTCTCATTATCGAGTCAAGCGCCGTGGCTTAATATTCTCGATTATTTTTCTGTACACCCGCTTTACCGTCCAGTTGCTGGTTCAAGGCTTCCTTGCGTTCGGCCGGAATGTCATTCCAGTGCACATCGAGCAAGGCGCCTTCGATTGCATAGAGCAGCACCTTCGAAGCCCGGAAGCCTCGGGTGCGCACGGCCTTGTAGGCATTGACCGCACCCAGCCGGCGTAGGTCCGAAGCGCTGTGGATGCCGACCGCATGCAGCCACTGCGCAGAAGTCTTGCCAAGGTTTTTCAGATGCTGGAGTTCATCGTTCATCAAGCCTCCTTGCGACGGCTGAACGGGTCTTGATTGAGGAATCGCGGCAGGTCAATGAGGAGTGTAGCGGCACTTGGGAAATACGCGGCGTTTTGCCATCCGCGTGCCGACGGGTAGCCGAAAACCGCCCGCAAGGCCGCAGCCCGCGGGCGTTTCGCTCGTTGGTATCAGCGTGTACGGTAGCGCAAGCGGGTGCCGAAATTGACCGACATGAGGATCTCGTCGGCGCTCAGTTCGCTGGGAAAGTAGGTGCCGGAAATCTGCGCATGGGCAAGGCTGGCGCCTTCCAGGCTGTTGTGCCGCAAGTCCAGGCCGCGCAGGTCGGAGGCACGGAAGTAGGCATCGGTGAAGTCGATGCCGGTGGTGTCCAGGTCGCGCAGGTCGAGCCCACGGAAATCACCGCCGCGAAAGTCGACGGTGCCGTCCCTGGGCTTCTCGCGGTTGAAGCTGGTGATCTGTTCGTCATGCACCAATGCATACAGCGCGCTGTCCAGTTGCCGTGGCTGACTCATGAGACACCTCCTTGTTTGAGCTTATGGTGACACTATAGTGCCACCATTGCGGAGGTGCTCGGAATCAGGCGTGAAGTGTCGACTGCTTCACGTCTCGGGGTGCATTACAGCCCTGGCAGGCGCTGGCGGATCTGTTTGACCAGCAGGTCGAGGCTGCCGCTTTCGTTGGTTTCCACCCGCTTGCTCTGCAGCAGCTCTTCGGCGCTGAGCGGGTCACGGCTGGCCTGCTGAGCCTTGACCACTTCGAGGGTGGCGTCCGACGGATCGTTCTGATCGGCCTGACGCTGGGCCAGCCAACTGGCAATCACCGCATCCGGTGCATTGCAGTCGAGGATCAGGAACGGCACACCGGTTTCGCTGGCAACGCCGGCTGCGGCCTGACGCTGGTCGTGCTTGAGGTAAGTGGCGTCGATGACCACCGGGAAGCCGGCACGCAGGATGGTTTCGGCCAGCTGATGCAGGCGCTGGTAGGTGGCCTGGCTGGCGTCTGCACTATAAATGCCGGCTTGCAACTGGCCGGCATTGGCGCTGGCTTGTTCACCGAACAGGCGCTTGCGCTCGACGTCCGAACGCAGGCGGATGGCGCCCAGGGCATCGACCAGGCGCATGGCCACGTGGCTCTTGCCGACGGCGGAAACACCGTGGGTGATGGCCAAAAAGCGCGACGGAATGGCGCTGTAGCTTTCCGCCAGGTTGGCGTAGTTGCGGTAGGTGCGCAGGGTGGTGGCGCGCTGCACGGCATCGGCGTTGGCCGGCATGCTGAACAGGGCGACCTTGGCCCGCACCAGTGCGCGGTAGGCCTTGTAGAAGTTCAGCAACTCCAGGCCGGCATAATCGCCGGTCAGCTCCAGGTACTGACTGATGAAGCGCCGCGACAGCGATTTCAGGCCGCGGTCTTCAAGGTCCATGGCCAGGAACGCGGCGTCGGCGTAGACGTCGGTCAGGCGGAACGGCTCGTTGAACTCGATGCAGTCGAAAATCACCACCTTGCCGTCGATCAGGGTGGCGTTGCCCAGGTGGATGTCACCGTGGCATTCGCGAATGAAACCTTCTGCCTTACGCTGCTCAAGCAGACCGTGCAGGCGCTTGAAGCTGTCCTGGGCCCAGGCCTGCAGGACATCCAGTTGTTGCAGGTCGGCCTTGTCGGACAGGAACGGGCGAATCTGTTCGAAGTTCTGCTCGACCGGGGCCATGACGCTGTCCGGAGTGCCCAGCGGATGCTCCACGGCCACCTTCGGCGCCGCCAGGTGGAAGCGGGCGATCTGTTCGGCCATCTGGTCGATGTGCGCGGCGGTCAGTTCGCTATTGGCCTGCAGGGTGCTGAGCATCTGGCTCTGAGGGAACTGGCGCATTTTCAGCGCGTATTCGATCGGCTCGCCTTCGCCGCCCAGTTGCGGTGCTTCGGCGCTGCCGGTGATCGGCAGCACTTCCAGGTACAGGCCTTCGGTCAGGCGCTGGTTCAGGCGCAGCTCTTCGGCGCAGAAGTGCGCGCGCTGGGACAACTGGGTGAAGTCGAGGAAACCGAAGTTCATCGGCTTCTTGATCTTGTAGGCATAGTCACCGGTGAGCAGCACCCAGGAGATATGCGTCTCGATGACCTGAAATGCCTTCACCGGGTGAGGGAACAGGGCGGGATTCTGCAGTGCTGTGATCAAGGCTTGGCTCACGGGCGATCCTTCTGGGTCAGGAGATTCGAATCGGCCATTATGGCCGCAAGCGGGGCTGGTGCAAACCGCCGGAGGGCGCCTGTCGATGATTGATAAAGTGCGTATAATCCGCCGCCATGACTCGATCCCGATCCCCCCGTACCGCTAAAAAACGCCCGTCTGGCCGCTCGCGTGCCTGGCTGGGCTGGGCCCTGAAGCTCAGCCTGGTCGGCCTTGTGCTGGTGGCGGGCTATGCCATTTACCTCGACGCCGTGGTCCAGGAGAAGTTCTCCGGCAAGCGCTGGACGATTCCGGCCAAGGTTTACGCCCGGCCGCTGGAGCTGTTCGTCGGCCAGAAGCTGAGCAAGGCTGATTTCCTTATCGAGCTCGATGCCCTCGGCTATCGCCGCGAAAGCGTCGCCAATGGCCCGGGTGCGGCGGCGGTCAACGGTAATACCGTCGATCTGAATACCCGTGGCTTCCAGTTCTATGAAGGCATGGAGCCGGCGCAAGGCGTGCGCGTGCGTTTTTCCGGCGACTACGTTGCCAGCCTGAGTGGCGCCAACGGCTCGAAGCTCGACGTGGTGCGTCTGGAGCCGCTGCTGATCGGCGGCCTGTACCCGAAAAACCTCGAAGACCGCATCCTGATCAAGATCGACCAGGTGCCGCCTTACTTGCTGGAAACCCTGGTGGCGGTGGAAGACCGCGACTTCTATCACCACTTCGGCGTATCGCCCAAGTCGATTGCCCGGGCGGTGTGGGTCAACACGTCATCCGGCGCCATGCGCCAGGGCGGCAGTACCCTGACCCAGCAGTTGGTGAAGAACTTCTACCTGACCAACGAACGCAGCCTCAGCCGCAAGCTCAATGAAGCAATGATGGCGTTGTTGCTCGAACTGCATTACGACAAGCGGGAAATCCTTGAGGCCTACCTCAACGAGGTGTTTGTCGGCCAGGACGGCCAGCGCGCCGTGCACGGCTTTGGCCTGGCCAGTCAGTTCTTCTTCAGCCAGCCGCTGTCGGAACTCAAGCTGCATCAGGTCGCCTTGCTGGTCGGTATGGTCAAGGGGCCTTCCTATTACAACCCGCGGCGTTACCCGGAACGGGCGACGGTACGGCGTAACCTGGTGCTCGACCTGCTGGCTGAGCAGGGCGTGGCGACCCCGGAAGCGGTGGAAGCGGCCAAGAAGATGCCATTGGGCGTGACCAAGCGCGGCAGCCTGGCCGACAGCTCGTACCCGGGCTTCCTCGACCTGGTCAAACGCCAGCTGCGCCAGGACTATCGCGACGAGGACTTGACCGAAGAAGGCCTGCGCATCTTCACCAGTTTCGACCCGATCCTGCAGATGAAGTCCGAAGCGGCCATGGGCGAGACCTTCAAGCGTCTGGCCGGGCGCAAGGGCGCGGATGAAGTCGAAGCGGCAATGGTGGTGACCAACCCGGAAACCGGTGAAGTCCAGGCCCTGATCGGTAGCCGCCAGGCTGGATTTGCCGGCTTCAACCGCGCCATCGACGCGGTGCGGCCAATCGGCTCGCTGGTCAAGCCAGCGGTGTACCTGACCGCCCTGGAAAAACCGAGCAAGTACACCCTGACCAGTTGGCTGCAGGACGAGCCGTTTTCGGTCAAAGGCGCCGATGGCCAGGTGTGGAAACCGCAGAACTACGATCGGCGTTCCCACGGCACCATCTATCTGTATCAGGGCCTGGCCAACTCCTACAACCTGTCGACGGCCAAGCTTGGCCTGGAGTTGGGGGTGCCGAACGTGCTCAACACCATCGGCCGGCTGGGCGTGAACGTTGACTGGCCAGCCTTCCCGTCGATGCTGCTGGGCGCCGGCGGGATGTCGCCGATGCAGGTTGCGACCATGTACCAGACCCTGGCCAATGGCGGTTTCAATACGCCGATGCGCGGCATTCGCAGCGTGCTCACCGCCGAAGGCGAGCCGCTCAAGCGTTATCCGTTCCAGATCCAGCAAACCTTCGACCCGGGCGCCATTTATCTGGTGCAGAACGCTATGCAGCGGGTGATGCGCGAAGGTACCGGGCGTTCGGTCTACAGTGTGCTGCCAGGCTCGTTGAACCTGGCGGGCAAGACCGGTACCAGTAACGACTCCCGTGACAGCTGGTTCGCAGGCTTCAGCCAGGACCTGCTGGCGGTGGTGTGGCTGGGCCGTGACGACAACGGTAAAACACCGTTCACCGGCGCCACGGGTGCCTTGCAGGTCTGGACCAGCTTCATGCGCAAGGCCGACCCGCTGCCGCTGGACATGCCGCAGCCCGACAACGTGGTTCAGGCCTGGGTCGATCCGCACAGTGGCCAGGGCTCGGACGCCAGTTGCCCGGGCGCCGTGCAGATGCCGTATATTCGTGGGAGTGAACCGCCGGCCGGAGCTGCCTGTGGCGGTGAGCCGGACCCTGCCGAGTCCGTCATGGACTGGGTCAAGGGTTGGATGAATTAAGCACTAGCCTAAAGAGGGTGTGAAGTGAACAAGTGGTGGTTTCCAGCCTTGACGGTGCTGGCTTTGCTCAATGGCTGCGCCAGCAATCCGCGCGGCTCCATTCCCGTGGTCGATTCCAGTACCCGGGTGTCCAACAGTGAGCGGGTCACGGCCAACCGTGGCGCGCCTGCGCAGATCTACAGCGGTACGCGCCAGGCGCAAGCCGTGCCGCAGGACTCCGGGGTGATGGTCATGGTCCCGCAAGGTGCCGGCGCTGCACCGATCCAGACGTTCCCGGCATCCACCGGCGCCGCACCGATCAGCACCGGACCGATTACCCCGGGGCCGAGCAGCTCGGCGCCATTCGACAGCAGCTCGACCAACGCCGGCAGCTACACCATGCCGAGCAGCAGCGCCCCGAGCGCGCCGAGCGGGATTCCGCGCGCCAGTGCTGCCAGCGGCGGCCTGTCGGCTGACGAACAACTCGACGGCCCGGTGCTGGCGCTGTTGACCACCGCCCAGCAGCAACAGAGCGGCGGCGACTACAACGGCGCTTCGTCGAGCCTGGAGCGTGCCCAGCGCATTGCCCCGCGTGAGCCGCAGGTGCTCTACCGTCTGGCCCAGGTGCGCCTGGCCCAGGGCGATGCCGCGCAGTCCGAGCAACTGGCGCGCCGTGCACTGACCTACGCCAACGGCCGCCCCGACCTGCAGGCCGGGTTGTGGAACATCATTGCCCAGGCACGCGAGAAACAGGGTGATTCAGCTGGCGCAGCGTTGGCACGGCAGAAAGCCCAGGTCAACCTGTGATGGATCCGCGCATTCTCGATATCGCCGATCACCTGTTGTTGATTGAGCATGAGCTGCGCCTCCAGGGCTGGTGGAGTGATGAGCCGCCCAGCGCCCAGGCGTTGGCCAGCACGGTGCCCTTCGCCGTCGACAGCATGAACTTCGATCAGTGGCTGCAGTGGATTTTCCTGCCGAAGATGAAAGTGATTCTCGAGAAAGGGCTGCCGTTGCCAAATGCCTCCGGCATCCTGGTCATGGCTGAAACGGTATACGTCGACCGCCCGGAGCAAAGCCGCGAGCTACGCAGGCTGCTAGCAGAGTTTGACCAATTGATCAGTCCTTCTGCCTGAATTTCCCTCTTTTCACCCTTGGAGCCACAGATTGTGGCTCTTTTTGTTTGTATTGTTTATTTTTCTGCTGCTGTCTTTGGTATTAGTGGTGGCTGTGGATCGTCCTTGCGCGAAATTGGCAATAATTTTTCTTGACTTGCGCGCGCCGAAAAAGAAGAATCCAGATTCCGCTGTAGAGGGACTGCCAGAAGCAGACCCGCTAAGCAGATCATGAGGCGCACACCCGCGCCGACCTGTAACACCCCGCAACGCGTTACCTCGCGCTGGGTGGGAAAACCCCGCAACACTTTGGGGCGCTCCCAATACTTGCTCAGTCAGTGCTGACGTAGTCGGCGATTCCGTCGCTCATGCTCTGCTTGGCAGTAAACCTATTAAGACCCGTCCAGCGTGGACGGTATTCTGGCGTTTTAGAGGTGAACAACGTGGAGCTTTTATCTGGCGCTGAGATGGTCGTCCGCTTTTTGCGTGACGAAGGCGTTAAGCACATCTACGGGTACCCTGGTGGTGCTCTCCTTCATGTTTACGATGCCCTGTTCAAAGAACCGGAAGTAAGCCACATCCTGGTTCGTCACGAGCAGGCAGCGACCCATATGGCGGACGGTTACGCCCGTGCCACCGGCAAGGCCGGCGTGGTACTGGTGACCTCTGGTCCAGGCGCGACCAATGCCATCACCGGTATTGCCACCGCGTACATGGACTCCATTCCGATGGTCATCCTCTCCGGTCAGGTGCCCAGCACCATGGTCGGTACCGATGCCTTCCAGGAAACCGACATGATCGGTATTTCCCGGCCGATCGTGAAGCACAGCTTCATGATCAAACATGCCTCGGAAATCCCTGAAGTCCTGAAAAAAGCCTTCTATCTGGCGCAGTCCGGTCGCCCGGGCCCGGTCGTGGTCGATATCCCCAAAGACATGACCAACCCGGCGGAAAAGTTCGAATACGTCTACCCCAAAAAGGTCAAGATGCGTTCCTACAGCCCGGCTGTTCGTGGTCACTCGGGGCAGATCCGCAAGGCTGCCGAGATGCTCCTGGCCGCCAAGCGCCCAGTGGTCTATGCCGGTGGCGGCGTGATCCTCGGCGGCGGCTCTGCCGCGCTGACCGAAGTTGCGCAGATGCTCAACCTGCCGGTCACCAACACCTTGATGGGCCTGGGTGGCTATCCGGGTACCGACCGCCAGTTCCTCGGCATGCTCGGCATGCACGGCAGCTACACCGCCAACCTGGCCATGCACCACGCTGACGTGATCTTCGCCGTCGGTGCGCGTTTCGACGACCGCGTGGTCAACGGCCCGGCCAAGTTCTGCCCGAACGCCAAGGTTATCCACATCGACATCGACCCGGCGTCGATCTCCAAGACCATCAAGGCCGACGTGCCGATTGTGGGTCCGGTCGAGAGCGTACTGACCGAAATGGTCGCGACCTTACGCGAAATCGGCGAGCAGCCGGACAAGGCGGCCATGGACGCCTGGTGGAAGCAGATCGAAGAATGGCGTGGCGGTCGCGACATGTTCCCTTACGACAAGGGCGACGGCAGCGTGATCAAGCCGCAGACCGTGATCGAGACCCTCTGCGAAGTGACCAAGGGCGATGCCTTTGTTACCTCCGACGTTGGTCAGCACCAGATGTTCGCGGCGCAGTATTACCGCTTTAACAAACCCAACCGCTGGATCAACTCCGGTGGCCTGGGCACCATGGGCTTCGGCTTCCCGGCGGCCATGGGCGTCAAGCTGAACTTCCCGGACCAGGATGTTGCCTGCGTGACCGGCGAGGGCAGTATCCAGATGAACATCCAGGAGCTGTCGACCTGCCTGCAGTACGACCTGCCGGTGAAGATCGTCAACCTGAACAACGGCGTATTGGGCATGGTTCGCCAATGGCAGGACATGGCCTACAACAGCCGTCACTCGCACTCCTACATGGAATCGCTGCCTGACTTCGTCAAGCTGGCCGAAGCCTATGGTCACGTGGGTATCCGCATCACTAGCCTGAAAGACCTCAAGCCCAAGCTCGAGGAGGCGTTCGCCATGAAGGATCGCCTGGTGTTCATCGATATCCAGGTCGACAACAGCGAGCACGTCTACCCGATGCAGATCAAAGACGGCTCGATGCGCGATATGTGGCTGAGCAAGACGGAGCGTACCTAATCATGCGGCACATTATTTCCCTGCTGTTGGAAAACGAACCCGGTGCCTTGTCCCGCGTGGTCGGTCTGTTCTCGCAGCGTAACTACAACATCGAAAGCCTGACGGTGGCGCCAACCGAAGACCCGACCCTGTCGCGTCTGACGTTGACCACGGTCGGTCATGATGAGGTGATCGAGCAGATCACCAAAAACCTGAACAAGCTGGTTGAAGTCGTCAAGCTGGTCGACCTCTCGGAAAGCGCGCACATCGAACGTGAACTGATGCTGGTCAAGATCAAGGCCACGGGCGCCCAGCGTGCCGAGATCAAGCGCACCACCGATATCTATCGTGGGCAGATCGTCGATGTCAGCAGCAGCGTCTATACCGTTCAGCTTACTGGCGCCAGCGACAAGCTTGACAGCTTCATTCAGGCCATCGGTACCGCGTCCATTCTCGAAACAGTGCGCAGCGGCGTTACCGGCATTGCCCGTGGCGACAAAGTGCTCAGCATCTAACTCAAAAAATTAGCGATGGCCTTACGGGCCGAGATAACAGGGGTATTTTCATGAAAGTTTATTACGACAAAGACTGTGACCTTTCCATCATCCAGGGCAAGAAAGTTGCCATCATCGGTTACGGCTCCCAGGGCCACGCTCAGGCGTGCAACCTGAAAGACTCCGGTGTGGACGTCACTGTCGGTCTGCGTAAAGGTTCGGCCACCGTTGCCAAAGCTGAAGCTCACGGCCTGAAAGTTGCCGATGTAGCGACCGCTGTTGCCGCTGCCGACCTGGTCATGATCCTGACCCCGGACGAGTTCCAGTCCCAGCTGTACAAGAACGAAGTCGAGCCGAACATCAAGAAGGGCGCCACCCTGGCCTTCTCCCACGGTTTCGCCATCCACTACAACCAGGTCGTTCCACGCGCCGACCTGGACGTGATCATGATCGCGCCAAAAGCGCCAGGTCACACCGTACGTTCCGAATTCGTCAAAGGCGGCGGTATCCCTGACCTGATCGCGGTCTACCAGGACGCTTCCGGCAATGCCAAGAACGTTGCCCTGTCCTACGCTGCTGGCGTTGGTGGCGGCCGTACCGGCATCATCGAAACCACCTTCAAGGACGAGACCGAAACCGACCTGTTCGGCGAGCAGGCTGTTCTGTGTGGCGGTACCGTCGAGCTGGTCAAAGCCGGTTTCGAAACCCTGGTTGAAGCTGGCTACGCGCCAGAAATGGCCTACTTCGAGTGCCTGCACGAACTGAAGCTGATCGTTGACCTCATGTACGAAGGCGGTATCGCCAACATGAACTACTCGATCTCCAACAACGCCGAATATGGCGAGTACGTGACCGGCCCAGAAGTCATCAACGCCGAATCCCGCCAGGCCATGCGCAACGCTCTGAAGCGCATCCAGGACGGCGAATACGCCAAGATGTTCATCAGCGAAGGCGCCACTGGCTACCCTTCGATGACCGCCAAGCGTCGTAACAACGCTGCTCACGGCATCGAAGTCATCGGCGAGCAACTGCGCTCGATGATGCCTTGGATCGCGGCGAACAAAATCGTCGACAAGGCCAAGAACTGATCTTGTCCTGATGCGATGAAAACGCGGCTTCGGCCGCGTTTTTTCGTTTAGGCGGTCAGCTTCTGGTATAAAGCTTCATCGTTTGTCGGCGAACCCTCGTCGCAGACGTCTGTCGAAACTTTCCACACCGTTGCAAGGTAATGTCCATGAGCGAACGTCCCGAAGAGCCGAACAAGGCCTCTGACGCCGAAAGCCTGCTACCGATCGATGAGCATGTTGAAGAAGGGCATGACGCCGAAGGACGCAAGGTTCGGCATCGCGGCATCTATCTGCTGCCCAACCTGTTCACCACTGCGAACCTGTTCGCCGGTTTCTATTCGATCATCAACTCCATGAGCGCCCAGGCGGCCCTCAGTGCGGGTGATCCGCGCGAAGCGAGCAAGTATTTCGCCTTCGCCGCCATCGCCATTTTCGTCGCCATGGTCCTCGATGGCCTGGACGGCCGCGTGGCACGCATGACCAATACCCAGAGCGCCTTCGGTGCCGAGTACGACTCGCTGTCGGACATGGTCGCCTTCGGTGTTGCCCCGGCATTGCTCGCGTTCGGCTGGGCCCTGGGTGACATGGGTAAAGTCGGCTGGATGGTTGCCTTCATCTATGTCGCCGGTGCCGCGCTGCGTCTGGCGCGCTTCAACACCCAGGTCGGCAAGGCCGACAAGCGTTACTTCATCGGCCTCGCCAGCCCGGCTGCGGCCGGTGTGGTGGCCGGTACCGTCTGGGCCTTCAGCGACTATGGCATCCAGGGTTCGAAGCTGTCGTTCCTGGTGGCGCTGCTGGTGGCGGCGGCCGGCATGCTGATGGTCAGCAACATCAAGTACAACAGCTTCAAAGAGCTGGACCTCAAGGGGCGCGTGCCGTTCGTAGCGATCCTCGCCGTGGTGTTGGTGTTCGCGGTAGTCTTCAGTGACCCACCGCGCATCCTGCTGCTGGTGTTCCTCGGCTATGCGGCCTCCGGCCCTGTGCAATACCTGTTGCGCATGCGTCGGCGGAAAAACATCGAGTGATGTAATTTCGCTAGGGCTCCGTAGTCTACTGGTGCATCAGTCCTCCAGTTCTACGGAGCCATCATGCTCATCAAGCTGTCCAAAGCCTCCGATTGCAAAGAGTCGGAAATCACCCCCGAATCCCTTTATGTCTCGCGCCGCGCCATTCTCGGCGGGTCGCTGGCTGCCCTGGCCGCTACTGCGCTGCCGCGGTGGGCCGGTGCTGCCGACGCGTCGCGCTATGCCGATGTCGAGGCGGGCAGGGCGCCAGGCTGGTTCAGCGACAAGCTCGCCGCTACCAAGTGGCAAGCCGTGACGGCGCCTGGCGAAGCCATCACGCCGTTCAAGGATGCCACCCACTACAACAACTTCTACGAGTTCGGCGCCGACAAGGGCGATCCGGCAGCCAATGCCGGCAGCCTGAAAACCGAGCCATGGACAGTGGTGGTGGATGGTGAAGTCGGCAAGCCCGGGCGCTATGCCCTGGAAGACTTCATGAAACCCTACCAACTGGAAGAGCGTATCTACCGGCTGCGCTGCGTGGAGGCCTGGTCGATGGTCATACCCTGGCTGGGCTTTCCGTTGTCGGCGCTGCTCAAGCAGGTCGAGCCAACGTCCAAGGCACGCTTCATTCGCTTCGAAACCCTGCAAGACCCGAAGAGCATGCCTGGCCAGCGCTCAAGCTTTGCCCTGATCGACTGGCCTTATATAGAAGGCTTGCGCCTGGATGAGGCAATGAACCCGCTGGCGATCCTCGCTGTCGGCATGTACGGGCGCGAGTTGCCCAACCAGAACGGTGCACCGTTGCGTTTGGTGGTGCCGTGGAAGTACGGCTTCAAGAGCATCAAGTCGATCGTGCGCATCAGCCTGGTTGAAGCGCAGCCGCGCACCACCTGGCAGGCGATTGCCCCGGAAGAGTATGGCTTCTACGCCAACGTAAACCCCGAGGTCGATCACCCGCGCTGGACCCAGGCGCGTGAGCGGCGCCTGCCCAGCGGCCTGTTCAGCCCCAACGTGCGGCCAACGCAGATGTTCAATGGCTATGCCGAAGAAGTGGCAGGGCTGTACAGCGGCCTCGACCTGCGGAAGAACTACTGATGCGTTATCCACTGTTTCGACTCGGTATCTTCATCCTGGCCAGTATCTGGCCGCTGTGGTGGTTATATGAAGCGGCCATGCAAGCCCTTGGGCCGGATCCGGGCAAGATCCTGGTTGATCGCCTGGGCCTGGGCGCGTTGACCTTCTTGCTGATCACCTTGAGCATGACCCCCTTGCAGCGCCTTACCGGTTGGGCGGGCTGGATCGTCTCGCGGCGCCAGCTGGGCTTGTGGTGCTTTGCCTATATAGTGCTGCACCTGAGTGCCTACATGTTCTTCGTGCTTGGTCTGGATTGGGGGCAATTGGGTATCGAGCTGAGCAAGCGGCCTTACATCATCGTCGGTATGCTGGGCTTTGTGGGCTTGCTGGCACTCGCGGTGACCTCCAATCGGTATAGTCAGCGCCGCCTGGGCGCGCGTTGGAAGAAGTTGCACAAACTGGTCTACGCGATCCTGGGCCTGGGCCTTTTGCACTTTCTCTGGGTAGTGCGCGCCGACCTCAAGGAATGGTCGGTCTACGCTGCTATTGGCGTGTTCCTGCTGGCCTTGCGTATTCCCGCATTGGAGCGGCGAATCCCGCGGCTGGTAACGCGTAAAGCAGCTCCTGCAACAAAAGCTTAAATAAGTCCTTGACGCGCCATTTAATCTCTCTATAATTCGCCCCACTT
>NZ_JH650765.1:0-18027 GCF_000259195.1 Pseudomonas donghuensis
GGATTCCATGAAGAACCATAAAAAAAGCCAACCCGAAGGTTGGCTTCTTCAACACGGTAGGAACGGGCTTGCCCCGCGATTACGATTTATCCGATCCAACGCAATCGCGGGACAAGCCCGCGCCTACCCACCCACCTTACGGGCGTGGTTTGTTGCGGGTGCTGCCCGGACGCTTGGGTGCCGGCTTGCCGCGCTTGTTCATGTCGCTTGGGCGCTCGGCCACCGTGCTGCTGCCACGGCCACTGTCCTTGCGCGGGGCTTCGCCACGCGGTTGGCGGGCTGGACGCTCCTCGCCCCGCGGCTGACGGGCAGGACGTTCGGCTTCACCACGGGGCTGACGTGCAGGGCGCTCACCAGCAGTGGCTGCATCCTGAGCCGGACGCAAGGTGCGCACGCGCTCGCCACGCCCCAAAGGACGGGTGGACTTGCGCTGCAGGCGCTCGAGCTTGTCCTTGGACTTGTGGTTCAACGCCGGCATGGCCACCGGAGTCAGGCCCACTTCAGCCGCGAGGATGTCGACTTCCTGCTGGCTCATTTCGCGCCAGCGGCCCATCGGCAGGTCGGAGTTGAGGAACACCGGACCGAAACGCACGCGCTTCAGGCGGCTGACCACCAGGCCCTGGGATTCCCACAGGCGACGTACTTCACGGTTACGGCCTTCCATCACCACGCAGTGGTACCAATGGTTGAAGCCTTCACCGCCAGGTGCTTCCTGGATGTCGGTGAAACGCGCCGGGCCGTCTTCGAGCACAACACCGGCCTTGAGGCGGGCAATCATGTCTTCGTCGACTTCACCACGCACACGCACCGCGTACTCACGGTCCATTTCATAGGACGGGTGCATCAGGCGGTTGGCCAGTTCACCGTCGGTGGTGAACATCAGCAGGCCGGTGGTGTTGATGTCGAGACGGCCGATGTTGATCCAGCGCCCTTCTTTCGGGCGTGGCAGGCGGTCGAACACGGTCGGACGGCCTTCCGGGTCGTCACGGGTGCAGATTTCGCCGTCGGGCTTGTTGTACATGATCACTCGGCGCACGGTTTCGGCGGCTTCTTCGCGCTTGATCAGGCGGCCGTCGACCGAAATCGCATCGTGCAGGTCGACGCGCTGGCCAAGGCTGGCATCGACGCCATTGACCTTGATCCGGCCCTGGCTGATCCAGGCCTCGACGTCACGGCGCGAGCCCACGCCGATACGGGCGAGCACTTTTTGCAGTTTCTCGCCTGATGGCGGCAATGGCTGGGCTTCTTGCAGGTCTTTTTCACTCATGCTGGGCACCTCCCGGTGTATTGACAAAAATCTGGTATGGCGGACAAGCGCCAAAAAGGGTCGCGAATCATACGCTGATCGCGGCGTGAACGCACCTGAGACTAGTCGAAATTGCAAAAGTTGCCGGGACTCTGCGCCCGAAGGCCGAGGTTACCGATGCGGCGCCTGCGGCTCGGTTTCCAACGGCTCGGCATCGAGGTCGAGCGGTGTTTCGTCGATCAAGTCATCGAAGTCGGTCTTGAGCCCTTCTTCCATGGCGTCCAGCTCGGTCAGCAAGCTGCGGAAGCTGGTTTCTTCCGGCGCCTCCTGCGGCTCGGCGCTGGCATCGGCCAGGGCCTGCAGGTGCGCCGGCACCGGCGCGTCGTCCAGTTCCAGCACAGGTTCCGGCGCAGGCTCCATCTCGCGCAATTCGGCCAAGGGCGGCAACTCGTCGAGGTTCTTCAGGTTGAAGTGGTCGAGAAAGGCCTTGGTGGTGGCGAACATCGCCGGTTTGCCGGGCACTTCACGGTAACCGACGATACGAATCCATTCGCGTTCGAGCAGGGTCTTGATGATGTTGGTATTGACCGCCACGCCGCGCACGTCTTCGATCTCGCCGCGGGTGATGGGCTGACGGTAGGCAATCAGCGCCATGGTCTCCAGCAGTGCCCGGGAGTAGCGCTGCGGGCGCTCTTCCCACAGCCGGCCGACCCAGGGCGCGTAGTCCTCGCGAATCTGCAGGCGGAAACCCGAGGCCACTTCCTTGAGCTCGAAGGCGCGGCCATTGCAGGATTTGCGCAGCACCTCCAGGGCCTTCTTGAACACCGCAGGCTCCGGGCGCTCAGCTTCCTCGAACAGCTCATACAGGCGCTCGAGGGATTGCGGTTTGCCCGAGGCCAGCAAAAAGGCCTCGAGCAGGGGCGCCAGGTCGCGCGGTTCATTCAGGTTCATGGGCTTGCTCAGTTGTTACTCGGCGCGGGCGCGGACATGGATCGGCGCAAAGGGCTCATTTTGCACCAGTTCGATCAAGGATTCCTTGACCAATTCGAGAATCGCCATGAAGGTCACCACCACCCCGAGCTTGCCCTCCTCGGCCGTGAACAACTCGACGAAGGGCACGAAACCGCCGCCCTTGAGACGTTCAAGCACTTCGCTCATGCGCTCGCGGGTCGACAGCGCCTCACGGCTGACCTGGTGGCTTTCGAACAGGTCGCCACGGCGCAGCACTTCGGCCATCGACACCAGCAGCTCTTCCAGGCTGACCTCGGGCAACAGTTTACGCACCTTGGCCTGTGGCGCGTCCAGCCGCGGCACGACGACTTCGCGGCCGACGCGGCTGAGGCCATCGATGCCTTCGGCGGCGGCCTTGAAGCGTTCGTACTCCTGCAGGCGACGGATCAGCTCGGCGCGCGGGTCGGCCTCTTCCTCCTCGACCTCGGCGGAACGCGGCAGCAACATCCGCGATTTGATCTCGGCGAGCATCGCCGCCATCACCAGGTACTCGGCGGCCAGCTCCAGGCGCACGGTCTTCATCAGCTCGACGTAGCCCATGTACTGGCGGGTGATTTCCGCCACCGGAATGTCGAGGATGTCGACGTTCTGCTTGCGGATCAGGTACAGCAGCAGGTCCAGTGGGCCCTCGAAGGCCTCCAGGAACACTTCCAGGGCATCCGGCGGGATGTACAGGTCCACCGGCATCTCGGTCATGGCTTCGCCATACACCAGCACCAGCGGCAGTTCCTGCTGGGCCCCTGCTTGCGGATCGATGCTCGGCTCGGTGATGGTCGCCTGGCTCACGCTTCGACCATGAACGGCGCAGGATCGCCACAGCCGACGCGGATCACTTCCGGCTCGTCACCGGCCAGGCTGATCACGGTCGAGGCCTTGAGGTCGCCAAAGCCGCCATCGATGATCAGGTCGACGTGATGCTCCAGGGCCTGACGGATCTCGTAGGGGTCGGTCATCGGCTCGTCTTCGCCGGGCATGATCAGGCTCACGCTCATCAGCGGCTCACCGAGTTCTTCGAGCAGGGCCAGGGCGATCGGGTTGGACGGCACACGCAGGCCGATGGTGCGGCGTTTTTCGTGCAGCAGCAGGCGCGGCACTTCACGGGTGGCGTTGAGGATGAAGGTGTACGGCCCCGGCACATGGGCCTTGAGTAGGCGAAAGGTGGCGGTATCGATCTTGGCGAACAGGCCCATCTGCGACAGGTCGCAGCAGATCAGCGTGAAGTTGTGGTTCTTGTCCAGCTGGCGCAGGCGGCGAACCCGTTCAACGGCGTTCTTGTCGCCGATCTGGCAGCCCATGGCGTAGGAGGAATCGGTGGGATAGACCACCACACCGCCCTTGCGAATGATTTCGACGGCCTGTTTGATCAAGCGCGGTTGCGGGTTTTCCGCATGAATCTGGAAAAACTGACTCACGTTCTCTTCCTGTTCAGACTGCCGCGATAGGCTGCTCATATTTGAATCGGCGCCACAGGGGTGGCAGGTCCTCTGGCAATGGCCGGTAGACACCGATCTCGCCCCAGGTGCCCGGGCCATGGAAATCACTGCCGGCACTGGCCAGCAGACCGAATTCACGGGCCAGGATCGACAGAGTGCCTACCTGTTCAGCCGGCATCATGCCGTTGACCACTTCCAGCGCCTGGCCGCCTGCTTGAATATAGTCGGCAATCAGCCGGCGGCGCTTGCTGCGGGTTAAATCGTAGTGCATCGGATGGGCCAGGCTGACCCAGGCATCGGACTGGCGCAGGGTCTGGACGGTGTCCTCCAGGGTTGGCCAATGCAGCTTCACATCGCCCAGCTTGCCGGCCCCCAGCCACTTGCGAAACGCCTCGGCGCGGTCTTTTACATAGCCTGCGCGCACCAGGTACTCGGCAAAATGCGGGCGCGCCGGGGCATTGCCGCTGTCGCCCAGCTCCTGCTGAATGGCCCGGGCACCCTCGAGCGCACCCTTCATGCCCTTGAGCGCCAACCGTCGGTCGATTTCTTCCGAACGCAGCCAGCGACCACGGTGCAGCGACTCGACCGCGGCCTGCAATGGCGCGGCGTCGAGCGGGAAGTTGTAGCCCAGCACGTGGATGGTCGCCCCGCCCCAGGTGCACGACAGCTCGATGCCGCTGACCCACTGCATCCCCAGCGCCTGGGTCGCGGCGCGCGCTTCGAGTTGGCCCTCGAGGGTGTCGTGATCGGTCAGTGAGAGCATCCGCACGCCGTGCTCATGGGCCCGGGCAACCAGTGCCGTTGGCGACAAGGCGCCGTCGGAGGCCGTACTGTGGCAGTGCAGATCAACATTCATAGGTGGCGCTTTCGCTGTCATTGATGTTTGTTATTATGCCGACACATCCTGCTTCTGGCTGCCACTGTGAAACAATTCATCGATTTCATCCCGCTGCTCCTGTTCTTCATCGTCTACAAGCTCGAACCGCGTGCCGTCGAATTCGCCGGGCACAGCGTCGAGCTCGGTGGCATCTACAGCGCCACGGCGATGCTGATCATCAGCTCGCTGGTGGTCTACGGCGCCCTGTTCATTCGCCAGCGCAAGCTGGAGAAGGGCCAGTGGCTGACCCTGGTCGCCTGCCTGGTATTCGGCGGCCTGACCCTGGCCTTTCACAGCGAAACCTTCCTCAAATGGAAGGCGCCGGTGGTCAACTGGCTGTTCGCCCTGGCCTTTGCCGGCAGCCACTTCATCGGTGACCGGGTGCTGATCAAGCGCATCATGGGCCACGCCCTGACCCTGCCGGAGCCGGTATGGACGCGCCTGAACATCGCCTGGATCGGCTTTTTCCTGTTCTGCGGCGCGGCCAACCTGTTCGTCGCCTTCACCTTCCAGAGCATCTGGGTCGACTTCAAGGTGTTCGGCAGCCTGGGCATGACCGTGCTGTTCCTGGTGGCCCAGGGCCTCTACCTGTCCCGTCACCTGCACGACAGCGACCCCAGCACCCCGCCTTCAACCCCTAAGCACGAGGAATGACATGCTTTACGCCATCATTGCCACAGACGTAGCCGATTCGCTGGAAAAACGCCTGGCCGCCCGCCCGGCGCACATCGAACGCCTGCTGCAGCTCAAGGAACAAGGCCGTGTGGTCCTGGCCGGCCCGCACCCGGCGATCGACAGCAACGACCCCGGCGCCGCTGGCTTCACCGGCAGCCTGATCGTCGCCGAGTTCGACTCGCTGAGCGCCGCCCAGGCCTGGGCCGATGCCGACCCGTACATTGCCGCTGGCGTCTACGCCAACGTCATCGTCAAGCCGTTCAAGCAAGTCCTGCCGTAATCCCCTGGGGCGGTGGCCGAGCAGGCACACCGCCCTTTGCAGCTTTCGCTGCGCAACTGCTCATTATTCTCGCCTGATGGCCGACAACCTCCTGAACCACTCAATGGAATCAGGAGTTCCGATGCGTCAAGGTCCGTTGTCCCTGCTGCTGTGCCTGTTGCTGCTGACCCCCTTCGCCCAGGCCGAAGAGCCCGCCGGCTCCAGCACCCCGTTGTCGCTCAGTGCCGGTAGCCAGATCACCGAGCTGCAACAGCGCCTGAAGGAAAGCGAGCGCTTGCGCGAAACCCTGGTCCAGCAACTGCACAACGCCGACAGCGAACGCGAAAGCGCCCAGCTCACCCGCCTGCGCCAGGAAAACCAGCGCCTGAAACTGGCGATCAAGGAATCACAGGCCAGCGCCGCACCGAAACTCATCACCGACCAGCAACAATGGTTTTTGATTGGTGGCGCAGTTGCCCTGTTTGCGGCACTCTGCGGTATCTTTGCCAGTGGCGGACACAGAAAGCGTCGGCAATGGTTGAATTGAGTGAGTCATGAGCGAGCTGTTACTGATTGATGATGACCAGGAACTCTGCGAGCTGCTCGGCAGCTGGCTGACCCAGGAAGGTTTCGTGGTACGTGCCTGCCACGATGGCCAGAGTGCCCGCCGGGCCCTGGCTGAACAAGCGCCGGCCGCCGTGGTGCTGGATGTGATGCTGCCCGACGGCAGCGGCCTGGAACTGCTCAAGCAACTGCGCAGTGAGCACACCGAATTGCCGGTGCTGATGCTCTCGGCCCGTGGAGAGCCGCTGGACCGCATTCTCGGCCTGGAACTGGGTGCCGACGATTACCTGGCCAAACCCTGCGATCCGCGCGAGCTCACCGCCCGTCTGCGCGCCGTGCTACGCCGCAGCCACCCGAGTGCGACGCCCAGCCAGGTGGAAATTGGCGACCTGTGCTTCAGCCCGGCCCGTGGCGTGGTCAGCATCGATGAGCACGAACTGACCCTGACCCTCTCCGAAAGCCGCATCCTCGAAGCCCTGCTACGCCAGCCCGGCGAGCCGCTGGACAAGCAGGAACTGGCACAGCTCGCCCTGGGCCGCAAATTGACCCTGTACGACCGCAGCCTGGACATGCATGTCAGCAACCTGCGCAAGAAGATCGGCCCGCACGCGGACGGGCGCCCGCGCATCGTTGCCCTGCGCAGCCGCGGTTACTACTACAGCCTGTAATGTCAGCACGGCGACCAGGCGTCTTTACTCAAGCTTTACCCTTGCCTGACCGCCACTGACCTTGATCTCTCTAGACTGGGTACATCCGGTAATCACCGGCCTCAAAAAGGAGAGTTACCATGCGCAAGACCCTTATCGCCCTGATGCTCGCTGCCGCCCTGCCTACCGTCGCCATGGCCATGCCTGATGCTGGCGGCCCTCCGCACGGGGAGCATCATAGCGAGCACCAAGGCGAGTACCACCGCGGTGGCGGCGAGCACCACCGCGGTGGAGCGCCTTTCGCCCAGCTGGACCTGAGCCGCGAACAGCGCCAGCAGATCGGCAAGCTAATGGGCGAGCAGATGAAGAGCCGCCACGAAATCACCCAGCGCTACCTGGAAAAACTCCCGGCCGCCGACCAGCAGGCCCTGAAAGATGAGCTCAAGGCCAAGCGAGACAAAACCCAGGCCGAGATTCGTGCCCTGCTCAAACCCGAACAGCAAAAGCAGTTCGACGAAATGAAGAAGAAGCAGGATGAACGCCGCGCCGAATGGGCCGAGTTCAAAGCCTGGAAAGCTGAAAAAGCCAAAAAGGCCCAGTAAGCTGTCAGTCGCCCGCCCGGCCTGCCCCAGCAGACCGGGCTTTTTCCGTTAGAGGTGTCTCTTTTGCGTTCATTGTTCTGGCGCATCCTGGCCAGTTTCTGGCTGGCCATCGCCCTGGTTGCCGGGCTGTCGATCCTGCTCGGCCACATGCTCAACCAGGACGCCTGGATTCTCAGTCGCCATCCAGGCCTCAGCACCCTGGCCAAGAACTGGACCCAACGCTATGAGCAGCAAGGGCCGGAACATGCCCAGCATTACCTGGAACACCGCAAGCGCCGCTACAACATCGACGTGCAGGTACTCAATGACAGTGGCGATGCCGTGGTACCTGGGACCTTCCCGCGCCGCGCCGCCGCTTTCGAAGCACGCCGCCACAATGACGAAAGGCACCTGCCGTGGCGACGCCTGACCGAGGAGTACACCAGCCCCGACAGCGGTGAGACCTACCTGTTTATCTACCGCATTCCGCACCCGGAGCTGGACGCCTGGCACCGCGACAGCCTGCTCTGGCCGCTGAGTGCGCTGGGGATTGCCTTGGTGGTGCTGACCCTGTTCAGCCTGCTGGTGACCCTGTCGATCACACGCCCCCTGAGCCGCCTGCGCGGCGCCGTGCATGACCTGGGGCAAACCGCCTACCAGCAGAACAGCCTGGCACGCCTGGCCAACCGCCGTGATGAGTTCGGCGTGCTGGCCAATGACTTCAACCGCATGGGGGCTCGGCTGCAGAGCCTGATCGGCAGCCAGCGCCAGCTGTTGCGCGATGTATCCCATGAACTGCGCTCGCCCCTGGCACGCCTGCGCATCGCCCTGGCCCTGGCCGAACGCGCCGGACCCGAGCAGCGCCAAGCCCTGTGGCCACGCCTGACCCGCGAGTGCGACCGTCTGGAAGCGCTGATCAGCGAGATTCTGGTGCTGGCCAGGGTCGACGCCGAACAAGCACGGGCTGAGCCGGTGGACCTCGATACGCTGTTGGCGTCGGTGCACAAGGACGCGCAACTGGGCGCGCCGGAGCAGGAGATCCAGCTGCAGCATGAAACCGGGCTGCACCTGCAAGGCTGGCCGACCCTGCTTGAGCGGGCGCTGGACAACCTGCTGCGCAATGCGGTGCGCTTCAATCCTGCCGGGCAGCCGATCGAAATCACCGGGGTACGGGATAACGACAGGATTGTACTGAGCGTGCGCGACCATGGCCCCGGCGTGGCCCAGGAGCATCTGGCGCAGCTGGGCGAACCGTTCTTCCGCGCGCCCGGGCAAAGCGCCGCGGGCCACGGCCTGGGGCTGGCCATTGCGCGCAAGGCGGCGGAGCGCCATGGCGGCAACCTGAGCCTGGGCAATCACCCGGAAGGCGGGTTTGTGGCCAGGCTGGAATTGCCGCTAGTCGGGCCGGGCAAGGCTTGAGAATGCCGGGGCTACTGCGCAGCCCATCGCTGGCAAAGCCAGCTCCCACAGGTCCGGTGCACACAGGTCCACTGTGGGAGCCGGCCTTGCCGGCGATAGGGGCGGCACAGCCCCTACAAAAACTTACCCCCAGGCACTGACGAAGTCAGCGGTCGCCAGCACCGGCGCGGTGCGCGGCTCATGCTGCGGCGTACCCAGGTACAGGAAGGCGATGATCTCTTCGTTATCCGCCAGCCCCAGCCCTTTGGCCACATGCTTGCTGTACGACAGCTCACCGGTGCGCCACACCGCACCGATACCCTGGGCATGGGCGGCCAGCAGAATGCCATGGGCCGCACAACCGGCCGCCAGGCGCTGCTCGGACTGCGGCACCTTGAAATGATCCTGCAGGCGCGCGACCACAACCACCAGCAACGGTGCCCGCAAGGGCATGGCCCGGGCCTTGTCGAGGGCCGCATCGCTGGCGTCACCGTTGAGTTTCACCGCGTCGGCCAGCAACTGGCCAAGCTTGAAGCGCGCCTCGCCCTCGACCGTCAGAAAGCGCCAGGGCCGCAACTGGCCGTGGTCCGGCGCACGCAGGGCGGCCCGAAACAGCGCCTCGCGTTGTGCGGCATTAGGTGCCGGGTCCATCAGACGTGGAACCGAAACACGGTTGAGCAATGCGTCGAGAGCCTCCATTGGCTACCCCTTGTGAATAAATGTCAGGCTATTCTAGCGTTTACTTAAAAAGGTCCATAGGTAGAATGGCGCCCTTCCGTTTCGAGTCAGAGCAGATCACATGGCGTTGCCGACCTTAAGGATCATTGGTTTCATCATCGGCATCTTCCTGATCACCCTGGCGATCAGCATGGTCGTGCCCATGGCCACCCTGGTGATCTTCGATCGCACGGGCGACCTGCCGTCGTTCCTCTGGGCCAGCATGATCACCTTTGTTGCCGGCCTTGCCCTGGTCATCCAGGGCCGCCCCGAGCACGTGCACCTGCGCCCCCGCGACATGTACCTGCTGACGGTCAGCAGCTGGCTGGTGGTGTGCATCTTCGCTGCCCTGCCGTTCTTGCTGACCCAGCACATCAGCTACACCGATGCCTTTTTCGAAAGCATGTCCGGTATCACCGCCACCGGCGCTACCGTCCTTAGCGGCCTCGACAGCATGTCGCCAGGCATCCTGATGTGGCGCTCGCTGCTGCACTGGCTCGGCGGTATCGGCTTTATCGCCATGGCCGTGGCGATCCTGCCGCTGCTGCGTATTGGTGGCATGCGCCTGTTCCAGACCGAGTCCTCGGACCGCTCGGAAAAGGTCATGCCGCGCTCGCACATGGTCGCCAAGTCGATCGTGCTGGTGTACATCGGCATCACCACCCTCGGCGCCCTGGCGTTCTGGCTGGCCGGCATGAACGTCTTCGATGCGATCAACCATGCCATGTCGGCGATTTCCACCGGTGGCTTCTCCACCTCCGACCAGTCCCTGGCCAAATGGGACATGCCGGCGGTGCACTGGGTCGCGGTGGTGGTGATGATTCTTGGCAGCTTGCCGTTCGCCCTGTACGTGGCGACCATCCGCGGCAACCGCAAGGCACTGATCAAGGACCAACAGGTGCAGGGGCTGCTGGCCATGTTGCTGGCCACCTGGCTGGTGCTGGGCACCTGGTACTGGGCCACCACCGACCTGCACTGGCTCGATGCCCTGCGTCACGTGGCGCTGAACGTGACCTCGGTAGTGACCACCACCGGTTTTGCCCTGGGCGACTACAGCCTGTGGGGCAACTTCTCGCTGATGCTGTTCTTCTACCTGGGCTTTGTCGGTGGCTGCTCGGGCTCGACCGCCGGCGGGATCAAGATCTTCCGCTTCCAGGTCGCCTACATCCTGCTCAAGGCCAACCTGAACCAGCTGATTCACCCTCGGGCGGTGATCAAGCAGAAGTACAACGGTCACCGTCTCGATGAAGAGATCGTGCGTTCGATCCTGACGTTCTCGTTCTTCTTCGCCATCACCATCTGCGTCATCGCCCTGGCCTTGTCGCTGCTGGGCGTCGATTGGATGACGGCGCTGACCGGTGCCGCCAGCACCGTATCGGGCGTTGGCCCGGGCCTTGGGGAAACCATAGGCCCGGCGGGCAACTTCGCCACCCTCCCGGATGCGGCAAAGTGGATCCTGGCCTTCGGCATGCTCCTTGGCCGCCTGGAAATCATTACGGTGCTGGTGCTATGTATGCCGGCGTTCTGGCGTCACTGACCGATCCATTCTCCAGCGGGGCTGTCGCAGCCCCGCTCAAACGCGCCCGGTACTCGCCTGGCGTGGCGTTGAACCAACGGCGAAATGCCCTGAAGAAATTGCTCGGGTCGGCAAAACCCAACAGGTAGGCGGCTTCCAGCAGGGTCATGTTGGGTTGCGCCAGGTACTGCTCGGCAAGCTCCCGACGGGTATCGTCCAGCAACGTCTGAAAACTCGTACCCTCTTCCTGCAAGCGCCGCTGCAAGGTGCGCTGCGACAAGTGCAGGGCCTGGGCGATGGTTTCACGCTTGGGCTCGCCCTGGGGCAGCACCCGGCACAGCACCTGGCGTGCACGGTGGGTGACGCGGCTTTCCGAGAAACGCGCCAGGTACTCGCCGGCAAAACGGTCGTGCAGCACGGCCATGGCTTCATTGGCGGTTGGCAGCGGCGCCTCCATGTCGGCGCGCTCGAACACCAGCGCATCGTGCGGCGCGCTGAATTCCAGCGGGGCATGGAAGGCAGTCTTGTAAGGTGTCAGGTCCTTGGGCTGCAACCCCTGGATCAGCACCCGGCGCGGCTGGATCACCCGCCCGCTGAGCCAGCTGCACAGCGACAGCGCGCAGGCCAGCGAGGCTTCGGCGCTATGCCGGGTAGGCGGCAGGTGATCGCCATGGACGGTAAGAATCAGCGCATAACCATCGGGCTGCAGACGAAAACTCAAGTCGGAGCTTTCAGCGATGATCCGCTGATAGCGCACCAGCCGCTCGAAACCTTCGGCCAGGGTGCGGCTCGACATCAGCGCGTAACCGACCACATGAAAGGACGCCGGGCGTACCACCCGCGCCATGTTCAGGCCGATCGCCTGGTTGCCGGAAAGATCGACCGCCAGTTGCCAGAGGCGGGTCATGGAATCCTGGGTGAAACGTGCGTCGGGGTCGTCGAGCGAAGCGAAATCCAGGCCAAGTTGCTTGAACATGGCACGGCAATCGAGCCCTTCCAGTTCGAGTGCCTTGACGATCCCTGATGCCCAGCTTGCTGAAGTGGTTCTTTCGCTCATGGCTGGCTTCTTTTCTTACCGGCAAGCCGCTCCTGCGGCGAACTCAAAGGATACTCAATTGGCGCCTATTGTCACTGCTCTGTCGTGTTACTCACTCTAGACTCAGATCAGGCTCCACGCCGTGTATCTTCGTCAGGTCGAGAAGCCTCTGGAGCAATGTCGTGAACAGCCCTCAGCAGTTTCGCAGTTTTGCCGAGTTCTACCCTTACTACCTGAGCGAGCACAGCAACCCGATGTGCCGCCGCCTGCATTTCGTCGGCACCAGCCTGGTCATCGCCGTGCTCGCCTTTGCCGTGGGCAGCGGCAGCTGGCGGTCGCTGCTGGCCTTGCCCTTTGCCGGTTACGGCTTTGCCTGGGCCGGGCACTACTTCTTCGAGAAAAACCGCCCGGCCACCTTCACACACCCGCTGTACAGCCTGATCGGCGATTTCGCCATGTACCGCGACATGTTGCGCGGCAAGATCAGCTTCTGATTTCGGCCCGCAAGGCCAGAAACCCGTCCCGCGCGGCCACTGTCCCGACCAGCGGTGCGGGTAGAGTGCCTTGAAACACCGCGTCTCGGAGCGCCGATGAATCAGCAGGCTCGTTTCATTCACATGCAGGACGGTACCGAACAGGACTGGGCAATCATTGCCGATGACTTTCGGGCCTATGCCAGCCAACTGGCCAACCGCATCCTGGCGCACTTGCGCCTGCTCGATGGCGACTTTGGCGGCTTTCCCATCGACCGCCTGAGCCATTCGCTACAGACCGCCACCCGCGCCTGGCGCGACGGGCGTGACGAGGAGTACGTGGTCTGCGCGCTGCTGCACGACATCGGCGATACCCTGGGCAGCTACAACCACCCGGATATCGCCGCCGCCATCCTCAAGCCCTTCATCAGCCCGGAAAACCTATGGATGGTGGAGAAGCACGGGATCTTTCAGGGCTACTACTTTTTCCACCACCTGGGCATGGACCGGCACCTGCGCGAGCAATTCCAGGACCATCCGCAGTACCAGCAAACCATCGAATTCTGCGCCCGCTACGATGCGGCGGCCTTCGATCCGGCCTACGACAACCTGCCCTTGAGCTTTTTCGAGCCCATGCTGCAGCGCCTGTTCGCCCACCCTCGGCAGTCAATCTACAGAGCTGCGCTACAGCAGCCCGCCGCCGCCACCGCCTGAGTCAACCAGCGCCGCAAGCCCGGCTTGGCGCCGGGCGGCTTCGGCCTGGGCATCGGCCAGGCGATAGAGCTCGATGCTGCCATCCCAGTGCTCGATCAGCGCCGAGCACGACTCGACCCAATCGCCACAGTTGAGGTAATCCACCTCGCCGACCTTGCGGATCTCGGCATGGTGGATATGCCCACACACCACACCGTGGAAACCGCGCTTGACGCATTCATGAGCGATGGCCTCCTCAAAGTCGCTGATGAAGCTGACGGCGGTCTTGACCTTGTGCTTCAGGTACGCCGACAACGACCAGTAGCCGTAGCCATAGCGGGCACGCCAATGGTTGAGCCAGCGGTTGAGGGTCAGGGTGAACTCGTAGGCCGAATCGCCCAGAAACGCCAGCCAGCGGTGATAGCGGGTGATCACGTCGAACTGGTCGCCATGAATCACCAGCAGGCGCCGGCCATCGGCCGTCAGGTGCTCAGCCTGGTCGACCAGCTGGATATTGCCCAGCACCAGTTTGGAGTAGCGGCGCAGGAACTCGTCATGGTTGCCGGTGACGTAGATCACTTCGGTGCCACGCTTGCTCATGGTCAGCAAGCGGCGGATCACGTTGGTGTGCGCCTGGGGCCAGTACATGCCGCTGCGCAGCTTCCAGCCATCGATGATGTCGCCGACCAGGTAGATGCGGTCGGCCTGATAGCCCTTGAGAAACTGCGACAGGTGCTCGGCCTGGCAATCCCGGGTGCCCAGGTGCACGTCCGATATCCACAAGGTGCGTACGCGCTGTTTGCGCGAGGGTCTGGCAAGCTCGGCACGGGTCATCGGCAGGCTCCGGGAAGGTTTGCGCCAGCTTGCCAAGCGGTGGTTAATCGAAAGTGACCATCAAGTGTCGATCTGATGACATGCCCGCCCCGCCGCTCAGCCTGTACACTGCGGCGATTGCCGGAGGACCTTTCGATGAGCAGCGGCCCGATTCTTTCCCTGCGCCATTATCGCCACGACCTGATCGCCCATAGCCACGAACACCCGCAATTGGTGTTCGGCCTGCGCGGGCGCCTGGAGTTCGAGGTTGAAGGCCGCGGTGCGCGGCTTGATCGCCAGGACCTGATGGTGGTCCCGGCCGGCAGCCACCACACCTGCGGCAGTGCCGCCGGCAGTGATTGCCTGGTGCTGGATATCCCCGCCGACGATTGGCTGAGCCAGCGCCTGGGCGCGCACCTGGATGCCAGTCAACGCCTGCTGGAGCGGGCCGGGTCATTGAACCTGGACCATCGCCAGCAGCAACTGGTGGACTGGCTGGCGGCAAGCCCGATCAACGACCCGCTCATTGCCCAGCAGGGCGCGGTATTGCTGCTGGCCAGCCTGAGCAGCAGCGCGGCACCGACAACGGCGACACCGTCACTGCCGTACGCCCGCTTCGACGCCCATATCGAGCAGAACGCTGCCTACCCGCTGCAGGTAGCCGACCTGGCGCGCCTGGCCGGGCTGTCCAGCGCGCGCCTGCATGCGCGGTTCATGGCCGAATGCGGGGTCACGCCCATGGACTATGTGCGCCAGCGCCGCCTGCTGCGTGCACGCCAGTTGCTGCGCAACACCCAGTTGCCGATCGGCGAGATCGCCTGCCAGGTCGGCTACAGCTCGCAAAGCGCCTTTGCCGCCGCCATGCTCAAGGCCTTTGGCCGCTCCCCCGGCGCCTTGCGGCGAGACTCTGAAGACAATTGACGCGAGGACCGCGACAGACAGTGGCAGCGACCGGCTCGTAAACTGACGCCGCTGCCCTGCCCTACCACAAGGACCACCATGAACCACCGCACTGCCCTCGGCGCCCTGCACATTGGCGCATTGTTCTTCGGCCTGACCGGCGTGTTCGGCAAACTGGCCAGCGCCGCGCCTGCGATCATCGTCTTCGGCCGCGCCGCCTTTGCCGTGCTGGCCCTGGGGGTGTTCGCAGGCGTCGCCCGCCAGGCCTGGCAACCCCTGCAGGCGCGGGACTGGCAACGTCTGGCGCTGGGTGGCGTATTGCTCGCCGGGCACTGGGTGAGTTTTTTCATCGCAGTAAAAGTTGCCGGCGTCGCCATCGCCACCCTGGGCTTTGCCAGCTTTCCGGCCTTTACCGTGATCCTTGAAGGGCTGCTGTTTCGCGAACGCATCCGCAGCAACGAGATCATCCTGGTGCTGCTGGTGAGCATCGGCCTGGTGCTGGTGACCCCGGACTTCGACCTGGCCAGCCAGGCCACTGGCGGTCTGCTCTGGGCCCTGCTTTCAGGCCTGTTGTTTGCGCTGCTGTCGCTGACCAACCGCGCCGGTTCCGGGCGCATCCCGGCGGTGCAGGCAGCACTGTGCCAGAACGCCGTGGTCGCCTTGTGCCTGCTGCCAGCTGCGGCGCCCGCGCTGGGCGCCGTCAGCGCCATGGACTGGCTGTGGATCGGCCTGCTCGGGGTATTCTGCACCGGCGTGGCCCACAGCCTGTTCGTCGCCAGCCTGGCGGTGATCAAAGCGCGCACCGCCGCCGTAGTGTTTGCCCTGGAGCCGGTCTACGGCATCGCCATGGCCTGGGTCATCTTTGCCGAAACCCCGACCTTGCGCATGTTGCTCGGTGGCGTGCTGATCATCCTCGCGATCGTTGTTTCCAGCCGTCTGGCGGCCAGCAACCCACCAGCCAAGACCGTGGCCGTAGAGGGTTAAGGATCAGGGCCGGTCGCTGTGACCGAGGTCGCGCTGCGGATCGATCTGGTCGCGCACGCGCTGCTTGAGCACCTTGGCTTCGGGGAAGCCGCCATCAGCCTTGCGCTCCCAGATCTGCACACCATCGCAGGTGATCCGGAAGGTGCCGCCCGTGGCAGGCTCAAGGGCCACCCGGGCCAAGTCATCGCTGAAGGTGCTCAACAGTTCCTGGGCCAGCCAGGCGGCGCGCAGCAGCCATTGGCATTGGGTGCAGTAGGTAATGACAATTTCCGCTTTAGGCGTGGACATACACTGAACGTCTCCTGACAGGTGGGCATGCTTATACTAGCGGTCTTTAGCCTTCGCTCCGAGAGCCATGATGCACCGCCTGCTGTTATCCCTGCTGCTGTTGTTCGTTTCCCTCCCGCTGCTGGCAGCCGAAGCGCCCCGACCGAAAGTCGGCCTGGTACTCTCCGGCGGTGCTGCCCGTGGCCTGGCGCATATCGGTGTGCTCAAGGCCCTGGAAGAACAGGGCATCAAGGTCGATGCCATTGCCGGCACCAGCATGGGTGCGGTGGTGGGCGGCCTGTACGCCTCCGGCTACAAGGTCGAGGAGCTGGAAAAACTGGCGCTGGGCATCGACTGGCAACAGGCGCTGTCCGACGCTCCGCCGCGCAAGGACGTGCCGTTCCGGCGCAAACAGGATGACCGCGACTTCCTCGTCAAACAAAAGCTGAGCTTTCGCGACGACGGCAGCCTGGGCCTGCCACTGGGGGTGATCCAGGGCCAGAACCTGGCGCTGCTGCTGGAAAGCATGCTCGCCCACACCAGCGACACCCGCGACTTCGACAAGCTGCCGATCCCCTTTCGCGCCGTGGCCACCGACATCGCCAGCGGCGAGAAAGTGGTATTCCGCCGTGGCCACCTGCCCCAGGTGATTCGCGCCAGCATGTCGATCCCGGCGGTATTCGCCCCGGTCGAGCTCGATGGCCGGCTGCTGGTCGATGGCGGCATGGTCGACAACATCCCGCTGGACGTTGCCCGCGAAATGGGCGTGGATGTAGCCATCGTCGTCGATATCGGTACCCCGCTGCGCAGCCGCAAGCAACTGACGACCGTGGTCGATGTCCTCAACCAGTCGATCACCCTGATGACCCGGCGCAACTCCGAGGAGCAACTGGCGGCCCTGCACCGCGACGACATCCTCATCCAGCCACCGCTGTCGAGCTTTGGCGTCACCGATTTCGGCCGCGCCCAGGACATGATCGACGTCGGCTACCGCGCGGCCCGCGCCCTGGATGCACGCCTGGCGGTGCTCAAGCGCCCGCCAACTACCGATGGTGAGCTGCTGGCCGCCCGTTCACCGAGCCAGCGCACCCCGGTGATCACCGCCATCCGCATCGAGAACGACTCGAAAGTCAGCGACGACGTAATCCGCTACTACATTCGCCAACCCATCGGCGAGCCGCTGGAACTGGGCCGCCTGCAGACCGACATGGGCACCCTCTACGGCCTGGACTACTTCGACCGGGTGCAATACCGGGTGGTGCACAAGGGTAACGACAACACCCTGGTGATCAACGCCCGTGGCCGCCGCGGCGGCACCGACTACCTGCGCCTGGGCCTGAACCTGTCGGACGACATGCGCGGCGACAGCGCCTTCAATATCGGCGCCAGCTACCGGGTCAATGGCATCAACACGCTCGGCGCCGAATGGCTGACCCGCGCCCAGATCGGCGACCAGCAGGAGCTTTACAGCGAGTTCTATCAGCCGCTGGACGCTGGTTCGCGTTACTTCATCGCCCCATACATCGACCTGGGCTCGCAGAACATCGAGGCCACCCTGGACGACGACCCGATTGCCGAGTACCGCCTGGAACGCTACGGCTTCGGCCTCAACCTGGGGCGCCAGATCGGCAACAACGGTGAAGTGCGTTTCGGCGTTGGCCAGGCCTGGGGCCAAGCCGAGGTGCGCATCGGCGACCAGGACCTGCCCAAGGTCAACTTCAACGAAGGCTTCTATGAGCTCAAGTATTCGTTCGACACCCTCGACAACGTCTACTTCCCCCATAGCGGCGAAGACATCAACCTGACCCTGCGCCAATACGACCCGAACCTGGGCTCGGACCAACGTTACCGGCAGTGGGATTTCAATCTGGACAAAGCCATGAGCAGCGGCCCCAACACCTGGGTGGTGGGTGGCCGTTACGGCAGGGGCCCGGGTG
>NZ_JH650765.1:18037-25575 GCF_000259195.1 Pseudomonas donghuensis
GGATGATGCCGAGGTGGTCACCTCAAGCTTCGTGCTCGGCGGCGCCCGGCAACTGTCGGGTTTTCGCCAGGACTCGGTGTCCGGGCAGAACGTCAGCCTGATGCGCGTGGTCTATTACCGCCGCCTGACCCCGCGCGCCTACCTGCCGCTGGACTTCCCGCTGTACCTGGGCGGTTCGCTGGAACGCGGCCGGGCCTGGAACAACGACAACGAGTTCGACAGTGGCTACATCAATGCAGCCAGCATCTTCGTCGGTTTCGAGACGCCCCTGGGGCCGCTGAACTTCAGCTACGGGGCCAATAGCGAGAATCAGAAGGCGATGTACCTGAACCTGGGTCACACCTTCTGAGGGGGCTCAGGACTTTTCCAGGTTGGCCAGGATTCGTGCATGGACGCGCATGCAGATGCGCAGTTCCTCTTCGTCGACGCCGACAAACAGCTCGGCGCGCAGGGCGTTGGCAATGGTTTCGATCTGCTCGATCAGCGGCGTGGCCGGCGGGCAGAGGACGATCTTTTTCGCCCGACGATCCTCCAGCACCGCCTGACGGCGTACCAGGCCCTGGGTTTCCAGGCTGTCGAGCAGGCGAGCCAGGGTCGGGCCTTCGACCCCGACACTCTGGGCCAGCTCGCGCTGGGTCGGTGCTTCGTCGAATCGGGCCAGATGCAGCAGCACCAGCCAACGGGCCTGGGACAGGTTCAGCCCGGCCAGGCGGCGATCCAGTTCGGCGCGCCAGCCGCGGGACATGTGTGCCAGCTGCATCCCGAATTTGTGTTGGTCGGTCAACGGCATAGAGAAACTCATCATCAGAACTAATTATTAGTCAGCTAATCATGACCGTGAGCCGCAAGCAAGGCTCATACGGCTGGCAGTGCTTCGATAATCGTTATAAATGATGACAAAGCCGGGTTTACATCTCGAATTCAGCCGCCAGCGCAGCCCGCACGCAATACAGCACGCCTTCGGGCACCCGTGCACCAAACTGTTCGGCAATGGCTGACACCGGCGGCAGCTCGCCTTCACCATCGAGGAAGGCATCCTGTATCTCGCCCAACAACTCTTCCGGCAGGTCCAGGGCCTGGTCCAGCGACAGTTCCTGGCGGCCGATGGCTTCGGCGAGCAAGCTGTAGACGTTCTTTTCGCTGCAGTTCAACTGCCCGGCGATCTGCATCGGGGTCATGCCGGCACGGGCCAGGCTGACCAGTTCGTGGCGCAGGTCGGTGACGATCTTCGGCGCCTCGACGCCACCGCCCAGCACTTCGAGGAAGGCTTCGCCGTAGCGCTCCAGCTTGCGCGCGCCAACACCGCTGACCCGGCCCATTTCGCTGAGGCTGGTGGGCTGGCTGCGTAGCATTTCCAGCAGGGTCGAGTCGGGGAAGATCACATAAGGCGGTACGCCGTGCTCTTCTGCCAGCTTGCGCCGCAGCGCCCGCAGGGCTTCCCACTGCTCGCGCTCGTCGCCGCGCACCAACTGGCTGGCCGGGCTGCCGCCACTGCTGGCGCCGCCCTTGCTGCTGGTTTGTGGCTTGAGGTCCTTGCGCAACTCAAGGCTGACTTCGCCGCGCAACAACGGCCGGCAGCTGTCGGACAGGCGCAGGCCACCGTAGCCTTCGAGGTCGATGTCGGCCAGGCCGCGTGCCACCAGCTGGCGGAACAGCGAGCGCCAGTCGTGCTCGGAACGGTCCTTGCCAACGCCATACACGGCGAGCTTCTCGTGGCCGAAGTTGCGGATCTTTTCGTTGTCGCGGCCCAGCAAGACATCCACCAGGTGGCCGACGCCATAGCGCTGACCGGTGCGATAGACCGCCGACAGCGCCTGGCGCGCAGGCTCGGTGGCGTCCCAGGTCTGCACGCCATCGATGCAGTTGTCGCAATGACCGCACGGCTGGGGCAACTCTTCGTCGAAGTAGTTGAGCAGGGTCTGACGGCGGCAGCGGGTTTCTTCGCACAGGGCCAGCATGGCATCGAGCTTGTGTTGCTCGATGCGCTTGTGGCGCTCGTCACCCTCGGAGTTCTGCAGCATCTGCTTGAGCATCACCATGTCCTGCAGGCCGTAGGCCATCCAGGCATCGGCAGGCAGGCCGTCACGACCGGCACGGCCGGTTTCCTGGTAGTAGGCCTCGAGCGACTTGGGCAGGTCCAGGTGGGCGACGAAGCGCACGTTGGGTTTGTCGATGCCCATGCCGAAGGCGATGGTGGCGACCATGATCAGGCCTTCCTCGTTGAGGAAGCGCCGCTGGTTGGAGGCCCGGGTCTCGGCAGGCAGGCCGGCGTGGTAAGGCAGGGCCGGGAAGCCCTGCTCACACAGGTAGGCGGCCACATCGTCGACCTTCTTGCGCGACAGGCAGTAGACGATACCGGCGTTGCCACGCCGCTCGCCGAGGAACGCCAGCAACTGCTTGCGTGGCTGCTCCTTGGGCACGATGCGGTAGAAGATGTTCGGCCGGTCGAAACTCGACAGGAAACGCTCGGCGTTCTGCAGGTGCAGGCGGGTGACGATCTCTTCGCGAGTGCGCATGTCCGCGGTGGCGGTCAGGGCAATGCGCGGCACATTCGGGAACAGTTCGGCCAGTTGCCCCAGTTGCAGGTACTCGGGACGGAAGTCATGGCCCCATTGCGATACACAGTGGGCTTCGTCGATGGCGAACAGGGCGATGTCGAGGGTGCGCAAGAAGTCGAGCATGCGCGGCTGCACCAGGCGCTCGGGGGCCAGGTAGAGCATCTTCACCTCGCCCCGGCGAATACGCCCGGCCAGCTCGCGCTGCTGCTCGGCGCTGAGGGTGGAATTCAGCGAGGCGGCGGCGACGCCCAGCTCGTCGAGGGTCGCCACTTGGTCATCCATCAACGCGATCAGCGGTGACACCACCACCGCCAGGCCCGGGCGCAGCAGGGCCGGGACCTGGAAACACAGCGACTTGCCGCCGCCGGTGGGCATCAGTACCAGCGCATCGCCACCCTTGGCCACGCACTCGATGATCGCACCCTGGCGTCCCCGAAAGCTGTCGTAACCGAAGATGTCCTTGAGGACGCGCTGAGCCTGTTCGAGCATAAAAACTCCAAAAATCGCAGAACCATCCTGGGCACAGGCTGGACGAAAAACCCGCTGGCAACACGCAAAAATGCGTAAGCGGCTTTTACCCGACCCCCGAGTTGCGAGGGCCCTGGGATAAAAACCGGGCATTATACCGGAGCCTGCGACCTTGCAGGATGCTCTGCGATAGACGTCTTCCTTTGCATCGTTTGCGCTGCAAGGTGCTAGAATTCAGTATCGTTTATTCCCAAGGTAGCCCCGTAATGTCCTTCGCCGAGCAACTGACCCGCCTGCAAGCCTTCCTCGACGCCGACGAGCTGCACGAAGAGGCGCTGGACTACGTGGCCGCTCACGGCTTCCTGACCGCGCTGTCGATTGGTGCCGAGGAAATCCCCGAGCGCGAATGGATCGATGCCCTGTTCGCCGAAGAGCCGCATTACAAGGACGACGCCCAGCGTCAGGACATCGAAGCCACGCTGATCCAGCTCAAAGCCCACGTTGCCCGCCAACTGGCCAGCGACGAGGAATTCGAGCTGCCTTGCGACCTGGACCTGGGTGACGACCCGGATGACTCCGACCTGCGCGGCTGGTGCATCGGCTTCATGGAAGGCGTATTCATGCGCGAGGAAGCCTGGTTCGAGACCGCTGAAGAAGAAGTCAGTGAAATGCTCCTGCCGATCATGGTCGGTTCCGGCTTGTTCGATGAACAGCCAGAGTTCGCCGACATCGCCAGCGACGCCAACCTGATGGACGACATGATCGTGCAGATCCCGGAAGCCCTGACTGCGCTGTACCTGTTGCTGCACGCACCGGACGAAAAACCGGCACTGCTCAAGCCTCGCCACCACTGAGTCGGCGTCAATGCGCTACCTGCTGCTGGCCACCGGCTGGCTCAGCGTTGCGCTGGGGGTGATCGGGATCTTCCTGCCGGTACTGCCCACCACCCCGTTCCTGCTCCTGGCCGCTGCGTGCTTTGCGCGCAGCTCGCCGCGCTTTCACCACTGGCTGGTCAACCACCCCAAGCTCGGGCCGTGGATTCGTGACTACCTCAGTGGCGAAGGCATTCCCCTCAAAGGCAAGGTCTACGCCATCGGCCTGATGTGGCTGAGCATCGGTTTGTCCTGCTACCTGGTGCCGCTGATCTGGGCGCGGGGGTTCATGCTCACCAGCGCGGTGCTGGTGAGCATTTACATCTTGCGGCAAAAGACCCTGCGGCGTCCGTCCTGAGCCAGCTCCCACAGGTCTACACAGTCAGACGGTGTCCACCTTCAACGAATTATCATTGAGCATGCCGTTGATGATCGTCGCCGTGTCCTGCCCTGCCGCAATCACCCCGCCGGCCCCTGCCGTCACACCATAATGCTGGGCCAGATTGACGCCCTCCAGGTCGATGGTCTGGGTTGGCGCCGCCCCCGCCACCGAGCTGACCTCGATGGTCGATACCACGCTGGCGCCACTGCCAGTGACCTTGAAGTGCAGGTAATCATCCAGCGACGCTGTCGTCGCATTCTCACCCTGCAGCAGTTGCGACAGGTCCAGGTGATCGGTGCCCGGGGTAAAGTCGGTGACCACGTCATGGCCGCTGTTGCCCTGCTGATACAGGAAGGTATCGCTGCCCGAGCCTCCCGTCAGGGTGTTGTTGCCCGGCCCGCCGATCAATACATCGTCGCCGTCACCCCCTATCAGGGTGTCGTTACCCAAGCCGCCATTGAGCACGTTGGCATTGTCGTTACCGGTCAGGCTGTCGTCGTAGTCCGAACCGATCAGGTTTTCGATCGCCGCCAGGGTGTCAGTGCCCGCGCCACCGGTATTCTGCGCACCGGCTGTACCCAGGTTGACCGTCACCGCACTGCCTGCACTGGCATAGCTGGCGGTGTCGATACCCGCGCCACCGTCGAGCAGGTCGTTGCCGGCACCACCGATCAACAGGTCGTTGCCATCGCCACCGTAGAGGAAATCGTTGCCATCCCCACCGATCAGCACATCATTGCCCGCCCCGGCATTGAGGGTGTCGTTGCCGGCACCTGCCAGCAGGGTGTCGTCGCCGCCGGTACCGGTGAGGGTGTTGCCCACCTGGTACGTGATGTCGACATTGCCGGTGCCGGTGCCGCCATGCCCGTCACTGACGGTGTAAGTGCCGTAGGCGGTTTCGTTCTGCGTATTGGAATAGTCGACCGTCATGGTCAACGCGTAGTTCTCCGCAGCGGTGGAACCGTTACTGTTGGCCAGGTTGACCAGGTGGATGCTGTAGACACCAGCATGGCTGGCGGTGAAGGCGCCACCGTCAGCGATGGTCTGATAGCTGCCGCTGTCATCCTTCCACTCCATCAGGATGTTGCCGGCCGCCAGGTTGTGATCGAGGGTCAGTGTCTCGCCTTTTTTCAAGGTGACGGTCAATACGTCCTCATCGTTGGCGTTGCCCCCGTTCACTGCCCCCAGGTAACCATTGACGATCAAAGCCGCGGTCATGCTATTGGCCGGGCCGCTGAAAGAGCTGCGCGGCAGATCCCGCAGCCGGTTGCCGCTGCTGCTGTTGGTACCGTTGAAGTTCACCGTCGGTGTACCGCTGCCCACCGTAAAGCCCGTGCCCGTGGCCTCCCAGCCGGTATTGAAGGTGGTCGTCGAAGGCACGCTGAGGCGGTCATGGTTGGCATCGCTGTCGTTGGCCAGCAACGCCTCGGCTGGCACGGTGATGCTGCTCGAAAGGATGTTGGTGATGATATGGTCGGCCCCGGCCACTGGCGCGGTATTGGCATAGACATTGATCACCAGGTTGGCGCTGGCGGTATCGCCATCGTTGTCACTGACCACGAAACCGATCTGCTCGACCTGGCTGCTGCCGCTGTCTTTAGGTGGCGTGTAGGTAAAATCGCCGGTGTCCATGTCGACCACGATGCTGCCGCCTATCGCGGTCTTCACGGTGATGCTGTTGGTACCGGTATCGAAGGTGCCGCGGTCCGCCGCACCGCTGGCGGCATAGGAACCTGCGCCGCTGTTGCCCGCGGGATCGAAGGTGTAGGTAGTGCCGTCAATCACCAACGACTTGATGAAGCCGCCGTCAGCGCCAAACTCGCCGCCACTCATCAGGCTGCCGGTGATCGGCGCGCCCTGTACGGTGCCGGACAGCACCGAATTGAGCTGGTTGAGGTCGGTGACCACGGTGGCATTGGTGTCAGTGTGGGTACTGCCATCGTACGCCAACGGATTGAGGTTGCCGGCGTTGACACCACCGCCAAGGCCAATGGCGTAGGACTTGATGCCGTTGCTGTCGAGGAAGCTCTCCCAAGCCGCTTCCCGTACCGCAGTGATGGAATGGCCCGAGGTCGGTTCGCCATCGGAGAAGAAATACACGATGTTCTGCGCACCGGTAATTTTGCCACCCGTGGTGTAGGCCGACTGCGCCGAGTTGACTGCCGAGTCGTAATAGGTCGAACCACCCGCACTCAGGCCGTTGACGATAGCCTTGGCCTGGTCGACGGTCACCCATACGGCTGAAGGCTGGCTGGCCCCCGTCGAGAACGTCACCAGCTGGACCTTCACGTCGCCCATTTCGTCGTACTTGTCGAGCAAGGCATTGATGGCCTGCTTGGCCAGCTGCATGCGCGTCAGCCCTGGCACGCCAGAGGCTTCACCCATACTGCCGGAGACGTCGATCACCAACAGCAGGTTGGAGTCCACCTGCCCCGGGGTAACCGAGCGTTCGGCCCCCACTGCACTCGGCACATCGTCGACGATCTTCACATCGATCGTCGCATTGGCTGAACTGCCATCGGTGTCGGTGGCGACGACATTGATGCTCTCGTTCAGATTATTGATGCCATTGGCGTTCGGGTGGTTTTCGCTGTCGAGCAAGGTGTAGGTGTAACTGACCACTCCGGTAGCCGGGTTGTAGCCGGTGATGGTGATGGAGTTACCCAGCGGCGTAGTCCCCGTCTGCGGGAAGCCATTGACAACGCCGCCACTGACGACGCTGACACCACCGACGGTCAGGCTCTGCAGGCCATCGGGGGCCGTCACGGTGAAACTGCCGGACTGGGTCAGGGCCGGAGAGTCGGGGCTGGTGCCGTCACTGAGGTTCTTCTCGTAGACCGTCAGCTCACCGCCATTGACGTTCAGGCCGTCAAGGGTCACCGGGTTGTCCAGGTTGCTGACATTGAGTTTCAGCGTCGCCGTGCTGGTATCGCCATCGGCATCGCGCAAGGTGTAGGTGAAACTCTCGACGCCATTGCCACCGCCATGCAGGTTGATGAAGTCCTGGTCGCCAGGGTTCAGGGTGTAGGTGTAGGAGCCATCGGCTGCCAGTACCAGAGTGCCGTAGGTACCAGTGAAGGTGCCTGGGGTAATCGGTCCGGTTACGCGGTCGGCACCTTGAACGTCATTGGTCAGCACATTACCGGTCAAGGTCAGCTGCACTTCGCTGGCAGTGGCCGCGTTAGTGTCATTAACGGCGCTCGGCAGATCATCGACGATGTTGACGTCAATACTGCCTGTGGCGCTGCTGCCGTCGGT
>NZ_JH650765.1:26028-32265 GCF_000259195.1 Pseudomonas donghuensis
AGGTGTAGGTGAAGGTCTCGATGCCGTTGCCGCCACCGTGCAGGTTGAAGAAGTCCGGATCAGCGGTATTAAGCGTGTAGGTGTAGGAACCGTCGGCAGCCAGCACCAGGGTGCCGTAGGTACCGACGAAGGTACCAGCAGTAATTGGCCCGGTCGGCACACGGTCAGCACCCTGTACATCATTGCTCAGCACATTGCCGGTCAGCGTCAGTTGGTTCTCGGTGGCGATAACAGCATTGGTATCGCCCGCTGCGCTCGGCAGATCATCGACGATGTTGACGTCGATACTGCCTGTGGCGCTGCTGCCGTCGGTATCGGTGGCGGTTACGGTGAAACTTTCGCTGAGGCTGTTGGCACCGTTGGCCGTAGGGTGATTCTCATTGTCGAGCAAGGTGTAGCTGTAAGTCACCACGCCGGTGGCCGGGTTGTAGCCGGTGATGGTCAGGGTGTTGCCCAGTGCAGTGGTCGCCGATTGCGGGAAGCCGCTGGCCACCCCGCCGCTGACTACACTAATGCCGCCGACGGTCAGGGTTTGCACGCCGTCCAGCGCCGTCACGGTAAAGCTTCCACTCTGGGTCAGGGCCGCATTGCTTGGGTTGCTGCCATCGCTGAGGTTGCTCTCGTAGACGGTCAGTTCACCACCGTTGACGTTCAGGCCGTCGAGGGTCACCGGGTCGTTGAGGTTGCTGACGTTGAGTACCAGGTTGGCGGTGCTGGTGTCTCCGTCGGCGTCCTTCAGGGTGTAGGTGAATGTCTCGATGCCGTTGCCGCCACCGTGCAGGTTGAAGAAGTCCGGATCAGCGGTATTAAGCGTGTAGGTGTAGGAACCGTCGGCAGCCAGCACCAGGGTGCCGTAGGTACCGACGAAGGTACCAGCAGTAATTGGCCCGGTCGGAACACGGTCAGCACCCTGTACATCATTGCTCAGCACATTGCCGGTCAGCGTCAGTTGGTTCTCGGTGGCGATGACAGCGTTGGTATCGCCGGCTGCGCTCGGCAGATCATCGACGATGTTGACGTCGATACTGCCTGTGGCGCTGCTGCCGTCGGTATCGGTGGCGGTTACGGTGAAACTTTCGCTGAGGCTGTTGGCACCGTTGGCATTCGGGTGCGCCTCGTTGTCGAGCAAGGTATAGCTGTAAGTCACCACGCCGGTTGCCGGGTTGTAGCCGGTGATGGTCAGGGTGTTGCCCAGCGCCGTGGTCGCCGATTGCGGGAAGCCGCTGGCCACTCCGCCACTGACCACGTTGATGCCGCCGACGGTCAGGGTTTGCACGCCGTCCAGCGCCGTCACGGTAAAGCTTCCACTCTGGGTCAGGGCCGCATTGCTTGGGCTGCTGCCATCGCTGAGATTGCTCTCGTAGACGGTCAGTTCACCACCGTTGACGTTCAGGCCGTCGAGGGTCACCGGGTCGTTTAGGTTGCTGACGTTGAGTACCAGGTTGGCGCTGGACACATCGCCATCGGCATCGGTCAGGGTGTAGGTAAAGGTCTCGATACCGTTACCATCACCATACAGATCAATGAAGTCCGGATCGGCAGTGTTCAGCGTGTAGGTGTAGGAACCGTCAGCAGCCAGCACCAAAGTGCCGTAGGTACCCACGAAGGTACCAGCGGTAATTGGTCCGCTCGGCACGCGGTCCGCACCCTGCACGTCGTTGCTCAGCACGTTGCCGGTCAGGGTCAACTGGTTCTCGGTGGCGCTGATGGCGTTGGTATCGCCCGCTGCCGTCGGTACATCGTCGACGATATTGACGTCGATGACGCCACTGGCAGTGCTGCCATCAGTGTCGGTCACACTGACCGTGAAGCTCTCTCCCAGGCTGTTAGTGCCATTGGCCGTGGCGTGGGCTTCGTTGTCGAGCAAGGTGTAGCTGTAGGTCACCACGCCAGTCGAGGCATCGTAGCCGGTGATGGTCAGGGTATTACCCAACGCCGTGGTCACCGATTGCGGGAAGCCGCTGGCCACCCCGCCGCTGACTACAGTAATGCCGCCGACGGTCAGGGTTTGTACGCCGTCCAGCGCCGTCACCGTGAAGCTACCCGTCTGAGTCAACGCAGGCGCATCCGGGCTGCTGCCGTCGTCCAGGTTCTTCTCGTAGACGGTCAGTTCGCCACCTTCGACGTTCAAACCATCGAGGGTAACGGGATCGTTGAGGTTAGTGACGTTGAGCACCAGGTTGGCGGTGGACACATCGCCGTCAGCGTCAGTCAGGGTGTAGGTAAAAGTCTCGACACCATTACCGCCGCCATGCAGGTTGAAGAAGTCCGGATCGGCTGTATTGAGCGTATAGGTGTAGGAACCATCAGCAGCCAGCACCAGGGTGCCGTAGGTACCGACGAAGGTACCGGCGGTAATGGGCCCGCTCGGCACGCGGTCCGCGCCCTGCACATCGTTGCTCAGTACGTTGCCGGTCAGCGTCAACTGGTTCTCGGTGGCGATGGCGGCGTTGGCATCACCCGCTGCCGTCGGCACGTCATCGATAATGGAAACATCGATACTCATGCTCGCGCTGCTGCCATCGGTGTCGGTGGCAACCACATTGAAACTCTCACCAAGCGAGTTGCTGCCATTGGCCGTGGCATGCGCCTCACTGCCGTTCAGGGTATAGCTGTAGGTCACTTCACCGGTAGCCGGGTTGTAGCTGCTGACGGTCAGGGTATTGCCCAGTGCGGTCGTGAGCGATTGCGGGAAGCCATTGACCACCCCGCCGCTGATCACATTGATGCCGCCAACCGTCAGTGATTGCAGGCCATCCGCTGCGGTCACGGTAAAGCTGCCGCTCTGGGTCAGCGCCCCGGCATCGGGGCTACTGCCAGCCGCCAGGTTTTTCTCGGACAGCACCAGCTCGCCGCCGTTGATGCTCAGCCCGTTGAGCTCCACCGGATCATTGAGGTTGGTAACGTTCAGCACCAGGTTGGCGCTGGACACATCGCCATCGGCATCGGTCAGGGTGTAGGTAAAGGTCTCGATGCCGTTACCACCACCCTGCAGATTGAAGAAGTCCGGATCGGCAGTGTTCAGCGTATAGGTGTAGGAACCGTCGGCCGCCAACACCAGAGTGCCGTAGGTACCGGTGAAGGTGCCGGCGGTGATCGGCCCGCTCGGTACTCGGTCTGCGCCCTGCACGTCGTTGCTCAGCACATTGCCGGTCAGGGTCAGTTGGCTCTCGGTCGCGGTGACGGCATTGGTATCGGCCAGCGCCCGCGGCACATCGTCAATCACTGCGATGTCCAGTGAGCCACTGGCGACGTCGCCATCGGTGTCACTGACCAGTACCGCGATGGTTTCGCCGAACCCGTTGGCGCCAGCGCCGCTCGTGTGGGTCTCGGCACCGTTGAGGGTGTAGCTGTAGCTGACCACACCGGTCGCAGGGTCGTAGCCGGTGATGGCCAGCCCATTGCCCAGGCCGGTGGTGATCGACTGGCCGACACCCGTCACTGCACCCGCAGTAACAACGTTGATGCCACCGACATTGAGGTTGAACACCCCATCCGGCGCCTGCACCGTGAAACTGCCCACCTGGGTCAGCGCCGCCGGATCGCTGGCCGACCCCTGGGGCAGATGGGCCTCGTTCAACGACAGTTCGCCGCCCTCGACGGCGAGCCCTTCGATGCTCACCGGGTTGTCGACCACAGGCAGCGGCGGTGCGTCGTTATTGGTGTTGATCAGGCCGACGTCCAGCTCCGGCAACTCGGGAAAGCCATTGAAACCTGCAGTAGGAAAGCCAATTTGCGGATCAACGCGCCCGGCCACCTCATCGAGAATCACAAAAGTATGCCCGCCCCCCAGTGCACCCGGGGCACCGCCAGTACCTGGGCCCGCCGCAGTGGGGTCGGCGTCCTGGGTCGGGTCGGCACCGGCGGCGATGGCTTGCTGGAGTTTTTCCACGTCGCTCAGCTGGGCCTGGCTGGGGGTCAGCGCCTGCGGTGTGTCGACATGAGGCGCGTGGTTGGCCAGTAGCTCAGGGGTCAGGGTCAGACTGCTACCGCGGCCAAGGGTCAGTTCAGCACCGTTCTGCAGGTGGACGGCGACAGCGCCCGCCAGGCCTGTGTCCAACTGCTCACCGGCATACAGCCGATCGCCTTCAACCAGCGCCCGGCGGCTGCCATCGCTGCCTACAACGAAGACTTCGCCCACCACCTTGCTGACGATACCGATTAACTTAGCCATGAGCGCACTCCTCCACTGCAAGTCGGTTGATTGCAGCAAACGTGCGCTGAACATTGCGTGACCACCCCGGCGGGATTACCCCGGGCTAGCGCTGAAACAGCCCAGCAGGCGCTATGATTTCAATGAAATCAATAACTTCGCCTGCCAGTGCCGTGGTGAACGTGATTGAACGAAGTGGCCAAGTGACATGTGCCAATAAATTGTCGCCAAACTTCGCCCCGCCTCCATCCCCTCCGCTACATCCATGCCCTTTGCTACAAAACACGGGAACTTCCTCTGACGCCCGAAAAAATGCACCCTAGCGCTGATTCCACGGGCGGTTTGATATGAACAATGTCTCGAATTTCTTAGACCGCATAAGTTTTTTTTCGCATAACTCTTATGAAAAAATCTTCTTAGCTGCACGCGTAAATGTTCTTAGCTCTGTTGTTACAAGCCTGATACGGTTTAACCTCAGGTTTTCGTCACTTTTTTGACGAATCGCAGGACCATTACTAGAAATCAGGGAGATGTAACCCATGCGCGTTTTGACCCCCATCACCAGCGCAATTCTGTTGGCCATGGCATGTTCCAGTGCCCAGGCGATGTCAATTAATGAAGCTGTGCAAAGCGCCGTGGATAACCATCCGGAAATCAATGCCAGCAGGAACAGCCGGTTGTCGGCCGATGAAGATGTGAAGTTCGCCAGAGGGGGCTACTTCCCGACGGTCGATTTGGTGGCCGGTTATGGTCGCCAGCGTTCCGACAACACCAATACCCGTGGTTTCAACACCGACGGCAGCCGCAACCATAATAAAGAGACGCTGACCTACACCCAGTCGGACCTGCGTCTGCGGCAGATGTTGTTCGATGGCTTCAACACCCCCAACGAAGTCGGCCGTACTGAAGCTGTGGTCAACTCGCGCGCCTACTACACCCAGGCCACCGCCGAGTCGATCGCCCTGCGCACCGTCGAGGTGTACCTGGAAGTGCTCAAGCGCCGCGAGCTGGTGACCCTGGCCAAGAACAACCTGCAAGCCCACTTGCGGGTCAACGATCAGATCAGCCTGCGCAGCGAGCGCGGCGTCGGCAGCAACGCTGACCGAGATCAGTCCACTGCCCGTCGCGCCCTGGCAGAAAACAACCTGTACACCGCCGAAGTCGACCTGGCCGACGCCGAAGCCAACTTCTATAGCGTCGTTGGCCGTTCCGCCGATGAGCTGGAAACCCCGGTGACCATCAAAGGCGAAGTACCTCCCGACCTGGGTGCCGCGCGCCAAGGCATGCTCGACAACAACCCTTACCTGAAGTCCGCCCAGGCCGACGTCAATGCGGCCGAGCAGCAATACGAAGTGGCCAAGTCGCCGTTCTACCCGCGCCTGGACGCGGTGCTGGCCACCGGTGCCAACAACAACACCGCAGGTCAGGTCGGCCACGACAACAACGACTGGCAAGCCGGTGTCGAGCTCAGCTACAACCTGTTCCGCGGCGGCAGCGACAAGGCCCGCCTGCAGTCCGATGCACACAAGATCAACCAGGCCATGGACATCCGCAACAATGCCCTGCGGACCCTCAACGAAAACCTGGCCCTGTCATGGAACGCCATGAACAACGCCCGCGTACAACTGCCAGCAGCGCGCGAATACGCCGAGACCACTACTCGCGTGCGGGCCGCCTACCAGGACCAGTTCGGCCTCGGCCAACGCACCCTGCTCGACCTGCTCGACAGTGAAAACGAGCTGTACAACGCCAACCGCCGCTACACCGAAGTGCGCTACACCGAAGAGTTCTCCATGTACCGGGTACTGGCCAACATGGGTGAGCTGTTGAGCAAGCAGCGCATCTCGCTACCAGCCGAAGCGATCGCCAAGAGCGAAGTGAAGAGCGAGGCGCGCTTGCCCGATATGCGCTAATCCCCTCCACCCGCTACAGGAGTAGGCGACCGTGACCAGCATGCAATCTGCGAGCTCGGCAATAGATCCGCGCCAGAGTTTCGATGACCCGTTACTCGATGGCTTGCTGATCCTCTGCAAGCTGCACGGTTGCACCGCCAGTCGCGCCGGCCTGAGTGCCGGCCTTCCCCT
>NZ_JH650765.1:32275-82694 GCF_000259195.1 Pseudomonas donghuensis
GCCTGAGCCTTGAGCTGCTGCCCCGGGCAGCGGCACGGGCCGGGCTGCAGGCACGTGTCCTGCGCCGTGAGCTGGGGGCGATCTCGGCGCTCAACCTGCCTGTGCTGTTACTGCTCAAGGACGGTCGCTGCGCAGTGCTGCGCCGCTGGGGCGATGACGGCCGGGCGTTGATCCTGCCGTGTGAAGCCGAAGGTGGCGAGCAGTGGGTCAGCCGCCAGGAACTGCTTGAAGCCTACGCTGGGGAAGCGCTGTTCGCCCGCCCCCGCCACGAACTCGAAGACCTGCGTGCGCCGTTGATGCCGCGGGTCAACGCCTGGTTCCGCGACACCCTGAAGCTGTCCCGCTGGCTCTACAGCGACGCCATACTCGCCAGCTTGCTGATCAACCTGTTGGGGCTGATGGTGCCCTTGTTCGTCATGCAGACCTACGATCGGGTGGTGCCCAACCAGGCCACTTCGACCCTCTGGGTGCTCACTGCCGGCCTGCTCATCGGCACCCTGTTCGAATTGACCCTGCGCGTGGTCCGCGCCCACTTGCTCGACCAGGCCGGGAAAAAGACCGACCTGATTCTCTCTGCCACCCTGTTCGAACGCATCACCGGCATGTCGATGAAAGCCCGCCCCGCGACCGTTGGCGGTTTTGCCCAGAGCATTCACGACTTCCAGGGCTTGCGTGAATTTCTCACCGCCGTAACCCTGACCAGCGTCATCGACCTGCCCTTCGTGGTGCTGATGCTGGCGGTGATCGGCCTGCTCGGCGGCTGGCTGGTGGTCATCCCGCTGATCGCCTTCCCGCTGACCATCCTCTTCGCCTTGTTCATTCAGGTGCGCCTGCGCGATACCGTGCAAAAAAGCCTGGCCCTGGGTGCCGTGCGCCAGGCGCTGCTGATCGAAACCCTCGGCGGCCTGGAAACCCTCAAGGCCTGCAGCGCCGAAAGCGAGCGCCAATACCAGTGGGAAAGCACCCATGGCGCCCTCACCCGCCTCGACGCCCACGCCCGCAACCTGTCGGCCATCGCCACCAACGGCACCCTGTTCATCCAACAGTTTTGCGGCATGGCCACCATCGTTGCCGGGGTTTACAGCATCATTGCCGGCAACCTCAGCGTCGGTGCCCTGGTTGCCAGCTACATGCTCGGCAGCCGGGTACTGGCACCGCTGGGGCAGATCGCCGGGCTGATCACCCGCTACCAGCAGGCACAACTGACCATGCGCAGCACCGATGCGCTGATGGCCTTGCCCCAGGAACGCCAGGCCGGCCAGCAGCCGCTGGAACGCACCCACCTGCACGGCGCCCTCGACGTCAACCACGTGAACTTTCGCTACCACGGGCAAAACGCCGCCGCCCTCAACGACATCAACTTCAGCGTCAAGCCGGGCGAGCGCATCGGCATCATCGGCCGCAGCGGCTCCGGCAAAAGTACCCTGGCACGCCTGCTGATGGGCTTCTATGCCCCGGATGAAGGGCAAATCCTGCTCGACAACATCGACCTGCGCCAGCTGGACATCGCCGACCTGCGTCACCAACTGGGCTATGTCGCCCATGACCTGCCGCTGCTGGCCGGCAGCCTGCGCGACAACCTGACCCTCGGCGCCCGCTATGTCAGCGATGCGCGCATGCTCGAAGTCGCCGAACTGACCGGCGTCAGCGAACTGGCCCGCCAGCACCCGCAAGGCTTCGACCGCCCGGTGGGCGAGCGCGGTCAACTGCTCTCCGGTGGCCAGCGCCAGGCCGTGCTGCTGGCCCGGGCGATGCTGCTCGAACCGCCGATCATGATCCTCGACGAACCCACCAGCCACATGGACAACAGCAGCGAAGACCAACTGCGCCAGCGCCTGCATGGCTGGGTGCAGGGCAAGACCTTGCTGCTGGTCACCCACCGCACCTCGCTGCTCAGCCTGGTCGACCGCCTGCTGGTGCTGGACAACGGCAAGATCGTTGCCGACGGGCCGAAGGACGCGGTCATCGATGCACTGCGCAAAGGCCGCGTTGGCGCGGCACTCTAGGGGGGTCCATCCATGTCCGTAAGCCAAGGCCTGCGCAGTTACTTCCAGAGTTTCGGCAAGACCGCCGAACGCGAGTTCATGCCCGACGTGGCGGGCGCCACGCTGCAGGATTCGCCGCGCCTGTCACGCATCACCGTATGGCTGGCCGCAGCGTTGTTGCTGGTAGCGCTGCTCTGGGCCAAGTTTGCCGTGCTCGATGAAGTGACCATGGGCGAAGGCAAAGCCATTCCGTCGAGCAAGGTCCAGGTGATCCAGAACCTTGAAGGCGGCATCGTCACCGAAATCTTCGTGCGCGAAGGGCAGATGGTGAACAAGGGCGATACCCTGCTGCGCCTGGACGACACGCGCTTTTTGTCCAACAAGGGCGAGAGCGAGGCCGACCGCTTTGCCCTCACCGCCCAGGTCGAGCGCCTCTCGGCCGAAGCCGAAGGCCGGCCGTTCCAGCTCTCCGAAGAGGTACGCAGCAAGGCACCACAGGTGGCGGAAGACGAGCTGGCGTTGTATCAGTCGCGCCAGCGCCGCCTGAACAGCGAGAAGCAGACCCTCAACGAACAACTGCGGCAGAAAACCCAGGAACTGGCCGAGTTCCGCTCCAAGGTCGAGCAGTACCGCTCGGCCCTGGCGCTGCTGCAGCAAGAGCTGAACATGTCCACGCCCCTGGTCGGCACCGGGGCAATCTCGCCGGTAGAGATCCTGCGCCTCAAGCGCAGTACTGTGGAAGCCCGCGGCTCGCTCAACGCCACCAGCCTGGCGATCCCCCGCGCCGAAGCGGCAGTGGCCGAAATCAAGAGCAAGATCGAAGAGTCTGAAGCCGGGTTTCGCTCGGAGGCCGCCAAGGAGCTCAACGAAAAACGCACCGACCTGTCGAAGATCACTGCCTCGAGCATCGCCATCGACGACCGGGTGACCCGCACCACGGTGGTTTCGCCAGTACACGGGATCATCAAGCTGCTCAAGGTCAACACCATCGGCGGCGTGGTCCAGCCCGGCAGCGACCTGCTGGAAATCGTGCCGCTGGAAGACAACCTGCTGATCGAGGCCAAGGTACGCCCACAAGATGTTGCCTTCCTGCACCCCGGGCAATCGGCGATGGTCAAGTTCAGCGCCTATGACTACACCATTTATGGCGGCCTCAAGGCCAAGCTCGAGCTGATCAGCGCCGATACCGTCACCGATGACAAGGGCAATGCCTTTTACCTGATCCAGGTACGTACTGACCGCAACCATCTGGGCGGTGACAACAAACCGCTGCTGATCATCCCGGGCATGACGGCCACGGTGGACATCATCACCGGGCACAAGAGCGTGCTCGACTACCTGCTCAAGCCGGTGCTCAAGGCACAGACCGAGGCGATGCGCGAACGCTGAGGCGTTCGGGAACTGCTGAGTGCAGCTCATCGCCGGCAAGGCCGGCTCCCACAGTGAGTGTGTCTACCGGTCTTGTGGGAGCTGGCCTTGCCAGCGATCGAGCGCGAAGCACTCGCAACAGGTCAGCGCAAATGATTACGCTCGTACGTCTCGCGCCCCATCGCCGCGATCTGCCCCTCGATCAGCGCCTCGAACGGCTTTAACAACGCATCGAAACCCTGCGGCGCCTCCAACACGTTCAATGCCTGTACCACCGCCTCCAGGGTCGACAACGCGCCCGGCTGCGGTGCCTTGCGCAGGCGATAACGCGACGGCAGCACTTGCGCCAGGGTCACCCGCGGCAATCCGCCCAGCAACGGATTCAAATGCAGCAACTTGCTCGCCTTGCGCCAGGTGCCATCCGGCACCACCAACTGCCACGGGCGATCATCCTGGCCGTCGGCATAAGCCTCCAGCGGCAACGCCTCATCCCCCGGAAACAACAACGCACTGCGATACCCCGGCGCCTCAAGCAGCTCAGGCAGGTCCTCGAACACTTCCCCCACCCGCAACTGCGCATTACGCAAGCCAAGCGCCGCCAGCTTGGCGGTATTGAGGGCATGGCGCACTTCACTGGGATGCTGCAGCAACAGCACGCGGGTGCGGCTGCCCAGGGACGGGATCAACGGACAAAGACAATGAGCTTGTGGGCGCAAACAGCGCTCGCAGTGGATTCTGGACATCGGGTTCTCCTGAGCGGGCAAAGTGTGCCACAGCAGCCCCGAAAAAAGCCCACTTCCCTGTGGGAGAGACGCAAAGCGTCAGCGGTTGAAACGTTCAGCCAGGCTGTACAGGTAATCGGCCATGCGTTCGAGGTCCTGGCTGATTTCGGCGCCCTGCTTGGCCTGCCCGGCGCTGTGATCGCAGAGCTGGGCGATGCGGGTGATCTGTTGGTTGATGTCCTCGGCGACATGGCTCTGCTGTTCCGAGGCGGTGGCCATCTGCTGACTCATACCGGTGATGCGGCTGACCGCCTGGGTGATGCCCACCAGCGCCGACTGCACCGCCTCGACGCTGTGCACACTGTCGCGAGAAATCTGCTCGCCTTTGCTGGCACTGGAGACCGCCCGCTCGGCGCCGGCGCGCAACGAGGCGATGATCTGGTGGATCTCCTCGGTCGAGGTGCGGGTACGCTGAGCCAACGAACGCACTTCGTCAGCGACCACGGCGAAGCCCCTGCCCTGCTCGCCGGCCCGCGCCGCTTCAATGGCGGCATTGAGCGCCAGCAGGTTGGTCTGCTCGGCAATCGAGGTGATGACATCGACCACGCTGCCGATCGACTGGGTCTGGTCGGCCAGGGCATTGACCGCCTGACCGATGTCGCTGACCGCCTCGGCCATGCTGCCCATGGCGCGCAGGCTCTGCTGCGCCAGGTCACTACCCTGCTGAGCCAGGTGGTCGGCGTCAGAAGCGGCGGTGGCGGTGTTCTGCACATTGTGGGTCACTTCCTGGATGGTCGCCGCCATTTGCGCGATGGCCGTGGCCGACTGGTCGGTTTCGCTGCGCTGGCGGTCGAGCATCTGCGCCTGGGCGCCAGACAAATCGGACGACTGCGCGGCACGCGCCTTCACCCCCACGCCAGCATCCACCAGCCGGGTCAGTGCCGTTTGCAAGCGCGCTTCTTCACTGAGGATTGCCAGGTCCAACTGGCCCTGCAGGCCGCTGCTGTCGCTATAGGTCAGGGCCACCAGAGGGCTGGTGAAGGCTTTCGGGTGCTCGCCCAGGGTACGGCGGATCACCCGGTTCTGGCGTGCCTCGATCAGGTACCAGGCGCTGAGCAAACTGGCCATCAATACGCCCAGCGCAGCGTACTGCGGTAGCCACAGGTAGCTGATCGCCGAAAGCACACCCGCCGCCACCAGTGGCCAGCCATGTTCCAGGCTAGCGCCAAGTCGCGCCGCCAGCGGTACCGGGCTTCGCCCCTGGCGCAACCGCGCATACAGACTTGTCGCGCGGCGGATCTGCTCGCGGCTCGGTACCGAACGCACCGACTCGTAGCCGCTGATCCGGCCGTTCTCGTAAATCGCCGTGACGTAGGCACTGACCCAATAAAAATCGCCATTCTTCGAGCGATTTTTCACCACCCCCATCCAGGGTTTGCCCTGTTTGATGGTGTCCCACATGTGGCCGAACACTGCAGGTGGCATGTCCGGATGACGCACCAGATTGTGTGGCTGACCGAGCAATTCCTCGTAGGTAAAACCGCTGATGGCGACAAAGGCATCGTTGCAATAGGTGATACGGCTGTTGAGGTCGGTGGTGGAAATCAGCCGTTGTTCGCTCGGAAAGGTTCTTTCATGCTCAGTGACGGGCAAATTCATGCGCATCTGGGCGATCCCTGCAAAGGAAATGATGGGAAATTTCATCAAGCCAATACAGGTTTAGCAGAGCAATTACGGGGTTGCGGCCGATACTTTCAGGATTTTTTGCAGCAGTGACTAAATTTTTCAGTGACTGTTTCGTTCAGGCAGACGTGAGTTGCGCCTTGAGCAGATCGCGGAAGGTCTGAATCAAGGGTTCGCGGCTGCGGCCACGGCGAATGATCATGGAGAACGGCGCCTGATAGCCGAAGGTCGCCGGCGATAGTACCCGCAAATCGCCCTTATCGGCCCAGGCCTGGGCGTAGTGCTCCGGCAGGTAGCCGATATAGGCGCCCGACAACACCAGAATCAGCTGCGCCTCCATACTTTCCACGGTCGCCGCGCTGTGCTTGAAACCGTGGCGGGCAAGCTCTGCCTGGCTCCAGTAGCCGCGACCGACCATGCGCTGCTGGGTGATCACCTGCTCGGGAATGCGCCGCTCGTTGAACAGCGGATGGCGGTTGCTGCAATACAGCCAGTGCTGCTCACGGTACAACGGCTGATACACCAGGCCGCTCATGCGCGTGGAAAAGGCGCCGATGGCCAGGTCCAGGCGGTTGTCCTGTACCCCCAGTTGCAGCTCGTAGGGGCTCGATACCGAGAGGTGCAAGTGCACCGCCGGGTGTTCCTGGCTGTAGGCGCCAATGGCTTCGGCCAGGGGCAAGGCCCGATCACCCACCGTGGAGTCGATCACGCCCAGGTTGAGGGTGCCGCGCAATTCGCCCTTGAGCGCCGCCGCGTACTGCTCGAAGCCGTCCATTTCCGCCAGCAGGCGCAAAGTCTCCTGGTGGAACAGTTCGCCCTTGCTGGTCAGGCTGAAACCACCGCGGCCGCGATGGCAGAGGACGATGCCCAGCGCCGCCTCCAGCTGGCTCATGTAGGTACTGATCGCCGAGGTCGACAGGTTCAGCTCGCGCTGGGCATTGGCGAAACCCTGATGACGCACGACGCTGACAAAGATGCGCAGGAGTTTCAGGTCAGGCAAGGCAGAGGCCATCTGATCGCGGTCCGCTGAGTGACAGATGGCCGGATTCTAACCCCAACACTGGCATTAGTTCAGAAAAACCTGAACTAAGTATTTGCCTGTAGCGATTCTTTTCATCCACTACCTTTTGCAGACTCTGCCGCAATGCACCTGCTTGCCGGCATTTCAGGGGTTGCCCCGGGCCAGCCAGACAGGTTCCAACAACTAGAACAATCGAATCGATGAGGCCCGACCGTGGACAAGATTCTGCACCAACCACTGGGCGGCAACGAAATGCCGCGCTTCGGCGGCATCGCCACCATGCTCCGTCTCCCTCACCTGCAAAGCGCCGAAGGCCTGGATGCCGCGTTCATCGGCATCCCCCTGGACATCGGCACCTCGCTGCGCTCCGGCACCCGCTTCGGCCCACGGCAGATCCGCGCCGAATCGGTGATGATCCGCCCGTACAACATGGCCACTGGCGCTGCGCCCTTCGATTCGTTGTCGGTTGCCGATATCGGTGACGTGGCGATCAACACCTTCAACCTGCTCGACGCTGTGCGAATAATTGAAGAAGCCTACGACGAAATCCTCGAACACAACGTCATCCCCATGACCATGGGCGGTGACCACACCATCACCCTGCCAATCCTGCGGGCGATCCACAAGAAGCACGGCAAGGTCGGGCTGGTGCACATCGATGCCCACGCAGACGTCAACGATCACATGTTCGGCGAGAAAATCGCCCACGGCACCACTTTCCGCCGCGCCGTCGAAGAAGGCCTGCTGGACTGCGACCGTGTGGTGCAGATCGGCCTGCGCGCTCAGGGCTATACCGCCGAAGACTTCAACTGGAGCCGCAAGCAGGGCTTTCGTGTGGTTCAGGCCGAAGAGTGCTGGCACAAGTCGCTGGCGCCGTTGATGGCCGAAGTGCGCGAGAAAGTCGGCGGCGGCCCGGTGTACCTGAGCTTTGACATCGACGGTATCGACCCGGCCTGGGCGCCCGGTACCGGCACCCCGGAAATCGGCGGCCTGACCACGATCCAGGCGATGGAAATCATCCGCGGTTGCCAGGGCCTGGACCTGATCGGCTGCGACCTGGTGGAAGTCTCGCCACCTTACGACACCACCGGCAACACCTCGTTGCTCGGTGCCAACCTGCTGTACGAAATGCTCTGTGCACTGCCGGGCGTGGCTCGCCGCTAACGGTTGCACACCAGGAGTTGCAACAGGGCAGGAGCCATGACAGTCGGGCCGCAACGACGGCCCACTGAGTGGACGAATGACCCGGCGCCAGGCTTGCCTGGCGCCGGGGTCGATCTCACCATAATAAAGATAATTGGAGACACCCATGGCCTTGGACATATTCGTTGTTCTGATCTACGCGGCCGGCATGCTCGCGCTTGGCTGGTTCGGCATGCGCCGGGCAAAAACCCATGAAGATTACCTGGTGGCCGGGCGCAACCTGGGCCCAAGCCTGTACATGGGCACCATGGCCGCCACGGTCCTGGGCGGCGCTTCGACCGTCGGTACCGTACGCCTTGGCTATGTACACGGGATTTCCGGCTTCTGGCTGTGCGCCGCCCTGGGCCTGGGCATCATTGCCCTGAACCTGTTCCTGGCCAAACCACTGCTGCGCCTGAAGATCTTCACCGTCACCCAGGTGCTGGAAAAACGCTACAACCCCATGGCCCGCCAGGCCAGCGCGGTGATCATGCTCGCTTACGCGCTAATGATCGCGGTGACCTCGACCCTGGCCATCGGCACCGTCCTGCAAGTGCTGTTCGACCTGCCGTTCTGGGGCGCGGTGCTGCTCGGTGGTGGCGTGGTAGTGGTGTACTCGACCATCGGCGGCATGTGGTCGCTGACCCTGACCGACATCGTCCAGTTCGTGATCAAGACCGTCGGCCTGATGTTCGTCCTGCTGCCCATCTGCCTGTACAAGGTCGGTGGCTGGGATCAACTGGTGGCCAAGCTGCCCGCCAGCAACTTCAGCCTGACCACCATCGGCTGGGACACCATCATCACCTACTTCCTGATCTACTTCTTCGGCATCCTGATCGGCCAGGATATCTGGCAACGGGTGTTCACCGCCCGTGACGAGAAGGTCGCCAAGTACGCTGGCACCACCGCTGGGGTTTATTGCGTGATCTACGGCCTGGTGTGCGCAGTGATCGGCATGGCGGCGCATATCCTCCTGCCGGATCTGGACAACGCCAACAACGCCTTTGCCGCAATCGTCAAATCCGCCCTGCCTGACGGCATCCGCGGCCTGGTGATTGCTGCTGCGCTGGCGGCGATGATGTCGACCGCCAGTGCCGGCCTGCTGGCAGCGTCCACGGTACTGACCGAAGACCTGCTGCCGAAACTGCGTGGCGGCAAGCAGTCGAGCCTGGGCATCAACCGCCTGTTCACCCTGCTGACCGGTATTGCCGTGCTGGGTATCGCCCTGGTGGTGACCGATGTCATCAGCGCGCTGACCCTGGCTTATAACCTGCTGGTGGGCGGCATGCTGATTCCGCTGATCGGTGCCATCTACTGGAAACGCGCCACCACCGCAGCGGCGATCACCAGTATGAGCCTGGGCTTCGTCACCGCTCTGGCGTTCATGATCAAGGACGGGATGGATGCCAACACGCCGATCTACTACAGCCTGGCGATCGGCCTGGTGAGTTTTGTGCTCGTCAGCCTGATGTCGCGCCGCCCGGTAGGCGCCGTCAACCTGGCCTGACCTGCAGATGCAGCACGGCCGTCGCATCAGCAATGATGCGGCGGCCGACGTGTTTTAGCGACGTGGCTGGCGCTTGCGCTGTTCTTCGTCGGTTGGAATCGGCACCGGCTGTAGCGGTGGCGGGATCAGGCCCAAGGCAGCGGCCAGGTCGTGGAGCCAGTTGAACAGATGGTTTCTCATAACTCCCCCTTACGGGTCAGCCTGCACGGCGAACAAATCCTGCGATGCTTCATACAGATCATAGCCCGATGTCTTACATTGCGCATGTTGAAAACATACGACCAAAGCCAAGTTTGATATCCCTCAAGCACTGACCGCCAGCCCCGGCGCCTGTGCAACTGTTTCCCCTTGTTGCAAATCGATCCAGGCACTCAGGTTCGCCCCGCGCATGCCCTTGCGCCACATCAGCCAGGTGGTGGCCTGACCGAACGGCGCCTGCAGGCGATGCACCGCCACCCGCTCCCTGCCCGGCAGGCTGTCGAGCATCGACTGGGCCATCAGCGCCACCCCTGCCCCGGCGATTACGCAGGCGAGCATGCTTGGATATGACTCGATCTCCATGGCCCGGCCCATGGCCGCATGATCATGGGCATACCAGGCTTCCAGGCGCATCCGGTAGGAACAACCCTGACGAAAGGTGAACACCGCCCGCCCGGCGACATCGCGGGCACTGCGCACTGGCGCATGGCCGGGCTCGGTGATCAGCACCAGGGTTTCATCGCACAGCGGTACCCCATCGAGCCCGGCCAGGGCTAGCGGTCCATCAACCAATGCCGCGTCCAGGCGGCCACTGAGCAAGCCTTCGAGCAACTCGCCGCTGGGCGCCGCCTGCACCTGCAGGTTCACCGCCGGATAAGCGCTGTGGTACCGGGCCAGCAGCTCCGGCAGGTGAATCGCCGCAGTGCTGTACATCGAGCCGAGGACGAACTCCCCGGCGGGTTGCCCGCCCTGCACGGCGGCAAAAGCTTCATCATGCAGGGCAAGCATGCGCCCAGCGTAATCGAGCAGCACCTTGCCCGCCGGTGATAGCTGCAAACGCTGGCGTTCACGGCGGAACAGCTCGACGCCCAGTTGCTCTTCGAGCTGGCGCAGGCGGGTCGACAGGTTCGACGGTACCCGGTGCAGGCGCTCGGCAGCGCGGGTCACCGAGCCCTCCTCGGCCACCGCCTGAAAAATCCGCAACTGGCTGAGCTCCATGAGCCATTCTCCAAAACAGAATAAGTTTCTCATCATTATTCAATTTTATTGAAAGTCAACCGGCTTTAGCCTGACGGTCATCCACGCTTGTGCAGGAATCGCCGCCATGTCGCCACTTGCCCGCCTTCTCGCCTGTGCCGTTGCCCTGATGATGGCCATGGGCATTGGCCGCTTCGCCCTGACCCCGCAGTTGCCGCACCTGATCAGCGAAGGCCAGATCAGCCTGACCGCCGCCGGCCTGATCGCCGCCGCCAACTACCTGGGGTATTTCCTCGGTGCGCTGGACGCCATGTTCGCCCGCCGCCCGGGCCAGGTCAGCGCGCGCCTGCACGCAGGGCTGTGGCTGTGTGTAGTGCTGACCCTGGCGTCGTTCTGGGCCAGCGGCTTCTGGGCCCACCTGCTGCTGCGCTTTGGCACCGGCGTGGCCAGCGCCTGGGTGCTGGTCATGCTCACCAGCCTCAGCCAGCAAGTGGCGGCGGCCAGCAACCGGCCACGGCTGGGCGCCCTGGTATTTGCCGGGCCTGGCGTGGGAATTTTGCTTACCGGCATGCTGGCGCTGGTCGCCAACCTCAAGGGCCTGGGTTCGGCACCTTTGTGGCTGATCTACGCGGCGGTTGCGCTGCTGATGCTGCTGGTCGTGCTGCCAGCGCTGCCACGTCCGCAGCCAGACATGCCTGCTGGCAGCCCGGCGCTCGCCCAGCCCGCCGCACAAGGGATGGGCCGCTTGGGCGGGGTGTATGCGCTGTACGGTATCGGTTACATCATCCCCGCGACCTTCATGTCGCAGATGGCCAGCGCGCGCTTTCACGGGCACTGGCTGGCTGATCTGTTCTGGCCCGGCTTCGGCCTGGCGGCAGCGCTGGGCGTGGTGCTGGTCAGCCTGCGCCGCCCGGGCATGGGCAGTACCTCACACTGGCTGATCGCAACCCTGTGGCTGCAGGCCGCCGGCGTGTTCGCTTGTCTGCTGGGCAACGGCCTGGGCCTGGCACTCGGGGTGGTCCTCTGTGGCGGCCCGTTCCTGGCCTGTATGCAACTGGTAATGCAACGCTCGCGGGAGCTGGCGCCGCAGGCAAGCCAACGCAATGCCGGGTTGCTGACCGCCTGCTTTGCCCTCGGCCAGCTCAGCGGGCCGTTGCTGGCGGCGCTGAGCAATCAGTTTGCCGGCAGCCTGCAAGCCGCGCTGGTCATCGCGGCCAGCGGCCTGTTACTCGCAGGCATGCTGCTGTTGCGCGCGCAGGCTAGCCGAGCAGGCTGCGCAGACGTCGGCGCACCCACTGCTCAGCGCTGACCAGGGTCACCCCGAGCAGCACCATGATCGCCCCGAGGACGAAGTTCAGGCTCAGCGGCTCGCCGAGCAGCAGCACCCCGAAGGTCACCCCGAACAACGGGGTAATAAAGGAGAACACCGCCAGGTTCGAGGCCAGGTAGCGGCGCAGCAGCCAGAACCAGGTCAGGTAGCTGAAGAACGACACGATCAGGCCCTGGAACAGCAGGCTGCCGATCGATAGCGGGGTGAACTGCACGTGGGTAACCTGACCACTGGCGACGGCTATCAGCAGCAAGCCGACGAAACCGACCGCCAATTGATAGAACAGCGTCAGAGTCGCCGGGGCTTCAGACAACCGCGAAGCACGCACCACCACGGTGGTTGCGCCCCAGGCCAGGCCCGCCAGCACACCGAAGGCATCACCGAGCAACATGCGCCCGTCCAACTGCGCCAACGAGATACCACCTGCAAAAGCAAAGGCAATGCCGCCAAACGCCAACAGGATGCCCAGCCACTGCAAGGGCCGCAGCCGCTCGCTCGGCAGCATGAAATGCAAGCCCAGGGCAGTGAACACCGGTGCGGTGTAAAGGAATACCGACATGTGCGCCGCCGAGGTCAGCTTCAGGCCTTCGGCGATGAACAGAAACTCCAGGCCGAACAGCGCACCGGCCAGCAGACCACCACGCCAGGTGCTGGCTACCTGATCCCAGCCGCCGCGAAAGCACATCAGCAGGCCGACCAGCACCGCCGCCATGCCCGAGCGCATGGCCTGTTGCATGACCGGGGCGATATCCGGCGCGGCCCACTTGATCATGACCTGCTGGATACCCCAGATCAGGCACAGTACCAGCATCACTTGCAGGGCAAAGGCATCGGTATTGCGGCGGCTGACGCTCATCGGGCGCCCCCGGAATCAGGCATCGACATGGCAGGTTCTCGGCAGAAGTGGATCCATCGCCGATTATCAGCGGCAGCGGCCGCTCAATGCCAGCCTTGTGTTGCCTGCTTCAGGCAATCTGCGCCCTGGAGGCCAATTGATCGAAGGTCGTTTCGTCCAGGGGATCGTCCTGTTCATCCAGTACCTGACGCGGGTGAGCGTTGCCCGGAATGCTGCTGTCCAGCAGGCTCAACAGCCGCGAGCCGCGTTCGGTGAGGATGAAGTTCTCGCCGTTGCCGCCCTCGTCTTCCGGGCGTGACGCAAAATAACCGCGCTCGAACAGCAGCTTTTCGTACTCACATGCCTTGGTTTTCAGATGATCGAGATCGCCAGGGGCCGCACCCTCGGCCGCCAGCTGGGCCGCATGCTGCTCGGCGTAGGGCCTGGGGGTAAAACTGTGCCCGGCGCTGTTCTGCGCTTCGTGCAACAGGCGTTCGATCAGGTCCCAGTCGTAGGTGGTCATTGGCATAGCCTCAATCAGGGTAAGTAAGATTGTGACCGGTGCGCGGGGCTGCGGTTCGACTGATTTTAAGTGTGCCGCCAGCCTGCTGCCCGCTGATCGACAAGCGGTTGCAGGAGCTGAAGGCAGCGGAGAAAAAGACCTGAAATCGGGGTGAAGCTATCGCTGGCAAGCCAGCTCCCACAAGGACGACAAAGAACCTGTGGGAGCCGGTCTTGCCGGCGATGAGGCCGGCGCTTACTCCGCAGCCGGCGCCGGCTTGCGGCGCTTGAGCGGTGCCAGGCCATCGGCGCTGGCCAGCGGGGCGTTAGGCTTCGGCTTGGCGGTCGGCTTGCGCTTGGCTACGACCTTCTTGTCGCCTTTCTTGTCAGCTTTTTTCTTCTTCACACCGGCCGCCTTGCCCGAGGCCTTGACCTTCTTCGGCCCGGTGTACGTACCTTTGACTTCCTTGATCACCCGACGCTCGAAGCTCTGCTTCAGGTAGCGCTCGATGCTCGACATCAGGTTCCAGTCGCCGTGGCAGATCAGCGATACCGCCAGGCCTTCGTTACCGGCACGGCCGGTACGGCCGATGCGGTGCACGTACTCGTCGCCACTGCGTGGCATGTCGAAGTTGATCACCAGGTCCAGGCCGTCGACGTCCAGGCCGCGGGCGGCGACGTCGGTGGCAACGAGGATCTTGGCGCCGCCCTGCTTCAGGCGCTCGATCGCCAGCTTGCGGTCCTTCTGGTCCTTGTCGCCGTGCAGCACGAACGCCTTGTAGTCCTTGGCCACCAGGTGCCCGTAGATGCGGTCGGCCATCACCCGGGTGTTGGTGAAGATGATCGCCTTGTCGTAGGTCTCGTTCTGCAGCAGCCACTGCACGATCTGTTCTTTGTGCTGGTTATGGTCGGCGGTGATGATCTGCTGGCGGGTGCCTTCGGCCAGCTGGCTGACGCTGTTGAGCATCAGGTGTTCAGGGGTTTTCAGCACTTTGCCGATCATGTCGCGCAGGCCGGCACCGCCGGTGGTGGCGGAGAACAGCATGGTCTGTTCACGGTTCGGGCATTCGTTGCACAGGCGCTCGACGTCTTCGGCAAAGCCCATGTCGAGCATGCGGTCGGCTTCATCGAGCACGATGACCTGGACATGCTCCAGGTGCAGGTTGCCGGCATTGAGCTGTTCGAGCAGGCGACCCGGGGTGCCGATCAGCACGTCCGGCACCTTGCGCAGCATCGCTGCCTGTTCCTTGAAGTCTTCACCGCCGGTGATCAGGCCGGCCTTGATGAAGGTGAACTGGGAGAAACGCTCGACTTCCTTGAGGGTCTGCTGCGCCAGCTCGCGGGTCGGCAGCAGCACCAGGGCGCGAATTTCGACACGTTTTTGCTTGAGGTCAACCAGGCGGTTGAGCATCGGCAGGACGAAGGCTGCAGTCTTGCCGCTACCGGTTTGCGCCGTCACCCGCAGGTCACGCCCTTGCAACGCCAATGGGATGGCCGCTGCCTGCACCGGCGTCGGCTCGACAAATTTCAGCTCGGCCACGGCTTTGAGCAGGCGTTCGTGCAGGGCGAATTGGGAAAACACGGGTGTACCTCGGGCATGTGCAAAAAATTCAGTTGCATAGGGTAACGTTTTCCGGCGTCGGAGCCGAATTTCTTTTGGCAACTTCTTGCCAATACGCGCTCTAATGGCCTTGTTTTCGACTTGCGGACCCTCTACGACACCGTTATGGACATTCAACAGCTGTGGCAAAACACCCTGGACCTCTGGGGCACCCTCGATCAACACCCGGTGCTGCACGCCGGTATCGGCCTTGGCGTCCTGTTGGCGATTGCCCTGGTGCTGGGCCGGGTGGCGCGTTTCCTGGTGCTGCACGCCGCCCGCCTGCTCGGTCGCCAGCCGGCCCTGCACTGGGTCAACGACCTGCGCGAGAACAAGGTGTTCCAGCGCCTGGCCCAGACCACCCCGTCGCTGGTGGTGCAGTTTGGCCTCAAGCTGGTGCCGGAGCTCAGCGCCACCAGCCAGCATTTCCTCGGCAACGTTGCCCTGGCCTTCACCATCCTGTTCCTGACCCTGGCCCTGAGCGCCCTGCTCGACGCCCTGCTGGACATTTATGCACGCACCGAGCACGCCCGTACCCGCTCGATCAAAGGTTACGTGCAGTTGGCCAAGATGGTCCTGTTCGTGTTCGGCGCCATCGTCATCGTCGCCACCCTGATCGACCGCTCGCCGCTGTTGCTGCTCTCAGGTCTGGGTGCGATGTCGGCCGTCATCCTGTTGGTCTACAAGGACACCCTGCTGTCGTTCGTCGCCAGCGTGCAACTGACCAGCAACGACATGCTGCGGGTCGGCGACTGGATCGAGATGCCCCAGGTCGGCGCCGATGGCGATGTGGTGGACATCACCCTGCACACGGTCAAGGTGCAGAACTTCGACAAGACGATTGTTTCCATTCCCACCTGGCGCTTGATGTCCGAGTCGTTCAAGAACTGGCGCGGCATGCAGCAATCGGGCGGGCGGCGGATCAAGCGCAGCTTGTTCATCGATGCCGGCGGCGTGCGTTTTCTGACCAGCGCCGAAGAGCAGCGCCTGTCCGAGGTGCGCCTGCTGACCGACTACATCGCCCGCAAGCGCAACGAACTGCACAGCTGGAACGAGGCCCAGGGCCCGGTGGCGGAGCTGTCGGCCAATCGCCGCCGGCTGACCAACGTCGGCACCTTCCGCGCCTACGCCCTGGCTTATCTGAAAAGCCACCCGGACATCCAACCGAACATGACCTGCATGGTCCGCCAGATGCAGACCACCGCCCAGGGCGTGCCGCTGGAAATCTACTGCTTCACCCGCACCACGGCGTGGGCCGAGTACGAACGCATCCAGGGCGACATCTTCGACTACCTGCTGGCGGTGTTGCCGGAGTTCGGCCTGAGCCTGTACCAGCAACCCAGCGGCAACGACCTGCGCGCCGGCCTGTTACCCTCGACCTTGCCCAGCCAGCAGCGGGCGCTGAGTGCCGAGACGACTGAACCATAGCGACGCCAGGATCACCGCCCCGCCGATGAACAACCGGCCCAGCGGCTCGTGCTGGTTCCAGATCAGCAGGTTGAGCAGCAACCCGACCGGTACATGCAGGTTGTTCATCACCGCCAGGGTGCCGCCTGAAACCAGGCAGGCGCCCTTGTTCCACCAGTACAAACCCAGCGCCGTCGGGCACAGCCCCAGGAACAACAGCACCAGCCATTGCACGTCGGTGCTCGGCAGGTGCTGGGTGTTGCCGAACAGCAGGAACGCCGGCAGCACCACCAACAAGGCACCCAGGTAGAAGTAGCCGAAACGCCGGTAATGCGGCAGGTCGCTGGGGTTGCGCGCGATCAGGTGGCGGTACAGCACCTGCCCGGCGGCATAGGTGAAGTTGGCCAGTTGCAGGAGCAAAAAGCCCATGAAGAAGTCCGGGCTGATGCGGTCAAAGCGAATCACCGCCGCGCCGGCAACCGCCACCAGCGCCGCCACCAGCGCCCAGGGGTTGAAACGCCGGTTCAGGGCATCTTCGATCAGGGTCACGTGCAAGGGCGTGAGAATGGTGAACAGCAGCACCTCCGGCACTGTCAGCACGCGAAAGCTCAGGTACAGGCAGACATAGGTGATGCCGTATTGCAGCGCACCGATTAGCAGCATCGAACGCATGAAGCGCGGTTCGACCTGGCGCCAGCGAGTCAGCGGCAGGAACACCAGCCCGGCCAGCAGCACCCGCGCCAGCACGGCGAAGTAGCTGTCGACATGGCCGGCCAGGTACTCGCCGATCAGGCTGAAGGAAAACGCCTGGATCAACGCGACAATCAATAAATAGCCCATGTGTGCCCCTAGCTGTGGAGGCGGCGACCTTAGCGGTTCGCGGGAGGCCCGGCAACTGCTGAAGGCCCTGCGGGCCTTATCGCTGGCAAGGCCAGCTCCCACAGTGCTTGCATGCAATCGCGAAATAAAAAAGCCCGGTCCTGCACAAGGCAGCGACCGGGCAGGCACACCCAAAGGAGCAACAGGTGTCAGGCGGGAAAATTCATTGCCGGCTCATGCCACCGCAGCAAGCTGCGCCTTGGCCTGGTTCAGGCCCTTCTCGTGGAAATCGCCGCCCATGTTCAGGCCTTCGGCGTGGATGAAGGTCACGTCATGGATACCGATAAAGGCCATGACCTGGCGCAGGTAAGGTTCCTGATGATCGCTGCTGGCACCGGCATGGATACCACCACGGGCGGTGAGGATGTAGGCGCGCTTGCCGGTCAGCAGGCCCTGCGGCCCGGTTTCGGTGTACTTGAAGGTGATGCCGGCACGCAGTACATGGTCCAGCCAGGCTTTAAGGGTGCTGGGAATGGTGAAGTTGTACATCGGTGCGGCCAGGACCAGCACGTCGGCCGCCAGCACTTCATCGGTCAACTCGTTGGAGCGGGCCAGGGCCTGCAGCTCTTCGGCATTGCGCTGGGCTTCGGGCTTCATCCAGCCACCGAGCAGGTTGCCATCCAGGTGCGGCACCGGGTTGACGGCCAGGTCGCGCAGGGTGACCTGGTCGGCCGGGTGGGCGGCTTGCCACTGGCTGACGAAGTCACGGGTCAGTTGCCGGGAGATCGAGTCCTGCTGGCGGGCGCTGCTTTCGATGACGAGTACACGGGACATGGGGCTTGCCTCCATCGGCGAGTTCGGTAAGTCGATGGAGGCAAGATTAATGATTGACCTATCGATAAAAAAGCGTAAAAACTGGGTCCAACCTATCAGTTAAATTGTTTTATTCCGGTTTGCAGCTCAAGGCGATACGCAGCTTGATGATTTCCCGGTTGAACTTGGCCGTGGCATCGACGCTTTTTTTCGCCGGCACCAGTACGCGGCGCACCCGTGGCGCTTCCGGACCGTTGCGAAAGGACACCTTGCACTGCGCGGCAACGTCGCCATAGTTGTTCAGGGTGATCGAGCCAATGTCACGGTCGGTGTCGTAGGTGGTGTAGTCGACCTTGACGCCGTCGATGTCCTTTTCCACGTCGATGGGATAGGCCAGGGCCGTGAGCGGAAGCAGGGCCAGCAATACAGCACAATATTTCTTCATACGACGCTCTCCATGAAAGAGCGCCAGCTTAGGACAACAGGAGCCGAAGATGAAAGCGCCGCGCGTAACCCTGGACCAGTGGCGGACCCTGCAGGCGGTGGTCGATCATGGTGGCTTTGCCCAAGCCGCCGAGGCCCTGCACCGCTCGCAATCCTCGGTGAGCTACACCGTGGCGCGCATGCAGGACCAACTCGGCGTGCCGCTGCTGCGCATCGACGGGCGCAAGGCCGTGCTGACCGAGGCCGGCAACGTGCTGCTGCGCCGCTCGCGGCAACTGGTCAAGCAGGCCAGCCAGCTCGAAGACCTGGCCCACCATATGGAACAGGGCTGGGAAGCCGAAGTGCGCCTGGTGGTCGATGCCGCCTACCCCAACGCCCGCCTGGTCCGCGCCTTGAGTGCGTTCATGCCGCAAAGCCGTGGCTGCCGGGTGCGCCTGCGTGAAGAGGTGCTGTCCGGGGTCGAGGAAGTCCTGCACGAAGGCGTCGCCGACCTTGCCATCAGCGGCTTCAATATTTCCGGCTACCTGGGCACGGAGCTCAGTTCGGTCGAGTTCGTTGCCGTTGCCCACCCCGAACACAGCCTGCACCGCCTGGGTCGGGAACTGAGCTTCCAGGACCTGGAAAGCCAGTTGCAGGTGGTGATCCGCGACTCCGGCCGCGCGCAGCCACGTGACGTTGGCTGGCTGGGCGCCGAACAGCGCTGGACGGTCGGCAGCCTGGCCACCGCCGCGACTTTCGTCAGCAGCGGCCTGGGCTTTGCCTGGTTGCCCCGCCACCTGATCGAACGCGAGCTGCGCGAAGGCCTGCTCAAGCCTTTGCCACTGGATCAGGGTGGCAGTCGCCACCCACTGTTCTACCTTTACTCGAACAAGGACAAACCCCTGGGCCCGGCGACGCAGATCCTCGTCGAATTGCTGCGCAACTTCGACACCGCACCGCTGGATGTGCCCTTCGCCGCGCCCGCCCAAGCCTGACAGGAATCACGCCGATGGCCTACTTCGAACATGAAGGTTGCTCGCTGCACTACGAGGAATACGGCCAGGGCGAGCCGCTGGTGCTGCTGCACGGCCTGGGTTCCAGTTGCCAGGACTGGGAAATGCAGGTGCCGACGCTTGCCCGCCAGTACCGGGTGATCCTCATGGACATCCGCGGCCACGGCCGCTCCGACAAGCCCCGCGAGCGCTACAGCATCGCCAGCTTCAGCGCCGACCTTCTAGCCCTGCTCGAGCAACTGCAGACCGGCCCGGTGCACCTGGTCGGCCTGTCCATGGGCGGCATGGTCGGCTTTCAGTTTGCCGTCGATCACCCCGAGTGGCTGCGCAGCCTGTGCATCGTCAACAGCGCCCCGGAGGTCAAGCGCCGCAGCCGCAGCGACTGGATCTGGTGGGCCAAGCGCTGGGCCCTGGCGCGGCTGCTGAGCCTTGAAACCATCGGCAAGGGCCTGGCCGAACGGCTGTTCCCCAAGCCACAGCAGGCCGACTTGCGGCGCAAGATGGCCGAGCGCTGGGCCAGGAACGACAAGCGTGCGTACCTGGCCAGTTTCGACGCCATTGTCGGCTGGGGCGTGGCGGAACGCCTGGGGCAGATTCGCTGTCCTACCCTGGTCATCAGCGCCGACCAGGATTACACCCCGGTACAACTTAAAGAGCGCTACGTGGCCCTGATTCCACACGCACGGCTGGCGGTGATCGAAGATTCCCGGCACGCTACGCCCCTGGACCAACCTGACCTCTTCAATCAGACGCTGCTGCAGTTCCTGGCGGCGTCCACCACCTCTCAAGGATCATTGAGCCCATGCTGAAAAAACTCCTGCTCGCCACCTGCTCGGTCGTCTTCGCCACCAGCCTGATGGCCGCTGAAAAAGCGCCTCATGTAATGCTGGAAACCAGCTTCGGTCAGATCGAAATCGAACTGAACGAAACCAAGGCGCCGATCAGCAGCAAGAACTTCCTGCAATACGTGGACAGCGGTTTCTACAACAACACCATCTTCCACCGGGTGATCCCGGGTTTCATGGTCCAGGGTGGTGGTTTCACTGAGCAGATGGTGCAAAAAGACACCAAGGCGCCGATTCGCAACGAAGCCAGCAATGGCCTGCAAAACGTCCGTGGCACGTTGTCGATGGCACGCACCTCCAACCCCAACTCGGCCACCAGCCAGTTCTTCATCAACGTTGCCGACAACGCCTTCCTCGACCCGGGCCGTGACGCCGGTTACGCAGTGTTCGGCAAGGTCGTCAAAGGGATGGATGTGGTCGACCAGATCGTCAACTCGCCGACCACCGTCAACAAAGGCATGCGCGATGTACCGGTCGACCCGGTGTTCATCAAGTCGGCCAAGCGTATCGACTGACCCAGGGCTTCACAGGGACGTGAACCAGGCCTGCGGGTCGAACTGAACAGGAGTTACCGTTTTCATGCTGTTTCGCCGCTTCGAAAAGCTCATCGACATCTTCCGTGAGGCGCCTACTGCGGCGCCGCCCACCACGGTATGGCCGTTCTATGTGTACTACCTGCGCCAGGTGTGGCCAAGTTTTGCCGCGCTGCTGGTGATCGGATTCATCGGCGCATTGATCGAAGTGGCCCTTTTCAGTTACTTGAGCCGGATCATCGACCTGGCTCAAGGCACCCCTTCGCTTGATTTCTTCAGCGATCACGCTGCCGAACTGCTGTGGATGCTGGTAGTGGCGCTGATTCTGCGCCCGGTGTTTCTCGGCCTGCACGACCTTCTCGTACACCAGACCATCAGCCCGGGGATGACCAGCATGATCCGCTGGCAGAACCATACCTTCGTGCTCAAGCAGAGCCTGAACTTCTTCCAGAGCGATTTTGCCGGACGCATCGCCCAGCGCATCATGCAGACCGGCAACTCGCTGCGCGACTCGGCGGTGCAGGCGGTAGACGCGCTGTGGCACGTACTGATCTATGCGATCAGCTCGCTGGTGCTGTTTGCCGAGGCAGACTGGCGGCTGATGTTGCCGCTGATGACCTGGATCGCCTGCTACATCGGCGCACTCTGCTACTTCGTGCCACGGGTCAAGGCCCGGGCCGTGATCTCCTCCGATGCCCGTTCCAAGCTCATGGGCCGCATCGTCGATGGCTACACCAACATCGCCACCCTGAAACTCTTCGCCCACACCGACTTCGAGCAGCAATACGCTCGTGAAGCGATCAGCGAGCAGACCGAAAAAACCCAGTTGGCCGCCCGCGTGGTCACCAGCATGGACGTGGTCATCACCAGCCTCAACGGCCTGCTGATCGTCAGCACCACGGGCCTGGCGCTGTGGCTGTGGACCCAGTCGCTGATCACGGTCGGTGCCATCGCCCTGGCCACCGGCCTGGTGATCCGCATCGTCAACATGTCCGGCTGGATCATGTGGGTGGTCAACGGCATCTTCGAGAACATCGGCATGGTCCAGGATGGCCTGCAGACCATCGCCCAGCCGGTGAGCGTCACCGACTCGCCGAGCGCACCTACGCTCAAGGTCGATCGCGGCGGGGTGAAGTTCGACAACGTCAGTTTTCACTACGGCAAGGGCAGCCGCATCATCGACGGCCTGAACCTGGACATCCGCCCAGGCGAGAAGATCGGCCTGATCGGCCCGTCCGGCGCGGGCAAGTCAACCCTGGTCAACCTGCTGCTACGCCTGTACGACCTGGAAAGCGGGCGCATCCTCATCGATGGCCAGGACATCGCCCAGGTGACCCAGACCAGCCTGCGCGCGCAGATCGGCATGATCACCCAGGACACCTCGCTATTGCACCGCTCGATTCGCGAAAACCTGCTGTATGGCCGCCCCGACGCCACCGAAGAAGAGCTGTGGGAAGCGGTACGCCGGGCCCGGGCCGACGAGTTCATTCCGCAACTGTCCGATGCCCAGGGGCGCACCGGCTTCGATGCGCATGTGGGTGAACGCGGGGTCAAGCTCTCCGGCGGCCAGCGCCAGCGCATCGCCATTGCCCGGGTGCTGCTCAAGAATGCGCCGATCCTGATCATGGACGAGGCGACTTCAGCACTGGACTCGGAAGTTGAAGCGGCGATCCAGGAAAGCCTGGAAACCCTGATGCAGGGCAAGACCGTGATCGCCATTGCCCACCGGCTGTCGACCATCGCCCGCATGGATCGTCTGGTGGTCCTGGAGAAAGGCCGGATCGCCGAGATGGGTAGCCACGCGGAGTTGCTGGCGCATCAAGGCTTGTATGCGCGCTTGTGGCATCACCAGACCGGGGGGTTTGTCGGGATCGACTGACAGTAACCTCATCGCGGGTCAAGCCCGCTCCCACAGTGGGAGCGGGCTTGCCCCGCGATGAAGCCCTCAGCCTTGCCGATAAGGCAACGCTAAACGCGCCTCCTCGGCATACGCCAACACCCCCGCCCGCTCCTGCTGCAGGAACTCCTCCACCGCCCGGCGCAAGCCCGGGTGCAGCAGGTAATGCCAGGAACGGGTGATCACCGGCTCAAAACCGCGAATCAGCTTGTGCTCACCTTGCGCCCCGGCATCGAAACGCTGCAGGCCTTCGGCAATCGCCAGGTCCATGCCCTGGTAGAAACAGGTCTCGAAGTGCAGCCGGTCGAACGCATCCAGGCAGCCCCAATAACGGCCATACAGGCTGTCGCCACCGACCAGGCTGAAGGCCATGGCGACATCGCGGCCGCCCTGACGGGCGATGACCACACGAATCGCTGCGGGCATGCGCTCAGCCAGCAGACTGAAAAACGCTCGGGTCAGATAAGGTGCACGACGGCGTACGGCATAGGTATTGGCATAACAGGCAAAAACGAAATCCCACTGGGCCTCGCTCAGTTCATCACCGCGAAACCAATGAAACTCGATGCCGTGCCCCACGACCTGCTCACGCTCCTTGCGCATCTGTTTGCGCTTGCGTGAACTCAAGGTGTCGAGAAAATCCTGGAAGTCGCGGTAGCCCTGATTACGCCAATGAAACTGGCAACCCAGGCGTTCCATCCAGCCTTCACGCTCGCGCATCAGCGCATCGGCGCGCTCATCGGTGAAGTTGATATGCGCGCCGGACATCCCCTGTGCAAACAGTTCGTCCGTCAGTTGATCGACCAGCTCGGCCGCCGCATGCGGGTCGCCCAGCAAGCGCGGGCCGGTCACCGGCGAGAACGGCACGGCGCAGAGCAGCTTGGGATAATAGGCAATCCCCGCCCGCTCGCAGGCATCGGCCCAACCGTGGTCGAACACGTACTCGCCGAATGAGTGGGTCTTCACATAGGCCGGCAAGGCCGCGCGCAGTTGGCCGGCACTGTCGGTGAGCAACTGATGCGCCGGGCTCCAACCGGTGTGGCGGCTGACGCTGCCGCTGTCCTCCAGGCTGGACAGAAACGCGTGGCGCAAAAACGGCTGCTCCTGTGGCACCAGGGCATCCCAGGTGGCAGGCGTGAGTTCGGCAAGGTGTTGCAAGATGAGCTTGGGCATTGACGCAGTCTGCCTCGTCGCGCAGACGAAAAAAAGCCCCGCACAAGCGGGGCTGAAGATCTAACGGATGAGGAGCGGTATTGCTTAGAACACGTACTGCGCGCGCATGACGAAACCGTCGCCGCTGTCGTCGCCGACAGCGTTCTCGGCATTGTCGACCTTGGCTTTGACGTACACGCCGCTGAGCTTGATCGACTCGTTGGCGTACCAGTTCAGACCAACGTTATGCACCTTGCCTTCGATATCGCTGACGTTGGCGAACGCGCCATTGTCGTCATCGACGCTCAGGTGGTCATAGCGGTAGAACACTTCCCAGGCACCGATCTGCTTGTTCGAGGGTTTGATGCTGTCGAACTTGCCGAGCTTGTAGCCACGGGCTTCACCGGTGATGGTGTAGGCCAGCTGACCGTAGTAGCCGTCAGCCTTGATGTCGGAGAACGCGGCGCTGTCGGCCTGGACGTCACGCTTGACGTATTCGCCCTGAACCGAGAACGGGCCCATGGCCCAGGCCGCTTCCAGCCCCCAGGCCTTGTCGGTGTCATAGGCACCGGCCGGGGTGTTGTTGCGGCCGCCCAGGGTCAGGCGGTTGCCGTTGGTACCGGCATCCTGGCCGCCGTCGGTGCTGACGCCGCGCATGCCCAGGCGGCTGCGGATACGGCCGTCGAACGCGGTGTCGGAGAGGTCGCGCTGGGCATAGTTGATACCCAAGTGCAGGACGTTGCCGGCTTCGTGCATCGGTGCGAAGACGCCACGCAGGTTGAACTGCTTGGTGCTGTCGCCGTCCTTGTCCTGGTTGGTGGCGTCCTTGGCGAAGGCACCGACCGAGCCATACAGCGAGTCACCGGCGTTACCCGAAACCTGCAGGCCCAGGCCGCCGTTGTGGGCGTTGGTCCAGTCGACCAGGTCGTAGGCAGCGGTACGTTCCTGAGCGGTTACCCACTTGGAGCTGGTGGCTTTTTCCAGGCCGAACTCAGGGTCGAAACGACCGAACTTGATCGATACCGGGCTGAAGCCGTTGTAGGCCAGCGAGGCTTCATCGAAGTAACCGTCTTCGGAACGGTTGTCACCGCCGGAGTTGTGCGAGAAGTCGTAAGCGATCTGGTAGGCCCAGTCCTTGTACATCACGCCGCCCAGTTCCAGGTAGGCGCGGCGGAAGTAACCGGCGTCAGCGGTGTTGCCGTTGTTGGTGTAGAAACCGTCGAAACGGCTGTAGTCGGCCTGAATCCGACCGCCCAGCTTGAAGCTGAACTCTTTGTCGGTGGTAGCGACCTCGAGGCCACCCTTGGTCTTGACTACGATATCGGCGCCGTCGGTGGTCACGGTACCCGCGAAAGCCTGGGCGGTAACGGCCATGGCCAAGGCGCTGGCTGCGAAACCTGCGAAGTGCTTACGGATCATCGAAGAAGCTCCCCTACTTTATGGTCTTGATAATGTTGGAAAAACACGCGGCTCAAGCCACTTGTGCTGGGGAGGAATCTTGGCGGGGGCTTATGTCAGATCAGTGGCTTTTAGATAAATGTTTTGTGACAAGGGAACTTTTTTACTTCGAAATGAAATAAGCCGGAAAGCTCCGTTGCAGAGCCTTCCAAGCGTGATTCAGGAGTTTTTCAGCTCCCGGGCCAGACGCTCGGCCAGGGCATCGCTGTCGACCACCGGCGCCTCCGGCAAGGCCCGTACCGTCGCCTGGGCCACGCGCATCTGCTTGAGAAAGCGCCGGCAGTGGCGACAGAACAACAGGTGCTGACGCACCATCAGGCGCTCGCCCAGGGTCAGTTGTTCATCCAGGTAGTCGCTTGAGCGGGCGACGAGTTGCTTGCAGCTCAGCATTGGCCGGTTTCCTCGAAATGTTCCAGGGTCGCAAAGACCTTGAGGCGCGCCCGGTGCAGCAGCACGCGGACATTGGAGAGGGAAATCTCGAGAAGATTACAGATCTGCTCAAGCTCCAGGCCCTGCCGCTCGCGCAACACCAGCACACTGCGTTGCAGTTCCGACAGGCTCAGCAAAGTATGTTCAAGGCATTCGCGCAACTGCTCACGGCTGAGCATGGCCTCTGGCGTGTCTTCGTGCCAGGCCGAGGGCCCGTGCAGCCAGTGCCCGTCGGTGGCGAAGCGCTCGTCGCCGACCGTGCCATGAGGGCCAGGCAGGTCATCGAGCAGCACTTCGCGGCGATTCTGCTTGTAGCGGGTCTTGGCCGCGTTGGCGGTAATGGTGAGCAGCCAGGTCTTGAGGCTCGAACGCTGCTCGAAGCCCTTGAGGTTACGCACCACCGCCAGCCAGGCATCCTGTACCGCCTCATCGGCGTGCCGGCTGCCGACAATCGCGTAGGCGACTGCGCGCATGGCGCCCTGATAGGTGTCGACCAGTTCCTTGAACGCTTGTTGCTCACCCTTGAGCAGCCTCTCCAGCAAGCGGGCTTGTTGTTCGCCAGTCATCGCCATCCATCCATCGTTCTGCGGGTAGAGTCCGATTAGGCGGATTTGTTACAGCCAACGCCATCAGCGAAGTGCACCAGCACGGTGGGACACTTCGCCCTTAACTGAAGCTCAGCGCTTGCGCAGGATCACGCTACCAATCGAATAACCGGCGCCGAACGAGCTGAGCACGCCCAGCGCGCCCTGTGGCAGGTCATCCTGATGCTTGTGCAAGGCGATCACCGAGCCTGCCGAACTGGTGTTGGCATAGCTGTCGAGGATCACCGGTGCCTCTTCTTCCAGGGCATCACGGCCGAGCAGTTTCTTGACGATCAAGTGGTTCATGCTCAGGTTGGCCTGGTGCAGCCAGAAGCGCTTGACGTCGCTGACGTTGAGGTTGTTATCGGTCAGGTGCTGGCCGATCAGCTCGGCAACCATCGGGCAGACCTCGCGGAACACCTTGCGGCCTTCCTGGACGAACAGCTTGTCGGGGGCGCCGATGCCCTCTTCGCCCGCGCGGTTGAGGAAGCCAAAGTTGTTGCGGATGTTGTTCGAGAACTGGGTCAGCAGCTTGGTGCTGACAATGTCGAACTGATGCTTGGAGGTCGCCAGGTCGGCGCGTTCGACCAAGACGGCGGTGGCCGCATCACCAAAGATGAAATGGCTGTCGCGGTCACGAAAGTTCAGATGGCCGGTGCAGATTTCCGGGCTGATCACCAGCACCGCGCGGGCCTGGCCCAGTTGCACGCTGTTGCAGGCGGTCTGGATGCCGAAGGTGGCCGACGAGCAGGCCACGTTCATGTCGAAACCAAAGCCGTTGATGCCCAGGGCCTGTTGCACTTCGATGGCAATGGCCGGGTACGGGCGCTGCAGGTTGGAACAGGCAACGATGACCGCATCGACGTCCGCAGCCGTACGGCCTGCGCGTTGCAGGGCCTGTTCGGCGGCGGCCACGGCCATCTGGCAGAGGATCGACGGTTCGTCGTTGGCGCGCTCCGGCAGGCGCGGCTTCATGCGCTGCGGATCGAGGATGCCGTCCTTGTCCATGACGAAGCGGCTTTTGATCCCCGAGGCTTTTTCAATGAAGGCGGCGCTGGACTCGGCCAGGGCCTGGACCTCACCGCGCTCGATGGCGGCGGCGTTGTCGCGGTTGAACTGCTGCACGTAGGCGTTGAAGGACTCCACCAGCTCTTCGTTGGAGATGCTGTTGGCCGGGGTGTACAGGCCGGTGCCGCTGATGACGACGTTATGCACGGTCGTTCCTCTGTTCGGGGCCATTGCCAGCCCGGCAACGGCCTGTTCGGTCGGTTTGAGTTGGCACCAAAGTACCAACTTTGACTGGTAATGACCCTGACGTGCAGGGCCCCTGCGCAGTGCTGCATTCGAGAGCCGCGCACGCCCGGCAGGTAATTCCGGGGTACGCGGCGAATATCAGCCAAGTGTGCCACAACTGCAGGGGTTTAGGCTTCCACCTGACTCCACTGCTTGCTCAGTCGTTTGTCGGAAACCGGCACCTTGGTACCCAACTGCTGGGCGAACAACGACACCCGGTATTCCTCCAGCCACCAGCGGTACAGCTGCAGCTGCTCGTCGCGCTTGCCTTCCTGGGCGTGCTTGTCGAGGCGGGTCTGGTACTGGCTCCAGAGGTTGCCCAGCTCACCACTCCAGACCCGGTCCTTCTGCACCTGGGCACCGAGTTTCTCCAGGCGCAATTCGATGGCCCTGAGGTAGCGTGGCAGTTCCTTGAGCCACAGCCCCGGGGTTTCACGGACAAAGCCCGGGTAGACCAGGTTAGCCAATTGCTGCTTGATGTCGTTGAGGGCCACGGCCTGAGCCAGGTCGATCTTGCCCTTGAAGCGCTTTTGCAGGCCGTGCCAGAGCTTGAGGATCTCCAGGGTCAGGCGCGCCAGGCGTTCGGCGTGCTCGGCCCAGCTTCCGCGCTTGCGCTCGGCCAGCGAGGCCAGGCCTGCGCCATCGCGCGGCAGGGTGCTTTCGCCGTCAAGGATGCAGCTGTCGAGGCTGGCCAGGAGGATATCTTCGACCAGCGCCTCGACCCGGCCCAGTTCACGGTACAACAAGCCAAGCTCGGTCAGCCCCGGCAGCTTGCTGCGCAGGAACTTGGCCGGCTCCGCCAATTGCTGCAGCAACAAGCGCTGCAAGGCACGGCGGTGCTGGAATTCGGCTTCGGCCTGGGTCGAGAAACGCCCCTCCTTGACCGTGCCGTTGTCTTCCACCAGCGCCGGATACACCGTCATCGACAGCCCGGCAAACTTCTGTTGCGCGGTCTCGGCCACCTGGGTAAAGGCCTTGGCCTGCACCGGCTGCTGGCTTTGCGCAGTCTGCGGCACCGCCAATGCCGCCTGACTGGCAGCGGCGAAGCGTGCAGTCAGTTCAGCCAGGTCGCGGCCTTCACCAAGGAACTTGCCCTGGCCATCGACCACTTCCAGGTTCATCTTCAGGTGGCTGTCGACCTGCGAAGCGGCTTCGGCCCAGGCTTCATCGCTGACCCGCGCACCGGTCATGCGCAGCAGCTCGCGACCCAGCGCCTGGGGCAACGAGCCTTCGCCAAAGCTCATGCGCTGCAACGCGGCCTTGACGAAGTCCGGCACCGGCACGAAGTTCTTGCGCAGCGCCTTGGGCAGGTTGCGCACCAGGCCAATGCACTTGGCTTCCAGCAGGCCCGGCACCAGCCACTCCAGGCGCTCGCCCGGCAGGCTCGGCAACAGGGGCGCCGGCACCCGCACGGTGACGCCGTCTCGCGGATGGTTCGGCTCGAAGTGGTAGCTCAGGGCCAGGCTCAGGTCGCCCAGGCGCAAGGTGTCCGGGTACTGCGCGGCGGTGACTTCACTGGCCTCGCGGGCCAGCACGTCTTCCTCGCGCATGATCAACAACTGCGGGTCTTTCTGGCTGTTGACCCGGTACCAGCTGTCGAACGTTGCGGTCTGGTGGATCTCGGCCGGCAGGCGCGCTTCATAGAAGCCGTACAAGGTTTCTTCATCGGCGAGGATATCGCGCCGACGGGCCTTGGCCTCCAGCTCGTCGAGCTGCTCGAGCAAGCGCCGGTTGGCGCTCAGGCATTTGGCTTTGGACTGGATCTCGCCACCGACCAGCGCCTCGCGGATAAACAGCTCGCGGGACATCACCGGGTCGACCGGGCCGTAATGCACTGGCCGACGGCCGACCACGATCAGGCCATAGAGGGTGACCTGCTCGAAGGCCACCACCTGGCCGCGCTTCTTCTCCCAGTGCGGTTCGAAGTGGTTTTTCTTGATCAGGTGCCCGGCCAGCGGCTCGATCCAGTCCGAATCGATCTTGGCCACCATGCGCGCATAGAGCTTGGTGGTTTCCACCAGCTCGGCGGTCATCAGCCACTGCGGGCGCTTCTTGCCCAAACCGGATGACGGGTGCACCCAGAAGCGCCGCTGGCGGGCACCGAGGTAGTCACCGTCTTCGGTCTTCTGGCCGATCTGGCTGAGCAGGCCGGACAGAATCGCCTTGTGCAGGCGCGGGTAGTCAGCAGGCTCTTTATTGATGCTCAACTGCAGATCACGACAGATCAGGCTCAACTGCCGGTGAGCATCGCGCCATTCGCGCAGGCGCAGGTAGTTGAGGAAGTTTTTCCGACACCAATTGCGCAGCGGGCTGGCGGTCAGGGCCTGGCGCTGCTCCTCGAAGCCGCGCCACAGGTTGACCAGCGCGGCGAAGTCGGAGTCGGCATCCTTCCATTGCGCATGGGCCTGGTCCGCCGCTTGCTGGCGCTCCGGTGGACGCTCGCGCGGGTCTTGCACCGACAGCGCACTGGCGACGATCAACAGCTCGTTGAGACTGCCTTGCTTGGCGCCTTCGAGCAGCATGCGGCCCAGCCGCGGGTCCACTGGCAGGCGCGCCAGTTGCCGGCCCAGGGGCGTCAGCTGGTTCTCGCGGTTGACCGCCGAGAGCTCCTGCAACAGGTTAAAGCCGTCGCTGATGGCCTTGCCATCCGGTGGTTCGATGAACGGGAACGCGTCGATCTCGCCCAGGCGCAGGTGCAGCATCTGCAGGATGACCGCAGCGAGGTTGGTGCGCAGGATTTCCGGGTCGGTAAAGGCCGGCCGCGCGTTGAAGTCTTCTTCGCTGTACAGGCGCACGCAGATGCCCGGTTCGACCCGGCCGCAGCGGCCCTTGCGCTGGTTGGCACTGGCCTGGGACACGGCTTCGATCGGCAGGCGCTGGACCTTGGCCCGGTAGCTGTAGCGGCTGATCCGCGCGGTGCCGCTGTCGATCACATAGCGAATGCCCGGCACTGTCAGCGAGGTTTCGGCGACGTTGGTGGCCAGCACCACACGCCGCCCCGGATGGGACTGGAAAATCTTCTGCTGCTCGGCCGGTGACAGGCGCGCGTACAACGGCAGGATCTCGGTGTGGCGCAACTGGGCCTTGCGCAGCATCTCGGCGGCGTCGCGAATTTCGCGCTCGCCCGGCAGGAACACCAGCACATCGCCCGGGCCTTTGCCCAGGCTGCGCTCGTGGGCGGCAATCTCGTCGAGGGTGGCGAGGATCGCCTGGTCAACGGTGAGGTCGTCCTCGACGCGGTTGCCCTCCTCGTCCTGCTCACTGGTCAATGGCCGGTACCAGGTTTCCACCGGGTAGGTGCGACCCGACACTTCGATGATCGGCGCATCGTTGAAGTGCTTGGAGAAGCGCTCAAGGTCAATGGTCGCCGAGGTGATGATGACCTTGAGATCGGGACGGCGTGGCAGCAGGGTCTTCAGGTAACCGAGCAGAAAGTCGATGTTCAGGCTGCGCTCGTGGGCTTCGTCGACAATGATGGTGTCGTAGCGCTCAAGAAAACGGTCGTGCTGGGTTTCGGCCAGGAGGATGCCGTCGGTCATCAACTTGACCAGGGTGTTGGCATCGCTCTGGTCTTCAAAGCGCACCTGGTAGCCAACCAGCGCCCCCAGTGGCGTGCCCAGCTCTTCGGCGACCCGGGTAGCGACACTGCGCGCAGCAATCCGCCGTGGCTGGGTATGGGCGATCAGGCCATGCTGGCCGCGGCCAAGCTCCAGGCAGATTTTCGGCAACTGGGTGGTTTTGCCCGAGCCGGTTTCACCGGCGATGATCAGCACCTGGTGCTCGGCCAGGACCTTTTTGATCTCGTCACGCTTGGCCGCAATCGGCAGGCTGTCGTCGTAACGGATGCTCGGCACGCTGGCCTTGCGCGCAGTGACCTGGGCGCAGGAGGCCTGAACCTTGTCGACCCATTGCGCAAGCTTGGCCTCGTCCGGGCGCTTGCGCAGCTCGTGCAGCTGCCGGCGCAGGCGGTGACGCTCGGCAATCATGGCGTGGTCGAGGTTTTTCAGCAGTTGATCAATCGCGTGGTCAGTCATGGGGGCTTTTTAGTCGTGCAGGTGAGCCTGCTTTTGCATGATCGGCTTTTTCAAGGGCTGCGATTGTCGCAGATTTGCCGACGCTCGGCACGGTTGCAGGCGGCCCGGGCATTGTTTAGTCAAGACTTACCTGAAGTTGCACAAAGGCTTATTTAATGAACCTTCCCCGGCATGGGAGTATCCAGGCATGACTTCGTCTCCCGGTTTGCCCCGTCCGCTGCTGCGTCCTTCGTTCCCGAAGGTGCGGGCACGCTCTGGGGAAAATCCGCTGGTGCACATCATTCTCGCCTTCTGGGCCTTGTGGCACTGCCGCCATGCCCGCCCACCGGACGCCCGCTTCGCTCTGCACTGAACCGTGCGGCCAGCTTCTGGCCGACCTTCCTTGTCGAAGACTGCCGCCTGACCGGCTAGGCAGTCCTGTGCGCCTGACGGCGCGAGCGAGCGCACCATGCAATTTGCCCCCATCGAGCAGGCCCGAACGTTTCTGGCCGCCAACCCCGATATCGAAATGATCGAGCTGTTCATCCTCGACGCAAACGGCGTGCCGCGCGGCAAGCTGCTGCACCGCGAAGAGCTGCTGGCGGTGTACGAAAGCGGTCGGCCATTGCCCAGCACCATCCTCGGCCTGACCCTGAACGGCGACGACGTGGAAAACTCCGGGCTGGTCTGGGATGTCGGCGACATTGATTGTCGCGCCTATCCCCTGGAAAACAGCCTGGTGCGTCTGCCGTGGCGGCAGATTCCCACAGCGGCGCTGCAGGTCAGCATGCACCCCAGCGAAGGCCTGCCGGCGAGCATTGCCGACCCGCGCCATCTGCTGATCAAGGTCATCGATGCGCTCAAGGCCGACGGTTACTACCCGGTGATGGCCTGCGAGCTGGAGTTCTACCTGCTTGACCAGAAGCGCGACAGCCAGGGCCGGCCGCAACCGGCGCTGGACAGCGACGGCGGCCGCCCGCGTGGCACCCAGGTCTACGGCCTGCGCGAACTGGAACAGATCGAGCCGTTTCTCGCCGACCTTTATGCTGCCTGCAAAGCCCAGGGCATTCCGGCGCGCACGGCGATTTCCGAGTACGCCCCGGGCCAGGTGGAAATCACCCTGGAGCATGGCGACGCGCTGCTGGCCATGGACCAGGCAGTGCGCTACAAGCGCCTGGTCAAGGGCGTGGCACACAAGCACGGGATGCAGGCCTGCTTCATGGCCAAGCCGTTCGATCACCTGGCCGGCACCGGCATGCACATGCACGTGAGCCTGGCCGATGCCCTGGGCAACAACCTCTATGCCAGTGAAGACAAGGCCGGCACGCCGCTGCTGCGCCAGTCGGTGGCCGGCATGCTCAAGCTGCTGCTCGATTCGCTGCTGCTGTTTTGCCCCAACGCCAACTCCTATCGACGCTTCCAGGCCAACAGCTATGCGCCGCTGGCGCCGACCTGGGGGGTGGATAACCGCACCGTCAGCCTGCGCGTGCCAGGCGGCCCGGCCAACAGCCGGCATATCGAGCACCGCATCTGCGGCGCCGATGCCAACCCTTACCTGGCCGCGGCGGCGATCCTTGCCAGCCTGCATCACGGCATCCGCCAACAACTCGACCCTGGCGCACCGGTCGAGGGCAATGGCTATGCCCAGGCCACCGAACTGCTGCCCACCGACTGGCTGACGTCGCTGACTGCGCTGGAGCGTTCGAGCTGGGCACGGGAGGCCTTCGGCGCCGAGTTCCTCGGCGTGTACCTTGCGGTCAAGCGCGCCGAGTACCGCCAGTTCATGGCCGAAGTCGGCGAGCAGGACTGGCGCTGGTACCTGACCCAGGCCTGACTCTCTCTTTTTGCGCCAAGGATTTTTGTCATGAATGCAGCCGTAAATCCCGGCCCTGCCCAGCGCAGTGCCTCCTACTACACCGCAAGCCTCAATGACGCCACGCAGTACCCGACGCTCAAGGGCACAGTGAAGGTCGATGTGGCAATCATCGGCGGTGGCTTTACCGGTGTCGCCAGCGCCGTGGAGCTGGCCGAACGCGGTCTGAAGGTCGCCATTATCGAAACCAATCGCATCGGCTGGGGCGCCAGCGGGCGCAACGGCGGCCAGGTCACCGGCAGCCTCTCGGGCGATGAAGCGATGCGCAAGCAGATGCGCGACAAGCTCGGTGATGACGTCGATGACTTCATCTGGCACCTGCGCTGGCGCGGCCACCAGATCATCGAGCAAAGGGTGGAACGCTACGGCATCGACTGCGACCTCAAGCGCGGCCACCTGCACGCGGCGATGAAAGCTTCGCACATGGGCGAACTGCGCGCCTTTGCCGCCGAGGCCGAGCGCCACGGCATGGGCGATCAGGTCGAGCTGCTCGACCAGCATGCCATGCGCGAACACCTGCAAAGCCCGCTGTACCTGGGTGCCTTGAAGAACCGCCGCAACCTGCACCTGCACCCGCTCAACCTGTGCCTGGGCGAGGCCCGCGCCGCGCACAGCCTGGGCGCGTTGATCTTCGAGAACTCCGAGGTACTGGACATCATTCACGGCGACCAGCCGGCGGTGGTGACGGCCCACGGCCGGGTCGAAGCCAAGCAGGTTTTGTTGGCCGGCGACGTCTATCACAAACTGGAACAGCGCCAGCTCAAGGGCAAGATCTTCCCGGCCATGGGCGGCATCGTCACCACCGCGCCACTGGGTGAGCTGGCCGCGCAGATCAACCCGCAGGACCTTGCGGTGTACGACTGCCGCTTCGTCCTCGACTACTACCGGCTGACCGCCGATGGCCGCCTGCTGTTTGGCGGTGGCGCCAACTATTCCGGGCGCGACTCACGGGATATCGCCGGTGAACTGCGCCCGTGCATCGAGCGCACGTTTCCGGCGCTCAAGGGCGTGCCGATCGAGTTCCAGTGGAGTTGTGCGATGGGGATTGTGGTCAACCGTATTCCGCAGCTGGGCAAGCTGTCGGATAACGTCTGGTACTGCCAGGGCTATTCCGGACACGGCATCGCCACCAGCCATATCATGGGCGAAATCATGGCCGAAGCACTGACCGGGACACTGGAGAAATTCGATACCTTTGCCGGCTGCAAACACATCAAGGTGCCAATGGGCGATGTGTTGGGCAATCCGTTGCTGGCGGCGGGGATGTGGTACTACCAGATGCTCGAAAAATTGCGCTGAAACCATCGCTGGCAAGCCAGCTCCCACAAGGGCCAATTACACCGTACCTGTGGGAGCTGGCTTGCCAGCGATCGAGCGCGAAGCGTTCGCCTGAAACTCAGGCGATCTTCTTAAGGCCCAGCTTCTTCAGCTCTTCATCACGCAGTTCACGGCGCAGGATCTTGCCAACGTTGGTCGTCGGCAACGCATCACGGAACTCGACAAAGCGTGGCACTTTGTAGCCGGTGACATTGGCGCGCATATGCTCCATCACCTGCTCCTTGGTCACGGTCATGCCCGGCTTGACCACGATGAATATCTTGATCACTTCACCGGACTTCTCGTCCGGCACGCCGATGGCCGCACACTGCAGCACGCCTGGCAAGGCCGCCAGCACATCTTCGAGCTCGTTCGGATAGACGTTGAAACCGGAGACCAGGATCATGTCTTTCTTGCGGTCGACGATACGCATGTAGCCGTCCGGCTGGATCAGGGCGATGTCACCGGTCTTCAGCCAGCCTTCGCTGTCGAGGATCTCGTTGGTGGCATCTTCACGCTGCCAGTAGCCCTTCATCACCTGCGGCCCCTTCACGCACAACTCGCCGACTTCGCCCAGTGCCAGTTCCACACCGGCGTCGTCGATGATCTTGCACAGGGTCGAGGGCATCGGAATACCGATGGTGCCGATCTGGTTCTGCTCGGCCGGGTTGACCGCTGCCACCGGGCTGGTTTCGGTCATGCCGTAACCTTCGCAGATGGCGCATCCGGTCACTGCCTTCCAGCGCTCGGCGACACTCATCTGCAGCGCCATACCGCCCGACAGGGTGATCTTCAGGCCGGAGAAATCCAGCTTGCGGAAATTCTCGTTGTTGCACAGGGCGACGAACAAGGTGTTCAAACCGACAAAGCCGCTGAACTTCCACTTCGACAGTTCCTTGACCATCGCCGGTAAGTCACGCGGGTTGCTGATCAGGATGTTGTGGCTGCCAATCAGCATCATCGCCATGCAGTGAAAGGTGAACGCGTAGATGTGGTACAGCGGCAGCGGTGTGATCAGGATCTCGCAACCTTCGTTGAGGTTCGAGCCCATCAGCGCCCGGCATTGCAGCATGTTGGCCACCAGGTTGCGGTGGGTCAGCATCGCGCCCTTGGCCACCCCGGTAGTGCCGCCGGTGTATTGCAACACGGCCACATCATTACTGCCCGGATTGGCTTCCTGAACAGTCTTGCCGCGGCCTTTGCTCAAGACATCGTTGAACTTCACCGCTTTGGGCAGGTGATAGGCCGGGACCATTTTCTTCACGTACTTGATCACGCTGTTGATCAACAGGCGTTTAACCGGTGGCAACAGATCGGCCACTTCGGTGACAATAACGTGTTTGACCTGGGTCTTGGGCACCACCTTCTCGGCCAGGTGCGCCATGTTCGCCAGGCAGACCAGCGCCTTGGCGCCGGAATCGTTGAACTGGTGTTCCAATTCCCGCGCGGTATACAACGGGTTGGTGTTGACCACGATCAGGCCCGCCCGCAGGGCACCGAACACGGCAACGGGGTATTGCAGGACGTTGGGCAGCTGCACGGCAATACGATCACCCGGCTGCAGGTCGGTATGCTGTTGCAAGTAGGCGGCAAAGGCCCCCGACAACTCATACAACTCGCCGTAGGTAAGGGTTTTGCCCAGGTTGCTAAAGGCCGGTTTATCGGCAAAGCGTTGGCAAGACTGCTTCAATACCGCCTGAATATTCGGATACTCATCAGGATTGATTTGCGAGGCAATCCCGGCTGGGTACTTATCCTTCCAAAAATTTTCGATCATGGAAGCCCACTCCTCCAGCAGCAGCGAATTCTTCACCGCAGTCGATGCGATTATTATTGATATAAGATTACGGTTTATTGCAAACCTGATAATCCGAAGCGGGCCGAGAGTAGCAGCTTTGCCAAGGGCCGCCTAGAGCTAAAGTAGCCCAAACAGTCACGGAAATGACTCTTGATTATCACGTAGTCATTTTTAGAGTAAAAATTCTAAAGCGCACTGTGGGAGCGGGCTTGCCCCGCGATAGCGCCCTGTCTGGCACAGCACATCGCGGGGCAAGCCCGCTCCCACAGTGACTCAGCGCCGCCGTCAGGCTATATCCCGAAGCTCCCTGCGCAAAATCTTGCCCACCGCCGTCATCGGCAACGACTCCCTCAATACAATGTGCTTGGGCACCTTGTAGCCCGTGAAATTGGCCTTGCAATAAGCCTTCAGCTCTTCAAGGGTCACCCCGCCCTCGCGCGGTACCACGAACAGCTTCACCGCCTCGCCCGAACGCTCGTCAGGAACGCCGATCACCGCGCAACTGGCCACCTGCGGATGGCCCATCACCACCTCTTCGATCTCGTTCGGATACACGTTGAAACCCGAGACAATGATCATGTCCTTCTTGCGGTCAACGATGCGGGTAAAGCCATCCGGGTCGATCACTGCAATGTCGCCGGTCTTGAACCAGCCTTCGCTGTCCAGCGCCTCGGCGGTCGCCTCAGGGTGCTGCCAGTAGCCTTTCATGACTTGCGGGCCCTTGATGCACAACTCGCCGCGCTCGCCAAAGGGTTGCTCGACGCCCTCGTCGTCAATGACCTTGAACGCCGTGCCCGGCACCGGAATGCCCACGGTCCCCAGGCGCGCCAGCTGGCCATAAGGGTTGGTACTGGCGACCGGCGAGGTCTCGGTCAGGCCGTAGCCTTCGACAATGCGGCAACCGGTGATGCTCTCCCAACGCTCGGCGGTGGCGCTGACCAGTGCGGTACCACCGGAGTTGGTGACTTTCAGCGCCGAGAAGTCGAGGTTCTTGAACTCGGGGTGGTTCATCAGTGCCACGAACAGGGTGTTGAGCCCCAGCAGCGCAGAAAACTTCCACTTCTTCAGTTCCTTGATAAAGCCAGGAATGTCCCGCGGATTGGTAATCAGCACGTTGTGGTTACCGGTCACCATCATGCACATGCAGTTCGCGGTGAAGGCATAGATATGGTAGAGCGGCAGCGGTGCAATCATCACCTCCTGCCCTTCCTTGATCAGGCGCTGGCCATCGGGCCCATGCTGGGAGAAACACGCCAGCACCTGGAGCATGTTGGCCACCAGATTGCCGTGGCTCAGCATCGCGCCCTTGGCCAGGCCCGTGGTGCCACCGGTGTACTGCAGCACGGCGATGTCGTCCAGGCTCTGCGCCACCGGCTTGAGCGACTGGCCCTGGCCCTGGGCCAGGGCGCTCTTGAACGGCACTGCCTGGGGCAGACGGTAGTCAGGGACCATCTTCTTGACCTTGCTGACGATGGTATTGACCAACCAGCCTTTGGCCGTCGGCAGCATGTCGCCCATCTTCGCTTCGATGAGAAACTCGATGCCGGTGTCGGGCAGCACTTCCTGCACCAGCTTGCCGAACATGTTCAGGTACACCAGGGCCCGCGCGCCGGAATCCTTGAACTGGTGGCGCATTTCGCGGGCGGTATACAGCGGGTTGGTATTGACCACGATCAGCCCGGCGCGCAAGGCGCCGAACACGGCGATGGGGTACTGCAGCACGTTGGGCATCTGTACCGCGATGCGGTCGCCCGGCACCAGGTCGGTGTGCTGCTGCAGGTAAGCGGCAAAGGCCGCAGAATAGCGTTCGAGCTCAGCGTAGCTCAGGGTTACCCCGAGGTTGCTGAACGCCGGACGGTCAGCGAACTTCTTGCAGGAGCGTTCGAAGACTTCGACCACGGATTTGTAAGCATTTACGTCAATTTGCGAAGGAACGCCTGCCGGGCGCTTGTCATTCCAGAAATCAGCTTGCATTTATTCTTGTCCTCATACCTGAGCCGTTCCGGCCCCCTTGCCTGCTTGGCGAAGAAGGTGCTCTGCCGACGTTAGCAGGTATGTCGCAGGTGGCAAATACGCCAAGCGCTGTCATTAACATTGTGAATCTTATTGCTGAGGACCCTGCGATTGTTCGCCTGGGTTATACACTGAGCTGATTCTCCGACTTGTGTGACAAGGACTCGCCATGCACCACGACGCGTTCTGGCTTGCGGCCAGCGATCACTGCAGCCTCTACGTTTACCAATGGCTGCCGGACACGCCGATCAAAGCGGTGGTGTTGCTCGCCCATGGCATGGCCGAGCATGCCGGGCGCTATCAACGCCTGGGCGAAGCCCTGACCAACGCCGGCTATGCCCTGCTCGCCCACGACCAGCGTGGCCACGGACGCACCGCCGAACTTGGCACTTTAGGCCTGTTCGCCCGACACAATGGCTGGAACAGCGTGATCAATGACCTGGGCCTGCTCAGCCAGCACATCGGTCAACAGTTTCCGGGCACGCCGGTATTCCTGTTCGGCCACAGCATGGGCAGCTATATCGCCCAGGCCTACCTGATGCACCATGGCGCCAGCCTGCAGGGCGCGATTCTCAGCGGCTCGAACTTCCAGCCCCCGGCCCTGTACCGCACCGCGTGCCTGATCGCCCGCTTCGAAGCCTGGCGCCAGGGCCCGCTGGGGCACAGCGCGCTGATCGAATGGCTGTCGTTCGGCTCGTTCAACAAAGCCTTCAAGCCCAACCGCACGGCCTTCGACTGGCTCAGCCGCGACAACGCCGAAGTCGACAAGTATGCTGCCGACCCGTTGTGCGGCTTTCGCTGCAGCAACCGTTTGTGGATCGACCTGCTGATGGGCCTGGAACAAATCAGCCAGCCCCGCAACCTGGCGCAGATCGATCCGAACCTGCCGATCCTGGTAATGGGCGGCGAATGTGATCCGGTCAGTGCCGGCAAGCGTCTCAAGGATCTGGCCGGTGCCTTGCGCCTGGCCGGCAATCAGCACGTACAGTTGCAGCTCTACCCCCAGGCGCGGCATGAGCTGCTCAACGAAACCAACCGTGACGAGGTCACGGCCGCGATCATCGACTGGCTGCAGCAGGCGCTGACCATTGCTCGCCCCGCCCGCAGCGAATGACCGGCCGGCCGCCACGATAGAAGGAAAAACAAGTGATGACCCAGGTCACCAACACGCCGTACGAAGCCCTTGAAGTCGGCCAGACCGCCAGCTTCAGCAAGACTGTCGAAGAACGTGACATTCAGCTGTTTGCTGCGATGTCCGGTGACCACAACCCGGTGCACCTGGATGCCGAGTTCGCCGCCAAGAGCATGTTCAAGGAGCGTATCGCCCACGGCATGTTCAGTGGCGCGCTGATCAGCGCCGCGGTGGCCTGCGAGTTGCCTGGCCCTGGCACCATCTACCTGGGCCAGACCATGAGCTTCCAGAAACCGGTCAAGTTCGGTGACACCCTGACCGTGCGCCTGGAAATCCTCGAGAAACTGCCGAAGTTCAAGGTGCGCATCGCCACGCGCGTGTTCAATCAGAACGACGAGCTGGTAGTCGACGGCGAGGCCGAGATTCTCGCCCCGCGCAAGCAGCAGACCGTCGACCTGGTCAGCCCGCCACCCATCACCATCGGCTGAGCCTCACAGCTCGCGCAGACGGCGCTCGATAAAGCGCCGCTCGGGGCCCTGGCGGGTCAGTTCAAGGGCGCTGCGATAGGCCTCGCGGGCTTGATCCAGCCGGCCTAGCTGGCGGCACAGTTCGGCGCGGGCCGAATGGGCCAGGTGATAGTCCTGCAACTGCCCACGAGCCAGAATCGCCTCCACCGCCGCCAATCCCGCCTGGGCACCATCGCGCCGGGCCAGGGCGGCCGCGCGGTTGAGCTCGACCACCGGCGACGGCCAGTGCTGCAGCAGCACATCGTACAGACCGACGATCTCATGCCAATCGGTTTGCTCGGCACTGTCCGCCTGCGCATGCACGGCGGCAATCGCTGCCTGCAAGCTATAGACGCCGAACTGCTGACTGCGCAGGGCCTGCTGCACCAGTTGGCAGCCTTCGGCAATCAGCTCGCGGTTCCACAGGCTGCGGTCCTGTTCATCGAGCACAACAAGCTCGCCCTGGGCATCGCTGCGCGCTTGCTGCCGCGAGGCCTGCAACAGCATCAGCGCCAGCAGGCCGAGCACCTCCGGATCGGGTAGCAATTGCTGGAGCAAACGCCCCAGGCGGATGGCTTCATCGCTCAAGTCATGGCGCATCAGGCTCTCCCCCGAAGACGCCGAATAGCCTTCGTTGAACACCAGGTAGATCACCCGCAGCACGCTATCAAGCCGCTCCGGCAGTTCGGCCAGCGACGGCACCTGATAGGGAATCCGCGCATCGCGGATCTTGGCCTTGGCGCGGACAATACGCTGGGCGATGGTCGCCGGGCTCTGCAAAAACGCGCGGGCGATTTCTTCGGTGGTCAGGTCGCAGACTTCGCGCAGGGTCAGCGGTACCTGGGCATCGGCGGCCAGCGCCGGGTGGCAACAGGTGAAGATCAGGCGCAGACGGTCATCCTCCAGCTCTTGGTCATTCACCTGAACCTCCTCGAGCGACGCCAGCGCCTGCATCAACTGCGCCTGAGAACGGTCGAAACGCGCCCGCCGGCGCAGGCTATCGATTGCCTTGAAGCGCCCGGTGGACACCAGCCAGGCCCTGGGGCGTGCCGGAATGCCGTCGCGCTGCCAACGCTCGACAGCGATGAAGAACGCCTCATGCATGGCCTCTTCGGCGAGGTCGAAGTCGCCGAGCAGGCGAATCAGCGTCGCCAGGATACGCCGCGATTCCTGCCGGTAAACGGCCTCCAGTTGCGCCCGTACCTGTGCCAGCGCGGCCATCAGTCGGGCATCTGCGTGGTCACCACCGCCACCAGGCGATCCAGGCTCTCACCCCAGCCACGGTGAAAACCCATCTCTTCATGGGCCTGGCAATCGGCAGCACTCCAGTGCCAGGCGCGGGCGGTGTATTGGGTCTTGCCATGGACGTCGTCGAAGGTCACCACCGCCGTCATGAAGGCTTTGTTCGAAGGCACCCAGCCTGGGCCAAAGGCATCGGTGAAGACGATCCGCGCTGGCGGCACGATCTCCAGAAACACCCCCTGATTCGGGTACTCGCTGCCGTCGGGGGCACGCATCACCGTACGAAACAAGCCGCCCACCCACAACTGCATCTCACATTCCGGTGTGGTCATGCCGTTGGGGCCCCACCATTGGGCAAGCAGTTGCGGCTCGGTCCAGGCCCGATACACCTTGCTCCGCGGCGCGTCGATCAGGCGTGTCAATGACAGCTCGTGCTGCGCCTTGGGCTGCTCGGGGGGTAGAAGGCTCATGGTGTTGTTCTCCTTCGCTTCAGGGTTGCAACTCTCGGATCGGCCGCACCTCGACACTGCCGACCCGCGCAGCGGGAATGCCCTTGGCAATGTTCAAGGCCTCGTTCAAGTCTCGCGCATCGACCAGATAGAAGCCGGCCAACTGCTCCTTGGTTTCGGCAAAGGGGCCGTCGGTCAGGCTCATCTGCCCGCCGCGCACGCGCACGGTAGTCGCGGTCTGCACCGGCTTGAGCGCCTCGGCGGCAAGCATGCGACCACTGCCCTGGATCGATTCGGCGTAGGCCATGCACTCGGCGTCGGCCGGGCTGTCGGGCAGGCTGTGCAGCAGACTTTCATCACAGTAGACCAGGCACAGGTATTTCATCGTCGTCTCCACAGCTGGGGATACTATGGCGGCAGATCGCACCGCCTTAGAAAGCGCGATTCGGCATAACTCTCGGGTTTTTCAGCTCAAGGCTTGAGCGAGAACAGCGCGGCACCGGACTCCATGTCGAACGGTGCCGACCAGTGCTCATGAATGACCTTCCATTGCCCGCCGATGCGCTGGTAGCCGACGGTAACCCGCATGTAGCAGCTTTGATCCTCACCGCCTTCGCTGTTGGCCGGGCCACAACGGTTGAGCCAATGCGCCAGTGCCAGCTCCGGGGTAGCCTGGATCTGCAATTGCTCGACCTCGAAGACCATCTCGCCCGGGCAATGCTCCATACAGGCCTGCCAGTGGGCGCGGTAGGCAGCCTTGCCCTTGAACTGCAGTGCCTTGACCGCATCGAAGGCACGGATGTCATCGGCGTAAGGGGCGGTGATGGCCTCGATGTCACGGGCGCGAACAGCCGGAATCCACTGTTCGATGAGTTGGCGGATTTCGTTCTCGGCGGCACTGTTCATGGTCGTGTCCTCTGCGCGATCAGGCGCCGAACCATTCGGCGCGTTCACAGATGGTCGAATGGCAGCGGCTGAAATCGACAGACAGGGAAAATGGTTGTTCACGGAATCCTGGGGCTATGATTCTTGGGTTGGGATGTTGCAGGCTGCGGGCTTATCCATTTTGTGTGGCGCTGCTGCCGGCCCCTTCCGCCTTTACGGCGGCGCCTTGAACTACGCGCATCAAGATCAAGCAAGTCGGTGCTCGCTTTGCCAGCGAGCTTGTCCCGCTCCGGCGTCAGCTTGGCTGCGCCATAATCTGATTTCGCAGATACGCCAGTGCAGGCGCCGCCCGTAACTTCGCGACTTCAGGAGGCTGAGCGTAGGTGTCTGGAGGGGGCTGGTGCGCAGCACCCTTCGGCCCAAGCCGAAGTCGCGAGACGTAGACTTGGCGTAGCAAGTCGTAGGCCGCGATGCCCCTGGAAGGCACCGAAGCGAAGGAACCCGGAGCGAAGCGTAGGGCCGTATGCAGGAGCGAGCGGTTTTGGTTCCTTTTGCCAAGAACAAAAGGGACCCGCCGTAAGGGCGGAAGGGGCCGGCAGCAGCGCCACAGCGAATGGATTAGCTCACAGCCTCAAAAACCAACCCAAGGATCGCATCCGCGAAGCCCCCTAAAGATCAGCCCTTGGCCAAAGGCTTGAGAAAGTACACCACCCGCTCAGTTTCACTAAAGCCCAATGCCGCATGCATCGCGTGACTGCTGTGGTTGTCCAGGGCAGCATCCGAGGCCAGCTCGCTGCAACCCAGGCTGGCGCCCCACTGCTCAACCGCCGCAATCAGGTGCCCGGCAACACCCTGGCCCCGAGCCTGGGGCGCGACGAACACGCCTTCGAGAAAGGCCACCGGCGAACTGTTGCTGCCATTGACGTAATCACTGCGGATCGAGGCTTCGGCAAAACCCAAAGCGCGCCCGGCGCGGTCACGGGCCAGAAAGGCCACCAGGCGCTGGGGCTGCTCGATGATTTCGCGCACTGACTGGCGGTGTTCCTCCAGCGGGCACTGGGGCCACAGCGCCTGGCGCAGCACAAGCCAATCGTCTTGCTGTACATCGGTGCAGGTTTCGATCATTTGCTTTCCAGAGGCAGCCATATTTCCATCACGCTATTGCGGTCATCGGGGTTGAAGTCCTGGCCATAACGCTCGAACTCAGGCGCGTTGGCCACGGTTTCGCCGGACACCGGCACCCAGTCCTTCCATATGGCCTGAAAGGTGGCCTTGAGATTGTCGAGGCTGCCGTGGTGCTCAAACACTGCGTAACGTCGGGCCTTGAGTTCGACATGCTGAAAACCGGCCGGCAGCGAATCGGTGTCCTGCACCCGGACCCCGGCGATATAGTCGAAATTGCCTTGGCCATCACCGTTGCTGCACACCCCGTAGGTTTCCCCGCCTATCTGCCCGGGAACCCGGCCAATGTGCTGCTCGAAGCGTTGCCACAGGGTGGGGATTTGCTGGAGGGTGGCCTGGCCATAGCGCTCACCAAGTCCGGCAACCGTGAAGGTACGACCGTCTTCGAAACGCGCGGGTTTGATCGGGGGAGTCTGCAGAGTCATGTCCTTTGCCTCGTTCGCCAGGGTAATGGGCACAGCGTATCCGTACCCAGCGCTAGGGTAGCGGCAATTACCCATTCTCGGAATCTGCTCGAGGGCCCGCCCCTGACGAAAAGAGCCCCTTGCGGAGCTCTTGGCATTATTGCGAAAGAAAACTGCCGCCTGAGCGTTTGGCGCGTTTGGCGGCGTGTTTTTCTTTGGCGGTTTTCAGTGGTTTTTTCTTCGTCGCCTTTTTTGCATCCAGACCTTTCATCGAAGCTCCTCCTGCCTGACGGCACCTGCGCACCGGTGTCTCGAATCATTATAGACCCGGCGCGGCCGCAGGCACGGCGAGGATGAACTCGCGGTAACCGGAAAGAATCACGTAGCCGGCGAAATAGCAGAAAATGCCCGCCGACAGCAGGTACGACCAGGTCAGCAAGCGATCCCCCAACAACCGTCCGCCATGGCTGGCAATGCCGCACAACGACAGGCACCAGATCAGCCCGGCGGCAAAAAAACCGGAGAGAAACAGCCCGGCTTCGAACAGGCTGCCGCCACCGGAACGGGAAATCAGCACCCCGCCGACCGCGGCAAACCAAAGGATGGCGCTGGGCGACGACATGGCCAGGAAGATCCCGCGCATGAACTCGCGCCAGCCCGATTCCACGACCACCTCGCCACGGGTCTCCAGGTGGGCGTTGCCACGCAGCGCCGCCAGCAGCATCTTGATGGCAAACCACACCAGCAACACCGACCCGCCCAGCCACAACACCCAGCGTACCGTTTCAAATTGCAGCAGCACGGTCATCCCCGCCAATGCCGCAATGGCATACAGCAGGTCACCGACACAGGTGCCCAGCCCCAGCCAGAAACCCTGCAGGAAGCCTCGCTGCATGGCCAGGGTGATCATGGCGATATTGGCAATGCCGATATCCAGGCACAACGACAAACTCAGCAGAAATCCATTTGAAAAAGGCATCGACGTTCCGTAACCGCTGTTGAGGGCAGGCGCTATTTAAACGGTTTTTCGCCGGGCTGTATTGGAAGAAATTGCCTTTACTCAGGCTTGTGCTGCACGCTCAAACACTTCATCGGCCCATTGGTTGAGGCTCTTGCCTGCCGATTGAGCTGCGATGGTCGCCGCGGCATGGACTTCTGGCCTGATACGCAGCATGACTTTGCCGGAAGCGGGTTTTTCCGGCTTGACCCCACGCTCGGCGCAATCGGCCAGGTAGTCATCCAGCGCCAGGTGAAACGCCTCGTGCAACTGCCTGACGGCGCTGGCGTGGAAGCTGATGATGTCACGCACACCCAGGACACGACCGACGAAAATATCGTCCCGTGGATCGTATTCGACTCGGGCGGTGTAGCCCTTGTAGCTCATAGTGTTCATGGTTGAACTCCTGCCCGTAGAAGAAACTCGCGGGCTTCTTCCACCTGATATCGCTTGGCCTCTTTGCCCGGGTGCGGCCGGTGACAGCGCCAAAGCTGATCACCCAGGATCAACTTGACCCTGGAGCCCTCACGTTCCTGCACTTGCCCGCCCAGATACAGCACTAGCGCCTCGATGTCGGTAAACACCAGGCTGGCGCTGGTCGGTGTGCGGAAGATGCTGTCGAGGATCTTTCGATATCGATTGTTCATCGGAAAATGCTATCAAAATAAGATAGCACTTTTTCCAATGCTTCAATTCAGGATTTTTCAATCACCCGCCAATACCTGCGCATACCGCTGCCGATCAATATTCGCCCCGCTGAGAATCACCGCCACCTTGCGCCCCTGCTGGCGCTCGCGCTCCTGGATCAGCGCGGCAAGCCCGGCGGCCCCTGCGCCTTCGGCGGTGTTGTGGGTGTCTTCGTGGTAGATGCGCATGGCCTGGGCCACTTCCTCATCGCTGACGCGCACGATGCGCGCGGCATGCTGGCGGATGATTTCGAACGCTTCGGGCAACGGCATGCGGCAGGCCATGCCGTCGGCGAAAGTATTGGCCGTGGCGGTGGTGACGATGCGGCCCTGCTCCAGGCTCTGGGCAAATGCGTCCGCAGCACTGGACACCACGCCGACGATTTCTGTGCGCAGGCCAAGCAGGTTGCGCGCCTGGATCAGCCCGCAGATGCCCGAGCCCATGCCGATCGGCACGTAGACGCAATCGAGCGCATGCACCGCCTCCAGCAACTCCAGGGCATAGGTGGCGACGCCGCGAATCAGCTCGGGGTGAAACGGCGGCACGCTCTCAAAGCCGTGCAACTCGGCCAGGCGCGCGGCCTCTTCGCGGGCCTGGTCAAAGTCGGCGCCGTGCTCGACCAGTTGGGCGCCAAGGGCGCGCATCGCCGCATTCTTCTCCCGCGAGTTGCCCTCGGGAACCACGATGATGATCGCCAGCCCGGCAGTGCGCGCGGCCAGGGCCATGCTCTGGCCGTGGTTGCCACGGGTCGCGGTGACCAGGCCACGTACCGTGGGCTTCTGTTCCCGCAACCACTGCACATACATCAGACCGCCGCGCACCTTGAAGGCGCCAGTCGGCGCGTGGTTCTCATGTTTGACCCAGACCTCGCAGCCCAGCCGTTCGGCCAGGCGCGGCCAGGCGTATTGCGCGGTGGCGGGAACGCTGGCATGAACCAGGCGGGCAGCATCTCGCAGGGCAGGCAGGTCGAACATGAAACACCTCGGCAGGATCGGATTTGACCTGATCCTAGTCGCCGCGCATTGTATGGGTAAATTCTTATATTGCATGGCCAACAATAAATGTGGACCCCTACCCTCAGCGCCGATGCCCAGCCGCGCTACCTGGCCCTGGTCGACGCCATTGCCGCCGCCATCGAGCGCGGCGAACTGAAAGTCGGTGAACGTCTGCCGCCACAACGACGCCTGGCCTGGAACCTGGGGCTCAACCCCAGCACCACCCAGCAGGCCTACCGCGAAGCTGCAGCCCGGCATTTGGTTTCGGGGGAAGTCGGGCGTGGCACTTATGTGCTGGCCGGCAGCAAGGAGGCCACACTGTTTCGCCTCAAGCAGAAGGACCTGCAGCCGAGCCTGATCGACCTGTCGACCAATGTACCGGTGATCGACCCGGCCAACCGCGACAGCGAAACCACCTTGCAGGTGCTGTTGCAGGACGGCCAGGCGGGTTGCCTGGACCATTACCTGAGCGCCGAAGCGTTGCTGCGCGGCCGTGTGCACGGTGCCGCCTGGCTGGCCAACCGTGGCCTTGAGCTCAATGACCGGCAGTTGCTGCTGTGCGGTGGTGCCCAGCAGGGCTTGTTCACGGTGTTGCTGTCGCTGTGCCAGCCGGGTGAAGCGGTGCTGGTCGAAGCCCTCACCGCACCCGGTATCAAGGCCGCCTGCCGGCAGTTGCGCCTGCCGCTGCATGGTATCGCCCTGGACGATCAGGGCATTGTGCCAGACGACCTCGATCGGGTCGCCCGTGCCACCGGCGCGCGCATCATGGTGCTGACCCCGAGCCTGCACAATCCTACCGGTGCGTGCATGAGCAGCGCACGCCAACAGGCGATCGCCGAGGTGGTCGAGCGCCATGACCTGCGGGTGATCGAAGATGATGTCTACGGCGCGCTGACCGACCAGCCACCGCTGTGGCGGTTGCTCGGGCACCGCGGCGTGTTGATCAGCAGCCTGTCGAAAACCGTTGGCGCCGGCCTGCGCCTGGGCTGGATCGTGGCTGATCCAGCCCTGCTGGCACAGGTCGATCCCCATGCCCAGGCCACCCATTGGCAGGTGTCGCCACTGAACCTGCAGATCGCATGTCGCTGGATTGCCGATGGCACGGCGCAGCGGCGCCTGGCCTGGCAGCGCGAGGAAGTCCTCCAGCGCTGGCGCCTGGCCTGCAGAATTCTGGGTAGCCACCTGGTCAATAGCCAGCAGCCTTCCCCACACATCTGGGTCAAGGCCGGGCACAGCGCCGCCCGCTTGACCGAGGCCTGCCGGGCCAGCGGCGTGGCGGTGGTGCCAGGCGACGTGTTTGCGGTAAAACAGCATGACCTGGAGGCGATCCGCATCAGCCTGTCGGCGGCTGGCAGCCGGGCCGAACTCAAACAGGCACTGGAGCACGTGGCAAAGGCGCTGGAGGCCTGATGAGCAAGCACGCTTTGTATGCCGAGGCGCAAACCTACCTCGCCGCCCTGGACCGACGATGGGCCGCGCACATCGAGGCAGTCGGTCCTTGCCTGCATCAACCCAAACCCACCCGCGACCCGTATCAGGCGCTGGTGCGGGCCATCGCCTACCAGCAACTGCACGCCAAGGCCGGCGATGCGATTCTCGGGCGCTTTCTGGCGCTCTACCCGGACACCGGGTTTCCCAGCCCCGAGCAGGTGCTGGCAACCACCCCTGAGCAATTGCGCGGTTGCGGCTTCTCGGCGAACAAACTGGCGACCATCCAGGGCATCGCCCGGGCACGGGTCGAAGGGCTGGTGCCGGACTATCAACAAGCCTCGGCACTGGCAGATGAAGCGCTGATCGAGCGCCTGGTCAACCTGCGTGGAGTAGGCCGCTGGACTGTCGAGATGCTGCTGATCTATACCCTGGAACGCATGGACATCCTGCCGGCCGACGACTTCGGCGTGCGCGAGGGCTATCGCCGCTTGCAGGGCCTGGAGAAGCAACCGACGCGCCGGCAGATGATCGATCTGGGCAAGCGCTGGAGCCCTTACCGGACCGTGGCCGCCTGGTACCTGTGGCGGGTACCGGCCAAGCGAGTTTGAACGCAAGACCCGGAGTTCTTCCCGTGAGCCGCAGCCGTAGCCTGAACCCATCGATCAACGCCAGGAGCACCCCGTCATGAGTACAGGCAAACCACGGATCAGCGAATCCGACCCGCGCTGGCAGGCCATACTGGCCCGCGACCCGGCCGCTGACCAGGCCTTTGTCTACGCCGTGCGCACCACCGGTGTGTACTGCCGGCCGAGCAGCACCTCGCGCCTGCCGCGCATCGACAATGTCGAGTTCTTCGACAGCGCCGAACAGGCCGAAGCCGCCGGCTACCGGCCGAGCAAGCGCCGCGGCGCCGACCAGACCCATGTCGCCGAACAGCACCGGGCCCAGGTCACCCGCGCCTGTGCCTTGATCGAAAGCGCCGACCCGGCGCCGAGCCTGAACCAGCTGGCCGAACAGCTGAAGATGAGTCCGTTCCACTTTCACCGGGTGTTCAAGGCGGTGACCGGGCTGACGCCCAAGGCCTACGCCTCGGCCCACCGCGCGCGCAAGGTACGCGTTCAATTGCAGCAGTCGGCAACGGTCACCGACGCCTTGTACGAGGCCGGGTTCAACTCCAACAGCCGCTTCTACGAATCGAGCAATGCCCGCCTGGGCATGACCCCGGGCACCTATCGTGACGGTGGCGCCAACACCGACATCCGCTTTGCCATCGGCCAGTGTTCGTTGGGGGCGATTCTGGTGGCGCAGAGCGAACGGGGGATCTGCGCAATCCTGCTCGGTGACGACCCGCAGGCGCTGCTCAATGACCTGCAAGACAAGTTTCCCAAGGCCAACCTGATCGGTGGCGACGCCGGGTTCGAAACCCTGGTGGCCAGGGTCGTGGGCTTTATCGAGGTGCCGGGCATCGGCCTGGACTTGCCACTGGACCTGCGCGGCACAGCGTTCCAGGAGCGGGTCTGGCAGGCTTTGCGGGCGATCCCGGCCGGCAGCACTGCCAGCTATGCCGAGATCGCCCAGCGGATTGGCTCCCCCAGGGCTGTGCGCGCCGTGGCCCAGGCCTGCGCGGCCAACGCCCTGGCTGTGGCCATCCCGTGTCACCGGGTGGTGCGCAGCGATGGCAACCTCTCGGGCTACCGCTGGGGCGTGGAGCGCAAGCGTGAGCTACTGGCGCGCGAGAGCCAGTGAGGCGGGTTACTGGAAGTTGACGTCGAAGGCCTGGTAGAAGGCGTTGCCGGTATCGGCGACCAGCCACAGCAGGACGATCACATGATGGCCGTGCTTGTTGCTGGGTAGCTTGACCTCATGTTCGACCTTGGCCTTGAGCTTGTCCTTATGCTCGTAATACGGCGTGTAGGGAT
>NZ_JH650765.1:82712-117923 GCF_000259195.1 Pseudomonas donghuensis
AGCCTCGAGCTGGGCGCGACTGACGCGCTTGTTCACATCCCAGCCATCTTTGGTAATAAACCAGCGATAGCCCCGGGTGGTATGTGCTGCGGTATATTCCCACTTCACCTGGAAGGTCTGGCCCGGCGTCACATTCAACAACGGCCAGTTAAAGGGCGTGCCGAGTTTGGCGGACATTTCCGCGTTCGTGTAATTGACGACGTCGCGAGCGTCCTGTTTGCCACCACTTAGAATATATCCATCCGCGGGTGGCACGACACTGGGGGCATCCGTCTGGAAGGGCGCAGGCACCGGCCCGGCCACCAAACTTGGGAAGTTTTTACCGCCTTCCATTTCATTGACTTGCCAGTTGCCGAGCAATCCCAGTTCAACGGTCTTGGAACCACGGCTGGCCGGTGAAATAACGCGGCCGTGCCGCAGGTTTTTCTCAGGGCTGTTCATTGCATTCACTCCATGTGCGATAGGAAAACTGTCCACCCTGGACACGATTGACCCTAGCTCAAGCCCTGCAATGCGCAACCCAGAGGTGCCGAACGGTATCAGCCGTTGCTGCAGCCGTCACCCATGGCGCGGTACTCGATGGTGTGGCGCTGCCCCTGGTGGTCTTCGTAGGTCATGGTTGCCGGTACCACTTCACAAACATTGGGAATGGTCGACAAACTGATGACTTTGGCAATATCCAGGTTGCTGCTGTAGTCATACTGTTCAACAACAGGTTGCGCAGCCGCAGTATTGATTTCATCCGCCAGGGCGAACGAAGAAACAGCCACCAGGGCAAGTGCAAATAAACGTTTCATGATAATAGGCCTGCAAAGCAATCAAACTAATCGATTGACTTCATTTACCTTGAACGGCGCGGAGAAGTTGTTATATCAAACAAGGGGACATAACACGAAGTACCGACCCCACTGTAACTTTCTGTGTGGGATGTGGTTAGTCTACAAGGTACTTCGGGCGGTTAAATCACGAAGCCGGACATTCACTGTTACTGCTTTTGCAACAATAGCCTCGGTACAACGCTCTCGACAGTTTTTGCCTTCCGGTGTAAAAGCCCGGTGTAGAGCCTTTGCCAGATCAAACCAGTGACCCGATTACGCTACTGCCGGCTGCTTGCGCCCGAGCGGCCCTTGCTGAATAAATTCTACCGAAACCACGGTTCGCCCATGCGCGCGGCTGCCCAGGGCCAGCTGTGGGTGGCCAGGGCCGAGGAAATCGTCGCGGCGTTGTGCCTGAGTGACGTGCCCGGCGGCCATTGGCTGACCGGCTTGTTCGTCGCCCCCGCGTGGCGCGGCCAGCAGGTCGCCCGCCAACTGATCGAAGCGGCAGCGGCCGAACTGCCAGGGAATATCTGGCTGTTCTGCCACCCGGCCCTGGAGGGCTTCTATGCCCGCCAGGCGTTCAGCAGCACCGGCACCCTGCCCGCGCCCTTGGCCGAGCGCCTGGCCCGCTACCAGCGCAGCAAGCCCTTGTTGGCAATGCTGCGGGGTCAGTCGTCGCTGGCAGGGTCCAGCCCGGGGAACAGCACCTCGGTATAACCGAAGCGGCTGAAGTCGTGGATGCGCGAGGGATAAAGGCGGCCGATCAGGTGATCGCATTCATGCTGCACCACCCGGGCATGAAAGCCCTCGGCGTTGCGCACAATTGGCTGCCCTTGCGGGTCAACGCCTTCGTAGCGAATCCGCTGGTAGCGCGGCACCACGCCACGCAGCCCCGGCACCGACAGGCAGCCTTCCCAGCCGTCCTCGACCTCGGTGCTCAACGGCGTGATCAGCGGGTTGAGCAGAATGGTCCGCGGCACCGCCTCGGCCTCCGGGTAGCGTTCACTGCGCTCGAAACCGAAGATCACCAATTGCAGGTCGACACCGATCTGCGGCGCGGCCAGGCCCACCCCGCCGACATGTTCCATGGTTTCGAACATATCGGCGATCAGCCGTTCAAGCTCGGCGCTGCCGATCATGTGTTGCGGCACGGGCGGGGCGATGCGCAGCAAGCGCTCATCGCCCATTTTCAGGATGTCATGAATCATGGCTTCGACTCAGGGGTTCGCTGGCAGGTGTGGTTTGATGATCAAGCGAATGATCACGGCCAAGCCCGGAGACATGCTTTTTTTCATGCTCATGGGCGACGCCATCAACGTCTTTTTCGCCGGGCTCTTTGCTTTCCTCCGACATGCGTTCGATCACCGCATTCATTTCAGCCCCCAACAGCAAGACGGCAGCGGAAATATAGAAGTACAACAGCAGGACAATGATCGCTCCGATACTGCCGTACATGGCGTTGTAGTCGGCGAAGGTCTTGACGTAGTAGCCAAAACCCAGCGAAGCGATGATCCACACTACCACCGCCAGCACCGAGCCCGGGGTAATCAAGCGAAACGTCTGCTTCACATCGGGCATGACGTAATAGATCAACGCCACCGCGACCATCATCAGGATGATGATCGCCGGCCAGCGCAGCACGGTCCACAGGGTGACGATGAACTCCTGCATGCCAATCTGCGAGGCAATCCACTCCATCACCTGCGGCCCCAGCACCATCAGCGCGGCGGCAGCCAGGAGCATGCCGGCGATGCCGACGGTGTAGATCACCGACAGCGGAAAGCGCTTCCACACCGGGCGCCCCTCGACCACGTCGTAAGCTGCGTTCATCGCGCTCATCATCAGCCGCACACCGGCCGATGCGGTCCACAGGGCAATGACGATACCCACCGAGAGCAAACCGCCCTTGGACTGCTGCAACTGGTCGATTACCGGGTTGACCTGCTCCAGCGCCTGGGGCGGCAATACCAGTTCCGACTGCAGGCGCAACCAGGAGAAAAAGTCCGGTAAATGCAGGAAGCCGATCAGGGCGATCAGGAACAGCAGGAAGGGAAACAACGAAAACAGCATCTGGTAGGCCAGCGCCGAGGCATAGGTGGACATCTCGTCATCGAGAAATTCCTTGACCGTGCGCACCAGCACACGGTGCAACGGCAAGCCGCGCAGGTCGGGGAAAATCATAGCGTCTCCTTTCGCCGCTCGAGGGTCATTGGCAGGCTCCTCACAGCACTCATCAGGCAGGTACGTCCTGAAGTCTAATCGACGATCGCCTCAAAGTTGCGATTGATTACGGCAGATAGCACAACGGCCACCCGAAGATGGCCGTCGTCCTGTCCGTGTTCTCAGGGTTCAAGGCTTCTGCAGTGCATCCTTGACCTTGCCAACGTTCTCGTTAGCCATGCCTTCGGGGCAATCGATACGCCGGCGAGTAACGTCGCTTTATGTTTCATCGAGTTGCCAGCACAATAAGCGACCTTTCAAGCGTCACCCGTAGGAACCTGCATGAAACTCGACAAACCCACCGCCATTGCCCGCCGCAACCAGGAACTGGAACGACCAGTGCTCAACAGCGACAACACCCTGTTTGCCGTGCTCGACACCAAGCGCAGCCTGTGGTGGTTCGATGTGCCGGTGAAGCTGCTGCGCAAGGGCCAGCCCGACTGGGTCAACCTGCTGCTGCACACCCCGGAAACTGACGAGCTGCAGCATTTGAAGGTGCCGGTGAACTACCTGCAGGCCCATCAGGAAAAAATGGAAATCCGCCACCCGGGCAAGCGCCGCTCGACCATCAGCCTGGCGCTGAGTGCCGATCGCGATTCGCTGCTCAAAGACCTGCGCCCAGGCGGTGAGAACCTGAGTTTCGCAGGCTTCAAGCAGGTCTGATCAGGCCAGTTCGATGCGGTCGGCGTGGATGACGATGCGGCCATCCTTGTACAAGGCGCCGATGGCCTTCTTGAAGTTGCCCTTGCTGACCCCGAACAGGTCGCTGATCAACTGCGGGTCGCTCTTGTCGCTGACCGGCAGCACGCCGTTGGCGTCCTTGAGCTTGGCGAGGATCTTGTCGTGCAGGCTGTTGGCCAGGTCCTGGCCGATGGGCTGCAGGCTCAGGGCGATCTTGCCGTCGCTGCGCAGTTCCTTGATGTAGCCCTTCTCCTGCTTGCCCGAACGCAGGAACTTGAACACTTCATTCTTGTGAATCAGGCCCCAGTGCTTGTTGTTGATGATCGCCTTGAAGCCCATCGGGGTTTCTTCGACCACCAGCAAGTCAACCTCCTGGCCAACCTTGTAGTTCGCCGGCACCTTGTCCAGGTAACGGTCCAGGCGCGCGGTGGCGGTGATGCGGCGGGTGCGCTTGTCGAGGTAAGCGTGCACCACGCAGTACTCGCCGGCCTTCATCTGGCGCTTTTCTTCGGAGTACGGCATCAGCAGGTCTTTGGGCAGGCCCCAGTCGAGGAAAATGCCGATACTGTTGATTTCCTTGACCTTGAGGCTGGCGAAGTCACCCACCTGCAACTTGGTCTTTTCCGTGGTGGCGATCAGCTTGTCTTCGCTGTCGAGGTAGACGAAGACGTTCAGCCAGTCTTCAACCTCGGTGGGCGTATCCTTGGGGATGTAACGGTTAGGCAGGAGGATTTCGCCGTCCGCCCCGCCGTCCAGGTACAGACCGAAGTCCGTGTGCTTGACCACTTGCAAAGTGTTGTAACGCCCAACTAAAGCCATTTCCGGAAATCCTCGTTGCGAGCGGGGCATTCTACACCTCACGCGGCGATTGCGCCCGGTTGCCGATGACGGCCCGTCAGCAAAATGAACCGTGAAGGCGCGCCCTGTTCTATAAAGACAAGCAAGCCTTCGCAAGGATCCGCTCATGTACGCCTGCCTGTCCAAGTACCTGCGCACCGTGCTGTTGCTGGTGATATCGGCCTTGCTGGTCATCGCCTGCAACCGTGTCGACCTGGCCTACCGCAACCTCGACATGCTGGTGCCCTGGTCGCTGAACGACTACCTGAGCATGAACCGCCAGCAGAAAACCTGGCTCAACGATCGACTCAAACAGCAACTGGCCTGGCATTGTCGTACGCAATTGCCCGGCTACCTGACCTGGATCGACAAAATCCAGGCGATGGTCGCCAGCAATGCGGTGACCGACCAGCAACTGCAGGTACGCACCCAGGAAGCCCGCCAGGCCATTGCCAAGGTTGCCGAGCAGATCACCCCGTCGGCCGCCGAACTGTTGCGCAGCATGGATGATGAGCAGGTGCGGGAAATGCGCGAAGCCTTTGCCGACGACATCCGCGAGCGCCAGGCCAAATATGTCAATACACCGCTTGCACGGCAAATCGAACGCCGCGCCGAGCGCATGGAAAAACGCCTGAGCACCTGGCTCGGCGAGCTCAGCGCGCAACAGAAACTGCGGGTCATGACCTGGTCACAAAGCCTGGGTGAACAGAACCGCCAGTGGATCGCCAACCGCGCCCATTGGCAGGCGCAGTTCAGCGCGGCCATGGACCAGCGTTACAGCGACAGCTTCGAGCCGCGCCTGGAAATCCTCCTGAAGAAGCGCGAAAGCCTGTGGACACCGGAGTACCGGATCGCCTTCCAGCGCACCGAGCAGGAGGCGCGGCGGTTGCTGGTGGATGTGATGGCACAGAGCAGCGAGCAACAGCGCCAGCACCTGGAGCAGAAGCTTGGCCAGGTGCGGCAGAGTTTCAGCGAGTTGAAGTGCTTGAAGGGGTAGCGGCCGCCTTCAGCTGTAGGAGCGGGCTTGACCCGCGATGAGGCCAGTACAGTCAGCAAACCAGGAGTTGCCTGGCATACGACCGCTACGCGCTCGATCGCGGGGCAAGCCCGCTCCCACAAGGTCCGGTGCAGGCTGCTCACACAGCGACAAATCGAAATGTTGTAAGTGTTTTCTGTCAGACCGTTCTGAATCATACTTTCGCCGCCGTTGCTCTGTTGTGCCAACCCCGTCAAGAACCTAGGCTGCTGCCGTCGTTGGAAAATCCAACGATCGGATTTAGCAGTCCGGCTCATTACTCGATGTCGACGGCACAACGCTATATGGCGGTTGTACGTGGGGCGCCTTCGGGTGCGCCGGGTTCCTCGAGTTACCGGTCTGCTAACCCGCGTACAGCTGCCACCCATCGTTTAGCAGCGAGGCGTGGTTGCTTCATAACTTGAGGTCAATCATGAAAAAGCTTGTCCCAGATCCCCCCAGTCTCGGCCTATCCAACGCAACCACCACCAACACTCCGTTCGGCACCAACCGCATGTTCAACGTTCGCGAAGGTATTCCCGCCGAAGAAGCCCTGCTGCACGCCGGCCAACTGCTGCGATGCGCTGAAGCCACGGTCAGCGATCGCTGGATCATCTCACCCTCAACGACCGCGCCATCGTCGCCGGTGCCGGCCAGCATATCGAGATTGCTCGTGCGCTGATCGATGCGGTGCTTGATGGGGTGGGTGTACAACGAATTTTCTCGGCCTGAAAGCATCGCGGGGCAAGCCCGCTCCCACAGATTCACCCTCATTCCTGTGGGAGCGGGCTTGCCCCGCGATGTTGTTCAGCTCTCCCGGCACTTGCGCCGATACGGGAACACATCGATCACCTTGCCGCCGCGGATCGCCGCCTGCAGGCTTTTCCAGTAGTCGGCATCGTACAACTCGCCATGCAACTGGCTGAACAAGCGACGTTGACCGCTATCGGCAAACAGGAACGGCGGGAACTCCTCGGGAAACACATCCAACGGCCCGATCGAATACCAAGGCTCGGAGGCCATTTCATCCTCGGGGAAACGCGGCGGCGGGATGTAGCGGAAGTTCACCTCGGTGAGAAAGCAGATCTCGTCATAGTCATAGAACACTACGCGCCCGTGGCGGGTGACGCCGAAGTTCTTCAACAGCATGTCACCCGGAAAGATATTCGCCGCTGCCAGTTGCTTGATGGCCAGGCCATAGTCCTCCAGGGCCTCGCGCACCTGGGCGTCGTTGGCGTTTTCCAGGTAGAGGTTGAGCGGGGTCATGCGCCGTTCGGTCCAGCAGTGGCGGATCAGCACCGTGTCACCGTGCACTTCGACGGTGGACGGCGCCACTTCCAGCAGTTCGGCCAGGCACTCAGGCTCGAACTTGCTCAGGGGGAAGCGAAAATCGGCAAACTCCTGGGTATCGGCCATGCGCCCGACGCGGTCGACGCTTTTTACCAGGCGGTACTTTTCGATCACCGTAGCGCGATCGACGCTCTTGGACGGCGAGAAGCGGTCCTTGATGATCTTGAACACGGTGTTGAAGCCCGGCAGGGTAAACACGCTCATGACCATGCCACGCACGCCCGGGGCCATGATGAAACGGTCATCGGTGCCGGCCAGGTGGTTGATCAAGGCCCGGTAGAACTCCGATTTGCCGTGTTTGTAGAACCCGATCGAGGTGTACAGCTCGGCGATGTGCTTGCCCGGCAGGATGCGTTTGAGAAAACCGACGAACTCGGCCGGTACCGGCACATCGACCATGAAGTAGGAACGCGTGAAGGAGAAGATAATCGACACCTCGGCTTCGTCGGTGATCAGCGCGTCGATCTCGATGCCGTGGCCTTCGCGGTGCAACAGCGGGATCACCAGCGGCCATTGCTCGTCCTGGGTGTACAGGCGCCCGACCAGGTAGGCGCCCTTGTTGCGGTACAGCACCGAAGAAAACAGCTCGACGGCCAGGGCCGGGTCCTTGCACACCCAGTCCGGCAGGTTCTCCCGCAGCTGCGCTTCAAGGCGCGCCAGGTCGCCGGCAAGGTCCGCGTACGGCACATCGAAGCGGTAGTCGGCGAAGACCTGCGCCAGCAACGCGCCAAGGCCGCTTTGCGGCCGATAGATTCGGGTTTGCGCCGCCCGCTCGTGACTGCGCAGCGATGGCCGGGTGGTATGGATGAACATGCAGCCATCGCTGATCAGGTCATGGCTGAACAGGCTGCAGAAGATCGAGTTGTACCAGGTCTCCGACAGTTCATCGTCCAGGCGCGGATCAATCAGGCCGATATAGGCACTCTTGACCAGCGGCCACAGCGAGACGTCGAGCAGCACCTCGTCCTCGAAACCCTGACGCAGCCAGCCACTGACCTCGCTGACCTTTTCCTCATAGAGGTTGATGCGCGCCGCCGAGGCGCTTTGGGTCTGTTGCCACTGGGCCTGCTCGAACCGCTCGCGGGCGCCGTCGGTGATCTGCCGGAAATGTTCACGATAATCATCGAAGCCATCGAGGATCATCCGGGCGATATCGGCGGCCGGCCATTGCTGGGGCATACGTCAGACCTCTGCGGGAATGTCAAAGCCTGAGCTTAGCCAGTCGCCACGGGCAGGGAAAGCCTGTTGGCGCGGGTGTATCGGCCAAACTCGCCGAGCGCGGAATTTGAGCGCAAGAAAGGGAGAGAGCATGGCCCGGTTTGTAACGTAAACTCGCGCCCTGCCCCCAAAGGACCCGGAGAGCCCATGAGCCCTATCGCCATTACCCGCCTGTTGATACTCGCTGCTGTCTGGGGGGCGAGCTTTCTGTTCATGCGCATCATTGCGCCGGTGCTCGGCACCCTGCCCACGGCGTTTTTCCGCGTTTCCATCGCCTGCCTCGGCCTGCTGGTGATTCTTGCCCTGCTGCGGGTGCGCTGGGACTTCAACGGCAAGCTCAGGGCCTGTCTGGTGCTGGGCATGATCAACTCAGGGATTCCAGCCACGCTGTATTCAGTGGCGGCCCAAGTGTTGCCGGCCGGCTACTCGGCAATCTTCAATGCCACCACGCCGTTGATGGGCGTGCTGATTGGCGCGCTGTGCTTTCGTGAACCACTGACCCTGGCCAAGCTCAGCGGCATTTTCCTTGGTTTGTTCGGTGTCGGCGTACTCAGTGGCGCGGGCCCGGTGGCGTTTGACGCGAAACTGCTGCAAGGCGCCCTCTCGTGCCTGGCGGCAACCGCCTGTTATGGCCTGGCCGGCTTTCTGGCCCGGCGCTGGCTCGATCACCAGGGCGGCCTCGACAGCCGCTTGTCGGCGCTGGGCAGCATGATGGGCGCGACCTTGCTGTTGTTACCGTTGTTCGGCTACAGCGTGCTGACCCAGCCACCGGCAAGCTGGGGCGGTTGGGAGGTGTGGGGGTCGCTGCTGGGCTTGGGGCTGGTGTGTACCGCCTTTGCCTACATCCTTTACTTTCGCCTGATCAGCGAGATCGGCCCGGTCAAATCCAGCACTGTGACCTTCATGATCCCGGCCTTCGGTGTGCTGTGGGGCGCCTGGCTGCTGGATGAGCCGTTGTCGCTGGCGCATCTGTACGGCGGGCTGTTGATTGCCGTGGCGTTGTGGCTGGTGCTCAAGCCTGCGGCGGTTGGCAAGCCGGTTCGCGCCTGACAGGTTAATCCGTAGCCCTGAGGGCGCAGGTTTGCCGCCCGGCGTTTTGCCGGGCGGCAAGCAGTGCTAGTCAGCTTGCAGTTGCGCCTGCGCGGCAGCGGGCTTGCGGAACACGAACAGCAGGCCAATGACGATCAGCCCCATGCCCAACAAGCTGAGCGCCGCCAGGCGGTTACCGAAGATCAGGTAGTCCATCACCGCTGTGACGGCCGGCACCAGGTAGAACAGGCTGGTGACATTGACCAGGTTGCCCTTGGCGATCAACCGGTACAACAGCAAAGTCGCCAGCAGCGACACCACCAGGCCCATCCACAGCAAGGCGCCGATGAAGCTGTCGGTCAGTTCCACCTGCAGCGGCTGAAACGGCGCAAATACTGCACACATCATCAGCCCGGCAAGGTATTGCAGTGGCAAGGTGCCCATGGGGTTACTGGTGATGCGCTTTTGCATGATCGAACCAAAGGTCATGCTCATCAGCGCCAGCAAGGCAAACAGCATCCCGGCCAGCGACACACCGCCGAGGTTGATGCCTTGGTAGACCACCATGATCAAGCCGCTCAAGCCCAGGCCCAGGCCGAACAACCGGCTCCAGGAACGCTGGCGTTCCATCAGCACCACGGTGAGGATCGGTTGCACGCCCATGACCGTGGCCATGACCCCGGGCGTGACGTGGGTGTTGAGCGCCAGCAGGTAGAAGATCTGATAAGCGCCCAGCAGCACGCAACCGGTGGCCAGGGCTTGCAACACCGCCGGGCGGGTGCGCGGCCAGTGCAGCTTGAGCAAGGGGCTGAGCAACAGCAGGCCCGCCAGGGCCAGGGCCGAACGCAGCAGCAGGAAGGCAAAGGGGCTGGCGTGAGCCAAGCCAAGCTTGGAGACGATCGCCCCGCTACTCCAGAGCAGGACGAACAGGCTGGTAGTGGCCGCCGAGACCACGGATTGTTTCGATAGAACAGACATGAATGCCACCTGTAATTCGGGCAGATAAGCCGAACGGTGCTACCCGCGAGGGGCAGCCAACCGTATTCAGTAGGGTGCAGGTGTGTGGGGACGCAGCGATTGGCCGCTTAGCCCAGCACTACCACTGCTGGCGGTGCGACGACGCACACGACCACGCTACTGACAGGTGGTGGGTAGTGACTGATCATGGCCGGCTGCTGATTCCCACGCACAACGACAACCGCGTCAGGCGCGGTAGCGAATACGGTGGATGGGCAGGACGCTGGCATGAGCAGGTCTTCGGTGAGGTGAAGTGGGGTGACTATAGACCAGCCTGTTTCAGGCTGGCAAGTCGGTGGCGAATGCAGATGCCGGCCTTGCCGGCGATGGGCCGCAAAGCGGCCCGAAACAATCAGAACAACCAGCGGTACAGCAGATAGGCAACCACCACCGCCAGCACCGGACGCAACACCCGGTAGGCCTTGGGGTTGGCCCGCTTGAACTGCTTGACCCGGTTGCTGATGACGTTGCTGAAGCGCTTGCTCCAGGCATAGGCCTGGTTGATGCCGCCCACGCGTTCGTCATCGGTGTTCTGCGGCGCGGTGGCGCGGCCGAGGAACGCACTGACCTTGCGGTTGATGCGGGTCATCAGCGGGCTGTTGAGCGGCCGCTCGACGTCGCAGAACAGGATCACCCGGGTGGTTTCGGTTTCGTTCTTGACCCAGTGCACATAGGTTTCGTCGAACATCACGTCTTCACCGTCGCGCCAGGCATACACCTGACCATCGACGTAGATCCGGCAATCGTCGGAGTTCGGCGTCGACAGGCCCAGGTGATAACGCAGGGAGCCGGCAAACGGATCGCGGTGCGGATTCAGGTGACTGCCGCCGGGCAGCAAGGCGAACATCGCGCCCTTGACGTTGGGGATGCTGTTGACCAGCTCGACGGTCTTGGGGCACAGCGCCTCGGCCGAGGGCAGCGGCTTGTCGTACCACTTCAGGTAAAAACGCTTCCAGCCCTTCTTGAAGAACGAGCCGAAGCCGGCGTCGTTGTCTTTTTCGGCTGCGCGGATGTAACCCTCGTCGAACAGGTGCATGGCCTCTTCGCGGATGACTTCCCAGTTGTCCTTGAGCACGTCGAGCTCGGGGAAGCGCTTGCGTTCCAGGTAAGGTTTGGACGGCACACCGGAAAACAGGTACATCAGGGCGTTGTAAGGGGCAAACAGCGCCGAATGGTTGACGAACTGGCGCAACATTGGCAAACGCGCCTTGCCGCGCAGGTGCACATACAACGTGCTGCCGAAAAACAGCAGCAATACACCTGCCTTGGCGACAAAGGAAAAAGTCATGCAACACTCCTTGGAATTTCGATCAGGCCATCACTGCCGAATTAATCGAACATATTAACCGATCCGGTCCCAGTGAAAACCTGCGGGACCGGGAATCAGTGTTAAGGATTGTGCAACAAACAGCGGCGCCGGTTATTGCCCGGGATCAGCACCGCCGCGACTTACTGCTGGTTTTCCTGCTCGGTGAACAGGTCGGAAAACAGCATGCTCGACAGGTAACGCTCACCAGAATCCGGCAGAATCACGACGATCGTCTTGCCCTGCATCTCCGGCTTTTCCGCCAGGCGCACCGCCGCAGCCATGGCCGCTCCGGAGGAAATACCGCAGAGGATGCCCTCTTCCTGCATCAGGCGCAGGGCCATGGCCTTGGACTCCTCGTCACTGACCAGCTCGACCTGATCGACCATGCTCAAGTCGAGGTTCTTCGGCACAAAACCGGCACCGATGCCCTGGATCTTGTGCGGGTTGGGCTTGATCTCTTCACCGGCACGGGCCTGGGTGATCACCGGCGAGACGATCGGCTCGACCGCTACCGAGAGAATCGCCTTGCCCTGGGTCCGCTTGATATAGCGCGACACCCCGGTAATGGTGCCGCCGGTGCCGACACCGGCGACCAGCACATCGACCGCGCCGTCGGTATCGTTCCAGATTTCCGGGCCGGTGGTCTTCTCATGGATCGCCGGGTTGGCCGGGTTCTCGAACTGGCCGGGCAGGAAGTAAGCCGACGGATCGCCAGCAACGATTTCATTGGCTTTTTCAATTGCACCTTTCATGCCCTTGGCCGGCTCTGTGAGCACCAACTCCGCACCCAGGGCCTTGAGCACCTTGCGCCGCTCGATGCTCATCGACGCCGGCATGGTCAGCAGCAGCTTGTAACCCCGGGCGGCGGCAACAAAGGCCAGGCCGATGCCAGTGTTGCCCGAGGTCGGTTCGACGATGGTCATGCCCGGTTTGAGCTTGCCGCTGCTTTCAGCGTCCCAGATCATGTTCGCGCCGATCCGGCACTTGACCGAATAACCGGGGTTACGGCCCTCGGTCTTGGCCAGCACGGTGACGCCGCGAGGGGCGATGCGGTTGATCTGCACCAGCGGCGTATTGCCGATGGAATGCGCGTTGTCAGCAAAGATACGGCTCATGGCGGGGTCCTTTTATGCACCGGGCGGAAAACTTCAAGGGTAAGCCTGCAGCGCCAATGCGTCCACAACCGGCGAACCCCTGAAGCTGACGGGGGTCAACCGATCACTACCCTGCCGGAAACCGTCGCCGATGAAACGTCGCTACCGCTGGCCCCTGTGGGGGCTGTTGAGCATCGCCCTGTTACTGCTGGCCCTGCACCTGACCCTGCCGCTGCTGGTACGCAACTACCTTAACGACAGGCTCGCCGACATGGGTGAATACCGCGGGCAGATCGCCGACGTCGACCTGGCCCTGTGGCGCGGCGCCTACAAGATCAACGGCCTGAACATCGTCAAGACCAGCGGCAAGGTTCCGGTGCCGTTTCTCGAAGCACCCTTGATCGACCTGTCGGTCAGCTGGCATTCGCTGTGGCACAACCAGGCGGTAGTGGCGCAAGTGACCTTCTTCAAGCCGCAGCTGAACTTCGTCGACGGTGCCAGCAAACAGACCTCGCAGACCGGCCAGGGCACCGACTGGCGTCAGCAACTGGAAAAGCTGCTGCCCATCACCCTCAACGAAGTCCGCATCGACGACGGTATCCTGAGCTTTCGCAACTTCAATTCCACGCCGCCGGTCAACCTCAAGGCCACCCGGCTCGATGCCAGCATCCGCAACCTGACCAACGTCGAGGACCGCAAGGGCCGGCGCGACGCCACGTTCGACGGCAAGGCCCGCCTGCTCGGCGATGCCAGCGTCGAAAGCAGCGCCACCTTCGACCCCTTCAGCGATTTCCAAGACTTCAAGTTTCGCTTGCGCGCCACCGATATCGAGTTGCGCCGGCTTAACGATTTTGCCAGTGCCTATGGCAAGTTCGACTTCAATGCCGGCCATGGCGACCTGGTGATCGAGGCCGAAGCCAGCAACGGCCAGCTCAACGGCTACATCAAGCCGTTGCTGCGCGACGTCGATGTGTTCAACTGGCAACAGGACGTTCAGAGCAAGGACAAGGGCTTTTTCCGCTCGATCTGGGAAGCCCTGGTCGGCGGCAGCGAAACCGCGCTCAAGAACCAGCGCAAGAACCAGTTCGCCACCCGCGTAGCGCTCAGAGGCAGCGTGCATAAACGCGATATCAGCGCCTTCGAGGCGTTTTTGCAGATCCTGCGCAATGGCTTTGTCCAGGCCTTCAACGCCAACTATGAACAAACGCCACCCAAGGTTGACTGAGTCACCGAGTGACGGTCCATTCAGAGACTGAATGGGCCGTCTGCGTTCCCAGTCGCCCGGAGCCCGCGTTATAGTCGTGCATGACAATTTTTCCGCCTGGGGCCATGTACCCCCGGCGCTACGTTAGAGGATCGGTTCATGAAGTTCGAAGGCACCAGCGCTTATGTCGCAACAGACGACCTGAAACTGGCAGTCAACGCAGCGATCACCCTGGAGCGGCCGCTGCTGGTCAAGGGCGAGCCGGGCACCGGCAAGACCATGCTTGCCGAGCAGTTGGCCGAATCCTTTGGCGCCAAGCTGATCACCTGGCACATCAAGTCGACCACCAAGGCCCACCAGGGGCTCTACGAGTACGACGCGGTCAGCCGTCTGCGCGACTCGCAACTGGGCGTCGACAAGGTGCACGACGTGCGCAACTACCTGAAGAAAGGCAAGCTCTGGGAGGCCTTCGAGTCCGACGAGCGGGTCATTCTGCTGATCGACGAAATCGACAAGGCCGACATCGAGTTCCCCAACGACCTGTTGCAGGAACTGGACAGGATGGAGTTCTACGTTTACGAAACCAACGAGACGATCAAGGCCAAGCAGCGCCCGATCATCATCATTACCTCGAACAACGAAAAAGAGCTGCCGGACGCCTTCCTGCGCCGCTGCTTCTTCCACTACATCGCCTTCCCCGACCGCGACACCCTGCAGCAGATCGTCGATGTGCACTACCCGAACATCAAGAAGGACCTGGTCAGCGAAGCGCTGGACGTGTTCTTCGACGTGCGCAAGGTGCCGGGCCTGAAGAAAAAGCCGTCCACCTCCGAACTGGTCGACTGGCTCAAGCTGCTGATGGCCGACAACATCGGCGAAGCGGTGCTGCGCGAACGCGATCCGACCAAGGCCATCCCGCCGCTGGCCGGGGCCCTGGTCAAGAACGAACAGGACGTGCAGTTGCTCGAGCGCCTGGCCTTCATGAGCCGTCGCGGTAACCGCTGAGCCGGGAGCAATAGCCATGCTGCTCAATCTGTTCAATGAAATGCGCGCGGCCAAGGTGCCGGTTTCGGTGCGCGAACTGCTTGATTTGCTCAATGCCCTCAAGCAGCGCGTGACCTTTGCCGACATGGACGAGTTCTACTACTTGTCGCGGGCCATCCTGGTCAAGGACGAGCGCCATTTCGACAAGTTCGACCGGGCGTTTTCGGCCTACTTCAAAGGCCTGGAGAACCTCGACCGGCACCTGGAAGCGCTGATTCCCGAAGACTGGCTGCGCAAGGAGTTCGAGCGCTCGCTGACTGACGAGGAGCGCGCGCAGATCCAGTCCCTGGGTGGGCTGGACAAGCTGATCGAAGAGTTCAAGAAGCGCCTGGAAGAGCAAAAGGAACGCCACGCCGGCGGCAACAAGTGGATCGGCACTGGCGGCACCAGCCCGTTCGGCTCGGGCGGTTTCAACCCCGAGGGCATCCGCGTCGGCGATGCCGGCAAGCGCCAGGGCAAGGCGGTCAAGGTCTGGGATCAGCGCGAGTACAAGAACCTCGACGACCAGGTCGAACTGGGCACGCGCAACATCAAGCTGGCCTTGCGCCGGCTGCGCAAGTTCGCCCGCCAGGGTGCGGCCGAAGAGCTGGATATCGACGGCACCATCGACCACACCGCCCGCGATGCCGGCCTGCTCAACATCCAGATGCGCCCGGAGCGGCGCAACAGCGTCAAGTTGCTGCTGCTGTTCGACATCGGCGGCTCGATGGACGCCCACGTGAAGATCTGCGAAGAGCTGTTCTCGGCCTGCAAGACCGAGTTCAAGCACCTGGAGTATTACTACTTCCACAACTTCGTCTACGAGTCGGTGTGGAAGAACAACCTGCGCCGTACCTCCGAGCGCACCTCGACCCTGGACCTGCTGCACAAGTACGGCGCCGACTACAAGGTGGTGTTCGTCGGTGACGCGGCCATGGCGCCCTACGAAATCACCCAGCCGGGTGGCAGCGTCGAGCACTGGAACGAGGAAGCCGGTTACGTGTGGATGCAGCGGTTCATGGAGAAGTACAAGAAGCTCATCTGGATCAACCCCTACCCAAAGGACACCTGGGGCTATACGGCATCGACCAACATCGTTCGCGAGCTGGTCGAGGACCGGATGTTCCCGCTGACCTTGCGTGGGTTGGAAGAAGGGATGCGGTTTTTGTCCAAGTAGACACGGGCCGCTACGCGCCCCATCGCCGGCAAGGCCGGCTCCCACAGAGGTTTGCATTCACCTGTGGGAGCTGGCTTGCCAGCGATGAGGCCCGCTCAGCCAACAAACCTCTCAAGAAATGCCCGCTGCTCAAGCCACGCCATCTCCTGCACCACCGGCCGGAACCGTACCACGTGCCCCGGCAGCATCTGCGCCATTCTCGCCAGCGCCAGCGGCGTCAACGCCCCCAAGCGCGGATAACCACCAATGGTCTGCCGGTCATTGAGCAGCACGATTGGCTGGCCATCCGGCGGCACCTGCACCGCGCCTAAAGGGATACCTTCAGAGATCATCGCCGGGCCCTGGTACTGCAACACCGGCCCCAACAGGCGAATGCCCATTCGATCGGCACGGCTGTCGAGGGTCCATTCACGGTTGAACGCTTCAAACAGGCTTGTGCCACTAAAATCGCCGATCTGCGCGCCGAGCAACAGATCAAGCGGCGCCCTGTCGGTAAAGTCCGGCCACAACGCCTCCGGCACTTCTTTGAGCGCTTTCGCCACGCCGGCATATTCCAGCGGTTGCCCCTTGGCCAGCGGCGAGCCCAAACCATCCAGCCCGCCGAGCTCTTCACGCACCACGCTGGCACAACTGCCCAGCACCTGCGGCGCCTTGAACCCGCCCGGCGCGGCGATGTATGCGCGGGCCCCGTGCAACGGCGAGTTCAAACGCAGGCGCTGGCCCTTGCTCATGCTGAAACTGCGCCAGGGCTTGAGCGGCTGGCCATCGAGGCGTGCGTCGAGGTCGGCGCCGGCCAGGGCCAGGCAGCAGTCCTGCTCGGCAATCAGGCTGAAACCACCGAGGGTGACCTCGACCACCGCAGCCTCGGGCGCGTTACCCAGCAGCCAGTTGGCCCAGCGCATCGACACCCAGTCCAGCGCCCCGCCCTGAGTCACGCCCAGGTGGCGCACGCCAAAGCGCCCGGCATCCTGCAACAGGCACAGCGGCGTGCTGGCCTCGATCGACAACCGGCTCATGCCTGTGCCTCCAGCGGCGTATCGTCGCCGCCCAGGTTAAGGAAGGTCGCACGCTCAACCGCCACGAAGCGCACCCGGTCACCCGGCTGCAGCAGGCTGTAGCCCTCGCGCTGACGGTCAAAGAGTTTGCTCGGGGTGCGCCCGATCAGGTTCCAGCCGCCAGGAGAAACCGCTGGATAAGCGGCGGTCTGCCGCTCGGCAATCCCCACGCTGCCGGCCGCCACGCGTTTGCGCGGGGTGGCCAGGCGCGGCGTGGCCAGTGCCTCTTCGACCAGGCCCATGAAGGCGAAGCCGGGGGCAAAGCCAAGGGCGAAGACCTGGTACTCACGCTCGCTGTGACGGCGAATGATGTCTGCCAGCGAGGTCTGGCAACGCTCGGCCAATAATTTCAGTTCCGGGCCGACGCTCAGGTCGTACCACACCGGGATCTCATGCTCACGACCGCCGCTGCCAGCGTCCGCTTGCAGGTCGCTGAGCGCTTCGCGGATGCAGGCCTGAGCCTCGGCTGGCGACATCTGGAGCAAGTCGAACTGCACCATCAGCGTGGTATAGGACGGCACCAGATCAACCAGACATTCGGCAAACGCGCTGCGCAAGCGCCGGCTGGCGGCGAGCATCCACGGCATGTTGCTTTCGTCGATGCGATCGAACAGGCGCACCATCAGGCAGTCGATGGCTACCACTTCAATACGGTAGTTCATGGCACCGCCTGGGCATCGAGGGCCTGACGGATCTGCCGGACGGCGGCAATCGAGCTGTCGTTGTCACCATGCACGCACAAGGTATCGGCCTGCAGCAGCAGCGCGCTGCCATCGCTGGCAATCAGCGGCTCGCCCCGGGCCAAGCGCAAAGCCTGTTCGACGATCAGCGCCGGATCGTGATGCACCGCCCCCGGCAAGCGCCGCGACACCAGGTGGCCGCTGGCGTCATAGGCGCGGTCGGCAAAAGCCTCGAACCACAGGGTCACGCCGTACTCATCACCCAGGGCCTGGGCCGCGCTGTTGTCGGCGGTGGCCATCAGCATCAGCGGCAGTTGCCGGTCATAGGCGGCCACAGCTTCCAGCACGGCACGCAGCTTGAGCGGGTCGGCCATCATGTCGTTGTACAGCGCGCCGTGGGGTTTGACGTAGGCAACCTGCGTCCCCTGGGTGCGGCAAATGCCGTCCAGGGCGCCGATCTGGTAATGCAGCAGGTCGCGAATCTCTTCGGCACTGCAGGCCATGGAGCGACGGCCAAAGCCGACCAGGTCCTGGTAGGCCGGGTGGGCGCCGATGCGCACCTGGTTGGCCACGGCCAGGGCCACGGTCTTGCGCATGATCCCGGGGTCGCCGGCGTGGAAGCCGCAGGCGATGTTGGCGCAATCAACATAGGGCATGACCTGGGCGTCCAGGCCCATGGTCCAGCTGCCAAAACTTTCACCCATATCGCAATTCAGTAACAGGCGGCTCACGAGTGATACTCCTTCAGGCTCGGCCTTAACGGGCTTCAAGTTGTTTGCCGCGGGTTTCCGGCAGGCTCAGTGCTGCCAGAATTACCACTCCGTAGGACACTGCGGCAAATCCGCCGATACCCAGGCCCAGCGGAATCTTCTGGCTGAGCAAACCGATCAGCAGCGGGAAGAACGCCGCCAGGGCGCGGCCGATGTTGTAGCAAAAGCCCTGGCCCGAGCCGCGGATGCGGGTGGGGAACAGTTCGGTAAGAAACGCGCCCATGCCGCTGAAGATCCCCGAGGCGAAGAAGCCCAGGGGGAAGCCCAGCCAGAGCATCACGCCGTCACTGACCGGCATCTGGGTGTAAAGCAGGACAATGATGAACGAGCCGACGGCGAACAGGATGAAGTTCTTTTTCCGGCCCAACAGGTCGGTCAGGTAGGCACTGATCACGTAGCCGATGTAGGAGCCGAAGATCACCATCGCCAGGTAGCCGCCGGTACCCAGTACGCTCAGGCCCCGTTCGTTCTTGAGAAAGGTCGGCAGCCACGAGGTGATGGCGTAGTAACCGCCCAGGGCGCCGGTGGTCAGCAACGAAGCGCGAATAGTGGTGAAGAGCATGCCCGGAGCGAAGATCTCATAAAAATGCGAAGGTGCTTCGGTTTTCTCGGCGGCCCTGGCCTGCTGGTAGATCTCCGGGTCCTTGACCAGGCGCCGGACAAAAATCACGAACACCGCCGGTACGATGCCCAGCAGGAACAGCGCACGCCAGGCGTCTTCCGGCGGCAACAGCGAGAACAGCACGGCATACAGGATCGCCGTCAGCCCCCAGCCAATGGCCCAGCCGGACTGCACCATGCCGACCGCCTTGCCACGGTCCTGAGCGCGGATCACCTCGCCGATCAGCACTGCGCCGGCCGTCCACTCACCGCCAAAGCCAAAGCCCATCAGGGTACGGGCGATCAGCAGTTGTTCGTAGTTCTGGGCAAAGCCGCAGAGGAAGGTAAAAAATGCAAACCACAACACCGTCAGTTGCAGGGTGCGCACGCGGCCGATGCGGTCGGAGAGAATGCCGGCGATCCAGCCGCCCAGGGCCGAGGCGATCAGGGTGCTGGTGTGAATCAGCCCGGCCTCGGCGGTGGTGATGCCCCACAGGGCGATCAGGGTGGGGATGACGAAGCTGAGCATCTGCGTGTCCATGCCATCCAGGCCGTAGCCGATCTTGCAGCTCCAGAAGGTCCGGCGTTCCTGCTTGTTGATGTTGCGGTACCAGTCGAATGGTCCCGCCACTGACCTGGGTTTGACCTGTTGCTGCACGCCCGATGGGTTCATGGTTGCCTCAGCTTGTTGGTATTGTTTTAACGACGACAGCATATGTCGCGGCCTGAGGATCATTTTTCGACGGGCGCAGGTTGTCGTCCAACGAGAAAAACCAGCTGTCTGGCATAAGAAAAACTTGATCAGTGAGCGCGCCATGAACCTCAAATTCCTCGAAACCTTCGTCTGGGTGGCCCGGCTCAAGAGCTTTCGCCTGACCGCCGAAAAGCTCTTCACCACCCAGGCGTCGATCTCCAGCCGTATCGCGGCGCTGGAGGCCGACCTCGGGGTCAGGTTGCTGTTGCGCGACTCACGCGGCGTGAGCCTGACCCCGGAAGGCAGCAAGGTGCTGGAATACGCCGAACAGATGCTCGACACCGCCAAGGCCCTCAAACAATCGCTGGACAGCGACCGGGCCAAGGTCGGGCGCATTCGCATCGGCGTGATGGACACGGTGATCCACACCTGGATGAGCCCGCTGGTGTCGGAGCTGATGGAGCGCTACCCGCAGGTGGAAATCGAACTGGTCGCCGATACCGCGCTTAACTTGCGCGAACAGCTGCAAAAAGGCTTTCTCGATGTGATTCTGCAAACCGACCTGTTGCGCCAGGAATCGATCCGCAGCCTGGACCTGGCGCGCTATCCCATGGGCTGGATCGTCGCCCGCCAGTCGATCTACAACCGCGACTACGCCTCGCTGGCGGACCTGGCCCGCGAGCGCATCGTCACCTTCTCGAAGAACTCGCGTCCGCACCAGGAAGTGCTCAGCCTGCTACAGGCCGAAGGCGTCGGCGCGCCACGGCTGAACTGCGTGAATTCGGTGGCGGCGATTACCCGCTTGCTGCGTGACGGCTTTGGCATCGGCGCCCTGCCGCCAGCGCTGGTCAGCGAAGAACTGGCCCGTGGCGAACTGATCCTGTTGCCGCTGGCCCAGCAACCACCGAGCCTGGAGCTGGTGGTGGCCTGGCAGACCGGTGTCGAGCTGGTCGATGAGGTGGTGCAACTGTGCCGCAACGTGCTGGAGCGCTACGCCCGCGATGCCGGGCCGCAGCGCATCGTGCTGGTTTAGCGCCAGCTCTCCTGCACCGCCTTGCGCCGCCCGCCAAGTGCGACCCAGCCAAGCAACAGCAGCAGGCTTTCGACCACCAGCGCCAACACCAGCGCGCAGCTCAGGCCCCAGGCCAGGGCCTCGGGATTGAGGAGGATCTGGTAGCGGTAGCCGTTGAGGGTTTCTTCGCGCAGTTGCGGGTTGGCGGTGACCAGCACATGCCAGGTTTTCGCCAGCCACGGGCCTTGCAGAATCTGCCATTCCTGCTCGAACTGGCGGTTGCGGATCAACAGGCTTTCGATGCTGTTGGCATCGCTGGTGAACACCGGGTCGTCGCTGCTGCGGTAATGGCCCAGCAGCGCCTGCAGGTCGCCGTTGAAAAAGCGTTTGGCGGTGTCTTCAAAGCCCTTGAGGCCTTCGCGCGATTCGAGCAGGTGCGCCTCGACCCGCTGGCCATAATCGACGATATAGCCCGGCACTTGCAGGCCAATCAGCAAACCGCAGGTAAACAACAGCAAGCGCAGGTAACTTCTGAACATGGGGCTGATCCTTAGCTGGCCTGACCTTCGGCGATGCACTCGCCACGGCGCCACAAGGCCCACTGGCCAGGCGCGTAGCGGTGCCAGGTTTCGTTCTCGGTGAGGGCCTCGGTGGCGATCACCGTGACCACATCGTTAGGGGTGGTTTCAGCCTGGAAGTCGACGATCATGTCGACGTCCTTCAGCCGTGCCGGGCCGAACGGCGCACGGCGGGTTATGTGCACCAGCTTGGTCGAGCAGAAGCAGAACAGCCAGTCGCCATCGCTGAACAGGCAGTTGAACACGCCCTTGCCACGGTATTCGGCGCAGGCCGCGACCAGTACCGGCAGCAGTTGCTCGACCTCAACCGGCTCGGGGAAGGCTTCGCGCACACGGTTGAGCAGGTCGCAGAACGCCGCTTCGCTGTCAGTGTCGCCGATCGGTCGGTAGAAGCTCGCCTGGCCCTTGAACTCACCGAGCTGGCCGTTGTGCGCAAAGCACCAGTTGCGGCCCCACAGCTCGCGTACGAACGGATGGGTGTTGGACAGGCTGACCTTGCCGACATTGGCCTGGCGAATGTGGCCGATCACCACCTCGCTCTTGATCGGGTAGCGTTGCACCAGGTTGGCGACTTCCGACTCGCAGCTCGCCGCCGGGTCCTGGAACAGGCGCAGGCCACGGCCTTCGTAGAAGGCGATGCCCCAGCCGTCACGGTGCGGGCCGGTGCGCCCGCCACGCTGCATCAGCCCGGTGAAGCTGAAAACGATGTCGGTCGGCACATTGGCGCTCATGCCCAGTAGTTCACACATGCTTGGCTGCTCCGGGCAAATCCTACAGACGCGGCTCGACCCGCGTGCCGCTGCCGCCCAGCGGCGCTGCAGGTGGCGGGTTACGGTAGCGGTCGCTGCGGTCGGCGGCGAACGGCTCATCGCTCACAGGCTCCTGGGCTTCACGCTGGGCGGCCGCTTCGGCCTGCTCACGGCGGGCCTTGGCGCGCCGCTCCAGCGGCCAGCGGATGAACACGAACAGTGCATACAAGGCGAACGCGATCATGCCGTACATGGCCAGGTCGGCTGCGGCGCGCAGGGCGTTGTTGCCGACCTTGAACAGGGTATCGAGGGCGGCAATGGCGATGGCCGGGGCGAATTTTTCCTTGACCGGGTCGACGATGGTCGGGGTCAGCAGCAGTACCGCCATCAGTACCCGCAGCGGTTCACGCAGCCAGCGCCACATCCAGCCAGTCAGGCGAAAGCCCACCAGCAGGCATCCCAAGGCGGCAAGGGCATAGAGGCCCCAGGCGAGCAGATAGTCGTTCTCGGTCATGGTGTCCGTGGCAAGCTAGGCAAATAGACGCTTATGATAAACACTTTTCCGCGCGCAGGCGCCCCCCAGCCAAGAGAACCCCGCATGTCCGCAGACGCCACCGCTCCCCGTGCCCCGATTGCCCGCAAGGCCGAAGGTGCCGATCCCTATGCCTGGCTGCAGCAACGCGACACCCCCGAGGTGCTGGCTTACCTGAACGCCGAGAACGCCTATCAGCAAGCGCAACTGGCCGATCAGGCGCCGCTGCGCGAACAGCTGTTCGAAGAGATCAAGGCGCGCATCCTTGAAACCGACTTGTCGCTGCCTTCGCCCTGGGGCCCGTACCTGTACTACACCCGCACCACCGCCGGTGACGAGTACGCCCGCCATTACCGCTGCCCGCGCCCGGCCGATGATGCCAATACCGTCGATGAAGCGCGCGAGGAGCTGCTGCTCGACCCCAATGCGTTGGCCAAGGGCGGCTTCCTGTCCATGGGCGCCTTCAGCATCAGCCCCGACCACCAGCGCCTGGCCTACAGCCTGGACACCACGGGCGACGAGATCTACACCCTGTACGTCAAGGACCTGGCCAGCGGCGCCATCGAGCAACTGCCGTTCGAGGACTGCGACGGCAGCATGACCTGGGCCAACGACAACCAGACGTTGTTCTTCGCCGAACTGGACGACACCCACCGCCCGCACAAGTTGCTGCGCCATCGCCTGGGCAGCGCCAGTGTCGAAGCAGTCTATGAAGAAACCGACGGTCGTTTCTTCTTGCACTGCTACCGCGCCAGCTCCGAGCGCCAGCTGATCCTGCTGCTCAACAGCAAGACCACCAGCGAAGCCTGGGTGCTCGATGCCGAACACCCCGAGCAGGCCTTTACCTGCCTGGCGCCCCGGGTCGAGGGCCATGAGTACTACCCTGACCACGGCCAGCTCGAAGGCCAGTGGCGCTGGTTTATCCGCAGCAACCAGGACGGCATCAACTTCGCCCTGTACCAGGCTGTTGCCGACGTAGTGCCCACCCGCGAGCAATGGCAACTGTTGGTGGCCCATCGCGACACGGTGATGCTCGAGGGCCTGACCCTCAACGCCAGCGCCCTGAGCCTGAGCCTGCGCGAAGGCGGCCTACCGATCATCGAGGTGCACCCGCAGGGCTTGCCGGCCTACCGCGTGGAGCTGCCGGACGCCGCCTACAGCCTGTACGTGCAGGACAGCCTGGAGTTCGTCAGCACGCGCATCCGCCTGCGTTACCAGTCGCTCAACCGCCCGGCCCAGGTGCGCCAGCTGGAGCTGGCCAACGGCGCCCAGCAAGTGCTCAAGGAAACCCCGGTGCTCGGCCCGTTCGACCCGGACGCCTATGTCAGCCAGCGCCTGTGGGCAACCGCCGCCGATGGCACCCAGGTACCTATCAGCCTGGTGCAGCGCCGTGCCGACGTTGGCAAGCCGGTGCCGCTGTACCTGTACGGTTACGGCGCCTACGGCGAAAGCCTCGATCCGTGGTTCTCCCACGCCCGCCTGAGCCTGCTCGAGCGCGGCGTGGCCTTTGCCATTGCCCACGTGCGCGGCGGCGGTGAACTGGGTGAAGCCTGGTACCACGCCGGCAAGCAGGCGCACAAGCACAACACCTTCGGCGACTTCATCGCCTGTGCCGAACACCTGATCGCCCAGGGCGTGACCGGCGCCGAGCAGTTGGCGATCAGCGGCGGCAGCGCCGGTGGCCTGCTGATCGGCGCGGTGCTCAACCAGCGCCCGGAGCTGTTCAAGGCCGCAATTGCCGAAGTGCCGTTCGTCGATGTGCTCAACACCATGCTCGACCCCGAGCTGCCGCTGACCGTCACCGAATACGACGAGTGGGGCAACCCCGAAGAGCCCGAGGTGTATGAGCGGATCAAGGCCTACGCCCCCTATGAGAACGTCCGTGCCCAGGCCTACCCTGCCCTGCTGGTGGTTGCCGGTTACAACGACAGCCGCGTGCAGTATTGGGAAGCGGCCAAGTGGGTAGCGCGGCTGCGGGTGACCAAGACCGACGACAATCTGTTGCTGCTCAAGACCGAAATGGGGGCCGGCCACGGCGGCATGAGCGGGCGCTACCAGGGGCTGCGCGACGTGGCGCTGGAGTACGCGTTCGTATTTAACGTGCTGGGCGTGGTGTAAATCGGAAAATTTGTTGTCTGATCAAGCGAATCGCCGGCCAGGCCGGCTGCCACAAATCCTGTGGGAGCTGGCCTTGCCAGCGATGGGCTGCGCAGCAGCCCCAGAACAGACACCACAAAACTAAAAGAACGACGCAAATGCCTGAACCCACCCACCTCAACAACGAAATCCGCGACATGCTCATGGACTGCGGCCTGTTCGACCAGTTGCTGCCCGGCGACTTCCAGGCCGCCGCCGGCTACTTCAGCATCAGCAACATGAGCGAAGGCACCCAGATTTTTCGCGAAGGCGATGCCGGCACCTTCATGTGCATCATCCATCACGGCGTAGTTTCAGTGCGCAAGACCGACGCCGAGCAGCGCCAGGTGGAAATCGCCACCCTGCGCAAGGGCCGCGCCTTCGGCGAAATGGCCGTGCTCGACGGTGAACGGCGCTCGGCCAGCTGCATTGCCGCCAGCGACTGCCAGTTGCTCAACCTGGGCAAGGACTCGCTGGAAAAGATGCTCAACGACGCCCCGAAGATCGCCGCCAAGATCATCCGCGCCCTGGCCGTGGCCCTGTCCCGGCGCTTGCGCATGCAGGACGGTCAGCGCCTGGCCCAGCAGGTCTAGTCGCCCTTGGCCTTGCTGTTGTCCGGGTTCAAACCAGGCAATGGCTGATCCTTGGGCGGGTTGGGCACCGGCATCGGCGGCAGCAATGGCGCGCCCGGTTGCGCATCACCGGCGCGCGGCGGCGTACTCGGCGTCACCTGCGGATACGGCGTTGGCGTCGCCGTGCCCGGCGCACCCGGCACCGGGGTGATCAGCCGTGGCTGCAAATCAGCGGCCATGGCAGGTTGCAGGCTGGCACAGATCAATACCGCAATGATCGCGTAACGCATGCACAGGCTCCTTGAGGGTCCTGGCTACAGGCTACTCCCACCGCGCACGGTTTGCCTGTCCGAATTGCCCGCCATCGGGCTAAACTTCAAGGCATAACCGTAACAAGCCCGAGAAAAGGTAATCCCATGAGTTCGTCATCCTCTGCCGCCGCCACCGCACGGCTAGACCGCATCCTCGCCGACGCCAAGCGCGACAAGGAAATGGGCTACCGTGACAAGGCCCTGCGCATGTACCCGCACGTGTGTGGCCGCTGCGCCCGCGAGTTCGCCGGCAAGCGCCTGAGCGAGCTGACCGTGCACCACCGTGACCACAACCACGACAACAACCCCCAGGACGGCTCCAACTGGGAGCTGCTGTGCCTGTACTGTCACGACAACGAACACGCCCGCTACACCGACCAGCAGTACTTCAGCGAAGGCTCGACCAGCAGCCCGACCATCGCCAAGGCCACCCACAACCCGTTCGCGGGCCTGGCCGGCATGCTGAAAAAGGACTGACTGCCCAAGCGCGCCCCCACAGGTGCCGGCAAGCCCGTATAATCGCGTCTTTTTTGCGAAGGGCCCCGGCACGTGGCGAACAAACGGTACAGCTGCATTGGTCTGTTCAACCCCAAGTCAGCAGAGAACGTAGGTTCGGTGATGCGCGCTGCGGGTTGCTACGGCGTCAACTCGGTGTTCTACACCGGCAAGCGCTATGAGCGCGCCCGCGACTTCGTCACCGACACCAAGCGTGTGCACTACGACATCCCGCTGATCGGCATCGACGACCTGCAGAAGATCATCCCCCTGGGCTGCACGCCGGTGGCGGTGGAGCTGGTCGACGGCGCCCGGCCGCTGCCCGAGTACACCCACCCGGACCGCGCGATCTATATCTTCGGCCCTGAAGACGGCTCCCTCGACCCGAGCGTGCGTGCCTGGTGCGAAGAGACCATCTACATCCCGACCAACGGTTGCATGAACCTGGCCGCCACCGTCAACGTGGTGCTCTATGACCGCCTGGCCAAAGGCCTGAACACCCGCTCCGGGCCGAAGTTCAAGTAACTCGACTGAACAGCCCGGCCTGCCCGGCGGTCTGCTGTAGACCATCGCCCCTACTGGAGAATGACCATGTCCGAGAAACAGACGCTTATCCCGGCCAACTCAGCGCAGATGGCCAGTGAACATAACGTCCACGGCTGGGAACGCGCAGGTTCCGTCGCCACCGGGGTAATCATGGTCGGCAAGGGCCTGCGCCGTGGTGGCTTGCTGGGGATGATTCAGGTGGCGGTCGGCGGGGTTGCCCTGGCCCGTGGCATTACCGGCCACAGCTCGGTGAAAAGCCTGATCGAGCGCGGCCGCAGCGATCTGGACAACCTCCGCGCCAAGGTCGAACGCAGCGGCGCCGAGCTGCAAGCACTCAAGGCCAACGCCGCAGCCGCCCCCCGTGGCACCACGGTGACCGGCAACGACGCCCTGAAAGACCCCAGGCCTTAACGCAACAGCGGGCTCTGCAGCACCTCGGAGGATTTGCCCAGCACGCTTTCGCTGAGCTGGATGAACTCCGCGGTGCTAACGCTGTTCAGGCGCATCATCGCCCGGGTGACATCATCCAGTGAACGCTGGTTGTGGGTGTGCAGGCGGATTTCCTGGTCCAGCGCCCGCAACAGCAGCACGCCACGGGCGATCACCGCGCTGTCGACCTGCTCGCCGCGCAAACTGCTGACCTTCTTGCCACTGCGCTCAAGGCTCGCCTGCTGGGCCTGATAGCGCTCCTCGGTCATGCCACCGGCACGGCGCAGCAGTTCGCTGGCGTAATACTCGGCCAGGCTCTCGCCAATCCAGTCGCTGTCCTCGCGGTCGTTGATCTGCGCCAACACATGCACCAGTTCGCGCAGCACCGGGCTTGAGCCGTTCTCGCCAACCAGCGGGCGGCTGCTGTGCAGGTAAATGGAGTGATGCCCGGCGCGGGCGCCACGCCACAGCTCATCCCGGGCGCCGACCAGTAACAGCTTGGGCGGATTGCGCGGGAACACCGCCTGCAGCTGCGGCCAGACAAAGGTCAGCAAGGTCAGGTTGTCCAGGCGGCGCATGGCCTGGCCTTGCGGCGCGGCGACGCTGACGTCGGTTTCGCCCAGGCGCGCGCGGCGGGTACCGATGGTGCCGGCGAGCATCCAGCCGGTCGGGCGGTCGAACAGCCGCGAGACGTTGTCGATGCGAAAACGGTGCTTGCCAATGCGCGGCCACGGCGTCTCGACGCTTTTCCAGCCCTTGGGCAGCTCGAAACTCAGGCGCGCCACCAGTTCGGTACCGTCGTGCTGGTCCAGGCGCGCCGGCGGCACCAGGTCGTCACCGCGAAACAGCGCCCAGCCCGGGGTCATGCGGGTTTCATAGGCGCCGCCCTTGAGCCGCTGGCTCAGGCGCACCTTATAGCTCAGCTGGCTCTTGCCTGGCGCCGGTTGCCAGTGGCCGCGCTGATCGCCGCCCTGCAGCTGCCATTGGCCGTCGGCCTTGAAGTCGCTGTAGGCGCCGTCCTTGCCCAGGTCGAAGTCCAGGCTGCGCACGCTGGCGCCGTCTGCCAGGGTCAGGCGCACTTCGGCCTGCTCGCTTTGTGGCAGCAAGCGCACGTGGTAATCCAGATCGACTTTTTTCGCCCAGGCCGGCGAACTGGCCAGCAGGCCCAGCACCAGCCACCCATGGCAACGCACACGCATACAGAAACTCCTCGTTCCCCCAAACGCGATCCCCGACAAGCCTCTGCAGCTCAACCGGCGCGGAAAATCAGATAGTCTTCCCAGTCGTCCTCATCGACGCTGTCTTCGCTGAGCATGCGCCCGGATTGTGAAATCCGTTGCTTGTGCACCTGCTCACGGTCACCACACACCAGGTGGTGCCAGTCGGGCAGGTCCTTGCCCTCGCTGACCAGGCGGTAGCCGCAAGTGGTGGGCAGCCATTTGAACTGATCGGCCTTGCCCGGCGTCAGCTGGATGCAGTCAGGCACGATCTGCATCCGCTTCGGGTAGTTGCTGCACTGGCAGGTCTTCATGTCCAGAAGTTTGCAGGCGATACGCGTGTAATAGACGCTGTTGTCGTCTTCATCTTCAAGCTTTTGCAGGCAGCACAAGCCACAGCCGTCACACAGCGACTCCCACTCCTGCGGGTCGAGTTGCTCGAGGGTTTTACGCATCCAGAATGGAGCGGCGTTGGCAGTCATGTAGCGGGTGTCCTGTTTCAATTCGTGCGCGGCGGCGCGGCGGCGCCAGTCTAGGGCCTGTCACCGGCCATTGCCAGACCGCTTGTCAGCGCTCATATGACACAGTAGTTTGACCAGCGGTCACCACCCCAACCCTCAGGAACTCAAGATGAGTGCAAATCCTCGCGTTGCCGATCACGCCATCAACGAACAGTTCATCCAGCGCTGGTCGCCGCGCGCCTTCACCGGCGAGCCGATCGACCAGGCCACCCTGCTGAGCTTCCTTGAAGCCGCACGCTGGGCCCCTTCGGCCTACAACTCGCAGCCCTGGCGCTTTCTCTACGCCCGCCGCGACACGCCGAACTGGGAACGCTTCCTCGGCTTGCTCAACGAATTCAACCGCAGTTGGGCCCAGCACGCTTCGGCGCTGGTGATCATCATGTCCAAGACCACCTTCACCGCGCCTGGTGCCAGCGAAGAAACCCCGGCGTTGTGGCACACCTTCGACACCGGCTCGGCCTGGGGCCACCTGGCGTTGCAGGCCAGCCTGAGCGGCTGGCACACCCACGGCATGGCCGGTTTCGACCAGGAACTGACCCGCAGGGAGCTGAAGATTCCTGAAGGCTATGCCCTGCACGCGGCGGTGGCGATCGGCAAGCTGGGCGACAAGTCGACCCTCGCTGAAGGCCTTCAGGCGCGGGAAGTGCCAAGCCCGCGGCGGCCATTGAGCGAGTTGGCGGCTGAGGGTGATTTCAGCCTTTGATTTTCAGGGCTGCTCTGCAGCCCATCGCTGGCAAGGCCAGCTCCCACAGGGTCAGCGGTGCCTACAAAACCTGTGGGAGCCGGCGACGCTTTTAATAGCCGCGCTGAAAGTCCACTTCCCCGCGTAACGCTTCACCCGCCTGATACGCCCGCAGATTCTCGACAAACACGCGCACCATCGCCGCCGGCGAGGTCGGTGCCGAGCTGTGCCCGGTCAACAGCAAGCCCCAGGCGGTCCAGAACGGATGGCGCTGGGGCAACGGTTCCTGGCGGCAGACATCGATTACCGCGCCGGCCAGATGGCCCTTCTTCAAGGCTTCGACCAGGTCGGCATCGACCACCGCGACGCCGCGCCCGGCATTGATGAACAAGGCCTCGGGGTTGAAGCGCTGGAACAGCGCGGCGTCATACAGGTCATGGGTCGCCGGGGTGTCGGGCAGCAGGTTGATGACATAATCGACCTGCCCGACCAGACGGCCAAGGTCCTCAAGGCCTGCCACTTCGATAAACGGCGCCTGCTCGCGCGCTTGGCTGGCAATGCCGTACAACTGTACGCCAAACGGCAGCAGGAACTCCGCCACCCGCTGACCGATATCGCCGGTGCCGACGATCAGCGCCCGGCGCCCTTCCAGGCTGCGCCCGGGGCGGTCATCCCACTTGCGCTCGACCTGGCTGACCAGCCGTGCCAGCACCTCGCGCTCGTGGCCAAGCATGTAGGTAAGCACGTACTCGGCCATGACCTGGCCAAAGATCCCCACCGCCCGGGTCAGGCGATAATTGCGCTGCAGGCCGTCAGCCAGCAACGGCGTGATCCCGGCCCAGGTCGATTGCAACCACTGGGGCTGATGGCCCTGGCGCAACAAGGTCGCCAAGAGGTCCGGCTGGCCCAGCCATACCGGGCTGTCAGCGGCCAGCCGCGCAAGTTCCGCCGAGTCGCCACTGTTCAGGACCTCCAGGTCCGGTGCCGCTTCGCGCAACAGGCGAGCGTAGAGGGCATGATCCTGTTCAGCGATCAAAACACGCATGTTCATAACAACCTTGGGTAACGGCGAAAGCCGCCAGGGGCTGGCGGCGTATCAGATAGGGAGGTCAGACCGGATCGTTGCGGCGCAGCAGCTCTTCGGGCAGGTGCTCGATGTACTCGTCCTCGGCGGGCGGCATCTGCAGGTGGTAACCCTGCTGCTCGAGGTTTTCCAGAACCTTGGCGATATCTTCGCGGGCCAGCTTGCGCTCCGGGCTCAGCACCAGGTCGAAGGCATGCACTGGGGTACCGAAGAACGGCAGCAGGCCTTCGGGCACACGCTCCAGGCCGTCAGCCTTGAGCACGTACAGATACATTTCGTTCTTGCGGGGGCTCTTGTAGATCGAGCAGATACGTTTCATGAAGGGTCTCCGGCGCCCGCCAGGCAATCGAGCAGCGCCTGCCCCATGCGCTCACGGCGCCAGCCGCGCAGCGACTCGGGGAGTTGATAGGGTCCGTTGGGGTAACCGCTCTTGAGCAGCAGTTCCAGGGGTTTCTTGCGCAGCATCAGCTCGGGGGCGATGCTCAGGCGTTCGGCCTCGGCCTGGCCGATGGCGCGCAGTTGCTTGAGCAGCACCGAGGCTTCGATCGGCAGCGGCTCGGGCACCGCTGGCGGCCATTGCTCCGGCGGCAGGCTGGCAGCCTGCTTGATCAGGCCGAGCAGGAACTCGCCATCCTGACGGATGGTGCGCGGGTGCATGTCTTCGATCTTGGCCAGCGCCGACAGCGAATCCGGCTGGGTGCGGGCCATGGGCCACAAGGCGTTTTCGCGGACGATGCGGTTACGCGGCAGGTCGCGGGCACGGGCTTCGCGTTCGCGCCAGGCGCACAGCTCGCGCAGTACCGCCAGTTGCGCGCGCGACAACTTCCAGGCCAGCTTGGCCTCGCGGTACAGCTCGTACGGGTCGGTTTCGCGGCGCAACTGGGCAACCAGCTCGGCACCGTCCTCGAGGACCCAGGCGTGTTTGTCGGCGGACAGCTGCGGGCGCAGGCGCTCGTACAGTTCGGCCAGGTGCACGGCGTCTTCGGCAGCGTAGCTGACCTGGGTTTCCGACAACGGGCGTTGCAGCCAGTCGGAACGGGTTTCGCCCTTGGGCAGGTCGATGCCGAGCACCTCCTGAACCAGGCGCGAATAGCCCATGGAGAAACCCAGGTTGAGGTAACCGGCGGCCAGCTGGGTGTCGAACAATGGCGCCGGCAGGCTGCCGGTCAGGCGCGACAGCACTTCGAGGTCTTCGCTGCAGGCATGCAGGACCTTGATCACCTGCGGATCTTCAAGCAGTCCGGCCAGCGGCTGCCAGTCGCCGATCCGCAGCGGGTCGATCAGGTAGGCCCGCGCCCCGTCACCGACCTGGATCAAACCGGCTTTCGGATAGAAGGTATCGACCCGCATGAACTCGGTGTCGAGTGCCACGAAGGGCAGCGTGCGCCACTGCTGGCAATGCTCTGCCAGGCTGCGGTCGTCACAAATCCAGTGAATATCGATGGCCACAAGGCTCTCCCACAAACAATGGCGCGCAGTATATACGGCGCAGGCCATCGTCGGGAAACCACTCGACCGCTATCCCTGCCGCCGTTACCGCGCCTGTGATCAGTGTCTGGCCAGCATGGGCCGACAGCTGGCGAACAGGTCCAGCTGCGGCTTGTACAGGGCGGTGTGCACCTGCAGCAGGCCGAGCATGGAGTGGAACAGGTTGTCCTGGCTCAACGGCGCATTGCGGGCCTTTTGCAGGCAGTCGCTATCGACGCCGAAGCTGGCCTTGTAGCTGTCGGAAAACCACGCCAGCAGCGGCACGTGCTTCTGCTGCTCCGGTGCCAGCATGTAGGGCGTGCCGTGCAGGAACAGGTTGTATTCCCCAAGGGATTCGCCATGGTCGGACAGGTACAGCATGGCGGTGTCGACCTTGTCCTGCTTGCTGCGCAGGATGTCGATCAGCGACGCCAGGACATGGTCGGTGTACACCAGGGTGTTGTCGTAGGCATTGACGATGCTGTCCTGGCTGCACTGGTTCAGGGCATTGCTGCGGCATACCGGGGTGAAGCGCTCGTATTCTTTCGGGTAACGCTTGTAGTAGTCCGGGCCGTGGCTGCCCATCTGGTGCAGCACCAGCACGGTGTCCTGTTGCAGGTTGTCGATGAAGCTGTCCAGGCCCTTGAGGAGGATGTCGTCGCGGCACTCGTCATCGGCGCACAGTGCCGGGTCCTTGACGTTGCTGACATTCTCGAACACAACCCGGTCGCAAGTGCCCTTGCAGCCGGACTGGTTGTCGCGCCAGCGCACCGCCAGCCCGGCCCGCTGCAGCACATCGAGCAGGCCTTCCTGGTTTTTGGCGGTGCTGGCGTCGTAATCCTTGCGGGTGAAGCCAGAGAACATGCACGGCACCGACACGGCGGTTTCGGTGCCACAGGAGTGCACGTCGGTGAAGGCGATCAGGCCCTTTTCCTTGCTCAGCTGTGGGGTGGTATCGCGCCCGTAGCCCAGCACCCCGAAGTTCGGCGCGCGGGCGCTCTCGCCGACCACCAGCACGGTCAGCGACTTGCGCGTGCGTTGTTGCCAGGCCACGTCCAGTTTCGCGTCCTCGCCGATCTTGCGAAACGGCTTGGCGGCGCTGCCGACCCGCTCGCCCACATACCCCAGGGAGGCGCCGACGACATTGCTCGGCACCAGCAACAGGCGGATTTCATGGTGGTTGCGAAACAGCGAAGCCAAGCCTTGATAGTTCACCAACGCCACCGCCGCCAACACGACAATGCAGGCAACGCTGACGAGCAACTTGCCGACTAACTCACGCACCCAGTTACGGTACAGCACCGGGGTGCTATACAACAATAAAGAAGGCAATACACCTAACACTACGATATATAAAAAAAGTTTCATCGAGAGCAGGTCACGTACTTCCGTGGCATTGGTCTCCATGGCATTACGGAGCATGCCCACATCAACCATCACGCCGTACTGGCTCATGAAGTAAGCCACCCCGGCGCTGACCATGAACAGGCTGATCAACAGCGGTTTGAGCACGGGCCTGAAGGCCAGCAGGGTCAACACCAGGTTGAACGCACAGAGGATCAACACGCCAAACGCCACGCGCAGCAGCAGGCCATGGCCATCGTTGGAAAGCACCGACGCCAGGTGTTGCCACAATAATGAGTTGAAGCCGATCAACAGGTACAGGCTGGCAAGCAACGTGACCCATTCGGCCCGCAGGGGTTTGACCTTGAACATGATAATTCGCTTAGTTAAACGTCGGGAACAGTGCCCTTGCGGCACGGCCTGGAAACTGCCCGAACTGTAAGTAGCGAGTCATCAATTTTTTGTGAAAAAGACGCCAACAATTAGTCGACTGGCGTCTATTTAATACGCCTGTTCAGCCTGTGTTCAGCCCGGCGTCTGTTTACCCCGGCAGATGCACTTTTGAATAAGAATCGCGATCAATATCGATCACCTCGACGCACAGCTGGATGTCCAGCCCCGGGGCGCCCGGCAGCGCGTCCTTGAGCACCTCCAGCAGGCTCGCCGACAACTGGCGTTTGATCTCGGCCGAGCGGCCGCTGAGGATCGCCAGCTTGATGTGGGCGAACCCGCGTTCCACCGGCGCCACGCCGACGCGAAAGCTGGCCAGGGCCACGGCGCGGCTCTTGATGTCGAGCTCTTCAGCAAACTGGCCGCTGCCCACCAGGGCATGGTTAAGACGCAGCAGCAGGCGATCGACCTCAAGGTTTTTCAGGTTGTCGCTGTATTCCACATGAAGGTGAGGCATTGCACAAAGTCCTGGGGTGGGCAAATGTTGCAACAGACTACCCCAGCCGCGAAACCCGGCAAAGACGACTATCCTCTAAGTTCATGACTTCCACCCCACACCCCCGGAGAGGTGAAGAAATGCCGGTCAAGCACGATTTACTCGCAGACCTGAATCTGACCAAGGATCAATTTCTCGCGAAGAAACAAAGTGACCCGCGGCTGAGTCAGCTGCATGAAGAGTACAACCGCAAAGACGCCGAAGTCGTCGATGCCGAGAACAAAAGCGCCGCCGATGACACGGTCACCCGGCTACGCAAGGAACGCCTGAAGATCAAGGACGAGATCGTCGCCCACCTGAAGTAGCCCCTGTGGGAGCGGGCTTGACCCGCGATTGCGATCTACCTGCCCCATCGCATCGCGAGGCAAGCTCGCTCCTACGGGCAGCCCTTACGGCTGCGCCCACACCACCGGAAACCAGTCCTCGCGCATGCGATCGCCGGTCTTCAGGTCAATCCCCGGAAACGGCGGCGAGGTCCGCCCAGGGCGCTGGATATAGCGCACATCATCGCCCATGAAACGGGTCGAGAAGGCTCGCCGGCGATTGCTGCCGATGTTGCCGGCGGCGCCATGCACGGTACGAAAATCGAACACCACCGCGTCCCCCGGTTCCAGCTCCGGCGAGAGGATCTGGTACTCGCCGTTCTCTACATCCGGCATGTCCATGAACAGGCTTTCCCCGGGCCCTGCATCGCTGGCGCCATAAAAATCCTTGTTGCTGGCCCAGCTCTTGGGCCGCACCGGCTTGGGCCAGCGATGGGAGCCGAGCACCACGCTCAAGGTATTGTGGCGGGGGGGCC
>NZ_JH650765.1:117948-119383 GCF_000259195.1 Pseudomonas donghuensis
GTCTGCAGGCCGTCGACGCAGTAGTACGGCAGGTCCTGGTGCCAGGGCGTGGGCTTGGAGGTGCCCGGCTCCTTGACCAGAATGTGTTCATGGAACACCTGCACTTGCCGTGACTGCATCAACGCTCCGGCAATCGCCGCCGCCGGCGAATTGAGCACGAAATCCTTGAACGCCGGGATGCGCTGCCAGTTGCAGTAATCCTCGAAAAAGCGCCCGCCTTCACCACTGCCGACGTTCTCGATGGCAAAGGCACTGGGCGCGGCCAGGTTCTGTTCAAAACCTTCGCGCAGCGGTTCGATCCAGTCACGGAACACACCACGCAGCACCACGGCACCCTCACGCTGGAACTGTTCGATATCGGCCTTCATCGCGATCACCCTCTCTTGTTGTAATGAACAAAAGTATTGGGCGGCCCCGCGCAGCCGGTAAACCACAGATTACCTATTCGCCACTATAGGCAATCTGTATGGCGCGCGGGTTGTCAGCCTCCTGCCTTTGGCCGGTTAATGGCCCTGCCTGTGTCCTACGGCGCCTTGCTATCCAAGAATAAGAACAACGAGGAGTTACCTGGGATGAACGAAAACAGCACCGCCATGCGGCGCGGTCTGAGTACCCGCCACATTCGCTTCATGGCGCTCGGTTCTGCCATCGGCACCGGGCTTTTCTATGGTTCGGCAGCGGCCATCAAACTGGCCGGCCCGTCGGTGTTACTCGCCTACCTGATCGGTGGCGCGGCGATCTACATGATGATGCGCGCCCTGGGTGAAATGGCCGTGCGCAACCCGGTGTCCGGCTCCTTCGGGCAATACGCCAGCCAGTACCTGGGGCGCTTCGCCGGTTTTCTCACCGGCTGGAGCTACGCCTTCTCGATGCTGGTGGTGTGCCTGGCGGATGTCACCGCCTTCGGCGTCTACATGAGCTTCTGGTTCCCCGATACGCCGCGCTGGATCTGGGTGCTGGGCATCGTCTTCTTCATTGGCGCCCTGAACCTGTGCAGCGTGCGGGTGTTTGGCGAACTGGAGTTCTGGCTGTCGCTGCTGAAAGTCACCGCCATCGTCTCGATGATCCTCGCAGGTGCCGCCGTGCTGATGTTCGGTATCCAGCTGGGCGGCGCCGGCGAGCCGCTGGCGGCAGTGAGCAACCTGTGGAGCCATGGCGGCTTCTTCCCCAATGGCGTGGGCGGCATGATCGCTTCGTTCACCGTGGTGATGTTCGCCTTCGGCGGCGTCGAGATGATCGGTATCACCGCCGGCGAAGCCAAGGACCCGCAACGGGTGATTCCCCGGGCGATCAACTCGGTGCCGCTGCGCATCCTGCTGTTCTATGTGTTCACCCTGTTGGTGCTGATGTCGATCTATCCCTGGACGAAGATCGGCAGCGAAGGCAGCCCCTTCGTGCAGATCTTCAGCGGCCTGGGGATCGGCTCCGCAGCCCC
>NZ_JH650765.1:119393-194486 GCF_000259195.1 Pseudomonas donghuensis
CACTGCTGAACATCGTGGTGATCTCGGCGGCCGTGTCGGCGATCAACAGTGACATCTTCAGCGCCGGGCGGATGATGTACGGCATGGCCCACAACGGCCAGGCGCCCGCCAGCTTTGCCCAGCTGTCGCGCTTTGGCGTGCCGTGGATGACTGTAGTGGTAATGGCCGTCGCCCTGCTGCTGGGGGTGGTGCTCAACTACCTGGCCCCGGACAACCTGTTCCTGATCCTCGCCGCCGTGGTGACCTTCTCGATCGTCTGGGTGTGGCTGATGATCCTTCTGTCGCAGATCGTCATGCGCCGTGGCATGAGCGCCGACGAGGTCGCCAGGCTGCACTTCCCGGTACCGTTCTGGCCGGTCGGCCCGGCGTGTGCGGTGGTGTTCATGCTGTTCATCTTCGGCGTGCTGGCCTGGTTCCCGGACACACGCATGGCCCTGTACGTGGGCATCGGCTGGCTGGCCTTGCTGTCGTTGGGCTACTGGCTGTTCGTCGCCCGCCAACCGCTGGCAACCCTGGCAGATCCGGTCAGCCGCTGATCAGGCCGGAAACTGCTCGCTGGCCCAGTCGAGGAACGCCTGCGCCGCAGGCGACGGGCGCATGGCGCTGGACTGGGCCAGCACCACCGGCTGCGGGCTGACCGTTTCCAGCAGCGGCCTGCAAGCCAGGGGTTGGCCGTCGTAGCTGCAATCGGCCACCGGCCGGGTACAGGACAGCGCCACGCCATAGCCATGGGCGACCAGCCCGCGCTGCATCTCGAAGGTCTGGGTCAGTTGCAGGCTTGCCGGTTGCAGGTCATGGGCCCAGAACAACGACAGGAAATATTCGCGGGTCCGGGCGATGTCTTCGAGGATCAGGCATTCATTGGCCAGGTCCACCAGTGAGACCCGCTCCTGCAGCGCCAGCGGATGGTCGGCCGGTAGCAAGGCATAAGGCGTCAACTGCGCCAGCACGCGTTTTTCGATCGGCGCATCGAGCCCCACGTCATAGGTCAGCGCCAACTCCGCCTTGCCATCGGCCAGACGTCGATTGACCTCGGCAAGGTCAGCCTCGAACAGGGTGATGGTGACTTCCGGATGGCGCCGGCGAAAGCCGCTCAGCAGCCGTGGCGCGTAATACGGCCCCAGGTCCTGGAAGCAGATCAGGCTCAAGGCCCCGCGCACCACCTGTTGCTCTTCGCCCTTGCCGCTGATTGCCGAGGCCAGGTTGAGCATCTCCCGCGCCTGCTCCAGCAAGGTGCGCCCTGCCGGGGTCAGTTCCAGACCGCGGCTGACCTGGCGATGAAAGAGTTTTTCGCCCAGACTCGCCTCCAGCTGCGACAGCGCCAGCGATACTGACGGCTGGGAAATATGCTTGGTGCGCGCCGCCGCACTGACGCTGCCCTGCTCGGCGGCAGCGACGAAATACTCCAACTGGCGAAAGGTGAAGCCGATCATCGCAATGCCCCTCTGGGATGCTGAAACCAACAGTCGCGCAGTTACCCCGCCAGCGCCGGGCTCAACGCCGCGGGCGTATGCCAGGGGATATCGGCCCAGGCACCGCTGCCGGGGGCCAGCAACTGGCGCAGATGCTGCTCGTGGAACGCTTCGCCTAGCGAGTCGACGCGAAACGCCGCGACCCACTGCTCGCGCCCCAGCTTATAGGCTTTGCCGAAATCTTCCCAACTGTCGAAACAGTCTTGCGCCCGCTGCGCATTGAGCAGCAGCACACGCCAGGCAAGATCAGGTTCGAGCCAGCGCATCAGCAGCGCGCAACGGGCCACAAACGCCACCCGCGCACAGGCAAAGGCCATCGCCGCACGCGGCTCATCGCTGGCCGTCAGCGCCTGCAGGTCGAGGCTGTACCATTGCTGTTCGAGGGTCGCGCTGAAGTGCGCGCGCACCGCCTCATCATCGCAGTTGCTGCGAACCCCGGCCTGGTGCAGCAACGCTGCCCGCACGATCTTCTGAGCTTGCTCGTTGAAGTGATCGCAGGCCGGCGAGTAGAAGCCCTCGACGCCCATCGCATCGGCCATGGGCCTGGCCAGCAACAGCGACCAGTGCTTGCGCTGACTGAACAACGGCGCGGCGCGCGGTCGCAACGCCCGCCACAACAACCAGGCTGAAACAACCGCCGCGATCAGTAAAAACATGCGCTTCTCCTTACCTTGCCCGGGCTTGCCAGGCCTGGATTTCCTCGCCCTCGGCCGGCGTCATGTCCGGCCACGGCACACCTTCGGTCTGATACAGAGGATCATTGAGCTGACGCTCAGCGCGCTTGCTGAGGATATGCCGGGTGGCGTACTTGACCGACACCGCTTGCGGGGCAGCCTGCAAGAACTGCTGCGGCTGACGCCCGGCCACCAGCCACTCGACCATGGCCGACGGTGCATCGAGGCGCTCGTACAGTTGCGGGTAGCGGGCTACCAGACGGGTCTGGGCGGTAGCATCAGTGACCTCTTCGATACGCAGCCAGGCGGACTCGGTGCGCACGATGCCGATGGCGAGACAGTCAGCGGGGGTCTGCTGGTCGGTGCCCAGAGCATTCAGGCACTGCAGCAGGTCCTGGTAGTAACGCTCGACCGGCGGCCGGTTCTGCTTGCCCTTGACCTGCTCGACCGTCAAGGTGCCGTCGGCCTGGACAATCAGGCTGATGGTGATGTGCGGCTGGCCCTGGCCGTCGCGAAAACTGAGCACACGCATGCGCCGCTGTTCCACCGCTTCGGCATAGCGCTCGCCGTAGCCACCGCTCAGGGCGCGGCGGTCGGCGAACTGGCCGAGGCAATGGCGCATCACATAGCTTTCAAAGGCCATTTCGGCGCGCAACAACGGGCTGTCGGGCCGCAGCTCCTGCAATACATGTTCGCCGGTAGTCACGACCGTGGCCAAGGCCTCAGGCTGGCTCTGACGCCAGCCCTGGTCAACCCGCGCGGCCATCTGCGCGTGTTCTTTTTCCCACAGCGCCAGCGCCTGCGGGCAGTTGATCCGATCAAGCTTGCCGGCCAGCGCAGTGCCCTGGCGCGAGGTGAGAAACTCCACCAGCAAGGCCTCCTGCGCCAGCAGTGAGGCTTGCTCCGGGTCGACCCATACCAGGGGCGCAAGCACCTGCTGCGACGCTTTACCGACGTCGCTCAAGTGCCTGGCCACCCATGGCGGTGGCTCCGTTCCCAGTACCTCTACGGCCTGCTCCAGGGTCAGGATCCGGCGCGCCGGCTCGAAGTTGCCGACCAGATGACGGTAGAAATGGTTGAGCAACCATTTACTCACCTCTGGGGCATCACTGCGGGCCTTGCTGCGCTCGGCAATACCGCGTTTGAGCTGATCGGCATTGAGCGCATTGCGCGGGGCATAACCGGACTGTCGCAGCTCCGGTGTCACTTCCATATCTGCCACCAGGCCTTGCCTGCCGGTTTTTGCGGTGCCTGCAGCTCGGCGATCATCTCGTTGAAGACTTTATTGTTTCTCTGGTCGACGGCGTTGTCCGGATCGCTGCGCAGGATGGCGCGCTGATAATAGGCCAGGGCCTCTTCCTTGCGCCCGAGGTCCTTGAGCACATCGCCAGCGCAGCCCAGCAGCGAGCTTTCGTCCCTTTCATTGACCTGCGACGCGTAACGCTGCCACAGGCCGGTGGCCGCCTCAGGCAGGCTGTGAGCCAGGTACATGGCGACTTTCAGCCGGGCGAACAGCGGCGAGTATTCCAGGTCCTTGTCACTGACCCCGCGCTCTTCCTGCCACTTCAAGATACGTTCCAGCCAGATCAACATTTCCCGGTCGCGATCCAGGCGATACAGCGCAAACGTGACGTCTTGCAGGTAGTCATCCGGCTCATGGCGGCTTTAGCCGTAATCCGCCGCGTAGTGCCAGAGTTGCTCCGCCGCCTCAGCGATAGCCGCGTAATCCTTCTGGCAGATACGTGCATTGAGCACGCCGTGATAGTGCTCGGCAAACGAACTGGCGGCGATGCCGCAAGCGTGCAGTTCAAGGGCCTGGTCATACATCTGCTGGTCGTTGTAGCAGCGGTAGTTGATTGCCAGGTTGTTGCACAGCATCGAGTACAGGTGGGCGCAGCCGTCATACCGGTGGCCGCTGCCACTGGCAAAGCACTGTTCCATGCGCACCCGGCCCTGCTCGTAGGCAGCCCGCTGCAGGAAGCGCAGCAGCGACCAGGCTTCGTTCGTGGTGGCTTCATCGAGGCTTTTGACCTGCTCTTCCACCTTGTCCTCGACATACCCGGCGTACTCGTAACAGTACATGCCACTGGCCAGTTGCGGCATCGGCTGCTTGAGGGCATCGATGACGCCGAAGGCTTTGACGTGCGCGCAGAACACACTGTAGGCACTACGTCGATCCTGCAGGCCGCCGGCTTTTACGGCGTCCTGCAACATGGCCAGCTCAGTCTTGGCGTCGATCAGGCCGGCATCGCCCTCTCGCACCGCAACCAGGCGGGTGATCCATGGGTGATTCGGCGCACGGCGCTGGGCTTCTTCGCGCGCCTGGGCAAACAGCGCGTCGCGCAGTTCGGGGTTCTCCCGGGTCGCGTGCAGCGCTTCGAGCAACGGGTTCAAGGCCGGTGTCGCCTCGCTGCGCTCGGGCAGGCAGGCAACAAAGCGCTCCAGCAAAGCGGCGTTGTCGCAGGCGCGCATCACGCACAGCGGCCACCACACCGAGTTGTCCTCGGCCTCGAGCAACCGGTCGTGAATCCAGAATGGCGTGCCGGGCCACATCTGCTCGAGCATTTCATAGACATCCATGAACGCCCGTTGCCCAGCCTCCTCGATCCGCCCGCTTTCGAGCAACCAGGGCAATTCGAAATTAATGAAGTTATCGCCACCATCCGAGTCCAGGCTGCGGCTCGCCACTTCACAGATCTTCAGGGCCCCGGGCAGGTCGCCCTGGGCCTGCAATGCACGGGCGGCCAGCCGCGCCAGGCGCACTTCCCACTCACGGCGCCGGGGCAGCGACAACTCGGCGATCGACTGCACGACGGGCTGCTCGAACATCGCCAGGCGCAGCGGCACGATTTCGATCAGCCCGTCGCCCAGCCACAGCCAGTCGTTAGCGTCGACGTCCTGATCCTCGCCTGCGGTGCGCAAGGCGGCAATCGCACTCAAGGCGGCTTCGCGGGCCTGCTCGTCTTGCTCGTGGGCGGCCAGCACCCGGGCCCGGCGCCGGTGCTGGTCGGCATCGTCCCAGGCCCGCAGGGCGTGGCGCCCGGGGTTGATCAGCGCCAGGGTGTGGCGCACCTCGATGGCCTTGAGCGCGACGTCGAGCGTGGTGTGTTCGAGCTCGTCGAAGATGCGATAGCGCCGGTATTGCTCGACGTCGAAGTCGAGCCGCTCGTTGCTCAGTTGCTGCAGGCTGTCGAGCCCCTGCAGCAGGCCCTCCTCGTCTTTGAGGTAGTTGGCCAGGCGCAGCTGGTAAACCAGCAGGTTGAGTTTGAGTTCGTTGCGCGCCTCGTCAGCGCAGGCCTCGAGCAGCGCCTGACCGTCTTCGGCCAGTACCGCCCTGGCGGCATCGACGTCACCGGCGTTGACCCACAGCACGTGCAGGCGGTCGATCGATTCCAGCGAAGCAGCCTTCAGCGACTGGCCGCGCAGCTGGCTCAGCAGGTAATCGGCACCGTGTTCCTGATGCTCGACCTCAAGACGGTCCATGAATTGATCCAGCTGAATGCCGGACAGCACGGTGCTGTTTTGCGTCATTGTGAACTCCCTTTGCGAATGACTGTGCATCGCCCGATGCGTCCTGCGCCGGCGCCCTTGATGGGCCAACGGATACCCGCGTACGTCTGCCCTGGACAGGCAACGATGGCGAAAGGGATCGGGCAATACAGCGAGGTGCTGCACGCTACCAGTTGGCGTTTGAAAAAAAAAGGGCGTGCGGGGGAGCGGGATCAGTGATTAACGTGCAAACAGCGGATCGACACTGTGCAGGCATCGTTTGATGGAATCGAAGTCCGGTGCCTGTGACAGGCACAGTTGAATCCTGCCATTGACGGGCACCGACACCTGCGAAGAGTCGGCGCGCTGCCCTTCATAGATAAGCGCATGACGGATGCGCGGGTTGTCGTGGCAGAACTTCAACAGGTTGAACTGCCGGGAAGGCACCAGCACCGTGTTGACGATCAACAGGTCGAAGGGGGTGCCCTGCGTCCGGGTAGCCGCCTGCAACGCTTGAAAGCTACTCAAGTGGGCAACGCGGCAATACCCCAGGCGGTTGAGCATGTTCTCTATCTTGCTGCGCTGATCCTGCTGCCGATCAGCGATGACGATGCGCAATGCTGTGTTTGACATTCGGTAAACCTGACAGATGGGCTCCGCGAGTCTTTATAGACACTGCGACTCGCTGAAGTATTGGCAAGGTTACCGTTGGTCGTGGGCGCAGACTCTAAGACAATTCTCAAACGCCCTTACGCCGAAGGCTTAAGGCGTGGTCAGGGTGATCAGGTAGGCGCCGGAACTGACCGCCTTGCCGGCAGCATCCACCAGCGCGTACTGCTGGTGATAATAGCGCCCGGCCTTGCCGCTATCGGCCACCAGCCTGACGTTGACCGGGGTTTGATCGGGCGCACTGACCGACGCTTGCGAGTCAACCCGCTGCAGGCCGATACGGGTACCCCGCACCTGCGCCGGGCAATCGTTGAGGTTGAAGGCACCGGCCTGGGTCGAAGGCGTGCACGGCGACTCGACAATACTGCCGGTGAAATTGATCACCCCTTGGGCGACCGGCGTGGCGGCCACACAGGCCCCGTTCAGGCCGAACAGCAACCCTGCAGCGATAGCAACATACTTCCCGTTCATGCCGACACTCCTGCGATAGCGGTTGATACCTTGAGTGTCGACCAGACGGCGCATTGTTTAAGGATTGTCTGATAGGCAAAGCCGCACTTTGCCAAGCAGGTCGCAGAACCGGGTAAATGAGCGGCGCCTGGCTGGCCAACAGGGTCGACAACGCCTATGTTTAAGGATCGTCTGATGTCTGTAGCGCACGCGACTCACTAGAGTCCGCGGATGAGATTAAAAAGCTACCTGCTGCAAATCAGCCCCCTTCTTTCCAGCCCCGAAGCCGCCCGCCGCTTGCTGCGCTTGTTCGCCGTGGTGTTGCTGATCGGCATTCTCAGCGGCGTGTACAACTTTCTGTTGTTCACCTTCAACAACGACATCTCCCAGCGTCGCGGCTACATGAGCAGCGCGATTGCCGAAGCGCACACCTTCTTCACCAATCGCGAAGCCTTGCTGGAAAGCCTGAGCCTGTCGGCGGTGCGCAAGTCGAAGCAGGCCAAGCCCCTGGTCTACCTGCCATCGACCGAAGAAGTGCACCTGCAACTGGGCAGCACCACCGACAACCGCTGGAGCATCTGGCTGACCCAGCGCATGCGCGACTACATGAAGGACAAGCAGGTCAGCCTGCTGTATGTCGACACCGGGCCGAACGCGCAAGTCAGGCGCTTGTACAACTCCGCCCCCGGCGTACCCGGGTTCTCGCCGCGCATGCTCGAACAGTTGCAGGCGCTCAAGGACAACAACCCGTCACCCAGCGCCGAGCTGTGGCTGACCGACCAGACCGAGCAACGTTCGTACCTGTACATCTTCATCCGGCTTGATGAACGTGACGTCGAGTCGGGCTGGCTGGGCCTGGAGATGGACAGCCGCGAAGTGTCCACTGCGCTCAGTGATCAGAGCGCCGGCGAGTTCATGATGCTCAACTCCGAAGGCATGCTGGTGTTCACCAACAGCCACGACACACGATTGGGACAGATGCTGCTCAACTCGAAGGGCGAAAACTTTTTCGGCTTTGTCGGCGACGGCTGGATACCCGACCACCTGGTGATCCGCAAACACCTGCAATCGTCGGACTGGCAATTGGTGTACTCGATTGACCTGCTGGCAGTGATGACCGGGCTGTGGCAGCAACTGGTCGGCTCGCTGCTGTTCTGCCTGTTCACCGTGACCCTGGTCCTGCTGCTGATGCGCCGCATCGAACATCGTTTCATTGCCCCGGCGATCAACCGCATCCAGGCCCTGATCGAAAGCGAGGCGTTCAGCCGCGATGTCATCCAGACCGCGCCCGTGGCCTTGTGCGTACTGCGCCGTACCGACGGCAAGGTGGTGCTGGAAAACACCCTGGCACAACAATGGCTGGGGGACGGCCTGGAGCGCGATGTGCTGTGTGCCGGTTGGATCAACCAGGCCTTCGCCAGCCAGCAACCTGAACGCACTGACTACTTTGCCACCGCCGATGGCCGTCACTTGTACCTGAGCAGCGCCCCAACCCGCTACAACGGTGAAGACGTGCTGTTTTGCGCCTTCAGCGACATCAGTGCGCGCAAGCAGGTGGAAGCGGCGCTGGAAGAGGCGCGGCAATCGGCCGATGCCGCCAACGAGGCCAAGACCCTGTTCCTGGCGACCATGAGCCATGAGATCCGCACCCCGCTGTACGGCGTACTGGGCACCCTGGAACTGTTGGCGCGGACCCGGCTCGATGCCCAGCAGCGCGACTACCTGCATGCCATTGAGGGCTCCTCGGCGACCCTGTTGCAGTTGATCTGCGACGTACTGGATGTGTCGAAGATCGAAGCCGGGCAACTGGCGCTGGAACTGAGCGAATTCTCGCCGCTGGAGCTGGTTCACGAAGTCATCCAGGGCTACAGCGCCGCAGCATTGGGCAAAGACCTGCAACTGTATGCCTGCTTCGATCCACAACTGCCGGAACGGCTGATCGGCGATGTGACGCGGATCCGGCAGATTCTCAACAACCTGCTGAGCAACGCGGTCAAGTTCACCGACAGTGGCCGGGTGGTGCTGCGGGTCAAGCTGATCAACCGTGATGGCGAACGCTCGAGCCTGATGTGGCAAGTGTCGGACACCGGCAAGGGCATCGCCGAAGAAGACCATGCGTACATTTTCGAGCCGTTCTACCAGACCGAAGGCAACACCAATGTGGTGGCCGGTACCGGCCTGGGCCTGCCCATCTGCCAGCGCCTGACCCAATTGATGAACGGCCAGTTGCGCATGGTCAGTGAATTGGGCCTGGGCAGCAGCTTCACCCTGACCCTGCCGCTGGAAGAAGCGTCGGCCAGCACCGACCTGCCCGCCCAGGGCGGCCTGTTGCCCGAGACGATCTATGTGCTCTCGCCGATTCGCGAACTGGCGCAGTCGATCAGCGGCTGGCTGCGCCGCTGGGGCGCACGTGCCCAGGTCGGGCGGCCGACGCCCGCGGACTCAGCCAGCGGCTGCCTGCTGCTGGAGCTGCACCCTGGCAGCGCCGAACAGCCGCTGGTGGCCGACTGGACCGGCCCGCTGATCCTGGCCAGCGCCCACGGTTGCTGCGAGCCACAGCTCGAAGACGGTCGCTGGCAGGTCAATCTCAACCACCTGAGCGCCTTATACCAGGCCGTCAGACAAGCCCAGGGACTGTGGATCGCCCGCACCGATAACCCGCAAAAGCGCGAAATACAGAAGCTCGACCTGCACATCCTGGTGGCCGAAGACAACATCATCAACCAACTCATCCTGCGTGATCAGCTTGAGGAGCTCGGCTGCACCGTCGAGTTGGCGGGGGACGGCAACGAAGCCCTGCAGTTGTGGAAAAACGGGCACTTCGATGTGGTCCTGACCGATGTGAACATGCCCAAACTCAATGGCTATGAACTGGCCAGAGAGCTGCGCCGCCAAGGCTGTTCGATCCCGATCATCGGGGCGACGGCCAATGCCATGCGCGGCGAAGCAGAACTGTGCCTTGCTGCCGGAATGAACCATTGCCTGGTCAAACCTTTCGCGTTGCGGGCCCTGTTCAACTATCTGGCGCCTTATCAAGAGACCTCCCATGAAGCCCTATAACATCTTGATCGTCGAGGACCACCCGTTCCAGCACATGTACCTGCAGCACCTGTTCAGCGAATTGGGCGATTTCCATTTCGAAGCGGCCCAGGACGGCAAGGAAGCGCTGGAACACCTGCAGCGGCGTGACTTCGACCTGGTGCTCACCGACCTGCTGATGCCGGGCATGGACGGCGTGCAATTCATCCAGGGCCTGGCCAGGCTGCGCAGCAAGCCGGACCTGGCGATCATGAGCGCCGCCTCCAAGCGCATGCTGATGGCCGCAAGCCTGGTGGCCAAGAACCTCGGCGTAGAAGTGATCGGTTTGATCTCCAAGCCGGTCAAGCCGGCCGCCCTGCGCAACCTCACCGAACAGCTCGGCGGCAAGAACCGCAGTGCGCCGCAGGTACCGCCGGCAGTGGCGCAGTTCGACTACCAGGCGCTGATTCACGGCCTGAGCAACGGCCAGTTCCAGGCCTGGTTCCAGCCGAAAAAATCCCTCAGCAATGGCCGCATCGTCGCCGCCGAAGCCCTGGTGCGCTGGATGCACCCCGAGCAAGGCGTGCTGTTGCCTGGCTCGTTCCTGCCGGCCTTCAAGACCTTCGAGCTGGAAGAGCGCCTGTTGTGGCTGATGCTCAAGCAGGCCATCCACGCCCAGGCGCGCTGGCGCCAGCAGGGTTACGACATTCCGGTATCGATCAACCTGCCAACCCACCTGCTCAACAGCCATGACCTGGCTGACCGCCTGCTGGAGTTCGTCCTGCATCACCAGGGCATCCCGGGCAAGATCTGCTTCGAGCTGATGGAGTGCTCGGTGCCCCAGGACATCAGCAACTTCTACGCCGGTGCCTGCCGCCTGCGCATCAAGGGCTTCGGCCTGTCGCAGGATGATTTCGGCAAGGGCTACAGCTCGTACATGAACCTGGTCTCCACGCCCTTCACAGAACTGAAGATCGACCGCGCCCTGGTTCAGGGCTGCCATGAAAACGAAGGCATGACCTCGGCGCTGACCAGCATCGTCGCCCTGGGCCGCAAGCTGGGGCTGACCGTGGTTGCCGAAGGCGTCGAGACGCCCCAGGAGCTTGCCCTGTTGCGCAAGATCGACTGTACCCAGGCCCAGGGCTTTCTGATTTCACATGCGGTGTCGTCCGAGCAGTTCCAGCAACTGCTGAACCATGACGGGCCGGCAACCTTCTATTGATGTGCCGCGCAGCCTTTAATTGCCAGCAGAGGTAAACTCCATCCAGCCACCTACATTACCGTTATTGCGGAAGTTCCTGATGAAGCACGACAACGCCCTGCTGGACAAACTCACCCGCAGCTCGTTGCGCCTGAACAAAGGGATGATGGTGCTGCTCGGGCTGGCGTTGTTGTTGGTGGGCACCAGCTATTGGTCGTTTCAGCGCCTGGTCGAAGAGGAGCACGACACCGTGCGCTTTCATTTTGCCCGGCTGATGGAAAACATCCGCGAGCAGGAAGTGTTCTTGCGCAACCTGGCGCAACGCAGCCACCAGGGCGAGTTGCTCAAGGGCGAGAATGCCGAAGTTCGCTTGTTGAAAGCCTTGCCGGAAGAAGGCCCGAATATTTATCAGGGCCAGGCGTTTTCTTACTCCATGCCCTTCAGCGCAAAAATCGACCCGCAAAAAATCGCCGCCAGCGAACATGCCAAGATCTTTTCCCTCGGCGTGCACCTGGCGACGTTCTACAGTGCCTTCTGGTCGACTTCACATTACCAGTCGCCGCATGTATTTCTGTTCAACCAGCACGGCAACTTCGACATTACCGTGCCGGCCGCCGGCCATTCACGGACCAAGACCGTACCGCTCAATGAAACCTTCATCGACATGGTCAAGACCGTGGTCGACCGCCTGCCGCGCGATCATCAGTTGCTCAACGAGGGGGAGGTCTGCTGGCAGCATTATGGCCCGAGCGCCGAGAGCCCTGGCCCGGCGCGCCTGCTGGCGTATATCGGCATCGAGCTGGCCGCAGACGAGATACACATCAAAGGCGCCGACACCCAGGTGATGATCGCCAGCGTGCTAGACCTGTCCCAGGCCAATGATTATGAACGCACCATGGAATGGTCGATCTATGACCACTTCACCCTGGTGGCGCCTTCCGGCCAGGTGCTGATTGGATCGCTGTGGCCGCAATCGCCGCTGCATGAAGGGATCAACTTCAAGCCCGAAGGCCTGGTGTTCAAGCTGGTCAACCACGCGGGCCCGGGCTGGACCGCCATTTATGCCCTCAACTACAGCAGCTTTTTCCGCTATGCCCTGTGGCCACTGGCAAGCCTTGGTGCCTTGTTGTTCGGGGTCATCGCCATGGGCTGGGGTGCCAACCGCTGGTACCGCCGGCAAGTGATCCTGCCGGCCCGCCAGGCCCATGCCAGTATCGCCGAAAGCGAAGCCTTCAGCCGCGTGGTCATCGATACCGCGCCCACCGGATTATGCGTGGTGCGCCGCACCGATAACCAGGTACTGGTGGAAAACCAGCGTGCCCAGCAATCGCCGGGCAGCGCCAAGCTGATCAATGCCCTGGAACACCGCCACGACCAGGGTGAAACGGGCGAAACCCACCTGGAAATCGACGGCCGTCACCTGCAGGTGGGCTTTGTCTCGACCCGCTACCAGGGCCAGGACGTACGCCTGTACGCCTTCAACGACATCACTCGGCACATCGAGGATGCCACCGCACTGGAAGAAGCCCGACGCGCCGCCGATGCCGCCAACGAAGCCAAGACCCTGTTCCTGGCGACCATGAGCCATGAAATCCGCACCCCGCTGTACGGCGTACTCGGGACCCTCGAACTGCTCGGCCTGACCCGCCTGGAGCCACGCCAGCAGGAATACCTGCAGACCATCCAGCGCTCCTCGGCGACCCTGTTCCAACTGATCAGCGACGTACTTGACGTGTCGAAGATCGAGTCCGGGCAGATGGCCATCGAGGCCATCGAGTTCTGCCCCCTGGACCTGATCGAAGATACCCTGCACACCTATGCCGCCTTCGCCCAGCGCAAGGGCCTGCAGCTCTATGCCTGCACCGACGCCACCCTGCCCGAGCGCCTGCTGGGCGACCCGATGCGCATCCGCCAGATCCTCAACAACCTGGTGAGCAATGCCATCAAGTTCACCGACACCGGGCGCGTGGTGTTGCGCACCCGGGTGCTGGCCCACGAAGACGCCAGTGTCAGCCTGGAGTGGCAGGTCACCGATACCGGCATCGGCATCTCCACGGCGCAGCAGGCCAAGCTGTTCGAGCTGTTCTATCAGGTCCAGGATGCCTGCAGCGAAGGCGGTGCCGGGCTGGGCCTGCCGATCTGCTGGTGGCTCAGCGAAATGATGGGCGGGCAGTTGAAAGTGGTCAGCGAACCCGGGTTGGGCAGCAGTTTTGCCCTGCGCATGAGCTTGCCGGTGCTGCCAGCCGAAGCGACCGCCAGTACGCCAGGCGTCACCTACACAGTGCCGGTATATGTGCGCGCGCCGGTACAGGAACTGGCGCAATCATTGCTCGACTGGCTTGTCCGCCTGGGCGTCCCTGCCACGCTGGCGCCGCAGCCGCTGGAAGCCAAACATGCGCCGGCAATTCTGGTCGATGCACTGCCGGCCGCCGCCGAGCAGGCCTGGCCCGGGCCACGGGTGCTGTGCACTGCGGGCGGGCGCAACCCGCCTGAATACAGCGCGCAGGGCTGGGACGTCGACCTGCACAGCGTGCGCGCAATCGCCGCGGCGGTCGCCCTGGCCCGGCAAGGCAAGCCGCTGGCTGAGCAGCAAACCCCGGAACAACCGGCCGACAACCTGCAACTGCGCATCCTGGTGGCCGAAGACAACCCGATCAACCAGGCCATCATCAAGGAGCAACTCGAGGCCCTGGGCTGCACCGCGGTGGTGGCCAGCAATGGTGAACAGGCGCTGCACCTGTGGCAACCCGAGGTCTTTGACCTGGTGCTGACTGACGTCAACATGCCCGTCATGAACGGCTATGAACTGGCCCGCACCCTGCGCGAGCATGACCCGCAATTGCCGATTGTCGGTGTTACCGCCAATGCCATGCGCGAAGAAGGCATGCGCTGCATTGCCGTGGGCATGAACGCCTGGATCGTCAAACCGCTGAGCCTGCAAACCCTGCGCGGCCATCTGCTCAAGCTCTGTCGCCCGGCCTTGCACAGCGCCGCCGCGAGGGTCGAGCCGGATACCCTCACCGCCCCCGCAGCCGTCCAGGCCAGTGATAACCTGCAGCTTTCCGAGAAGATGCGCCCGCTGTTTATCAGCACCATGCGCGATGACTTGCAACTGATCCGCTGCGCGCTGGAACAAAGTGACGGTAGAATCGTTGCCCAAAGGCTGCACAGCATCGCCGGTGCCCTGGGCGCGGTACAGGCCATCAACCTGGCCGAACACTGCACGGCGCTGGAGTGTCAGCTGGCGGGCGGGGTGCTCGATGCATCCCTGAACCTGAAAGTGCAGCAGATACTGAGCCGACTTGCCGCTGTTGTGGATGCGCTCGAGTAACAACAATCAGGCTTACCTGCGGCCGTATGGACACCCTCTAACCCTCTATACCGGTACTACGGACGGCCTTTATGGACAAACTCAAAGTCATCATCGCGGACGATCACCCTATCGTGCTGCTTGGCGTGCGCGAACTGGTAGAACGTGACGAGCGTTTTTGCGTGGTCGGCGAGGCCGTGTGCTCGAAAGGGCTGATCGAACTGCTTGAGCAACAACCGGTGGACCTGGTGATCACTGACTACAACATGCCGGCCGATTCACCTTACGGCGACGGCCTGAAGTTGGTCGATTACCTGAAACGGCACTTTCCGCAGTTGCAGGTGCTGATTCTGACGATGATCTCCAACCACCTGATTCTCACCCGCCTGCATGAGCTGGGCGTGGTCGGGGTAATCCAGAAGAGCCAGCTGCACACGGAAATCCAGCTGGCACTCAAGGCCGTTGCCCAACAGAGCCAGTATCGCAGCCTGGAGCCGGCGAAAACCTCGGTCATCGAAACCACGGCGGCGATCGAGGATCGGTTCGCCACCCTGTCACCCAAGGAGTTCGAAATACTGCGCCTGTTTGTCGCCGGTAAAAGTGTTAGCGATATTGCCCGCAGCCAGAACCGAAGTGCCAAAACCATCAGCGCGCAAAAGATTTCGGCCATGCGCAAACTGGAGGTTAATAGTGATCAGGATTTACTGACTTATTGTTTGGAGCGCAGCATCTTCAACTAACCGGTATGGCAACAACGTCATCCGTCGACAATGGCTTTGTTGCGCAAGTAGCCGCCACTTCTTCAGCACAGACCTTATAAGAATCGTCTGATGTTCGGCAAACACCCCGCGACCTATTGTGTATTGGCATTTTCATGCAGCACTTTCCAACCAATACAAATGGACATCACCATGAAGAAGTTCTCACTGGCCCTTATCACCCTGTCCGTCATTGCCGCCTCCGGCAGTGCCCTGGCTGCCGATCCGACCCCTGTTCAAGGTGGCAGCGGCAAGATCACCTTCACCGGCGTGATCAACAACGACGCCTGCTCGGTTGACGGCGCCAACGCCGACCGAGTGATTTCCGTCGATATGGGCACTGTGTCGATCAAGGACATGGGCACCGCCGAAAGCCCATCCTCGGGCCGTGTGACCGGTAAAGATTTCAACCTCAACGTCAACTGCAACCTGGGCACCAAAGTCTCGATGATCTTTGACGCTGCCAGCGGCGGTTCGGGCCTGGTCACCGGCAAGAAAGTCCTGGCCCTGACCAAAGGCACCGGCACTGCAGCCAACGTCGGTATCGCCCTGCTCGACAGCAACGGCGCGCTGATCGACCTGAGCTCGAAAACCACCGCCAAGATCCAGAGCGACATGCACGGTACCAGTGCTGCCGGTGGCGACGCGATCCTCAACTTCTCCGCCGCCTACGTCACCACTGGCGCAGCCGGCACCGCCACTGCCGGTCGCGGTGACGCCACCCTGCCGTTCATCCTGCAATACGAATAACGCGTAGCGCCTGAACTGCTATGTGCGAGGCCGCCCGGCCTCGCCATTGACGCTGAATCAAAAGCCCTGAATCAAACGGTACACACCATGTTGCGTCGTTCTATTCCCGCATGCCTGGGGTTGCTCGGCATGCTCATGGCCGGCCAGGCCATGGCCAGTATTTCATTGAGTGCCACGCGTATTGTCTTTGATGGCAACCACAAGGAAGCCAACGTCACCGTGCGCAATGGCAACCAGGATGTGCTGATTCAATCCTGGGTCGACGACAACGATACCCAGCGCAGCGTGCCCTTTGCCGTCACCCCGCCACTGGCACGGGTGTTCGCCCGTGAACAGCAATTGCTGCGGGTGTTGTACGAAGGCACGGGCATGCCCGCCGACAAAGAGTCGGTGGTCTGGCTCAACGTACAGGAAATCCCTCAGGCTGCGGCGGCGGCCAACACCTTGCAGTTGGCTGTGCGCCAGCGCATCAAGATTTTCTTCCGCCCCGCCGGCTTGCCAGGCAATGCCCTGCTGGCGCCGACCGAACTGCAATGGCAACTGCTTCGCCAAAGCGGCAAGACCCTGTTGCAGGTCAATAATCCGAGCCTGTATCACGTGTCGATGGCGGATATAAAACTTGAGGCGGGCAAACACAGCGAGCTGGCCGTGGATTCGACCATGGTGGCGCCCGGTGAAGTAAAAACGTTCCCGGTTAAATCGCTAAGCGCCGACAACAACGTGCGCCTGATGTTCTCCAGCATCAATGACTACGGTGCGCAAAGTCAGTACACCGCGACACTGTCCAGCGGCCACGCCAGTACTGCTGCCGAAGCGCCGACGAAACAATAACGATTGAGGCCAAGGCTTTAATCCTGCGCGTGATTGCGCCCCTCGCCGCGCCCAGTCGTCATTGACGATGATACAGGTTCCTTTGCATGTCTTTTTCTTCCGGTAACAGGCCAACTCATTGCGCCGGCCAACGCCTGCGCGCCCACACTGCAACTGCCAGCCTGTTGAAGTTGAGCGCCCTGTCGCTGGCGGTAGTTGCCGCGCTGCCCGCCCTGGCCGAACAGCACGCCAGCGATGCGCAACAACTGGAAGCCTTCAACACCACCTTTTTGCAAGGCGCGCCGTCGTCGGTTGACCTGCAACTGTTGCTGTCGGCCAACAGCGTACTGCCGGGCAATTACCGGGTCGACCTGTACAGCAACGAAGTGCTGGTGGGCCGGCGTGACGTCGACTTCAACCGCAACCCAGCCACCGGCCGCGTCGAGCCCTGCCTGACCCTGGAACTGCTGCAACAGCTGGGCATCGACATGAACAAGCTGCAGGCCCAAGGCAAGTTCGACCCAAACGCCCCGCAAAGCTGCTACGACCTGCCCGCCATGATCGAACAGGCCAGCCTGCGCTATGACGCCGCCCGCCTGCAGTTGGCGGCCAGCGTACCGCAAGTGGCGATGCAGCGTGGTATTCGCGGTTACGTCGACCCCGCGTTGTGGGACGACGGCGTGCCTGCGGCGTTTATCAACTACCAGTTCAACAGCAGCCGCAGCGCCGGCGAGACCGACACCCGCATCGCCAACAACCTGGGCCTGCGTAACGGCATCAACCTCGGTGCCTGGCGTTTTCGCAACGAGTCGAACTTCACCAGCAGCACCGGCCGCCCGAGCACCTTCAAGAGCAACCGCAGCTACCTGCAACATGACGTAACGGCGATCAAGGGCCAGTTCAGCGCCGGTGATATCTTCAGCGACACCGACCTGTTCGACAGCGTGCGCTACCGTGGCGTGAAGCTTGCGTCCGACGAAGGCATGCGCGCCGACAGCGAACGCGGCTACGCGCCGATCATCCGTGGCGTGGCGCAGACCAACGCCACCGTCGAGATCCGCCAGAACAATTACATCCTGTATACCGCCAGCGTGCCACCGGGGCCGTTCGAGATCAGCGATATCTACCCGTCCGGCTCCAACGGCGACCTGCAGATCACCATCATCGAAGCCGACGGTCGCCGCCGGGTGACCACCCAGGCGTTCTCCAGCCTGCCGATCATGGTCCGTGAAGGCCAGGTGAAATACAGCGTCTCGGCCGGCCAATACAACAGCAACACCGACGGCATGGCCACGCCGAACATTCTCAGCAGCACCCTGGCCTACGGCATCAGCAGCAACCTCACCGGCATCATCGGTGTACAGGCCAGCGACAACTACAAGGCGCTGTCGCTGGGCGCCGGCAAGAACACTGCGCTGGGCGCCGTGTCATTCGACGTCACCCACTCGAGCAGCCGCGCACAGGGGCAAACCACCCAGGGTAATAGTGTGCGCGCCCTGTACGCCAAGACCTTCACCGGCACCGACACCAACTTCACGCTGGCCGCGTACCGCTACTCCACCGAAGGTTTCCGCACCCTGACCGACCACGTCCAGGACTTGAGCAGCGACCTCGAACGGCGCCCGGGTAACTCCAAGACCCGCACCGACCTGACCATCAACCAGAGCATGGGCCGCAACCGCGAACTGGGCAGCCTGTACGTCAACGCCAGCGACCAGCGCTACTGGAACCGCGGCGGCTCGCAGAGCTTTTCGGCCGGCTACAGCAACAATTGGGGCGAAGCCAGCTACAACATCGGCGTCACCCGCAGCAAAGACCTGGGCGATGGTTTTGGCGGCTCAAGCAGCGATACCCAGCTCAACCTGTCAGTGTCCTTCCCACTGGGCAGCCGCGCCCGCGCGCCGCGTGCATTCATCACCACCAGCACGCAAAAAGGCGGCGACAGCACCCAGGTCGGCGTCAACGGCTACCTGTCCGAGACCAGCGACACGTTCTATTCGGTACAGGGCGGCAACAGCAGCTCCGGCGGCAACTCCGCGTCGGCCAACCTCAACACCCGCACCTCGGTGGCCGACATTACCCTGGGCTACAGCCAGGGCCGCGGCTACGACTCGCAGAACCTCAACGTTGCCGGATCCGTGGTCGCCCACGAAGGCGGCATCAACCTGGGCCAGACCGTCGGCGAAACCTTCGCCCTGGCCCAGGTGCCGGGGGTCAAAGGCGCCAAGATCAGCAGCTACAGCGGCGTCGAAACCGGGCGCAACGGCTACGCGGTGATCCCCAGCGCGCAACCTTACCGGGTCAACTGGATCAGCCTGGACACCCGCGAGCTGGGCGGTGACATCGAAATCGACAACGCCACCCAGCAACTGGTGCCACGCCGTGGCGCCGTGGTGGTGGCCCGCTACACCGGCAAGAGCGGGCGGCGGGTACAGTTCGAGCTGTTCGACGAACAGGGCGGGATGATCCCGTTCGGCGCTTCACTGGAAGATGCCAGCGGCAAACAACTGGCGATTTCCGACCCCAACGGCAAGGCGCTGGTACTACTGGAAGAAGACCAGGGCAGCCTGACAATCAAGTGGGGGGAGCGCCAGTGCAGCGCACCATACAACTTGCCTGAGCGCGACAAGGCGTTGAACTATGAGCGACAGCGCCTGGTGTGCCAGCCCTGAGCACGGCACACCCGCCTGGATCGATTACATGCGTTGAAGCACGTAACTGTTCTCGAAGCCATGCACACAGCCCAGTACATGGAAGCCGTTGAAGTAGCCCGTGGCCCTGAGCAGGTCAACAGCCGGTCCGACCTCGGGCGAATGCTGGAAATCACCATAGTCATCGAACACGATAAAGCCGCCAGGCACCACGCTCGGTGAGTACAGCAGGAAGTCCAGCAACACGTTGCGGCCGGCATGACCACCGTCGATATGCAACAGCGCGACCTTGGGTGCGAGGCTGTAGAAGCGCTCGGCACACAGCTCCGAGAAACCGCGGATCACTTCGGCATTAGGCAACATCAGTTGCTTGTAGTGGCTGAACTCTTCGAACTGGTTTGGCAGCGCGAACGGGTCGATACCAATGATGCGGCGCTCGCGGTTGCACACCTCATTCATCAGCACCAGCGACTTGCCCTTCCACACGCCGATTTCCACCACATCACCCGGCACCTCGGCAATCAGCAGAGACAGATAGCCCAGCAGGCGCACATGATCATGAAAGGACAATTCGCGGCGCGGCATTGCCTGCTCGGCCGGCAGGGTCGCCTGCGCTTGTTCGAAGTGCTGGCCGATCAAGGCCCAGACCTGCCCGATACTGTCATTCAATTCCGGATTGCTGATGAAGTCGTTGAGCTCTTGGATGGTAATCATGTTTTCTCTGATTGCTTCGAACGAATAAAGGCACGTGTGCTGTAAAGCACGCTGAATTCAGGCCTGGGCCAATGGTGGTTGATAGTATTCTGGCGTCAGAAAAAGTAAAGCGCGGCGTAGTGGCACAATTGCCCTACCTCAAACAGCAGAAACGAAAAGCCCCTGAATCTTGCGATTCAAGGGCTTTTTCATGCATGGCAACGTTTTGCTACGCCAGCCTGTCGGCAAAACGCTAGGGCCCAAGAGTCCTGGCTGTCAGGTCCATGGCCGCTGCTGTACCGGGCTCACCTTCAAACGCTTGTTGCGGTACCGCCGCCGGACGTACGCGCAACAGACGACAGGTCATCCACCAGCAAAGCGCAACGAAGACGTTATACGGGAAGAACACCAACCAGAGAGGCATCAGCCACCATTTCTTGCCCTGCTCTTCCCCCGGCTCTCCCGTGCGCCAAGGCACGTAATGACACAATGCCTGACGGGGTGTCAGGCAGATTGCGTTATGCGGTACAGACCACCAGTGGGGTTCTTCAGGAACGGGCAGTGTATCCGGGCCATGGGCCATGAACTGACGAATGTATTCCCACACCTGAGCAACGAAGATCGGCCGTGGATCGCTGGGTTCATTGCTGTCTATGCAGATGCTATAGGTGGGTGCCCAGGATTTGGCATTCTGCCGGGCTTGCGGGCTGTCTTGATGGCTATCGAATGCATTCAGGATTAAAGAAGTAGTACTACTGAACGACCGACCGGAAAACTCGGTTCGCCCGATTATGCCGGCGTTGACATTCCCCCAGTCACCGACAAGCAGTGTCTTGCCCTTGAGGTAGTAGATTTTCTGGGTGTGGCGATTGAAATAGAAGTTCGATTGACTGCTGATCAAGTGGATTCGGTAGAAAAGGAACAACGAAACGCCCAGCGGCATGAGCAGGGGAATGAAAAGCACCCAGACTTCAGCGGATGGCGTGTCATTGATCACGGCACAGAACATCCATACCCACAGCAGTAGCGTAATGACTATCGTGGCAGAGAACATCTTTGCCATGAACGCTGAATCCGCCGGCATGGGATTGCGCAGGCACAAAACGTTTCCGTCCATGGAAATGTACTGATCACCAATAGACGGTACCGCCTCGGCCTTGTCTTTTGCTGTCCACGTCCAACTGATGGTCATGTGTACCTCCCTGGTCGACCCGCTCACATCTTAACGTGGCGACGCTGGTTGTATCACTGCCTTGGTCGGGGCTGGTTGAGCGTGCAGATCGTCAATTTACGTACAATCGAAAAACAAACCACCTTGGCACATTTTTGGCGCAGTACGTTTGACGATGGCTACGGTCAGAAACCGCGCTGGCGCGGGTCAATGGGCATGATCCGTCTGCCTATTTGAAGGATGTTCTGACGATCAAACAAGTTGGGATCAGCAAACGTACCTTGCTAGCGCTATTCGTCCATGCTGATGCCCGATCCGCCCAACTCCTTGGGGACATCCTTCAGCTTGGGCAATCCATCCTTGATGCGCAGCACGCTCTCCTGATAGTGGATGTGAACGCCTGGCGAGTACGCGAAACCCGGGATGAGCGCCACAGGTCTTGCACCACTTGCGAAAACTCTGCGGTGTCTTGTTGTAGGTGCCGATGTTGTCAGCACCCCGGGTCACTTGCACCGCCTCGGGCCTCCACAGCGTGAAGGCGTTGACCGGCCCTGCCGACCAATGCCGACACGACTCGCAATGGCAATAGCCCATCGCGGCCGGCTCGCCGCTGACTATGAACTCGACCGCGCCGCAAAAACAACTGCACTTGTAAGACCGTTCAATGCTCATGAAATGACTCCTTGATCAATTGTCAGGCGATACCGCCGCCGCAGCCTCAGCGACCGATTGCACGGCCCGGGCGATCGTCGCGCTGCGATCGAGCAGCACTGGCGGGCGCTGAATGATGGCTATCATCGTCATGGCGTTCTCCTGTGGCGGTTGGCTTTCGGAGGTTTCAGCGTGCGCCAGAGGAAGTCGCGAGAGTTTCCGTCCCGGCCGGTGGTCATCCACTTCAGGTTCCGCGACGCGCGGCCCGGCAAGCAAGAGTGCGCCGGCTTGGCACGAGTGCGTTCGCCGCAGCGCTGCACTCTCGCCCTAGCGGCTGCCACAACGCCTGACCGCACACTCAAGGGCATAATTGCCAAATAGCAGCATGTTGCCGCCATCCGACATCTCGAGTACTCTGCCAGCCTTTTTTCGCAGACCTGCGAATTCCTGCCCTGCTTCAAAGTGATGGATCACACCAAGGATGGCATTTTTCTCACGCGGCCTGGCGATAGGCTTGGCGCTTCTCCCCCTGTGCGCCGTTTGCGCACCCTTCCAGTCCCCCGGTGACCGCGACCTGATCCGCGACCGTCAGGACCGCCTGCTGCAAGAACAGCAGAAACGCCTGGAAGAACTGCAGCAACTGCCCGGCAAGGAAGCGCCCACCCCCAAGACCGAACCCGCCGACGAAGGCCGTTGCTTCGAGATCCGCACCATCACCCTGCAAGGTGCCGAGCACCTGGGCGAGCGCGAGCAGCGTGACCTGTTGGCCCGCTTCGAAGGCAAGTGCCTGTTCGTCGGCCAGCTCAACGAACTGCTCAAGCTGATCACCGATCACTACCTCAACCGCGGCTACCTCACCACCCGCGCCTACCTGCCGCAGCAGGACCTGTCCTCCGGGACCTTGCAGATCATCGTCGTCGAAGGCCGCCTGGAAGGCCTGGACAGCTCCGAGCTGGCCAGCCCGCGCGAGCTGGCCATGGCCTTCCCCGGCAAGACCGGCGAGATGCTCAACCTGCGCGAGCTGGAACAACTGGTCGACCAGCTCAACCGCCTGCCCTCGCGCCAGACCGAACTGGAACTGGTGCCCGGCCAGGAAGTGGGCGGCAGTCGCGTGCAGCTCAAGGGCCAGCGCGACAAGCCCTGGCGGGTCTCGGCCAACCGCCACAACAACGGCGACGTCACCACCGGCGAGCAACAGATGGGCCTGGGCCTGGACTGGGACAGCCCGCTGGGCCTGGCCGACCAGCTCAGCCTGCGCACCAGCAGCGATGCGGTCAGCGACCACTGGCGCCACTCCGACAGCAGGGGCCTGAACTACAACCTGCCCTGGGGCTGGTGGACCTTCAACTACAGCTACAACCATAGCTACTACCGCACCCGCGACCAGTCCAGCGGCTTCCCCTTCAAGCTCGATGGCGACAGCAGCATCCACCAGTTGCAGGCCGAACGCGTGCTGCACCGCGACAACCTGAGCAAGACCGCAATGAACATCGGGGTCAGCCACCTGCGTACCCGCAACTACCTCGACGACAACCTGATCGATGTCTCCAGCACCCGGCTGACCGAGCGCCAGCTGGGCTTCAACCATGGTCGCCGCATCGGCAACGCCTTCGTCAACCTCGATGCCGGCTGGCAGCAGGGCATCGGTGCCCTCGACGCCCAGAACGCCGGCGACCCGCACGGCAACGAGCCGGTCGCCCGCTACAACAAATACAGCCTGACCCTGAGCTACCTGCAGCCCTTCCAGCTCTGGGGCGAAAACTTCTCCTTCGACAGCCTGGCCACCGGCCAACGCAGCGAAGACTCACTCTACAGCCCCCAGCGTTTCAGCGTTGGCGGCCTCAATTCGGTACGTGGTTTCAAAGAGCAGACCCTCACCGGCAACAGCGGCGGCTACTGGCGCAGCCAGCTGCGCTGGCGCCGCCCGGTAACCTGGACGCCGCTGCAACCCTGGTTGCAGGAATACGGCGCGGCCTTCGCCTACGACGCTGGCGTGATCCGGGCCGAGCCCGGCAACGGCGATGAACACGGTCGCCTGAGCGGTAATGCGCTGGAGCTCAACGTGCGCGGCCGGTACTTCGCCGCCAGCGCCACCTTTGCCCGCTCGCTGGAACGCCCGGACGTCATCACGCGCCGCGAGCACCCGATCTACTTCCGCGTAGACGCGTTTTTCTGACCGGCAAGCCGCCTCGACGCAATCAAGACAACACCCGCGATAGAGCCCCTTCAATTCCGCTCGTCGTTGGCAGGAGCCAACACCTCAGGGGGCATGTGCAGTAACCGGAGATTTTCGACATGGACGTTCGCAGCCCCCTGAACCAATGCATCGCGCTGATCATCGCGGGCGTGATGTTCCTCAACCCCATCGTCGCCACCGCCGCGCAGGTCACGGTGGATGCGGCGGCCCAGGCCAACACCGGCCTGGGCGCGGCCGGCAACGGCGTGCCGATCATCAACATCGCCACACCCAACGGCAGCGGGCTGTCGAACAACACCTTCCACGACTACAACGTCGGCAGCAACGGGCTGATCCTCAACAACGCCACCGACAAGACCCAGAGCACCCAACTGGGCGGTATCATCGTCGGCAACCCCAACCTCCAGGGGCGCGCCGCGCAGGTGATCCTCAACCAGGTCACCGGTGGCAACCGCAGTACCCTGGAAGGCTATACCGAGGTGGCTGGCCAGGCCGCCCGGGTGATCGTCGCCAACCCGCACGGCATCACCTGCAAGGGCTGCGGCTTCATCAACACCCCACGGGCGACCCTGACCACCGGCAAGCCGATCATGGACGGTGAGCGCCTGGACCGTTTCCAGGTGGACGGCGGCGACATCGCCATCGAAGGCGCCGAGCTCAACACCACCAACATCGATCAGTTCGACCTGATCACCCGCAGCGCCAAGCTCAACGCCAACCTCTACGCGAACAAACTGAACATCGTCACCGGGCGCAACGACGTCGATGCCGACAGCCTGCAAGCCAGCGCACGTGCCGACGACGGCAGCGACAAACCAATGCTGGCGATCGACAGTACGGCGCTGGGCGGCATGTACGCCGGCGCGATCCGCCTGGTGGGCACCGAAAAAGGTGTCGGGGTGAAACTGGCCGGGAACATGGCGGCCACCACCAGCGACATCCAGATCGATGCCAACGGCAAGCTGACCCTGGCCCAGGCCGTCAGCGCCCGCGACCTGAAGATCACCGCACAGAGCGCCGAACTGACCGGCAAGACCTACGCCAGCGCCAGCGCCGACATCCGCACCACCGAGCAACTGGCCAACCGCCAGAGCCTGGCGGCCCGTGAAAGCATCACTGTCAACGCTGGCCAAATCGACAACAGCGGCATCATCGAAGCCGGCGTGGAGCCGAACAACCAGCGCAACCCACACGGCGACGTAACCCTCACCAGCCAGACGCTGCGCAACAGCGCCAGCGTGGTCGCCAACCGGACCCTGAAGGTCGACAGCACCGGCGTGCTGGACAACCAGGGCGGCAGCCTCAAGGGCGTGACCACGACGGTCGATGCCGGCCAGCTGGACAACCGCAACGGCCAAGTCCTGGCCGACACCTCGCTGCAGGTCAAGGTGGCCGACCTCGACAACCGCCAGGGCGGCTTGCTGCACAGCAAGACCAAGGCCGTCGTCGAATCGACCGGTGCACTGAACAACCTGGGCGGGAAGATCACCGGCCTGAGCGAGCTGGAGGTCAAGGCCAAGGCCCTGGACAACAGCCAGAAAGGCCTGCTCGCCAGCGGGCAGAAGGTCAAGGTCACCGCGCAGCACCTGGACAACCAGGCCGGTGAAGTCTCCGCCACCAGCACAGAAATCATCGCCGACAGCCTCGACAACCGCGGCGGCAAGCTGCTTGGCAGCGACCTGCTGGTAACGGCCAGCGGCGCCATCGACAACCGCCTGGGCCTGATCTCGGCTCGGCACCTGCTCGACCTCAACGCCCTGAGCCTGGACAACCGCAACAAGGGCAACCTGGTCAGCCAGGACCGCCTGCAGGCGCACGTCACCGAACTGCTCGACAACCGCGCCGAAGGCAACCTGGTCAGCACCGGCAGCCAGCAGGTGACCGTCGGCAAGCTGGACAACCGTGACAAGGGCATGCTCTCCAGCACCACCGGCCTGACCCTGCACGGCGAGACCCTGGACAACCGGGGCGGCACACTGGTCGCCGACCAGTCGCTGACCGTCACCGGCGGCACGCTCGACAACCGCGACCAGGGCTCGGCCACGACCAAGGGCAGCGCCCGGGTCGAGGTGACGAAGCTCGACAACAGCAACGCCGGCCAGCTGCAGAGCGACGGCCGCCTGGACCTGATCGTCAAGAAAGTGGAAAACGCCGGCAAAGGCCGGATTGTCGCCAACGGCAGCCTCGATGCCGACGTCGGCACGCTGAACCAGCAAGGCGGTACCCTGCTCGGCCTCGGCAGCCTGCTGCTCAAGGCCGACCACATCGACAACCAGCAGGGCGGCCTGATCGGCGGCAACTTCGGCGTCGACATTACCGCGCCGCAGATCCTCAACCAGAAAGGCGAGATTTCCAGCAAGGGCAAGGTAACGCTGACCGCCACCGGGCAACTGGACAACCAGGGCGGCAAAGTCATCGGCGACAGCGGCCTGACCCTCACCGTGCAACGCCTGCTGAACCAGAGCAAGGGCCTGCTCGCCGGACGTGACGGCCTGACCCTGAGCGGCACCGAACTGCTCAACAGCGGCGGACGCCTGAGCAGCCAGAAACAGCTGGAGGTGACCCTGACCGGCAAGCTGGACAACAGCGCCAAGGGCGAAGTGGTCAGCGAAGGCAAGTTGACGGTGAACGCCGCCGAGCTGGACAACCAGCAGGGCGGCCTACTCTCCGGTATCGACACCCTGAAGGTGACCAGCAAGGCGACCCTGAACAACCAGGGTGGCAAGCTGGTGACCGATGCCGGCCTGGTCCTGCGCAGCGGCCACCTGGACAACAGCGAGGCCGGCGCGATCAGCGCCAAGGGCATCGCCGATATCCGCAGCACCACGCTGAACAACAGCGCCAAGGGCAACATCGGCGGCGCGAGTATCCTGCTCAATGCCACCCAGCTCGACAACAGTGCCCAAGGCCGGATCACCGCCAAGGGCCAGATCGACGCCACGCTGACCGGCCTGGACCAGCACGACAAGGGCCGCCTGTTCAGCGAAACCGGTATCACCCTCGACCTGCAGAACGGCAAGCTGGTCAACCGCGACAATGGCCTGGTCTCGACGCCCGGCACCCTGCTGCTGCGCCAGATCGGAGAGGTCGACAACAGCGTCGGCGGCGAGATCTCCAGCGACCTCGGCTTCAGCCTCAAGGCCAGCGGCCTGAACAACCAGGGCGGGCGCCTGGTCAGTGCCGACACCCTGACCCTGCGTATCGCCAAGGCCCTGGACAACAGCTTCAAGGGCGTACTCTCCGGGACCAAGGGCCTGGACATCGAGGCCGCCAGCCTGGACAACAGCCAGGGCGGCACTCTGGCCAGCCGCGGCGACATCAAGGCGGTGCTCGACGGCCTGCTGGACAACCGCGCAGAAGGCACCCTGTCTGCCATCGGCACACTGACCGTGGAAAGCGGCGAGCTGAACAACAGCGGCAAGGGCCTGCTGTCCGGTAACAAGGGCCTGGGCCTGGAGCTGGGCACCGGCAAGGTCGACAACAGCCAGGGCGGTCAACTGATCACCCAGGGCGAAATGAGCGTCACCAGCGGCGACCTCGACAACCGCGGCGGTACCCTGAGCAGCAAACAGGCCATGGTGCTGACCACCGGCGACCTGAACAACAGCGCCATCGACGACCAGCACCCGGGCGGACGGATCCACAGCGACGGCGCCCTGACCCTGTCCGGCCGGCAGGTCGACTCCAACCTGGGCGGGGAGATTTCCGCCAAGGGCGACCTGCTGCTGCGGGTCACCCGCCTGATCCAGCGCCAGGGCCGCCTGATCGGCGAGCAGGCGCTGGAAATCGACCTGCACGAGGGCGACCTCCTCAACCAGGGTGGCCTGATCAGCGCCAAGGGCCCACTGACCCTCAAGCGGCTCGGCCTGCTCGACAACAGCGCGAAAGGCGAAGTCTTCAGCGGGCAATCCTTCAGCCTGCTCGCCAAGCGCATCGACAACCAGCAGGAAGGCCGCATCATCAGCAACGCCAACCTGACGCTGGATGCCGCCACGCTGAACAACAGCGGCAAGGGCCTGATGTCCGGCCTGCAGGGCCTGAAGGTCAAGGGCGGGGATCTCGACAACAGTGCGCAAGGTTCGCTTTCCAGCAAGACCGGCGCACTCACCGTCACGCTGACTGGCACCCTCGACAACCGCGACAAGGGCGCATTGGCCAGCGAGGGCAAGCAACAACTCAGCGCCAAGCAGCTGGACAACCGCAAGGGCATCATCTCCAGCAACGATGCGATCACCCTGAGCGTTGCCGAGCGCCTCGACAACCGCGAGGGTGGCCTGATCTCGGCCGCCAGGACGCTGGCCTTCGACCGCACCAGCACCACGCTAGACAACCGTGGCGGGCAGATCAACGGCAATACCCTGGAAATCGACGGCGACAGCCTGGACAACAGCAATGGGCAGATCACCAGCAAGGCGCGGCTCCGGGCGACCCTCATCGGCAAGCTGGTCAACGGCAAAGGCGCGCGCCTGGTCAGTGGCGGCGACCTGCTGCTGGAGAGTGCCAGCGTCACCAACAACGGCGGCAAGCTGGTCAGCCAGGGGCTGCTGAAACTCACCGCGCAGAGCCTGGACAACAGCGCCGACGGCACCCTCGCCAGCCAGCAGAACCTGGTGCTGCGCCTGAAAGGCAACCTGCACAACGAGCAGAACGGCCTGCTGTTCAGCGAGCACGGCGCCATCGATGTGGAAGCCGGCGAACTCACCAACCAGAGCGGCGCGCTGAAAAGCCAGGGCGACATCAAGCTGCGCCTGGGCGGCGACCTGAAGAACCAGGCCGGTCGCCTCGACAGCCAGCAAGGTAACCTCGACCTGCACGCGAGCAGCATCGACAACAGCGCCGGCGGCACCCTGAACAGCAGCAAGGGCTGGCTCGACAGCCTGCTCAGCGGCCTGTTCGACAACACCGACGGCATCACCCAGGCGCAATCCCTGAAGATCGAAGCCACCCAGGGTGTGAACAACCAGAAGGGCTTCCTTTCCGCCCTTGGCGGCGACAACCAGATCATCACCGGCGACTTCGACAACCGTGGCGGTGGCCTCTATGCCGCCGGGCTGCTCACAGTCCAGGGACAGCAGTTCTTCAACGAAGGCGCTGTCGCGGGCCAGGGCGGCAAGGTCGGCGCCGGGCGGATCGACTTCAGCCTCGAAGGGGCCCTGACCAACCCGTTCGGCCAACTGGAAAGCGAAGGCGACCTGCAACTGCGCAGCAGCGCGATCGACAACACCCATGGCAGCCTGCGCGCCCTCGGCCGCACCGGCACCACCCGGCTCATCAGCGCCGGTAGCCTGAACAACAATTTCGGCGTGCTGGAAACCGCCAACCAGGAGCTGGACCTGCAGATCGGCGGCCTGAGCAACGCCGGCGGGCAATTGCTGCACACCGGCAGCGGCACCTTCGGCCTGGCCTCGGACAAGGTCATGCAAGCCGGCGGCACGCTCTACACCAATGGCCTGCTGAGCATCAGCGCCGCCAGCTGGACCAACAGCAGCGTGCTGCAGGCCAACCGCCTGGAACTCGACATCGACCAGTTCGTGCAAACCGCCGACGGCCAGCTGCTGGCGGCCCAGAGCTTCAAGGGCCTTGGCGGCAACTGGCGCAACGACGGCCTGCTGGCCAGCGACGGCAGCTTCCAGCTCAACCTGCGCGGCACCTACAATGGCAACGGCCGGGCCAGCAGCCTGGGCGAGCTGGGCCTGAGTGCAGCCAACATCGCCCTGAGCGGCACAGCCAGCATCGCCGGTGGCGGCAATACCGTCGTCAGCGCCAGCAACGTCCTGACCAACCAGGGCCGCCTGACCGCCCTGGGCAACCTCACCGCCAGCGCCGCCACCCTGAACAACTACGGCACCCTCGGCAGCGCGACGGCCCTGCGGGTGAACGCCGGTAACCTGCTCAACGAACGCGGGTTGATCTTCAGCGGCAACGACATGACGCTGCGGGTGGGCAACGTCACCAACAACTACGCCGACGTGTACAGCCTGGGCAGCCTGAACCTGGCCGCTGACGACAACGGCAACCGCGCCAACCAGCTCGAAAACATCTCCGGCAGCATCGAAAGCGCCAGCAACATGAGCCTGCTGGCCAACACCCTGATCAACCGCAAGGAAAAGCTGACGGCCAAGACCCAGCTGACCTCCGGCAACGTCAACGTCTATTCGGACGACCACTGCAAAGGCAAGGGTTGCGAGCTCTACTTCTATGCCGTCGAGACCTATCAGGACGTCATTGACGAGGACAGCCTGGCCGCTTCCATCACCACCGGCGGGAACCTGACCTTCAGCGGCAACGAGTTCAGCAACCGCTACAGCACCGTCTCCGCAGCCCGCGACATCACGATCAATACGGCCGTATTCAACAACGTCGGTGTCGCCGGCGGCGAGCAGCGTAACCTTTCGGCCAGTTTCTACACACGCGACCGTGGGCAATACAACGCCTTCATCCAGAAGAAGAACGAGTTCAACCAGGCCCATGCCCCCGGTAGCGCCAGCTACAACCCGGGCGCCCTGACGCTTGACCAGGTCATGGCCGCGGCCGGCTACCCGGCTTACAGCATCTACAACGTAATCGACAACCGCACCCCGATTGCCGGTGCCGTGGTCTCGCCTGCGGTCGTCCAGGCCGCAGGCGCCGTCACCATCAACGCCAGCCAGCGCCTGGACAACAGCATCGTCCGGGCCAATGCCGCCGGTGTCGGCAGGATCGGCGCGCGCGGCGACGCCAGTGCCGATCCGAAGCACGCCTACACCAGCGTCCGGGCGATCACCTCGCAACTGCCGCCGGACCTGGCCCAGCGCCAGGTCAATCCGGTGACCCTGCCGAGCTTCAGCCTGCCGCAGGGCGACAACGGCCTGTTCCGTATCAGCGGCCAGAGCGGCCAGGTCGTCAGCGTCGCCGGCGCACTGGGTGCCGACGCCGACCGTACCCTGAGCAGCAACGGCACCTTTGTCTCGCCGCTGGCCCAGACCGCCAGCGCCGACAACGGCCAGGGCCAGACCCTGAACACCAGCGGCCTGCCCTCCTCCGCGAGCGCACAAGGCCAGCAGGGCAGTTCGCTGAGCAGCCTGCCGAGCGGCGTGACGCTGGTCCAGGGCGTGCCCGACAAGGGCATGCCGAACAACTCGCACAAGTACCTGGTCGAAACCAACCCGGCGCTGACCGACCTCAAGCAATTCCTCAGCTCCGACTACCTGCTGGGCGAGTTGAACATCAAGCCGGACCACACCCTCAAGCGCCTGGGTGACGGCCTCTACGAGCAGCGCCTGATCCGCGAAGCGGTGGTCGCCCGGACCGGGCAACGCTACATCGACGGCATGGCCAGCGACGAGACGCTGTTCCGCTACCTGATGGACAACGCCATCGCCAGCAAGAGTGCACTGAACCTCAGCCTGGGCGTCTCGCTCAGCGCCGAGCAGGTGGCGGCCCTGACCCACGACATCGTCTGGATGGAAGAGGTCGAGGTCAACGGCGAGAAACTCCTCGCGCCGGTGCTGTACCTGGCCCAGGCCAAGGGGCGTGTCGCGCCGAACGGTGCCCTGATCCAGGGCCGCGACATCAACCTGATCAGCGGCGGCGCACTGACCAACGTCGGCACCTTGCGCGCTACCAACAACCTCTCCGCCGCGGCCAAGAACATCAGCAACAGCGGCCTGATGGAGGCCGGCGGGCGCCTGGACCTGTTGGCAACCGACGCGATCCGCAATGCCCAGGGCGGCATCATCAGCGGGCGCGAGGTCAGCCTGACCACGCTGACCGGCGACGTGATCAACGAACGCAGCGTTACCCGCATCGAAGGCCGCGCGGGTGGCGAGCATGTGATCAAGGACATCGTCGACAACGCCGCGCGGATCGAAGCGGCCAACGACCTGACCATCAACGCGGGCCGGGACATCGGCAGCGTCGGCGGCGTGCTGGAGGCCGGGCGCAACATCGACCTGGACGCCGGGCGCGACCTCTACCTGATCAGCCAGGAAGGCACCGACAGCCACGAGTACCAGCGTCGGCGGGTCAGCGGCTACGACACCACCATCACCCAGTACGGCAGTGAAGTGAAAGCCGGCGGCAACCTGACCGCCAGCGCCGGCCAGGACCTGAGCGTGCTGGCCAGCGAAGTCGAAGCCCGTCGCGATATCGCCCTGGAGGCCGGACGCGATGTCACCCTGGGCGCGCTGGCCAACGAAGAGCATTCGTACTCCAAAGGCAAGAAAGGCGACACCAAGACCACTCGCCAAGAGGACGACGTGAAGCAGCAGGCCGCCGAGGTGCATGCCGGTGGCGACCTGGCCATCGACGCCGGTCGCGACCTGCGCCTGATCGCCAGCAAGGCCAGCGCCGGTGACGAAGCCTACCTGGTGGCCGGCGACAAGCTGGAGCTGCTGGCGGCCAACGACAGCGAGTACTCGCTGTACGACATGAACAAGAAAGGCGGCTGGGGCAGCAAGCAGACCCAGCGTGATGAAGTGACCGACGTGAAAGCCGTCGGCAGCGAGATCACCAGCGGCGGCAACCTGACGCTGGCAAGCGGTGGCGACCAGCTGTACCAGGGCGCCACGCTGGAGTCGGGCAAGGACCTGACCATCGACAGCGGAGGTTCGGTGACCTTCGAAGCCGTCAAGGACATGCATCAGGAGAGCCACGAGAAGTCCAAGAGCGACCTGGCCTGGACCAGTGCCAAGGGTGAAGGCAAGACCGACGAAACCTTGCGCCAGAGCCAGCTCGTCGCACAAGGCGAGCTGACGATCAAGGCGGTCGATGGCTTGAAAATCGACATCAAGCATATCGACCAGGCAACGGTCAGCCAGTCCATCGATGCGATGGTCAAGGCCGATCCGCAGCTGGCCTGGCTCAAGGACGTCGAAGCCAAGGGCGGTATCGACTGGCGTCAGGTGGAGGAAATCCACACCAGCTTCAAGTACGCCAACTCCGGGCTCGGCGCTGGGGCACAGCTGGCGATTGCGATCCTGATGGCGGCGGTGATGGGGCCTGCGGGCTTGGGGTTGGGCACGGTTCAGGCGGCGGGTGCCGCGAGCCTCGCCACTACCGCTACGGTCAGTACCATTAACAACAAGGGGGACCTGGGGGCCGCGCTTAAGGACACGTTAAGTAAAGAGAGCCTGAAGAGTGCGGGTGTGGCAATGCTGACGGCAGGAGCACTTCAGTATGCCGACACCACTTGGTTCAAGGGTGCCGAAGGTAGCCAGACGGGCGCGATCAAAGTCACCGACGGTTCGGCTGTACCTGCCACCAGTACGCCGAAGAACGTCATGACCTGGGCAAATGCCTCGGATACGCTCACTCGCGCAGGAACCCATGCGGTTATTTCCAGCGGCATTTCGACGGCGGTCAATGGCGGTAGTTTTGGTGACAACCTCGGCTCGGCGTTGGTTGGCGAGGCGAGCACCATTGCGATGGCCACCGGCTTCAACTTTGTCGGCGACCGCACCATCAAGTTCGATAATGGCAGCGTGCCGAAGATCTTTGCTCACGCGCTCATGGGCGGATTGCTCGCGGAGGCAACCGGCAGCGACTTCAAGACCGGAGCCATGGCTGCTGGTTTGAACGAGGCGATGAGCAATGAGCTGGCGGCGATTGCTCGGGGTAATGACAACGTTCACGTGGTGCTTTCGCAGTTGACCGGATTGGTGGCGGCAGCTGCGGTGGGTGGTGACCTGGCGAAAGGAGCGGAGGTTGCGCAGAGCGGGACACTGTACAACCAGCAGTTACACCGGGATGCTGAGTCGCGCCTGAAAAAGGGCATTGCCACACTGCATGCGCAGGGCCAGTTCCTTGACCTCCAGCCGGAAGAGGTCATGACGGATCTGCAGAGAATTGTTGATGGGGAGCGCGATCCGCGTAAGCTGAACCCTGCAACCGTGGCATTTCTCAATCAGTTCCCCCCAGGGGTTCTACGTGAGGCGTTGTTTGAGCCGACGGTTACCGAAGATCGTATAGGGATAGCCATTGACCTGTTTTTCCCATCGGCATCGCCGGTCGGCAAGGGGAAGGTGGTTGTCAAGATTGCGAATACCTTCGGCAAGGATGCGTTGGTAGCGGTTGAGAAGAAGTTTGGAGAGGCATTAGCTGGGCAGGGTGCAAAAGCAGCAGGTCAGGTTGTGCCTGACGTAATTAGCCCTACTTATCGAGAGCTTCAGGGGTTAAACAAAGGACTCCAAGCCCATCACATCTTGCCTCAATATTTGGGAAAAATGCTGGGATATACGAAAAATGACATGCTAGATCACCCTGCGACGCTAATTACCCAATACTCCCATACGGGAAAGGTGAATCCTGATGCTATGCATAAAGCTATAAGTAAGTATTTACCTCCTATGGTAGGTGGTAAGCCGGCTACGTATACTTATGGACAAATAAGCTCGGGATTACAGAAAGCGTATGGTGATATAGGGCGACCCGAATTGTTTGACTCAATCAAGCACCTGATTAAATAGGCATGCAAGCATGACTGATAAGCAGATATATGAATTAGCCATTGACGACCTTGCTTTTTTTGGTGTCTGGTACTTTCCCATGGATGAGTCTGTAGAAGATGAGCTAACAGTCCGCCCTCTCCTTGAGAAGGAAACTTGTGCCGACGCTCAAATAATCGTTCGGAGTAGTTTTGTTGGAGTAGATGGCTCTAGTTACTTAGGTTATCTATACTGGGATGGTAGTGGGAAGGTTGAGTACTTAAAACCTGTTATTCTTCTTGAAGATGGCTCCTTTGTTACATTTTGGAATGGGATGGTTAAGCCTTCTTGGGCAGAATATTCTGCACAAGCTCAAGCACTAAGGAGGGCGTTTCCTTTTTCATATATTTCAGAGCCTCTTCTTGAATTGCCCGAAATTTCAGGGAGGCTTGAGGGGCTATATTATTTAGATGAAGATAAAATTTGCTGCATAAGTTAAGGTACAAAAGGAACTGGGGCTGTTGTAGATGACGCGATCAAGGCGTTACCAGTTCCAAGACAAATAGATGCATCGTGGGGCGCGAGCACTTATAACAAGGGCGGCCTGATGACAGGTATTGAGCATGTATTCTATCGCTATGGACCTGACTTAGGATTTGCGAATGTTAGTAAGTTTTCGCAAGGAACATCTGTTAAAGACGCCTCTAATTATGTTGATAATGCATTGAGATATGGAAAGGTGACTCCTAATGACCCAGGCGGGCACGTTATTGAGTACAACGCAGGCAAGGTCATTAAAACAAGCGTCTCAGGCGCTCCAACATCGACAATCAAAATAAATGTTCGGGATGGTGTAATTCAGACTACATTCCCGTACTAGTCAGGAATTGTTATGAGCAGTGGCGGCACACTAATAGAACGATTTGTCGCCCAAGAGTTGGACGACAGCGTTCGCTCTATTTTGAAAAATGCCTTTGATGAACGGATGCGCTCAGAGAGCGCTCTGCTCAGGGAGTTCGAGTTTAATTGCTTTGACGTTTCTTGGGATTTTGAAAAAAGCATCGTCACATTGCAAGATGTTCTTTCCGCTGGAGAGAGTAGCTTTCTTGATATACCGATACGTGATTTTATCTCTGCTTGCGGTTTGAACGTCTCTTGTTAGTTGCTAAACCCGTGAGCTCATATAGGGGTAAGCTCTGCGAAAACATTGGCCTAGGCTCTGTACGAAATCCCGAGAAATCCAATCGCCGCCCCTCGAACGCTGAGATTTTGTAGAGTCCCGCGCCATCGACGGAAAGGAATTCTGTGATGGCAAAGCGTTACGAACTCTCGGACGAGGCCTGGGGTGTGGTCTCTGATCTCTTTATCGAAACTCATGGCCGAGGGCGGCCGCGCCTGAGCGATCGCCTGATGCTCGATGGCGTGCTCTGGGTACTCTGCTCGGGTGCTGCGTGGCGAGATATGCCGGAGCGCTTCGGCCCATGGTCAACGGTGTATCAACGGTTTCGGGGCTGGCGAAACCTGGGGACGTTCGATCAGATGCTCAAACGTTTGCACCTGAGATTGAATGAGCAAGGCTTGATCAATCTGCAAACCTGGATGATCGATTCAGCCGCAATTCGCGCTACCCGAGCGTCATCAGGCGCGGGTAAAAAAGGGGGCCTGACGAATCCGCCGACCACGCATTAGGCCGCAGCCGTGGTGGTTTGACCACCAAGATCCACATGCTTTGCGATGCCTACGGGGTGCCGTTGCGCTTCCTGCTCTCTGGCGGACAAACCAGCGATATCAACTATGCTCAGCCGCTGCTCGATGACGAGAGCATTCCCAATACTCGCGGTCGGCCACGCAAGTGCTGCCGATGGCTACTGGCTGACAAGGGCTACGACGCCGAAGCTCTGCGGCGGTACTGTGACCGCTACAGAATGCAACCTGTAATCCCTCTGCGAACCATGAAACGGAAGCCTAAGCCAGGGCTACCCAGGCTGTTCGACTGTCCAAAGTATCGTCAACGCAACATCATCGAACGGATGTTCGGATGGCTGAAAGAGCACCGACGTATCGCTACTCGTTTCGATAAGCTCGCGAAAAGTTTTGCAGCGATGATCTCGTTGGCTTGTCCGATGCGTTGTCTGCGACACCTTTTTTCATACAGTGCCTAGGAGGCATTAGCACTGGTCTCGCAGTCCAAAAGTGGGTGCAAATCAACTGGTAGATAGCTACTGATCAAGAAATGTCCGACGATTTCGACCTTCGCAGCCACTGAAGTTGTAGAAATCTACGTACAACGGCTACGTACAATCCATAAACAAAAAGCCCCTGAAACCATTGGTTTCAGGGGCTTTCGTATGTATGGCGGAGAGATAGGGATTTGAACCCTAGGTACTGTTGCCAGTACAACGGATTTCGAATCCGTCCCGTTCGGCCACTCCGGCATCTCTCCAGTGGCGCGCATGATACCAGCAGTTTGCCGAAAGGCAAAGCCTGTTTGCGAAAAAAATTCGCGTGGTATCAGGCGCTTGCGTGAACTTGTCGCTTACAGCGGCACGCCCAGGCGTTTGGCAACTTCTTCGTAGGCTTCGATAACGTCGCCCAGACCCTGGCGGAAGCGGTCCTTGTCCATCTTCTTGCGGGTCTCTTTGTCCCACAGGCGGCAGCCGTCCGGGCTGAACTCGTCGCCCAGGACGATCTCGCCGTGGAATACGCCGAACTCAAGCTTGAAGTCGACCAGCAGCAGGCCGGCGTCGTCAAACAGCTTGCTCAGCACTTCGTTGACCTTGAGCGACAGGGCTTTCATCTTCACCAACTGCTCGGCGGTACCCCAGCCGAAGGCAACCACGTGGGATTCGTTGATGAACGGGTCGCCCTTCTCGTCGTTCTTGAGGAACAGTTCGAAGGTCGAAGGCTCGAGCTTGATGCCTTCTTCGACGCCCAGGCGCTTGACCAGGCTGCCGGCAGCATAGTTACGCACGACGCATTCGACCGGGATCATGTCGAGCTTCTTGACCAGGCACTCGTTGTCACCCAGCAGCTTGTCGAACTGGGTCGGGATGCCGGCTTCTTCAAGCTTTTGCATGATGAAGGCGTTGAACTTGTTGTTCACCATGCCCTTGCGGTCGAGCTGTTCGATGCGCTTGCCGTCGAACGCCGAGGTGTCGTTGCGAAACAGCAGGATCAAGCGGTCAGCGTCGTCGGTCTTGTAAACCGACTTGGCTTTGCCGCGGTAGAGTTCTTCACGTTTTTCCATGATGGGCTCCGCTTGCTAAATGAGATGGGCTAGGCGATTTCACGCCAGTCGAGCCCGGAATCCTGATTGGCCACTTGTAGCCAGTCCGGGTCGCAGCCGAGGGTATCGACGAAGCATTGCCGGGCCAGCTGTGGCTGGTTGTTCTTGCTGCTGAGATGGGCCAGCACCAGGTGTTGCAGGTTCTGCCAGTCCAACTCCGACACCAGGCGCGCGGCCTGATGGTTGTTCAAATGTCCGTAGTCGCCGCCCACCCGCTGCTTTAAAAACATCGGGTAAGGCCCGCGTCCGAGCAGGTCGCGACAGTGGTTGGCCTCGATCAGCAGGGCATCCAGGCCCTGGTAGCTGCTGAGCAGGGCCGCGTCATACGAGCCCAGGTCGGTCAGCACACCAAAGCGCCGGCGACCATCACCAAATACGTACTGCAGCGGCTCCAGCGCGTCGTGGGTGACGCCGACGGCAGTAACGCTCAAGTCGCCCAGCTGCAACGTGTCATTGGCGGCCAGAAAGCCTGCGGCCTCGACCGGCTTGCGCATGCCGCGCAAGGTGCCACGGCTGAGGTAGACCGGTACATTGTAGCGCCGCGACAGCAACCCGACCCCATGCACGTGGTCGGCATGTTCGTGGGTGACCAGCACCGCGCTCAATTGCGCCGCAGAAACGCCAAGCAGCGCCAGGCGCCGCTCGGTTTCACGCAGGGAAAAGCCGCAATCGACCAGGAGCAAGGTATTGCCACTGGCGATCAGCGTGCCATTTCCCTGGCTTCCACTTCCAAGTACGGCGAAGCGCACTTAACCCAGGTTGTCCTGAATCACGCTCAGCACGCGGCGGGCGACGTCTGCCGGGGCCACGGTGTTGATGTTCTTCTCGACGGTCACCTGGACGCTTTCGCCCACCTTGCTCAGGCGAACCTGATAGCGCTCGGCACGGGCTTCACGCTCTTCCTTGCTCGGTGCGCTGCCGAACAGGCGGCTGAAGAAGCCTGGCTGCTCCTTGGTCTCGGCCTTCTCGGCGAGGTTGATGTAGTACAGGCCCAGGCTGCGGTTGATGTCCTCGACGCGCCAATCACCCTGTTCCAGGGCACGGCCAACGCTGGACCAGGCGCGATCGAGGTCGGCGCCCAGGTTCAGCACCGGGTTGCCGCTGCCGTCTTCGCTGAGGCTAACGCGGCTCGGGGCGTCGAAGTCGCGAGCGGCGAGCAACGATACCGAACCACCCTTCTCGGCGCTGCGGGTCATGCTGGCGAGCATTTCGTCGACCAGGATGGCGTCGACACCGGTGTTGGCCGAACGCGCCGGGAAGTCCTGCTCGGCCGTGCTGCCGGCCGGACGCTCGACGGTAACGATGTAGACCTCACTGGTGTTGCGCTGCACGCCCGGCTCGATGCGGATGCGTGCACGGACTTCGTTGTCGCTGCTGCTCGAAGCACTGCCCAGGCGCTTGGCCATGGACGCCGAGAGCTCGTCGAAACGCTGCCAGGTGGTGTTGAATTCGCCGGTTTGTGGACGCTCTTCGGCAATCCGGAAGCCATTGTCTTCGAAGAACTGACGGGCAACCGGCCAGACTTCAGCCGGCGAACGCTGGGCCAGGACCCAACGCGCGCTGCCGCTCTTCTGCAGGCTGAAATCGCTGATGTCGGCGCCCGCGCTCAGCGGCTGCGGACGTGGCACTTCGAACTCGCCCTTGACGTTGTCGTCGGCGACGTTGCGCGGGATCGGCAGCAGCGGATCGAGCCGCTTGGCGCTGCTGACGTCCGGTGGCAGCTGCATCGGCGGCTTCTGGGTGGCCTCCAGATAATCGCTGCCGCGGTCACGGAAGTAACCCTCTTCGCCCCAGAGCCAGCCACAACCGCTGGTACTGGAGATGATCAAGGCAAGGGCGGAAAGACCAGCCAATCGCTTCATGCGGTGTACGTCCTCAATTAAAACTGCAGGCCGCACTGGCGCATCGCCTGGCGTACCGTATCGTGACAGGATTCGCTCAGCCAGGTCAGTGGCAGGCGGATGCCTTGCTGCATCAGGCCCATTTCGACCAAAGCCCACTTCACCGGAATCGGGTTGGCTTCGATGAACAGGTTCTTGTGCAGCGGCATGAGTTTTTCGTTGATCGCGCGAGCCTTCTCGGCATTGCCCTCAAGGGCGGCTTCGCACAGATCGGCCATTTCCCGCGGCGCGACGTTGGCGGTCACGGAGATGTTGCCTTTACCGCCCATCAGGATCAGCTCGACGGCGGTCGGATCGTCGCCGGACAGGACGATGAAGTCCTTGCTCACTCCGTCAAGGATGGCCTTGGCGCGCGTAAGGTCGCCAGTGGCTTCCTTGATGCCGATGATGTTCGGTACGGTCGACAGGCGGATCACGGTCTCGGCCTGCATGTCGCAGGCGGTGCGGCCGGGTACGTTGTAGAGGATCTGCGGGATGTCGACGGCTTCGGCAATGTGCTTGAAGTGCTGGTACAGGCCTTCCTGGGTCGGCTTGTTGTAGTACGGCACCACCAGCAGGCAGGCATCGGCGCCGGCTTTTTTGGCGTTGCGGGTCAGGTGCACCGCTTCGCTGGTGGAGTTGGCGCCGGTACCGGCGATCACCGGGATGCGGCCGGCAACGCGCTTGACCACGAACTCGATGACCTTGATGTGTTCATCGACGTCCAGGGTGGCGGACTCGCCGGTGGTACCGACGGCGACGATGGCATGGGTGCCCTTCTCCAGGTGGAAGTCCACGAGTTTGCCGAGGCTGTCCCAATCAAGACGCCCTTGTGCATCCATGGGTGTGACCAATGCCACCATACTGCCCGCAATCATGAATCTGCTCCTGCCGGAAAAAGAGAGCGGTAATGGTACTGGCGCCATCGGCCTTGCACAAGCGAAGCAGGCGGGCGGAGCATTCCCCTCGGCGGCCATTTTCGCTACCCTTCTGTCTTTGATCGGTACATAGTGGCCCGCCGGGCTGCCGACAACGCGCGTAGCCAGCGCCCGAAGCCTCGATCCTGAGCCCCGGGCTCTTGCCTGCCGGCCTTTTTGCCACGTCAGGTACCGACCGCTCATCGCTTTAGGAATGCTGCATGTCCACCCCCACCGTTCGCGAACAATTCCTTGTCATCAGCGCCCTGGGTGCCAATCCCATGGAGCTGACCAACATCCTGTGCCGGGCCAGCAACGACAATCGCTGCTCGGTCGTCACCTCGCGCCTGACCCGCCACGGCGAGTGCAGCGCCCTGGTGCTGCAGGTCACCGGCAGCTGGGACGCCCTGGCGCGCTTCGAAGCCGCCCTGCCGGGCCTGGCCAAGAAGCACACCTTCACCGTCAACGTGGTGCGCAGCGCCGAGCTGGAGGTTCGCCCGTTGTCGCTGCCGTACGTGGCCTATGTCAGCGCCGCCTATCGCCCGGACATCATCAACGAGCTGTGCCAGTTCTTCATCGACCACCACGTGGAGCTGGAGAACCTGACCTGCGACACCTACCAGGCGCCACAGACCGGCGGCACCATGCTCAACGCCACCTTTACCGTGACCTTGCCGGCCGGTACCCAGATCAGTTGGCTGCGTGACCAGTTCCTGGATTTCTCCGATGCGCTGAACCTGGATGCGCTGATCGAACCGTGGCGCCCACAGAACCCGATGTAAGGAAGCTTTCATGGCCGTTGAACTCGACCAACCCGTCGCCGATTTCCAGGCCCTGGCCACCAGTGGCCAGAGCATCAGCCTGGCTGAGCTCAAGGGCAAGCAGGTGGTGCTGTACTTCTACCCCAAGGACAGCACCCCGGGCTGCACCACCGAAGGCCAGGGTTTCCGTGACCAGCATGCGGCCTTCGACGCGGCCAACACCCTGGTGTTCGGCGTTTCGCGCGATGGCATCAAGTCCCACGAGAACTTCAAGGCCAAGCAGGCCTTCCCTTTCGAGCTGATCAGCGACAAGGACGAGGCCCTGTGCCAGCTGTTCGACGTGATCAAGCTGAAGAAGCTCTATGGCAAGGAATACCTGGGCGTGGACCGCAGCACCTTCCTGATCGACAAGGACGGCGTGCTGCGCAAGGCCTGGCGCGGGGTGAAGGTGCCCGGGCATGTCGATGCCGTACTGGCGCAAGCGCAGGCGCTTAACAAGGCCTGATAGCGCTTTACCTGTGGGAGCTGGCTTGCCAGCGATTGCATCACCGCGCTAGCCGCAAGGGCCAATGCGCCTGTATCGCTGGCAAGCCAGCTCCCACAAAAGCTCACAGCAGCGGCGCCACCATCGGCTCGCGCCGCGGCCAGGCATCCAGCACGGCCTTGAACAAGGTCGCCAGCGGGATCGCAAAGAAAATCCCCCAGAACCCCCACAACCCGCCAAACAGCAGCACCGCGCAGATGATCGCCACCGGGTGCAGGCTCACCGCCTCGGAGAACAGCAACGGCACCAGCACGTTGCCATCCAGGGCCTGAATGATCGCGTACACCGCCATCAGGTAGATGAACTGATCGCCCCAGCCCCACTGGAACAGCGCAATCAAGGTCACCGGCACGGTCACCACCACCGCACCGACATAGGGCACCACCACCGACAGGCCGACCAGCAGGGCCAGCAACGCCGCATAGTTGAGCCCCAGGCTGATGAAGGCGATGTAGGTGGCCACACCACAGATCAGGATCTCGATGCCCTTGCCGCGGATGTAATTGGCAATCTGCCGGTTCATCTCTTCGGCCACCCGGGTCATCAGCGCCCGCTCCTTGGGCAGGTAACCGCTGACCCAGTGGGCGATCTGCTCGCGGTCCTTGAGAAAGAAGAACACCAGGATCGGCACCAGCACCAGGTAGATCATGATGTTGACCAGCAGCGGCAGGCTCGACAACGAGAAGGTCAGCGCCCACTGGCCGAACTTGCCGATCTCTCCGCGCATCACCTCGATGGCCTGCAGCACCTGCTCGTCAGAGACCAGGTGCGGGTAGCGCTCGGGCAACAGCAACAACAGCGACTGCCACTTGCCAAGCATGCCCGGCAGCTCGTTGAACAGGGTGATCAACTGGTGCCAGAGCAGCGGCACCAGCACCAGCAGGAACACCGCCAGGGCGCCCATGAACAACGTGAACACCAGCGCCACCGCGTAGCGGGTCGGCACCCGCAGGCGCTCCAGGGCATTGACCAGGCCCTGCATCAAGAACGCCAGGACCATCCCCGCCAGCACCGGGGCAAGCATGCCGCCCAGGGTCAGGACGGCGGTGAACGCCAGAAACAGCAAGACCGCCAATACCACCGCTTCTTCATCGGAGAAGTAGCGCTGCATCCAGTCGCGAAGCACCTTGAACATTGACGATCCTTTAACAGAGAAAACTCAGGCTTTCTTCAACCAGTAGGTGTACACACCGGCCTCGGCCTCTTCGAGCAGCAGCGTATGACCGGCCAACTTGGCAAAAGTGCGAAAATCGCGCTGGGAACCGGCGTCGGTGGCAATCACCTTGAGCACTGCGCCACTGTCCAGGCGGTTGAGCTCCATCTTCGCCTTGAGCAGCGGCAGCGGGCAGTTCAGCCCGCTGGCGTCGAGTTCGGCGTCATGGGTCGGGGTAGCGCTCATGGGGTTCTCCAGGCAGGAATGCGGGCACAGGTAGCATTTTGAACAAGCCCGGTAGGATACCGCCACTGGTCGCCAACGTGTGAGCGGGCTACAGTAAGGTTCTTTGTCGACCAGAGCTTCGTGCATGAATTTTCTGCGCCCTACCCTGCTGACGCTGGCCTGTTTGATGGCGCTCCCCAGCCATGCCGACGACCTGCCGTCACTCGGCGACGCCAGTTCTGCCATTGTCTCCCCGCAACAGGAACACCAGCTGGGCCGCGCCTGGCTCAGCCTGCTGCGGGGCAATGTCAACCAACTGAACGATCCCCAGCTCAAGGATTACGTCGAAACCAGCGTCTACCGTCTGGCCGAGACCAGCCAGCTACAGGACCGGCGCCTGGAGGTCATCCTCATCGACAGCCGCGAACTCAACGCCTTCGCCGCTCCCGGCGGGATCGTCGGGGTCAACGGCGGGCTGTTCCTCAATGCCCAGACCGAGGGCGAGTACGTCTCGGTATTGGCCCACGAACTGGCGCACTTGTCCCAGCGCCACTTCGCCCGGGGCGTCGAGGCCCAGCAACGCATGCAACTGCCGATGATGGGCGCGCTGCTGATCGGTATCGTCGCCGCCGCAGCAGGGGCCGGTGATGCCGGTATTGCCGCGATCGCCGGCACCCAGGCCGCAGCCATCCAGGAACAGCGGCGCTTCTCCCGGCAGAACGAACAGGAAGCCGACCGCATCGGTATCCTCAACCTCGAGAAGGCCGGCTACGATCCGCGCAACATGCCGACCATGTTCGAGCGCCTGATGCGCCAATACCGTTATGACGCCAAGCCGCCGGAATTCCTCCTGACCCACCCGGTCACCGAATCGCGGATCGCCGACACCCGCAACCGCGCCGAACAGGCGCCCAAGGGCGGCACCGAAGACAGCAAGCGTTATCAACTGATTCGCGCGCGGGTGGCATTGATCTACGAAGGCACCCCAGGGCTTGCGGCCAAGCGCTTCCAGGCGCAGCTCGACGAAAACCCGCAACAGGACGCCGCCCGTTACGGCCTGGCCCTGGCCCAGATCAAGGGCGGGCGCCTGAACGAGGCGCGCGAGAACCTCAAGCCGCTGCTGGCCAAGGCGCCCAACGACATCACCTACAACCTGGCGCAGATCGACCTGGACATCACCAACAACCGCTTGCCCGATGCCCAGCAGCGCGTCGAACGGATGCGTGGCCTGTACCCGGGCAACTACCCGTTGCAACAGGCGCGCATCGACCTGCTGCTCAAGCAGAACCGCCCCGCCGAGGCGGAAAAGGCGCTGGATGCGCTGCTCAAGAATCGCCCGCAAGACCCGGATGTCTGGTATGACGTGGCGGAAGTGCGCGGGTTGTCGGGCAACACCATTGGCCTGCACCAGGCCCGCGCCGAATACTTTGCCCTGGTGGGCGACTTCGACCAGGCCTTGCAACAGCTCGATTACGCTAAACAGCGGGCCGGCAACAACTTTGTCCTGGCGTCGAAGATCGATGCGCGTCAGCGCGAGCTGATGGAGCAGCAGCGGATGGTCAAGGACATGATGCGCTAACACCGCAAGAGGCTGCTTCGCAGCCTATCGCCGGCAACGCCGGCTCCCACAGTAGATTTGCATGCACCGAACCTGTGGGAGCTGGCTTGCCAGCGATGGGGCCGTCAGGCGTTACCGGACAGCTTCAGCCGCGCCGCCTGGGTAAAGTCGAGCATGCGCTTGAGCGGTTTGATCGCCTGGGGGATCAGCGCTGGCTCGACGAAGATCTCGTTGCTGCCCTCACGCAGGCACTGCAAGGTGCGCTCCAGGGTATTCATCGCCATCCATGGGCAATGCGCGCAACTGCGGCAGGCCGCGCCGTTACCGGCGGTGGGCGCTTCGATGAAGATCTTGTCCGGGCACAACTGCTGCATCTTGTAGAAGATGCCGCGGTCGGTGGCGACGATAAAGGTCTTGTTCGGCAGGGTTTGCGCCGCAGCAATCAGCTGGCTGGTGGAACCCACCGCATCGGCCAGGTCAATCACCGCCTCAGGCGATTCCGGGTGCACCAGAATCGCCGCATCCGGGTACAGCGCCTTCATGTCGGCGAGCTGACGCGACTTGAACTCTTCGTGAACGATGCAGGCACCATCCCACAGCAGCATGTCGGCACCGGTCTGCTTCTGGATGTAGCGGCCCAGGTGCTGGTCCGGCCCCCAGATGATGGTCTCGCCGTTGTCCATCAGGCTTTCGACGATTTCCAGCGCGCAACTGGAGGTCACCACCCAGTCAGCCCGGGCCTTGACCGCCGCCGAGGTGTTGGCATACACCACCACGGTGCGCTCGGGGTGCTTGTCGCAGAAGGCCGAGAACTCTTCAACCGGGCAGCCCAGATCGAGCGAGCAAGTCGCCTCGAGGGTCGGCATCAGCACGCGCTTTTCCGGAGTGAGGATCTTGGCCGTCTCGCCCATGAAGCGCACACCGGCCACCACCACGGTCGTGGCCGCGTGGTTCTTGCCAAAGCGGGCCATTTCCAGCGAGTCGGACACGCAGCCGCCGGTTTCCTCGGCCAGGGCCTGGATCACCGGGTCGCAATAGTAATGGGCAACCAGCACCGCGTTTTGTGCCTTGAGTTCGGCAGCGATGGCGGCGCGGTAGTCGGCCTCTTGCTCGGGTGTCAGCGGCTTGGGCTGCTTGGCATCGAGGTGAGCCTGGACGAGAAGGCGTTCGGAAATCTGGGTCATGATCGCTGGACCTGCAGGCGCTTGAGCGCGTAAGTCGAGTGTATCACCGAGCCCTGGCAAATCGGCTACAGGCTCCGCAGGCAGGGCAAAACCGCCTTGCGCACAGAACCACGGACCAGCTGCGGCCTCGGGTTTTTATAGGATGCCGAAGGCTACAGATAATCGGATGAATTCAAAAGGTTTTTTTAGTGAAACAAGCCCGGGGCGGGCGCCCCGGGCCTGAACATCAACCGCCTGTCGCCTGCATTGCGCTGGCGTTGGCCATGATCACGCTGGCGAACTGCTCAACGGTCATCTTCTGGCCGTTGAAGTCGACCATGCCATCGGCATAGTGCAGCGTGCTGACAATGTCGTTGCCCTCGACCTTGGCCATCTGGCTTTGCACCGCCATCATGCTGACCATTTCCCCGGCCTGGGCCGCTTGCTGGGAAACGATGTTGGCATCGGTCTGGCCTTCGAACTGCGCTTGCAGGGTGGCCAGGTCACCGATCATCGGCTTGGACAGCGACAGCTTGCTCTGCACCTGGGTGATCAACTGCTTGTACAGCTCCTGCGGTGGCAGTTCCAGGGACGTCGGGTTGGCCAGGTCAACACTGAAGCTGAAACGGCTTTCGCCATTGGCGGTCTTGAACGACAGGTTTTCCAGGGCGATCTGCGGCTTGGCTGCCAGCAGACGCTGGACATCGCTGCGCACCTGGGCTTTTTCCGCATCGGTCATCGTCAACTCCGGCATGCCCTCACCCACGGCAGCGGCTTGCTGGAACTCCGGCAGGCGGCTCTGGTACCAGGTAATCAACGCCTGCATGGCCGGGATGTCGAAACGCTTGAGGCTCCAGATCATCTCGCCGGCACCGATTGCCTTGCCGTCGTAGTTGATGTCGGCAACCTTGTATTCCATGCGTGCCGAGAGCTTGTCACCGTCGTTCTTGTATTCGTTGTTCTGCGCCAGGCCCTTGAGTACCAGGACCTTCTGCTGATCGCCGAAAGTCGCGACGCTGTCCGCCACGGCCATGTCCATCTGGCCGACATAGAAGCCGAACGGCGTCTTGGTCATGTCGCCGGTCAGGCTCAGGCCCTTGATCTCGACTTTCAGCGGCGCACGGTCCGGGGCGACCAGGTTGAGGCTCAGATTGGCCGATTGGCCGGTGAGCTGCACCCGCTCGGCGCCTTCGTTGCCGTGACCGGTGATCTCAAGTCCGGAGAACTTCAGCGACGAGCCGTCCTTGCTCCACTCCAGCGGCGCCACCTGGAAAGCACTGTCCATCGAGCGGTCATAGCCATAGGCGACCTGGCCCTGCAGCGGCGAAACGTCCTTGGCCAGGGCGAACCAGTTGGCGGTGGTGGCATCTTTTTCCAGGGAGTAATGGCTGGCAGCCATGACCGGCATCAGTTTCAGTGCCTTGACCCGCGACAGCGGCAGCGGCCCGTGCTCGATCTGGTCGACAAACATCAGCTCGACGTTTTTACGCTCTTCGCCGACCTGCAGGTTCTGCACCTTGAGGCGGTATTTGGCGGTACTGGTGAACAGGTGGGTGTCCAGCGACACCAGCTCCAGCACCATGCTGCTGTCCATGCCCAGCAGCGCCTGCTTGGTCTGTGCATTGGACTCGGCGATGGTGGTTTCCAGCACGCCTGGCAGTTGCTTGCCGGTGTACCAGGCACCTGCGGTGCACACCGCTGCCACTGCCACCACCAGCCCGAGTACGCCTGTAGATTTCTTCATGAATTGTTTCGCTTCCATTTGTAGAGAGTTGTTGCTTTGACTAAGCCTTGTGGCTTATTCGTTGACATCCATGTACTCACGGGCCCAGACGATGTAGTCGCCCGGTACGGTGTAAGTATGGGTGAGTTCGGTGGCGCTCAGGTCCGAAGCGCTGCTGGTGATCCGGCGCTGTTCGCGCAGGCAGTCGTAGGTGGCCTTGATCGCGGCAAAGTAGGCGCCATGACCATCGACGGCGATACGCACGCCAAGCTCGGCCAGGCGCGCATCGTCGTGCAGCTGCGGGTTGCCGTAGGTCACCAGCATCAGCGGCACGCTCAGGTGCGCGGCGATCTGTTCAAGGTGGTCGAAGTCGCGGATACCGACCATGCACAGCGCGTCGGCGCCGGCGTTCTGGTAGGCCACGGTACGGGCGATGACTTCTTCGGTCGGAATCAGCGCCGCGTTGGTGCGGGCAATGATCGACAGCTCCGGGTCGACCCGCGCCTCCAGTGCCGCGCGGATCTTGCCGACACCTTCGGCGATGCTGACCAGGTCGGTGGACTTGCGCCCGAACTGGGCCGGCAGCAAGGTGTCCTCGATGGTCAGCGCGGCAATCCCGGCACGCTCAAGCTCGGTCACCGTGCGCATCACGTTGAGCGCATTGCCATAACCATGGTCGGCGTCGGCAATCACCGGCAACTGGGCCACCCGGCCGATCCGCGTTGCCTGCTCGGCGAATTCGCTGAGGGTGATCAGGGCAAAGTCAGGTGCGGCCAGCACCTGCAAGGATGCCACCGAGCCCCCCAGGATGCCCACCTCAAAGCCTAAATCGGCGGCAATGCGCGCCGACATCGGGTCGAATACGGAGGCGGTGTGGTAGCAGGCAGGTGAGGCAAGCAGTTGGCGGAACGCGCGACGCAGGTCTTGGTGGGAGGCTCTTGGCATGGTCTTTCCAGGCTATCGACTTCATTTAGTAGGTCGAACATTACCACTGCTGGCTATCTGACTGACAGCGCCGCGCGTTTGAGGGTCTCGCTGGGCAGCTCCCTGAACAGCTTGCGGTAGCTGTCGGAAAACCGTCCCAGGTGCCAGAACGACCAGTGCATGGCCACCTCGGCCACGGTGGTGTCGCTAGGCCCGCTACTGAGCAGTTCACGCCGGGCACTGTTGAGCCGGCGCAGGCGTAGCCACTGTGCCGGGGCCATGCCGGTGAAGGCCTTGAAGGCGTGCTGCAACTGGCGCAAGGACACCCCGGCGACCTGCGACAGCTCCAGCAGATTAAGCGTTTCTTCCGGGCAATCGGCCGCCCATTCGCCGACCTTTCGCATGATCGCGCGCTCTTCGGTACGCCGCCACAACGCCCCGCGATCGAGGCAGATGCACGCGTTATCGAGAATGAACAGACAGTCTTCGAGCAGTTGCCCGGCCAGCGCATCCTGGCTTGGCGGGTCGATGGTCTGCGAGATGCGCGTGAGCGTCCCGCTCAGCCAGCGGCTGAACAGCTCGTTCTGCATCGAGTTCAGCGGCGCCATGAACAGCCCGTCGAGGCGGGCGATGTCCAGGCCGTGGCGCTGGACGAATTCCGGGCCGAACACCACCGCTACTTCCTGGTAGTTCTCCGGGGTGATCCAGATGTTGCGGCTTTCGCCATTGAGCACGTAGAGGCTGTGGTCGCTGCGGTCGAAGCAAAACGCCAGGGAGCCGGCCGGCGCACTGAAATTCTGCTCGATCCGGGTGTTCATGCACTCTTCGTAGATCTCCACGCCCTGCAGGTCAAGGCAGCGCAACTGGCCGGCGAAATGCCCGGGAGACATCTGTTGGTAATGCTGGGTCCAGCCTGGGGTGGCGCGGACCTGTTCGGTGACATCGGCGGTGTTGAAAGCCTGGACCCGCAAAGGCGTTGACGCTGTCATGAGCTGCTCTTTATGCACTCTTTTGGTGCATTTTAGTCTTGCTGAAAGTGGATAGATCGAATGCGCACGCGTCACCCAAGATAGACCTCAACGCGCTACAGGGGAAGCCGCTTGGGTGGCAAGCCGGCCGCAACTGCCGGTCCTGGCGTGGATAAAACCAACAACGAGGTCTTTATGAATGCCCCTTTCGATCAGCTGTCTGCGTGGCTGAAAGAACACAAGATTACCGAAGTCGAGTGCGTGGTCAGTGACCTGACCGGTATCGCCCGCGGCAAGATCGCACCGACCAACAAGTTCCTGCATGAACGAGGCATGCGCCTGCCGGAAAGTGTGCTTCTGCAAACGGTAACCGGGGACTTTGTCGACGACGACATCTACTACGACCTGCTCGATCCCGCCGACATCGACATGGTCTGCCGCCCGGATTCGGCCGCGGTGTATGTGGTGCCGTGGGCCATCGAGCCAACCGCCGTGGTCATTCACGACACCTTCGACAAACAGGGCAAGCCGATCGAACTGTCGCCGCGCAACGTGCTCAAGAAAGTCCTCAAGCTCTACACCGACAAGGGCTGGCAGCCGATCGTCGCCCCGGAGATGGAGTTCTACCTGACCCAGCGCTGCGAAGACCCGGACTTGCCGCTGCAAGCACCGCTGGGCCGCTCGGGCCGGGCCGAAAGCGGTCGGCAGTCGTTCTCGATCGATGCCGCCAACGAATTCGACCCGCTGTTTGAAGACGTCTACGACTGGTGCGAAGCCCAGGGCCTGGACCTCGACACGCTGATCCACGAAGACGGCCCGGCGCAGATGGAAATCAACTTCCGTCACGGCGACGCCCTGGACCTCGCCGACCAGATCACCGTGTTCAAGCGCACCATGCGCGAGGCGGCGCTCAAGCACAACGTCACCGCCACCTTCATGGCCAAGCCTGTGGGCGACGAACCGGGCAGCGCCATGCACCTGCACCAGAGCGTGGTCGATATCGCCACCGGCAAGCCGATCTTCGTCGACACCAACGGGGAGATGAGCGAGCTGTTTCTGCACCACATCGGTGGCCTGCAGAAGTACATCCCCAAAGTGCTGCCGATGTTCGCCCCCAACGTCAACTCGTTCCGCCGTTTCCTGCCCGACACCTCGGCGCCGGTCAACGTCGAATGGGGCGAAGAGAACCGCACCGTGGGCCTGCGCGTACCGACCTCGAGCCCCGAGGCCATGCGCGTGGAAAACCGCCTGCCAGGCGCCGACGCCAACCCCTACCTGGCGATTGCCGCCAGCCTTTTGTGCGGTTACCTGGGCATGGTCGAAAAGATCAAGCCCAGCGCGCCGGTGCAGGGCCGCGCTTATGAGCGGCGCAACCTGCGCCTGCCCATCACCATCGAAGACGCCCTGGCGCACATGGAGGACTGCCCGACCATCGAGCAGTACCTGGGCAGCAAGTTCGTGCGTGGCTATGTGGCGGTCAAGCGTGCCGAGCACGAGAACTTCAAACGGGTGATCAGCTCCTGGGAGCGCGAGTTCCTGCTGCTCAGCGTTTGAGCTCGACCTTGTAACAAGTATCGAAAACAACAATTCGAAAAGGTGTCGATATGCGTCCCATGAAAACAGTCGTTACTGCAACCCTGGCGCTGCTGGTCAGCGCCGCGGCCCAGGCCCAGCCCAGTGTCAGCGTGTACAACTGGACCGACTACATCGGTGAAACCACCCTGGCGGACTTTCAGGGCAGCACCGGTATCAAGGTCATCTACGACGTGTTCGACTCCAACGAAACCCTGGAAGGCAAGTTGCTGGCCGGTCGCACCGGCTACGACGTGGTCGTGCCGTCCAACCACTTTCTGGCCCGCCAGGTCAAAGCCGGGGCCTTTGTGAAACTGGACCGCGAGCAGTTGCCGAACTGGAAGAACCTCGACCCGGTACTGCTCAAGGCCCTGCAGGAGAACGACGCCGACAACCAGCATTCGGTGCCCTACCTGTGGGGCACCAACGGCATCGGCTACAACGTCGACAAGGTCAAGCAGGTGCTGGGCGTCGATCACGTCGACTCCTGGGCAGTGATGTTCGAGCCTGAGAACCTGAAAAAACTCAGCCAGTGTGGCGTGTCGTTCATGGATTCGGCCGACGAGCTGTTCCCGGCCATCCTCAACTACATGGGCATGGACCCACGCAGCAATAACCCTGAAGACTACAAGAAGGCGGAGGCGAAACTGCTGACCCTGCGCCCCTATATCACCTATTTCCACTCCTCCAAATACGTCTCGGACCTGGCCAACGGTGATATCTGCGTGGCCTTCGGTTACTCAGGCGACGTGTTCCAGGCCGCCAATCGCGCCAAGGAAGCCAAGAACGGCGTCAACATCGCCTACGCCATTCCCAAGGAAGGCAGCAACCTGTGGTTCGACCTGCTGGCCATCCCCTCCGACGCCAGCAACCGCAAAGAGGCCTATGCCTTCATCAACTACCTGCTCGACCCGCAAGTGATCGCCAAGGTCAGCGGCGTGGTCGGCTACGCCAACGCCAACCCGCCGGCCAAGCAGTACATGGATGCCGAACTGGTCAACAACCCCGAGGTGTACCCGCCCCAAGAGGTGCTGGACAAGCTGTATGTCTCCACCACCCCGACGCCGGCGATCATGCGCCTGATGACCCGCTCCTGGAGCAAAGTGAAGTCGAACAAATGAACCAGCACACCTATGAACACGCCCGCTCCTACTACAGCGCCACGGCCCACAACCTGGCGGCTTACCCTGCCCTGGGCGCCGAACTGCAGGCCGATGTCTGCGTGATCGGCGGCGGCTTTACCGGCGTCAACTGCGCCATCGAACTGGCCCAGCGCGGGCTCTCGGTGATCCTCCTCGAAGCCCGGCACATCGGCTGGGGCGCCAGCGGTCGCAACGGCGGCCAGCTGATTCGCGGTATCGGCCACGAGGTCGAGGGCTTTGCCCGCTACGTCGGCCAGGACGGGGTGAAGTACCTGCAACGCGCCGGCATCGAATCGGTCGAAGTAGTGGCCGAGCGCATCCGCGCGCACGGCATCGATTGCGACCTGCGCTGGGGCTTTTGCGAACTGGCCAACACCCCGGCGCAGTTTGCCGCCTTCCGTGCCGAGCAGCAGAGCCTGGCCGAGCTGAACTATCGCCATGAAACGCAATTGGTCGGGCCCGAGCAGATGCACCAGGTGGTCGCCTCCGACGTCTATGCCGGCGGCCTGATCGATCGCGGTTCGGGCCATCTGCATCCGCTCAACCTGGTGCTTGGCGAGGCGCGCGTGGCCGCGTCCCTCGGCGTGCGCCTCTTCGAACAGAGCCCGGTGGTGGAAATCAGCCATGGCGCCACCGTGCAGGTAAAAACCACCCACGGCACGGTGCGCGCCGGCAGCCTGGTGCTGGCCTGCAACGCCCACCTGGAGGAACTGGAGCCGCGCCTGAGCGGCAAGGTACTGCCCGCCGGCAGCTACATCATCGCCACCGAGCCGTTGTCACAGGCGCAGGCTGAGCAATTGATCCCGCAGAACCTGTCGCTGTGCGACCAGAAGGTCGGTCTGGACTACTATCGGCTGTCTGCCGACCGGCGTCTGCTGTTCGGTGGCGCCTGCCACTACTCCGGGCGCGACCCCGTGGATATCGCCGCCTACATGAAGCCGAAGATGCTCAAGGTATTCCCGCAACTGGCGGACACTCGCATCGACTTTCAATGGGGTGGCAAAATCGGCATCACCGCCAATCGCTTCCCCCAGGTCGGCCGCCTGCAACAGCACCCGAACGTGTTCTACGCCCAGGGCTACAGCGGCCATGGCCTGAACGTCAGCCATTGGACCGCGCGGCTATTGGCCGAGGCCATTCATGCCGGGCACAGCCAGGGCCTGGATGTGTTCAGCGCCGTACCGCACCTGACCTTCCCGGGTGGCAAGGCCCTGCGCTCGCCACTGCTGGCCCTGGGGATGTTCTGGTACCGCCTGCGTGAGGTGCTGGGCTGACTCAGCCGGCCGCCGGCAACACGCTCAGCGGATCGATCGGCTTGCCGTTCTGGCGGATCTCGAAGTACAGCTGCACCCGGTCGGTATCCAGGTCGCCGGCTTCGGCGATCTTCTGGCCCTTGCTGACGGTCTGGCCTTCCTTGACCAGCAACTTGCTGTTGTGACCGTAGACGCTGGCATGGGAGGTGCCGTGCTGGAGGATGATCAGGTTGCCGTAACCACGGATGTTCGTCGCGAACGCTACCTTGCCGCCGAGGCTGGCGTACACCGGCTGGCCCGGTGTGGCGGCGATGCGGATGCCCTTGTTGAGCTTGTCGGCGGACGAGTAGCGGCGGATCACCGTGCCCTGCAGCGGCCACGCCCACCCGCGCAAGGTGACCTTGGTGGCGGGCGCCACGGGTCTTGCCTTGCTGGCGCTAGCGGTGCTCGTGGTGGTCCGTGTGGCGGTTCTTGCACCGCCAAAGCGGATGGTCTGGCCGACATTCACCGCATAGGGCGCGCTGATGCCGTTGTAACGCGCCAACTCCTTGAAGCTCCAGCCATGACGCGAGGCGATCGAATACAGGGTATCGCCGCGCTTGACCTTGTAGGTGCCGGCCACGACTTTGTTGGCAGAAGGACCGGGGCTTGGGGAATGCGAACTGCATGCGGACATCGCCAGCATTACGGCGATCAGAACAAACCTGAAAAACACACCACTTCCTTTTCCCGGAGACGCCATTGACGAGGGCGCTACTATAAATCAGTCGGCGACATTACGCGGCAAAGTCCGTGCAAGTTCGATAAAGGCGCGGGTCGCTGGCGAGATGATTCGCTCATCGACCACCGCCAGCCCCACCGTGCGCCTGACCTGCGGATCGAGCGGGCGTTGCACGTACTCCAGGGTCGTACTCAGCGGCAGGGACGCCTGGGCCACGATGCTCAAGCCTTCACCACTGGCGACCATCTCCAGGGTGCTGAGCAGTTGTGAGGTGCGGTAGCGAATGCGTGGTTGCAGCCTGGCGCTGAGAAACAGGCGCGAGACGATCTCGGCGGACCCGGCCTCGGTCAGCACGAAGGGATCGCGGCAAAGCTGCTGGAGGGTCACCGCCGGTTGCTGCGCCAGCGCATGATCAACAGGCAGCAGCGCGACCATCTGGTCTTCCAGCAACGGATAGGTGTCGAGCTGCTCTTCAGGTAGCACCACAAAGCCGATATCGATGCGCCGCTCCTGCAACCATTGCAACACTTGGCGATCCGGGCCCTCGTCGACATGCACTTCGATGCCAGGGTAGGCCTGGCGGTAAGCCTTGAGTATCGCCGGCAACAAACGCACCGACGCCGTCGGCCCGAACGAACCGATGCGCAGCGTGCCCTGCTTCATCCCTCGCGCATCCAGGGCCTCCTGGCGCATGGTTTCGGCCAGGCCAAGCATCGCTTGCGCCCGTTGCAGCAAGCGGCTGCCAATATCTGTCAGTTCGATCCGGCCCTGCTGGCGTTCGAACAAGGCCACGCCCAGCTCCTGCTCCAGGGCGCGAATAGCGTGGGAAACACCGGATTGCGAGATGTTCAGTTGCGCCGCCGCGAGGGTAAAGCCTTTACGCGCCGCCACCACGGCGAAAATTTCCAGCTGGGTCAAGGTCATCGGCAGCAGCCCCATGAGCGTTTGCTCATTTCCCTATGAGTTGGCATTCGATCAAGTATGGCGTATCGACGCCACATCGTCAGCCAGGGCCGCCCATGCCAACTCACGCTTGCACCTTTCTGAAACTCTCACTGGTCGCGATGATCTGGGGCGGCACCTTCGTCGCCGGACGCGCCCTTGCCAGCGGTATCGACCCGCTGTTTCTCGGCAGCCTGCGCTTCATCCTCGCTAGTGCGGTGCTGGTGCTCATCCTGATGGTTTCGAAACAAGGCTTGGTGCGGGTCAACACAACGCAGCTCGTGCACATCGTGGGGCTGGGCTTTTTCGGGATCTATGCCTATACCCTGTTCTTCTTCCACGGCTTGCAGTACACGGACGCCTCCAGAGCCTCACTGATCGTTGCGACCAATCCTGCCGTCATGGCGATCGTCGCCTACCTGTGCTTCAGGCAACGCCTGGGCAGGGCCCAACTGCTGGGCGTCGCCCTGTGCCTGCTGGGCGCCGGCTGGGTGGTGCTGGCCCGAGCCCCCGGGGCGCTCGGCCAGGGCAACGGGATCGGCGATGGGTTGATTTTCGGCTGTGTACTGAGCTGGGTGATCTTCAGTGTCTTCTGCACCCGCGTGGTGACACAGATCGGTGCGCTGCACACCGTGACCTATGCAGTGTTCGCCGGGGCGGCGATGCTCAGTGTGCACGCTACGCTCAACGGCAGCATGAGCATCGCGTCGCTACGCGCGCTGACGGCGCGCGACCTCCTCTGCCTGGCCTATCTCGGGGCTGTGGGTTCCGCGCTGGCATACGTGATGTACTACGATGCCATCGCTAAAATCGGTCCGACCCGGGCCGGCAGCTTCATCGCCCTCAACCCGCTGACCGCCGTGGTCGCCGGCGCCTTGCTGCTGGGTGAGCAACTGACCGGTGCCATGCTGGCCGGCGGCACCCTGGTGATCCTTGGCATACTGCTGGCCAACCGGGTGCCGGCGCCGCTCAGTTTACCTGGTTCCAGTGCAGGCTCACCTTGCCAGTCTGGCCCGGAACAAGGGTGACTGTGCTCAACTGCTGCTCGCCATTACGCGAGGCGACCAGGTTGTATCTGCCCGGCGGCAGCTTGACGTAGACCATCGGCCCAACCTGATTCAGTTGCAGCAGGGCTTGCCCCTGCCCCCCTTGAATCGTCAGGTCGACGTCCGGCGCATACTCGTTCTGCGGGCCGGTCGAGAAGGTCAGATGCAGGTTGTAGCCCTGGACCTGCTGAATAGCCCGAGACTCATCAAGACCAATACCGCCGGTGAGGTAGCTCACGCCATTCTGCTCTTGAGGCTGCAGGTTGACCCCGGACGTGTCAATCGGCTCCTGGTACTGCGCAGCCTGCAATTGCAGAGCAGGCCAGCCCTGCAGTACCGCGGCCAGTGCAGTGATTAACGCAAGTGTGCTGAAGGATTTCATTGCCATGACTCCTGCGCTACAGCGTCGATACCATTTTACCCCGCTCATCCGTGGCGTTTAGATCGATTCGGCGTGACGGACGCGGGCAATACAATGACGGTTTAATAGCGTGCTAGAGTCTGCGGCCCAATCTGAAGGTGGACCACGAATGGACCTCTCCCCCGCCGAACGTCAGCTGTTGCAGGACCACCATCTGGCCCTGTTCGAGGGTTGCGTGATCTTCGACACTCAACCGCCCATTGACGCAGCCAACCTGGCCCGACTCGAAACCCACCTGAACGGCCCAGTGCCTGAGCAACTGCTGCGATTGTGGCAAACCTGCTTTGGCGGTCGCGTGGGCTATGACCTGGAGGTGGTCTACAACGGCCACCGTCATCCGTTTTCCTTCAGCGAACTGTTCTATCCGGGCAGCGACGGTTATCGCGACCTTTGGGGCTGGATCGAGCACGAACTGGAGCAGGCCGAAGAAGCCGCCCGCGCAGCGGGACACCCATGGAGCGGCAAGCTGGACTACCTGCCGTTCGGTGGTTTCGAGTACCTGGAACGCCTGTACGTGTGCGTCACTCCAGGGCCCGAGTACGGCGCAGTGATTGCCTGGAGCCGTGGACTGCCGCCAGCCTGGGCCGGCAGCCTGAACCAGGACAGCCTTGCCCGCATCGCCGATGACGTCGGCGCGCTGTTGCGCCTGCTGGCCTACGAAGCAGATCCCTTCGACCCAGAGACTGAATACAGCAGCGCCAGCGAACTGCTTGAAGCGCTGGATGAACTGGACAATGACGGCGAAGCGGGCATGGCGCTCAAAGCCCGACTGGCGGCATTGCTGCGTCAACGGGTACTGGACTGGCGCCCGGCACTGGCTGACGGCAGCCTCGCCAACCAGCCCCGCTTGCGCCAACTGGCGATGCTCGATGCCGCCGAACACGGCGATATCGAGCGTCTGGACGCCCTGCGCAAAGCTGGCTGCGACCTGAGCGAGGCGCTGCGCGGGCACGCCGCCAGCCTGGAGTGCTGCCTGCAGCACGGGCACCTGGCAGCGGCCAACTGGTTGCTCGACCAGGGCATCCCGGTGCAAGCCGACACGCTCTTGGTGGCGGCTGCCCAGGTGACTCCGGCATTGGCTTGCCGCTTGCTGGACATGGGTGCCTTGAGCGACCCCAACGCCGTGCTGAGCGCCGTTGCCCAGGGCCACATGGAAAGCGCCGAAGTCATGGCCCGACCACTGCTTGAAGCATCGCAGGCCAGTGCCGGCGCCTTGCGCAAAGCGCTGGTCGAGCGCGCCGAGCAGCAGCGTCGCGACGCCAAGCGGATCAAGGCTGGCAAGCTGTACAGCAATCTCGGTTTCGAACAGTACCTGGCCGAAGCTGAACGCATGGAAACATTTCTGCGCCAGCACGTGCACTGAGGCCTTGAACGGGCCCGCGACAGCTGAAGGTCGTGGGCAGCCGTTTTTTGAAATTATTTGTTACAACTGAGCGTGAAACTGAAGCTTCAAGGGCGCTTATCATAAAAACGCATCTGTTAATAATTCTCATAAACAACAGCGTTTTTATTTGTGTAGGTAGCTCCGCCCATGACACGCGAACTCACCCCCGGTCGTTCCTCCCGCCCCTTCATGGCTTCGGCAATCGGCCTGGCTGTCGCCTCGGTCTCAAGCTATGCCGTCGCCGACAAAGCACCGTCCTCCCCCCTACAGCTGGACAACATCAACGTCGACGCCCAGGCTGGCGGTGACTACAAGACCGAACATTCGGCCTCGAGCAAGTACGCCACATCACTGCTCGACACGCCACAAACCATCACCGTGGTGCCTTCCCAGGTCATCAAGGAGCAGCAGGCCCTGAGCCTGCGCCAGGTGCTGTCCAACGTCTCCGGCATCACCTTCAACGCTGGCGAAGGCGGCGGCGGTTCGGGCGACAGCATCAACATCCGCGGCTTCTCGGCCAACAGCAACATCCAGATCGACGGCCTGCGCGACAGTGCGCAGACCAACCGCACCGACACCTTCAACATCGAGCAGGTCGAAGTCATCAAGGGCCCCAACTCGGTGTTCGGCGGTGCCGGCACTACCGGCGGTAGCATCAACATCATCAGCAAGCAGCCCCAGAACCAGGCATTTACCCGCCTGGGCGGCAGCGTCGGTACCGACAACTACTACCGCATGACCCTGGACAGCAACCAGCCGCTGGAAGGCGTGGGGCAAGACAGCGCATTTCGCATCAACCTCATGGGCCACCAGAACGATGTCGCCGGTCGCGAGCAGATCGACCGGGAACGCTGGGGTGTCGCGCCGTCGCTGCGCCTGGGCCTGAGCGAGTCCACGCGCCTGACCCTGAGCGCCTTCCACCAGGTCGATGACAACCTGCCTGACTACGGCGTACCGGCCCTGGACGGCAAACGCCTGGCAGGGGTTAACCGCGACGACTATTTCGGCTGGAGGAACCTCGACAAGGAAGAGATCGAGCAGAGCTCGCTGACCGCCAACTTCGAGCATGATTTCAACGACAACCTGCGCCTGCAGAACCTCACGCGCTACAGCCATATCGCCCGCGATACCACGGTATCCGCTTCCCACGTCAATACCACCGGCGTCCCCCCGGGCCGTTACCGCCCCGCAGGCCCGCAAGGCTATGGCCGCGACGCGACCACCGAAATGTGGATCAACCAGACCAACCTGATCAGCAACTTCAACCTGCTGGGCATGCGTCACGACCTGGTCAGCGGCATTGAAGTGTCACGTGAAACCCTGGACCTGAAAACCTACGGCTATGGGCTGAGCAACGCCCTGTACCCTGCCAACGGCTACGACCTGAGCAACCCGCCGGGGTACTGGTCGGGGCCGGCCAACAAGGCCACCAGCGGCTACACCGAGACCGAGCTGAACAACCAGGCGCTGTACGTGTTCGACACGATTGCCCTGCATGAGCAATGGGACCTGAACCTGGGGCTGCGCTACGACATGTTCAAAGGCGAGGCCCAGGGGTACGACGCCGCCCGCGTGCGCACCTCCGACTTCGAATCGAGCGACGAGAAACTCAGTGGCCGCGCCGGGCTGGTCTACAAGCCGACTGAGAATGGGCGCATCTACCTGGCTTGGGGCAACTCCTTCAACCCCTCCGCCGAAAGCCTGGCCTCCACCGGTGGCGGCCTGAGTGCTACCACTGAAAACCTCGCCCCGGAGAAAAACCAGACCTGGGAACTGGGCACCAAATGGGAGTTGCTCGACAAACGCCTGGAGCTGGACGCCGCCCTGTTTCGCGTCGAGAAGACCAACGCGCGCGAAACCATGGCCGACGGCTCGACCCAACTGGCCGGCAAGCAGCGCGTACAGGGCGTGGAAGTCGGCGTGACCGGGCACATCACTGAACAGTGGGATGTGTTCGCCAACTACACCTTCCTCGACAGTGAAACCCTCAAGGCCGCCGACACCGCAGCCGGTATTGCCCGTGAAGGCCAGGCGCTGGGCAACACCCCGCCACGCTCGCTCAACCTGTGGACCACCTACGAGCTGCCTGCTGGCTGGACCCTGGGCTATGGCGCGCGCTACGTCAGCGAACGCAACGTGACCTCCAGCACCAGCGCCAAACTTGACGCCTATTGGCTGCACAATGCGATGGTGGCGTACCGGGTCAACGAGGACCTGGATCTGCAGCTGAACGTCAACAACCTGTTCAACAAGGACTATGTCGAACGTGTCCGTCAGCAAAACGGTACCGGGGCACGTTCTTCGGCAATCGAGTATGGCGATGCGCGTTCGGCGATTCTCTCGGCGACCTATGCGTTCTGATTGGTAGGAGCGAGGGTGCAACCTGCCTCGCGATTGCGTATGTCCTTCATATCGCAATCGCGGGGCAAGCCCGCTCCCACAGAAACGAAAAAGCCCGCGACCTTTGCAGGACGCGGGCTTTCTCTTACAGCGTATGGTGGGTCGTGTAGGATTCGAACCTACGACCAATTGGTTAAAAGCCAACTGCTCTACCAACTGAGCTAACGACCCGTTGGATGGCGCGTATAATACTGATTTCTAACAGGAAATCAACACCCCATCGCAAAATAATTTAAAAATATCGGGTCGGGTCCTCTACACCGGCGGCTTTGAAGCCTTCGGCGCGCAGGCGGCAGCTGTCGCATTTACCGCAGGCACGGCCTTCACCATCGGCCTGATAGCAAGAAACGGTCAGGCTGTAATCGACCCCACGGGCCATGCCGGCCTGGACGATCTGCGCCTTGCTGAGGTTCTGCAGCGGTGCCTGGATGCGAAAGCCTCGCCCTTCGACACCGGCTTTGGTGGCAAGATTTGCCATGCGCTCGAAAGCCTCGACGAACTCAGGACGGCAATCCGGGTAGCCGGAATAGTCCACGGCGTTGACGCCGATGAAGATATCGCGGGCCTCAAGCACCTCTGCCCAGCCCAGGGCCAGGGACAGGAACACCGTATTGCGCGCAGGCACGTAGGTGACCGGGATGCCCTCGCTCGGCGCCTCGGGTACATCGATGCTGCTATCGGTCAGGGCCGAACCGCCAATACCGTCCAGGTTCAGACCAATGACCTTGTGCTCGACCACGCCCAGGTCACGGGCAACCCGCGCGGCGGCGTTCAGCTCAGCGCGATGGCGCTGGCCGTAATCGAAGCTCATGGTGTAGCAGCTATAGCCTTCGGCCTTGGCCATGGCAACCACGGTGGCCGAGTCCAGGCCGCCGGAAAGCAGAATTACCGCACGTTTCTCAGTCATTGCATCACTCCTGTCAGCGTCCCGGTTCGTCGTTCCACAGCAGCTTGTGCAGCTGCATCTGAAAGCGAACCGGCAAATTATCGGCCACGATCCAGTCGGCCAGGTCGGTGGCGTTCACCTGATGGTGGCTTGGCGAGAACAGCACTTCGCCGGCGCGTTTTTCCAGGCCGTACTGAATGAGTTTGGACACCGCCCAGTCATAGTCTTCACGGGAACAGATAACGAACTTGACCTGATCGTTGGGGGTCAGCAGTTCGATGTTCTCGTAACGGTTGCGGTGCACTTCCTCCGAGCCTGGGGTCTTGAGGTCGACGACGCGGCTGACCCGGGTGTCGACCTTGGAAATATCCAGGGCGCCACTGGTCTCCAGCGAAACGTCGTAACCGGCGTCACACAACTGCTTGAGCAAAGGAATGGCATTGGGCTGGGCCAGCGGCTCACCACCGGTGACGCACACGTAGCGCGGCTTGTAACCGGCGACCTGGTCGAGGATCGAATCGAGGGTGCGGATGCTGCCGCCGCTGAAGGCGTATTCGCTGTCGCAATACTGGCAACGCAACGGGCAGCCGGTGAGGCGGACGAATACCGTGGGCAGCCCAGCGGTACGCGTTTCACCCTGCAAAGAGTAAAAAACTTCGGTGATACGTAATGTGTCTTGCATAGTCGCCACGGGCGTAACAGCTAAACAGGCTGTCCGCCTCCGTCAGGCACCGCTGAGAACCCGTCATCGCGTAGTTCGCAGCAGCGTGTTTCATAAAAGGGCAATGATTCTAACGAAAAAACCCGCGACTAGCGCGGGTTTCTTCTAAAACGGCTGGTTCAGAGCTTTTGCAGGTCACGCTGGGCCAGTTGTGCAGCCGAGGTCCCCGGGTACTGGGTAACCACCTGCTGGAGAATGCCCTTGACCCGGTCGGTGTGACCCAGGCGGCGTTCTACATCGGCCAGCTTGTACAGCGAGTCCGGCACCTTGTTGTGCTTGGGATACAGCTGGCTGACCTTGGCGAAGGCTTGCCCTGCAGCTTGCAGGTCGCCCTTGGCCAGGTTTACTTCACCGAGCCAGTACTGGGCGTTGCCGGCGTACTGACTGTTCGGGTACTTGCGCAGGAAGGCGTTGAACGCCTGGCTGGCCTTGTCGAAATCCTTGGCTTTGATCAGGTCGAAAGCAGCGTCGTAGTAGAGCTTCTCTTTCGCCGGATCACCAGGTTCGCTGCTGGCGGCAGGCTGTTGGCCGGCGGTAGCACCGGCGGCGGCGCCTGCAGCAGCACCGGCAGCGGCTTCGCCACCGGTTGGGGAATTGGTCGGAGTCGCGGCAGGTGCTACACCGCTTCCGATACGCCGATCCAGGTCCTGGTAACGCTCCAGGCTCTCCTGTTTCATGCGTGATACATCATTTTGCAGCTCTTCAATGATGCCTTGTTGACGCGCAATCTGCTCCTGCATTTGCTGCAGTTGCATGAACAGCTGGCCCTGTGCCGAGGCAGGGGCCGTAACCCCTCCCCCGGCATAGGCGCCGTTCGTACCATAACCCGCAGGTGGATAGCTGCTTGCGCCGCTATAGCCTGCGTTGTCATCAACAACAGGAACCTCAGCCCAGGCCATGAGAGGCAGGGTGAGAGCCAGGACGGTTACAGCACGACGGCACGTTCGCATATCGAATTACTTACGCAGTTCGACGCGACGGTTCTGAGCCCAGGACTGCTCGTCGTTGCCGGTAGCAACTGGACGCTCTTCGCCGTAGGAAACCAGTTCCAGCTGGGCAGGAGAAACGCCTTGCAGAACCAGGTAGCGTTGAACGGCTTTCGCACGACGCTCGCCCAGAGCCATGTTGTATTCGCGAGTACCACGCTCGTCGGTGTTACCTTCCAGCACGACGCGAGCGCCGTTGCCTTTCAGGTCCTTGGCATGAACGTCCAGAGCGCGCATGGCTTCTGGCTTCAGGTCCGAGCTGTCGTATTCGAAGTAGAAGGTGGTGATTGCGCGCAGAGCAGCTTCTTCGCTCAGGCTGCCGTCAACAGCGCCAGTGTTGGCACCGTAGCCAGCGTTAGGATCGACTTGGCCTTGGCCAGCGTCATCACCGCCCTTGGAGGAGCAACCTACAGCTACGGCCATGGCCAGAGCCAGCGCAGCAAACTTACCAAACTTCAGCATTTCCATCGTGAAACTCCTAATGAACCCCAGTGTGTTAAGTAAAACGTAAAGCGCCGCGTCAGTTCAGGTAAGGGGACCAGGACGGTTCTCTGACTTCGCCTTGAGCGGTAGGAAGCGGGAGCCTCACGCGTCCATTGAGAGAGACGAGCATCAAGACTCCCCGGCCCTGCTGGCGGGTGGCGTAGATTAGCATGGTGCCGTTGGGCGCAACAGTGGGTGACTCATCAAGACTGGTCTCGGAGAGAATCTTTACACTACCGCGTTGCAAATCTTGTGCAGCCACTTTGAAGTTGGTGAAACCTTGTTGGCGATGAATCATCACCAGGGTCTTTTCATCCGCCGACAGTTTAGGGTTGGCGTTGTAGTTACCCACAAAAGTTACCCGCTCTGCACCACCGCCGGAAACATTGGTTTTGTAGATTTGTGGTTTACCACCACGGTCGGAGGTGAAGTAGATAGTCGAGCCATCTTTACCCCAGAACGGTTCGGTATTGATACCAGGACCTGCAGTCACGCGCGACAGCTGGCGCGAGCCCATGTTCATCACGTAGATGTCCGGGTTACCGTCCTTGGACAGCACGAACGCCAGGCGCGAACCATCCGGCGACCAGGCTGGCGCACCGTTGAGGCCTTCGAAGTTGGTGATCTGCTCACGGCGGCCGGTATCGATGTGCTGAACGAAGATGCGCGGACGCTTCTGCTCGAACGACACGTAGGCAATACGCTTGCCGTCTGGTGCAAAGCGCGGCGACAGGATCGGCTCACGCGATTGCAGCAGGGTTACCGCCCGCGCACCGTCGTAGTCCGAACGCTGCAGGGTGTAACGGGTGTTGTTGGTCGAGAAGCGCTCGGCGGTCACGTAGAGCATGCGGGTGGAGAACGCACCCTTGATGCCGGTGAGTTTTTCGAACGACTGGTCGGCGATGTAGTGCGACATGTCGCGCAGTTGATCGACGCCGCCCGAGACGCTGCCGGTCAGCACTTGCTGCTCGGTGGCGACGTTGAACAGGGTGTACTGCACCTGCAGGCGACCGCCCGCTGGCACAATGCTGCCGACCATCACGTACTGGGCGCCCAGGGCTTTCCAGTCGCGGAAGATCACTTCGCTGGCCTGGCTCGGCTGGCTGATCATGTTCTGCCGAGGGATCGGCGAGTAATAACCGGAGTTGCGCAGGTCATTACCAATGATGTCAGCCATGTCTTCAGGCAGCACGCTGCCGCCCTGCAGACCGAACGGCACGACGGCGATCGGCGTGGCGCGATCGCTACCGCTGGTGACCAGAATGTTCTTTTCATCTGCTACGGCCAACCCTGCTGCGCAGCAGAGAACGACCAGCAGTCCTCGAAGAAGGTTAATCACAAGGCTAGATCCTCAGGTGTGAATGTCATCTTGAATGAACGATAGGGATTGAATTCGCTCGGTTTCAAGCCCTGCATTTCGGTTAAACGACCAATGTTCTTGACCGCTGCCACAGCCGAGCTGTCAAACGGACCGTCACCACTGGAGCGGGCTACGCTCACCGAGGTAATGGTGCCATCCGGCAACATGCCGATCTGCAGGACCACCGTCATGTTCTTGCGCGCAGAAGGTGGACGTGCCCAACCCTCGGCCGCACGTGCACGAATCAGATCGTCGAAGTCGCCGGCTACCTGATCACCCTGCTCGTCAGCCAGGGCTTGCTGCCGTTCGGTGGTGTCGGACAGAAGCTCGGCCAGGGCCTGGGCTTTCTTGTCTTCCGCCGCCTTGCGGGCTGCATCCTGTGCCTTCTTCTTGGCCGCATCGGCTGCAGCTTTCTTCTTGGCGTCTTCAGCGGCCTTTTTCTTCGCTTCCTCGGCCACTGCTTTCTTCTTGGCATCCTCGGCCGCCTTCTTCTTGGCGTCCTCGGCTGCTTTTTTCTTGGCTTCTTCAGCCGCCTGCTTCTTGGCCTCTTCGTCAGCCTTTTTCTTGGCTTCCTCTTCGGCCTTCTTCTTGGCGATGTCGGCCTGTTGCTTCTCGGCGGCCTTTTTCGCCTCTTCGGCCTTCTTGGCTTCGGCGGTTTTCTTCGCTTCTTCAGCCTTCTCGGCTTGTTCGGCTTTTTTCGCTTCGGCTTCGGCTCGCGCCTCTTCGGCCTTTTGAGCCGCTTCTTCTTTCTTTTGTTCCGCAGCCTTCACTGCCTGCTGCTCGACCTTCTTCTGCTCCATCTGCTCTTCTTCGGTTTGACGCGAAGCAGTCTTCTTGGCTTCACCGGCAATCTTCTGATTGGTCTGGGTGGTGGCCTGACTCTTGGATTTGAGCTGGTACAGGGTTGCCTGGACAATAGGCTTGGCCGGCGGCAGTTCCGGGGTCATGGCAAAACTGACGAACAGCATGCCGAACACCAGAACGTGCAGCGCAATGGCCCAGACGCTGGGCCAGAAATAGCTTTCCGAGGCGGATGGCTCTCGCTGTTGCATCAGGGCGCCTCGGTAATCAGGCCAACGTTACCGACACCTGCCTTCTGCAACCCGCCCATGGCACCCATGACCGCGCCGTAGTCGACGGACTTGTCGCCACGGATGAAGACCTGGGTCTGCTTGCCCTGGTCACGGCCGGCGCCGATGATCTTGGTCACGGCGTCGGTCATTTGCGGCAAGGTCATGGCCTTGTCCATCTGCTTGTCGGTGTCGACTTCGCTGCCAAGGTTCCAGTAGTAGGTCTTGTCAGCCTTGATCGAAATGGTCAGGACCTGGGTGTTGTTGTCCTGCGGCAAGGCTTCGCTGGAAACCTTGGGCAGGTCGACCTTCACGCCCTGGTTGAGCATCGGTGCGGTCACCATGAAAATCACCAGCAGTACCAGCATCACGTCGATGTATGGCACCACGTTCATTTCGGCGACCGGCTTGCGTTTGTGGCGAACTCGGGCCATGGGCTTTTACCTGATCACTCTTCGCTGGTGTGCACTTTACGGTGCAGGATGGCCTGGAACTCGTCGGCGAACGTGTAGTAGCGGCCGATCAAGACTTCACTGCGGGCAGCGAAACGGTTGTAGGCAATAACCGCAGGGATCGCGGCGAACAGGCCGATCGCGGTGGCGATCAGGGCTTCGGCGATACCCGGGGCCACGGTGGCCAGGGTCGCTTGCTGCGCCGAGGCCAGGCCGCGGAACGAGTTCATGATGCCCCAGACAGTACCGAACAGACCGATGTACGGGCTGGTCGAACCGACGGTGGCGAGGAACGGCAGGCTCTGCTCGAGCTTCTCTTCCTCGCGGGAGATGGCTACACGCATGGCCCGGCCAACGCCTTCCATGACCGCATCAGGGTCGACGCCCGGCTGCTGGCGCAGACGCGAGAACTCCTTGAAGCCGGCGCGGAACACCTGCTCTACGCCCGAATCCGGGTCCGGGTTGCTGCCAGCCTGACGGTACAGCTTGGACAGGTCGATACCCGACCAGAAGCGCTCTTCAAAGCTGTCCAGCGCACGACGACCGGCGCGCAGCATGGTGCTGCGCTGAAAAATCATGATCCATGACGTTACCGATGCGGCCACCAGAATCAGCATGACCAGCTGTACCACGATGCTGGCATTGCTGACCAGGCTCCACATGGAGGTATGGTCGACGACGTTAGCTTCCACGCTTAATCTCCTGCATTTGAATGAGTACCCGGATCGCCCGCCTCGGCAAAGGCCGCGCGCAGCGCTTGGGGGATGGCCCGGGGTTTGAAAGTATCGGCGCGCACACAGGCCACCAGGAACTGCCCCTCACAGAGCAGCGTTGCATCTTTTTCGCGCCATACCTGCTGCACGAAGCGCAGGCTGGCGCGGTTCAATTCAAGCACGTGCGCGGTAACCCGCAATTCGTCGTCCAATCGCGCTGGCGCGTGATAGCGCGCCTCGCTGGAGTGGACCACGAACAGCAGGTTGTCCTGCGCCAGTGCCGACTGGGCAAAGCCCAGGTCACGCAACCGCTCGGTGCGGGCACGTTCCATGAATTTCAGGTAATTGACGTAATACACCACGCCGCCGGCATCGGTATCTTCGTAATAGACACGACAACGATGTGCGAACGGCTCTAGCTCATTTTGCGCGCGCATACTCTAGTGCTAACTCCTCAGCTTGCCAATCCGCCCCGGCAACTGTTTTTCATCGATTATGTCGTATTGCCAGCGCGACTGAGGCATGCCCGCGGTTAGGACCACAGAAACGCTGGATAAATCTGTCATTCATCGGTCTGGGCAGAAAAACCCTCGCCACTGATCGATTCGCCCAGGCGGTTGGGGATGTTCAGGCCGAAATGCAGGTAGGCGTGACGGGTAACCACCCGCCCCCGTGGCGTGCGCATGATGTAGCCCTGCTGGATCAGGTAGGGTTCGAGCACATCCTCGATGGTGTGGCGCTCCTCACTGATGGCCGCAGCCAGGCTGTCGACCCCGACCGGGCCGCCATCGAACTTCTCGATCATGGTCAGCAGCAGGCGCCGGTCCTGGTGGTCGAAGCCGCGCTCGTCGACATCCAGCAGGTTCAGCGCCATGTCGGCGACCGGCTTGGTGATATGGCCCTTGCCGCGCACCTCGGCGTAGTCGCGCACCCGCCGCAGCAGGCGATTGGCGATCCGCGGCGTGCCACGGGCCCGGCGGGCGATCTCGAAGGCGCCTTCGTCTTCGATCGGCAAGCCGAGAATGCCACCGGAACGGCTGACGATGGTCGCCAGGTCCTCGGTGTTGTAGAACTCAAGGCGCTGGACGATGCCGAAACGGTCGCGCAGCGGGTTGGTCAGCATGCCGGCCCGCGTGGTGGCGCCGACCAGGGTAAAGGGTGGCAGGTCGAGCTTGATCGAGCGCGCCGCCGGCCCCTCACCGATCATGATATCGAGCTGGAAGTCTTCCATGGCCGGGTACAGCACTTCTTCGACGATGGGCGACAGGCGATGGATTTCGTCGATGAACAGCACATCGTGAGGCTCGAGGTTGGTCAGCAAGGCGGCCAGGTCCCCCGGACGCTCGAGGATCGGCCCTGAGGTGCTCTTGATCGACACGCCCATTTCCTGGGCGATGATGTTGGCCAGGGTGGTCTTGCCCAGCCCCGGCGGACCGAAGATCAGGGTGTGGTCGAGGGACTCGTTGCGCCCACGGGCAGCCTCGATGAACAAGGCCATCTGCTCACGCACCACCGGCTGGCCGATGTATTCGGCCAGGCGCAAGGGGCGGATCGCCCGGTCCTGGACCTCTTCACGGTCACGTCCGGTGGCGGCTATCAGGCGGTCAGCTTCAATCACTTAGATCATTCCCTTCAGACTGCGACGAATCAGCTCTTCGCTGCTCAGACCCTTGGCATCCACCGCGGCCACGGCCTTGCTGGCTTCCTGAGGCTTGTAGCCCAGGGAAATCAGCGCGCTGACGGCATCCGCTTCGGCGCTGGAGACGCTGGCAATCGGTAGCGGACCATTGGGCACAAGGGCAAACATGGCCGGAGAGGTTTCCCAGGCCTTGAAACGATCCTTGAGCTCGACCAGCAGGCGCTCAGCCGTCTTTTTACCAACCCCCGGGACCTTGACCAGGGCCGAAGCATCCTGGGCCTGGACACAGCGTACCAGTTCGTCGACCTCCAGGCCCGACATCAATGCCAGGGCCAGTTTGGGACCCACGCCATTGAGACGGATCAGCTCGCGAAACAGCTCGCGCTCGCGCTTTTCATGAAAGCCATACAACAGATGAGCGTCCTCGCGCACCACCAGGTGGGTGTGCAAGGTCACCACTTCACCGACCTTGGGCAGACGGTACAGGGTGGTCATCGGCACTTCGAGCTCGTAGCCCAGGCCGTTGACATCGACAATCAGGTGCGGCGGCTGCTTTTCAGCCAGGGTTCCGCGCAAACGTCCAATCACGTTCCGATCCTTCCTCATGGGCACCGGCAAACGACCGGTCAACCCTAACAGCAAATGCAATGGCCGATGGCATTGCCCGGGCAAAATGTGTTTCAGCAGATGATGCTATCAGAGCCGCAAACGCCCGCTGCGACTGCGCGCCGCCCCCAGGCCATGGGGCACTAGGCTTGAGCGGGTATGGGCGTGGCACAAGGCGATGGCCAGGGCGTCGGAGGCGTCGATCTGCGGTTTCTGCGTCAGTTTAAGCAGATGCATGACCATCATCTGCACCTGCTCCTTGTTGGCGCCCCCCGTGCCGGCAACCGCCTGCTTGACCTGGGTGGCGCTGTACTCGGCAATCTCCAGGCCTTCTTCGATGGCGGCGACGATGGCCGCGCCGCGGGCCTGGCCGAGCTTGAGCGCCGAATCGGCGTTGCGTGCCATGAACACCCGCTCGATGCCCATGGTCACCGGGCCGTGCTGGCGAATGATCTCGCGCACGCCACGAAACACGATCTGCAGTCGCTCCGGCAGCTCGCCCGCGCCGGTACGGATACAGCCGGACGCCACATACTCGCAGCCGCGCCCAGTATGGCGCACCACGCCATAGCCGGTGATGCGCGAGCCAGGGTCGATGCCAAGAATCAGAGTCATAACGCCTGCATACTCAATGACGCGTGATCGCGCCGTACTAAAAACAGAAGCCGGACCGGCTCGCAGGTGCAATGCATCTGCAGGCGGATCCGGCCTCGGGCCGGTAGGAGCGGGCTTGCCCCGCGATTGCGCACTACCACCCAATCGCATCGCGAGGCAAGCTCGCTCCCACCTAAATGAACAACTTGAGACTAGCCGAGCTGCTCCATGACTTCGTCAGGAATTTCGGCATTGGAGTAGACGTTCTGCACGTCGTCCAGGTCTTCAAGCATGTCGATCAGCTTGAGTACCTTCTGCGCGCCGTCCAGGTCGAGTTCGGCACTGGTGGTCGGCTGCATGACGATTTCGGCGTCGGCAGCCTTGAAACCGGCCTCTTCCAGGGCATTACGCACGGCATAGAAGCTGTTGAACGAGGTGAAGACATCGAACGAGCCGTCGTCGTTGCTGACCACGTCGTCGGCATCGGCCTCCATCGCCGCTTCCATCAGCGCATCTTCGTCGACGCCAGCGGCAAAACTGATCTGCCCCTTGCGCTCGAACAGGTAGGCCACCGAGCCATCAGTACCGAGGTTACCACCGCATTTGCTGAAGGCATGACGCACCGCAGCTGCGGTACGGTTGCGGTTGTCGGTCATGGCCTCGACCATGATCGCCACGCCACCGGGGCCGTAACCTTCGTAGCTGAGTTCTTCGACGTTGTCGGCTTCGGCCGTGCCAGCACCACGGGCAACCGCCCGGTCGATGATGTCGCGGCTCATGTTCGCTCCCAGCGCCTTGTCCAGGGCCAGGCGCAAGCGCGGGTTGGAGGCCGGGTCGCCACCGCCCTGCTTGGCGGCAACGGTCAGCTCACGAATCCACTTGGTGAAGATCTTGCCTCGCTTGGCATCCTGGCGCTCTTTGCGGTGCTTGATGTTTGCCCACTTGGAATGACCAGCCATAACGCACTCCGAATCCTTTGTAACAATGCCACGCCCCGGCCGCGCTCATGCCCGACCGAGACCTTGAAATTCATGCGCCTTAACGCAAAGGCGCATCCATGTGGATGCGCCCGGGGTCCGCTTACTCAGCCTTGGGCTGTTCGCGCAGACGGATATGCAACTCACGCAGGGCCTTGGCATCGACCAGGCCAGGGGCCTGGGTCATGACGCACGCAGCGCTCTGGGTTTTCGGGAAGGCAATCACTTCGCGAATCGACTGGGCGCCGGTCATCAGCATCACCAGACGGTCCAGGCCGAAGGCCAGGCCGCCGTGCGGCGGTGCGCCGAACTTCAGGGCGTCGAGCAGGAAGCCGAATTTCTCTTCCTGTTCAGCCGCTTCGATACCCAGCAGACGGAAGACCGCCTGTTGCATCTCTTTGCGGTGAATACGGATCGAACCGCCACCCAGCTCGGTACCGTTGAGGACCATGTCGTAGGCACGCGACAGCGCGGTGGCCGGGTTGGCCTCCAGCTCTTCGGGGCTGCATTTTGGCGCGGTGAACGGGTGATGCAGGGCGGTGAAGCTGCCGTCGTCGTTCTCTTCGAACATCGGGAAGTCAACCACCCACATCGGGGCCCACTCGCAGGTGTGCAGGTTGAAATCGTTACCGACCTTGATGCGCAGGGCGCCCAGCGCCTCGCTGACGATCTTGGCCTTGTCGGCGCCGAAGAACACGATGTCACCATCGACCGCGCCCACGCGATCAAGGATCACGTTGAGGTTGGCCTCTGGGATGTTCTTGACGATCGGCGACTGCAGGCCGTCGACGCCCTTGGCGCGCTCGTTGACCTTGATGTACGCCAGGCCCTTGGCACCGTAGATGCCCACGAACTTGGTGTACTCGTCGATGCGGCTGCGCGGCATGCTCGCGCCACCCGGCACGCGCAGGGCGGCAACGCGGCTCTTCGGATCGTTGGCCGGGCCGCTGAAGACCTTGAATTCGACTTCCTTGAGCTGGTCGGCAACGTCGACCAGTTCCAGCGGGATACGCAGGTCCGGCTTGTCGGAACCGTAGCGGCGCATGGCTTCTTCAAAGGTCATGTGCGGGAACTCGCCGAATTCCAGGTCCAGGACTTCCTTGAACAGCTTGCGGATCATGCTTTCGGTCAGGCCCATGATCTCGGACTCATCGAGGAAGCTGGTCTCGATGTCGATCTGGGTGAATTCCGGCTGACGGTCGGCGCGCAGGTCTTCGTCACGGAAGCACTTGGCGATCTGGTAGTAGCGGTCGAAGCCGGCCACCATCAGCAGTTGCTTGAACAGCTGCGGCGATTGCGGCAAGGCGAAGAAGCTACCGGCATGGGTACGGCTTGGCACCAGGTAGTCGCGCGCGCCCTCGGGGGTGGCACGGGTGAGGATCGGCGTTTCGACGTCGAGGAAGCCGTTTTCATCGAGGAAGCGGCGGATGCTGGTAGTGATCCGCGAGCGCAGGCGCAGCTTCTCGGCCATTTCCGGGCGACGCAGGTCGATGAAGCGATAGCGCAGGCGGGTTTCTTCGCCAACGTCGGAGTATTCGTTGAGCGGGAACGGCGGCGTTTCTGCTTCGTTCAGTACGGTCAGCTCGTAACCCAGCACTTCGATGGCGCCAGACGCCATGTTGGCGTTGACCGCACCCGCCGGACGCGGACGCACCTTGCCGGTGATCTGCACCACGTATTCGCTGCGCACGCGATCGGCGGCGGCGAAGCTTGCTGCGCGATCCGGGTCGAAGACGACCTGGGCCATGCCTTCGCGATCACGGATATCGAGGAAAATCACCCCGCCGTGGTCGCGGCGACGATGGACCCATCCGCAAAGGGTAATTTCCTGACCTTCCAGGCTCTCGTTCAGTTGGCCGCAATAATGGCTGCGCATCATGATGGTGGTTTCGCTTCTCGTCATTCGTATGTTCAGTGGAGGCCCTGCAGCCCCAAAGGGCTAATAGTGCAAGACCCTGCCGGGGCAATCAACTCAGTCGGCCTTGTCGCCGCCTGCCAGGTTCTTTTTCGCACCGGTCTTGAAGTCGGTTTCGTACCAGCCCGTACCGCCCAGGCGGAACCCCGGGGCCGAGATCAGCTTCTTCAACGCAGGCTGCTCACACGCCGGACAATCGGTCAGCGGTGCGGCACTGAGCTTCTGGAGGGCTTCCATCTGGTGGTTGCAGGAAGCACATTGATAGTCGTACATGGGCATAGGCGTGTCTCGTTAACCACAGCGCAGGCTGGTTCAGGCAGTAAAGCGCGGGATTATATATGGTTAAGGAGTGCTGTGCAGCCCGGCAACCGACTAGCGTGTCACCTTCGCCCCCAACAGGTAGACCACGCAGACCACGCGGATCAGCCCGCTGAAATTTTTAACCCCGCCATGACGCAAGTGAACCTCACGGTCTACATACGACAGCACCGCGTTGACCGTGCACTGGTTGGCCTCGGCGATGCGCTCGAGAATGGTCCAGTAGATCTCCTCAAGGCGCAGGCAGGTGGCAAAGCCGTTCAGGCGCACCGAACGCGATAACGGCTGGGCCAGGCCCATATTGAAATCTGCCTCGAACGGATCGACGCCTTCCTTGTGCGCACCACCTGTGCGCCCTGTATGGTTCATCCATGCCGACATAGTCGTACCACGCCACTGTTTTAACCAGGAAACAAACCCGCGTGCGCTGTGCACGCCGGAACATGCCCTTAATAAAGCGCCGTGCCGTCGGTCGGTGCCAGCAGACTCACTCACTCTGCCTGTAGGAAGACTCGGTAATAAACCCGGTACTTGAAACACCGGAAACCACTTCCACACGAACTAAAACGCCCGAACTCAACAACAAGTTCGGGCGTTTGCAGTGGGCTCGAGAAACGCGAAGATCACTTTCCTTCGAGCAGAGAGCGCAGCATCCAGGCGGTCTTTTCATGCACCTGCATGCGCTGGGTGAGCAGGTCGGCGGTCGGCTCGTCGCTGACCTTGTCGAGCACCGGGAAGATGCTGCGGGCCGTGCGGGTGACCGCCTCCTGGCCCTCTACCAGTTGCTTGATCATTTCGTCGGCGGCCGGCACGCCCTCCTCCTCCTTGATAGAGGAAAGCCGCGCATAGATCGAATAAGCGCCGGGCGCCGGGAAGCCGAGGGCGCGAATACGCTCGGCAATTGAATCGACGGCCAGGGCCAGTTCGTTGTACTGCTCTTCAAACATCAGGTGCAAGGTACGGAACGCCGGGCCGGTGACATTCCAGTGGAAGTTGTGGGTCTTCAAATAAAGTACATAAGTATCCGACAACAGGCGCGACAAACCCTCGACGATGGACTTGCGATCTTCTTCGCTGATACCGATATCGATTGCCATGCAGTTCCCCTTTGCTTAGTGCTTGCTGATCAAGCGGGTACAAACCACTGTACCAAGAGTTTTCAGCCCCTGCAGCCTCGTGCCTGCGACACAGGGCTGCAGGCCGCGCGACACACGGTGGGCCACTGATTTGAGAAGCCCGGGGCTTTGCTGTTAAATAGGCAGCGTGCCGCCCGCGCCGATTGTCATTGCGCGGGCGCATAGGCTGACCTTTTTCACGTTTTTGCGCTTTTTGACCCGTGCGCGCCGTGAAGTCAGCTCTTCCTGTGATCCGCCTTATCAATGTGAGCCAACCAACATGTTCAAGATCGTCCACCTGTTGACGGGCGTTGCAGCTTTGCTGCTGTCCTTCATACCCAGCCTCAGAACCGAAGCCATTCCCTTCCTGCAGCAACCGGAGGCCGTTTATCTGGCACTCTTCGGCCTGCTCAACCTGGTCATTGCTCCCGTGCTTCCCCAGCATTACCGGGGCGTACGGCAACATCTGCAGCGTGCTGCCAGCGCCTTGCTGGTGCTTGCCGTGATCCTGCAGACCGTGACCCTGCTGGCCCGTCCAGAGCTCGGCAACCTGCCAGCGCTGGCCTGCGCCCTGCTGGCCAGCGTCCTGCATCTGATTGCCGGCCTCGCCAAAAACACGGCCTCACGCAGCCAGAACACCCAGTACGACATGTCCAATCGTGATACCGGTACCGTGAAGTGGTTCAACACGTCCAAGGGTTTCGGCTTTATCTCCCGCGACTCGGGCGATGACATCTTCGTTCACTTTCGCGCCATTCGCGGCGAGGGCCATCGTGTCCTGGTCGAAGGTCAACGTGTCGAGTTCTCGGTCATGAACCGTGACAAGGGCCTGCAGGCCGAAGATGTGATTGCCGCGCCACGACGCTGATCGCCAGCCACAAAAATCTATGGTCACCCCATTTTTTGCA
>NZ_JH650766.1:0-25870 GCF_000259195.1 Pseudomonas donghuensis
TGCTCCAGCGTTTGATAACGCTGTAGTGATGGAACAAGGGCATCAGCGCTTGTTCTTGCCGGTTTGCCGGTCGCTACAAAATTTGCGGGAATAGCTCAGTTGGTAGAGCACGACCTTGCCAAGGTCGGGGTCGCGAGTTCGAGTCTCGTTTCCCGCTCCAAATAAAGAAACGCCGTTCATTTGAACGGCGTTTTTTTTCGTCTCGGTTTTAACCGCCACCTGCAGACGGCAGGACTGTTGTCAGCCCTGCGCGCCTGTAGCGCTTAATGCTTGCTGTCGTCGTCCGACATGCTCAGCAGCTGTTTTTCCTGATTCCAGTCGAAGGGCTCGTCATTCTGCTCGGCTTCGAAGCGGCGCTCTTCCAGTTCCTGGTACATGTCCAGCTCGTTCTCCGGCATGAAGTGCAGGCAGTCGCCGCCAAAGAACCACAGCAGGTCGCGCGGGACCAGGTGAGCGATTTGCGGGTAGCGCTGGATGACCTGGCAGATGATGTCCTGGCCAAGATAGGTGCTTTCCGGGTCGACCGGCAGTTGCAGCATCAGCTCGTCGAAGCGCTCCAGAAACAGCGCGTGGCTTTCTTCCGGTACCTGCTCGGCTTCGCCCAAGGCAACCAGGATGGTGCGCAGGTGGGTGAGCAGGGCGAGATGATATTCCAGGCGATCGGTAGCCATGCTGGCAATCCTCTTGAGCAAAAACGGGCGCGGGAGTATACGGCGCCCGGCGCCCGATGTCCCGGCTCTTAGCGAATCTTGCCGTCGGCCGGTAGCAGTTCCTCCTTGTTGAAGGCGTCCACATCGATCACCCGGCGGCGTGCCGTTTCAGCGGCATGCAGGCTTTGCGCCTCAACGGCTTGCAGCACGCCGGCATGCAGGGCAGCATCGATTACCGATTCGCCCGGGGCGGCGGCGACCTGGCCGCTCTTGAGTGCCTGCTGCAGCTTTTTGCGCAGCGGCTCGCTTGCGCTGAGTTGCTCGTAGGCCTGTTGCAGGGCCGCAACCGGGTCACCCTCAGCTTGCGGTCGGTAGCAACCGGCAAGCAGTTCTTCCAGGGCCGGGTCGCCCTTGGCGCGGCCAATCAGTTCGGCGATCTCGGCGTCCAGTTCATCGCTTGGCCCGCTGTGGCGGCGCCCGAACGGGAACACCACCAGGCGCAGGGCGCAACCGAGCAAGCGATTGGGGAAGTTGTCGAGCAGCCGGTCCAGGGCTTTTTCGGCTTGGCCGAGGCTTTCTTCCATGGCCCAGCGCAATAGCGGTTGCAGGTGCTCGGGCGAGTTCAGGTCGTGGTAACGCTTGAGTGCAGCCGAGCCCAGGTACAGGTGGCTGAGCACATCGCCCAGGCGCGCCGACAGGCGTTCGCGGCGTTTGAGTTCGCCGCCGAGCAGCATCATGCACAGGTCCGCGAGCAGGGCGAAGGCCGCCGCCTGACGGTTGAGGGCGCGGAAGTAACCCTGGCTCAAGGCATCGCCCGGGACTTTCTCGAAGTGACCCAGGCCCAGGCCGAGGACCAGGGTGCTGGCGGCGTTGCCCACGGCAAAGCCGATGTGCTGCATGAGCAGTTGGTCGAACTCCTTGAGTGCCTGGTCGTGGTCTTCGCGGCCGGCCAAAGCCATTTCCTTGAGCACGAACGGATGGCAGCGAATCGCGCCCTGGCCGAAGATCATCAGGTTGCGCGAGAGGATGTTGGCACCCTCGACGGTAATAAAGATCGGCACGCCTTGCCAGTTGCGCCCCAGGTAGTTGTTCGGGCCCATGATGATGCCCTTGCCGCCATGCACATCCATGGCGTGCTGGATGCACTCACGGCCGCGCTCGGTGAGGTGGTACTTGAGGATCGCCGAGAGCACCGAGGGTTTCTCGCCCAGGTCCACGGCCTTGGCGGTGAGCAGGCGCGCGCTGTCCATCAGGAAGGCGTTGCCGCCGATGCGCGCGAGGGATTCCTGGATACCTTCGAAGGCCGCCAGTGGCACATTGAACTGCTCACGGATACGCGCATATTGGCCGGTGACCAGGCTGGTGTATTTGGCCGCGCCCGTGCCCACTGCCGGCAGGGAGATCGAGCGGCCCACCGACAGGCAGTTCATCAGCATCATCCAGCCCTTGCCGAGCATGTCCTGGCCGCCGATGAGGAAGTCCAGCGGCACGAACACATCCTTGCCGCTGTTGGGGCCGTTCATGAACGCCGCGCCCAACGGCAGGTGGCGCTTGCCGATCTCGACGCCAGGGATGTCGGTGGGGATCAGTGCCAGGCTGATGCCCAGTTCTTCCTTGTCGCCCAGCAGGTGTTCGGGGTCGTAGGCCTTGAAGGCAAGACCCAGCAGGGTGGCGACAGGGCCGAGGGTGATGTAGCGCTTTTCCCAGTTGAGGCGCAGGCCGATGACTTCCTCGCCTTGCCACTGGCCTTTGCAGATGACGCCGGTATCGGGCATGGCGCCAGCATCGGAGCCGGCCAGCGGGCCGGTGAGGGCGAAGCAGGGGATCTCGTCACCACGGGCCAGGCGCGGCAGGTAGTGATTGCGCTGCTGGTCGGTACCATAGTGCAGTAGCAGTTCGGCCGGGCCGAGGGAGTTGGGCACCATGACTGTAGAGGCGAGGTCGCCGCTGCGGGTCGCCAGCTTCATCGCCACCTGCGAGTGGGCATAGGCCGAGAAACCCTTGCCGCCGTACTCCTTGGGGATGATCAAGGCGAAGAAGCCATGGCGCTTGATGTGCTCCCAGGCGGCGGGCGGCAGGTCCAGGTCCTGGCCGATCTGCCAGTCGCTGACCATGGCGCAGAGTGCTTCGGTGGGGCCATCGATAAAGGCCTGTTCTTCTTCAGTGAGTTCGGCCTTGGAATAGCCGAGCAGGGTGTTCCAGTCCGGGCGGCCGCTGAACAATTCGCCGTCCCACCACACGGTGCCGGCGTCGATGGCTTCGCGTTCGGTCTGCGACATCGGCGGCAGGGTGCGCTGGAACCAGCCGAACAACGGTGCGCTGAGCACGTTGCGGCGCAGGTCGGGGAGCAGCAGCGGGGCGGCCACGGCGGCCAGCAACAGCCAGAAGATCGTCAGCAACCAGACCGGTGAATGGCTGAAAATGCCCATCGCCAGCAGGTACAGGGCGACGATGCCCAATGCTGGTAAGGCGGCAATGCGACGGTGGGCCAGGTAAGCCACGCCGATCACCAGGACCACTAACCACAACAGCAACATAGGAAGTTCCTCCGTGAAACATCAGGGCATTTCGCCATCCATCGAAGCTTAGACCGCATCGGCTAAACGGCTTGCCTGAACAGTGACAGGACATGACCTCAGGAGTTCGCCTGAATGCCAGATGATTGCCAGCGTGATCGCCTGGAGTAGACTGGGCGACCCGTCAAACCAATAGGGATATGTCATGCTCAAGATCTGGGGTAGGAAGAACTCGACCAATGTCAGGAAAGCACTGTGGTGTGCCGAAGAGCTTGGCCTTGAGTATGAGTCGATAAATGCCGGGGGCGCCTTCGGCCTGGTCAATGACCCGCAATACCGGGCATTGAACCCCAACGGCCTGGTGCCGATGATCGAAGACGACGGCCTGGTGCTTTGGGAGTCCAATGCCATCGTTCGCTACCTGTGCGCGCAATACGGTAGCGCGTCGGGTTGGTATGAGACGGACGCGCGCAAGCGCGCCGAGGCGGACAAGTGGATGGACTGGGTCACCTCGTCGCTCGCCACGCCGTTTCGCCCCTTGTTCTGGGGCATGGTGCGCACGCCTGAAGAGCAGCGGGATTGGCTGGCAATCAACGCCGCGCACAAGACCTGCGCGCAGCTGCTTTCGATTGCAGATCAGGCCTTGGCCAATTCGCCGTATCTGTCCGGCGATACCCTGGGCATGGGCGACATTCCGCTGGGCTGTTTTGCGTATGCCTGGTTCGAGATGCCTATCGAGCGTCCCGAAATGCGTCACCTGCGCGCCTGGTATGAACGCTTGCGGGAGCGCCCGGCGTACCAGGCGGCAGTGATGACCGCACTGACCTGATCACTGTTGATCGGGCAACTACGGTCAATCTGATAGTTATTATCGATACACATGACTGTACTTGTCCGGTCTGCACAAGCACCATGGTCATATTCACTGCGGCCGGCCTTGCCCGGCCGCGTCTAGAACCTTCCACACTGGTACGCGACCCGCTATGAGTTCTGCTCTGTCCATAAGGCAGCTAACCAAAACCTACGGCAACGGTTTCCAGGCCCTCAAGGGTATTGACCTGGATGTCGCCGAAGGTGACTTCTTCGCCTTGCTCGGCCCCAATGGCGCCGGTAAATCCACCACCATCGGCATCCTCTCGACCCTGGTCAACAAGACCAGCGGCAGCGTGAATATTTTCGGTCACGACCTTGATCGTCAACCCGCCGCGCTCAAGCGTTGCATTGGCGTGGTGCCGCAGGAATTCAACTTCAACCAGTTCGAAAAGACCTTTGACATCGTCGTGACCCAGGCCGGTTACTACGGCATTCCGGCCAAGGTGGCCAAGGAGCGTGCCGAGCAGTACCTGACCCAGCTCGGCCTGTGGGACAAGCGCAATGCACCGTCGCGTGCGCTGTCCGGCGGCATGAAGCGCCGGTTGATGATCGCCCGCGCCCTGATTCACGAGCCGCGCCTGTTGATCCTCGACGAGCCCACCGCGGGCGTCGACATCGAGCTGCGCCGTTCGATGTGGAGTTTCCTTACCGAGCTCAACCAGAAAGGCATCACCATCATCCTCACCACCCATTACCTGGAAGAGGCTGAACAGTTGTGCCGCCACATCGGCATCATCGACCACGGCACCATCGTCGAGAACACCAGCATGCGTGCCTTGCTGAGCAAACTGCATGTCGAGACCTTCCTGCTCGACCTCAAGCAGGACTTGCCCCAGGCGCCACACTTGGTCGGTTATCCGTGCCGTCTGATCACCCCGCACACCCTGGAAGTGCAAGTGGACAAGGAAGTGGGCATCACCGCGCTGTTCGGCCAGCTGGCGCTGCAGAACATCGAGGTGCAGAGCCTGCGCAACAAGACCAATCGTCTCGAGGAGCTGTTCGTGTCCCTGGTTGAGAAAAACCTGGCAAAGGTGGCGGTATGAGTTCGGAACTGAGCGCCAACCTGGTCGCCCTCAATACCATCGTCTACCGCGAAGTACGCCGCTTCACCCGGATCTGGCCGCAGACCTTGCTGCCTCCGGCAATCACCATGGTTCTGTATTTCGTGATCTTCGGTAACCTGATTGGCCGGCAAATTGGCGACATGGGCGGTTTCACCTACATGGAGTACATCGTCCCGGGGCTGATCATGATGTCGGTGATCACCAACTCCTACGGCAACGTGGTGTCGAGCTTTTTCGGCAGTAAATTCCAGCGCTCGATCGAGGAGCTGATGGTGTCGCCGGTGTCGCCGCACACCATCCTCGTCGGCTACACCCTGGGCGGTGTATTGCGCGGCCTGGCGGTGGGGGTGATCGTCACGTTGCTGTCGTTGTTCTTCACCGACCTGCAGGTGCACCACCTGGGCGTGACCATTGTCGTGGTGCTGCTGACGGCGACGATCTTCTCGTTGCTGGGCTTCATCAATGCGGTGTTCGCACGCAACTTCGATGATATCTCGATCATCCCGACCTTCGTGCTGACGCCGCTGACCTACCTGGGCGGGGTGTTCTACTCGATTACCCTGCTGCCGCCGTTCTGGCAGACCGTGTCGATGGCCAACCCGGTGCTGCACATGGTCAACTCGTTCCGCTATGGCATTCTCGGCGTGTCGGATATCCGTATCGGCGTGGCCATCAGCTTCATGCTGGTCGCCACTGCGGTGCTGTATGTCGGTTGTACGCGCCTATTGGTCAGCGGGCGAGGAATGCGTACCTGATTGCTTGACCTTGCGCCGGCGCCACTGCCGGCCTACCCACCAGCGCCAGTAGAGCATGGTCAGGCAGTAGGCGAGGGCGCCGAGCAACACGCCACACACCACTGAACCGAGCAGGAACGGCTGCCACAAGGTCGACAGCTGGTCGGTGATCCATTCGAAGGTCAGTTCTTCGGGCAGGCTGCGTGGCGGAATCTGCATCAGCCAGGCGCCCATCTGGTAGGTGCAGAAGAACACCGGCGGCATGGTGATCGGGTTGGTCAGCCACACCAGGCTGACCGCGATCGGCAGGTTGCCGCGCACCATGATCGCCAGGCTGGCGGCCAGTAGCATCTGCATCGGAACCGGGATAAAGGCGGCGAACAGACCGACGGCCATGGCCCGCGCAACCGAATGCCGGTTGAGGTGCCAGAGGTTGGGGTCGTGCAACAGCCGGCCGAGAAAGCGTAAGGATTTGTGTTCCCTGATGCTGGTCGGATCGGGCATGTAGCGTTTGAAGAGACGACGCGGCATGTGGGGTCTCGGCAATCTGAAGGGTGCCAGTATGCACGGATTCTAAAAGTGCCTTATTCAGACTTTGTGACAATTATTTAGCGAGCGCTTGCCGTCACTGATCTAAGCCTCAGGAGGTGGTTCACTTCTGGAGCTTCAACCTTATGCGCACAGGGATGTTGGCGCTTGCGCTCGGGCTGATCAGTCTCGGGTTTCTACCGGCTTTGCCGTCTGTCTGGGGACTTGTCCTGCTGACAGTTGTCGGACTTTCCTGCTTGCCTTCGCGGCTCTGGCCAATCGGGTTGTTTCTGTTGGGGTTGAGCTGGGCCTGTGTCTCGGCGCAATCGGCGCTGGACCAGCGTCTGGCGGCAGAACTCGATGGCCGTACCTTGTGGATTGAAGGCCGGGTCACAGGCTTGCCGGAGCAGGGCGCGCGCTCGGTGCGCTTCGAGCTGAGCGCTGCCCACTCTCGCCGTGCGCAATTGCCCCGGCGAATACAGCTCAGCTGGTTTGGCGGGCCAGCGGTCAACAGCGGTGAGTTTTGGCGATTGGCCGTCAGCCTCAAACGCCCCTCCGGTTTGCTCAATCCTCATGGTCCCGATCAGGAAGCGAGCCTGTTGGCCCGGCGTATCGGTGCCACCGGCAGCGTCAAGGCCGGCGAGCGCCTGGCACCGGCGACAGCGGCCTGGCGCGATCACCTGCGCCAGCGCTTGTTGGCTGTGGATGCCCAAGGCCGGGAGGCGGCGCTGGCCGCGCTGGTACTGGGTGATGGCGGCGGGTTGGCGCGCGAAGACTGGCAGGCGTTGCAGGCAACCGGTACGGTGCACTTGCTGGTGATCTCTGGCCAGCATGTGGGGCTGCTGGCCGGGTTGGTGTATGCCTTGATTGCCGGGCTGGCGCGCCTTGGCTGGTGGCCGCCAAGGCTGCCCTGGTTGCCTTGTGCCTGTGCGCTGGCACTTGCCGCCGCACTGGTCTACGGCGTGTTGGCCGGTTTTCAGGTGCCGGTGCAGCGTGCCTGTGTGATGCTGGCCATGGTGCTGCTCTGGCGCCTGCGTTTTCGCCATCTGGGCGTTGGCTTGCCGCTGTTGCTGGCGATGAACGCGGTGTTGCTGTGGGAGCCGCTGGCCAGTTTGCAGCCGGGCTTCTGGTTATCGTTCGTGGCCGTGGCGATTCTGATCTTTACCTTCAGCGGCCGCCTTGGCGCCTGGAACCCGTGGCTGGCCTGGGGTCGCGCCCAGTGGTTGATCGCCATCGGCTTGTTGCCGGTGTTGCTCGCGCAAGGTTTGCCGGTGAGCTTGACGGCACCGCTGATCAACCTGCTGGCGGTGCCGTGGATCAGCCTTGCGGTGTTGCCGGCGGCGTTGCTCGGCACCCTGTTGCTGCCGGTGCCGTATCTGGGGGAGGGGCTGTTGTGGCTGGCCGGTGGCTTGCTCGACGGTTTGTTCCGGATGTTGGCAGAAGCCGCTGTCTGGCGCCCAGCCTGGCTGCCTGCGGCACTGCCTTTCTGGAGCTGGTTGCTGGTGTGCCTGGGGGCGTTCCTGCTGCTGTTGCCGCGCGGCTTGCCGATGCGCGCCCTCGGCTGGCCTTTGTTGCTGCTGGCGGCATTTGCGCCACAGGAGCGCGTACCCGAGGGCCAGGTGGAGGTCTGGCAACTGGATGTCGGCCAGGGGCTGGCGTTCATCTTGCGCACCCGTCACCACGCCATGCTCTATGACGCGGGCCCGGCCATGGGCGATTTCGATTTGGGCGAGCGGGTGGTGCTACCCAGCTTGCACAAGCTGGGCGTGCGCCAGCTCGACCTGATGCTGCTCAGCCACGCCGATGCCGACCACGCCGGCGGCGCTCGCGCCGTTCAGCGCGGTTTGCCGGTACTACGGGTGCTCAGTGGCGAAGCGTCGGCCTTGCCTGCTGTGCTACAAGCGCAATCTTGCGGTAGCGGCGAGGGTTGGCAGTGGGACGGGGTCAATTTTTCCCTCTGGCAATGGCATGACGCCGGTGATAGCAACCAGGATTCCTGTGTGTTGCTGGTCGAGGCGCAAGGCGAGAAGCTGCTGCTCACCGGTGATCTCGATGCCCGTGGCGAGCGGGCCTGGGTGCGGGATTGGCAGGCGGGCCAGGTCGATTGGCTGCAGTCGCCCCATCACGGCAGCCGCAGTTCCTCCAGTGAGGCGCTGTTGAGCGCAACCGCCCCGCGTGGCGTGCTGATCTCCCGGGGGCGCTACAACGCCTTCGGTCATCCTCACCCCGAGGTCATGGCGCGCTATCGGACGCACGGTATCCAGGCTTACGACAATGTCGAACACGGTGCGCTGCGCCTGCGCCTGGGGGCGTTCGGCGAGCCTGAAGGGCTGCGCGCCCAGCGGCGTTTCTGGCGTGAGCCGAGATGACGACCTTCGGCAGATGAGCCCCCTGGGGTCCTATGGTAAAGTGGCGGACTTTTTCGAGGGGATGCTTACTGTGTGGGAATTGGTCAAGTCCGGTGGCTGGATGATGCTGCCGATCATTCTGAGCTCCATCGCTGCCATGGCGATCGTCGCCGAGCGTCTCTGGACCCTGCGCGCCAGCCGGGTCACGCCACCGCATCTGCTGGGCCAGGTGTGGATGTGGATCAAGGACAAGCAGCTCACCAGTGACAAACTCAAGGCCCTGCGTGCCGATTCGCCACTGGGCGAGATCCTCGCTGCGGGCCTGGCCAACTCGCGCCATGGCCGCGAGATCATGAAGGAATGCATCGAAGAGGCCGCCGGCCGGGTCATTCATGAGCTGGAGCGCTACATCAATGCCCTGGGCACCATCGCCGCCATGGCGCCGCTGCTCGGCCTGCTCGGCACCGTGCTGGGCATGATCGATATCTTCAGTGCCTTCATGGGCACCGGCATGACCACCAACGCGGCGGTGTTGGCCGGTGGTATCTCCAAGGCGCTGATCACCACGGCGGCCGGCCTGATGGTTGGTATCCCGGCGGTGTTCTTCCACCGTTTCCTGCAGCGGCGCATCGATGAGCTGGTGGTCGGCATGGAGCAGGAGGCGATCAAGCTGGTCGAAGTGGTGCAGGGCGACCGTGATGTCGACCTGGCCGAGGGCAAGGCGTGAAATTCCGGCGCAAGCCACGGGAGACCGTGGACATCAACCTGGCCTCGCTGATCGATGTGGTGTTCATCCTGCTGCTGTTCTTCGTGGTCACCACCACCTTCACCCGCGAAACCCAGTTGCGCGTCGAGCTGCCGGAATCGGTCAGCGGCGCGCCGGCACCGGATTCCGAGCTCAAGCAGCTGGACATCACCATCAGCGCCGATGGCGTCTACTCGGTGAACAACCATCTGTTGCCCAAGAGCGACCTGGCGACCCTGACCGAAGCCCTGCAGCAGGAATCCGCAGGTGACACCAAACTGCCGTTGTCGATCAGCGCCGACGGCAAGACCCCGCATCAGGCGGTGGTGACTGCCATGGATGCGGCCGGCAAGCTCGGTTTCAGCCAGTTGCGCATGACCACGGTCGAGGCGGCTCAGGGGACGCCCTGATGGCAATTGCCGATCGCCTGCTCGATGCCTGGTACGCCGGGCATCCTGCCCTGGCCCTGCTGCGTCCGCTTGAAGCCCTGTATCGCCGCGTGGTGCTGGGCAAGCGCGCGCGCTTTCTCAGTGGTGAAAGCCAGCGTTACCGCGCGCCGGTACCGGTGATTGTGGTGGGCAACATCACCGTCGGCGGAACCGGCAAGACCCCGATGATTCTCTGGTTGATCGAGCATTGCCGTCAGCGCGGCCTGCGCGTCGGCGTGGTCAGCCGCGGTTATGGTGCCAAGCCACCGCAGTTGCCTTGGCGCGTGCGTGCCGAGCAGGGCGCGGCCGAGGCGGGCGATGAGCCTTTGCTGATCGTCCAGCGCAGCGGCGTGCCGCTGATGATCGACCCGGACCGCTCGCGCGCCGTACAGGCGTTGCTGGCCAGCGAGACGCTGGACCTGATCCTTTGTGACGATGGCATGCAGCACTACCGCCTGGCGCGCGATCTGGAGCTGGTGCTGATCGATGCCGCCCGCGGCCTGGGTAATCGCCGCTGCCTGCCAGCCGGCCCCTTGCGCGAGCCGGTGGAGCGCCTGCAGGAAGTAGACGCGGTGCTTTACAATGGCGCCACGGCCGACCGGGAAGACGGTTTTGCCTTTGCCCTGCAGCCTACCGCGCTGGTCAACCTGCGCAGCGGCGAGCGTCACCGTCTCGACTATTTCCCTCCTGGCCAGGCCCTGCATGCGGTGGCCGGCATTGGCAACCCGCAACGTTTCTTCAACACCCTGCAGGGGCTAAACTGGCAGCCTGTGCCACACCCTTTTGCCGATCATGCCGAGTACAGCGGCCAGGCCCTGAGCTTCACGCCTGCGTTGCCTGTGGTCATGACCGAGAAGGACGCGGTCAAATGCCGCGCCTTTGCTGCTGACGACTGGTGGTACCTTGCGGTCGATGCTGTGCCTTCGCCGGGCTTCCAGGCCTGGATCGATGCCCAGCTCGCTCGCTTGCTGCCCGGGTCGCAGCCCTCCTGATTCGTTTCTTTTCCGGCCATTGGCCCGAGGAATTTCCATGGACACCAAACTGCTCGATATTCTTGCCTGCCCGATCACCAAAGGCCCACTCAAGCTCAGCGCCGACAAGACCGAGCTGATCAGCAAGGGCGCCGGTCTTGCCTACCCGATCCGCGATGGCATCCCGGTAATGCTTGAAAGCGAAGCGCGCACCCTGACCGATGACGAGCGTCTGGACAAATGAGCCTGGCCTTTACCGTTGTGATTCCGGCGCGGCTCCGGTCGACCCGCTTGCCGGGCAAGCCGTTGCTGACGATTGCCGGCAAGCCGATGATCCAGCATGTCTGGGAACAGGCGTGCAAAAGCAGCGCCAGCCGCGTGGTGATCGCTACCGATGACGCGGGTATTTTCAAAGCCTGTGAGGCCTTCGGCGCCGAAGTGCTGATGACCCGCGAAGACCATGACTCCGGTACCGACCGCCTGGCCGAAGTGGCTGCCAAGCTGGGCCTGACCGCCGATGCCATCGTGGTCAATGTTCAGGGGGACGAGCCGCTGATCCCGCCGGTGATCATTGATCAGGTGGCGGCCAACCTGGCGGCCCATCCTGAAGCGGGCATCGCCACCCTGGCCGAACCGATCAGCGACATCGAAGCGCTGTTCAACCCCAATGCGGTCAAGGTGGTCAGCGATTGCAACGGTCTGGCCCTGACCTTCAGCCGTGCCCCGTTGCCGTGGGCGCGTGATGCCTTTGCCCACAGTCGTGAGCAAATGCCGCAAGACGTGCCGTACCGCCGTCACATCGGCATGTACGCCTACCGCGCTGGCTTCCTGCAGGATTTCGTCGCCTGGGGCCCGTGCTGGCTGGAGAGGACCGAAGCGCTGGAGCAGTTGCGCGCGCTCTGGCATGGCGTGCGTATTCACGTCGCCGATGCCATCGATGCGCCGCCCGTGGGCGTCGACACCCCTGAAGACCTGGAGCGCGTGCGGCGCTTGCTGGAGGCCTGATGCGGGTACTGTTCGTGTGCCTGGGCAATATCTGCCGTTCACCCACCGCCGAAGGCGTGTTGCGTCACCAGTTACAGGCTGAGGGCCTGGGCGAATTGATCGAGGTGGCTTCGGCCGGTACCGGTGACTGGCATGTCGGCAAGCAACCCGATACCCGTACCTGTCGTACCGCCCGCATACGTGGCTATGACTTGTCGCAGCAGCGTGCGCAACAGGTCAAGGCCGCGCACTTCAATGAATGCGACCTGATCCTGGCCATGGACAAGAGCAATCTTGGCCATCTGCGGGCAATGCAGCCTGCCGGGTCAAAAGCCGAGCTGGACTTGTTCCTGCGTCGCTATGACGGTGCGCTGGATGAGGTGCCGGATCCTTACTACGGCGCCGAAGAGGATTTCGAGCAGGTCCTGGACCTGATCGAAGTCGCCTGTCGCCGATTGGTCATCGAACTCAAGGGCCGTCTATGAGCGGGCAGTGGCAGCAACACGTATCGCTCAAGCCGTACAACACCTTCGGCATTGACGTGAAGGCCCGCTATTTCACTGAAGTCCATAGCGACGATGAGGTGCGCCAGGCCTTGGCCCGGGCGAGTGAGCAGGGCGTACCGGTGCTGGTGGTCGGCGGTGGCAGCAACCTGCTGCTGACTGGCGATATCCAGGCGTTGGTTATGCGCATGGCCAGTCGTGGCCTGCGCATCCTGTCTGACGACGGTGAGCGGGTAGTGGTCGAGGCCGAAGCCGGTGAGCCCTGGCATCCGTTCGTGCAGTGGAGCTTGGCCCAGGGCCTGGCCGGGCTGGAAAACCTCAGCCTGATCCCGGGCACGGTCGGCGCCGCGCCGATGCAGAACATTGGTGCCTATGGCGTCGAGATCAAGGATGTGTTCGCCGGGCTCACCGCGCTGGATCGCGAGACTGGCGAGTTGCGCGATTTCAGCCTGGAAGAATGCGCCTTTGCCTACCGTGACAGCCTGTTCAAGCGTCATCCGGGCCGCTGGTTGATTCTGCGGGTGCGCTTTGCCTTGAGTCGGGTTATGCACGCGCACCTGGAGTACGGTCCGGTGCGGCAGCGCCTGAGCGAGCAGGGCGTCAGTCAGCCGACTGCGCAGAATGTCAGCGATGCGATCTGCAGCATTCGCCGCGAGAAGCTGCCCGACCCGCTCGAACTGGGCAATGCCGGGAGCTTCTTCAAGAACCCGGTGGTGGCTGCGGTGCTGGCCGAAAAGATCCGCTTGCAGTACCCGGGGCTGGTGGCTTATCCACAGGCTGATGGTCAGTTCAAACTGGCTGCGGGCTGGTTGATCGAGCAGGCTGGCTGGAAGGGGCATCGCGAAGGCGATGCCGGGGTGCACCGCTTGCAGTCGCTGGTGTTGGTCAACTATGGCCAGGCTAGCGGTGTGCAGTTGCATCAACTGGCGCAGAAAATCCAGGCCGACATCCTTGAGCGTTTCGGGGTCGAGCTGGAAATGGAGCCGAATCTGTACTGATTTGTGCTGTCCTTGTGGAAGCTGGCGTTGCCAGCGATCGAGCCCGAAGGGGTCGTAGGCTGTGCTGGCCCTATTGCCGGCAAAGCCGGCTGCCACAGGTGATCCGCTTTCCTGCAGGCAATAAAAAAGCCCCGCCAGTTACCTGGCGGGGCTTTTTTTCAGCCTGGATAATCAGACGAGCGGTTTGTGCTCTTCTGTGGTTTCCAGTTTCTCCTCGACCACTTCTTCAGCCGGTGCAGCAGGCGCCTCTTCAGCGACCACGGCAGCGCTGGCTTCGGCGGCGGCCGCTGCAGCGGCGGCTGCGGCAGCTTCGGCTTCACGCTTGCGACGGCGTACTTCACGTGGATCGTTCGGGGCGCGACCACTGCTGGTCAGGGCGCTGGCCGGTGCTTCAACAGCAGGTGCCGGCGCTTCGACCGGTGCTGGCTCGACAACGGGCGCAGGCGCTTCGACTGCTTCGGCAACGACTACCGGTTCAGCCACAACCGGTGCCTGCACTGCAGGCTCTGGCTCGACTGCAGCAACCGGCTCGACCGCTTCAACTGGTGCAGGCACGGATGCTTCGACCACTGGAGCGATGCTGGCTTCGATGGCCTGCGGCGCTTCGACCGGGGCAGTGAACGGTTGTTCGACAACCGGTGCGGCAGCGACTTCAGCAGCCTGGACGGTTTCAACCACTTCGGCGACTTCAGTGACTTCAACCACTGGCTGGGCAGCTTCGACAGCGACGGTTTCGCTGGCAGCGACTTCAACAACGGCCTGCTCTTCGACAGCAGCAGTGGCGCGTTCGGCCTGCTGGTTGGCTTCGGCTTCGGCAGCGGCGCTGATGTTGCTGGTGGCAACAGCGGCGGTCACGGCCAGGCCGGCGGCCAGTTCAGCGCCCAGCTCGGTGGCTTGAGGCTGCTCTTCGCTGCCTTCTTCCGAGCCTTCTACCAGGTTGCCGTTGGCATCGCGTTGACGCTCGCGACGGTTGCTGCGACGACGCTGGCCACGGGAGCGGCGGCGAGGGCGTTCGCCTTCGGTGCCTTCCTGGTTGTCATCTTGCAGCAGCTCTTCGTTCGGCAGTTGTTCATCAGCCGCTTCTGCAGCCTGTTCGGCTGGGCGAGGCTGACGCTCTTCACGCGGCGGACGCGGTTGACGCTCTTCACGTGGTGCGCGCTCTTCACGCGGAGCACGTTCTTCGCGCGGGGCGCGCTCTTCACGTGGGGCGCGTTCTTCGCGTGGTGCACGTTCTTCACGAGGCTGACGCTCTTCACGCGGGGCGCGCTCGGGGCGCTCTTCGCGTACGGCCGGGGCGACGGCGTCCAGTGGCTCGCGCAGTTCGCGGACCGGACGCTCCTCGCGGGAGCGGCGTTCTTCACGTGGTGCGCGTGGTTGGCGCTCTTCACGCGGCTGGCGTGGTGCGCGCTCTTCACGGGCAGGGGCTTCTTCGCGAGCTTCGCGTGGCTGACGCTCCTCACGCGGGGCGCGCTCGGCACGCTCTTCACGCGGCTTGCGCTCTTCGTCGCGGCGGCCGTTGCGGTTGCGGCTCTGCTGACGACCGTTGCGACGCTCTTCGTTGCGCTGCGGGCGTTCGCTGGCAGGTTTCTCGGCAACTGCAGGGGCGGCGGCGGCAGGTTCGTCCTTGCCGGCGAACAGGCTGACCAGCGACTTCACCAGGCCTTTGAACAGGCTTGGTTCAGGTGCGTGCACCGGGGCAGCCACTGGCGCGGCAGCTTCGGTCGGCACCGGGGCGTTGGCGCGCGCCGGGGCAGTCTTGACCGCGGCTTCCTGGCGTACCAGGGTGCGGGTGGCGGCAGCCGGTTGGACTTCTTCGGTCTCGGCGGCAGCGATTTCGTAGCTGGACTGGCCGCTCAGGGCTTCCGGGCTGTCGTCGCGCAGGCGCTGGACTTCGAAATGCGGGGTTTCCAGGTGATCGTTCGGCAGGATGACGATACGGGCCCGGGTGCGCAGCTCGATCTTGGTGATCGAATTGCGTTTTTCGTTGAGCAGGAAGGCGGCAACCGGAATCGGCACTTGGGCGCGGACTTCGGCGGTGCGGTCTTTCAGGGCTTCTTCTTCGATCAGGCGCAGGATTGCCAGCGACAGCGATTCGACGTCACGGATGATGCCGGTACCGCTGCAGCGTGGGCAGACGATGCCGCTGCTTTCGCCGAGCGAAGGGCGCAGGCGCTGACGGGACATTTCCAGCAGGCCGAAGCGCGAGATGCGGCCAACCTGTACGCGGGCACGGTCGGCTTCCAGGCATTCGCGGACTTTTTCTTCCACGGCGCGCTGGTTCTTGGCTGGGGTCATGTCGATGAAGTCGATCACGATCAGGCCGCCGATGTCGCGCAGGCGCAGCTGGCGGGCGATTTCCTCAGCCGCTTCCAGGTTGGTCTGCAGGGCGGTTTCCTCGATGTCGCTGCCTTTGGTGGCGCGCGCCGAGTTGATGTCGATGGAGACCAGGGCTTCAGTCGGGTCGATGACGATCGAGCCGCCGGACGGCAGGTCGACGACGCGCTGGAAGGCGGTCTCGATCTGGCTTTCGATCTGGAAGCGGTTGAACAGCGGCACGCTGTCTTCGTACAGCTTGATCTTGCTGGCGTACTGCGGCATCACCTGGCGAATGAAGGTCAGGGCTTCTTCCTGGGCGTCGATGCTGTCGATCAGTACTTCGCCGATGTCCTGGCGCAGGTAGTCGCGGATCGCGCGGATGATGACGTTGCTTTCCTGGTAGATCAGGAATGGCGCGGCGCGGTCCTGGGACGCTTCCTTGATCGCGGTCCACAGCTGCAGCAGGTAGTCGAGGTCCCATTGCATTTCTTCGCTGCTGCGGCCAAGGCCGGCAGTGCGCACGATCAGGCCCATGTCGGCAGGGGCGACCAGGCCGTTGAGGGCTTCGCGCAGTTCGTTGCGCTCTTCGCCTTCGATGCGGCGGGAGATGCCACCGGCACGCGGGTTGTTCGGCATCAGTACCAGGTAGCGACCGGCCAGGCTGATGAAGGTGGTCAGGGCCGCGCCCTTGTTGCCGCGCTCTTCTTTCTCGACCTGGACGATGACTTCCTGGCCTTCGCTGAGCACTTCCTTGATGTTCACCCGGCCTTCGGGCGACTTCTTGAAGTATTCGCGGGAGATTTCCTTCAGCGGCAGAAAGCCGTGACGCTCGGAGCCGAAGTCGACGAAAGCGGCTTCCAGGCTGGGTTCGATCCGGGTGATCCGGCCTTTGTAGATGTTGGCCTTCTTCTGCTCACGCGCGCCGGACTCGATGTCCAGGTCGTAGAGACGTTGGCCGTCCACCAGAGCTACACGCAACTCTTCGGGTTGAGTCGCGTTAATCAGCATTCTTTTCATGTAATACCGTCGGTTTCCGGGCTGCCGGAAACGGCGTTCGGCACACACGACTTCTCACGGTCTGTGTCAGGTGCGCAAGGAGTGGCGGGCCACCCCCGTGTCCAGCAACTTTCGAGTCCGACTGGTCACCCAGTACTGCCGAAGTCGCGACGACGCGTCCTGCTTGCTGTGGTGTCAAATGCACTCAGTCAGGAGGAGGAATCAGCCTTCGGCCGTGGACGCCCGTGGGGCATCTTGATCAAGACCGGGTCCGGTCGCCTGGCCAATAGGCCGGTGGACTGGACGCAGTACTACACGGTCCGACGGTTGTGCATCTCCACCCTACACGTATCCCTGATAATTCGGGTGCTGCCGCGCGCTGAATCCGCAACGGGTTGCATTTTCGCCAGCTCCATACGGGAGCCCGCGCCTTTTATGTCCAAGGCTGGTATTTCCGAAGCCGTCGCCATGACTGCGTGAAATTGACGGCACTGACAGAGTGGCAGCGAAAAAAACGTGGGGGAGGGTGAAATACCGCTCTTGTAGTTTTTTATCGGTCTTCTCTGCACGGCGCTGGTGGCGATTCCAGGCATTTCTGTAAACTGGCGAAAGCCCCGTCGGACGGCCTCGCGTCCTCGAGAATTGCGTCGGTCAGGGCCGGCTGTAAGCCGTGAGTCCGCTGGCCAGCCGCTTTTGGCGGCGTTCGCGACTATAGCAGCAATCATTAAGTGCTTCAAATCCATAAAAAATTGTTATGATTGGCAAATGACGACTAATGCCCCTCCGACCTCCGGCGTCCAGCTGATCGAGGTCGCGCCGGAACTTGCCGGCCAACGAATCGATAATTTCCTCATCACTGCACTCAAGGGTGTTCCCAAGACCTTGATTTACCGCATTTTGCGCAAAGGCGAAGTGCGTGTGAACAAGGGCCGGATCAAGCCCGAGTACAAGTTGCAGGCCGGTGACATCGTGCGCGTGCCGCCCGTTCGTCTACCCGAACGTGACGAACCGGTGCCGGTGGCCCAGGGTTTGCTTCAGCGCCTTGAAGCGGCGATTGTCTACGAAGACAAGGCTCTGATTGTGCTCAACAAACCGGCCGGTATTGCCGTGCACGGTGGTAGTGGCCTGAATTTCGGTGTGATCGAAGCCTTTCGTCAGATGCGTCCCGACGCCAAGGAGCTGGAGCTGGTCCACCGCCTCGATCGCGATACCTCTGGCCTGTTGATGATTGCCAAGAAGCGCAGCATGTTGCGTCACCTGCACGCCGCCCTGCGTGGTGATGGCGTCGACAAGCGCTACATGGCGCTGGTTCGCGGTCACTGGGCCACCGCCAAGAAGCAGGTCAATGCGCCCTTGCTCAAGAGCAATCTGCGCTCCGGCGAGCGCATGGTCGAGGTCAATGACGAGGGCAAGGAGGCGCTGACGATCTTCCGTGTGCTGCGCCGTTTCGGCGAGTTCGCCACGATCGTCGAGGCGCGGCCGATCACCGGGCGTACCCACCAGATTCGCGTGCATGCCCTGCATGCCGGGCATTGCATTGCCGGCGACAGCAAGTATGGCGATGAAGATTTCACCCGCGAGATTCGCGACCTTGGTGGCAAGCGCCTGTTCCTGCATGCCTACGCCCTGACCGTGCCGTTGCCCGATGGCGGCGAGCTCAAGCTTGAGGCGCCGGTGGATGAAATGTGGGCCAAGACCGTGGAGCGCCTGAGTGCAGCGTGATTACGATCTGCTGATCTTCGACTGGGACGGCACCCTGGCCGACTCCATCGGTCGCATCGTCGAGGCCATGCACCTGGCCGCCGGTCGCGCGGGCTATGCCGCCTGCGATGACGAGGCGGTCAAGGGTATAATTGGCCTGGCGTTGCCAGAAGCCATCAGTGTGTTGTATCCGCAGCTCGATGCGGGGCAGGTGGCGCAGTTCCGCCAGCACTATGCTGACGTGTACATGGCCCTGGATGACCAGCCTTCGCCGCTGTTCGAAGGTGTGGTGGAGTCGCTGGAGGCGTTCCGTGCCGAGGGCTATCGCCTGGCGGTGGCCACCGGCAAGGCGCGTCGCGGTCTCGATCGTGTGCTGCGCGCCAATGGCTGGGAGGGCTACTTCGACATCACCCGGGCGGCCGACGAGAGTCGCGGCAAACCGCACCCGCAGATGCTCGAGGAGATCCTTGCTCATTGCCAGGTCGAACCGCAGCGAGCGTTGATGGTTGGAGATTCATCATTCGACCTGTTGATGGCCAGCAATGCTGGCATGCATTCGGTAGCGGTTGGTTACGGCGCCATGTCGCTGGAGGCCTTGAGTGCCTTTGGGCCGCAGCTGTGTATTGATCATTTTTCTCAGTTGCAGGCCTGGCTTAGCCAATCGCCTGTGGCAGCAGATTCCAGGGTAGGTGAGCATGACTGACGAGTGGAAGGCGCCCAGCGCCGAAGACAACGAAGAGCGCAAGAGCTGGAAGCTGCTGGAGAAAACCCTCCTGGCTGGTGTTCAGGAGCAGCGTCGGGCGCGGCGCTGGGGGATTTTCTTCAAGCTGATGGGCTTTGTGTACCTGTTCGGCATCCTTGCCTTGTTCACGCCTTTGATGGACATGGACAAAGCGGCCTCGCGCAGCGTCAGCCACACCGCGCTGGTCGAGGTGCGCGGCTTGATTGCCGATCAGGAGCCCGCTAGCGCTGACAACGTCGTCGGTGGCTTGCGCGAGGCGTTCAAGGATCCGAAAACCAAGGCGGTGGTCCTGCGCATCAATAGTCCGGGTGGCAGCCCGGTGCAGTCAGGGTACATCTACGACGAAATTCGCCGCCTGCGCGCAGAGTACCCAGCCATCAAGCTGTATGCGGTAATCAGTGACCTGGGCGCTTCCGGTGCCTACTACATTGCCAGTGCCGCTGATCAGATCTATGCCGACAAGGCCAGCCTGGTTGGCTCCATCGGTGTGACGGCGGCCGGCTACGGCTTTGTCGGCACCATGGAGAAGCTCGGTGTCGAGCGTCGTACCTACACCGCTGGCGAGCACAAGGCCTTCCTTGATCCGTTCCAGCCGCAAAAGCCTGAAGAGACGGCGTTCTGGCAGGGCGTGCTGGAAACCACGCACAAGCAGTTCATCGCCAGTGTCAAGCAGGGTCGCGGCGAGCGCCTCAAGGACAAGGAGCATCCTGAGCTGTTCAGTGGCCTGATCTGGTCGGGTGAGCAGGCGCTGGCCCTGGGGCTGGTGGATGGTCTGGGCAGTGCCGGTTACGTGGCGCGTGAAGTGGTAGGGGAGAAGGAGCTGGTCGACTTCACTGTCGAAGAGTCGCCGTTCGATCGCTTCTCCAAGCGCCTGGGTGCCAGTGTTGCCGAGCGCCTGGCCATGTGGATGGGCTTTCAGGGGCCATCGCTGCGCTGATTGTATTGCCTGATGAAAAGCCGGCCCTTGGAGGCCGGCTTTTTTGTGCTCGCGGTATCAGGGCAAGCTCACGCCTTCAGCCAGCAGCATATCCACCAGGCGAATCAGCGGCAGGCCGATCAGGCTGGTGGCATCCACCCCGTGGGTGCTCTGGAACAGGCTCACGCCCAGGCCTTCGGCCTTGAAGCTGCCGGCGCAGTCGTAGGGCTGTTCGGCGCGCAGGTAGCGTTCGATGCGCTTCAGGTCCAGCTCGCGCATGTTTACCGTGAAGGGTACGCAGTCGACCTGGCAGTGGCCGGTAGTGCTGTTGAGCAGCGCCAGGCCGGTGAGAAAGCTCACATGATTGCCGCTGGCGGCCAGCAGCTGCTCGCAGGCGCGCTCGAAGGTGTGTGGTTTGCCGAGGATCTGCTCGCCCAGCACTGCCACCTGGTCAGAGCCGATGATCAGGTGCCCGGGATGGCTGTCGGCCAGGGTCAGGGCTTTTTCCCGGGCCAGGCGCTTGACCAGGTCAAGGGCGGGTTCCTCGGGCAGGCGCTGTTCGTCGATATCCGGGGCGGCGCAGCTGAAAGGCAGGCGCAGGCGCTCGAGCAGTTCGCGCCGGTAAGGTGAGCTGGAAGCCAGTAATAAAGGCAGCATGATAGACTCCTGGGCAGGTGAAACGATTCTAACATGCTGAACGGAGCCGAATTTCCTTTGACAGGGGCGGGGGTCATCCCTAGAATGCTGCGCCTATGTTGAATGACCCGATTCCACCTCACGTTGACCCGCGCAAATTGGCCGATCGTGGTGTTTCCCTCGAAGGAACACTGCAGCTCGCCGATTTGGAGAGACTCTGCGACCCGCTTTCCGACACTGTCGGTACGGTGCAGGCTAAATTCGATTTTGAGCGCGACGAGCAGAAGGCTGTGGTTATCCACACCGACCTGAGCGTCGAGGTCAAGATGGTTTGCCAGCGTTGTCTTGAGCTGGTCACCCTGCCGATCCACAGCGAATGTACTTACGCCGTGGTGAAGGAGGGTGCGAATACCCAGTCGTTGCCGAAAGGTTATGACGTGCTGGAACTGGGCGAAGATCCTTTGGATCTGCAGGCCTTGGTCGAGGAAGAGCTTCTGCTCGCCTTGCCTATCGTGCCTGCTCATCATCCGGAAGAATGCCAGCAGCCGGCGGGCGCCGATGAGCCCGAACCGAGCAAGGACGAGGTAACACGGTCCAACCCGTTCAGTGTATTGGCGCAGTTAAAGCGTGACCCAAACGTTTAGGAGTTAATCAATTATGGCTGTTCAGCAGAACAAAAAATCCCGCTCTGCCCGTGACATGCGCCGTTCGCACGACGCCCTCTCGGAAAACGCTCTGTCCGTAGAGAAAACCACTGGTGAAGTGCACCTGCGTCACCACGTATCGCCAGAAGGCGTATACCGTGGTCGTAAAGTGATCGACAAGGGCGCTGACGAGTAATCCTTGTCCGCTCAGATCATCGCGATTGACGCAATGGGCGGGGACTTCGGTCCCCGCAGCATTGTTCAGGCGAGTATTGCTTGCCTGTCGGCTACCCCCTCGCTGCACCTGACCCTCGTCGGTCAACCCTCCCTCCTTGAAGATCTAGTCGCTGGCCAGTCGGCAGCGGATCGCGCGCGCCTGCAGATCGTGGCCGCCAGCGAGGTGATCGGCATGGATGAGCGGCCGTCCCAGGCGTTGCGCGGCAAGCCCGATTCGTCCATGCGCGTGGCCCTGGAACTATTGCGTGATGGCAAGGTTCAAGCCTGCGTGAGTGCCGGCAACACCGGTGCGCTGATGGCGCTGTCGCGCTATGTATTGAAAACCCTGCCCGGCATCGACCGCCCGGCCATGGTTGCCGCCATTCCCACCCAGACCGGTTATTGCCAGTTGCTCGACCTGGGCGCCAATGTCGACTGCAGCGCGGAAAACCTCTACCAGTTCGCCGTGATGGGCTCGGTGGCCGCCCAGGCCCTGGGGATCTCCCGGCCGCGTGTGGCCTTGCTCAACGTCGGTACCGAAGACATCAAGGGCAACCAGCAGGTCAAGCTTGCCGCGAACTTGCTGCAGAACGCCCGTGGGCTGAACTACATCGGCTTTGTCGAAGGTGACGGGTTGTACCGTGGCGAAGCGGATGTGGTGGTGTGCGACGGCTTTGTCGGCAATATCCTGCTCAAGTCCAGCGAAGGCCTGGCGACCATGATCGGTTCGCGCATCGAGGCCCTGTTCAAGGGCGGGTTCGGTGCGCGCCTGGCCGGTGCCGTGGCCATGCCGCTGCTGCGCCGCCTACAGGCTGACCTGGCGCCGGCGCGACATAATGGCGCAAGCTTCCTTGGCCTGCAGGGCATCGTCATCAAAAGTCATGGCTCTGCCGGTGTACAGGGCTTTCAGAGCGCCATCCAGCGCGCGCTGATCGAGATCCAGGAGAACCTGCCGCAACGCTTGCACGGCCGCCTGGAAGACCTGTTGCTTTAGGTATATGCCTCAGGAAGTGGTTAAATGTGACCGCTTGGTCCTCGTTACCATCCAACTCTTCAGTTTCTTGTGCTCAGCCTGGTGCTGGGCGCTTTATTTCCGACGACAAGATCACTAGGGGCTTGTTCAATGTCTGCATCCCTCGCATTCGTCTTTCCCGGTCAAGGTTCGCAGTCCCTCGGCATGCTTGCCGAGTTGGGTGCCCAGTATCCGCTGGTCATTGATACCTTCCGTGAGGCCTCCGAGGCTCTGGGCTATGACCTCTGGGCGTTGACCCAGGCCGGTCCGGAAGAGCAACTCAACCAAACCGACAAAACCCAACCGGCCATTCTCACTGCCTCGATCGCCTTGTGGCGCTTGTGGCTGGCAGAGGGCGGTGCGCGTCCGGCGTTCGTTTCCGGTCACAGCCTGGGCGAATACAGCGCCCTGGTCGCCGCTGGCAGCCTGAGCCTGGGTGACGCTGTGAGGCTGGTCAAGCGTCGCGGCGAACTCATGCAGGAGGCCGTGCCGGCCGGGCAGGGCGCCATGGCGGCGATCCTCGGCCTGGACGATGCTGTCGTCGTGGGTATCTGCGCAGAAGCTGCCCAGGGCGAAGTGGTCAGTGCGGTGAACTTCAACTCGCCAGGTCAGGTAGTCATCGCCGGTGCCAAGGCCGCCGTTGAGCGTGCCATGGAAGCCTGTAAGGCTGCTGGCGCCAAGCGCGCACTGCCACTGCCGGTCAGCGTGCCGTCGCACTGCGAGCTGATGCGCCCGGCTGCCGAGCGCTTTGCCGAATCGGTCAATGCCATCGACTGGCAGGCCCCGCAGATCCCGGTGGTGCAGAACGTCAGCGCTGCCGTTGCGGCTGATCTCGATACCCTCAAGCGCGACCTGCTGGAGCAGCTGTACAAGCCGGTCCGCTGGGTCGAGTGCGTGCAGACCCTGGCTGCCAAAGGCGCGGTAAACCTGGTCGAGTGCGGCCCGGGCAAGGTTCTGGCCGGCCTGAACAAGCGCTGCGCCGACGGCGTCAACACCTCTAACCTCAATACCCCGGATGCTTTCGCCGCGACGCTCGCGGCGCAGGCCTGATTTAGGAGAAGCTTGCATGAGCCTGCAAGGTAAAGTTGCCCTGGTTACCGGCGCCAGCCGTGGTATCGGCCAGGCTATCGCCCTGGAACTGGGCCGTCTGGGCGCTACCGTGATTGGTACCGCCACCTCCGCTTCGGGCGCCGAGCGTATCGCCGCGACCCTCAAGGAGCACGGCATCACCGGTACCGGCCTTGAGCTGAACGTGACCAGCGACGAGTCGGTCACCGCTACCCTGGCCAAGATCCAAGAGCAGTTCGGTGCGCCGACCATCTTGGTCAACAACGCCGGTATCACCCGCGACAACCTCATGCTGCGCATGAAGGACGACGAGTGGTTCGACGTCATCGACACCAACCTGAACAGCCTCTACCGTCTGTCCAAGGGCGTGCTGCGCGGCATGACCAAGGCACGCTGGGGTCGTATCATCAGCATCGGCTCGGTGGTCGGTGCCATGGGTAACGTCGGCCAGGTCAACTACGCCGCCGCCAAGGCCGGTCTGGAAGGTTTCAGCCGCGCCCTGGCGCGTGAAGTCGGCTCCCGTGCGATCACCGTCAACTCGGTGACCCCGGGCTTCATCGACACCGACATGACCCGCGAGCTGCCTGAAGCTCAGCGTGAAGCGCTGCAGATCCAGATCCCCCTGGGGCGTCTGGGCCAGGCTCAGGAAATTGCCAATGTGGTAGCTTTCCTGGCCTCTGAAGGTGCAGGCTATGTGACCGGCGCGACCATCCCGGTCAACGGCGGCATGTACATGTAAAATCGGATGTGACGGATTGCTTCAAAAAAATGTCATACGAGCTGTCTAAAATCCGTTATAAAGCTGCAACCAGATTCTAGTCGGTTGGCAGGTGTGGTCTTGCAAGGCGTGTTGCGCTTGAAAAGCAGACGTCTTTCTATACACTTACACACCGGCCAGCTGCCTGACATATGTCCATTAGGAGTGAAAACAAGGTATGAGCACCATCGAAGAACGCGTCAAGAAAATCGTCGCCGAGCAACTGGGCGTTAAAGAAGAAGAAGTGAAGAACGAATCTTCCTTCGTCGAAGATCTGGGTGCCGATTCCCTTGACACTGTTGAGCTGGTGATGGCTCTGGAAGAGGAATTCGAGACCGAAATCCCTGACGAAGAAGCCGAGAAGATCACTACTGTTCAAGCTGCTATCGACTACGTCAACAGCCACCAGGCTTAAGACGTTGTAGTCGTCGCTTCTTGTCATGGAAAAACCGCACTGCCTTTGCCGGCGTGCGGTTTTTTCTTTACAAGAGATGTAGTCAATTGAATAAGGAGAGTGCTGTGTCGCGTAGACGCGTCGTGGTCACCGGTATGGGTATGCTGTCGCCACTGGGTACGGATGTGCCGAGCAGTTGGCAGGGCATTCTGGCTGGCCGCAGTGGCATAGGTCTGATCGAGCATACTGACCTGTCTGCCTACTCCACCCGTTTTGGCGGCTCGGTAAAGGGCTTTGAAGTCGAGCAGTACCTGTCGGTCAAGGAAGCCCGCAAGCTCGATCTGTTCATTCAGTACGGCCTGGCTGCCGGTTTTCAGGCGGTGCGTAATGCCGGCCTGGAAGTAACCGATGCCAACCGCGAGCGCATTGGCGTGGCCATGGGCTCGGGTATCGGTGGCCTGACCAATATCGAAGAAACCAGCCGGACCTTGCATGACCAGGGCCCGCGGCGTATTTCGCCATTCTTCGTACCGGGTTCGATCATCAACATGATTTCCGGTTTCCTGTCGATCCACTTGGGGGTACAGGGGCCTAACTACGCTATTTCCACTGCGTGCACCACGGGTACCCACTGTATCGGCATGGCCGCGCGCAACATCGCCTTCGGTGAAGCCGACGTGATGATTGCCGGCGGTGCGGAGATGGCCGCCTGTGGTCTGGGCATGGGCGGTTTCGGTGCGTCGCGGGCGCTGTCGACCCGCAATGACGACCCGACCCGTGCCAGCCGTCCGTGGGACAAGGGGCGTGACGGTTTCGTGCTCGCTGACGGTGCCGGTGCGCTGGTGCTCGAAGAGCTCGAGCACGCCAAGGCGCGCGGCGCAACCATCTATGCCGAGCTGGTTGGTTTCGGCATGAGCGGTGACGCCTACCACATGACCTCGCCGCCAGAAGACGGCAGCGGGGCTGCGCGCTGCATGGCCAACGCCCTGCGCGATGCCGGCCTGAATGCCAGCGACGTTGATTACATCAACGCCCACGGTACCTCGACGCCAGCCGGCGACCTGGCTGAAGCGTCGGCGATCAAGTCGGTGTTCGGCGAGCACGCCTACACGCTGGCGGGCAGCTCGACC
>NZ_JH650766.1:25880-53365 GCF_000259195.1 Pseudomonas donghuensis
CTGAAGCGTCGGCGATCAAGTCGGTGTTCGGCGAGCACGCCTACACGCTGGCGGTCAGCTCGACCAAGTCGATGACCGGTCACCTGCTCGGCGCTGCCGGTGCAGTCGAGGCGATCTTCAGCGTGCTGTCGATCAACAGCCAGGTGGCGCCGCCGACCATCAACCTGGATGAGCCGAGCGAAGGCTGCGACCTCGATTTCGTGCCGCACCAGGCACGCAACATGCCGATCGAGGTGGTGCTGTCCAACTCCTTCGGGTTTGGCGGTACCAACGGCTCGCTGGTGTTCCGCCGGTTCGCCGGCTGATGCACAGCTGGGTCGACGGCCAGCCGGCAGATGCACTGACGGTGCAGAGCCGGGGGCTGGCCTACGGCGATGGTCTGTTCGAGACCATTGCCGTGCGGGCCGGTCGGCCGTCACTGCTCGAGTATCACCTCGATCGCCTGGCGCTGGGTTGCCAGCGGCTGGCGATTTGCGCTGATCACGGCCTGATTCGCGACGAGATATGCCGTTATGCCAGCCTGCTGGGTGACGGCGTGCTCAAGCTTATTGTTACCCGTGGCGACAGTCAGCGCGGCTATGCGCCGGCCGCTGGCGTGGCGCCACGGCGTATTCTCCAGGGCAACCCCTTGCCCGGTTATCCCACGCAGCATGCCGAGCAGGGTGTTCGCTTGTTCGACTGCCAGACGCGCCTGGCCGAGCAACCGCTGCTGGCGGGTTTGAAGCACCTCAATCGCCTCGAGCAAGTATTGGCTCGCGCCGAATGGCAGGACGCCACGTACGCTGAAGGTTTGATGCGCGATGTTTCCGGGCGCATTATCGAAGGGGTGTATAGCAACCTGTTCCTGGTGCGTGACGGCCAGCTGCTGACCGCCGACCTGAGCCGCTGCGGTGTGGCCGGGGTGATGCGCGCAGCCTTGCTCGATCACGCCAGGGCAGTTGGAATCCCCCTGCGAATAACCGACCTGAGCCTGCGGGACCTGCAGCAGGCCGACGAAGTCTTCGTCTGCAACAGCGTCTACGGCATCTGGCCGGTACAGGCTTTTACATCGCTGAACTGGCCGCCGGGGCCGCTCACCCGTAAACTGCAGGCCATTGCCCGTACGCTACTGGATGCCTGATTTGTGAGACGTAAATTCTTGGTGCTGCTGGAGACCGGGTTGATCCTGGCCGGCCTGATGTTGGGGTATTCGGCCTGGAAGGTGAATTCGGCGCTGGAGCAGCCCCTGCACGTGTCTCAGGAGCGGTTGCTCGACGTGCCCACCGGTACCACCCCCAATCGTATGTTCTACCGCATGGAGAGCGACGGTGTGCTGGAAGATGCCTTCTGGCTGCGCCTGTACTGGCGCTTCAACATGGCTGGCGTGCCGCTGCACACCGGCGAATACCGCATGACCCCGGGCATGAGCGTGCGCGATCTGTTCGAAGTCTGGCGCCGCGGTGATGTGGTGCAGTACACCCTGACCCTGGTAGAAGGCTGGAATTTCCGCCAGGTGCGCGCGGCGCTGGCCAAGCACGAGAAGATCAAGAAGACCCTCGACGGCCTGAGCGACGCCGAGGTCATGGACAAGCTCGGCCACCCGGGCGTGTTCCCGGAAGGCCGCTTCTTTCCTGATACCTACCGCTTCGTGCGGGGCATGACCGACGTCGAGTTCCTTCAGCAAGCCTATGCGCGCCTGGAAGAGGTGCTGGCCAAGGAATGGGCGGAACGCTCCAGCGACGTGCCGTATCGCGACCCGTACCAGGCGCTGATCATGGCCTCGCTGGTCGAGAAAGAGACCGGCGTGCCTCAGGAACGCGGGCAGATTGCCGGGGTGTTCGTGCGGCGCATGCGCATCGGCATGCTGCTGCAGACCGACCCAACAGTGATCTACGGCATGGGCGAGCGCTACAACGGCAAGATTACCCGTGCCGACCTGCGCGAGCCGACGCCGTATAACACCTACACCAACGCCGGTTTGCCGCCGACGCCGATTGCCATGGTCGGCCGTGAAGCCATTCATGCCGCATTGAACCCGACCCCGGGCAGCAGCTTGTATTTCGTCGCTCGTGGCGATGGCAGCCATGTGTTCTCCGATGACCTGGATGCGCACAATTCGGCGGTGCGCGAATACCAGATCAAGCGCCGCGCCGACTACCGTTCGAGCCCGGCCCCTGTTACCGAACCCGAACCCGAGGCCCAGCCGCAGGCGCCGCAAACCCCGGACGTCAGCCCTGCGCCGGCGCCCGAGCAAGCGGCGCCGGCCAGCGAAGCGGCCTCTTCGCAATGAACAACTGTAAGGACTGCCTGTGAGCGGCTTGTTTATCACCCTGGAAGGTCCCGAAGGCGCGGGCAAGAGCACCAACCGCGAGTACCTCGCCGAACACCTGCGCGCCCAGGGCCTGGATGTCGTGCTGACCCGCGAACCGGGCGGCACGCCGCTCGCCGAGCGGATCCGCGAGCTGCTGCTGGCGCCCAGCGACGAAAAAATGGACGCCGACACCGAATTGTTGCTGGTGTTTGCCGCCCGTGCCCAGCACCTGGCCGAAGTGATTCGCCCGGCCCTGGCCCGCGGCGCGGTGGTGCTGTGTGACCGTTTTACTGATGCCACTTACGCCTACCAGGGCGGTGGCCGCGGCCTGTCGTTGGCGCGCATCGCCACCCTGGAGAATTTCGTCCAGGGCGATTTGCGTCCGGACCTGACCCTGGTGTTCGACCTGCCGGTGGAAATCGGCCTGTCCCGCGCAGCCGCCCGCGGCCGCCTGGACCGTTTCGAGCAGGAAGGCCAGTCCTTCTTCGAAGCGGTACGTCAGGCCTACCTGGCCCGCGCCCAGGCTGCGCCGCAGCAATACCGGCTGATCGATGCCGCGCTGCCGCTGGCACAGGTACAGCAGTCTCTGGACGCCTTGCTGCCGCAGATCCTGGAGCGTTGCCGTGGCTGAGGCCTTCCCTTGGCAGCAGGCCTTGTGGCAGCAACTGGCCGGGCGTACCCAGCATGCCCATGCCTACCTGCTGCACGGCCCGCAGGGCATCGGCAAGCGCGCCCTGGCCGAACGCCTGATGGCCCTGTTGCTGTGCCAGCGTCCAGAAGGGCTGCAGGCTTGCGGGCAATGCAAGTCGTGCCTGTTGCTCGCAGCAGGTAGCCATCCGGACAACTACGTGCTGGAGCCGGAGGAGGCCGACAAGCCGATCAAGGTCGATCAGGTTCGCGACCTGGTGTCCTTCGTGGTGCAGACCGCGCAGTTGGGTGGGCGCAAGGTGGTGTTGATCGAGCCGGTCGAGGCGATGAACGTCAACGCCGCCAACGCCTTGCTCAAAAGCCTCGAAGAGCCCTCGGGCAATACCGTGTTGCTCTTGGTCAGCCATCAGCCCAGCCGCTTGCTGGCGACCATCAAGAGCCGCTGCCAGCAGCAGGCCTGCCCGCTGCCGAGTCGGCAGCAAAGCCTGGCCTGGCTCGAGCAGGCCTTGCCCGACTGCGACGAGCAGGAGCGCCTGGAACTGCTCAGCCTGGCGGCCGGTTCGCCGTTGGCGGCGGTCAGCCTGCAGGCCCAGGGTGTGCGCGAGCAGCGCGCGCTGGTGGTCGATGGGGTGAAGAAGCTGCTCAAGCAGCAGCAATCGCCCAGCCAGCTGGCCGAAGCCTGGAATGCCATTCCTTTGTTGCAACTGTTTGACTGGTTCTGTGACTGGTCCAACCTGGTCCTGCGTTATCAGTTGACCCAGGACGAGGAGGGGTTAGGCTTGAGCGATATGCGCAAGGTGGTTCAGTACCTGGCGCAGAAGAGCAGCCAGGGCAAGGTCCTGGAGATCCAGGACTGGATTCTGGCCCAGCGCCAGAAGGTCCTGGGCAAGGCCAACCTCAATCGGGTGCTGTTGCTCGAGGCGCTGCTGGCGTCCTGGGCGATGTTGCCGGGCCAGCGTTGAGCTGCGCCGTCCCTTCATTACTTTTCAGCGTTGTCATGTGCCCATGCTTGTAGATTCCCATTGCCACCTCGACCGTCTAGACCTTACCGCCCACCAGGGCTCCCTGGATGCGGCGCGTGATGCTGCCCGCGCGCGTGGCGTCGGGCACTTTCTGTGCATCGGCGTCAGCGCCGACAACGCCCAGGCGGTCAAAGACCTCAGCGAGCGCTACAGCGATGTCGACTGTTCAGTGGGTATCCACCCGCTGGACCTCACCCCTGACGGTGCGCCGGCGCTGGACTGGTTGCTCAAGGAGCTTGAGCACCCGCACGTGGTGGCCATCGGTGAAACCGGCCTGGACTATCACTACGAACCGGAAGCGGCCCAGGTGCAGCAGGACTCGTTCCGCCTGCACCTGGAGGCGGCGAAGGTCACGGGCAAGCCGGTGGTCATCCATACCCGCGCGGCGCGTGCCGATACCCTGGCACTGCTGCGCGAAGCAGATTTGCCGCAGGCCGGCGTGCTGCACTGCTTCACCGAAGACTGGGACATGGCCAGGGCGGCGCTGGACCTGGGCTATTACATCTCGTTGTCGGGCATTGTCACCTTCCGCAATGCCGATGCACTGCGCGACGTGGCGCGGCAAGTACCGGCCGATCGCCTGCTGGTCGAGACCGATTCGCCGTACCTGGCACCCATTCCCTATCGCGGTAAAGCCAACCTGCCGCAATACGTACGGGAAGTGGCGGAGTTCGTGGCGATGGTACGCGGCGAGGGCTATGAGCAATTGGCCGAGCAGACCACCGCGAACTTCAAGCGGCTGTTTCCGTTGGCGCGGGTAAGCTGAGTTCGCCTGCTGAAAAACAGGCAAAAAAAACCCGGGTTCTGGGGGGTGAATCCGGGTTAAGACCATTAGGAGTAAAACAAAGGTACGCGGTCCCTGAGCACCTTTATCGACGCGCCACTTGGGGGGATGCGCCGCGTCAACACCTGAAGTATTGGTCAGGATTGGCGCGCCGCCAGCATCAGCTGCTCGTTTTTTAAACAGATTTGGAATACGGCTGCGGCTGCTGAGCACTCATCGCTCTGCAATCTGCCGCACAATCGCCAGAGTTTCTTCGATTATCTGCTTAGGTGTGTAGAAGTGCGGGGAAAATCGAACGCCCGGGCCTCGTGGGATGCATATCACCTGTTGCTGCTTGAGCTGCTGATAGACCTGCACGTTTTCAACCCCTTCAATGCTGAAGGACACAATCCCTGAGCGGCGCGCCGGGTCTTGCGGGTTGTGCAGCGTTACCCCGGGTATTGCGGCCAGGCCCTCATTGAGCCACTGCACCCGTTCCTGCAGCTCGGCTGCCACGCGATCCATTCCCACGTCTTCGAGCAACGACAGGCTGGCTTCCAGTGCCGCGGCCCCGAGCATGTTCGGGCTGCCACATTCAAAGCGCCGGGCGCTGTGGGCCGGTTGCCATTCACTGCGGGTGTAGTCGCCCATGTGCTCGAGCATGTGCCAGCCGTACTCGCTGAGCTTGAGCAGCGGGCGCACCTCGGCGCGGCAATAGAACATCCCCAGGCCTTCCGGACCGAGCAGCCATTTATGGCCATCCGCCATGGCGAAGTCGCATTGATAGGCCTGGACGTCGAAGGGCAGGGCGCCCAATTGCTGGATGGCGTCGATGCAGAACAGCACTTCGCGATCACGGCAGCCTTGGCCCAGGCGCGGCAGGTCCAGGCGCAGGCCGCTGGCGAACTGCACGGCGCTGATCGCCAGCAGGCGTACCTTGGGGCCGCAGGCAGCCAGTAAGGCGCCTTCCGGGTCGCTGCCCTTGAGGCTGACCTGAATGACGCTGACGCCTTTGTCGGCCAGGGCCTCCCAAACGATCCGGTTGGAAGGGAACTCTTCGTCGCTGATGACGATCTGGTCGCCGGCCTGCCAGTCGATGCCGAAGGCGACGAAAGACAATGCCTCAGAGGTGTTCTTGACCAAGGCAATGTCATCCGTCGACGGTGCGTTCGTCAGGCGCATCAGGCGTTCACGTAGACGCTGCTCCATGGCTAGCCAGTCCGGATAGTCCCTTGCGCCGAGCAAAACGTTCTCGTTGGCGAAGCGCGAAACCGCCTGGCTGGCGCGTTTCGGCCAGGGTGCCACGGCAGCATGGTTCAGATAGCGAAGGCCCGGGGCCTGTTCAAACTCATCAAGAAACATAGACATGGTTGGATGATCCGTGCATTTTGGCGCAAGTTAGGCATAATAACCGGCTTCGATTTTGATCCAGTCCTTCTTATGCAGAAAGAACCTCGTAAGGTCCGTGAGTTTCGTCGCCGTGAGCAAGAAATTCTCGATACCGCGCTCAAGCTGTTTCTCGAACAGGGTGAAGACAGTGTCACCGTCGAGATGATCGCTGATGCCGTCGGTATCGGCAAAGGCACGATCTACAAGCACTTCAAATCCAAGGCGGAGATCTACCTGCGCCTGATGCTCGACTACGAGCGCGATTTGAACGAACTGCTGCACTCTGCCGACGTCGACCGCGACAAGGAAGCCCTGTCGCGCGCCTACTTCGAATTCCGCATGCGTGATCCGCAGCGCTACCGCCTGTTCGACCGCCTCGAAGAGAAGGTGGTCAAGGGCAACCAGGTGCCGGAGATGGTCGGGGAGCTGCACAAGATCCGCGCCTCCAACTTCGACCGCCTGACCCTGCTGATCAAGGGCCGCATCAGCGAAGGCAAGCTCGAAGACGTGCCGCCGTACTTCCATTACTGCGCTGCCTGGGCACTGGTGCATGGGGCGGTGGCGCTCTATCACTCGCCGTTCTGGAGCAATGTGCTGGAAGATCAGGAAGGCTTCTTCCAGTTCCTCATGGACATCGGCGTGCGCATGGGCAACAAGCGCAAGCGCGACCCGGATAGCACTGGTAGCTGAGACATTCAGCCAAACCATGGCGCTACTGGGATTGGGTGGCGAGGAATATACTCAGGTATGAGGCTTGCAAAAACCTGATTTTTGAGTCAAGTTTTGCAGGCCCGATTCACCCATGCCGGAGTCACCCATGATCGTCGACCGCCAAGGCAGGCGTTTTCGCAATTTGCGTGTCAGCCTGACGGCTGCCTGCAACTACGCCTGTACCTATTGTGTGCCGGACGGCAAGCGTCTGGTCGCGGCCCAGGACGAGCTCTCGGCCGAGGCCATGGCCCGTGGCGTAGCTTACCTGGTGGAGGCTGCCGGCATCGAGCGGGTGCGCGTCACTGGTGGCGAGCCGCTGGTCAGCCCCAAGCTTGAAACCTTCCTCGCTTCAATCGCCACCCTCGGCCTGGATGAAATCAGCCTGACCACCAATGGTCAGTTGCTGGCGCGCAAGCTGCCCTTGCTGCGCGCGGCGGGTATCCGTCGTCTTAACGTTTCCCTCGATACTCTTGACCCGGACGCCTTCCGGCGCATTGCCCGTGGCGGCGACCTGGCCACCGTGCTGGACGGCATGAGCCAGGCCAGCGCCGCGGGCATGAAGATCAAGGTCAACATGGTGCCGCTGCGCGGGCAGAACTTCGACCAGGTCCTGCCGCTGCTGGAGTATTGCCTGGCCCACGGCTACGAGCTGCGCTTCATCGAGCTGATGCGCATGGGGCACCTGGCTCGCGACAGCAATGCCTTTTTGCAGCAGTTCGTCAGCCTCGAGCACCTGTTGCAATTGATTGGCGGGCAGTACGAGTACCTGCAGGCCAATGCGCCGGTGGATGCCACCGCCTTGCGCTATCAGATCCCGGGGCAGGGCTACTTCGGCATTATCGCCAACGAGAGCGTACCGTTCTGCCGCACCTGCTCGCGCTTGCGCCTGTCGTCCACCGGGTGGCTGCACGGTTGCCTGTCGTCGAGCAACCGTCACTATATCGGCGATCTGCTCGACAAGCCGCGCCATCAGGCCTTGCCGGCGCTGCAGGGCTTGCTGGTCAAAGCCCTTGGCGACAAGCAGTCGGTGGCGTTTTCCGGCGGCGCGACGGTGATGAAGATCATTGGCGGCTAAGACTGGCGCAAAAGCTGCATCTGCCAGCCGTTCGCCGGTTTTCCGTCACCGGCCACTGGAGGATAGATGCGTAGCCTGGTTTTGCTGCTGGCGCTGACGGCGCTGGGCGGCTGCATGAATGTCAGCGATATGGGCGAGGGCGCCCGATATCACATGAGCGATGCCGGTCTGCTCGATCACAGCGACACCCGTCGTTCGCTGTCGGTGCGCCTGCAGCCTGATTCATTCATTTACATTGGCCAGGGTGCCTTCGTGCCGCCGGGCAAGGGCCCGTATCCGCGCCCTAACGTGGTGGCCGAAGAGGCCTTCAAGGGTTTTATCGAGTACTTCCCCCTGGTTCGCCGCGCCTCGGCGCCGTTGGGCCTGGAGCAGGCGCTGATCGAGGCGCGTGAAGTCGGCGCCCATTACCTGCTGTACACCCGCTTTGCCCGCACCGATGATCGCATCGGCAATGGCGATGAGTGGTACGACGAACAGGCGGTTGACCGCCTGGGCATCGATACCGGGGTGGTGCAACTGATGCTGATCGAAACCAGCACCCGTTACCTGATCGACACCGCGCAGATCAAAAGCCGCGGCGGTTTGCTGACGTTCCATGACAACAAGCCGGAAGATTTGCTCAGGTCCCCGCTTGAGGATTACGCTCGCAGCCTGTTAGGCATGAGTCGTTGAGGAGAGGGTGATGCAAGATACCGGCAAGGCCAGTGATCTGCTGGCGCAGATTCCCAAGGCAGAAAAAGGCCTGCCGCCCGTGCATCTGTGGAACCCGGATTTTTGCGGCGACATCGACATGCGCATCGCCCGCGATGGCACCTGGTACTACCTGGGTACGCCAATCGGGCGAAAACCGATGGTGCGGCTGTTCTCGACCATCATTCGCCGCGACGGTGACGACTACTTCCTGGTGACGCCGGTGGAGAAGGTCGGTATCAAGGTCGATGACGCGCCCTTTGTCGCTGTCAGCCTTGAAGTGCAGGGCGAAGGCGAGCAGCAGCTGCTGCGTTTTACCAGCAATGTCGACGACCAGGTCGAGGCTGGCCCCGAGCATCCGCTACGCTTTGAGATCGATGCGCAAACCCAGGAGCCTTCGCCGTATGTGCACATGCGCAGCAACCTCGAAGCGCTGATCCACCGCAACGTCTTCTACCAGTTGGTCGAGCTGGCGGTGCCGCGGCAGATTGATGGCCAGCAGTGGCTGGGTGTCTGGAGTGGTGGCCGCTTCTACCCCATTGGCCAGGTTGCCGGTATGGAGCCTGGTGGATGAGCCGCTGCCGGTGACCGAGCCCTATAGCCAGTAGCGAAACTTCTGTTCGGGCAGAAACGAAAAAACCTCCAGTGCTCAGGGCAACTGGAGGTTTTTCAGGTGTTTGGCTCCGCGACCAGGACTCGAACCTGGGACCCAATGATTAACAGTCATTTGCTCTACCGACTGAGCTATCGCGGAATCTGTGGCGTATCTTACTGATTGCTAAGGGGAAGTCAAGCCTCCCCCGTGCATTTCAGTAATTACAGAACCTCAACGATCGCCTTGGTCACCACATGGATGTTGCTTTGGTTGAGCGAGGCGACACAGATGCGGCCGGTATCCAGCGCATAGATACCGAATTCGTTCTTCAGGCGGGCGACCTGCTCAACGGTGAGGCCCGAGTAGGAGAACATGCCGCACTGGCGACCGACGAAGCTGAAGTCCTGCTTGGCGCCGTACTGGGCCAGCAGTTCGACCATCTGCTTGCGCATGCCGTGGATGCGCAGGCGCATCTCGGCCAGCTCGTCTTCCCACATCGTGCGCAGCTCTGGGCTGTTGAGCACGGTGGCGACGATGGTGGCGCCATGGGTTGGCGGGTTGGAATAGTTGGTGCGGATCACGCGCTTGACCTGCGACAGCACGCGAGTGGCCTCTTCCTTGGACTCGGTGACGATCGACAGTGCGCCAACGCGTTCGCCGTACAGCGAGAAGGACTTGGAGAACGAGCTGGAAACGAAGAAGTTCAGGCCCGACTCGGCGAACAGGCGTACGGCGGCGGCGTCTTCGCTGATGCCGTCGCCAAAGCCCTGGTAGGCCATGTCGAGGAACGGCACGTGGCCTTTGGCCTTGATTACTTCGAGGACGTTTTTCCAGTCTTGCGGGGTCAGGTCGACACCGGTCGGGTTGTGGCAGCAGGCGTGCAGCACAATGATCGAGCCGGACGGCAGGGCGTTGAGGTCTTCGAGCATGCCGCTGCGGTTGACGTCGTGGGTGGCGGCGTCGTAGTAGCGGTAGTTCTGCACCGGGAAACCGGCGGTTTCAAACAGCGCGCGGTGGTTTTCCCAGCTCGGGTCGCTGATGGCGACGACGGCGTTCGGCGACAGTTGCTTGAGGAAGTCGGCGCCGATCTTCAGGGCGCCGGTACCGCCGACGGCCTGGGTGGTGATCACGCGACCGGCGCTCAACAGCGGCGACTCGGCACCGAACAGCAGCTTCTGCACGGCCTGGTCATAAGCGACGATACCGTCGATCGGCAGGTAACCGCGGGAAGCGTGCTGGGCAGCGCGCTGGGTTTCGGCTTCGATCACTGCGCGCAGCAGTGGGATACGCCCTTCTTCGTTGCAGTAAACACCCACACCCAGGTTGACCTTGTTGCTACGGGTATCGGCGTTGAAAGCTTCGTTGAGGCCCAGAATGGGGTCGCGTGGTGCCAGCTCGACAGCGGAAAACAGGCTCATTATTACCTTGGCTCTGAATGGAGAGTGGAAGAGGTCGCACGCTCCAGTCGCTTGCACTAGAGCGGTGCACAAACGGGGAGTCAGTATAGTGATACTGGCTGGTCACGGCGACAGTCTGTCGCAGCTTTTCCTGCTGTTTGGCCGAATATTTTTCGACCGTTAGTCGATTTCACCGGTCCATCGTCAGAAATGCCCGCAACACTGAGTTGAAGCTGGCGCTCGGGGCCCTAAATTCGGTATAACTACTGTCTATAAATACAGTTGCCCGCGCCAGCGATGAAACCATCGCGATCACACAGAGGTTTGTCATGTCCGAGTTCCAGCTCGTCACCCGTTTCCAGCCGGCCGGCGACCAGCCCGAGGCCATTCGCCTGATGGTCGAAGGAATCGAGGCGGGCCTTGCGCACCAGACCCTGCTCGGGGTGACCGGCTCGGGCAAGACCTTCAGCATCGCCAACGTGATCGCCCAGGTGCAGCGCCCGACCCTGGTGCTGGCGCCGAACAAGACCCTGGCAGCGCAGCTGTACGGCGAGTTCAAGGCGTTCTTCCCGAACAACGCCGTGGAGTATTTCGTTTCCTATTACGACTACTACCAGCCTGAAGCCTACGTGCCGTCCTCCGACACCTTTATCGAGAAGGACGCCTCGATCAACGACCATATCGAGCAGATGCGCCTGTCGGCGACCAAGGCGCTGCTGGAGCGGCGCGATGCGATCATCGTCACCACCGTTTCCTGCATCTATGGCCTGGGCAGCCCGGAAACCTACCTGAAGATGGTCCTGCACGTGGATCGCGGCGACAAGCTCGACCAGCGCGCGCTGCTGCGCCGCCTGGCCGACCTGCAGTACACCCGCAACGAGATGGACTTTGCCCGCGCCACTTTCCGCGTGCGCGGTGATGTGATCGACATCTTCCCGGCCGAATCGGACCTGGAAGCCATCCGCATCGAGCTGTTCGATGACGAAGTGGAAAACATCGCCGCCTTCGATCCGCTGACCGGCGAGGTGATCCGCAAGCTGCCGCGCTTCACCTTCTACCCCAAGAGCCACTACGTGACCCCGCGCGAGACGCTGCTGGAGGCGGTGGACGGTATCAAGGTGGAACTGGCTCAGCGCCTTGAGTACCTGCACAAGGCCAACAAGCTGGTCGAAGCCCAGCGCCTGGAGCAGCGCACCCGTTTCGACCTGGAGATGATCCTCGAACTGGGGTACTGCAACGGCATCGAAAACTACTCGCGTTACCTGTCCGGGCGTCCGGCCGGGGCGCCGCCACCGACCCTTTACGACTACCTGCCGGACGACGCCCTGCTGGTGATCGACGAATCCCACGTCAGCGTTCCGCAAGTCGGGGCCATGTACAAGGGCGACCGCTCGCGCAAGGAAACCCTGGTAGAGTACGGTTTTCGCCTGCCTTCGGCGCTGGACAACCGGCCGATGCGTTTCGATGAATGGGAGGCGGTCAGCCCGCAGACCATCTTTGTCTCGGCGACCCCGGGCAACTACGAAGCCGAACATGCCGGCCGCGTGGTTGAGCAGGTAGTGCGCCCGACCGGCCTGGTCGACCCGCAGGTCGAGGTGCGCCCGGCCACCACCCAGGTCGACGATCTGCTCTCGGAGATTCGCAAGCGCGTGGCGGTGGAAGAGCGGGTACTGGTGACCACCCTGACCAAGCGCATGGCCGAAGACCTCACCGACTACCTGGCCGACCACGACGTGCGCGTGCGCTACCTGCACTCGGACATCGACACCGTCGAGCGGGTCGAGATCATCCGCGACCTGCGCCTGGGCACCTTCGATGTGCTGGTGGGCATCAACCTGCTGCGTGAAGGCCTGGACATGCCCGAGGTGTCGCTGGTGGCGATCCTCGATGCCGACAAGGAAGGCTTCCTGCGTTCCGAGCGTTCGCTGATCCAGACCATCGGCCGCGCCGCGCGTAACCTCAATGGTCGCGCGATCCTCTATGCCGACAACATGACCGGCTCCATGCAGCGGGCGATTGGCGAGACCGAGCGGCGCCGCGACAAACAGATTGCCTTCAACGCCGCCAATGGCATCGTGCCCAAGGGCGTGGTCAAGGACATCACCGATATCATGGAAGGCGCCAACGTGCCCGGCTCGCGCAGCAAGAAGCGCAAGGGCATGGCCAAGGCGGCAGAGGAGAGCGCCCGTTACGAAGCCGAGCTGCGCTCACCGGGCGAGATCGCCAAGCGCATCAAGCAGCTGGAAGAGAAGATGTACCAGCTGGCGCGCGACCTGGAGTTCGAGGCGGCGGCGCAACTGCGCGACGAAATTACCGCGTTGCGCGAGCGCATGATCACGGCGTGAGGGCGACGATCGCGCCCATTGCTGGAGCCCGATGCCCGCTCCCTGTTAACATCCCGCCTTTGTTTCATCTCTAGTTCGAGACTGTCCATGACCACCGTTCGCACGCGTATCGCGCCATCGCCTACTGGCGATCCCCACGTCGGCACCGCTTACATTGCCCTGTTCAACTACTGCTTTGCCAAGCAGCACGGCGGCGAGTTCATCCTGCGTATCGAAGATACCGACCAGTTGCGTTCGACCCGCGAGTCGGAACAGCAGATCTTCGACGCCCTGCGCTGGCTCGGCATCGAGTGGAGCGAAGGTCCGGACGTCGGCGGCCCGCACGGCCCTTACCGGCAGAGCGAGCGCGGCGATATCTACAAGCAGTATGCCCAGCAGCTGGTTGACCTTGGTCACGCCTTCCCGTGCTTCTGCACCGCCGAAGAGCTCGACCAGATGCGCGCCGAGCAGATGGCCCGCGGCGAAACCCCGCGCTACGACGGCCGCGCCTTGCTGCTGTCGGCAGAAGAAGTGCAGCGCCGCCTGGCCGCTGGCGAGCCGCACGTGATCCGCATGAAAGTGCCGAGCGAAGGCGTCTGCGTGGTCCCGGACATGCTCCGTGGCGACGTCGAGATTCCGTGGGATCGCATGGACATGCAGGTACTGATGAAAACCGACGGCCTGCCTACCTACTTCCTGGCCAACGTCGTCGATGACCACCTGATGGGCATCACCCACGTGCTGCGCGGCGAAGAGTGGCTGCCGTCGGCGCCCAAGCTGATCAAGCTGTACGAGTACTTCGGCTGGGAACAACCGGCCCTGTGCTACATGCCGCTGCTGCGTAACCCGGACAAGAGCAAGCTGTCCAAGCGCAAGAACCCGACCTCGGTGACCTTCTACGAGCGCATGGGCTTCATGCCTGAAGCCATGCTCAACTACCTGGGCCGCATGGGCTGGTCGATGCCGGACGAGCGCGAGAAGTTCTCCCTGGCCGAGATGGTCGAGCACTTCGACTTGTCGCGCGTCTCCCTCGGCGGGCCGATTTTCGATATCGAGAAGCTGTCGTGGCTCAACGGCCAGTGGCTGCGTGACCTGCCGGTGGAAGAGTTCGCCGCGCGCCTGCAGAAGTGGGCGTTCAATCGCAACTACATGATGCAGATCGCACCGCACGTGCAGGGCAGGGTAGAGACCTTCAGCCAGGTTGTGCCATTGGGCGGCTTCTTCTTCGAAGGTGGCCTCAAGCTCGATGCCAAGCTGTTCGAGAGCAAGAAACTCTCGGCCGACCAGGTACGCCAGGTCATCCAGCTGATCCTGTGGAAGCTCGAAAGCCTGCGCCAGTGGGAAAAAGACCGTATCACCGGCTGCATCCAGGCGGTTGTCGACGCCCTGGAACTGAAGCTGCGTGACGCCATGCCGCTGATGTTTGCCGCGATCACCGGCCAGGCCAGTTCTGTCTCGGTGCTCGATGCCATGGAAATCCTTGGCCCGGACCTGACCCGCTACCGCCTGCGCCAGGCCCTGGACCTGCTTGGTGGTGTGTCGAAGAAAGAAAACAAAGAGTGGGAAAAGCTCTTGGGCACCATCGCCTGATTGCTTTTCAGGGCTGCTTTGCAGCCCATCGCTGGCAAGCCAGCTCCCGCGGGGGAGCTTTGTGGGAGCTGGCTTGCCAGCGATGAGGCCAGGATGGCGGGTAGGGAATTAGCTGTAGTAGAGCGGTTGCACCCCAGTAAATACGGGGTGTTTCCCGGTTTCGGGCGGTAAGTGTTTGTTATCTCGGAAATTTTTTTTGAATTTTGTTGAAAATATATTTGACAGGTTCGCCATCCGATCTTAATATGCGCCCCGTCCACAGCGATGAACGAAACGAAACGCGAAGCACCCAGCCAAGCGGTTCAGTTCAAAGCGACATTGTGGGGCTATAGCTCAGCTGGGAGAGCGCCTGCATGGCATGCAGGAGGTCAGCGGTTCGATCCCGCTTAGCTCCACCAAATTCCGATTCGTAGTCAGCTAGGCTGACTGCGAAATCAACCGGGTTCCAGCGACCAGGTTGGTAAGGTAAGAAGGTTCGTCCCCTTCGTCTAGTGGCCTAGGACACCGCCCTTTCACGGCGGTAACAGGGGTTCGAGTCCCCTAGGGGACGCCAGTTTCACACAAGCAACGTCGAAAGAAGTTGCTGGGCCGCGAGGCTAAAAATCTGGGGCTATAGCTCAGCTGGGAGAGCGCCTGCATGGCATGCAGGAGGTCAGCGGTTCGATCCCGCTTAGCTCCACCAATTTTGCCAGGATTCGTGAAAACGGATCTGCACGAAGGTTACAAGTCCCCTTCGTCTAGTGGCCTAGGACACCGCCCTTTCACGGCGGTAACAGGGGTTCGAGTCCCCTAGGGGACGCCATTTTACCCACTTTGTGGGATTTCAAGGCTCATTCGATTATTGAATGAGCCTTTTGTTTTTGCCTCGAAAAAACTTTCCCCCCAACCCTCTCTTGCCTGACGCGACAAGCGGCAGCACTTTCTGCTTGCGGAAAAATATTATGAGAATAATATTCTAGCCATAATATTTTGGAGGCGAGCATGAACGACAAAAAGGCGAAAACCCGCGAACGGATTCTCGATGCAGCCTGCAGTGCGCTGATTCAGCACGGCCCGGCCGAGCCCAGCGTCAATCAGGTAATGGGTGCTGCCGGCTTGACTGTCGGAGGCTTTTACGCCCATTTCGACAGCAAGGACGCGCTAATGCTCGAAGCCTTTCGCCAGTTGCTGGGCGAGCGTCGGGCGCTGCTCGCCGAAGTCGACCCGAACATGAGTGGCGAGGAGCGCCGTGCCCTGGTCGCCGCCTTTTATCTTTCTCGCAAGCACCGCGACGCCACCGAGCGCGCCTGCCCGCTGCCCACCTCGCTGGGCGAAATGGCGCGCCTGCCGGAGGCCTTCCGGGCGGTGCTGTCCGAGCACATCGAATTGATGATGGCCAATCTCGCCGACAGCCCCGAAGACGCCGACAAGGTCCTGGCCGACATGGCCCTGATGATCGGTGGCCTGGCCCTGGCCCGGGCCCTGGGCACTGACGAGCTGTCTGACCGCATTCTGCGCGCCGCCAAATCGGCGGTTGTCTGAACCACGCGATATCCACCGGAGCGAAGCGATGAATACCTTGAGCTGGATTCGTAGCGTTAACGGCACCCTCGGGCATTTGGCGCCAGAGCATGTCGCGCGCAAGATGCGCCGCGCCTTCATGACCCCGCGCAACCGGCCGCCGCGGGACTGGGAACTGCCGCTGCTGGCCCGCGCCGAGCGCATCACCTTGCGTTTCGGCCTCTCGGCACTGCGCTGGGGCCAAGGCCCGACCGTACTGCTGATGCACGGTTGGGAAGGGCGCCCGACCCAGTTCGCCCACCTGATCGACAGCCTGGTCGACGCCGGTTACACCGCCGTGGCCCTGGAAGGCCCGGCCCATGGCCACTCACCGGGCAACGAAGCCAACGTGGTGCTGTTCGCCCGTGCCTTGCTGGAAGCCGCCGCCGAACTGCCGCCGCTCAAGGCCGTGGTTGGCCATTCCATGGGTGGCGCCAGCATGCTCCTGGCCTTGCAGTGGGGCCTGCGCGCCGAAGTGGCGGTGAGCATCGCCGCACCGGCGCAGTTGCTTGGCGTTATCCGCGGTTTCGCTCGCCACCTGGGCATGCCGGCGCGGGCGCGGGCGGCGTTCATCCGTCAGATTGAACGCGATGTCGGCGTGCAGATTTCCCGCCTGGATGTCAGCGGCTACCAACTGGAGCTGCCCGGCTTGATCGTGCATGCCGAGGACGACCAACTGGTACCGGTAGACGAATCAGACGCTATCCACCGTTCCTGGTTCGACAGCCGCCTGCTGCGCCTGCCCGACGGCGGCCATCTGCGGGTGCTGGCCGACCCGCAACTGCGCGAAGGGGTGCTGGCACTGCTGCAACGCAGCAGTTCACCGGCGCGGCAATCGGCCTGAGCATCCGGTACACTCTGCCCGTTCACCACGGATCTGGAGCGGGCATGAGTTGGGACCTGGCAACACCGTTCATCATCGACCTGCGGGTCGCTGCCGACGACATCGACGGCCTCGGCCACGCCAACAACGCGGTTTACGTCACCTGGCTGGAGCGCTGCGCCTGGCGCCACTCCCAGCGCCTGGGCCTGGACCTGACCGAGTACCGGCGCCTGGACCGGGCCATGGCCGTGGTCCGCCACGAAATCGACTACCTGGCCGCTGCCTACGAAGACGACGAGTTGCAACTGGCAACCTGGATCGTCGACTGGGACCAGCGGCTGAAAATGACCCGGCGCTTCCAGCTGGTTCGTCCCAGCGACGGCACCACCTTGCTGCGTGCGCAAACCACCTTCGTCTGCATCGAGTTATCCACAGGGCGGCCCAAGCGCATGCCAGCAGAGTTTATCGAGGGTTATGGAGCGGCGCTGCTTCAATAGGCGTACCTGAACCATTTACTGAATAGCTCCGTTGATGAATGCCTCGTCGAGTGAGGTGGCGTTGAAGTAATCCATGAAACCTTCCGCATCGTTGAAAGGAAGAAAACGGCGCTTGTGGATCAAGTGAAATTGGTCGCAATGACTAGTGATTTCCTCTATATGGTGAGAAGAAACTAAAACGGAGATGCCTTCGCTGCACGCTTGCTGCAAACAAAGCCAAATGTAATAACGAAATTCGGGGTCTATTCCGGCAGTTGGTTCGTCGAGAATTAGTAAATCACAAGGAAGTGTCAGCAAGGTTAATGCAAAGAACGCGCGGATTTCTCCGTAGCTACATGTCGCGGGCTTTTTTTTCCACAGGGCGACATAGCGCTTGCTGATAGTTGGTGACCACTGCTTTAGTTTTTCGAATGTTTGCTCTCCACAAGGTGGGGTGGGAGTTGTCAAATTACATATCAAGCGGTGTATGTCTGCCATCTGAAGTGACGACGGTGGGGAAAGTATTTGCGAAAGATAAAGTGGTTGTGCTGCTTGATTCAAAATGCTCCCTTCAGCTGGGTGGCGTAGACCACAGAGCATATCAAAAAGCGTTGTTTTGCCTGAGCCGTTAGGTCCAAGAACTCCTCCCAGCGTGCCTTTTTGTAAGAGTAGGGTGGCATTGTCAAAAATGTTGTCTTGTTGGTACCTGAAGCTTATGTTGTTTACGCTTATGATGTTCATTTCAATAGCGACTCCAGACGGGGTTGATGCGGAAATTATTATAGAAAATGAGGCAGCTAATTAACAATGATGTTAGTGAAATAGTAAGCGCCGTGATGATGTCTAGCGCGCCGGTCATGATGGATTGTGCAAAGTATAACGGATTAATCTGATTCAATTTGGCGGGAATTGATTCCGGGGATGATGCGCCTAAGTAGCCGCATGAGATCATCAAAAATGATACTGCAGAAAAAAGAGTATTCGCAGTGGAGAACCGTAGGGGGGCTAGCGCCAGTAATAGTCCAAGTGAAGAGTAGAAAGTATAGCTGGCGTAAAATCGAAGTAATATATCTGCGTACTCTTCAAATACGTAGGCTCCAAAGGTAGGGCGAGAAGTAAGATAAAAAATAGTTGCGTAAAATAAGCTGATAGTAGAGTAGCTTATAATGTGCGAAGCTAGATAGATGGATATTGATGTTTTTTTGAATATGAAGGAGCGGATAAACCCGCTCTCCCTTCGGCCAATCAAGTAAAAGCTAAAGCCAAATAAAGCGATGCTGGACGCCATGTAAGAGTAAAACCATGATGCACTATCAATATAATTATGATTGACTAGGCTCTCGCTTTTTTTTGAGAAGCAAAGGAAATAGAACAACAGAGATGGCGATATTATTATCCATAGTATTGCAATTGGCTCATTGATTTGTTCTTTCATTAGTGTGTATGTTATTGAGAGGATTCTTTGTGTGTGGTGCTCGGCGAATGTTTTGCTCATGGGAAAGGGACCATTTTTTCTTGTCTGTGTTTTTTTGTCGTATTTTTAAACTGTGCTGAGTAGCTATTGTCAAGGTTTATATTTGAGGCGTTATTCATGTGAAGGAATAGGTTTGGTGAAATGTACTTGCTGGCAAAAACCTGCGATTTATGGGGCAGAGGTATACTTTCTAGGTATATGTATCCGTTTAGGCTCAGTGATCTGACTTTGTCGATTAGTGATGTTAAGGTAAGGGGGGCTGATTTAGTTGAGGTGCTTGGTGATGAGGATGCGCTAGCCACTTCAAGATAGGTGTCGTAATTGTTGCAGCTAAGAAAATGTCTTAAGTAGTGGTCTTTTATGGTTTCTAAGCGTTGGTTGCTGACTACAAAGTTGTTCATGAATCTATATGTCTGCCAAAGCTCTAGAATTGATTTTTCCAATGCGTCGCCAAAGCATTCCGAATAGGACATTCCGGCGCAATATTTCACTGACCGGTGTTTGTTGGGGCTTCCGTATACAATCAAAATGCAGATGCCTGGGAAATTGGTATCACTGATGTCGAGAATACAAATCTCTCCAGCGTTGCTCAGGGCTTCAAATAGATTTCTAGCGTAGGATTTGTTTAGTGCTTCTAATGCTTGAGTGTTTTTTATTTTTTTGCGGCACGTATCAGTGAGCCAGAATCTCAAAAGAAATTGTCTCTCGAGTAATTCCTTGATTGAACCAAAAATTGCCTTATCTATAGTTTGATGGATGCAGCATCCACAAGTGTCTCTGTTGGGAAGTATATTGTCATCCTTGCAATCGATTAAGGGTGATAATGAAATGCAGACAGTTGGTATGTTGCAAGGGGTAAAGTCGACAATCCGCCATGCTCTGCTGAGCTTGAATTTTTGTTGAAGTAGGGCGTTTTTATATATTTTCTGATGCGATGTTTGAGAAAAGGCGAGAATAAATTCATTTACTTCCTGGGGAGAGAGCGATGATCTTAACTGATCGTAGGATGTGCTCTGAATATCCAAATAGAAGTGTTTGCGTTCCAAGTACTCACCGAATGCGGAGGTGAAAGAGACATCACCCCACCCAACACCTGATCCAAAAACCTGCCAATAATTACCTGCTTCAACGCAGCTTGGAAGAGTTGTAGTCGCGCTGGGTTGGCAATATAAAAAATCTGGTTGAAAGTCTTGGTGGTTGTCACGGTACAGATTCATGTGTCACCCAATTAGTTGTATGCATAGGGGTAAGAATAACGCCGGATTTAATTTAAGGGTTTTTGTTATTTGGTGATCTGAAAAGCCAGACCACATTCGATTTTGAAGGTGTAGTTCTTTGCATCGAAGATCAATCAGCATATACATTGATCCCGCCTCCATCAGGGCTAGTCGATAGCCACGGTAGCGGTACTTAAAAAGTGATTTAGGTAAATACATGAAATAAATTATTGCTACGCTTGGGCTGCCTATGTCAGAAGGTTCTGGTGTTATGGCCTGAAGTAACGTGTTAGTATTTATATTCGATGCTAAGGGTTCAAATTTTCTAGACCTCGGGAGTAGGTGTAGGATGTTTTGATTTTTTGGCCAGTCAGTATTTTTTCTTGATAAATTGCAACAAAATACTTCCACCGGGTACAGTGCACCGCCACTTGGGTAGCCACGCTTGAATTTATGTTCAGGTTTTCCCAGTAGTGGGGAAAGGAGCTTTCCAATATTTTGGAAGGGAATGCTTTGGCTAAAAAACTCATTGCAGGACTCGTTTCTACTTAGTGGGTGTTCAGTGTTTATTTGTGGGATATGGTGCTGATCATGTTCTGTGGCTATGTCCGGATATAGTTTGATCTCGTTACCTGTAAGCGTTTTTAACTCGCTTTCACTGAGGTGATGCAAGGTGGTAAAGTGTTTCGTTGATCTGTGTATCGTGAAGTTTCCTTTCGAGTGGAAGGATAGGGTTTCCTCGAATACGTCGTTTGCAAGAAATTTCAAATAGTAATCGTGAGAGATTGTCATTGATTAAGTCTCAGACATTCGCACATCAGCCAGTGGCTGGTGGACTGTTTGGTTATAAGTCCACTTTCAAGGTTTAAAGTCGTGGACTGCAATGTGGAGTCTTGAGTGACTTTTCGGGGTTGGGAAGTAGTGAGGGTGGTGATACTTTTAACGATTGCACTTAGAATCAATGTTAGCTGTAATGGGTCTAGGGGTTGCGGCGGTAGACTGATTTTGTTTGTTTGGCAAAAATTCAACATTTTTGTCCATAAACTAAATCCCGGGCGCTGGGTCTCATAGCTGATTATTCGATCAATGACGCAAAAGGCGCACGGGTTACCGATCTCAGGTACGAAAGGCTCTGTTAAATGAAAGCAGTTTCCGCTGATAAACCCAATGCATATTGCACAGTCAGTATTTTCTCTGCAGGTTTTGAAGTATAAGTCACGAAGCTTTGAAGGGTTAAGCGTTAGGCTTGATAAAACAAAAAAAGTTTTTTGTGCTGGTTTGATTGGTGTGTCGTAGTTAAGTTTTGTTAAACTTATCGTCGCGTTAGTATTCTTCGTAATGTATTTTGTAAGTTCTGAGGTGATTTCCCAGTCATGATAGATGTGCGCCTTGTTGAAATATGGATTTTCTTTGATTTGGCTGATAGTTAACACTTGTTTGAGGAATTCTAGGACTTCGTCTGGCTCTAGATTGTGTTCTTGGAATACCCTATTTAGCTGTCCGGTAGTTGTTTCTGGTAGGTGGGTTTCTTTTATTGCTCTAAGCGCTCTTTCCAGGTTGGGGGAGTGTATTTTTGTTATTCCTTTTTCGGAGTAGAGTAGTGTGTCTGTATCAAAGTTTAATATTTCATAATTGTTTATTCGTATTTGCATGTCCGTCTCCTAGGCCTGCGTCTCTCATGCGGTGGTTTTGAGACACAGGCCATTTTAGTAGTTAGCTAGAAGGTTCTAGCTCGCTAATCCCATTGTTACCACTACCTCCTGAGCCACCACTCCCGCCACTACATCCACCGCCGCCGCCGCAACCGCCGCTTCCCCCGCATCCGCCTGCACCTCCTGATCCGCCAAAAAACTCCATGTTTGAGATTTCTGGGTTGTTAGTACTTATAAGGATTTCGCCTAGTTTTTGATCAATGTTCATTTATTTTTTCTCCAGTAGTAAAAGATATCTCGACTTGATGTCCTCCAGATTTCGTTGAAGGTGTGAAATGTTTAGGTGTTTTTATTTTTTCTGTCAAAGCACGGCGCATAAGCTGGAAGCGATGTGGCCATTTCTTGTTTAAAGGGGAATGGTTAATTTCGGAAAGGTCTGTTGAAATATCTTGAGTTAAGTATGTATCTGTTGTAGGAGCTTTCTGTATTTCAAGGCAGGCGTTATCGGTTCCTTATTTTTTGTAGTCCATCTCTTGATGGTTTTTGTGAGATTTCTTTTTTATTGGGACTTTGTTTCTTGGTTTGTAATTTGTTGTTGTGCAAAATTCCGACGGAAGGTTTTTATTATTTTTGTTTATAGTGGCGTTGGCGGAGTATTGAGTGGATGTCGAGAAAGAGGTTTGCTCGCCGCATCAGCAATCATCATGGGAGAAATCACCTTGTGATCGCTGGTTTGCCTCATTTTCTTCGGTAATTGTTGCCGTCGTCCGGGCTTTGTTAGAATCGCGTTTTTTCAACAGGTCAGCCTCCATGCAAATTGCCCTGGCCCCGATGGAGGGGCTGGTCGACGACATTCTTCGCGACGTACTGACCCAGGTGGGCGGCATCGACTGGTGTGTCACCGAGTTCATTCGGGTCTGCGACCGCTTGTTGCCGGCGGCCACCTTCGAAAAGCTCGCGCCGGAGCTGAGCCAGGGCGCCCAGACCGCTGCCGGAGTGCCGTTACGTGTGCAATTGCTGGGCTCCGACCCGGTGTGCCTGGCCGAAAACGCGGTGCTGGCCTGTGAACTGGGCGCGCCGGTGATCGACCTCAACTTCGGCTGCCCGGCCAAGACCGTGAACAAGTCGCGTGGCGGTGCTGTGCTGCTCAAAGAGCCTGAGTTGCTGCACGCCATCTTGCGAGAAGTGCGTCGCGCAGTTCCTGCGCATATCCCGGTGACGGCCAAGATGCGCCTGGGCTTCGACAGCCCCGACGGCGCCCTGGACTGCGCCTTGGCCCTGGCCGAAGGTGGCGCCGAGCAATTGGTGGTGCACGCGCGAACCAAGGTCGACGGCTACAAGCCGCCCGCCCATTGGGAGTGGGTGGCGCGGGTGCAGGACGTGGTCAAGGTGCCGGTGTATGCCAACGGCGAGGTCTGGACCCTGGAAGACTGGCGGCGTTGCCGAGAAGTCAGCGGTGTTGAAGACATCATGCTGGGCCGTGGCCTGGTTTCGCGCCCGGACCTTGCCCGGCAGATCGCCGCCGAACGTGATGGTGTCGAGTTCGTGCCCATGGACTGGCACAGCTTGCTGCCGCTGATCCGGGACTTCTGGGGCCAGGCCCGGGCGCAGATGACGCCGCGCCAGGCACCGGGGCGCTTGAAACAGTGGGTGGCGATGTTGACCCGCACCTACCCCGAGGCGGTGGCGCTGTTCACTGAATTGCGCCGGGAAACCGACTGTGACCGGGTCGGGCAGTTGATCGGTGTGCCGGTCTGCGAGGCGGCCTGAAAAAAATTTTGCAGGGTTGCTTGAAAAGCAGGCGAGGGTCCTTATCTAGGGAGTACGCGATGCCGAAGTCGGGTCGCGCTACTACACAACCTCGCTGATTTTCAGGAGATGCATCATGACTACTGCTTTTTCTCTGGCTCCACTGTTCCGTCATTCCGTGGGTTTCGACCGTTTCAACGACCTGTTCGAATCTGCGGCGCGTAATGAGGCGGGTAGCAGCTACCCTCCCTACAACGTTGAAAAACATGGCGATGACCACTATCGAATCGTCGTTGCTGCGGCAGGTTTCCAGGAGCAGGATCTGGACCTGCAAGTGGAAAAAGGCGTCTTGACCGTGACTGGCGGCAAGCGTGACAGCAACGCTGAAAGCGTTACCTATCTGCATCAGGGCATCGCCCAACGGGCGTTCAAGTTGTCGTTCCGGTTGGCTGACCATATCGAGGTCAAGGCGGCTGGTCTGGCTAACGGGCTGCTGAGCATCGATCTGCTGAGGATCGTGCCGGAAGAGGCCAAGGCCAAGCGGATCCCGATCAATGGGGATGGCAAGCCTGCTCTGAATTGATTGGTTGATGTTGATGTTGATGAGGGCACCTTCGGGTGCCCTTTTTTATGGTCTTTGGTTTTTGGTGATTATCCGTTGGCGAGGGTGGTGCTGAGTCACCTTTCCGCCCTTACGGCGGGTTACTTTGGCAGTCGCCCCAAAGTAACCAAAGGGCTTGCCCCACCAGGGGCCCTACGCTGCGCTTCGGGTTCCCTCGCTACGGTGTTGCTACGGGGCATTGCGAACTACGAGTTGCAAGCAACTCTACGTTTCGCAACTTCGGCTAACGCCGAAGGTGCTGCGCACTAGCCCCTTCGCAACACCTGCACTCGGCCCTTCTGGTTAACGGGGCCGGTAGATCAAGATCACAAGCAGATCAAGATCAAGAGCACAATTCGCGTTGCCCTTGTGGGAGCGGGCTTGCCCCGCGATGCGATTTGGCAGGCAGGGCGCTATCGCGGGGCAAGCCCGCTCCTACATTTTCGGTCGCTTTAGTAGCCTGCCGGCGCTTCAAGCAACATCGCCCGAAACTCCCCCAGCGGCAACGGCCGGCTATGCAGATACCCCTGGTACAAATGGCACCCCAGCCGCTCGAGAAACTCCAGCTGCTCCGACAGCTCCACCCCTTCGGCGATCACCGCCAGGTCCAGGCTGCGGGCCATGGCGACGATGGCGCGGACGATCTCGGCGTCGTTGGGGTCCAGCGGTGCGTCGCGGACGAACGATTGGTCGATCTTCAGGGCGTCCACCGGCAGGCGTTTGAGGTAGGTCAGCGAAGAGTAGCCAGTACCAAAGTCATCCATGGCAAAGCTCACGCCCAAGGCCTTGAGCTCGCGCATTTTGCTGATGGTGTCTTCCAGGTTCTGAATGACGATGCCTTCGGTAATCTCCAGCGTGAGGATTCTGTGCGGCAGGCGGAAGTCGTCGAGGCTGCGCATCACCCGCTCGACGAAGTCGTTCTGGCGGAACTGTCGCGGGCTGATGTTCACGCACAGGCTGAAGTCGTCCGGAGCGATCAGGCCGTCGCGTAGCATGCCGGCACAGGCATCGCAGGCTTCGTCGAGGATCCAGTTGCCAACTTCCAGTATCAGCCCGCTTTCTTCCAGCACCTGGATGAACTGCGCCGGCGGCTGCTGGCCCAGTTGCGGGTGGTGCCAGCGCAACAGCACTTCGGCACCGACGATGCGGTTGTCGCGGGCATCGACCTGGGGCTGGAAGTGCAGGGCCAGTTCGCCGCGGGCCAAGGCCAGGCGCAGGTCGTTTTCCATGCGCAGGCGCTCGCTGGCGGCCTTTTGCATGGTGGTGTGGAACATTTGCGTGGTGTTGCGCCCGGAATCCTTGGCCCGGTACAGGGCGATGTCGGCGCGTTTGAGCAGGTCGGCCGGGGTCGAGCCGTGGTCGGGGATCAGCGCCACGCCGATACTCGGCGTCACCTGCAGGCGCTGGCCGTCCAGCGACATCGGCTCGGCCAGCAGTTCGCGCAGGGTGTCGGCCAGTTCGCGGACTTTCTCCGTGACTTCCTCGCGGCTGCCTTCCAGGCCGCTGAGCAGGACCACGAATTCGTCACCGCCCAGGCGCGCGACGGTGTCCTCCAGGCGCACGCTGGCTTCCAGGCGCGCGGTGATGATCTTGAGCACCGTATCGCCGACCGGATGGCCGAGGGAATCGTTGATGTGCTTGAAGTGATCGAGGTCGAGAAACAGCAGGGCGCCACGCAGGTTGTGGCGCTTGAGCAGGGCGATCTGCTGGCTCAGGCGGTCCATCAGCAGGGCGCGGTTGGGCAGGTTGGTCAGCGGGTCGTGGTAGGCCAGGTGACGGATTTGCGCCTGGGCGTTCTTCAACTGGCTGACGTCGCGGGCGGTGAGCAGCAGGCACTCGGTTTCGTTGAGGTTGATCGGCTCGATCGACACCTCGACGGTAAGAATGTCGCCGCGCTTGTTGCGCCCGAGCATTTCCCGGTGATGCACACGGCCTTTTTCCTGAAATTCGCTGAGCAGCGCCGCGCGCTGCTTGTCGTCGGCCCAGATGCCGATGTCGTGCACGGTCTGGCCGATCACTTCGGCGGCGCTGTAGCCGGTCAGGCGGCAGAAGCCATCGTTGACCTCCAGGTAGCGGCCGCTGTCGCGCTCGGTGATGGTGATGGCATCGGGGCTGGAGTGAAACGCCTTGGCGAATTTCTCTTCGCTGGCCTTGAGCGCCGCCTCGGCGCGCTGCTGCTGGGTGATATCGCGCAGGGTGGTGACGCTGCAGGGCTGGTTGTCGACCTTGATCAGGCGGCTGGAGATCACGCAGGTCAGCGGCTGGCCGTCCTTGTGGTTGACCACCACGGCGACGTTGTTCAGGGCCTGGTCACGGATCACCCGTTCGATGCGTCGGGCGCGTTCGGCGGACTCGGCCCACAGGCCGATCTGTTCGGCGGTGTTGCCCAGTACCTGCTCGGCGTTCCAGCCAAACACCTGGGTAAAGGCCGGGTTGATCTCGATGAACTGGCCGCTGTCCTGGCGAGTGACGCAGATCGGGTCGGGGCTGGCCTGGAACAGGCTGGCGAACTTTTCTTCGGAGCTGGTCAGGCGCTGTTCGCGTTCGACCTGGTCGCTGATGTCCAGCAAGGTGCCGGCCATGCGCAGCGGGTTGCCTTGTTCGTCGCGGTACAGCCGTGCACGGCTTTCGATGTAGCGCGAGGTGCCATCTTCCAGCTGGATGCGGTAGGTGATCTGGTAGTTGCCGGCCGGGCCTTCACGCAGGCTGCGATAGGCCTGGCGCATGGTGCTGCGCTCCAGTTCCGGCACGCCTTCGAAAAACGCCTCGAAGGATTCGTGAAAGGGGGCCGGTTCAAGGCCGTGTAACTGGGCCGCGCGCGCCGAGCCGTAAAGCATGCCGCTGGGGATGTGCCAGTCCCAGGTGCCCAGCTGCGCCGAGTCCAGGGCCAGGTCCAGGCGTTCCTGGCTGTCCTTGAGTGCTTGTTCGGCGCGCTTGCGTTCGCTGGTGTCGACAAAGGTACTGAGCAGGTAGGCGGTGCCTTCCAGCTCGATATTCTGGGTGCAGAGAATGCCGTCGTGAATTTCGCCGTTGCTGCCGCGAAACTGCACTTCGAGGGTCACCGGGCCGCTGGTGCCGCTGGTCGCCGCCAGTACCTGGTGGCGCTGCTGCGGATGGACCCACAGGCCCAGCTCCAGGGTGCTCTTGTGGATGATCTGGTGGCCCGGCCAGCCGAGGATGTTCTCAAAATGCTGGTTGACCTCGTAGATCATGCCGTCGGCACGGCGGGTCAGCAGGATGACATTGGGGCTCAGGTGGAAGAGGGTGGCGAAGCGCTTTTCCGAGTTGATCAGCGCCGCTTCCCGTTCGCGTTGACGGGTGATCTCGCGGATTACCCCGACCATTTGCCGCCGTCCGCTGCGGTCCTTGGTCATGCTGCCATTGATTTCCAGCCAGTGCAGGCTGCCATCGGGCCAACGGATGCGATGGCGCAGGGCCTGCTCCACCGGCTCCCCCCTTG
>NZ_JH650766.1:53375-68513 GCF_000259195.1 Pseudomonas donghuensis
GCCAACGGATGCGATGGCGCAGGGCCTGCTCCACCGGCTCGCCGTTGACCACTGCATGAAATGCCTGCAGGGCACGGGGGCGGTCTTCCATGGGCACCAGTTCGAGGTAGTCCAGGTCGTTGGGCAGTGGGTGGTGCGGATCGAAGCCGAACAGTGCCTGGGTGCCGCGCGACCAGCTGATCTGCCCGGTCTCGACATCCCAGAACCAGGCACCCAGGCGCGCACCGTTGAGTGCCGCCAGCAGTTGCGGGGCGTTTTCCCAGGTTTGCTCCGATTCCTGAGGGTCCGCCGCATGAATTCGGGGCATGCGCGGAAAACGGTTTGCTGATTTGGGCATCGATACCAGACCTTTGGCAGATAACGCGTCCTTGAGCGGGCAGGCTTGCCCGGATGCTACCTCAGTGGTTCAAGGGGCTTGCTTGGCTGTCGAGCAGTGCCATAAAGGCCCTGGCGGCATTCGATAACGTTCGCTCGGTGTGCAGAATGTAGCCTAGCTGGCGCGACAGCTGTATGCCCGGCAAGGCGATGGGCGCAACCTGCTCATCGAGCATAGTACGTGGCAACACACTCCATGCCAGGCCGATGGAAACCATCATCTTGATAGTTTCCAGGTAGTTGGTGCTCATGGCGATGTTCGGGGCCAGGCCCTGGGCTTCGAACAGGCGTTGGACAATATGGTGTGTGAAGGTGTTGCCGCCGGGAAAAACCGCCGGATGGTGGGCAATGTCGGCCAGGCTCACCGCGCCCTTGCGCGCCAGTGGATGCTCGGGGGCGGCGACGAAGTCCAGCGGGTCGTCCCATACCGGCACGGCGCGTACCAGGTGGTGGGGCTCCGGGGCCAGGGTGATTACGGCAATTTCCGCTCGGCCATGGAGGATTTCTTCGTAAGCTACTTCTGAATCGAGAAACTGGATGTCCAGCGCCACCGCCGGGTACTGGCGGGTAAAGGCTCTTAATAGCGGTGGCAGGCGGTGCAGGCCGATGTGATGGCTGGTGGCCAGGGTCAGGCGCCCGCTGACTTCACCGGTGAGGTTGCTCAGGGCCCGGCGGGTGTCGTCCAGCACATTGAGTATCTGGTAGGCGCGCGGCAGCAAGGCGCGGCCGGCCTCGGTCAGGTTGACCTCGCGGCCCAGGCGGTCGAACAGGCGCACATCCAGCTGCTGCTCAAGGCCGGCGATGCGTTTGCTGATCGCCGGCTGGGTCAGGTGCAGGCGTTCGCCGGCCCCGGAAAAGCTGCCGGTCTCGGCGATCGCGATAAAGGCATTGAGGTTGGCCAGGTCCACTACTCGAATTCCTTTTGGTTATCCAAAGCATAAAAATTATGAATTTGAGTTATTCAATCTACCGGCATAGCATCGTCCGTACAAGCCAAGGGGTTATTGGCATAGAAAGACGCTGATGAGGAACAGTCTGATGGCCGGCAAAACGCTTTACGACAAGCTCTGGGATTCGCATTTGGTCAAGCAGCGCGACGATGGTTCGGCGCTGATCTACATCGACCGTCACATCATTCACGAAGTGACGTCGCCGCAAGCCTTCGAAGGCCTGCGCCTGGCCAATCGCAAACCCTGGCGCATCGATGCCAACATCGCCACGCCTGATCACAACGTGCCCACCACTCCTGAGCGCAAGGGCGGTATCGACGCCATTGTCGACCAGGTTTCGCGTTTGCAGGTTCAGACCCTCGATGAAAACTGCGACGAGTATGGCATCGTCGAATTCAAGATGAATGACGTGCGTCAGGGCATCGTCCACGTCATCGGCCCGGAGCAGGGCGCGACCTTGCCGGGCATGACCGTGGTCTGCGGCGATTCGCACACCTCGACCCACGGTGCCTTCGGCGCCCTGGCCCACGGTATCGGCACCTCCGAGGTCGAGCACGTGCTCGCGACCCAGTGCCTGGTGGCCAAGAAAATGAAGAACATGCTGGTGCGCGTCGAAGGCAAATTGCCGTTCGGCGTCACTGCCAAGGACATCGTCCTCGCCGTGATCGGCAAGATCGGTACCGCAGGCGGCAACGGCCATGCCATGGAATTTGCCGGCAGCGCCATTCGCGAGTTGTCGGTCGAAGGCCGCATGACCATCTGCAACATGTCCATCGAAGCCGGTGCCCGGGTTGGCCTGGTGGCTACCGATGAAAAAACCGTCGAGTACGTCAAGGGCCGCCCGTATGCGCCCAAAGGCGAGCAGTGGGCACAAGCGGTCGAAGCCTGGAAAGACCTGGTGTCCGACGCCGATGCGGTGTTCGACACAGTGATCGAGCTGGACGCTGCGCAGATCAAGCCGCAGGTCAGCTGGGGCACCTCGCCGGAGATGGTCCTGGCCGTCGACCAGCACGTGCCGGACCCGGCTGCCGAAGCCGACCTGGTCAAGCGTGGCTCGATCGAACGGGCCTTGAAGTACATGGGCTTGAGCGCCAACCAGGCGATCACCGACATCCAGCTTGACCGGGTGTTCATCGGCTCCTGCACCAACTCGCGCATCGAAGACCTGCGCGCCGCCGCCGAAATCGCCAAGGGCCGCAAGGTGGCCGCGACCATCAAGCAGGCGATCGTGGTGCCTGGCTCGGGCCTGGTCAAAGCCCAGGCGGAAAAAGAAGGCCTGGACAAGATTTTCCTCGAAGCGGGCTTTGAGTGGCGTGAACCGGGTTGCTCGATGTGCCTGGCGATGAACCCCGACCGCCTGGAGAGTGGCGAGCATTGCGCCTCCACCTCCAATCGCAACTTTGAAGGGCGCCAGGGTGCCGGTGGTCGTACCCACCTGGTGAGCCCGGCAATGGCCGCCGCCGCCGCCGTTACCGGCCGTTTTATCGATGTACGTGAGTTGATCCAAGGGAGCGCAGCATGAAAGCCTTTACCCAGCACACTGGCCTTGTCGCGCCATTGGACCGTGCCAACGTCGACACCGACCAGATCATTCCCAAGCAATTCTTGAAGTCGATCAAGCGCACCGGCTTTGGCCCCAACCTGTTCGATGAATGGCGCTACCTGGATGTCGGCCAGCCGTACCAGGACAACAGCAAGCGCCCGCAGAACCCGGATTTCATACTCAACCACGCGCGTTACCAGGGGGCCAGCGTATTGCTCGCCCGCGAGAACTTCGGTTGCGGTTCGAGCCGCGAGCATGCGCCCTGGGCCCTGGAAGAATACGGCTTTCGCAGCATCATCGCGCCGAGCTACGCCGACATCTTCTTCAACAACAGCTTCAAGAACGGCTTGCTGCCGATCATCCTCAGCGAGCAAGAGGTCGATGAGCTGTTCAAGCAGGTCGAAGCCGAGCCTGGCTACCAGTTGAACGTGGACTTGCAGGCGCAGACCGTGACCCGCCCGGACGGCAAGGTGCTGAGCTTCGAGATCGACGCGTTTCGCAAGCACTGCCTGCTCAACGGCCTGGATGACATCGGCCTGACCTTGCAGGACGGCGATGCGATCGCCGCCTTTGAAGCCAAGCATCGGGCTAGCCAGCCCTGGTTGTTTCGTGACGTCTGACTAATACGGTGAACCGGCTGACGCCATCGCCGGCAAGACTGGCTCCCACAGGTGCTGTGAGCACCACAGCCTGTGTGGGAGCTGGCGTTGCCAGCGATGAGGCCAAGGAGATCGCAATGACCAGCACCACCCATAAGGACGTCGTCCAGCGCCAGTTCGGCGAACAGGCCAGTGCCTACCTGAGCAGCGCCGTGCATGCCCAGGGCAGTGAGTTTGCCTTGTTGCAGGCCGAACTTGCCGGCCAAGGCCGCGCACGCCTGCTGGACCTTGGCTGTGGCGCCGGCCATGTGAGTTTCCACGTTGCCCCGCTGGTGCGTGAAGTGGTGGCCTATGACCTGTCGCAGCAGATGCTCGACGTGGTTGCCGCCGCAGCTGCCGAACGCGGCTTCGAGAACATCGTTACCGAGCGCGGCGCCGCCGAGCGTCTGCCGTTCGCCGATGCTTCCTTCGATTTCGTCTTCAGCCGCTACTCGGCGCACCACTGGAGCGACCTCGGCCTGGCCTTGCGTGAAGTGCGCCGGGTGCTCAAGCCGGGTGGCGTGGCGGCCTTCATCGACGTGATGTCGCCGGGCAGCCCGCTGCTCGACACCTACCTGCAGAGCGTCGAAGTGCTGCGCGATACCAGCCATGTGCGCGATTATTCGGCCAGCGAATGGCTGCAACAGGTCAGCGAAGCCGGCCTCTTCACCCGCAGCCACAGCCGCCAGCGCCTGCGCCTGGAGTACAGCTCCTGGGTCGAGCGCATGCGCACCCCTGAAGTGATGCGTGGCGCCATTCGCCAATTGCAGCAGGCGATGGGCGAAGAAGTACGGCAGTATTACCAGATTGAAGCCGACGGCTCGTTCAGCACCGATGTCGTGGTGCTCTGGGCCGAACGCTAGGTTTTTTCCGGCAGGCCAACAGGGCGTGCCGCTTGAATTGAATAGAGGAAAGCATGAGCAAGCGGATTCTGATTCTTCCAGGTGATGGCATTGGTCCGGAAATCATGGCCGAGGCGGTCAAGGTTCTGGAGCTGGCCAACGACAAGTTCCAGCTCGGCTTCAGCCTGGAGCACGACGTGATCGGTGGCGCCGCCATCGACAAGCACGGCGTACCCCTGGCCGACGAGACCCTGGCTCGTGCACGCAAGGCCGATGCAGTGCTGCTCGGCGCCGTTGGCGGGCCGAAGTGGGACAAGATCGAGCGCGACATTCGCCCCGAGCGCGGCCTGCTGAAGATCCGTTCACAACTGGGCCTGTTCGCCAACCTGCGCCCGGCGATCCTCTACCCGCAACTGGCCGACGCCTCGTCGCTCAAGCCGGAAATCGTCGCGGGCCTGGACATCCTCATCGTTCGTGAGCTGACCGGCGGCATCTACTTCGGCGCGCCACGCGGCACCCGCGAGCTGCAAGGCGGTGAGCGCCAGGCCTACGACACCCTGCCGTACAGCGAAAGCGAAATCCGCCGTATCGCCCGGGTCGGTTTCGACATGGCCCGCGTGCGCGGCAAGAAGCTCTGCTCGGTGGACAAGGCCAACGTCCTGGCTTCCAGCCAGCTGTGGCGCGAGATCGTCGAGGAAGTGGCCAAGGACTACCCGGATGTCGAGCTCAGCCACATGTACGTCGACAACGCCGCCATGCAACTGGTGCGTGCACCCAAGCAGTTCGATGTGATGGTCACCGACAACATGTTCGGCGACATCCTGTCGGATGAAGCTTCCATGCTCACCGGCTCCATTGGCATGCTGCCATCAGCGTCGCTGGATGCCGACAACAAAGGCATGTACGAGCCTTGCCACGGCTCGGCACCGGACATCGCCGGCCAGGGCATTGCCAACCCGTTGGCGACCATTCTTTCGGTGTCGATGATGCTGCGCTACAGCTTCAACCAGCAGGCGGCAGCCGAAGCCATTGAAAAGGCCGTCAGCCTGGTGTTGGATCAGGGGCTGCGCACCGGCGACATCTGGTCGGCCGGTTGCAGCAAGGTAGGTACGCAGGAAATGGGCGACGCAGTAGTCGCAGCGCTGCGGAATCTGTAATCTCTCGGGCCCGCTGCTGTTTTTCCTTGTGAAGCAGCGGCCCACTTTTTAGCAAAGGTGTAGTTGCGATGAAACGTGTAGGTCTGATCGGTTGGCGCGGTATGGTCGGTTCCGTGCTCATGCAGCGGATGCTGGAAGAGCAGGATTTTGATCTGATCGAGCCGGTGTTCTTCACCACCTCCAACGTCGGTGGCCAGGGTCCGGCAGTGGGCAAGGATATTGCTCCGCTCAAGGACGCTTACAGCATTGAAGAGCTCAAGACCCTCGATGTGATCCTGACCTGTCAGGGCGGCGACTACACCAACGAAGTCTTCCCCAAGCTGCGCGAAGCCGGCTGGCAGGGCTACTGGATCGACGCCGCCTCCAGCCTGCGCATGCAGGATGACGCGGTCATCGTCCTCGACCCGGTCAACCGCAAGGTCATCGACCAGCAGCTCGACGCGGGCACCAAGAACTACATCGGCGGCAACTGCACCGTCAGCCTGATGCTGATGGGCCTGGGCGGCCTGTTCGAAGCGGGCCTGGTCGAGTGGATGAGCGCCATGACCTATCAGGCAGCCTCCGGCGCCGGCGCGCAGAACATGCGTGAGCTGATCCGCCAGATGGGTGCCACCCACGCCGCCGTGGCCGATGACCTGGCCAACCCGGCCAGCGCCATCCTCGACATCGACCGCAAGGTCGCCGAGGCCATGCGCAGTGAAGCCTACCCGACCGAGAACTTCGGTGTGCCGCTGGCTGGCAGCCTGATCCCGTGGATCGACAAGGAACTGCCTAACGGCCAGAGCCGTGAAGAGTGGAAGGCCCAGGCCGAGACCAACAAGATCCTCGGCCGCTTCAAGAGCCCGATCCCGGTCGACGGTATTTGCGTGCGCATCGGCGCCATGCGTTGCCACAGCCAGGCGCTGACCATCAAGCTGAACAAGGACGTGCCGATCGCCGACATCGAAGGCATGATCAGCCAGCACAACCCTTGGGTGAAACTGGTGCCGAACCAGCGTGAAATCAGCATGCAGGAGCTCAGCCCGACCAACGTCACTGGGACGCTGAACATCCCGGTGGGTCGCCTGCGCAAGCTGAACATGGGCTCCCAGTACCTGGGCGCCTTCACCGTCGGTGACCAGCTGCTGTGGGGTGCGGCCGAGCCGCTGCGGCGCATGCTGCGGATCCTGCTGGAGCGTTGATTGCTACGCAGCGTTGAATCAAAGCCCGTGCTGGAAACAGCGCGGGCTTTTTTGCTTTTCATGGGGCCGCTATGAGGCCTCTCGTGGGAGCTGGCGTTGCCAGCGATGGGCTGCGCAGCAGCCCCAATACAGCCTTGCACAAGACTGCAAGGGCAAATCCAAGTAAAGTGCCGCTCCCGCCGTTCCAGCAGAGGATTTTTCCATGAGCCAGCCTATTGATATCGCCGTCATCGGTGCCACCGGTACAGTCGGTGAGACCCTTGTACAAATTCTGGATGAATGCGATTTCCCGGTCGGCACCCTGCACCTGCTGGCCAGCAACGAATCGGCGGGCAGCGGCGTGATGTTTCGCAGCAAGAGCCTGCGCGTGCGCGAGGTCGACAGCTTCGACTTCAGCAAGGTCAAGCTGGCTTTCTTTGCCGCCGGCCCGGCGGTGACCCGCAGCTTCGCGCCACGGGCGCAGGCGGCCGGTTGTGCGGTGATCGACCTGTCCGGCGGCCTGCCGGCCGAACAGGCGCCGGCGGTGGTGCCAGAAGCCAACCCGGCGGTGCTCGACAACCTCAAGGCGCCGCTGCAACTGAGTAGCCCAAGCGCCGCCGCGATCGCCCTGGCGGTCACCTTGGCGCCACTCAAGGGCTTGCTGGAGCTTGAGCGCATCAACGTTACCGCGTGCCTGGCAGTCTCGGCCCAAGGGCGCGAGGCGGTCAACGAGCTGGCCCGGCAGACTGCCGAGCTGCTCAATGCCCGGCCGCTGGAGCCACGCTTCTTCGACCGGCAGATGGCCTTCAACCTGCTGGCCCAGGTCGGCGCCAGCGATGCCGAAGGCCATGGCGCCCTGGAGCGCCGCCTGGTCAGCGAGTTGCGCGAGGTGCTCGGCTTGCCTTCACTGAAGATTTCCGTGAGCTGCGTTCAAGTCCCGGTGTTTTTCGGCGATAGCTACAGTGTGTCCGTGCAAAGCCGTACGCCGGTCGACCTGGCGGCGGTCAACGCCGCGCTGGAAGCCGCTGACAGCATCGAGCTGGTGGAGGAGGGCGATTATCCGACGCCAGTGGGTGACGCAGTGGGCCAGGACGTGGTCTATGTTGGACGGGTACGCGGTGGAATCGACGAGGCTGAGCAGCTCAACCTCTGGCTGACCACCGACAATGTGCGCAAAGGCGCGGCCCTGAACGCGGTCCAGCTGGCGCAATTGTTGATAAAAGGCCTTGTGTAAAAGATACTTGCCGACAATTTGCCCCACTTGTTCTCGGTTGCCGGGGAAGGTTCATTCAAAGGAAGAGGTCATGCTTCGAATTCGCAAACTGGTCTTAGCAATTGCCGCGGCGTCGGCGCTGTCGTCCGGTATGGCGCATGCCCTCGGGTTGGGCGAGCTGACGTTGAAGTCAGCGCAGAACCAACCCCTGGATGCCGAGATCGAACTGCTCGATGTCCGCGACCTGACGGCGGCTGAAGTGGCGCCGAGCCTGGCGCCGCCCGAGGAGTTCGCCAAGGCCGGTGTCGAGCGCCAGGCGTTTCTCAATGACCTGACCTTCACCACGGTGATCAACCCCAACGGCAAGAGCGTGTTGCGGGTGACCTCGAGCCAACCGCTGCCAGCGCCGATGGTCAAGTTCCTGGTTCAAGTCATGTGGCCGAGCGGTCGACTGCTGCGCGACTACAGCGTGCTGGTCGACCCGGCCAAGTTCAACACACCGGCCGGGCAACCGGCGCCGGCGGGCGTTGCACCTGCGGTGACGGCAGCCAACTACACCACCGTGCGTCGCGATACCCTGTGGGAAATCGCCTCGAAAGCCCGTCAGGGTGGTTCGGTGCAGCAGACGATGCTGGCCATCCAGGCGTTGAACCCGGATGCCTTCATCAACGGCAACATCAACCTGCTGAAAACCGGCCAGGTCCTGCGCCTGCCCGATCAGCAGCAGATCACCAGTATTCCTCAGGCCCAGGCCGTCACCGAAGTCGCCGAGCAGTACGCTGCCTGGCGCGAAGGCCGGCGCCTGGGCCCGCGTGCGCGCCAGCTCGACGCCACCCGGCGCAGCGGCACCGAGGCGGCGCCGGCGCGCATCGCCAATCAGGACAACCTCAAGCTGGTCGCGCCCGGCAGCAAGGCCGCCGCGGGCAGCAAAGGCCTCAGCGACAAATTGGCCATGGCCCAGGAAAGCCTGGACACCAGCCGTCGCGACAATGAAGAACTCAAAGGCCGCATGGCCGACCTGCAGAGCCAACTGGACAAACTGCAGCGCCTGATTGCGCTGAAGAACGACCAGTTGGCCAAGCTCGAGGCCCAGGGCGCCGCAGATGCCGCTGCGCCTGAAGCCGCCGCGACCCAGCCACCGGCGATCTCTGCCGAGCTGCAACCGGCCCCGGCACCTGCGCAGCCAGCAGTCACGCCAGCGCCGGCAGCGGTCGATACCGCACCGGTTGACCCGGCGCAGCCTGCGGTCGCCGAACAGGCGCCGGCCGATTCGAACAAAATGCTCGACGATCTGCTCGGCAACCCATTGCTGCTGGCGCTGATTGCCGGCTCCGCGGTGTTGGTGCTGTTGCTTTTGCTGCTGTTGCTGGCCCGCAAGCGCAAGGCCGACCAGGAAGCGGAAAAACACCTGCGCATGGCCCGGGCCCTGGCGGAGGAGGGCGAGCGCGCTGCAGACCTGGACCTGCCGCCAAGCAGCTTTGAAGGCCTGGACGTGGTGCCGCCGAGCGTTACCCTGGCGCCGGCAGTGGTGGCCGCGTCTGCTGCTGCGGCGACAGCCGCCGCATTGCCTGCCGAAGAGCCTGCGCCTGAACCTGCGCAAGCTGCGCCGAGCACACCGGTGCAAGGCCCGATTGCCGCGCCGCTGGTTGCCCCGGCGGCCAGTGCTGCGGCACCGACCGGCGATACCTTGCTCGACGAAGTGGAGCTGAACATCGCCCGTGGCCGCCTCAATCACGCCGCCGAGCTACTGGAGCCCGCGGTTGCCGCCGCGCCGGAGCGCAGCGACCTGCGCTTGAAGCTGATGGAAGTCTACGCCCGTCAGGGCGACCGGGATGGCTTTGTCGGCCACGAGCGCCAGTTGATCGCCACCGGCCAGAACCATGCCGATGTCGAAGCCCTGAAAAACCGCTTCCCGGCCATGCTGGCAGTCGCTGGCGCAGGTGTCAGTGCTGCGGCGCTGGCGGCCGAACTGGACGCCCAGTACGTCCAGGAGCTGCTGCAGGACGAAGCGCTTGCCGAGCCGGTTGCTGAAGTCGAGCCTGTGCTCGAGGCCGAGCCGGTCGTTGAGCCTGAGGCTGCCGTTGAGGAGCCGCTGGCGGATCTTGAGCCGTTGCCTGAAGACGACCTGGACAGCGCTTTCGACCTGAGCCTGGAGGAAGATCTGCAAGGCCTGGAACTGGACGAACCGGCACTGCTCGATGAGCCTTCGCTGGCCGTTGAAGAGCCGCAGGTGGCAGAAGTCGCGGGCGAAACCAGCCCCGCTCAACCCGACTTCGACGCCTTGCTGGAAGAGCATCTTGCCCAGCCTGAGCAGGCCCTGGACGACCTGGCCGATTTTGACCTCGATGTCGCCAGCGACGAGCCTGCGCCACAGCCGAGCAGCGAGAACGTCGATGTCGCCGCCGAGCTGGCGGCGTTCGATGAAACCATGCCGGAGTTCGACCCGCTGAGCGAGCTGGACCTGCCGGAAGACTTCGACCTGTCGCTGTCGCTGGACGACTCGGAGGCGGACAAGCACTTTGCCTCGGAGCTCGATGACGTCAATGCCGAACTCGACAAGTTGTCGCAAAGCCTTGAGCAGCCATCGATCGAAGCGCACTTCACTGAAGCGGACGCCGCCTTGAGCGACGACCTGGACGATGATTTCGACTACCTCGGCGGTGCCGACGAAGTGGCCACCAAGCTTGACCTGGCCCGGGCCTATATCGACATGGGCGACCATGACGGCGCCCGCGACATCCTCGATGAAGTGCGCAAGGACGGCAGCGATGCCCAGCGCCAGGAAGCCGACGAGCTGCTCTCGCGCCTGGTCTGAGTTCAGCCTGTGTACCGCCGACGGCAGCCCAAGTGGCTGCCGTTGTCGTTATAATTACCGCCATCTGCTAAACCAACAGGCTGTATCCCTTGGAAATCATTGATAACGCGGCTGCCGAAGTGGCGGCCGAAGGCTTCTTTCGTATTGCTTTGGGCGTTGAGTACAAAGGCTCGCGCTACCGCGGCTGGCAGCGCCAGGCCAGTGGCGTGGCGAGCGTGCAGCAAACCCTGGAAGAAGCCTTGTCGCGGGTGGCTGATTCGCCGGTCACCCTGCACTGCGCCGGGCGCACCGATGCGGGCGTGCATGCCTGTGGCCAGGTGGTGCATTTCGACACCCAGGCGGTGCGCAGCATGAAGGGCTGGACCATGGGCGCCAATATCAACCTGCCCCATGACATCAGCGTGTCCTGGGCCAAGGAAATGCCCGCGCACTTCCATGCGCGCTTCAAGGCCATCGCCCGGCGTTACCGCTATGTGATCTACAACGACCAGATCCGCCCGGCGCACCTGGGCGAAGAGGTGACCTGGAACCACCGGCCGCTGGACGTCGAGCGCATGGCCCTGGCCGCCGAGTACCTGGTCGGCACCCACGACTTCAGCGCCTTTCGCGCTGGCCAGTGCCAGGCCAAGTCGCCGATCAAGAATCTTCATCACCTGCGCGTTACCCGCCACGGCCAGATGATTGTCCTCGACATCCGCGCCAGTGCCTTCCTCCACCATATGGTGCGCAACATTGCCGGCGTGCTGATGACCATCGGCGCCGGCGAGCGTCCGCCGGAGTGGGCCAGGGAAGTGCTGGAAAGCCGCGAGCGGCGCGCCGGCGGGGTGACCGCGCATCCGTACGGGCTGTACCTGGTGCAGGTCGAGTACCACGACGAGTTCGAGCTGCCCGAGCGTTACATTGGCCCACACTTCCTGACCGGCTATGAGACATTGACAGGCTGACGGCCCGCAAGCCATTTGCTAACATCCGGGACTTTCCGCTTTCTGCTGAGGTTCACAGGTCATGAGCGCCGTTCGCAGCAAAATCTGCGGCATTACCCGCATCGAGGATGCGCTGGCCGCAGCCGAGGCGGGTGCCGATGCCATCGGCCTGGTGTTCTATGCCAAAAGCCCGCGGGCGGTCAGTGTGCAGCAGGCGCGGGCGATCATCGCCGCACTGCCGCCGTTCGTCACCACGGTGGGTCTGTTCGTCAACGCCAGCCGCTGTGAGCTGACGGAAATCCTCGAAGCGGTGCCGCTGGACCTGCTGCAGTTTCATGGCGATGAAACCCCGGCCGAGTGCGCAGGTCTCAACCGCCCATGGATCAAGGCATTGCGGGTGCGCCCGGGCGACGACCTGGAGGCCAGCTGCAAGCTCTACAGCGGTGCCAGCGGTATTCTTCTCGATACCTACGTGGCCGGCGTGCCAGGCGGTACCGGCGAGGCCTTCGACTGGTCGCTGGTGCCTGCGCAACTGAGCAAGCCGATCATCCTCGCCGGTGGCTTGTCGCCTGAGAACGTGGCGCACGCCATCCAGCAGGTGCGGCCTTACGCGGTGGATGTCAGCGGGGGCGTGGAGCAGGCCAAGGGCATCAAGGACCCGGCACGGATCGAGGCATTTATCCGTGCGGTCAAGCAGGCGTGAAATCGCTGCATGCTGCGGATGTGACGGCTGGCCGCGCGCCATCGTCCATAGCTTTCGCAGCCAGGTGCTGCCGGATCGCGCCCATGGGCCGGTCGAAATTACCGGGTGACGCCACTGGCGTCGCCCTTACAGGTTGACGATGGTGCGGTATCGGGGTGGCTCTCTGCAGGCGGGCGCCGGAGCCGGACCATCATCGCGTCATACACGAATTGAGCTCAAGGGCATACGCGCGAGCTGGCAGCCATAGCCTGCCGGTCGCCGCTACTGGAGAAAGAAAGCATGAGCAACTGGTTAGTAGACAAACTGATCCCTTCGATCATGCGTTCCGAGGTGAAGAAGAGTTCGGTCCCTGAAGGTCTGTGGCACAAGTGCCCGTCCTGCGAGGCCGTGCTGTATCGTCCGGAGCTGGAAAAGACCCTGGATGTCTGCCCTAAGTGCAACCATCACATGCGTATTGGCGCCCGCGCCCGTATCGACATTTTCCTCGACGCCGAAGGCCGTGTTGAGCTGGGTGCCGACCTGGAACCGGTCGATCGCCTGAAGTTCCGCGATGGCAAGAAGTACAAGGACCGCCTGACTGCCGCGCAGAAGCAGACCGGCGAAAAAGACGCGCTGATCTCCATGAGCGGTACCCTGCTGGGCATGCCGGTCGTGGTCAGTGCCTTCGAATTCTCCTTCATGGGGGGCTCCATGGGCGCCATCGTCGGCGAGCGTTTCGTGCGTGCCGCCAACTATGCCCTGGAACACCGCTGCCCGATGGTCTGCTTCTCGGCCTCCGGTGGTGCGCGCATGCAGGAAGCGCTGATCTCGCTGATGCAGATGGCCAAGACCTCGGCGGTACTGGCGCGCTTGCGCGAAGAAGGCATCCCGTTCATCTCGGTGCTGACCGACCCGGTCTACGGCGGCGTTTCCGCCAGCCTGGCGATGCTCGGCGACGTTATCGTCGGTGAGCCCAAGGCGCTGATCGGCTTCGCCGGCCCGCGCGTGATCGAGCAGACCGTACGCGAGAAGCTGCCAGAAGGCTTCCAGCGCAGCGAGTTCCTCCTCGAGCACGGTGCCATCGACATGATCATCCCGCGTCAGGAACTGCGTCAGCGCCTGGGCAGCTTGCTGGCGCAAATGATGGGCCTGCCGACGCCGAAGTTCGTCGCTCCAGTGAGCGAGCCGCTCGTCGTTCCGCCGGCGCCTGCCACCGTATGACCCAACGTACCCTTGGCGACTGGCTCGCCTATCTCGAGCAGTTGCATCCGTCGGCCATCGACATGGGCCTGGAGCGTTCGCAACAGGTCGCTGCGCGGCTCGGGCTGGGCCAGCCGGCGCCACGGGTAATCACCGTGACCGGCACCAACGGCAAGGGCTCGACCTGCGCCTTCATGGCCGCGTTACTGCGCGCCCAGGGTCTCAAGGTCGGGGTCTACAGCTCGCCGCACCTGCTGCGTTACAACGAGCGGGTGCAGATCGACGGCGCTGAAGCCGGCGATGAGCAGCTGTGCGAAGCCTTTGCCGCCGTCGAGGCGGCCCGTGGCGAAATTACCCTGACCTACTTCGAAGCCGGCACCCTGGCGGCGTTCTGGCTCTTCAAGCAGGCGGCGCTGGACGCCGTGGTGCTCGAAGTCGGCCTGGGCGGGCGCCTGGATACCGTCAATATCGTCGATGCCGACCTGGCGCTGGTGACCAGCATCGGTGTCGATCATAGCGATTACCTGGGGGATACCCGCGAGTCGGTAGCCTTCGAGAAGGCCGGGATTTTCCGCGCAGGCAAGCCGGCCCTGTGCGGCGACCTCAATCCGCCACAGCCCTTGCTGGACAAGGCTCGCGCCTTGCACAGCCCGCTGTTCCTGCGTGGCCGCGACTTCGACCTGGCCAGCACCGACCAGTTCTGGCAGTGGCGCGGGGTCGATGCCCGCGGCGAGGTGGTCGAGTTGCAGGACCTGCCGTTACTCGACCTGCCGATGGAAAACGCCGCGTTGGCGCTGCAGGCCTACCTGTTGCTCGACCTGCCGTGGGATGCCGGGCAAATCGCCGCGGCCCTGCGCAGTACACGCATGGTCGGCCGCCTTGATCGCCGGGCCTTTACCTGGCAAGGCAAAGCGTTGACTATCCTCATGGATGTCGGGCACAACCCGCATGCTGCCGAGTACCTGGCTCAGCGCCTGGCCGCCCGGCCGCTGCCGGGCAAGCGCCTGGCGGTGTTCGGTCTGCTCGCCGACAAGGACCTCGAGGGTGTGCTCAAGCCGCTGCAGCAACAGGTTCAGGCCTGGGCCGTGGCGCCGCTGGATACCGCCCGCAGCCGGCCGGTCGCCGAGCTGCACGCGGCGCTGACGAACCTTGGCGCTGCGGTGCAGTCTTACGCCAGTGTCGCTGCCGCTCTGGAAGGGCAGTGCGCGCAGGCAACGGCGGATGATGAAATCCTGCTGTTCGGATCATTTTTCTGTGTCGGCGAAGCCTTGCAGTGGCTCGACCGGCAGGCCACGGAGGACGGGGCAAATGGCATTGCTGGATAAAGTGGTCAAGCAACGCATGGTCGGGGCGCTGGTGCTGGTGGCACTGGCGGTGATCTTCCTGCCGATGCTGTTCTCCCGCGAAGATGAAATGCGCCAGGTGCGCGTCGAAGCCCCTGAGGCGCCGGCTGCACCGACCCTGCCGCAAGTGCAGGTGGAGCCGGTGCAGGTGCCGGAGCCGCAGGTATTGCCTGAGGAGCCCGTCATCGTCGAGCAGTCCGCTGCCCCGGCGCAGGCGCCCAGCGCGCCAATTGCCCCGGTGCCAAGTGCCACGCCGGCGCCAACCCCGGCCCCGGCTGTACCGGCTGGGGGCGCACA
>NZ_JH650766.1:68526-69440 GCF_000259195.1 Pseudomonas donghuensis
GCGCCAGCCAAGGCACCGGCCAAGCCCGCGGCCACGGTCGCCACGGCGCCCAAGCCGGCAGCGGGCAAGATCGACGCCAACGGCCTGCCGGTCAGTTGGTCGATCCAGATGGCCAGCTTGTCCAACCGCGCCAGTGCCGACAACCTGCAGAAAACCCTGCGCAGCCAGGGCTACAACGCCTATATCCGTTCGGCCGAAGGCATGAACCGGGTGTATGTCGGGCCGTTGATCGAGCGCGCTGAGGCCGAGCGCCTGCGTGATGTGATCAACCGCCAGCAGAAGCTCAAGGGCTTTGTCGTACGCTTCCAACCCGAGCGCAGTTGAACCCTTGCCGCCCGGCCCGCACCGGGCGGTAAATCACTGCTTACCGACAGCCCGTTGCTCTGGTAAAATGCGCCGCCTTATCCGTTTGCAGGCACCACTGTGGCATTTACCTGGGTCGACTGGGCGATTCTCGCGATCATCGCCATTTCTTCGCTGATCAGTCTCAAGCGCGGCTTTGTCAAAGAGGCCTTGTCGCTGCTTACCTGGATCATCGCCGGTGCCGTGGCCTGGATGTTCGGTGGCTCGCTGTCGCAGTACCTGGAAGCCTATATCCAGACGCCTTCGGCCCGGGTCATTGGCGGATGCGCCATTCTTTTCGTCGCCACCCTGCTGGTGGGGGCCATGATCAACTTTCTCATCGGCGAGCTGATTCGCGTCACCGGGCTGTCCGGGACCGATCGCTTCCTGGGCATGGCCTTTGGCGCTGCCCGCGGGGCCTTGCTGGTGGTAGTGGCCGTCGGGTTGTTGAGCCTGGGGCCGGTACAACAGGATCAGTGGTGGCAGGAGTCTCGCCTCCTGCCACAATTTCTATTGGTAGCTGACTGGTCGAAAAACCTCATTCTGGGGTTCACCAGTCAGTGGCTAACCAG
>NZ_JH650766.1:69450-77422 GCF_000259195.1 Pseudomonas donghuensis
TGGTAGCTGACTGGTCGAAAAACCTCATTCTGGGGTTCACCAGTCAGTGGCTAGCCAGCGGGATCAGCGCACCGGCTGATCTCCCGTTCCAGGAACAGCTGCTTGGGCCCAAAACGCCTTGACCGCTGTTCAGTCCAGTTTCATTAAGTAGGGGTTGCGTCGCATGTGTGGCATCGTCGGTATCGTCGGTAAGTCGAACGTCAATCAGGCGCTGTATGACGCGCTAACCGTCCTCCAGCACCGCGGCCAGGACGCTGCCGGTATTGTGACCAGCCATGATGGCCGGTTATTCCTGCGCAAGGACAATGGCCTGGTCCGTGACGTGTTCCAGCAGCGTCATATGCAGCGCCTGGTCGGTCACATGGGTATTGGCCACGTGCGCTACCCGACCGCGGGCAGCTCGACCTCGGCCGAGGCTCAGCCGTTCTACGTCAACTCGCCCTACGGCATCACCCTGGCGCACAACGGCAACCTGACCAACGTCGAACAGTTGGCCAAGGAGATCTACGAGTCCGACCTGCGCCACGTCAACACCAGTTCCGACTCGGAAGTGCTGCTCAACGTCTTCGCCCATGAGCTGGCGGTGCGTGGCAAGCTGCAACCGACCGAAGAAGACGTATTCGCCGCGGTCACCGACGTGCACAACCGTTGCGTCGGCGGTTACGCGGTGGTGGCGATGATCACCGGCTACGGCATCGTTGGCTTCCGTGACCCCAATGGCATCCGCCCGATCGTTTTCGGCCAGCGTCACACCGACGAAGGCGTCGAGTACATGATCGCCTCCGAAAGCGTTTCGCTGGACGTGCTGGGCTTCACCCTGATCCGTGACCTGGCGCCGGGCGAAGCGGTGTACATCACTGAAGAGGGCAAGCTGCACACCCGTCAGTGCGCGACCAACCCGCAGCTGTCGCCGTGCATCTTCGAGCACGTCTACCTGGCTCGCCCTGACTCGATCATCGACGGCGTTTCGGTCTACAAGGCGCGCCTGCGCATGGGCGAGAAGCTGGCCGAGAAGATCCAGCGCGAGCGTCCGGACCACGACATCGACGTGGTCATCCCGATTCCCGACACCAGCCGCACCGCGGCGCTGGAGCTGGCCAACCACCTGGGCGTCAAGTTCCGCGAAGGTTTCGTCAAGAACCGCTATATCGGCCGTACCTTCATCATGCCCGGCCAGGCCGCACGCAAGAAGTCGGTGCGCCAGAAACTCAACGCCATCGAACTGGAATTTCGCGGCAAGAACGTGATGCTGGTGGACGACTCGATCGTGCGCGGCACCACCTGCAAGCAGATCATCCAGATGGCCCGCGAAGCCGGCGCGAAAAACGTCTACTTCTGCTCGGCCGCCCCGGCGGTACGCTTCCCTAACGTCTACGGCATCGACATGCCGAGTGCCCACGAGCTGATTGCTCATAACCGCAGCACCCAGGATGTCGCCGAACTGATCGGCGCCGACTGGCTGGTCTACCAGGACCTGCCGGACCTGATCGAAGCGGTCGGCGGTGGCAAGATCAAGATCGAGCATTTCGATTGCGCGGTGTTCGACGGCAAGTACGTCACCGGCGACATCGACGAAGCCTACCTGGACAAGATCGAGCAGGCGCGCAACGACGCCTCCAAGGTCAAGAACCAGGCGGTCAGCGCGATCATCGACCTCTACAACAACTAAGTTAGGAGCAGCGGCATGACACAGGAATGGGATGCCGGGCGCCTGGACAGCGACCTCGAAGGGGTCGCTTTCGACACGCTGGCGGTACGCGCCGGCCAGCATCGCACGCCGGAAGGTGAGCACAGCGATCCGCTGTTCTTCACCTCCAGCTATGTGTTCCGTACGGCGGCCGATGCCGCCGCGCGGTTCGCCGGCGAGGTTCCAGGCAACGTCTATTCACGCTACACCAACCCGACCGTGCGCGCCTTCGAAGAGCGCATCGCCGCCCTTGAAGGCGCCGAGCAGGCGGTGGCCACCTCCACCGGCATGTCGGCGATCCTTTCGACCGTCATGGCCCTGTGCAGCGCCGGCGATCATGTGCTGGTCTCGCAGAGCGTCTTCGGTTCGACCATCAGCCTGTTCGAGAAGTACTTCAAGCGCTTCGGCGTGCAGGTCGATTACGTGCCGCTGACCGATCTGGCCGCCTGGAACCAGGCGATCAAGGCCAACACCAGGCTGCTGTTCGTCGAGTCGCCCTCAAACCCCTTGGCTGAGCTGGTGGATATCGCCGCTCTGGCCGAGATTGCCCATGCCAAGGGCGCGCAACTGGTGGTCGACAACTGCTTCAGCACTCCGGCCTTGCAGCAGCCGCTGAAGCTGGGCGCCGACATTGTCGTGCACTCGGCGACCAAGTTCATCGACGGCCAGGGCCGTTGCATGGGCGGCGTGGTTGCCGGGCGCAGCGAGCAGATGAAGGAAGTGGTGGGCTTTTTGCGCACCGCCGGGCCGTCGCTGAGCCCGTTCAACGCCTGGATCTTCCTCAAGGGCCTGGAGACCCTCAACCTGCGCATGCGCGCCCACTGCGCCAACGCCCAGGCCCTGGCCGAATGGCTGGAGCAGCAGGAGGGCATCGACAAGGTCCACTACGCGGGCCTGCAGAGCCATCCGCAGCATGAGCTGGCCAAGCAGCAGATGAGCGGTTTCGGCGCCGTGGTGAGCTTTGAGGTCAAGGGCGGCAAAGAGGGCGCCTGGCGCTTCATCGATGCCACCCGGCTGATTTCGATCACCGCCAACCTGGGTGACAGCAAGACCACCATCACCCACCCGGGCACCACCTCCCACGGCCGTCTGTCGCCGCAGGAGCGTGAGGCCGCCGGCATTCGCGACAGCCTGATCCGGGTCGCGGTGGGGCTGGAAGACGTGGCTGACCTCAAGGCCGACCTGGCCCGCGGGTTGGCGGCGCTGTGATCGACTGGTCGGTGGGCGACAGCAGCCATAACGGTCGCGTCGCCCTGGTCACCGGCGCGGCGCGCGGTATTGGCCTGGGCATTGCTGCCTGGCTGATCAGCGAAGGCTGGCAGGTGGTGCTCACCGACCTCGACCGTGCCCGTGGCGCGAAAGTGGCCAAGGTGCTCGGCGACAACGCCTGGTTCGTCGGCATGGATGTCGCCGACGAAGCCCAGGTGATGACTGGTGTGGCTGAAGTGCTGGGCCAGTTTGGCCGGCTCGACGCCCTGGTGTGCAACGCGGCGATTGCCGACCCGCACAACACCACCCTCGAAAGCCTGAGCCTGGCGCACTGGAACCGGGTGCTGGCGGTCAACCTTGGCGGCCCGATGCTGCTGGCCAAGCACTGTGCGCCGTACCTGCGCGCCCATTGCGGGGCGATCGTCAACCTGGCGTCGACCCGCGCCGGGCAATCGGAACCCGACACCGAGGCCTATGCCGCGAGCAAGGGCGGGCTGCTGGCCCTGACCCATGCCCTGGCCATGAGCCTGGGCCCGGAGATTCGCGTCAATGCGGTAAGCCCCGGCTGGATCGATGCACGTGATCCTGCCCAGCGCCGTGCCGAGCCGCTGACCGAAGCCGACCATGCCCAGCATCCGGCGGGCAGGGTAGGGACGGTGGAAGACGTCGCGGCGATGGTGGCCTGGTTGCTGTCGCGCAATGCCGGCTTCGTCACCGGCCAGGAATTTGTGGTCGACGGTGGCATGACCAAGAAGATGATCTATCGGTAGCTGCAAGATGTCCGCAATGTGCTTTTGATTTTGCTTTTTCTTGTGGCTTGCAGCTTGAAGCTTGAAGCTGTTTTTTTCACCTCAGTGAAAAAAACTTCAATCAGGCTATTGACTTAGGTTCGATACCTGCGTAAATTTCGCCACCTCAGCGAAGCACACGGGTGATTAGCTCAGCCGGGAGAGCATCTGCCTTACAAGCAGAGGGTCGGCGGTTCGATCCCGTCATCACCCACCACTTCCTGAGATGTTCCTGACCCGACACTTTCGCAAGAAGGTGTTACCAGAGAGGAACCGGACGCAAGTCCATATGCGCAGCGGTAGTTCAGTCGGTTAGAATACCGGCCTGTCACGCCGGGGGTCGCGGGTTCGAGTCCCGTCCGCTGCGCCACTATTCTCCAGATCGGTTTAACGACCGGTTTGAGGTTTCAAGGCCAACAGCCTTGTAGCCAGATCCCAGTTTCAAGCGGGCGCAAGCCTGTACGATACGCAGCGGTAGTTCAGTCGGTTAGAATACCGGCCTGTCACGCCGGGGGTCGCGGGTTCGAGTCCCGTCCGCTGCGCCATCTTCGCTTCGAGGCCCTTGAACTCCTCGAAGCAACAAAGAGAGCGACCTGAGGTTGCTTTTTTTGTGCCTGAGTTTTGCAGCCTTCGCGCAACTCGGGTGAGCACGACACGCAGCGGTAGTTCAGTCGGTTAGAATACCGGCCTGTCACGCCGGGGGTCGCGGGTTCGAGTCCCGTCCGCTGCGCCATATCGAAGTAACAAAGAAAGCGACCTTCGGGTCGCTTTTTTTTGTGCCTGAATTTCGGCACCGTGGTGCGGCCATCGCCGGCAAGGCCGGCTCCCACAGGAGCGCGGTGTACACAAAACTTGTGAGAGCTGGCCTTGCCAGCGATGAGGTCTACTTGGTCTACATCCAGTCCTCACAACCGTTATGCTGGCGCCTTCAGTCTTCCACTGAGGTTCAGGATGAACAATCTTCAAGACTCGATCGCGGTGATCACCGGCGCCGGACGCGGCCTGGGTGCCGCCCTGGCCATCTCGCTGGCCGACGCCGGTTGCAAGGTGGTGCTGTGCGGGCGCAATGAAGCGGCGCTGGCACACGTCGCCGCCACTATCGAAACCCGCACAGGCCAGCTGCCGACCACGGTCCAGGTCGACCTGGCCGACAGCGCCAGCGTTACCCGCGCCACGCAAACCATCAGTCAGCGCTTTCCCACCCTCGACGTGCTGATCAACAACGGCGCCATGTGGCTGGAAGCGAACGAGCAGGGCTACTCGCCCGAAGACGTGCAGGGCGTGATCAACGCCGCGGTCACCGGCACCTTCCTCTTCACCCAGGGCCTGCTGGCGTCGCTACGCCGCTCCCGGCGCCCGGACATCGTCACCATAGGTTCGATCAGCGCATTGCCCAATGCCGCCTTGCACAGCGTCTCAGTGCCGTTCTACGCCGCCAAGCACGCCCAGCGGGCGCTGGCCGAAGGGTTGCGTCAACAGCTGGCGGGTACGCCGATCCGTTCGTTGTGCGTGCACCCGCCGTACCTGGACGATATCTCCCCGACCGAACCTGCCTGGGAGGCCGTCAGCGAGCGCCAGAAGGGCGAGCGCGGCACCAATCGGGATGTGGTCGAGGCGGTGCTGTTTGCCGTGACCCGGCCGCGGCATGTGAGCCTGTCGTCGATCGTCATCGACAGCGACGACGGCGGCCTGTTCGGCTGAGTCAACGGCTAAACCCTGAAGCGCGCCACCAGCTGTTGCAGTTCGCAGCCCAAGCGCGCCAGTTCCACTGACGAGGCCGCAGTCTGCTGCGAAGCGGTGGACGACTGTTCGGCGACATCACGAACGCTGAGCACGCTGCGGTTGATCGATTCGGCCACGGCGCTCTGCTGTTCGGCGGCGGTGGCGATCTGCAGGTTCATGGTCTGGATGCTGGTCACGGTCTGGGTGATGGCCTGCAGTTCGATACCGGCCTGATTGGCCAACTCTACCGTGCCGCCGACCTGCTGCTGGTTGGCGTGCATCATTTCGGCGGCCTTCTGCGCGCCCTGTTGCAAGGAGACGATCAGCGTCTCGATCTGCGCTGTCGACTGCTGGGTACGCTGGGCCAGCCCGCGAACCTCGTCGGCCACCACGGCAAAGCCGCGGCCGGCCTCGCCAGCGCGCGCCGCTTCGATGGCGGCATTGAGCGCCAGCAGGTTGGTCTGCTCGGCGATGGCGTTGATCACCGTCATCACCGTACCGATGCGTTCGCTTTCTTCCGACAGCTGGCTGACCGCGTTGGCCGAACTGCCGATATCGTCTGCCAGCTGGCCGATCTGGTTCAGGGCCTGCTGCACCACGCGGTTGCCCTGTTTGGCCTGGCTGTCGGCCTGGCGCGTGGCTTCGCTGGCTTCTTCGGCATTGCGCGCGACTTCCTGGACGGTGGCGACCATTTCGCTCATCGCCGTGGCCACCTGGTCAGTCTCGACCTTCTGGCTGGTGATGCCGGCGCTGGTCTGCTCGGTGATGGTCGACAGCGCTTCGGCGGCGCTCGACAGCTGGCGGGTGACATGCCCGGCCTGGCCGAGCATCTCCCGCAGGTTATCGCCGCTTTGCGCCAGCGCCTGCAGCAGCTGGCCGAATTCGTCGCGGCGCGGTTCGCTGGCGGTGTTGGTCAGGTCGCCTTCGCCAATGCGCCGGGCAATCTCCAGCGCCTGGCGCAGTGGCTGGGTGACCTGGCGGATGATCAGCGCACTGATCAGCACACCCAGCACCAGGGCGGCGAACAGCAAGGCGAGCATCAGGCTGCGGCTGTTGCTGGATTCTTCGGTGCTCTTCTGGTTTTGCAGGGTGATCAACTGGTTGATCGCCTCCAGGCCCTGGTGGACGTTTTCCAGCAGTTGATCGTGAAGCTTGGTCTGCAGCAGGGTGCCGCCGGTCGCCGCCTTGAGTTGCTCGAATTGTTCCAGGTACAGCTTGAGATCGTCCCCAGTGGCCTTGAGCAGGCGCTGCGAGTCGGCATCGGGCAGGGCGGCGAGGTTTTCCTCCACCAACGCTGTGGCCCGCTGATGGGCCTTGGTTAGCTGGCTGGTGAAGGTGCCTTCGCGGCGTTGCTCGAAGCTCAGCTGGGCGGCACGCATTTCATTGAGGTTGTCGAGGATGTAATTGACCGACACCAGGCGGTCGGCCCGTTGGGTCAGGGTATTCAGGCTACTGATGGCGGTAATGGCCAGCAGCGCCATCAATACCAGGATGGGCGTAAAGCCGAGCAGCAGCTTGATTTTCACGGATAGGTTTTTCACCGAGGTAACTCCTGTCGACCGGTATGGCGTCAATAATGGCTAGTTGCCAGCGTAGTCGCAGAATGTGCAGGGCAAAAGTCAGATGGATCCGATCAGACAGTAGGGTTTGAGTGAAGTAATTGTGGGCTTATCGACCAATGGTCAACCCTAGGCACCGGGGGTGATCGCTGGCGCTTTGGGTGAAATTTCTGCGGTGATTGGCAGCCTACGGTTTCAGCATGCCGCCGATGTGATGCACAATAGGCACCGACCGTTTTCCTCAGGATTTGCAATGTCAAAGTCAACCGTCTGCGGTGCGCTCGGGCTGGCCCTTGTGCTGGCGGGTGTTTCCGGCTGTTCTTCGAAGAAAGCAGCCATTTACGAACACGAGAATTTCGACGACTCGGGTACCTTTTCGCGCAGCTTTCCGGTCAGTGAGGCCGGTACCTGCGAGGCTGCCCGCCGTGCCTTGCTCAGCCAGGGCTACATCATCACCAGCAGCGATGCAGGCCAGGTCAATGGCAACAAGAGTTTCCAGCAGACCGGCGATTCGCACCTGCAGATCAGCTTCAACGTGGTCTGCGCCCGTGACAGCGGCGACGAGCAGCGCTCGACCATGTTCGCCAACGCCCTGCAGGACCGCTATGCGCTGAAAAAATCCAACACGTCGGCCAGCCTTGGCGTGGGTGTGCTGGGTTCGGTGTCGATGCCGATCGGCTCCAGTGACGATTCGATGGTCAAGGTCGCCAGCGAAACCGTGACTTCGGCCAAGTTCTACGAGCGTTACTTCGCCCTGGTCGAAAGCTTCCTGCCTAAGGAAAACAAGAAAAAGGCCGGCCCCAAGCCTGCGGATAAGCCGGCAGTGGAACTGGGCGTGCCCGAGCCTGCGCCGCTAGCGCCAGCGGCCGCCCTGGCCCCGACGCCTGCGCCAGCACCTGCGACGCCAGCGCCGGCTGCAGCAGTACCGGTCACCGAGCCGGCTGCGGCGCCAGCTGCCGAGGTGCCTGCCGCACCCGTGGTTGATGACAGCAATGGCTCCCAGCCGG
>NZ_JH650766.1:77443-98858 GCF_000259195.1 Pseudomonas donghuensis
CGCGCCGATCAGTGTCCAGGACAGCAGCACGCCGGCTGCCGAACCGGCCCCGACCGTCGCCCCGGCAGCGCCGGCCAGCAGCGCCGAGCAGGCGCCGCTGTAACTTCGCCAGTGTCTGCTACGTTGTTTTGACAAGCGTCATTGTCATTTTTCTTTCATCACGGCACTTTAGGCTCGTTGACGAATCAATGACATGAATGAGAAACGACGGAGCAGATGATGGACGACTATCAAGAAGAACTACTCGAATACCGCGCCATTGAGCTCGACCCGGTCGAGCCCGCTGAAGACGCCACCGAGCTGTAATCAGCCGGTACGCCGCTGGCTGCGGCGAAACTCGCCCGGGGTGATGCCGTTCCAGCGCTTGAACGCGCGTTGAAAGGCCTCTGCCGAGGCAAACCCGAGTAGATAGGCAATCTCGCCGAAGGCCAGCTCCGTGTCGCGAATGTAGGTCATGGCCAGGTCGCGCCGGGTATCGTTGAGGATCGCGCGAAACTGCGTGCCTTCCTCGGCCAGCTTGCGCCGCAGGGTCCAGGTCGGCAGTTGCAGGTGCCTGGCCACTTCCTCCAGATCCGGTTCTCGTCCACCGTTCAGCAACGGCCCCAGCAGATGGGCGATGCGCTCGCCCAGGCTGCGTATCCGCGTGCGCTGTTCAAGCTCGGCCTCACACAGTTGCAGCAGGTGCTGCCAGGTGCTCGGGCAGTGCGCGGGGTTGCGCAGGGCCAGGTTGGCGCGGCTCAGGCGCAGCTGATTGGTGCCTGCGCCGAACTGCACCGGGTTGCTGCTCAAGGCCTGGTAGTGGGCGGCGTAGGCAGGCGCGTCGAATTCGATCTCGACCCGTTCTGCCAGCAGGGTCACCCCCGCCAGGCTCGACAACTGCGCCAGCCAGCCGGCCAGCAGTGAGTCCACCACGAAGCGGTTGTAGACGTTGTACGGGCTGATCGAGTAGAAACGCAGCCAGGCGCCGCCACTGTCTTCGTGAAAGCTTGAATGCCCGCGGTAATTGGCCGCATACAGTGGTTCGAAGCGCAGCAAGGTGCGCGCGGCTTCGCCCACGGTCGGCGCTTGTGCCGCCGTGACGCCGGCCAGGCCTGCCTGGCCGAGGCGGCTGATATGGCCCATGTGCAGGCCCAGGGCCGGATCGCCGGTCAGCTCGATGGCGGCATGGCCCAGGTGCATGTAGCGCGGGATCGACAGGCGCGCCCCCGGTTCGGCCAGGCGCGCCGGGTCCAGGCCGTAGCGGGCGAGCAGGGGAGAGGGATCGATCCCGCGTTGCTGCAGGGTTTCACTCAGCGGCTGAATGAAACCGACCGACAGGTCGCCCAAGCGCACACGTGGGCGATTCATGCGTTTACAACCAGACGTTCAGCAGGCGCGCACCGGGGCTGGCAGTGCCGCCCAGGTTCACCCCGTTGAGCTGGGCAAAGCCCTGGCCATCGGCGGCCTGGTCCCAGAAGCGCCCGCGCAGGAACACACTCATGCTGCTGACCTTGGCGGTGTTGGCCTCCAGGGTCAGGCGCTGCCAGGCGTCGCGTTCGCTCACTTCGCCCGGCTTGAGCGTCAGCGACGAGGCCAGGGGTTGGTGGCGGTTGCCGCGCCATGGCGCGCTCCAGCTGTTGTGGCCGCTGAGGAACACCGGGTTGGCGACGATCTGGGCAAACTGGTTGACCAGTTGCTGCTGGTTGCTCGGGTACCAGCTGTCGCTGCCGATCAGCACGCCAAGGCGCCCGGCAGGGGTTTGCAGTACCTGTGGCGGTTGATCGGTGCCGCTGCTGATAAAGCGCCGCACTTCGCTGTCGGGGTGCTGTTGGCGCTGCGGCTGGCCAAGCACCGAGCCGTCGCTGGCGAAGACCAGGCTGGCGTTGTACAGGGCACCGGAGCCGATCCGCAGGGTACCGCGCTCGACATAAGGTTCAGGCAAGACGATAGAGCCCGCCACCAGGGTCACGCCGAACTCCTTGGCCAGGCCCCCGAACAACTGCTGGTAATCCTCGGCCATCTGCCCGGCTTTCATTCGCAGGTGCGCATCGGCACGGCGGTCGTCGCCTTCGGCGCCGAGCATGGCCAGGCCGTAGCGCAGCGGGTTGCTCAGCTCCAGCCACTGCAGGGCTTCGCGGCGCTCAGTGACCTGGTACAGCTCGTTTTTCTCGCCACGGGCCCACAGCCAGGTGCCGATGTGCTCGGGCAGGATGACGATGGTCTTGGCATTGACCAGGCCTTGGGCGCGGGCGTGTTCAAGGTAGGCGGCCAGCTTGCGGTGCAGGCGTTGCAAGCTTTGGTAGTCGCCAGGGAACAGTTGCGGCTCGACCCCCAGCAAATTGCCGTGATCGGCCGGCACGCCTTCGCTCAGGGCCAGCTCGATGCGCAGGTCCGACAGGTAGTGCCCGGCCGGGCGCTGCTCGGTCCAGAACCCGTAGCCACTCAGGGCGGCAATGACAACCAGCGCCAGGGCGCTCAACAGGAGTTTTCGCATGAAACGGGACAGCGCCGACAAGGGATTCGGCCCCTAGGGTAGACCCCGCGCGCAGTAGGATCAATAACTTGTCACTTTCGGTCATTGAGCCGCGCCCGCTGGCTCTTTAATGTCGGCCTCAGATAACTGACGGGCCCCGCCAGCCTTGGCGAGGCGCCTGCATTCCGTGATTACGCCTGTTGTGGAGTTGACTATGGCCGCCGCTCAATACCCGCATTTGCTCGCCCCGCTGGACCTGGGTTTTACCACCTTGCGCAACCGCACGCTGATGGGCTCGATGCACACGGGCCTTGAAGAAAAAACCGGCGGTTTCGAGCGCATGGCGGCCTACTTTGCCGAGCGCGCCCGTGGCGGCGTCGGCCTGATGGTGACCGGTGGCATCGGCCCGAACGTGGAGGGCGGGGTGTATTCCGGCGCGGCCAAGCTGAGCACGCCGGAAGAAGCCGATAAACACCGCATCGTCACCCAAGCGGTGCATGAAGCCGGTGGCAAGATCTGCATGCAGATCCTCCACGCCGGTCGCTATGCCTACAGCCCCAAGTCGGTAGCGCCGAGTGCCATCCAGGCGCCGATCAACCCGTTCAAGCCACGCGAGCTGGATGAAGAGGGCATCGAGAAACAGATCCAGGACTTCGTCACCTGCTCGCTGCTGGCGCAAAGCGCCGAGTACGACGGCGTCGAGATCATGGGGTCGGAAGGCTACTTCATCAACCAGTTCCTCGCCGCCCACACCAACCAGCGTACCGACCGCTGGGGTGGCAGCTACGAGAACCGCATGCGCCTGGCGGTAGAGATCGTGCGCCGGGTGCGTGAAGCGGTAGGGCCGAACTTCATCATCATCTTCCGCCTGTCGATGCTCGACCTGGTCGAGGGCGGCAGCAGCTGGGAAGAGATCGTGCAGCTGGCCAAGGCCGTGGAGCAGGCTGGTGCGACCCTTATCAACACCGGTATCGGCTGGCACGAAGCGCGGATCCCGACCATCGCCACCAAGGTGCCGCGCGCGGCGTTCAGCAAGGTCACCGCCAAGCTGCGCGGTGCGGTGCAGATCCCGCTGATCACTACCAACCGCATCAACACCCCGGAAGTCGCCGAGCAGATCCTTGCCGAAGGCGATGCCGACATGGTCTCGATGGCGCGACCGTTCCTGGCCGACCCGGAGTTCGTCAACAAGGCCGCCGCCGGGCGTGGCGACGAGATCAACACCTGCATCGGCTGTAACCAGGCCTGCCTGGACCACACCTTCGGCGGCAAGCTGACCAGCTGCCTGGTCAACCCGCGCGCCTGCCATGAAACCGAGCTCAATTACCTGCCGGTAACCCAGGTCAAGCGTATCGCCGTAGTGGGCGCCGGCCCCGCCGGCCTGGCTGCTGCCACCGTGGCAGCCGAGCGCGGCCATGAGGTGACCCTGTTCGATTCGGCCAGCGAGATCGGCGGCCAGTTCAACGTGGCCAAGCGCGTGCCGGGCAAAGAGGAGTTCTACGAGACCCTGCGCTACTTCAAGCGCAAGCTGCAGACCACCGGCGTCGAGCTGTGCCTGAACACCCGCGTCGATGCCGAGCAACTGGCGGCGGGCGGCTTTGACGAGATCATCCTCGCCACCGGTATCGCTCCGCGGTTGCCGGCCATCCCCGGCATCGAGCACGCCAAGGTGCTGAGCTACCTGGACGTGCTGCTGCAGCGCCAGCCGGTAGGGCAGAAGGTCGCGGTGATCGGCGCTGGCGGTATCGGCTTTGACGTCTCCGAGTACCTGGTGCACCAGGGCGTGGCCACCAGCCAGGACCGCGAGGCGTTCTGGAAGGAATGGGGCATCGATACCCAGCTTGAAGCCCGCGGTGGTGTGGCCGGCATCAAGGCCGAACCCCATGCGCCAGCGCGCCAGGTGTTCCTCCTGCAGCGCAAAAAGACCAAGGTCGGCGATGGCCTGGGCAAGACCACCGGCTGGATTCACCGCACGGGCCTGAAGAACAAGCAGGTGCAGATGCTCAACAGCGTCGAGTACCTGAACATCGACGACGCCGGCCTGCACATTCGCATCGCCGAGGGCGAGCCGCAGGTGCTGCCGGTGGATAACATCGTCATCTGCGCCGGCCAGGACCCGCTGCGCGAACTGCAGGACGGCCTGGTCGCCGCCGGCCAGTCGGTGCACCTGATCGGCGGTGCCGATGTCGCCGCCGAGCTGGATGCCAAGCGCGCCATCAACCAGGGGTCGCGCCTGGCCGCCGAACTCTGACTGGCGCAGCGCGGCGGGCTGCCGGGCCCGTCGCGCTGTTACACTGCGCTGCCCTGGCAGCCCTGTTGTGCCCCTCCCATGATCGGCAGATTCGACGACCTTCCTCTCGCGCCCCTGCAACCCTTGCCCCTGAGCTGGCTGCGCCCGCATGGCGTGGAGCTGGCGGTGTTGCGCCTGGACCTGATCGACCCGCTGATCAGCGGCAACAAGTGGTTCAAGCTGCTTGAACACCTGCGAATCGCCCAGGCCCAGGGGGCGCCTGGGGTGATCAGCCTTGGCGGTGCCCATTCCAATCACTTGCATGCCCTGGCAGCCGCCGGCAAGCGTTTCGGCTTTGCCACCGCAGGCCTGCTGCGCGGGCACGCGCAAGACACACCGACGGTGCGCGACCTACAGGCCTTTGGCATGCAACTGCATTGGCTGGGGTATGGCGGCTATCGCGAGCGTCATCAGCCGGGTTTCTGGCAACCCTGGCAGGCGCTTTACCCCGGCTGGCATTGTGTCGCCGAAGGCGGCGGCGGGGTCCTGGGCGCCAAGGGCTGCGCCTTGATCGTCGAGCAGGCGCACGGGCAATTGGCGGCGCTGGGCTGGGCGGATTATCACGGCTGGTGGCTGGCGGCAGGTACCGGTACCACCCTGGCCGGGTTGGTGCTGGCGGAAGCGGGCAGGCACGAGGTCCATGGTGCCTTGGCAGTGCCGCTGGACCATGGCGTGCCCGAGGCGGTGCAAACGTTGGTGGGCAAGGCCGGTTACCGCTTGCATGAGGCCTGCCGTGGCGGCTTTGCCAAGGTCGATGACGAACTGTTGGCGTTCTTGGCCGAGTGCGAGGCGCAGTCGGCGATGCCGCTGGAGCCGCTGTACACCGCCAAAGCCTTGCTGGCGCTACGTCGGGAGGTCGAAGCCGGGGCCTTTGCCCCTGGTACCCGGCTTATCTTCCTGCACAGCGGCGGCCTGCAGGGCCGCCGCGGTTTTGCCTAGTTGTTGCGTGGCAACATGCGCAGCAGGGTGTTATCGCGCTGCACGTAATGATGGTACAGGCCTGCGACCGCATGCAGGCCGATCAGCCAGTAGCCCCAGGTGCCGATACGCTCGTGCCAGCCCTTGATGAATTTGGCCTGGTCCGGGTCCGGGGCGATCAGCGCCGGCAGCTCGAAACCGTAGAACGGGATCGGTTTGTTGGCGGCGCTGAGCAGCAGCCAGCCGGCCAGCGGCAGGCCGATCATCAGCAGGTACAGGGCCAGGTGCATCAGGTGCGCCAGGCCTGTCTGCCAGGCCGGTGGCGCCGGAATGATCGCTGGGGTCGGGCGACCCAGGCGCAGGGCCAGGCGTAACCAGACCAGCACGAACACGCTCAGGCCCAGCATGAAGTGCAGGTCTTTCATCAAGGCGCGTTCGGCGCTGTCCTTGGGAAACATGCCGCGCAGTTCGATAAAGGCGTAGACCGCCGCCAGCAGCACCAGCATCAGCCAGTGCAGGGCAATCGACAGGCCACTGTAGCGGGCCTGGTTTTGGCTCAGAGTCATGGGTGTTCCTCATCATCAGGTCGAAGTCCGCGCTCTTCTGGCGCAGTCAGCTAACTGTAACCGCTTGCCAGCCGGTTACCCGGGCATTGCAGCAGAAATTCATCACGGCCGTCTTGATCTGTCGCTAGAATCCGGCGCTTGTGCCCCACTATTTTGCAAGGTTTGTACTTCATGCTGATGGCATCTTTGATTTTCCTGCTGACCATTACCCTGGTGATCTGGCAGCCCCGTGGCCTGGGCGTGGGCTGGAGCGCCACGGGCGGGGCGCTGCTGGCGTTGCTTTGCGGGGTGGTGCAGTGGAGCGATATCCCGGTGGTCTGGCACATCATCTGGAACGCCACAGGCACCTTCATCGCCCTGATCATCATCAGCCTGCTGCTCGATGCCGCCGGCTTCTTCGCCTGGGCGGCGTTGCATGTGGCGCGTTGGGGACGCGGCAGTGGCCGGCGCTTGTTCTGCTACATCGTGCTGCTGGGGGCACTGGTGTCGGCGCTGTTCGCCAATGATGGTGCGGCGCTGATCCTTACCCCGATCGTGGTGGCCATGCTCCTGGCCCTGCGCTTCAGCCCGGCGGCGACCCTGGCGTTCGTCATGGCCGCAGGCTTTATCGCTGATACCGCCAGCTTGCCGCTGGTGGTGTCGAACCTGGTCAACATCGTCTCTGCCGACTTCTTCGGTATTGGCTTCAACCGCTACGCGGCGGTGATGGTGCCGGTCAACCTGGTCGCCGTGGCGGCCACCCTGGCAGTGCTGCTGTGGTACTTTCGCCGCGACATTCCGCGCAACTACGACCCGCTGCAACTGGATGCGCCGCGCAGCGTGGTGCAGGACCCGGCGACCTTCGTCGCCGGCTGGCTGGTGCTGATGATCCTGCTGCTGGGTTGCTTTGCCCTGGAGCCGCTGGGCATTCCGATCAGCGCGATTTCTGCAGTGTGCGCCCTGGTGTTGCTGCTGGTGGCGGCGCGCGGGCACAAAATCTCCACGCGCAAGGTGCTCAAGGAAGCGCCCTGGCACATCGTGGTGTTCTCCTTAGGCATGTACCTGGTGGTCTACGGCCTGCGCAATGCCGGGCTGACCGATTACCTGGCCGGCTGGCTCGACGGTTTTGCCATGGGCGGGGTGTGGGGAGCGGCGCTGGGCACCGGGCTGCTGACCGCGGTGCTGTCGTCGATCATGAACAACCTGCCGACGGTGCTGATCGGCGCCTTGTCGATCGATGCCAGTACCGCCACGGGTGTGGTCAAGGAGGCGATGATCTACGCCAACGTGATCGGCAGCGACCTGGGGCCGAAGATCACCCCGATCGGCAGCCTGGCGACCCTGCTGTGGCTGCATGTGCTGGAGCGCAAGGGGGTGAAGATTGGCTGGGGGTATTACTTCAAGGTCGGGATCGTGCTGACGGTGCCGGTGTTGTTGCTGACCTTGGTGGCGCTGGCGCTGCGGTTGACTGTGGTCTAGAGGTGGCCTGATCGCGGGTCAAGCCCGCTCCCACAGTGGATCTGTGTGCATGTGGGAGCTGGCTTGCAAAACCCGTCACCCTGGCAGGTTCGGCCATAAGTCCGAGACCAGAAACAACCGCTCGGTTTCCTCCCACTCGCCACGCTCACCCTCGACCAGCCGCACCAGCAACTGCGCTGGCGCCAGCGGGTCCAGCGCCTGCAACCAGGTCTCGAAGCGCTGTGCCGACCAGCAGTCCTGCGCCGGGTAACAGGCCGGCGCCAGCCAGGCATGGCGCGGCAATGGCTGCCAGCGACCAGGTGCACTCTGGGCACGGAACGCTGCCCAGTCACGCTGGTGCAACCATCGCCCACGCAAGTGCTGTGGGTTGGCCCCGCGCGGCGCTTGCGCCTGTCCCGGCCAGGGGTACAGCAGGTAGCCGCCCAGCCACAGCTGCGCACTGAACTGCTCGATCTCCAGCGCCGCCAGCGCTTCGCGGCTTTCGCTACGGGCCGATATCGGCAGTTGATGCTCGGCCAGGTGCGCAAGCTTGCGGTCCAGGCGATCGTGACAACCCGGCCCCAGCCACTGCGCCGGGTTGTCGTCGGTGCCGTGCTGCGGGCCCAGGTACAGCTTGATTGCCAGTTCCAGGTGGTGCACGCCGTCACTGTCGCGCAGCAGCAGGTCCAGCTCGCCGAGGGTATGCCCGCCGTTGCGGATCGGCAGGTTGGCGGCCAGTAGGGTCACGCCCGGGGCATGCTGGAGGACAAACTGCCATAGACGTTCGTAGTACAGCCCCAGGCGCCGGGTGCTGGCCTGGGTCAGCCAGTACAGCAGGGCGTGGCTGTCACGGTCCTGCTCGAGCAGCCACTGCTGCAGCCGTTCTGGCTCGGCCACCCAACGGCTGGCGGCCAGTGGATGACGCTGCGGCCACGGCGTGTCGCGCAGCATCGGCGGCGCGAGAATGACCCAGGCCAGGTCGCGCACCTGAGGCTGGCGCAACTGGCGGGGCAGGTCGATCAGGCTGGGAAACGGGTTCATTCAGCGAGCATAGCCGCTAAGCCTGCGCGCCTGGCGAATTTCTCCGGCGTTTGCCGCTGCACGGCGCTTTCGCCCATAATCGAACTCTTTGGCGAGCATCGCCTTTTTACCCGCCGTAGAGCCCTGGAGCCCCATGGAGCAATTTCGCAATATCGGTATCATCGGCCGCCTCGGCAGCTCCCAGGTGCTCGATACCATTCGCCGACTGAAAAAATTCCTGCTGGAGCGGCATCTGCACGTCATCCTTGAGGACACCATCGCCGAAGTCCTGCCCGGCCACGGCCTGCAGACCTCAACGCGCAAGCTGTTGGGCGAAGTCTGCGACCTGGTGATCGTCGTCGGTGGCGACGGCAGCTTGCTCGGCGCCGCCCGCGCCCTGGCCCGACACAACATTCCGGTGCTGGGTATCAACCGTGGCAGCCTGGGCTTCTTGACCGATATCCGCCCCGATGAGCTGGAAGTGAAAGTCGCCGAGGTACTCGACGGCCATTACCTGGTGGAAAACCGTTTCCTGCTGCAGGCTGAAGTCCGCCGCCACGCCGAAGCCATCGGCCAGGGCGACGCCCTCAACGATGTGGTGCTGCACCCGGGCAAGTCGACGCGGATGATCGAATTCGAGATCTACATCGACGGCCAGTTCGTCTGCAGCCAGAAGGCCGATGGCCTGATCGTCGCCACCCCGACCGGTTCCACCGCCTATGCGTTGTCGGCGGGCGGGCCGATCATGCACCCCAAGCTCGACGCCATCGTCATCGTGCCGATGTACCCGCACACCTTGTCCGGGCGGCCGATCGTGGTCGACGGCAACAGCGAGCTGAAGATCGTGGTGTCCAAGGACCTGCAGATCTACCCGCAGATTTCCTGCGACGGCCAGAACCATTTCACCTGTGCACCGGGCGACACCATCACGGTGAACAAGAAGCCGCAGAAGCTGCGCCTGATCCACCCGCTGGATCACAATTACTATGAGGTATGCCGGACCAAGCTCGGCTGGGGCAGCCGCCTGGGTGGTGGAGGCGAGTGATGCTCGATCCCGCTCGCAGTTTCGACCTGATCGGTGACGTGCACGGTTGTGCGCACACCCTCGAACGCCTGCTCGATGCCCTCGGCTACAAGCGCCAGGGCGGCGTCTGGCGTCACCCGTCGCGCCAGGCGCTGTTCCTCGGCGACATCATCGACCGTGGCCCGCGGATTCGCGAAGCGCTGCACATCGTCCATGACATGGTCGAAGCCGGCCAGGCCTACTGCATCATGGGCAACCACGAGTACAACGCCCTGGGCTGGAACACCCCGGCGTTGCCCGAGAGCGGCAAGCATTACGTGCGCGAGCACACCCCGCGCCATGGGCGGCTGATCTACGAGACCCTGACCCAGTTCGAACAGCACCCGGGCGACTGGCAGGACTTCCTCGAGTGGTTCTACGAGCTGCCGCTGTTCATCGACGCAGGACGTTTTCGCCTGGTGCATGCCTGCTGGGACGCGCGCCTGATCGAGCCGCTGCGCCAGCAGTACCCGGACGGGCGCATCGACGAGCATTTCATCCAGGCTTCGGCGGTGCCGGAGAGCTTTGCCGCCACGGTCTGCAACCGCCTGTTGCGTGGCACCGACATGCGCCTGCCGGACGGTTTGACCCTGACCGGGGGCGACGGCCTGACCCGCGCGTTTTTCCGCACCAAGTTCTGGGAAGAAGACCCGCAAACCTACGGCGATATCGTCTTCCAGCCCGATGCGCTGCCCGAGCAGGTAGCCAACGCGCCGCTCAGCCACAGCCAGAAGAACGCCTTGCTGCGCTACAGCGAGGACGAACCGATGCTGTTTGTCGGCCATTACTGGCGCAGCGGCAAACCAGCGCCGATCCGCGCCAACCTGGCCTGCCTGGACTACAGTGCGGTGCTGTACGGCAAACTGGTTGCTTACCGTCTGGATGCTGAAACCCGCATCGACCCACGCAAGTTCGTCTGGGTCGATGTCGACCGGCCGGAGGCCAGCCAATGACTGTAGTGGAGGTATTACGCATGCCGCTGAGTACCGATCTCAGCGGTTTTGTCGGCCTGTTACGGCGCCTGCAGGTGCCGCACCGGGTCAGCGAGGAGGGCGGCGACCTGGTGTTGTGGGTGGCCGAGGACTTCGCCGAAGACGTGCGCGAGCTGTATCAGCGCTTCCCAGAGGGCAATGCGGAGTTTGAATTGCCGGCCGACACCGCCCTGGCGCCACCGGCACAGCCAAGCGTCGGCGAGCAGTTGCGCGCCAGCAAGGCCACGGCGGCGATCCTGCTGCTGTGCCTGATCGTCGCCGGCCTCACCGGGCTTGGCGACAACTTCGCCACCTTGAGCTGGCTGACCTTCCTCGATTTTCGCGTGCAGGGCGATTACCTGTACTTCACCCCGCTGGCCGCAAGCCTTGCCGATGGCCAGTGGTGGCGCCTGTTCACACCGATGCTGGTGCATTTCGGCATCCTCCACCTGGCCATGAACGGCCTTTGGTACTGGGAGCTGGGCCGGCGCATCGAGCTGCGCCAGGGCCCGTGGAACCTGCTCGGCATGACCCTGCTGTTCAGCCTGGTGTCCAACGCCGCCCAGTACCTGTTTGGCGGCCCGAGCCTGTTCGGCGGCCTGTCGGGGGTGCTCTACGGTTTGCTCGGGCATGTCTGGCTGTACCAATGGCTGGCGCCCAACCCTGTGTATCGCATGCCGCGCGGCGTGCTGGTAATGATGCTGGTCTGGCTGTTGCTGTGCCTGTCCGGTTTGATCAGCCTGCTCGGCTTCGGCCAGATCGCCAACGCCGCTCATGTCGGCGGGCTGTTGGTCGGTTGCCTCAGCGGGCTCTTGGGCGGGGCGCTGGCCCGGCGTAAACTGACCGCTTGATTTTGGGAGACGTTATGTCCACTTTTGCGCAAATGATTGAAAACATCACCCCGGAAATCTACCAGAGCCTGAAACTGGCCGTGGAACTGGGCAAATGGGCAGACGGGCGCAAGCTCACCACCGAGCAGAAAGAGCTGTCGCTGCAGGCGGTGATCGCCTGGGAACTGCAGAACCTGCCCGAGGAAGAGCGCACCGGTTACATGGGGGCGCAGGAATGCAGCTCCAAATCGGCACCGGTGGCGAACATCCTGTTCAAGTCGGATGCGATCCATTGATCGAACTCGGCCGCGGCTCCATCAGCAAAATGTCGGCGCGCCTCGACGCGTCGATGGTGCAGTACGCTTTTCGCCTGGGCGAGCAGGAAGTGCCGGTCAACCCCTTGATCGGCAAGACCGTGCGCCTGGAATACCTCGGTGCCATCCATTGCAGCCACTGCGGGCGCAAGACCAAGACCAGCTTCAGCCAGGGTTACTGCTACCCGTGCATGACCAAGCTTGCGCAGTGCGATGTGTGCATCATGGCCCCGGAAAAATGCCATTACGATCAGGGCACCTGCCGCGAACCCGCGTGGGGCGAGCAGTTCTGCATGACCGATCATGTGGTGTACCTGGCCAACTCCTCGGGCATCAAGGTCGGCATCACCCGCGCCAGCCAGCTACCGACGCGCTGGCTTGACCAGGGCGCCAGCCAGGCGCTGCCGATCGTGCGGGTTGCCACCCGCCAGCAATCGGGGCTGGTCGAGGACCTGTTCCGCAGCCAGGTCGCCGACCGCACCAACTGGCGCGCCTTGCTCAAGGGCGATGCCGAGGCGGTCGACCTGCTGGCCGTGCGTCAGCAGTTGTTCGACAGCTGCGCCGAGGGCTTCAGCGCCCTGCAGACGCGATTCGGCCTGCAGGCGATCCAGCCGCTGACTGACGCCGAGGTGCTGGAAATCCGCTACCCGGTCGAGGCCTACCCAAGCAAGATCGTCAGCTTCAACCTGGACAAGAATCCCGTGGCTGAAGGCACGCTGCTGGGCATCAAGGGCCAGTACCTGATCTTCGACACCGGCGTGATCAATATTCGTAAATACACGGCGTACCAGCTCGCCGTGCATCAGTAAAAAAGGACCGCCACATGCGTACCGAACAGCCGCAAGTGATCTACCTCAAGGACTATCAGGCCCCCGAGTACCTGATTGACGAGACGCACCTGACCTTCGAACTGTTCGAGGACCACAGCCTGGTCCACGCGCAGCTGGTCATGCGCCGCAACCCGGCCCGTGGTGCTGGCCTGCCGCCGCTGGTGCTCGACGGCCAGCAGCTGGAGCTGCTCAGTGTGGCCCTGGACGACCAGGCCCTGGCTGCCGGCGACTACCAGCTTGACGATAGCCACCTGACCGTACAGCCCAAGGCTGCGACCTTCACCCTCGACACCAGCGTGAAGATCCACCCCGAGAGCAACACGGCCCTCGAAGGCCTGTACAAGTCCGGCAGCATGTTCTGCACCCAGTGCGAGGCCGAAGGGTTTCGCAAGATCACCTACTACCTCGACCGCCCGGACGTGATGAGCGCGTTCACCACCACGGTGATCGCCGAGCAGCATCGCTACCCGGTGCTGCTGTCCAACGGCAACCCGGTCGGCAGCGGCCCACAGGACGACGGCCGGCACTGGGCGACCTGGGAAGACCCGTTCATGAAACCGGCCTACCTGTTCGCCCTGGTCGCCGGTGACCTGTGGTGCGTTGAAGACAAGTTCACCCGCCAGTCGGGCCGTGACGTGACCCTGCGCATCTATGTCGAGCCGGAAAACATCGACAAGTGCCAGCACGCCATGACCAGCCTGAAGAAGTCCATGCGCTGGGACGAAGAAGTCTACGGCCGTGAGTACGACCTGGACATCTTCATGATCGTTGCGGTCAACGACTTCAACATGGGCGCCATGGAAAACAAGGGCCTGAACATCTTCAACTCCAGCTGCGTGCTGGCCCGCGCCGAAACCGCCACCGACGCCGCCCACCAGCGGGTCGAGGCGGTGGTCGCCCACGAATACTTCCACAACTGGTCGGGCAACCGCGTGACCTGCCGCGACTGGTTCCAGCTGTCGCTCAAGGAAGGCTTCACGGTGTTCCGTGACTCCGAATTCAGCGCCGACATGAACTCGCGTACGGTCAAGCGCATCGAGGATGTCGCCTACCTGCGTACCCACCAGTTCGCCGAAGATGCCGGGCCCATGGCCCACGCCGTGCGCCCTGACAGCTTTATCGAGATCTCCAACTTCTACACCCTGACCGTGTACGAGAAGGGTTCGGAAGTGGTGCGCATGGTCCGCACCCTGCTTGGTGCCGAGGGTTTCCGCAAAGGCAGCGACCTGTACTTCGAGCGTCATGATGGCCAGGCGGTGACCTGCGATGACTTCATCAAGGCCATGGAAGACGCCAACGGCGTCGACCTGAGCCAGTTCAAGCGCTGGTACAGCCAGGCCGGCACGCCGCGCCTGGCGGTCAGCGAGGCCTACGACAGTGCTGCGCAAACCTACAGCCTGACCTTCCGTCAAAGCTGCCCGGCAACCCCGGACAAGGTCGAGAAAAAACCGTTCGTGATCCCGGTGGAACTGGGCCTGCTCGATGCCCAGGGCAACGATATCGCCCTGCGCCTGCAAGGCGAGGCGGCTGCGGTCGGCACTTCGCGGGTGCTGTCGGTGACCGAAGCCGAGCAGACCTTCACCTTCGAAGGCGTTGCCGCCAAGCCGCTGCCATCGTTACTGCGTGGTTTCAGCGCACCGGTCAAGCTGAGCTTCCCCTATGACCGCGACCAGCTGATGTTCCTCATGCAGCATGACAGCGATGGCTTCAACCGCTGGGAAGCCGGCCAGCAACTGTCGGTGCAGGTGCTGCAGGAGCTGATCGCCCAGCACCAGCAGGGTGCCAAGCTGGTGCTTGACCAGCGCCTGGTGACCGCGTTGGGCACGGTGCTGGCCAACGAGCAACTGGATCAGGCCATGGTCGCCGAAATGCTTTCGCTGCCCAGTGAGGCCTACCTCACCGAAATCAGCGAAGTGGCCGATGTCGATGCCATCCACGCCGCCCGCGAGTTCGCCCGCCAACAGATCGCCGAGCAGCTGTTCGAGGCCCTGAATGCACGTTACCAGGCCAACCGCGGGGTATCGCGTGGCACCGAGTACCTCGCCGAGGCCGAGCACTTTGCCCGGCGCAGCCTGCAGAACATCGTGCTGTCGTACCTGATGCTCAGCGCCAAGCCTGAAGTCCTGGCCGCGACCCTGGAGCAGTTCGACGCCTGTGACAACATGACCGAGCGTCTCACCGCGCTGGCCGTGCTGGTCAATTCGCCGTTCGAAGCCGAGCGGGCCAAGGCCCTGGAGAGCTTTGCCGAGCACTTCAAGGACAACCCGCTGGTCATGGACCAGTGGTTCAGCGTGCAGGCGGCCAGCACCCTGCCGGGCGGCCTGGCCCGGGTCAAGGCACTGATGCAGCACCCGGCGTTCACGATGAAGAACCCGAACAAGGTCCGCGCCCTGGTCGGTGCCTTCGCCGGGCAGAACCTGGTCAACTTCCACGCTGGCGATGGTTCGGGTTACCGCTTCCTGGCGGACCTGGTGATCGAGCTCAACGCACTCAACCCGCAGATCGCGTCGCGCCAACTGGCGCCGCTGACCCGCTGGCGCAAATACGACAGCGCGCGTCAGGCGCTGATGAAAGGTGAGCTGGAGCGCATTCTGGCTAGCGGTTCGCTGTCCAGTGATGTGTATGAGGTCGTGAGCAAAAGTCTGGCTTGATGGCCTCATCGCGGGTCAAGCCCGCTCCCACATTTAGTGTGGGAGCGGGCTTGACCCGCAATTGCTTCCCCGCAAATCCCCCCCGCTTAACAAAAGATAACGTCCCGTTCGTTGTCAGTCCTTTGCAAACCCCGATAGGATGGCTCTCAGCTATTGCGGGGCTCTGGAACACGGTTTTTGGCAGTACCTGCATATAGATTGACCCAAATAACAATAAAGGGGGATAGATCTATGACTGAGCCTGTCATGGCGGGTCTCGGCGGTGCTGCGCGTAAAGCCGGCAGTCGCCCTTGGGCATTGGCCGCCAGCGGCTTGCTGGTAGCGGCAATCGGGCTTTGGGCCAACACGGTCGAGGCTGCAGCCGCTGCAACCGATGTCTACTCCACCGAATCGTCCAAGGCGGTAAACAGCCTGCTGCTGGACGTCACCAAGGCCGGCGCGCGCCTGGTCGCTGTCGGTGATCGCGGCCATATCCTGTTTTCCGATGACCAGGGCAAGACCTGGACCCAAGCCAAGGTACCGACCCGGCAACTGCTCACGGCGGTCTATTTTGTCGACGACCAGCACGGCTGGGCGGTCGGCCACGATGCGCAGATCCTTGCCAGCACTGACGGTGGCGCCACCTGGAGCAAACAATTTGAAGACCTGGCGCGCGAAGCGCCGTTGCTCGACGTCTGGTTCAAGGAGACCCAGCACGGCTTCGCCGTGGGTGCCTACGGCGCATTGCTGGAAACCACCGACGGCGGCAAGACCTGGAACGAGGTCGGCGATCGGCTGAACAACGAAGACCAGTTCCACCTCAACGGTATCGCCGCGGTGAAAGACGCCGGCCTGTTCATCGTTGGCGAGCAGGGCAGCATGTTCCGCTCCAGCGACGACGGTCAGACCTGGGAAAAGCTCGAAGGCCCCTATGAAGGCTCGCTGTTCGGTGTCACCGGCACCGCCCAGCCGCGTACCTTGCTGGCCTACGGATTGCGCGGCAACCTCTACCGCTCCACGGATTTTGGCGATAGCTGGCAACAGATCGAATTGAAAGCCGCGCGCGGCAACCTCGAATTTGGCCTGGCAAGCGCTACGCTTCTCGATGATGGCAGCCTGGTACTCGTGGGCAATGGCGGCAGTGTGTTGCGCAGCAGCGACGACGGCCAGAGCTTCAGCGTGTTCAACCGGGCCGATCGCATCGCCCTGGCCGGCGTCAGCGGGCTGAGTGGAGGGCGCCTGGTGCTGGTAGGCCAGGGTGGCGTGCACCTGGCTTCGGCCCAGGGCGCCGAAGGAGTGCAGCCATGACCGGTCAGGAGCAGTTCAACATGAACCAGCAACACCATCAGGACAAGACAACTTTGCTCGAACGCCTGATCTTCAACAATCGCCCGGTGGTGATCCTCATCTGCTTGCTGGTCAGCGTGTTCCTGTTCTGGCAGGCCACGCAGATTCGTCCTTCCACCAGTTTCGAAAAAATGATCCCGCTCGAGCACCCCTTCATCGAGAAGATGCTCGAGCACCGCAATGACCTGGCCAACCTCGGCAACACCGTGCGCATCTCGGTGGAGGCCACCGACGGCGATATCTTCAGCAAGGAGTACATGGAAACCCTGCGTCAGGTGCATGACGAGGTGTTCTACATTCCCGGCGTCGACCGTTCCGGGCTGAAGTCGTTGTGGAGCCCCAGCGTGCGCTGGACCGAAGTGACCGAAGAGGGCTTTGCCGGTGGCGAAGTCATCCCGCAGACCTACAACGGCTCGCCGGAAAGCCTCGACAAGCTGCGTAACAACGTGCTCAAGTCCGGGCAGGTCGGGCGCCTGGTGGCCAACAACTTCAAGTCGAGCATCATCGATATTCCGCTGCTGGAGTCCTATCCCGACCCGCAGGACCAGGGCAAGCTGATCAAGCTCGACTATCAGCAGTTCTCCCATCAGCTGGAAGAGAAGATCCGCGACAAGTTCCAGGCCCAGAACCCCAATGTGAAGGTACACATCGTCGGCTTCGCCAAGAAGGTCGGTGACCTGATCGACGGCCTGATGATGGTGGCGATGTTCTTCGGGATCGCGCTGGTGATCACCTGGGTGCTGCTGTACTGGTTCACCTGGTGCATCCGCAGCACCATCGCCGTGTTGATCACCACCCTGGTGGCGGTGGTCTGGCAACTGGGGCTGATGCACGCGGTGGGCTTCGGCCTTGACCCGTACTCGATGCTGGTGCCGTTTTTGATCTTCGCCATCGGCATCTCCCACGGGGTGCAGAAGATCAACGGCATCGCCTTGCAGTCCAGCGATGCCGACAACGCCCTGACCGCCGCGCGGCGTACCTTCCGCCAACTGTTCCTGCCGGGGATGATCGCCATTCTCGCCGACGCCGTGGGCTTCATCACCCTGTTGATCATCGACATCGGCGTGATCCGCGAGCTGGCCATCGGTGCGTCGATCGGTGTAGCCGTGATTGTCTTCACCAACCTGATCCTCCTGCCGGTGGCGATCTCCTATGTCGGCATCAGCAAGAAGGCCATCGAGCGCAGCAAGAAGGACGCCACCCGCGAGCATCCGTTCTGGCGCCTGCTGTCCAATTTTGCCAGCGCCAAGGTGGCGCCGGTGTCCATTGTCCTGGCCTTGCTGGCCTTCGGTGGCGGTCTCTGGTACAGCCAGAACCTGAAGATCGGCGACCTCGACCAAGGCGCGCCGGAGCTGCGTCCGGACTCGCGCTACAACCAGGACAACGCCTTCATCATCGACAATTACTCGACCAGTTCCGACGTGCTGGTGGTGATGGTCAAGACCCCGACCGAAGGCTGTTCGGTACACGCGACCATGGCGCCGATCGACGAGCTGATGTGGAAGATGGAGAACACCCCTGGGGTGCAGTCGGCGATCTCGCTGGTGACCGTGTCCAAGCAGATGATCAAGGGCATGAACGAGGGCAACCTGAAATGGGAAAGCCTGTCGCGCAACCCGGACGTGCTCAACAGCTCGATCTCCCGTGCCGACGGCCTGTACAACGCCGACTGCTCGCTGGCGCCGGTGCTGATCTTCCTCAACGACCACAAGGCCGAGACCCTCGATCGTGCGGTCAAGGCGGTGCAGGAGTTTGCCGACAGCCATAACAAGGAAGGCCTGGAATTCCTCCTGGCTGCCGGTAACGCCGGTATCGAGGCGGCCACCAACGAAGTGATCAAGTCGGCCGAGCTGACCATTTTGATCCTGGTGTACATCTGCGTGGCGGTGATGTGCATGATCACCTTCCGCTCCTTCGCCGCGACCCTGTGCATCGTCCTGCCGCTGGTGCTGACCTCGGTGCTGGGCAACGCGCTGATGGCCTACATGGGCATCGGCGTCAAGGTCGCGACCCTGCCGGTGGTGGCACTGGGCGTAGGCATTGGCGTGGACTACGGCATCTACATCTACAGCCGCCTGGAGAGCTTCCTGCGCGCCGGGTTGCCGCTGCAGGAAGCCTACTACCAGACCCTCAAGTCCACCGGCAAGGCGGTATTGTTCACCGGCCTGTGCCTGGCCATCGGCGTGTGCACCTGGATCTTCTCGGCGATCAAGTTCCAGGCCGACATGGGCCTGATGCTGACCTTCATGCTGCTGTGGAACATGTTTGGTGCGCTGTGGCTGCTGCCGGCTCTGGCGCGGTTCCTGATCAAACCGGAGAAAATGGTGGGCAAGGAGGGCGGTTCGATTTTTGCCCATTGACCGCTGCTGTCATCGGGGCTACTTCGTAGCCCATCGCCGGCAAGACCGGCTCCCACAGGTGCGCATTACCTGTGGGAGCCGGTCTTGCCGGCGATGCTTTTGACGATCAGGTATCATGGGGGTTTTCCCGCCAGTGATCTTCCTGCAATGACAACCCTCTCCCAAGCCCTCGAATCCAGCAACATGCTCCTGATCGACGGCCTGCACGCCTTTGACTTCACCTTCGACGAAACCGGCCTGAGCATCGAGCTGATGGATGGCCGTGCCTTGAAAAAATACAAGTTCTCCCCCGAGCAGATCGGCGCCGCCCGGCTTGAAGGTACCGACTGGCTGGTCGCGGCCGAGACTGGCGAGCATCGGCTAGTCTGTATGAGTGCCTTTAGTGCCTGCGATGAGGAAGACGATGACGCGCCTGCTGAAGAACCTGCTGATCGCCAGTAGCATGAGCCTGACGCTCACCGCCCAGGCCCACGACCTGCTGGTCGGCAGCTATACCGCAGGCAGCAGCGAAGGTATCTACCGCTACCGCTTCAACAGCGACAGCGGCCAGATCGACCCTGCGCCGCTGCAGATCCTCATGAGCGAAAACCCGTCCTGGCTGACCCTCTCGGTGGACAAGCGCCTGCTGTTTGCCGTCAACGAGAACGGCGCCGGCAACGGCCAGGTCAGCAGTTTTGCGATTGGCAAGGACGGCAACCTCAAGGCGCTGAACCAGGTGCCAAGCCAGGGCGATGAACCAACCCATTCCAGCCTCAGCCAGGACCAACGCTACCTGTTCGTCGCCAATTACGGCGTGTTGCCTGCCCCGGGCGGCAGCCTGAGTGTGTTGCCGGTGGGGCGTAACGGCTACCTGCAAGCCTCGGTGCAACAAGACCGGCACAAGCCCAGCGGCGTCAACCCGGAGCGCCAGACCGGGCCCCATGTGCACTCTGTGGTGTCATCGGACGACGGCAAGTACGTGTTCGCCAGCGACCTGGGGGCCGACAAGGTGTTTGTCTACCGCTACGACGGCGCCAGCCCCACGCAACCACTGAGCGCGGTCGAGCCGGTTAGCCTGCCACCGGGCAGCGGGCCGCGGCACCTGCTGTTTGACCGCGATGGCAAGCATGCCTACCTGACCCTGGAGATGAGCGCCCAAGTGGTGGCCTTCGATTATCAGGACGGCAAGCTGGTGGAGCTGCAGCGCCTGCCATTGACCGAGCAGAACGATGCCTCGGCCAAGGCGGCGGGGGCATTGCACCTGTCGGCCGACGGGCGCTTTCTGTATGTCAGCAACCGTGGCACGGCCAACGAGCTGCTGGTGTTTGCCGTGGATGACAAGAGCGGCAAGCTGATGCAGGTGCAGCGGCGCAGTGTCGAGGGCGATCACCCGCGGGAATTTACCCTCGACCCTACCGGCAAGTACCTGTTGGTGGCCAATCAGAAGAGCAACCAGATCGTGGTGATCCGCCGTGATCCACGCAGTGGCCTGCTGGGCGAAACCGTACAGAAGCTGGCCCAGGATGCGCCGTCGGACCTGAAGTTCGTCAACTGACTATCAATTGCCTTGATGTTGGCTACTGCTGCAATGAATTTCTGTGCGCCGCGCCAGCGGCGTAAGTTTGAACCACGGCCCCAAGCGGCCACTTCAAACCACAGACTTCGAGGTCAGCGCCATGAACTTCAACCTTTTCCCGGTCATCGCCGCTTCCGCCATTTCTGCTTCGGTGGTCCTGCCGGCCAACGCCCATGTCGAGCTCAGCGAGCGTAAATCGTCGACCCAGAGCTATACCCAGAAATACCTGCAACAAAGTGCCAACTTCTACGCTGCGCTGGACCACAAGTCGCAGCATTGAGCGTGTAGATTTTTCTGGTAATAGCATATCGCCATGTGATTGAATTTGACGCTAATTTATTGACGTCAGGGGATAACACATGAAATGGCGAATTCTGGCGGTGTTGCTGTTCCTCTATTCTTCGCCGATTCTGGCGCTGTAGCTTCTGGCCTCATCGCTGGCAAGCCAGCTCCCACAAGGGCCCTGTGGGAGCTGGCTTGCCAGCGATGGGTTCAACGCGCCATGATCGCCTTGAACAATGCCGACTCCAGCCACCTCTGCAACCATGCCCGCAAGTGCGGGTAGGGCGCGTGGGCGAACCACTCAGGCTCCACCCCGGCAAACTGGCGCATCAACGGCAACAATGCCGCGTCAGCCAGGCTGGGATGGTCCGCGAACAGGTACGCCTGCTGCGCCAGTCGCGCATCCAGTTCCACCAACCAGCTTTCGGCCTGGGCCCGGTAATGTTCCCGTGAATGCTGCGGATAGCGTTCGGCGTACTTGTACAGGTTGACCTGGGCCTTGAACTCGCGATCATTGCGTGCGATCAGCGCATCAGCGGCTTTTGCCGCC
>NZ_JH650766.1:98872-104066 GCF_000259195.1 Pseudomonas donghuensis
CGCCAATCGTGCGGGTCGTGCCGGGCCAGGGCCCAGCGCATGATGTCCAGGCTTTCCTCCAGTACCAGGTCATCGGCACTCAACACCGGCACCGTGCCCTTGGGCGACAGGGCCAGCAGTTCGGCTGGCTTGGCCTTGAGGCTGACTTCGCGGATCTCTACCGGGCACTGGGCGTAGCGCAGGGCCAGGCGCGCGCGCATGGCCCAGGGGCAGCGGCGGAACGAGTAGAGGATCATCCGCTGACCTCCACGGTACTCAGGCCATTACCCTGGCGGCGGACCTGGATCTGCACCGGGATGCGCTCGTGCATCTCCTGCACGTGGGAGATCACCGCGACCTTGCGGCCCTGGGCCTGCAGGCCGTCGAGCGCGTCCATGGCCAGTTGCAGCGATTCCGGATCGAGGCTGCCGAAGCCTTCGTCGATAAACAACGATTCGATGCGCAGGGTGCTCGAAGCCATCGAGGCCAGGCCCAGGGCCAGGGCCAGCGAGACCAGGAAGGTCTCGCCGCCCGACAGCGAATGCACCGAGCGCAGTTCGTCACCCATTTCCGTGTCCAGCACCAGCAGCCCGAGCAGGCTGCCACCGCGCTTGAGCCGGTAGCGCCGGGCCAGTTGGCGCAACTGGGCGTTGGCGTGGTGCACCAGCAGGTCGAGGTTGTAGCCCTGGGCGATCTTGCGGAAGGTATCGCCGGTGGCCGAGCCGATCAGGGCGTTGAGCCGTGCCCAGCGCTGCCACTCGCTGTAGGCCGTGGCGATCTGCTCGGCCAGGGCCTGGTGAGCCAGTTGCCGGCGCTGGTCTTCGGCCTGGGCGGCACGCAATTCGGCGCAGGTCTGTTCGCTGGCGGTCAGTTGCACCTGCAGGCTGTCGAAGGCCTGTTCCAGCGTTTCGCGGGTGAGCTCGGCATTGCCCTGGGCCTGATGCTGGTCCAGGCGTTGCTGGCGCTCCTGCAGCAGGGTACGCGCCTGTTCGATGGCCTTCTCGCTGTCCTGCAGCTCCTGGCGCAGTTGCGCCACGGCGTTGTCGTCGAGCGCCAGCAACTGCTCCAGGCCGCTGTCGTCCAACTCCGGGTGGCCCTGGCGCCATTGTTCGATCTGGCCGCGCACCTCATGGTGTTCCTGCTCCAGCGCGCTCAGGCGTTCGCCCTTGGCTTTGAGCTCGGCGGCCAGTTCGATCAAGCGTGCCTGGGTCTCCTGCAACTGTTGGCCGGCCTGGGTTTCGGCCTGGCGCGCTTGCTCCACCGCCTGGTCCAGATGCTGCTGCCAATGCTCGGCGCTGGCCTGTTCGCCGAGCAGGCTGGCAAGGCTGTCGCGGCTGGCTTGATGCTGGCGCTCCAGCTCGCTGAACTGCTGTTGCAGTTCTTCCTGCTTCTGAATCCGTGCCTGTTGCTGCAACTGGGCTTTGTCCAGGGTCTGCTGGCGCTCGCCGTGCTCCTGCTGTTCGTCCTTTTGCCGTTGCAGCAGGTCCAGGCGCAGGGCCAGTTGCTGGTCCAGGCGCATGAAGGCGGCAGCCGGCTCCTGGCGCAGGTCGTTGAGGATCTCGCCAGGCAACAGGCTGGCGAAACTGGCCAGTTCCTGCTCCAGGCGCTCTTGGTCACTGGCCAGCGCCGTTTGCTGCTGGCTCAGGTGCTGGTTGGCCTGCTGACTGGTGTCTTGGGCTGCCTGCAATTGCTGTTGCAGGCGGCTGGCGTCTTTCTGCAGGGCCAGTAGGGCGTTCTGGCGCTGTTCGTCACGACTGATGTCGTGGTTCAGGTTGCGCACCTGCAAGTCCAGCCAGGCGCTGCGCTGGCTGGCGTCCTGGTCGGCCAGCGACGGGTACAGCGGGTGCGCTTCAAGGCTTGGCTGCAACGCGTGTTGCTGGTTGCCCAGTTGTTCCTGCTGGTGCAGGTATTCCTTGATCTGGCCGTTGACGCCACCCAGTTGAGTGCGCAGTTCATCGAGCTGTTTCTTCAGCCCGTCGACCATTTGCTGTGCGTTGGCCTCTTCGTTCTGGTCGTGGCGGCCGAGGCTTTGCAGCAGGGCTTCGGGCTGGTGATAAGGGTGCTCCTGGCTACCGCACACCGGGCAGGGCTGGTCGTCTTGCAGTTGCGCGCGCAGGTCTTCGACGCTCTGGCTGCGGGCCAGGCGTTGGCGTTCGAGCAACTGGCGGGTAACGCTTAGCGCTTGCTCGGCGGCGGTCAGCTGGTTCTTGCCATTGAGGCCTTCGCTGATCAGCTGCTCGCGTTGCTTCAACGCCGCTTGCTGGCGCTCGCGCAAGGCTTGCAGGCGCTGTTCGAGGTCCTGCTGGTTGCTCCACAGCCGGCTCAGTTCTTCGACCTGACGCTGCTGCTGGCGGTTTTTCTGCAGCAGCTCGCCGAGCAGGCCGATCTGTTCGGCCAGGGCCTGGGGTTCAGCCTCGGCTTCGCGGTAGAGCAGGGCCAGGGCGGCGCGCTGCTCCTCAAGCTGGGCACTGGCCTGGCTGGCACGCTCCTGCAGGCCAGGCAGCTCGGCGTGGCCCTGGTTGAGGCGGTTGCCCAGCTGCATCAGTTGCTGCAGGCGGTCGCGATAGGCGCTCCAGGCTTCGCTCAGCCCGGCCAGCGGCGCGCTTTGCTCCAGCTGTTGGCCGATCTGCTGCAGGCGCTGTTCGCTCAGGCGTTGCTGTTCATCGAGGGTCAACAGCTGTTGCTGGCCCTCGGCACTGGCCTGCTCGGCCTGGTGCTTGAGCGTCGCGCTGTTGGCCAGTTCCTGGTGCAGGCGGGCGAGGGTGTTCTGCTCGGCAAAGGCCTGGCGCACCGATGGCGCGCTGTCGGTTTGTTGTGCCAGGGCCTGGGCGAGGGCCGCGTGGGCCTTGCCCAGGTCGTCCTGCAGTTGCTGCTGGTGGCCATGCAACAGGTCATGCTGCTGGCGCTGCGCGGCGATGCTCATCGCCAGCGGGCTGAGCTGGGCATTGAGCGCCTGCTGACGGGCAAACTGGTGACGCTGCGGCGCCAGCTGTTCCAGGCGCGCGAGTTTCAGCCGCTCGCTGTGCAGGCTGTCGTTGTGCTGCTGGGCACTGTGCAGTTGCGCCGTGCTGGTCTGCACCTGTTCCTGCAGTTGCAGCAACTCGGTGAGCCAGCTGCGCTGCTGTTCAAGCTGGCGCAGTTGCGCCTGTTCGGTCTTGAACCGATCGAGGGCCCCGCTGTAGCGCTGGTCGAGTTCGGCGCGGGCCTCGGCGGCCATAGGCATCACGCCGCTGGCCTGGTCCAGCAGGGCCTTGTGCGCCTCTTCGGCTTCCTTGCTCTTGCTGTAGGCGCGGCGGCCCAGCTGGCTGTAGATCGCCGTGTTGGTAAGCTTTTCCAGCAGCTCGCTGCGCTCTTTGTCATCGGCCTTGAGAAAGGCGCTGAACTCGCTCTGGGCCAGCATCACCGCGCGGGTGAACTGTTCGAAGTTCAGGCCCAGGCGCGACTCGATCAGTTGCTTGTATTCGGCCTTGCTCTGGTTGCTCAGCAGCTGGTCGCTGTCCAGGTCATGCAGGCTCTGACGGCTGCCTTGCAGCTTGCCGTTGGCCTTGTCGCGGGCGCGGTTGGTTTCCCAGCGGGCGCGGTAGCGCCGGCCGTCGATGCCGACGAAATCCACCTCGGCAAAACCGCTGCCCGAGCCCCGGCGTAGCAGGGTGCGCGGGTCGCTGGTGAGGATGTCGCTGTCGACCTCCGGCAGCTTGGTCTCGCGGCCGATGTTGTTCAGCCGTGGCACGGCGCCGAACAGCGCCAGGCACAGGGCGTCGAGCAGGGTACTCTTGCCGGCGCCGGTGGGCCCGGTAATGGCAAACAGGCCGGCGCTGGCCAGCGGCTCGGCGGTGAAGTCGATCTCGATCGGGCCTTCCAGGGAGGCCAGGTTCTTCAGACGGATGGCGAGAATCTTCATGGCTGTTCTTCCTCCTGCTGGACGTCCTGCAGCAACAGGGCAAAGTCGGCCAGGGTCTGTTCGTCGACGGCATTGCCATAGGCCTGCTCCCAGGCGCGGCTGAACAGCTCGTGCGGGGTCAGTTGGCCCAGTTCCAGCAAGTCGGCGCCGCTCTCATCCTCGCTGCGCCCGTTGCCGGCATACTCGGCCGCGATGCGTACCAGGCGCACGGCCTTGCCGTGCAGGGCGCCTTCGAGCTGGGCGCGCAGGTCGGGCAGGGGCTCGTCCAGGCGTACGCGGATCTCCAGCCAGGGTTGGCGCTGCGGATCGTCCAGCAGGTCAATCACCGGCAGCTCGGCCAATTGCTCGAGCACTTCGGCCAGTGGCGCCGGGCCCAACCGTTGCAGGTGCACGGCCCGCGGCACCAGGCGCGATTCGACGCTGGCCAGGTTGGCGCCATCCAGTTCGATTTCAAGGATCTGGTGTTGATAGCCGATTTCCGAGAACGACAGCGGGATTGGCGAGCCGCTGTAGCGGATGCGCTCTTCGCGGTTGACCTTCTGCGGCTTGTGCAGGTGGCCGAGGGCGACATAGCTGATTTGCGGGGCGAACAGGCGCGCTGGCAAGGCTTCGGCGTTGCCGATGATCAGGCTGCGCTCGGAGTCTTCCGAGACCGAGCCACCGGCCATGTGCGCGTGGCTCACGGCAATCAGTGCCTGGCCGGCCTTGCGCCGTTGCAGGGCGGCGGCGATGAGTTTCTCGTGGACCTGGGCAATGCCACGCAGGTAGTCATCGCCCAGGTGCGCACCGGTGACTTCCGCCGGGCGCAGGAACGGCAGCGCCAGGCACCAGGCGGCGACCTTGCCCTTGGCGTTGGTCAGCGGAATCAACAGGCGCTCGCTGTCCAGTTCACCTTCGTCCAGCCACTGCACCCGGCCCAGGGCGTGGGTGCGCAGGCGGCGCATCAGCGGCGCCGGTAGTTCAATGCGCGAGCCGGAGTCGTGGTTGCCGGCGATCATCACGATGTTCAGCTTGGGCTGCTGTTCGTGGGCCTGGACGATGAAGTCGTAGAGCCGCTCCTGGGCTTTGACCGGCGGGTTGACGGTGTCGAAGATGTCGCCGGCAATCAGCAGCGCATCGGGCTGGCGCAGCTTGAGCTGGCCGAGCAGCCATTCGAGAAAACAGGCGTGTTCGAAATCGCGTTCCTGGCCGTGCAGGGTTTGTCCCAGGTGCCAGTCGGAGGTGTGAAACAGACGCATGAAGGGTTCCGCAGTGTGCCGGCATAGCGCCCGGGGCGCCACGCCTTGAGTTTATTTGGGGTACAGCGGCGGGAGG
>NZ_JH650766.1:104087-108584 GCF_000259195.1 Pseudomonas donghuensis
AGGCTGGACCTGCTCGGCGGCCGGGATGGTGCCAATGGCCCGCCATAATTCTTCACCTTGCCAATACTGCCCGCTTTCGCTGTACAGCGCGCCGTTGAGGCCATCGAGGGCATCGGACAGCGGTACGAAACGTGCGGCCATCTCGGCCAGGGTTTCCGGTTGCTGACGCGCCCAGGCATCCAGGGCCTGGCGCGTGGCTTGGGGGTCGTTGGCCTGGCACGCGCGCTTGAGGTCATCAAGCAGGGTGCGCGGGCTCGGCCCGGTTTGCGCCGCACGCAGCACCGCCGGTTGCGAGCGCGCCCGCCACCACAGGGCAAAGCCCAGCAGGGTGGTCAGGGCCAGTACCAGGGTACTCAGCTGCCAGGGCCAGAGCAGGTGGGTTTGCACTGTGACCGGATCGACGCTGGCCGGTTTGTCGGCGCTCAACGCCGGGTTGTCCTCGATCTGCAGGCTACGAGCGGGCAGGCTGCTGCGTTCCAGGTGATCTTCGCGGGTGTTCCACCAGACCACTTCCTGGCTCGGCAGTTCCAGCCGGCCGCTGTGGGTCGGCACCAGCGCTTCGCGCTCTTCACGCACACCGAGCAGGCCACGGTCGTTGACCTGGTTGCGCAATTGCGGCTGGTCCGGGTAGCGGCGCAGGCCGGTGACTTCGGTGCCCGGCAGCGGTGGCAGCTGGGCGCTGGACAAGCCCTCGGCCTGGAGGATCACGGTGCGGGTCAGCGAGTCGCCGATCTGGGTCTGCTGCTGGGCCGGGTCCGGGCTCCAGTGTTCTTCCAGGGTCAGGCTGTTGGCCGGCAGCCAGGGCGCATTGGCCGGGTAGTCGGCCGGGATCGGGTCGACTGTCAGCACCAGCGGCGTCGAGCTGACCTGCACCTGCTTGCCGGCGCGCGGGGTGTTGAGCTCCTGCTCGGCATCGTTCTGGGCAGCGGTGGCGCTGAAGTTCAGGGCCGGGATTTTCAGGTCGCCACTCTGCTGGGGGTAGATCGCATAGCGCATTTCGATCACGCCGTGGCGCACGCCGTCGATGAGTTTCTCGAAGGTGCGCGACTCGCCCAGCGGCTCGACCCTGGCGTTGTCCAGTTGCAGCGGGCTGAGGCTGCTGTCGTCGTACAGCGGTACCGAGTGGTAGATGCTCAGGGTCAGCACCGCCTGGGCCTGGACGTAGACTTGCGGCTGGTCGAGGCTGGCGTCGATGAACACCGGGCCCTGGTTTTCGCGACTGACCTCGTTGGCCTGGATCTGCAGGCTGATCGGCTGGCTGCGCACTTCGCCCAGCTGCAGGGCGGGAATTTCCACACTGCCGCTCTGGCGCGGCAGCAGGGTAATGATCCAGCGCGTGTTGGCGCTGCTCTCGTCAAGGCTGTTGAGGCTGTTGACCTGGCGCGTGCCACGTACTTCGAAGTTGGCCTGCAGTGGCGTCAGGTCGGGTTTGCCGAACTGGGTGACGTCCTGGGTCTCGAGGGTCAGCTCAAGGGTTTCGCCGGCATTCAGGCGTGTGCGGTCGACACTGGCGAGCAGCGCCGCTGCCTGCACCTGCAGGGCGAGAAAGAGGCTGAAGACCAGGACGCAAACGCGACTCATCGATGGGTTTCCTGATGTTGTTGCTGTTCATACCAGAATTTACGCCGCAACAGTTCGGCCGGGTTGTCCGGGATCTGTCGCAGCCATTGTTCCAGGGCCTGGCGCTGTTCGGCATCGAGGCTGCTGTCAGCCGGGCGCTGGGGCGGCCGGGTGGTGTCATCGTCGTCAGCGCCGCTGGCGCTGTTCTGCGCCTGCTCGCTGCTGCTGTCCTGGGCCTTGGCCGCTTCATCCGGATCCTGCGCAGGTTTTGCCGCGGCCTGGTCCTGGGCGTTCTGCGAGCTGCTGGCAGTATCGCTGCTGCTGTTGGGGTTGCTCTGCGGGTTGTCTTCCGGCGGCTGTTCGGGTGCGTGTTCGGCCTGGCGTTGTTGCAGCAACTGTTCGACCAGTGCCTTGTTGACGAGTGCCGGTTGCAGTTCCGGTTGGCGTTCCAGGGCCTGCTCGTAGGCATCCAGCGCCGCTTCCAGTTCACCGCTGCGGGCCAGGGCGTTGCCGCGATTGTAATGGTCGGCGGCGCTGTTGCCCTGGGCGAACTGGCGGGCGGCGCCGTTGAAGTCGCCGGCCTGGTACAGCGCCAGGCCTTTCCACTGCGGGTCTGCGAAGTGCCGGGCGGCATCGGCCGGACGTTGCCGTTCAAGCAGGCGCTGGCCTTGCTGGTCAGGGCGCAGCCACAGGTCGTTGAACTCGAAGGCGTGGCTGGGCTGCGGCACGGCCAGCAGCAACGGCAGGCAGAACAACCAACCGCGACGGCCGGCGCACGCGGCCAGCAGCAACAGTGGCAGGAACAGCCAGTAGCCTTGGTCGGCCCAGCTGTCGAGTTGTACGGTCTGGCCATCGTCACGCAGACTGCGCGGGTTGTCGAACAGGCGCAGGCCGCGTAGGTCGAGGTCGTCGATACGGGCACTGCGGTAGCGCCCGCCGGTGCTGTTGATAAAAGCCTTGAGGCTGGCGCTGTCCAGGCGCGGCAGGAGGATCCCGCCCTGGTCGTCCTTGAGGAACTCGCCGTTGGCCTGCTTGACCGGCGCCCCCTCGGCGCTGCCGACGCCGAGCATCAGCAGGCTCGGGCCCTGGCGGCCGAGGGCCTGGACAATGCCCTGGCGTTCCTGGGCATCGAGCGAGGAGCCGATCAACAGCAGGCGGCCCTGGCCCAGGCCGGCCTGAGCGAGCAGGGCCAGGCCCTTGCGCACGGCCAGGTCGGCGTGCTGCCCGGCTTGCGGCATGATCGCAGGATCCAGGGCTTCGAGCAGATTGCGACTGGTGGCCAGGTCGTCGGACAGCGGCACCAGGGTGTGGGCGCTGCCGGCATAGACGATGATCGCGGTCTGGCTGTCGCGGCGGTGCTCGAGCAGGTCGAGGATCTTGCGTCGGGCCTGTTCCAGGCGGGTTGGCGCCGCGTCGTCGGCGAGCATCTGCGGGGTCAGCTCAAGCAGGATCACCAGCGGGTCGGCCGGGCGCTGGCGGGTATCTTCCAGGCGTTGCCAGCTGGGCCCGACCAGGGCCAGCACGGTGATCAACCAGGCCAGGCCCAGGGCGATCCACGGCAGTTTGCTGTCGCGGCCGCTGCCGCCACCCAGCAGCACGGCATGAAAGGCCGGTGGCAGGATCATCTGCCAGCGCCCGGCGCGTTTTTGCCGGTGCCACAGCTTCCATAGCAGCCAGGCCAGCAGCGGCAGGACGAGCAGCCACAGCGGGCGCAGCCATTGCGGCCACAATTCGCTCATCGGCGCCTCCTCAAGCGCAGCCGTTGCAGGCGCTGACGCCATTCCGGGTGCGGCTGCAAGAAGCGCGGGCGGCGCAGCAAGCGCTGCAGCAGGTTGTCCGGCCATTGCTGCTCGATCACCAGCAGCAGGCTCAGCACCAAGGCCAAGGCCAGCGGCCAGCTGTACAGCGGCTGGGCGGTGCGCGCCTGGGTTGGCTGCTGGGCCACAGGTTCCAGGCGGTCGAGCGCTTCGCCGATGGCATGCAGTTCTTCGCCGTCGTGGGCGCGGAAGTAGCTGCCACCGGTGAGCTCGGCGATTTCCTTGAGCGAGGCTTCGTCCAGGTCCAGGCTTGGGTTGATGCCCAGCAAGCCGGCGGTACCGGTTTGTTCCGGGTCGGCACCGATGCCGATGGTGTAGATGCGCACGTTTTCCTGGGCGGCCAGGCGCGCGGCGGTCAGCGGGTGAATCTGCCCGCCGTTGTTGGCGCCGTCGGTGACCAGCACCAGCACCCGGCTCTGTGCCGGACGTTGGCGCAGGCGCTTGAGGGCCAGGCCAATGGCGTCGCCGATGGCGGTGTTCTTGCCGGCGATGCCGATCTGCGCTTCGTCGAGGAAGGTACGTACGGTGCGCCGGTCGAAGGTCAACGGGGCCTGCAGGTAGGCCTGGCTGCCGAACAGGATCAGGCCGACGCGATCGCCCTGGCGGTCTTCAAGAAAATCACCGAGCAGGGCCTTGACCAGGGTCAGGCGGCTGACGTCGTCGCCTTGCCACTGCATGTCGGGAAAGTCCATGGAGCCAGAGACGTCCACCGCCACCAGCAGGTCGCGGCCACTGGCGGCCACCGGTAACGGCTCGCCCAGCCATTGCGGGCGGGCGGCGGCAAACAGCAGCAACAGCCACACCAGCACGAACGGCGCCTGCTGGCGCCAGGTCGGCAGGTTCAGGCGCGCGCGGCGCCCAGCCAGGCCTTCGAGTTCATCGAGAAAGCTGACCTTGAGCACCGGCTCACCACTGTCGGCGGCCGGCAGCAGCAGGCGCGCCAGCCAGGGCAGCGGCAACAGTATGAAGACCCACGGCCAGGCCAGCTCAAACATGTTTGCGGATCCAGGTTTCGACCGACTGGTTGAGGCCGTTGATGGCTTTGTCGTCGAGTTTGCATTCGGGTTTGTAGGCGCCTTCGACCAGCACCATCCAGCGGGTCAGGCCGGCGGGCGGGGCG
>NZ_JH650766.1:108610-120423 GCF_000259195.1 Pseudomonas donghuensis
ATTGGCGACCGTTGAGGGTATGGCTGTGGCTGCCCGGATAATGGTTGCGGCACAGGCGTTTGAGCAGGGCGTTGATCTGCTGCAGCCAGGCACCGGCCGGGGCGCCGTCGTAGGGTTTGGGCAGGCGCGCGAGTTCGGCCAGGGCTTCGATGCGTACCGGGTCCAGGGGCAGCTCGGCGCGCACGATGGCCTTTTTGCCTGGGCGCCAGTGGCGCAGCCGCCACAGGCCCCAACCCAGCAGGGGCAGCAGCAACAGCAGTGCCCACCAGCCCGGGGCCAGCGGCCACCAGCCGATCGGCGTCGGGGTGATCAAGGGTTGCAACTGATCGAGCGGGTTCACGAGGTTTTCCCCGGTCGTTGCGCGTTGAGGTACTCGCGCAGTTGCTCGATCATTTCGCTCTGGGTGCTCAACGGCATCAACACCACCCGCAGCTTTTGCGCCAGCAGTTCCCAGCGCTCGATGCGCGCTTCGCTTTGCTGGCGGTAGCTCTTGCGCAGGGTCGGGTCGAGGGTGTCGAGCTCCAGTTGCGCACCGTGCTGGGCAAAGCGCAGCAGGCCGGCGGCGGGCAGGGCGTGGTCGAGCGGGTCGGACAGCGGCAACAGCAGCAGGTCGCAATGGCGCGAAAGCAGGCTCAGCTGTTGTTCGACCGCAGGCGTCAGCGCCCGCTCGTCGCAGATGATGATCGCCAGGCTGCCGGGGCGCAGCACTTCACGGGCGCGGCGCAGGGCAATGCCGAGGCTGTCGGCCTGGGGCACGGCTTCGGTATGCAGCGACTGGTTGACCCGCGCCAGGCGGTTGAGCAGTTGCAACAGGCTCTGCTTGCTGCGCCGTGGCTTGATCTCGTAGTGCTCGTTGTCACCGAACACCAGGCCGCCAATGCGGTCGTTGTGGCCCAGGGCGGCCCAGCCGATCAGCGCCGCGGCCTGGGCGGCGAGCACCGACTTGAACATCAGTCCCGAGCCGAAGAACAGGCGCTGGCTTTGTTCGACGAGAATGAAGATCGGTCGCTCGCGTTCCTCATGAAACAGCTTGGTGTGCGGCTCCTGGGTGCGCGCGGTGACCCGCCAGTCGATGTTGCGCACATCGTCGCCGGCCTGGTAGACCCGCACCTGGTCGAAGTCGACCCCGCGTCCGCGCAGTTTCGAGTGGTGCAGGCCCACCAGCGGGCTGCGCTGGCCCGGCCGGGAGAACAGTTGCACTTCGCGCACGCGGTGACGCATCTCGATCAGCTCGGTGAGGCTGATGCGGATTCCGGGCGCGGCCAGCAGGCGATTGGGCATGGGCTCAGGCGACGGCGACGACGTCGAGGATGCGCTGGATCACCCGGTCCTGGTCAATCCCGGCGGCCTCGGCCTCGAAGGAAAGAATGATGCGGTGGCGCAGTACGTCGAACAGCACCGCCTGGATGTCTTCGGGGCTGACGAAGTCGCGCCCGGCAAGCCAGGCATGGGCCCGCGCGCAGCGGTCCAGGGCAATCGAGCCCCGCGGGCTGGCGCCGTAGGCGATCCAGTCGGCCAGTTCCAGGTCGTACTTGGCCGCAGTGCGGGTGGCCATGACCAGCTGCACCAGGTATTCCTCCACCGCATCGGCCATGTACAGGCCGAGGATTTCCTTGCGCGCGGCAAAGATCGCTTGCTGGCTGACCCGGCGCTCCGGCTTGGTCTCGCCATTGAGCGCTTCGCCACGGGCCTGCTGGAGGATGCGCCGCTCGACGGCGGCATCCGGGAAGCCGATCTTGACGTGCATGAGGAAGCGGTCGAGCTGGGCTTCGGGCAGCGGGTAGGTGCCTTCCTGTTCGATCGGGTTCTGCGTGGCCATCACCAGGAACAGCGGCGACAGCTCGTAGGTACTGCGCCCGACACTGACCTGGCGCTCGGCCATGGCTTCGAGCAGCGCCGATTGGACCTTGGCCGGGGCGCGGTTGATTTCGTCGGCCAGTACCAGGTTGTGAAAGATCGGCCCTTGCTGGAACACGAAGCTGCCGGTTTCCGGGCGATAGATCTCGGTGCCGGTGATGTCGGCAGGGAGCAGGTCGGGGGTGAACTGGATACGATGGAACTCGGCTTCGACACCTTCGGCCAGTTCCTTGATGGCCTTGGTCTTGGCCAGGCCCGGGGCGCCCTCTACCAGCATGTGGCCGTCGGCGAGGAGGACGATGAGCAAGCGCTCGACGAGTTTTTCCTGGCCCAGGATCTGGGTTGAAAGAAAGGTGCGCAGCGCGATCAGCGCCTCACGGTGTTCCATCGTTGAAGGTTCCTGGAAATAAGCCAGGGCGTGCGGCGTAAAAGCGCCCGGGCGGGGGCTGATACTTTAATCCATCCGGAGGGCTGGCGACTAACGGCAGCAGGGAAATTTGTTCAAATCGCAAAGTCAGGGGCTGCTGCGCAGCCCATCGTCGGCAACGCCAACTCCCACAGGGATCGCGCTGACCCAGTGGGAGCTGGCCTTGCCGGGCACTCAGTTCTTGAAGCTGGAATGCTTGCGCCCCTGGTCGCACAGGGCAAACACCACCACCAATACCGCCGCTACCACCAGGATCAGCGCCACGCCATCGGTGGAGTGAGTGGCCGAATTGGCCACCAGCGCCAGGCCACCCAGCGGTGCCAGGCCGCCCGCCACCGCCGTGCCGATCTCGCGCCCGGTGCCAAAGCCCGAAGAGCGGGTCTGGGTCGGGAACTGGCGGCTGAGGAACGAACCCTGCGGGGCAAACATCATCGGCGCGAGGATGCCGGTGCCGATGGCAATCGCCAGGTAGATCATCATCGGCTCGCCGGTGTTGAGCAGGCTCAGGAATGGGTAGGCGAACAGCACCGAGAACATCCCGCCGAGCATCAGCACGGTCTTGCTGCTCCATTTGTCGCACAGCCAGCCGAAGCACGGCACGGCAATGATGGCCACCAGGCTGGCGATGGTCACCGACAGCGAGGTGACATGGGCTTCGACGCCCTTGTACTGGGTCAGGTAGGCCAGCGAGAAGGTCTTGAAGATGTAGCTCAGGGCGTTGTAGCCGATGGCCACGAAGAACACCACGGCCAGGCCTTTGAGGTCGTTCCTGAACAGCAGCTTGAGCGGCGACTCCTGGTTTTTGGCCGGGGTTTTGTCGAGCTCTTTGAAGTCCGGGGTTTCCGGGATGCTTTTACGCACCCAGAGACCGACACCGACCAGCACGATGCTGCAGATGAACGGGATGCGCCAGCCACCGGAAAGCAGGAACTCGTTGCCGTTCATGGTCAGCAGGTAGACGGTCAGCGACGACAGCAGCAGGCCCAGGTTCAGCCCCAGTGCCGGCCAGGCGCCCTGGCTGCCACGCTTGCCTTCGCTGGCGTGCTCGTAGGAGGTCACTGCCGCGCCAGACAGCTCGGCGCCGGCGCCCAGGCCCTGGATGATGCGCACCAGCACGAGGATGATCGGTGCCCAGATGCCGATCGAGGCGTAGCTTGGGATCAAGCCGATCAGGGTGGTGCACACGCCCATCATGCAGAAGGTGATGACCAGCACCTGCTTGCGCCCGAAGCGGTCGCCCAGGTAGCCGAACAGCACACCGCCGAAGGGGCGGGCGATAAAGCCGATGGCAAAGGTTGAAAACGCCAGCAGCGACGCCACCGCCGGGTTGCTCGGGTCGAAGAAGATCTTCGAGAAGACGATCGCCGCCATGGTCGCGTACAGGTAGAAATCGTACCACTCCAGCATCGAGCCGAAGATGGTCGCGGCGGCGACCTTGCGCAGGCGCTTGCGTTTTTGTTCCGGGGTTTCGGTCGCGGCCGCAGCCGCCTCATGTACCGACATCTGAGGTTTCCTTTTTTGTCTTTGTAGTTAGGTGTGCAGCAGGGTTCAGCGGGCGTTGAAGATCCTTTCGGCGATCATCTGGCCGATCGGGATGGCCGAGGTGGCCGCCGGTGACGGGGCATTGCAGACGTGCACCATGCGCGGGGTCTCGGCGAACAGGAAGTCGTGCACCAGGGTGCCGTCGCGCATCACCGCCTGGGCGCGGATGCCGGCTTCATAGGGCAGCAGGTCTTCGACATTCAGCGATGGGCAGTACTTGCGGCACTGCTCCAGGTAGCCGCTTTTGAACAACGAGTTTTTCATCTCGGCGGTGCCGGAACCGAGGTTGTTCCAGAGGGTTTTCCAGAACCCCGGAAAGCGTGCGTACTCGGCCACGTCGCGCCAGTTCACCGAGAACTTGCGGTAGTTCTCCCGGCCAAGGCCGAGCACGGCGTTGGGCCCGACGGTAACGCTGCCGTCGATCATCCGCGTCAGGTGCACGCCGAGAAACGGCAGCTCCGGGTCGGGGATCGGGTAGATCAGGTGGTTGACGATGTCGTTCTTGGCCGCTGGCAGGCGGAAGTATTCGCCGCGGAAGGGGATGATCTGGTGGTCGATTTTGACCCCGGCCAGGGTGGCCAGGCGGTCGGATTGCAGGCCGGCGCAGGCGACCAGCTGGCGCGCGCTCCAGACCTTGTCGTCGCTGCTGATGGTGACCTTGTCGGCGGTTTCGACGATGGCCCGCACGGTGGTCTGCAGCTGCACTTCGCCGCCGAATCTCTGGATCACCCGGGCCATGGCTTCGCAGACCTGCGTGTAGTCGACGATGCCGGTGGCATCGAGGAACAGGCCGCCGAGGCCGATAATGTTCGGCTCGCGCCGTTGCAGCTCTTTGGCATCCAGCTGCTCGACCTTCAGGCCGTTCTGTTGCGAGCGCTGGTACAGGGCGTGCATGCGCTCGACTTCCAGCGGCGTGGAGGCCACCAGCAACTTGCCGCAGACCTCGAACTTGATCTGGTGCTCGGTGCAAAAGTCCTTGGTGGCCTGGGCGCCGCGCTTGCACAGGTCGGCCTTGAGGCTGCCCGGGGCGTAGTAGATGCCCGCGTGGATCACGCCGCTGTTATGCCCGGTCTGGTGCTTGGCCAGGCTGCTTTCCTTTTCCAGGATCAGCAACGAAGCGCCCGGTTGGCGTTCCAGCAGCGCCATGGCGGTGGCAAGGCCGACGATGCCGCCGCCGATGATGCAGTAGTCGTAGATCATGCAGGTGTCACCTTGGTTTGTTCTTATCAGAGAGTCTGCTTATCAGGTTGTCAGACTAAGTAGGTCAAACAAAAGGGCGCTATCTATCGGCGCCCGTTAAATACGCGGGTTCAGTCGATGCTCGGCAGGTCCAGTTTCAGGCGCTTGGCCGACGCCCGCAGGTGCGCTTCGGCGCAAGCTGCAGCACCAGCCCGGTCGCCATCGGCGATGGCCTGGTACAGCGCCTGGTGCTCACGATGGGCATCGGCCGAGCCGCCCACCGAATGCGCCGCGGAGTTTTCCCAGGCAGTACGGCGGGCAGCGGCCAGCTGGCCACGGAGAAAATCATGGAAGGCGACGAAGTAATCGTTCTTGCTGGCTTCGGCGATGGCGCGGTGGAACTCGACATCAGCCGCGGCGGCCACGGCAAAGTCGCTGCGCTTGTCGAGCATTTCCTGCAGGGCCTTGCTCATGCGCGCAAGGTCGGCGGCATCGCGGCGCTGGGCAGCCACCGAGGCGGCCTGGGTCTCGATCCACAGGCGCACTTCGAACATTTGCACCAGGTCCGGGCTGCGGCCTTGCGCAGAAGGAAAGCGGAATACCGTGCCGGTCGGGGTTTGCGAGATGTACGAACCCAGGCCACGGCGGGCGATCAGCACCCCGTCAGCCTTGAGCTGAGCCACGGCCTCGCGCACCACCGAGCGGCTGACGTTCAATTGCTCGGCCAGTTGCTGTTCGGTGGGCAGGCGCGATTCGGCCGCCAGGCGACCGGAATCGATTTCGGCACGGATGGCGCCGACAACCCGTTCGACCAGGGTATCGGGGCGCTGAAGCTCAAGCATGAAGGGTGGCTCATTAATCAGGTTGTCAGACAATGCCTTTTGCGGCGGTTCCTTGTCAAGAAACCGCGTGGGCGATTACAGCTCGCTGACGTAGGTGCCGGTGCCCTTGAGGATGTTCTGCAGGGTTTCTTCGACCTCGGCAAGGTCGGTGCCGTCGGAGGTCAGGGTGATCTCCAGGTGATCGTCGCCTTTGAACACATCGGCATCGCCTGGCGCCACCTCGATCAGCAAACGCTTGGCGCTGAGGCTGACCTTGAGGCCGTCGAGGGTGCTTGGCTCGTCATCCAGGGTGATGTCCACCGTGTCTTCGTCTGGATAGCGGGTCATGAGAAACATCTGGCCCTTGTCGCTGTGGCAGCACAGGGTGGCCATGTTGTCTTCTTCATCATCGCAGGGGGTGGCGAAGAGCAGGGCGGTTTTCAGTTGCATGAGCGGCTCGATCAGTAAGTTGAAAGAGGATTCTGCCAGTCTTCGGCCAGTGGATAAACGTGCGGTTGCACCTCAATGACCGAATATGTCGCAGCATCGCAAGCAGGGGCGGGCGGGCACTCGTTAAGCTGCGCTGTCGATGGACACCCGTAAAGACACAGCCCGTCTGGCAGTCGTTTTTGCAGATGCCCATCCGTGGAGCGGGAAGATGTGACTTGCAGGTCACATCGAGCGCCTGTTTCTATGGTTTTACCGTCCTCCTGCTACGGGTTGGCTATCGTTGATCCGTAAACGGCGGACGCGCGCGACGCTTCACTCAATAATAAAGCCCAAGCGGAGTACCACAGATGGCGTTTTTCACCGCAGCCAGCAAAGCCGACTTCCAGCATCAACTGCAAGCGGCCCTGGCGCAGCACATCAGCGAACAGGCACTGCCACAAGTGGCGCTGTTCGCCGAACAGTTCTTCGGCATCATCTCTCTGGACGAACTTACCCAGCGCCGTATGTCGGACCTGGCCGGTTGCACCCTCTCTGCCTGGCGCATCATCGAGCGTTTCGATCACACCCAGCCTCAGGTTCGCGTCTACAACCCCGATTACGAACGCCATGGCTGGCAGTCGACCCACACGGCGGTCGAAGTCCTGCACCATGACCTGCCATTTCTGGTCGACTCGGTCCGCACCGAGCTCAACCGCCGCGGCTACAGCATCCACACCCTGCAGACCACTGTCCTGAGCGTGCGTCGCGGGCCGAAGGGCGAGCTGCTGGAAATCCTGCCCAAGGGCACCCAGGGCGAAGGCGTACTGCAAGAGTCGCTGATGTACCTGGAGATCGACCGCTGCGCCAACTCCGCCGAACTCAACCTGCTGACCCACGAGCTTGAGCAGGTGCTGGCTGAAGTGCGCGTCGCCGTCGCCGATTTCGAGCCGATGAAAGCCAAGCTGCGCGAGGTCGTGGCGCTGGTTGAACAAACCGCCTACGCCCCGGCACAAAATGAAAAGGCCGAGGTCAAGGCGTTCCTCGAGTGGCTGCTGGGCAACCACTTCACCTTCCTCGGCTACGAAGAATTCGTCGTGCATGGTGACGCCCAGGGCGGCCAGCTGCAGTACGACGAGCAGTCGTTCCTCGGCCTGACCCGCATGCTGCGCGCCGGCCTCACCGCTGAAGACCTGCGCATCGAAGACTACGCCGTCAACTACCTGCAAGAGCCGCTGCTGCTGTCTTTCGCCAAGGCCGCGCACCCAAGCCGGGTGCACCGTCCGGCTTACCCGGACTACGTGTCGATCCGCCAGCTGGACGCCGACGGCAAGGTCATCAAGGAATGCCGCTTCATGGGCCTGTACACCTCCTCGGTGTACGGCGAAAGCGTACGCGCGATCCCGTACATCCGCGGCAAGGTCGCCGAAGTCGAGCGCCGCTCGCACTTCGACCCCAAGGCGCACCTGGGCAAGGAACTGGCCCAGGTTCTCGAAGTGCTGCCCCGTGACGACCTGTTCCAGACCCCGGTCGACGAGCTGTTCAGCACCGTCATGTCGATCGTGCAGATCCAGGAGCGCAACAAGATTCGCGTGTTCCTGCGCAAGGACCCGTACGGGCGCTTCTGCTACTGCCTGGCCTACGTGCCGCGCGACATCTACTCCACCGAAGTGCGGCAGAAGATCCAGCATGTGCTGATGGAGCGCCTCAAGGCCAGCGACTGCGAGTTCTGGACCTTCTTCTCCGAGTCGGTCCTGGCCCGCGTCCAACTGATCCTGCGTGTCGACCCGAAAAACCGCATCGACATCGACCCGCAGCAACTGGAAAACGAAGTGATCCAGGCCTGCCGTTCGTGGCAGGACGACTACGCCAGCCTGACCGTCGAAAGCTTCGGCGAAGCCCAGGGCACCAACGTCCTGGCCGACTTCCCGAAAGGCTTCCCGGCCGGTTACCGCGAGCGTTTCGCCGCCCATTCGGCAGTGGTCGACATGCAGCACCTGCTGACCCTGTCCGAGCGCAAGCCGCTGGTGATGAGCTTCTACCAGCCGCTGACCCAGGCCGGCAAACAGCAACTGCACTGCAAGCTGTACCACGCCGATACGCCGCTGGCGCTGTCGGACGTGCTGCCCATCCTGGAAAACCTCGGCCTGCGCGTGCTCGGCGAGTTCCCGTACCGTCTGCGCCATGCCAATGGCCGCGAGTACTGGATTCATGACTTTGCCTTCACCGCCGCCGAAGGCCTGAACCTCGACATCCAGCAGCTCAACGACACCCTGCAGGATGCGTTCGTGCACATCGTCAATGGCGATGCCGAGAACGACGCCTTCAACCGCCTGGTACTGACCGCCGGCCTGCCGTGGCGCGACGTGGCGCTGCTGCGTGCCTACGCCCGTTACCTCAAGCAGATCCGCCTGGGCTTCGACCTGGGTTACATCGCCAGCACCCTGAACAACCACACCGACATCGCCCGCGAGCTGACCCGGCTGTTCAAGACCCGCTTCTACCTGGCGCGCAAGCTCACCAGCGACGACCTCGACGACAAGCAGCAGCGTCTGGAACAGGCCATCCTGACTGCCCTGGACGACGTTCAGGTGCTCAACGAAGACCGCATCCTGCGTCGCTACCTGGACCTGATCAAGGCCACCCTGCGCACCAACTTCTACCAGACCGATGACCAGGGTCATAACAAGTCGTACTTCAGCTTCAAGTTCAACCCCAAGCTGATCCCCGAGCTGCCCAAGCCGGTGCCGAAGTTCGAAATCTTCGTCTACTCGCCACGGGTCGAGGGTGTGCACCTGCGCTTTGGCAACGTCGCCCGCGGCGGCCTGCGCTGGTCGGACCGCGAGGAAGACTTCCGTACCGAAGTGCTGGGCCTGGTAAAAGCCCAGCAGGTGAAGAACTCGGTGATCGTGCCGGTCGGCGCCAAGGGCGGTTTCCTGCCTCGCCGCCTGCCGCTGGGCGGCAGCCGCGATGATATCCAGGCCGAAGGCATCGCCTGCTACCGGATCTTCATCTCCGGCCTGCTGGACATCACCGACAACCTCAAGGACGGCGCCCTGGTGCCGCCGGCCAACGTCGTGCGTCATGACGACGATGACCCGTACCTGGTGGTGGCCGCCGACAAAGGCACCGCGACTTTCTCCGACATCGCCAACGGCATTGCCATCGACTACGGCTTCTGGCTGGGCGATGCGTTCGCCTCCGGTGGTTCGGCCGGTTACGACCACAAGAAGATGGGCATTACCGCCCGTGGCGCCTGGGTCGGCGTGCAGCGGCACTTCCGCGAGCGCGGCATCAATGTCCAGGAAGACCCGATCACCGTGGTCGGTGTTGGCGACATGGCCGGTGACGTGTTCGGCAACGGCCTGCTGATGTCCAACACGCTGCAACTGGTGGCGGCGTTCAACCACCTGCACATCTTCATCGACCCGAACCCGGAGCCTGCCAGCAGCTTTGCCGAGCGCCAGCGCCTGTTCGATCTGCCGCGTTCGGCCTGGAGCGACTACGACACCAGCATTATGTCCGAAGGCGGCGGGATCTTCCCGCGCAGCGCGAAAAGCATCGCGATCACCCCGCAGATGAAAGAGCGCTTCGCCATCGAAGCCGACAAGCTGACCCCGACCGAGCTGCTCAACGCGCTGCTCAAGGCGCCGGTCGACCTGCTGTGGAACGGCGGTATCGGTACCTACGTCAAGTCCAGTGAAGAAACCCACGCCGACGTCGGCGACAAGGCCAACGACGCCCTGCGCGTGGACGGCAACGAGCTGCGTTGCAAGGTGGTGGGCGAGGGCGGCAACCTCGGCATGACCCAGTTGGGCCGGGTCGAGTTCGGCTTGAACGGCGGTGCGACCAACACCGACTTCATCGACAACGCCGGTGGTGTGGACTGCTCCGACCACGAGGTCAATATCAAGATCCTGCTCAACGAAGTGGTGCAGGCCGGCGACATGACCGAGAAGCAGCGCAACCAGCTGCTGGGCAGCATGACCGACGAAGTGGCCGGCCTGGTGCTGGGCAACAACTACAAGCAGACCCAGGCATTGTCGCTGGCTGCACGTCGGGCCAAGGAGCGCATCGCCGAATACAAGCGCCTGATGGCCGATCTTGAGGGCCGCGGCAAGCTGGACCGTGCCATCGAGTTCCTGCCGACCGAAGAGCAACTGACCGAGCGCCTGGCGGCCGGCCAGGGCCTGACCCGTGCCGAACTGTCGGTGTTGATCTCCTACAGCAAGATCGACCTCAAGGAGCAACTGCTCAAGTCGCTGGTGCCGGATGACGACTACCTGACCCGCGACATGGAAACCGCGTTCCCGCCGTCGCTGGTGAGCAAGTTTGCCGAGGCCATGCGCCGCCATCGCCTGAAGCGCGAGATCGTCAGCACCCAGATCGCCAACGATCTGGTCAACAACATGGGCATCACCTTCGTTCAGCGTCTGAAAGAGTCCACCGGCATGAGCCCGGCGAATGTCGCCGGTGCCTATGTGATCGTGCGTGACATCTTCCACCTGCCGCACTGGTTCCGTCAGATCGAGGCCCTGGATTATCAGGTCCCGGCGGAAATCCAGCTGACCCTGATGGACGAGCTGATGCGCCTGGGCCGCCGCGCGACCCGCTGGTTCCTGCGTAGCCGTCGCAACGAGCAGGATGCTGGTCGTGACGTGGCGCACTTCGGGCCGAAGATCGCCGCACTGGGCCTGAAGCTCGACGAACTGCTCGAAGGGCCGACCCGCGAGCGCTGGATGACCCGTTACCAGGGCTTCGTCGACGCCGGCGTGCCGGAGCTGCTGGCGCGCATGGTGGCCGGTACCACGCACCTGTACACCCTGTTGCCGATCATCGAAGCGTCCGACGTCACCGGCCAGGACCCGGCCGAAGTGGCCAAGGCCTTCTTCGCCGTTGGCAGTGCCCTGGACCTGACCTGGTACCTGCAGGAAATCAGCAACCTGCCGGTGGAAAACAACTGGCAGGCCCTGGCCCGCGAAGCCTTCCGCGATGATATCGACCTGCAGCAGCGGGCGATCACCATCTCGGTGCTGCAGATGGACGATGCGCCGGAGGACATGGACGCCCGCGTGGCCCTGTGGCTGAACCAGCACCGGGTCATGGTCGAGCGCTGGCGTGCCATGCTCGACGAGCTGCGCGCGGCGACCGGTACCGACTACGCCATGTACGCGGTGGCCAACCGCGAGCTGGTGGACCTGGCCTTGAGTGGCCAGGCAACGGTGATGCCGTCCTGAGCGTGAGCTGAAATGAAAAAGCCCCGGCATTTGCCGGGGCTTTTTTTGTGCCTGTCCCGGCCTCATCGCGGGTCAAGCCCGCTCCCACAGGGTGGATCGTGCTGTACCTGTGGGAGCGGGCTTGACCCGCGATGAGGCCGGAGAATTTTATTTGAACCTTCGCTCTACACCTTTCTCGACCAGAATCTTCGCCGCAATCTCTTCCACGGAGAAATGCGTGGAGTTGATGTGCGCAATGTTCTCGCGGCGGAACAGGTTCTCCACTTCACGTACCTCGAACTCGCACTGGGCAAAGCTTGCGTAGCGGCTGGTGGGGTTGCGCTC
>NZ_JH650766.1:120605-136781 GCF_000259195.1 Pseudomonas donghuensis
GGGTCTTGCCGCAACGCGACACGCCGACCAGGATCAGGTCGGCCTTGTCGTAGTAGTGGGTGCGCGCGCCGTCGTCGTTGTCGAGGGCGAAGTTGACCGCCTCGATGCGTTCCATATAGTTGGAGTTGCCGCCGATCGAGTGGGATTTGCCCACCGAATACGAGGAATGGGCAGTCAGCTCCTGCTCCAGCGGGGCCAGGAAGGTCGAGAAAATGTCGATCATGAAACCGTTGGAGGTGGCCAGCACCTCGCGGATATCCTGGTTGACGATGGTGTCGAAGATGATCGGACGGACGCCGTCCTTTTCAGCGGCGCTATTGATTTGTTGTACCATCGCACGCGCTTTTTCTACGCTGTCGATGTACGGACGCGTGAATTTATTGAACGGAATGGTATCGAACTGCGCTAGAAGACTTTGTCCCAGCGTCTCGGCGGTAATGCCGGTGCCATCGGAGATAAAGAAAGCAGATCGTTTCATTTGCGCCTTGGGCCTTAAGCTGGTGACGAATCTTGGATATGATAGGTTCGGTTTACCGAACACTGCGTTCGGCATTCTCACTTATTTTCCAGGTCCAGGCCACAAGCGCCCGGCCAAGCCAGAGCTGGCAGGCGGGCGACCTGAGCTTTTCCAACACAGTTAGTGGAGAGATCACCTTGGTAGAGTACGTAGTTTCCCTCGATAAGCTCGGCGTCCATGATGTAGAGCATGTGGGGGGCAAGAACGCATCCCTCGGCGAGATGATCAGTAACCTCGCGGGCGCCGGTGTCTCGGTCCCCGGCGGCTTTGCCACTACGGCTCAGGCGTATCGTGACTTTCTCGAGCAGAGCGGCCTGAACGCACAGATCCACGCCGCCCTCGATGCGCTGGACGTTGACGACGTCAACGCTCTGGCCAAGACCGGTGCGCAGATTCGTCAGTGGATCATGGAAGCCGAGTTCCCCGAGCGCCTGAACGCCGAAATCCGCAGCGCCTTCGCCGAAATGTCCCAGGGCAACCCGAACATGGCCGTGGCCGTGCGCTCTTCGGCCACCGCCGAAGACCTGCCGGACGCCTCGTTCGCCGGCCAGCAGGAAACCTTCCTGAACATCCGCGGCGTCGACAACGTCATCCGCGCCGCCAAGGAAGTATTCGCCTCGCTGTTCAACGACCGTGCCATTTCCTACCGCGTACACCAGGGCTTCGACCACAAGCTGGTGGCCCTGTCGGCCGGCGTGCAGCGCATGGTCCGCTCCGAAACCGGCACCGCCGGCGTGATGTTCACCCTCGACACCGAGTCGGGCTTTCGTGACGTGGTGTTCATCACCGGCGCCTACGGCCTGGGTGAAACCGTCGTGCAGGGTGCGGTCAACCCCGACGAATTCTACGTGCACAAGGGCACCCTGGAAGCCGGCCGCCCGGCGATCCTGCGCCGCAACCTGGGCAGCAAGGCGATCAAGATGGTCTACGGCGAAGAGGCCAAGGCCGGTCGCTCGGTCAAGACCGTCGATGTCGACAAGGCCGACCGCACCCGTTTCTGCCTGACCGACGCCGAAGTCAGCGAGCTGGCCAAGCAGGCGATGATCATCGAGAAGCACTACAAGTGCCCGATGGACATCGAATGGGCCAAAGATGGTGACGATGGCAAGCTGTACATCGTTCAGGCCCGCCCTGAAACCGTGAAGAGCCGCGCCCAGGCCAACGTCATGGAACGTTACCTGCTGAAAGAAACCGGCACCGTGCTGGTCGAAGGCCGGGCCATTGGCCAGCGCATCGGCGCCGGCAAGGTGCGGATCATCAAGGACGTCTCGGAGATGGACAAGGTCCAGCCCGGCGACGTACTGGTTTCGGACATGACCGACCCGGACTGGGAACCGGTGATGAAGCGCGCCAGCGCCATCGTTACCAACCGTGGCGGGCGTACCTGCCACGCGGCGATCATCGCCCGTGAACTGGGTATTCCGGCGGTGGTCGGTTGCGGCAACGCCACCCAGCTGCTCAAGGATGGCCAGGGCGTGACCGTGTCCTGCGCCGAAGGCGACACCGGCTTGATCTTCGAAGGCGAGCTGGGCTTCGACGTGCGCAAGAACTCCGTCGACGCCATGCCGGAGCTGCCGTTCAAGATCATGATGAACGTCGGTAACCCGGACCGCGCCTTTGACTTTGCCCAGCTGCCCAACGCCGGTGTCGGCCTGGCGCGCCTGGAATTCATCATCAACCGCATGATCGGCGTGCACCCCAAGGCGCTGCTCAACTACGCCGGCCTGCCCGCCGAGCTGAAAGAGAGCGTCGACAAGCGCATTGCCGGTTACAACGATCCGGTCGGCTTCTACGTCGAGAAACTGGTCGAAGGCATCAGCACCCTGGCTGCGGCGTTCTGGCCGAAGAAGGTCATCGTGCGTCTGTCGGACTTCAAGTCCAACGAATACGCCAACCTGATCGGCGGCAAGCTCTACGAGCCGGAAGAAGAAAACCCGATGCTGGGCTTCCGCGGTGCTTCGCGCTACATCAGCGAAACCTTCCGTGACTGCTTCGAGCTCGAGTGCCGCGCCCTCAAGCGCGTACGCAACGAGATGGGCCTGACCAACGTCGAGATCATGGTGCCGTTCGTGCGGACCCTGGGCGAGGCCAGCCAGGTCGTCGACCTGCTCGCCGAAAACGGCCTGGCCCGTGGCGACAACGGCCTGCGCGTGATCATGATGTGCGAACTGCCGTCCAACGCCATCCTCGCCGAAGAGTTCCTCGAGTTCTTCGACGGTTTCTCGATCGGTTCCAACGACCTGACCCAGCTGACCCTGGGCCTGGACCGCGACTCGGGGATCATCGCGCACCTGTTCGATGAGCGAAATCCTGCGGTGAAGAAGCTGCTGGCCAACGCCATCCAGGCCTGTAACAAGGCGGGCAAGTACATCGGCATCTGCGGCCAGGGCCCATCCGATCACCCGGACCTGGCCAAGTGGCTGATGGAACAGGGCATCGAAAGCGTCTCGCTGAACCCGGACTCGGTCCTTGAGACCTGGTTCTTCCTGGCTGAAGGCCAGGCCGCGAACTGATGCGCTGAACCGGAACCTTCACCTGGCCGTTACGCCGGTGAAGGTTCCGATCGTATTCCAGGGCGTGTTCCAGTGATGGACCTCGCCCTTTTTTGTGCAAGAACCCTATGCAAAGCAGCAGTACCCTTTTTCCCGTGGCCTTGCTCAGTGCCGAGCGCCGTGGCGACCTGAGCGAGGACGTGTACCGGATCAAAGCCGGTAACAGCCCGGATCGCACCGTGGAGTTGGCGCTCACCCGTCTGGGCATGGCCGATCAAGCCGAGGTGCGTGGCACCCCGGTGGTTTTGCTGCATGGCAGCTTTTCCAACCGGCGCTTCTGGTTTTCGCCCCGGGGCATTGGCCTGGGCGCATACCTGGCGCGCGCCGGTTTCGATGTGTGGATCCCGGAGATGCGCGGCCACGGGCTGTCGCCGCGCAACCATGACTACCGGCACAACCGCGTGGCCGACTACGCCCGTTACGACCTGCCGGTGATTGCTGCCTTTGTCTGTGAGCAGGCCGGCCAGCCGGCGCACTGGATCGGTCATTCCCTCGGTGGCACGACCCTGGCGGCAGCGCTGGGCGGCGAGTACCTGGGGCCTGAGCAGGTGGCCAGCGTGGCGTTTTTCGGCACCCAGGTCAGCCGCACCTACTGGCCGTTGAAATTGCCGCCGGTGGAGTGGGGCGGGCGGCTGCTGCTCAAGCGCTTTGCGCAGATTTCCGGCTCGCGGCTCAAGCGTGGGCCGGAAGACGAGCCCATTGGCCTGGCCCTGGAGAGCCTGCGCTGGTTCGGTCTGTTTGGTCGCTTTGGCGACAAGGACCGTGACTGGTGGGCGGGGCTTGCCGGGGTCGAGGTGCCGGTGCTGGCGGTGGCCGGCGCGGGGGATCATCAGGACCCGGTGTGGGCCTGCCGCAAGCTGTTCGAGCAGCTGGGCAGTGAGCACAAGCAGTTTGTTCGCCTGGGGCGCGAAGAGGGCTTCGACAATTTCGGGCATGTCGACATGCTGGTCAGCAAGCCGGCGCAGGCGCAGGTCTGGCCTTTGGTCGAGCGCTGGTTGCAGGATCCGCGGGCAGCTTTGCTGCCGGAGACGGCACAGGGCATTTCGCCGGCAGGCTGATCCCGTTAAGATATGACGATTGCGAAGGTTCTGGTCATTTTTTGGGTTTTTCAGCGAACATCTGTTCGCTGATTGCTCTGCCAAGGTGACCGCGCCGCCAGTGACGTGTAGCCTTGGGGCTAAAGCTGCCTCGCTGGGCCTCGTTCACTGAGTGAAACTGCGACATTCATCGTCTCGATAATCGACAGGAGTTTCCCATGCATTACATCACCCCCGATCTGTGCGACGCCTACCCGGAACTGGTGCATGTGCTGGAGCCGATGTTCAGCAACTTCGGTGGCCGCGACTCCTTCGGGGGTGAGATCGTCACCATCAAGTGCTTCGAGGACAACTCGCGGGTCAAAGAGCAGGTCGAGCTCGATGGCACGGGCAAGGTGCTGGTGGTCGATGGCGGCGGTTCGCTGCGCCATGCCTTGCTGGGCGACATGCTGGCCGAAAAGGCGGCGAAGAATCACTGGCAAGGCCTGGTGATCTATGGCTGCGTGCGTGATGTCGATGTCCTGGCGCAAACCGATGTCGGCGTGCAGGCCTTGGCCAGCCACCCCCTGAAGTCCGTGCGCCGCGGCATTGGCGAACTCAACGTGCCAGTGACCTTTGCTGGCGTGACTTTCCGTCCGGGCGAATACATCTACGCCGACAACAACGGCGTGATCGTCTCGCCAAGCCCGTTGAAAATGCCTGAGTAAAGCTCTGAAACCGGTCAGTGGGGTAGGGATGTTCGAGGAAGAAAACGCGCAATGGGGGCTGGTGCATGCCCTGGTGCTGGATGGCAAAGGCGGTGCCCGTGCGATCGCCCGAACTGAACTGGACGCCCTTGCCCTGCAGCCCCAGGAAAGCCTGTGGCTGCACTGGGACCGCAGCCACCCGCAGACCCGCACCTGGTTGCGCCACGACAGCGGCCTGAACGAGTTTGCCTGCGATCTGCTGCTGGAGGAAAACACCCGTCCGCGCCTGCTGCCATTGCCGGATGCGCAAATGCTGCTGTTTTTGCGCGGGGTCAACCTCAACCCCGGCGCCGAGCCTGAAGACATGGTCTCGGTGCGCATCTTCGCCGAGGCCCAGCGGGTGATCTCGTTGCGTCTGCGGCCGTTGCGCGCCAGTGATGAACTGCTGCAGCAACTGGCCGAAGGCCGTGGGCCGAAAACTGCCTCGGAGCTACTGCTGAGCATGGCGCAACTGTTGACCGAAAAGGTCCAGGCGCTGATCAGCGACCTGTCGGAAGTGGTCGATGGCGAAGAAGAGAAGCTTGAAGTCGACAAACGCTATGCCCCGGACCAGGGCAGCCTGCAGCAGATCCGCCGACGCGCGGCCGGATTGCGGCGTTTTCTCAACCCGCAGCGGGAAATCTACGCGCAATTGGCGCGCAACAAGTGGACCTGGTTCGCCGCCGACGACGCCGATTACTGGAACGAGCTCAACAACAGCCTGACCCGCTACCTGGAAGAGCTGGAACTGACCCGCGAACGCGCCGCCCTGGTGCTCGAAAGCGAGGACCGGCGCCGCAGCGAGCGGATGAACCGGACCATGTACCGCTTTGGCATCATCACCTGCATTTTCCTGCCCATGAGCTTCGTGACCGGGCTGTTGGGCATCAACGTCGGCGGTATTCCCGGTTCCGACAGCCCCTACGGCTTCCTCTTCGCCAGCCTGCTGGTGCTGGCCCTGGCGCTGGGGCAATGGTGGCTGTTTCGCCGCTTGCGCTGGGTGTGAAGATGAAATTTGTGAACATGCAGTCACAAACTGCCTGGCCGGTTCATGTGACCCGTTGTGTGGCGACCTCGTCTTTGACAGATATTGCGCGAGGTGCCTATGCACGATCCGTTTGAAGAATCCCTGCGAGACCTGCTCAAGGCATCGCCGTCCGGCCAGGACCGCGACGACGATGCCTGCCTGGGCCGGGTCCTGAAAACCGCCAACCGCCAGGTTGGCGCGGGCGATCTGTTCAGCCTGCTGGGCCGTTGGAGCCAGGCGCTGATGATTGCCGTGAACAATGGCTCGGCGCATGTTGCGCCGGTGCGCCGTAACGCTACCGCTCGTAAAGCTGATAAGGCCGATTGAATATGGAACTTGATCTCTGGACCCAGAGCCTGGTCACTGCCATGACAGCATTGTGGACCAAAGTGGCGAACTTCATCCCCAACCTGTTCGGCGCCCTGGTTGTGGTGTTGCTCGGTTTCGTCGTGGCCAAGCTGCTCGACACCTTGCTGTCGAAACTGCTGGCCAAGCTCGGCCTGGACCGCCTGATGGGCGGCACCGGCCTGACCAAGATGCTCAGCCGGGTTGGCATTCAAGTGCCGATCTCGACCTTGATCGGCAAGATCGTCTACTGGTTCGTCCTGCTGATTTTCCTTGTCTCGGCCGCTGAATCCCTTGGCCTTGAGCGCGTCTCGGCGACTCTCGACATGCTTGCCCTGTACCTGCCGAAAGTGTTCGGCGCGGCGTTGGTGCTGCTGGCGGGCGTATTGCTGGCGCAATTGGTCAACGGCCTGGTGCGCGGTGCCGCCGAAGGCATCGGTCTGGAGTATGCCGCAGGTGTTGGGCGTATCGCCCAGGGCCTGGTGATTATCATCAGTATCTCGGTGGCAATCAGCCAGCTCGAGGTCAAGACCGACCTGCTCAACCACGTGATCGTCATCGGTTTGATTACCGTTGGTCTGGCCGTGGCGCTGGCCATGGGCCTGGGCAGCCGGGAAATTGCCGGGCAGATTCTGGCTGGAATTTACGTGCGTGAACTGTATCAAGTGGGCCAACACGTGCGGATTGGCGAGGTCGAAGGGCACATCGAGGAGATCGGCACGGTCAAGACGACCCTGCTGACCGACGACGGCGAGCTGGTCTCGTTGTCCAACCGGATTCTGCTCGAACAGCGAGTCAATAGCCGCTAACCGGGCAAATCCTGCTAATGTATGCCGCCGCAAAAATGCCCCAGGCAGGGGTATGCGGCGACATTGACCTGACTGTCGGCCAGATCCGTTTTGAATAAAGTTCACTCGCTGCCCATGCGTTACGACCCCCGCGAGCTCACTGATGAGGAGTTGGTGGCGCGTTCGCATGAGGAGCTGTTTCATGTTACTCGCGCGTATGAGGAGCTCATGCGCCGCTACCAACGGACCCTTTTTAACGTCTGTGCGCGTTATTTAGGGAACGATCGGGACGCTGACGATGTCTGTCAGGAGGTGATGCTCAAGGTGCTCTATGGGCTGAAGAACTTCGAGGGCAAATCGAAGTTCAAGACATGGCTCTACAGCATCACCTACAACGAATGCATCACCCAGTACCGCAAGGAGCGGCGCAAACGTCGACTGATGGATGCCTTGAGTCTTGATCCGCTCGAGGAGGCCTCGGAAGAGAAGGCGCCTAAACCGGAAGAGAAAGGCGGGCTGGACAAATGGCTAGTGCATGTCAATCCGATTGACCGCGAGATTCTGGTGCTACGATTTGTCGCAGAGCTGGAATTCCAGGAGATCGCCGATATCATGCACATGGGTCTGAGCGCAACGAAAATGCGGTACAAGCGTGCGCTTGACAAGCTACGTGAGAAATTTGCGGGCCTCACTGAAACTTAGTGGCGCGCAAATATCTCTAACGTACCGGCAAGTTCTGCTAAACTTGCCGTCGAGTTGTCCCCCGGATGTTGGTGGGACTGCTTAACTATCACCAGATGGGGATTTAACGGATGAAATTGAAAAACACCTTGGGCTTGGCCATTGGTTCTCTTGTAGCCGCAACTTCCTTCGGCGCTCTGGCACAAGGCCAAGGCGCGGTCGAAATTGAAGGCAACGTCACCAAGCAGTACTACGATAGCGAGCGCAATTTCAAGAACACTGGCACCAATCCAGGTGTTCGCCTTGGTTACTTCCTGACCGACGACCTGTCCCTGGACCTGGGCTACAACGAGACTCACAACGCTCGTGGTGAAGTCTTCAACAAAGACATCAAAGGTTCCAAGGCCAAGCTGGACGCTACCTACCACTTCGGTACCGTCGGCGACGCTCTGCGTCCTTACGTTTCGGCTGGTTTCGCTCACGAGAGCCTGGGCCAGGCTACCCGTGGCGGCCGTGACCACTCCACCTTCGCCAACGTTGGCGCAGGCGCCAAGTGGTACATCACCGACATGTTCTTCGCCCGTGCCGGCGTTGAAGCCATGTACAACATCGACAACGGCAACACCGAGTGGGGTCCGACCGTTGGTCTGGGTCTGAACTTCGGTGGTAGCGGTGGCAAGGTTGAAGCCGCTCCTGCTCCAGTTGCTGAAGTCTGCTCCGACAGCGACAACGATGGCGTCTGCGACAACGTCGACAAGTGCCCTGACACCCCAGCCAACGTTACCGTTGACGCTGACGGCTGCCCGGCTGTTGCCGAAGTCGTACGTGTTGAGCTGGACGTCAAGTTCGACTTCGACAAGTCGGTCGTCAAGCCAAACAGCTACGGCGACATCAAGAACCTGGCTGACTTCATGAAGCAGTACCCACAGACCACCACCACTGTTGAAGGTCACACTGACTCCGTCGGTCCTGACGCTTACAACCAGAAGCTGTCCGAGCGTCGTGCAAACGCCGTTAAGCAGGTTCTGACCAACCAGTACGGTGTTGAGTCGAGCCGCGTTGAGTCGGTTGGCTACGGTGAAACCCGTCCGGTTGCTGACAACGCCACCGACGCTGGTCGCGCTGTTAACCGTCGCGTAGAAGCACAAGTAGAAGCCCAAGCCAAGTAATTGGTCCAAGCCCTACTGAAAAGCCCGGCCTAGGCCGGGCTTTTCTTTGCCTGCGATTTGCCCCTCAGGCAACCGCTGCCAAGGTGGTGAACAGCTTGCGCGCCTCGACATTGAGGCTGTTGAGCGAACCGTCGTTGGCGGCGACCACAACCCCCGCCACTGCATTGATCGCACTCATGAATGCCCCTTCAATCCAGCCTCCCAGGTGACTGTAGCTGTCACAGGCGAGGAAAAAACGGTTATCCAGGGTGCTGTTTTGCGCATGGGTGTGATAGCGGAAACACAGATTGCTCTGGTAGTGATCGCCGCACATGTCCAGCTTGAAGCCGCCGGCACTGGTGTTGGTGGTCCAGTCGAACACCAGGCGGCCATCACCTTCGACCTTGTTCAGCAGCGCACCGAACCACCAGCGCTTGTAGCCCTCGGTGTCGGGGTCGTAGAGCTCATGGTCGACCCGATTGACCATGCGCTGGAACATGTAATGGGTGCTTTGCTGTTCACTGCCGTTGTCAGGGTTTTGCGGGTACTGGTCATAGTCATGTTGCAGACGGGTCGAGTCGTCGTCCCAGCTGTAGCTGGCGAGGAAGCTTGAGTATGGCTGGCCGCTCAGGGTGCTGGGAACGATGTAGCTGGCGGCAAGCCCTGTGTCGCTGACCACGGCCTGGATGGGACTGCCGTTGAATGTCGGCACCTCGGGCCCGCTGCTTTCATCGTTATGAATCAGGCCGAATACTTTCGAGGTGCGGGTCATGTGCAACTGGCTGATGGCGCTGGCCATGCGTGCGTTGGGAGCGCTATAGGCCCGGCTCAACTGCAGAGAAGGCTGAGTGTTGATGACCGTGCGAGGCTGCAAGCCGAGATACCGATCACCGACCTGGAGCCTGGGCGTAACCTCTGGGTTGTGACCGGCGCGTTTGACCAGCGGGCTGAGCTGATCCTGGGGCATGGCCAGCACGACATAGTCGTAGCTGGCTTCGATCAGGGCCGGCTGCGGGGTATCGGCTGGGTAGTAGCAGACATTGGCGCAGCGATTGCCCGTCTGGGTGCTGTGATAAACGTCACTGACGCGGGCGCTGCGGAAGTTGACCGTCAATTGGCTACCGCCTATGGACTGTGCAGCCTGGAACAGCCGTTCGATGAACTGCACATTCTCTTTCACCGGCAAGGTGTACTCGTTGCTGTAGTCCCACAGCACCAGGCGCATCATTTCCACCAGGGAAATGTTGTACAGCGGTTTGAAACCACCAGTGCCGAAACCGAAGCGACCGAACAGTTCCACGCAGTAATTCACCGTTTCGGTTGTGTTCAAGCCAGCGATAACCGGCAGCTCTGCCTGAGCGCTGGCATGCTCCATGATTGTTCTGATTGCCCCGGCCAAGGTCGTGGCGTCATAGTCCTGGATGAAGGTGGCCCAGTCCCTTTCGATCCTGTCCAGCTCGCCGGCGGCCGGTGCTGCTTGCGCCAGAATTCCGGCAACCACAGCGGGGTCGCGGCTGCCGATCTTGAACAGCGAGGCGCCGGTGAGTTCACCGTTTTCGATGTTCACGCCCGGGAAATACTTGAGCACCAGGGCAAACACCTGCCGAGTGGGGGATTGCGGATCCTGCCATTGACCATTGCCATAACGATCAACGCGATCGGCAAAGACGAATTCGGTCGCGACCTTGCCTGGATTGGGGAAGACATTGACCTGAGTCGTCGGGTTGAATACCCGGCTGGCGTAGAGCCAGGTCAGCCCGGCAATTTCCGGGAAGCGCATGGCGCCGATTTCGTACACCGATCTTTCAGTTTCACTGCCACCCAGGCCGGTCGTCGCCCTGGCTGCACTGACTCGGCCGGCTCTTTTACCCGCAGTGCGCACACCTCGCTCGTGGCCGTTGGTTGGCTGCTCGTGCAGGAAGTGATCCGGATCGTTGTCGTACAGGTCGACTTCGATCTGCGCACCCCCTGTGAGCGTGCGTGACAGCTCGTACAAGGCAGTAATACCCGCCACACCGGCGCCGACGATGGCGATGCGATGGCGGCCGACGGGAAGCTCGCCCAGGGGGGCGTCAACCGTGGTGGGGTAGGCGATGTGCACCGAGTCGGGATGGCGGTAGTAGCGTGATCGCTCTACCAGATTGGCAATGGTTTCGCTGTTGGGCATTTGGGCCGAACGGGCCCAGTTCCAGATGACAGTAACGCTCATGGCGGTTTCTCCGAAGAAAGTAAGCTCCGAGTACTTACTGTCTGTCTTACTTCCCTGCGGAGTTGGTTCAGTGTAGTCCAGCCTTTGCGAGGCGAGTCTGTAACGCTTGGACAAACTTCCTTTGGCGGGAAGGCTAGCCTTAAGTGATACGGTTATTTCCGTGAAGGCAAATAATTTGTATCTTATCTGGGGGTTGAATGTGTCATCTACTGCGTCTTGGGGGATTGCTGGGTGTGCTCATGGCAATGGCGGGCTGCCAGATTGCCGGGCAACAGCCTGAAGGTGACATCCTGATCAAGCGTGATGAATGGGGTACGCCGCATGTCTACGCCGACAGTCCTTACCGGCTGTTCTACGGCTACGGTTACGCCATCGCCCAAGACCGCCTGTTTCAACTGGAGATGTCTCGGCGCACCACCCAGGGGCGGGTGGCCGAGGTGCTAGGGCGCGACTACCTGGCCTTCGATGAGGGTATTCGCCGGCAATATTCGCCACAGGCCATTGCCCGACAGCTGGCTGCGCTGGCCCCTCAGGAGCTGCAGATACTCCAGGGCTACGCAGAGGGTATCAACCGCCATCTTGGCGAGATTGAACAGCGCCCCGACAGCGTGTTGCCCAAGCAGTTTTCGCATTACCAATTCCAACCCAGGCCCTGGACGGCGTTTGATGTGGCGATGGTTTACGTCGGCTCGATGATCAACCGTTTTGGTGATTACAACACTGAACTGGACAACCAGAACCTGCTGGCCGGGCTGATCGAAAAGCATGGGCTCAAGGGCGGACAGTCATTGTTCGAAGTGCTGCTGGCCAATGACGACCCACAGGCGCCGACCACTATCGCCCGCGGCGAGTGGGACCCGGCACGGCGAAGTGCGGCGGTGGTGCCACGGACAGCAGGCACGGCAGTGGAGCCACCGTTGCCGATGCGTGCCGTTCACCCGATAGACCCCAGTAGCGGGCGCGGTTTCAGCAATATCATCGTCCTGGGGGCAAAAAAGAGCGCCGATGCCCGGGCAATCCTGGTCAACGGTCCGCAATTCGGCTTTTTTCAACCCGCTTACACTTATTCAATCGGTCTGCATGGGGCAGGCTACGATGCGGTTGGCAACAGCCCGTTTGGCTATCCGCTGATCCAGTTCGGTCACAACCGCGAGATATCCTGGGGTAGCACCTGGGGCGCGGGTGATAACGTCGATGTCTATCGGCTCCAGCTCAACCCGCAGAACCCGAACCAGTATTGGTTCCAGGGCCGCTATCGGGATTTTGAGCGGCGGGTCGAAACGATTGCGGTCAAAGGTGAAGCGCCCCGACAGCTCACGGTGTATCGCAGTGCCCAGGGTGCGGTGTTCGAGCATCTGCCCGAACAGGGCGTGGCCTATGCTCGCCGCCGCGGCTGGGAAGGCCAGGAGCTGGCGACCCTGATGGCCTGGAACCAGGTGGCCAAGGCCGGCAATCACGCGCAGTGGCTGGCCCAGGTGGAGCGCTCGGCGATCAACGTCAATTGGTACTACGCCGACCAGCAAGGCAACATTGGCTATGCCCTCGGCGGTCGTTATCCGGTGCGTCTGCAAGGGCATGACAGTCGCTTGCCGATGCCCGGCAATGGTGACTATGAATGGCAGGGTTTCCTGCCGTTCGCTTCCAATCCGCAGGTGTTCAATCCGGCCAGTGGCTACATTGCCAATTGGAACAACCAGCCGGCAGAGGGCTTCCCCGGGCCGGACCAATGGTGGTATGCCTGGGGTGCTGCCGATCGATACGCAGTGCTCGACGAGCGGTTGCGCCAGCAAGCCCGTTTCACCCCGGAGCAAGCCTGGAGCCTGATGATGGAGGCCGCGTTCGAGGACCCCAATGCGCGCTATTTCATGCCGCGCCTGCTGGCGCTGAGCGAACGCTTGCCAGCAGAGTTCGCTGCCGTCCACCAGGCGTTGGCGGCCTGGGACTATCAGGACCTGGACCGCAATCGCGACGGTTTCTACGACCAGCCCGCCACGGCGATTTTTCGGCGTTGGCTCGGGCAGATGCTTGACTTGACCCTGGCCGATCAGTTGCCGCCCGCGCAGGCCGGCTGGTTTACCGACACCGGTTACAGCGCCCCCGGCGCCAGCTCGCCGGGCAGTCACAATATTTCGGTGGGCACCAAGGTGCTGTACCGGGCATTGACGGCAAAAGAGCAAGGCGAGTCCTTGCCCTTCGATCTGTTCAAAGGCCACAACGTCGATGAGCTGATGCTCCAGGCATTGCGCCTGAGCGTTGCCCAGCTCAAGCGCGAACAAGGCCCGCAGGTGTCGGCCTGGCGCCAGGGGGTCTCGACCTTGCGCTTTGCCCACAAGAACTTCCTGGGCGTCCCGCAAGCGTTGCAACGCGAAGAGCAGGCCCTGGCGCCAAGCATGAACCTGGGTACTGAAAACAACATGGTCGTGCTCAGCGAGGGCAAGGTCAGCGGCTTCGAACTGGCGGCACCCGGGCAATCCGGATTTATCGCCGCCGATGGCAGCCCTGGCAAGCACTATGACGACCAGGTGCCGCTACTGCGCGAGCAGCGCAAGCGGCGTACCTGGTTGAGCGAAGACGAGATCGAGCGCCACACCGTCGAGCGCTTGCGGCTGCAACTCTAGTGCGCCAGCGGCATTGACCACCTCGCCGATCACCAGCACCGCCGGGCTCTTGAGCTCGAATTCGGCGGCGCGTTGCAGGAGCTGGTACAGCGGACTGCGACAGGCGCGCTGCCCAGGTAGCGAGGCGTTTTCGATCATCGCCACCGGCGTGCTGCCCGGCATGCCGGCGGCGAGCAGTTGCTGCTGGATATCGGCCAGGCGCGCTACGCCCATGTAGATCACCAGGGTTGTCGCTGACGCCGCCAGCGCCTGCCAGTTCAATGGGCTGTCATCCTGGGTATGAGCGGTGACCAGGGTGACGCCACGGCTGATCCCGCGCAGGGTCAGGGGAATGCCGCACTGGGTGGCACCGGCGAGGCCGGCGGTAATGCCATTGACCACTTCGACTTCTATGCCGCGTGCTTGTAGCCAGCAGGCTTCTTCGCCGCCACGGCCGAAAATGCAAGGATCGCCGCCCTTGAGGCGCACTACGCAACGCCCCTGACGGGCATGGCGCAGCATCAGGCGCTGGATGAAGGCTTGTGGCGTGGAACGGCAGCCGCCGCGTTTGCCCACGGCAATGACCCGGGCGTCGGGGCAGTGTTGCAGAATGGCCGGATTGACCAGGTCATCGATCATCACGACAGCGGCTTGCCCCAGCGCGCGCACCGCTTTCAGGGTCAACAGCTCCGGGTCGCCCGGGCCCGCGCCTACCAGCCAGACTTTTGCATTCATGGTGATTTCCTCATCGGCAGTATTGGCCATCAGCCTTTGAACAGGCAGATCAGCAGGATCAGATTAAGGAGCAAAGACAGCAGTGCCAGGCTGCGCCAGACCTTCAGGGGCTCGCGTTCAAGCAATGGCCGCGGGCGCACACTCAGTTGCTGGCGCTCGCCCTGTTCGAGCAGCAACAGCCATTGCTCGGCGGTTTCAAAGCGTTGCTGTGGATCGCTGAGCAGTGCCTGGGCGAGGTTGTGCTCAAGCCACTCGGGCAGGTCCGGGCGATAGCGTGCGGCGCTGACCGCCTGAGTGAAACGGGGGTGCTGGAAGGCTTCGATTTCGCCATAGGGGTAGTGCCCGGTGAGCAGGTAGAACAGCGTTACGCCCACGCTGTACAGGTCTTGCCGGGGGCTGGGCGGCTCGCCTTCAAAGGCTTCCGGGGCAATGAACGATGGCGTGCCCGGCAGCTCATGGGCGCGGTCTTCGGAGAGCCCCGGGCAGAAGGCCAGGCCGAAATCCAGCACGCGCAGTTGGCCGTCATCACCCAGGTGCAGGTTTTCGGGCTTGATGTCGCGGTGGAGGATATTGCGCCGATGCAGCGTGCCTACGGCCTGCAGCAGTTGCTGGGCCAGTGACTGCCACTGCGCCAGCGGTAGCGGGCCGCTGGCGGCGAACAGTTGCGCCAGGGTCTGGCCGGGGTATTCGCGCATCAGGTAGTACAGGTGCTGGCGCTGGCTGGCCAGGTGCACTTCGGGGAAGTAACGCCCGGCCACCCGGCGCAGGAACCATTCTTCCAGCAGCAGGCTTTGCAATGCGCCGGGTTCATCCTTGCGCTCTGCAGGCAGGGTTTTCAGCAGCCACGCCTGTTGCTGGTGGTCGCGCACGCGGTACAGCAAGGACTGGCGGCTGTGGCCCAGCGGTTGCTCGACGCTCCAGCCGTCGATCGTCTGCCCGCAGCGCAGGGCAAGCGGCAGCGGCCATTGCTGCAGTTGCGCCAGGGAGTCGCCAAGGTTGCTGGCGCCCAGTCGCTCGACCCGCACCAGCAGCGCGCTGGCGTTGTCCTGGCTGCCACTGTGATGGGCCGAGCTGACCAGGGTCTGGGCGGCATCCTGCAGGTCGATCTGTTCGCGCAGCACGGCCCTGATCTGCGCTTCGCTGAGGCTGGCCCAGACACCGTCGCTGAGCAGCACGAAGCATTCGCCAGCCTGCAGCTCGCCTTCCAGGTAATCGACCTGCAGGTGCTGGTCCAGGCCCAGGGCGCGCTTGAGCACGTGCTGCATGCCCGGTTGGTCCCAGACGTGATCTTCGCTGATGCGTTGCAGCTGCCCGGCAGCCCAGCGGTAGATCCGGCAGTCGCCGACATGCGCCAGGGTAAAACGCCGCCCGCGCAGCACCAGGGCGCTGAGGGTGGTCAGCAACGGCTGGCCGCCGCCGTTGGCGCGCAGCCAGCGGTTTTGCGCCAGCAGCAGGCGGTCCAGGGCCTGGGCCACGCCCCAGGTGGCGGGGGTGGCGTAGTAGTCCAGAGCCAGCGCCTGCAGGCTGGCCCGCGCCGCCAGGCCGCCATCGGCGCACTGGCTGACACCGTCGGCGAGGGCGAACAGGTAGCCTTTGCTGGCGGCCAGTTCCGGGTTGGGGGTCACCAGGCGCAGGGCGTCCTGGTTTTCCTCCCGGGGGCCGCTGGCGCTGGCTTGGGCGAAGCTCAGTTGCAGGCTCATGGTGTAACCCTCAGACCCGCGCCGCGGTCACCGCCGCCGAGCCCCAGGTGGTGCGCCAGCGCTGCTTGACGCCGTGCAGACCGAACCAGGCAAGGATGCCGAGGCTGGCGAACAG
>NZ_JH650766.1:136816-158696 GCF_000259195.1 Pseudomonas donghuensis
AGTGTGCTGCTTGATCGTCCCCAGGCCCGCGGCGAGCAGGAAGCCGCCGATGCCGCCGGCCATGCCGATCAGCCCGGTCATCACGCCGATTTCCTGGCGAAAACGTTGCGGCACCAGCTGGAACACCGCGCCGTTGCCGGCACCCAGGCCGAGCATGGCGCTGACGAACAGGGCCAGGGCGGCCACCGCGCTGGGCAGGTTGAAGCCGACGGCGGCAATGCAGATGGCGGCGACGCTGTACATCGCCAGCAAGGTGCGGATACCGCCGAAGCGATCAGCCAGGGCGCCACCCAACGGGCGCATCAGGCTGCCGGCGAATACGCAGGCGGCAGTGTAGTAGCCGGCGGTCACCGGGCTCAGGCCGTACTGGTCGTTGAAGTAGCCGGGCAGGGCGCTGGCCAGGCCAATGAAGCCGCCGAAGGTAACGCTGTAAAAGAACATGAACCACCAGCTGTCACGGTCACCCAGGGCCTTGAGGTAGTCGGCCAGGGCTTTGGGTTTGGGCCGCTCGGGGGCGTTGCGCGCCAGCAGGCTGAACAGCACCAGGGTCAGCAGCAGCGGGATCACGGCAAAACCGAAGACGTTGTTCCAGCCAAAGCCTGCGGCCAGGGCCGGGGCCAGCAGCGCGGCGAACACGGTGCCGGAGTTGCCGGCGCCAGCGATGCCCATGGCCTTGCCCTGGTGCTGGGCCGGGTACCACTGCGAGGCCAGCGGCAGCGATACGGCAAACGAGGCCCCGGCAACGCCGAGGAACACCCCGAGCAACAGGGCTTGTTCATAACTATGGATTCCCAGGCGCCAGGCGCAGAACAGTGCGACGATGACAATCACCTGGCCGATCAGCCCGGCGGTCTTGGGCGACAGCCGGTCCACCAGCAGGCCCATGACAAAGCGCAGGATCGCCCCGGCAAGGATTGGCGTGGCGACCATCAGGCCGCGTTGCTGGGTGGTCAGTTGCAAATCAGCGGCGATCTGCACCGCCAGCGGGCCGAGCAGGTACCAGACCATGAAGCTCAGGTCGAAGTACAAAAAGGCGGCGAACAGGGTAGGGACATGCCCGGACTTCCAGAAACTCGTATTCATCGAACACCTCGTTGAACAGGGACGGAAACGAAAAAGACGTCGCCACCCGACCCGCTTGCGCGAGTGGGGGTGCGACGTCTTTGTCGTGAAGGGGGCAACCGCCGTTGGCTACCTGTCCTTTGCTGATAGCAAGAGCCGGGCCAGAATGCCTCAGCCGAGCAGGTCGCTCATGGCAATGATCTGCTCGGCCACCTGGATCAGCTTTTGTTGCTTGCTCATGGCCTGGCGGCGCATCAGGGTGTAGGCCTGTTCTTCGTTGCAGTCCTTCATTTTCATCAACAGACCCTTGGCCAGCTCGATCCGCTTGCGCTCCGCCAGTTGCTGGTCGCGGGCCTGCAGCTGGGCCTTGAGCGCCTGGTCGCTTTCAAAGCGGGCCATGGCCACGTCAAGGATCGGCTGCAGCCGCGTGGCCTGGATGCCTTCGACGATGTAGGCGCTGACCCCGGCCTGGATGGCCTGGCGCATCACGCCGGGGTCGTGCTCGTCAGTGAACATGACGATCGGCCGCGGCCGGTCGCGGCTGACCAGCACCACTTGCTCCATGACATCCCGGCCCGGTGACTCGGTATCGATCAGCACCACGTCCGGATGCACCGTTTCGACGCGCGCCGGCAGGTCGATGGTCAGGCCCGACTCTTCGATCACCTCGAACCCGGCCTGGACCAGGGCGGCCTTGAGGCGACCGACTTTTTTCGCAGTGTCGTCGATCAACAGGATTCGCAGCATGGTGGCGTCTCCTTTCAGCGGCGGGCGAGGGTGGCTGGCGGTTCCGCCAGTGCATGCAGGCGAAAGCTGCGGGCGTAGCCATACGGGTCGCTGCCATCCCAATGGCTGCCATCGATCAGCGGGCTGCTGCGCATGTCGGGGCCTGCGCAGGGCACGCCGATCGCTGTGGCGGCATCGCGGTACAGCGCCAGTTGCTGGACCTGGCGGGCCACGGCGAGGTAGTCGGGATCTTCGCGCAGCAAGCCCCAGCGGCGGAACTGGGTCATGAACCACATGCCATCGGACAGGTATGGCACGTTGGCCCGGCCTTCATCGTGCAGGCGCAAGGCGTGGGGGTCATGCCACTGGTTGCCCAGGCCGTCCTGGTACTGGCCGAGCAGGCGTGGCTCGATACTCGACAGCGGTGCATTCAGGTACGCCTTGCCGCTGAGCAGCTGCGCGGTACTGCGCCGATTTTCGTTGTTCTGCTCGATGAAACGACTGGCGGCCAGCACCGCCATCACCAGGGCCCGGGCGGTGTTCGGGTACTGTTCGACAAAGGCCCGGGTGCAACCCAGGACCTTTTCCGGATGGTCCGGCCAGATCGACTGGCTGGTAGCCAGGGTAAAACCCTGGCCCTGCTCGATGGCGCCCGCCGACCAGGGTTCACCGACGCAAAAGCCATCGATGCGTCCGGCTTGCAGGTGCGCGAGCATCTGTGCAGGCGGCACCACTACGCTGTTGACGTCAAGCAACGGGTGGATGCCCTGGCTGGCCAGCCAGTAATACAGCCACATGGCATGGGTGCCGGTGGGAAAGGTCTGGGCAAAGGTCAGTTTTGTCCTGCTTTGGTGCACGAAACGCTCCAGTGCCTCGGGACTGGTCACACCTTGGCGTTGCAGTGCCGCGCACAGGTTGATGCCCTGGCCGTTCTGGTTCAGCCCCATCAGCACCGCCATGTCGGTGGCCGCGCTACCGCCGATGCCCAGTTGCAGCGCATAGATCAGGCCATAGAGGCTGTGAGCGGCATCCAGCTCGCCACTGGCCAGCTTGTCACGCAGGCCGGCCCAGGAGCTTTGGCGCTGCAGGTTCAGGCTCAGGCCGTAGGCCTGGGCGAAGCCCTGGGTGGCAGCCACCACCACCGAGGCGCAATCGCTCAGGGCCATGAAACCGAGATTCAGGCTGGGCTTTTCCGGGGCATCGCTGCCGTTGACCCAGGCCAGGGAAGTTACGGGAATAGGGTTGGTCACGTCATTGCGCCTGTGTCGAAGGTCAGGCCGTACCGCTCGCGTGGCAGGCGTTGTAAGAGGGATCTAGCAACGCATATGCCAAGGCGGCCCTGTCCCCCGGACGACGCCACCGCTATAATCGCCCCCTCACTCACGTCGAGCTAAGCCCGCCCATGTATACCCTGGCCCGCCAGTTGCTGTTCAAGCTCTCCCCGGAGACTTCCCATGACCTGTCCCTGGACCTGATCGGCGCCGGTGGCCGCCTGGGCCTCAACGGGCTGCTGACCAAGGCGCCGGCCTCTTTGCCGGTCACCGTCATGGGCCTGAACTTTGCCAACCCGGTCGGCCTGGCAGCAGGCCTGGACAAGAACGGCGCGGCCATCGACGGCTTTGCCCAACTGGGTTTCGGTTTTGTCGAGATCGGCACCGTTACCCCGCGTCCGCAACCGGGCAACCCCAAGCCGCGCCTGTTCCGCCTGCCGGAAGCGCAAGCGATCATCAACCGCATGGGTTTCAACAACCTGGGTGTCGACAACCTGCTCAACCGGGTACGTGCGGCCAAATACCGTGGCATTCTCGGTATCAACATCGGCAAGAACTTCGACACTCCGGTCGAGCGCGCGGTCGACGACTACCTGATTTGCCTCGACAAGGTCTACGACCAGGCCAGCTACATCACCGTCAACGTCAGCTCGCCCAACACCCCGGGCCTGCGCAGCCTGCAGTTCGGCGATTCGCTCAAGCAACTGCTCGACGCCCTGGCCGAGCGCCGCTCGCAACTGGTGAGCGAGCGCGGCAAGCAGGTGCCACTGGCAATCAAGATCGCCCCGGACATGAGCGATGAAGAAACCGCGCTGGTGGCTTCGGCCCTGCTCGAGGCAGGCATGGACGCGGTAATCGCCACCAACACCACCCTTGGCCGCGAAGGCGTCGAAGGGTTGTTGCATGGTGATGAGGCGGGTGGCCTGTCGGGCGCGCCGGTGCTGGAAAAAAGCACCCATATTGTCAAGGTGCTGGCCGGCGAGCTGGGCGGCAAGCTGCCGATCATTGCCGCAGGCGGGATTACCGAAGGCAAGCATGCGGCGCAGAAGATTGCCGCCGGTGCCAGCCTGGTACAGATCTACTCGGGGTTCATCTACAAGGGGCCGGCCCTGATCCGCGAGGCAGTGGATGCCATCGCAGCCTTGCCACGCTGAAACGGCAGGCATAAAAAAGGGCCCCCTCAAGGGGCCCCTGGGCCTTAGCCCGCCGCCCGGATGGGGCGTGCATGGTAATCGGATTCAGTTCCTCGTTCAGCCAACGGCGTGAAGTTCGTTGAGTCTATGGATACCCGCAGTGCCGGTCATACCGTCCCAGTTGTCGCCGCGTCCTTCGCGCCAGCCATTGATCCATGCCTGACGTACAGACGGTAGAGTAAAGGGGCAAAGCTCGCGGGATTTGCCGGTGACCCCATATTGGTAGCCACGTGAAAAAGCTCGTTCCAACGGATCACGCTTAAGTCTTCTCATAGGGTGTTGCCCTCACTTGTTGACTGTAATGTCCCGTCGACCTCTAGAAGGTCGGGCAGAATCGTTCTGCCGGTTTGCGCTCGCTGCCGGCGTCGCGAGCGGAAGTGTTGTACCGTTGCGGTGACAACCTGAGATCAGTTCTAACCAATGCACGACACAGTGTGAATGATCGTTTTGTCATAAGGACGTAACCTTTCATAGGGTCACAGGATAAGTAAATAAATGCGTCTGATTAGGATCTGGCGCAAAGCCCGCTATGATCAGGGTTTGGTCTGAAACGAAATCATCTGGCCATTGCCATGTGATAATTTGTAACAACGAAGGTAAAACGACGAAGGGTCATTTTTCCCGGTTTTTTACCTGAATTTTTCATTCTGCTCGGCAATCAAAGACTTTTCTGCCATGGCAAAAGTCAGGTTGGCGGGTGGCCCGGCGTAAAAAAGCGCCACTCGAACGCTGTGGAAAGGCGTTCGATTAAACATCGGAAGGGCGATGCGCTTGCTCTTCCACTTTATTGCTCAAGGCTCTGGATACCCCATGTCGGACCGTTTCGAACTTTACCTCACCTGCCCCAAAGGCCTTGAAGGCCTGCTTGCCGAAGAAGCGCGTGGCCTTGGCCTTGAAGAAGTGCGTGAGCACACCTCGGCGATTCGCGGCACCGCCGACATGGAAACCGCCTACCGGCTGTGCCTGTGGTCGCGTCTGGGCAACCGCGTGCTGCTGGTGCTCAAGCGCTTCAACATGAAAAACGCCGACGACCTCTACGACGGCGTCAATGAAGTCGAGTGGCAGGATCACCTGCAAGCCAGCGGCTCGCTGGCGGTGGAGTTCAGCGGTCATGGTTCGGGCATCGACAACACCCACTTCGGCGCCTTGAAGGTCAAGGATGCGATCGTCGACAAACTGCGCACCAGCAGTGGTGAGCGCCCGTCGGTGGACAAGCTCAACCCTGACCTGCGCGTGCACCTGCGCCTGGAGCGCGGCGAGGCGATCCTGTCCCTGGACCTGTCTGGCCACAGCCTGCACCAGCGCGGCTACCGCCTGCAGCAAGGCGCTGCACCGTTGAAGGAAAACCTCGCTGCCGCGGTGTTGATCCGTGCCGGCTGGCCGCGCATCGCCGCCGAAGGCGGCGCCCTGGCTGACCCGATGTGCGGCGTGGGCACCTTCCTGGTCGAAGCGGCAATGATCGCCGCCGATATCGCACCGAACCTGCGTCGCGAGCGTTGGGGTTTCAGCGCCTGGCTCGGCCACGTGCCAGCACTGTGGCGCAAACTCCATGACGAGGCGCTGGCCCGTGCCGAAGCTGGCCTGGCTCGTCCACCGCTGTGGATCCGTGGTTTCGAGGCGGATCCACGGCTGATCCAGCCAGGCCGCAACAACGTCGAACGCGCAGGCCTGAGCGATTGGGTGAAGATCTACCAGGGCGAAGTCGGCACCTTCGAGCCGCGCCCGGACCAGAACCAGAAAGGCCTGGTGATCTGCAACCCGCCGTATGGCGAGCGTCTGGGCGACGAGGCCAGCCTTTTGTACCTCTATCAGAACCTCGGCGAGCGTCTGCGCCAGGCCTGCCTGAACTGGGAAGCGGCGGTGTTCACCGGTGCCCCGGACCTGGGCAAACGCATGGGCATCCGTAGCCACAAGCAATACGCCTTCTGGAACGGCGCCTTGCCGTGCAAGCTGCTGTTGATCAAGGTCCAGCCCGATCAGTTCGTCACCGGCGAGCGCCGTCAGCCGGAGCGCAACGGCGAAGTTGCCGAGCAGCGTTCGCCCGCTGCCGTGGCCAGCGAGCCGGCCCGCCTGAGCGAAGGCGGGCAGATGTTCGCCAACCGCCTGCAGAAGAACCTCAAGCAACTGGGCAAGTGGGCCAAGCGCGAGAACGTCAGTTGCTATCGCTTGTACGATGCCGACATGCCCGAGTACGCCCTGGCCATCGACCTGTACCAGGGTTGGGTGCATGTGCAGGAGTATGCCGCACCGCGCTCGATCGATCCGGAAAAAGCCCAGGCGCGTCTGTTCGACGCCCTGGCAGCGATTCCCCAGGCGTTGGGTATCGACCAGAGCCGGGTGGTGGTCAAGCGCCGTGAGCGCCAGACCGGCACCCGTCAGTACGAGCGCCAGAGCACCCAGGGTCAGTTCCTGGAAGTGCGGGAGGGCGGCGTCAAGCTGCTGGTCAACCTCACCGATTACCTGGACACCGGGCTGTTTCTCGACCACCGTCCGATGCGCCTGCGCATTCAGCGCGAGGCTGCGGGCAAGCGCTTCCTCAACCTGTTCTGCTACACCGCCACGGCCAGTGTGCATGCGGCCAAGGGCGGTGCGCGCAGCACCACCAGCGTCGATTTGTCCAAGACCTACCTGGACTGGGCGCGGCGCAACCTGTCGCTCAATGGCTTTTCGGACAAGAACCGCCTGGAGCAGGGCGACGTCATGGCCTGGCTGCAAGCCTGCCGCGACGAGTACGAGCTGATCTTCATCGACCCGCCGACCTTCTCCAACTCCAAGCGCATGGAAGGCGTATTCGACGTGCAGCGCGATCATGTCGAGTTGCTCGACCTGGCCGTGGCACGCCTGGCGCCGGGGGGCGTGCTGTACTTCTCGAACAACTTCCGCAAGTTCCAGCTCGATGAAAACCTGGCTGAGCGCTACGCGGTGGAAGAGATCAGTGCCCAGACCCTGGACCCGGACTTTGCCCGCAATAGCAAGATTCACCGGGCATGGAAGATCCAGGCGCGCTGATCGGCTGATTGTCGCGGGCGATGATTGCTTCGTTAATGGCTAATGGCTATAACTCAATCAGAGCCCGCGATCCGCAGGACGCTGGCGTTTTGAGTGCTTTCTATGTCGATGCACGTCGCTCGTCCGAAGATGCTCGGCTTTGTCAGCGAAGAAGTTTCCGCCTGGCTGGTGGCCGGTGTGGCGTTTGTGGCCGGCAGCCTGTTGACAGCGCTGCTGGCGCTGGCGACTCACGACCTGTACCACCAGCAGCTGCGGCAGCGCTTCGAACTGCTGGCCAGCGAACGCTACAGCCGTATCGAAGAACGCTTCGAGGACCAGGTGCAGCGTCTTGACGGCCTGCGCCGTTTCTTTGTGTTCTCCTCAAACGTTACCCTGGATGCGTTCAACGGCTATGCCCAACCTTTGCTCTACCGGACCCAGGCCTATGCCTGGGCGCCACGGGTAGCCGGCGAGGCGCGCGAGGCGTTCGAGCGCGGCGCCGCACAGACACTCGGCAAACCCTTTGCCATCCATGAACTCACTGACGCGGGCAGCCTGCAGGTCGCGGCGCCGCGGCCGTTTTATTATCCGCTGTACTACACCCAGGCGCTGAGTCACCAGGCGCAGCCCCTGGGCCTGGATATGCTATCCCAACCGCTGCGCCAGGCTGCTCTGGATCGCGCCCGGCAGCCTGGCAGCATGGCCGTTTCGGCGCCGCTGAACCTGAGCAATGTCGATCCGGCTTTTACCCGGGGCGTGCTGATGGTGGCCCCGGTGTTCGCGCCCGGCAATACTGCCAGCGCCCCTGACGGCTACGTGCTGGCGGTGATCAGCCTGCAGCAACTGATGGCCGAAGGGCTGCCCAGCCCGAGCCAGGACAATCTGGTAGTGCGCATTCTCGACCTGTCCGGGCAAGGCCGGCGCGAGGTGTTGTTTCAGTCGGGCAACGAGGGCGCCAGCACTGAGCTGACCGCCAGCCATCTGTTGCGCCTGGCCGATCATGACTATCAGCTGGATATTCAGCCGAGTCTGGCGTTCATGGAGGCCAATCGCTCCTCGGCGGTGAACGCCGTGGTACTGCTTGGCGGCCTGCTCAGCCTGTTGCTCAGCGCGTTGCTGTTCAGCCTGTTCGGCCAGCGCCAGCGGGCCCTGACCCTGGTCGAGCAGCGCACTGGCGAGTTGCGCGTCAGCGAGCAGTCGTTGCGCGACACCCATAATCAGCTGCGCAGCGTGCTTGATGCCGCGACCCAGGTGGCAATCATTGCCACCAGCTTGCGCGGGGTGATCAGTACCTTCAACGCCGGTGCCGAACGCATGCTCGGCTATCACAGCGCTGAAGTCATCGGCCAACTGACCCTTGAAGATCTGGTATTGCCGCAGGAACTGCAGGCCCGCGCACGAGCCTTGAGCCAACGTTATGGCCGCGAGGTCAGCGCGGCCCAGGCGATGTTTGCCGAGACGGTCCAGGAGGGTGAAAGCGAACCGGGCGAGTGGACGCTGTTGCGCAAGGATGGCAGCCACTTGCTGGCCAATATGCTGGTCACCGCGGTGCTCGACGAGCACGGGCTGTGGGTCGGGCACCTGGCCATTTGCATCGATGTCACGGAGCGCAAGCGTGTGCACGAGGCCCTGGCAGCCCGTGACCGCCTGCTGGAGAAACTCAGCGCCGAGGTGCCCGGTGGCATCTATCAGTTCCACCTCGACCGCGATGGCCACTCCTGTTTCAGCTATGCAAGCGAAGGTTTGCGCGATATCTATGAGATCGACCCGCAGCGTCTGCGCGAGGATGCGACGGCGGTGTTCGAGCGCATTCACCCGGACGATCTGGCGCGGGTGCGCGCGTCAATCCGCTACTCCGCCGATCACCTGACGCCCTGGCGCGAGGAGTATCGGGTGGTCCTGCCGGCGGCCGGGATGCGCTGGATACGTGGCGAGGCCACGCCGGAGCCGGCCGAGCAGGGCGCTACCTTGTGGCATGGCTACCTGACGGATATTTCCGATCTCAAACGCGTCGAGGAGGAGCTGCGGGCGTTGTCAGTGACGGACTCGCTGACCGGCATCCACAACCGGCGTTACTTCCAGGAGCGGCTCAAAACCGAACTTGAGCGGGCCCAGCGCGATAGTCAGGATCTGGCAGTGATCATGCTGGATATCGACCACTTCAAGCGGATCAACGACCTGTATGGTCATGCCGTGGGTGACCATGTACTGCGCAGCCTGTGCCAGCGCATCAACCATCGCTTGCGCCGCACCGACGTGTTCTGCCGCCTGGGTGGCGAGGAGTTCATGGTCCTGTGCCCGGGCAGCAATGCCGAACGGGCCTACACCCTGGCCTTGGAACTCTGGCAGGGCTTGCGCAGTATGCCGGTGGACGGTGTCGGCATGGTCACGGCGAGTTTCGGCGTAGCCGGCTGGCGCCCCGGGGAGGGCGCCGATGCCTTGCTGCTGCGCGCCGACTCGGGGGTGTATGCGGCCAAGCAGGCTGGCCGCGACCGGGTCGAGGGCGAACAGCCCTGAGCCAGGCTCAGGGCTGAATGGCGGCGGTGCTGTTGACCAGCTTTGGCTGGCGGTACAGGTCCAGCAGGACCTGATCGAGCACTGCCGAAGCACCCCAGGGTTTCGGATCGTTGAGGATCGCCGCCACCGCCCAGGTATTGCCGTTGCTGTCGCGGCTGAAGCCGGCGATGGCCCGTACGGTATTCAGGGTGCCGGTCTTGATGTGCGCTTCACCGGTCATGGCGGTGCGCTTGAGGCGCTTGCGCATGGTGCCGTCCATCCCCACCAGCGGCATCGAGCTGATGAACTCGGCGGCGTACGGGCTGTTCCAGGCAGCTTGCAGCAGGGCCGCCATTTCCCGGGTGCTGACCCGTTCGGCGCGCGACAGGCCCGAGCCGTTTTCCATGATCAGGTGCGGCGCGGTGATGCCTTTTTTCGCCAACCACTGACGCACCACGCGCTGGGCGGCACGGGCGTCGTCACCATCGGCGTCGGTACGGAACTGCGCACCCAAGCTCAGGAACAACTGCTGGGCCATGGTGTTGTTACTGTACTTGTTGATGTCGCGGATGATCTCGACCAGGTCCGGAGAGAAGGCGCGCGCCAGCAAACGGGCGCTTTTCGGCACGTTGTCGACCCGGTCGCGGCCCTGGATGCTACCACCCAGTTCGTTCCAGATCGCCCGTACCGCACCGGCGGCGTAGGTCGGGTGATCAAGCAGCGACAGGTAGGTTTGCGAGTTGCAGCCATCGCCCAACTGGCCACTGACCACGACGCTGACGCCGTCGGCCTGAACCACCGGGTTGTAGCGCACGTCGCCGCTGCACTGCTTGGCGTTGACCGCCTTGACCTGGTTGTCGATGCGAATGTTGGCAATCGGCGGCTCGACCGACACCAGGACCTTGCCACCGTCGTTACGGGCGACGAAGCGCAAGGCCTTGAGGTTGATCAGCAGCGAGTCGGGCTTGACCAGGAAGGGCTTGTTCTCATCGCCGCCGTCATCGTTGAACTGCGGCAGTTGCGGCTGGATGAAGTGGCTGCGGTCAAGCACCAGGTCGCCGCTGATGGTCTGCACGCCATTGGCGCGCAGGTCGCGCATCAGCAGCCAGAGCTTTTCCATGTTCAGTTTCGGGTCGCCACCGCCCTTGAGGTACAGGTTGCCCTGCAGCACGCCATTGCGCAGCGGGCCATCACTGTAGAACTCGGTCTTCCACTGGTGGGTGGGGCCGAGCATTTCCAGGGCGGCATAGGTGGTCACCAGCTTCATGGTCGAGGCCGGGTTGACCGAGACATCGGCATTGAACACGGTCGGGGTGCCCGGGCCGTTGAGCGGCAGCATCACCAGCGACAGGGCCGAATCCTGCAGTTTGTTGGTTTTCAGCGCTTGCTGCACTTTCGGTGAGAGCGTGGTGTTGACCGCGGCCGCGTGGCTGGAAAGCGCCAGGGGCATCAGCAGGCCGGCAAGCAAAAGAGGGCGAAGAGATCTGATCATGTGCGATAAAACCCTGCGAGCGAGGGGTGAAAAAAACGGAGCGAAAAAAGGTGAAGGCCCCGATACGGAAAAATATAGCGCGCATTATGCCCCAAGCCGAAGGCCCATGGGCCTGTGAATACCGGATCGAGCAGCAGCTTATCGGCTTTTAGTCCGGCAAGGGCGCGGCGAAACTGGTAAAGTGCCGCGCGTTAATACTCAAGAGGATTGTTTCATGGCCACTAACCGTTCCCGCCGTCTGCGCAAAAAACTCTGCGTGGATGAATTCCAGGAGCTGGGTTTTGAGCTGAACCTGGAATTCAAGGAAGATCTGTCCGACGAAGCCATTGACGCCTTCCTCGATGCTTTCCTGGATGACGCCATGGATGCCAATGGTCTGGACTACGTTGGCGGCGACGACTTCGGTCTGGTCTGCAAGGCTGAGCGTGGCTCGGTCACTGAAGAGCAGCGTGCAACTGTTGAAAGCTGGCTCAAAGGCCGCAGCGAACTGACCAAAATCGAAGTCAGCCCGTTGCTGGACGCCTGGTATCCGGAAAACCCGGTTAACCCGGCTTCCTGATCCTGCTGAAACGGCGGCCCCAGTGGCCGCCGTTTTCGTTTCTGCCCCGCCGCCTGTTCAAGTGTTGCCCCGCGATGGTTGGGCTGGCTGTGCGTGCAAGTACCCCTGCAACGCGTCTTCAAGCGCGCTCAAGACGCTCAGTAGCTGCTGCTGGCGATCCTCCAATACCGATGCTGCCTGGTTGCTCTGGCAATCGGCCTCCAGCTGCTCGCAGGCCTGAATCAGACTGTCGGCCTGAATGATGCGGGCGGGTCCGAGAATCTTGTGTGCCTGATTCATCAGTTGCACTGCATCGCCGAGCGGATCGATGGCCTTGAGCGAGGCGCGGTCATGTTTGAAACTGCGCAGCAGTTCTTCGAGCAGTTGGCGTAAATCACTCATGCTCTTGCCCACCACCGGCTCCAGCCCCTGCAGGTCGAATGGCAGCGGTGCAGGCGCTGGCGGCTGTGCGGCCAGCAAGGGCGCTTCGGCCAGGCGCCGGCTCAGTGCATTGAGGCTGATGGGCTTGAGCAGGCAGTCGTCCATGCCAACCTGGCGGCAGCGCTCGCGTACCTCCGGCTGGGCGTTGGCGGTGTAGCCGAGGATGGTGCAGGGGACCCATTGATACTGCCGTTCGTGGTCTCGCGCTGCCTGGGTGAACTGGTAGCCATTCAACTGTGGCATGTTGCAATCGACGATCACCACATCGAACTGCCCCTGGCGCCAGGTGCTCAGGCCACTCAGTCCATTGTCGGCGCTTGCATGTTCAAGCCCCAGAAAGGTCAGCTGCTGGGCAATCAGCAGCAGGTTGGCGGGATGGTCATCGATGACCAGTACGCGCAGCGGGGGCAGCACGGCACAGGGCTCTGGCGGTGCCGGAGCAGGCTTGGGGGTTTCCGCCAACAGGGTCATGGGCATGCCGATGTGCACATGGGTGCCCTGGCCGAGCACGCTGTGCAGGGTCAGGTTGCCTCCCATCGACTGGCACAGGTCGCGGCTGATCGCCAGGCCGAGGCCGGTGCCGCTGCGGGCCAGGTTGCTGTCCGGGTTGGCCTGGGCGAACGGCAGGAACAAGCGCTGCTGATCCTGTGGGCTAATACCGATGCCACTGTCCTGTACCGTTACCCGCAAGGTCGGCCGGTTGGCAGCGGGGCCGGGCTCCAGGGCCAGGTGTACGGTGACTTGCCCTTTTTCGGTGAACTTGATCGCGTTGCTGACCAGGTTCGACAGGATTTGCTTGAAACGCAGGGGGTCGAGCAGGACCTCGCAGTGGGCCTGCGGGGCAATCTCCAGGCGCAGGAGCAGGTCCTTTTGCCGGGCCACGCCATCGAACACGCGACCGACCGATTCGACCAGCTCCGCCAGGTTGACAGGCTCCGGTGCGAGGGTCAGGTGCCCGGATTCGATGCGCGCCATGTCGAGGATGTCGCCAATCAAGGCCAGCAGTTCTTTGGCCGAATTGTAGGCTACCTCGATGGCCGGGCGATCGATATGCCCTTGATCCGCGCGTTTGAGCGTAAGTTCGAGCATGCCGATGATGGCATTCATCGGCGTGCGTATTTCATGGCTGATGGTCGCCAGGAAGACGCTTTTGGCGCGATTGGCGTCATCGGCCCGCTGCTTGGCCAGGCGCAGGTCCTGAATCAGCTGGCGTCGCTCGCTGATATCGATCCAGCCGCCAATGATCCCCTGGACTTCGCCCAGGGAATCCCGATAAGGCAGGATCCAGTGGTAGATGGTCAGTTCGCGCTCCTTGAGCAACAGCGGCCGGTCAACGATCAACGGGATCCCTTCGTGCATGACCTTCTGGTAATCGGCCTGGATCTGACTGGCATAGCAACTGTCGCCCAGGGTGCTGTCCTGGATCCTTTTGCCCAGCACGTCGCTCAGTTGCGCCTCGACAGCTTCCAGGTAACTGTCGTTGCAACTTTGCAGCAGTCCGTCGCGATCGCGAACGTACATGGGATGGGGAGTGCCGTTGAGCAGGGCGCGCATGAACTCGAGCTGGTCGTTCAGGGCCCGTTCGGCGGCCTCACGTTGCTTGATCTGGCGGCGCATCCAGGCGTTCCAGGCCAGTGACAGCAGGAGCAACAGGCTGGTACCCAGGACCACCTGGAGAATCAGGCGCTGGTATTTTTGCCAATAGGCGTCGGTTTCGGTGCTGTAGCCGCGCCAGCGGCTATTGATGATGCCCAGTTCCTCCGGGTCGATGCTCAACAGCGCCTTGTCGAGGATCGACGCCAGTTCCTGGGCGCTGCGCGCAGTGGCCATGGCGAAGGTGGCCGGTTCCGCGCCGACCGAGGAGCGGATCATCAAGTCGCGCTGGGACACGAGGCTGAAGTTGGCATTGATCAGCGCCGTGATGGCCGCATCGACTTGGCCACTGGCCAGCAATGAAGTGGAGTAGAACGTGCTCTCGGTCTCCACCAGTTGAATATCGGGAAAGCGTTGGCGCAAATCATCGTACAAGGGGCTGTCGCGGGTCAGGGCCAGACGCCGGCCGGCCATCTGCTCGAGCGAATCGGGGCTGTCGGCACCCTTGCGGGTCATTAGTACGTAGGAGTTTTCCAGGTAAGGGCGACTGATCGCCAGGGTCCCGGCGCGACGAGGGCTGGGTGAAATCGCTGCGATGACGTCCGCCTGGTCATGGTTGAGGCGGTCGATCATATCGCTGATACCGCTGGCCCGTTGCACTTCGAAGCGCAACCCGGTACGCAGGCGGATAAGTTCCAGCAAATCGGCGGCAATCCCGCGAAAGTTGCCGGCGCTATCGAAGAAGGTCAACGGCGCAGCGGTTTCGTTAACCACCACCCGCACCACCGGATGCCCGCTCAGCCAGCGCTCCTCACGTTGTGACAACTGCAGTTTGCGGTCGGTCAGCAAGACGTCGCTGCCGGCACTCCAGCGTTTGAAGATGCTTTCTCGGGTGCTGCTGGACACCAGGTCGAGGGTGGTGTTGACCAGTTCCAGCAGGGTCTGGTTGTCGTGTCGCACGGCGAAGCTGAAGCCTACGGGCTCGTGCTTGCCGAAGTTGGCCATCTTGACGTTTTGCAGATGGCCCTGGTTGATAAGGTAGTGGGTCGAGATGGTATCGCCCAGAAACACATCGGCCTGGTCGAAGGCGACCGCATTGAGTGCATTCTGATAGGACGGGTATGACTGGATGGTGGCATCAGGATAACTGGCCAGCACTTCATCCAACGGCAGGTAGTGATAGACCATGCTCAGGCGCAGGCCCGCCAGGCCCATATCGAGCGGGCGTGACTCGTTCTCGCGGGTCACCAGCACCGGCTGATCGACGGCATAAGGCTTGGACAGGGCAATGCCGGGAGTCGCTGCCTCGAAGCCGTTGGTACTGCCCAGCAGGTCGATCTGTCCTTGTACCAGGGCCTTTACCGCCTCCTGGCGAGTAGCGAAACGTTGAACCTGGATCGGCAGGTTCAGTGCCGAACCGATCAACCCGGCGAAGTCGGCGGTCAGGCCTTCGTAATCACGGCCGCTGGCGGTCATGTCAAAGGGCGGGTAATCCGGCGCTGAAGTCCCCAGAACCAGTTGGCCCTTGCCTTGGACCCACATCCGCTGGGTCGACGTCAGTGGCAGTTTTGTGGGCAGCGCACCGGCACGGCTGAACAGCGTGAACAGGCTGGCGGCGACTTCATCTGCCTGGGCGGCAAGGCTCAGGCAGGCCAGGGCAGCGCACAGTAACAGGATCAGGCGTTGCCTATGCATGAGTGGCCTCAAACCAGTGCATTGCGTTTCGCCATCTCAATCAATTCGACCAGTGAGTTGGCTTTGAGCTTTTGCATCAGTCTTTTCTTGTAAGTACTGACGGTCTTGTTGCTGAGGAACATGCCCTGGGCGATTTCCTTGTTACTTCTACCTTGGGCAAATAGTTGCAGAACCATCAGTTCGCGATCGTTGACCTGTTTGAACAGGTCCAGTTCCGATACCGAGTCATCCTGGCGACGTACAGGGTTGATGGCCTGACTTGGGAAATAGTTGTAGCCGGAAAGTACAGCTTTTATTGCGCTGAGCAGTTCGCAGAGGTCTTCTGCTTTGCACACATAGCCAGCGGCGCCCGAATGCATGCAGCGGCTGCCGAAGAGCGCCGGCGATTGCGCGGTCAGTACCAGGATTTTCATTTTTGCGGGGACGCCCATGGCATGGAAGCGCGAGAGCACCTCCAGGCCGTCCAGCCGCGGGATGCTGATGTCGAGGATTATCAGGTCAGGCAGGCATTCACGAACCATTTGCATGGCGTCCACGCCATTGTCCGATTCCCCGACCACTCGATAGCCTTCGTTCTCCAGAAGCATGCGCACCGCCAGGCGGATGACCGGGTGATCGTCGACGATGAATACAGAGTACATGTTGAACTTCCATAAAGGTGCCAGAGAGGAATAGCACCTTAACGCAGATAGAACTGGTCGCACATGAACTCAAGGCGTGTTAATCGATATATAGGAAAAGTCCTACTAACTTTGCAAGCGGAGATTACAGAGGGTTCTTTGTAGGGCGGGTGTTGGGCGGGTTGAAAGTAAGGTGAAGTTACGAAAGTGCCGGTCTGTTGATGATCGTTATCTGCGTGTAAGTTATTTCCTACTTGCTACGGATACGCACGCACCGTCCGGTACCCGGACAGTGCGTCGCAGCCGTTCAGGTCGGGCTGGAACGGCCAGTCATTTCACGGGCCATTTCACTGGCATAGCTGTCCGTCATCCCGGCAATGAAGTCGATCATGCGCAGGAAGGAGGTGTGCAGTGAGGCGTTGGGGCTTGGCGCGTTGTTACCCAGCAGGTCGAGGATACGCCGGCTCTTGAACGAGGGCGTGCGGCCGCCGTGCTGCTCCAGGGCGGCGCCACAGAACGAGTTGAGGAGAATTTCCAGGGTGGTGTAGGCACCAATTTCATGCAGGGTCTTGCGTTTGTCCTGGAAGATCTTCTTGCGCGCGATGTCCTTGGCCTGCAATACACAGCGTTTGGCCGGGCCATGCATATGCTCGACCAGATCACCGTGGAGTGTGCCTGCCAGCAGGGCGTGCTGTTGCTCGACGAAGGCACGCGCGGCGGCGTTGGTCAGGTGTTCGATGGCTTTCCCGCGCAGGATCGCCAGTTTGCGCCGTCGAGAGTCGTCCGGGCCCAGCTGACGGTAGGTTTCCGGCAGGTCGTCACCCACCAGGCTCAGCAGGAGCGACTCCACTTCGGCATAGTCAAGCAAGTCCATTTCCAGGCCGTCTTCCAGGTCGATCAGGGCATAGCAGATGTCATCGGCCGCCTCCATCAGGTACACCAGTGGATGGCGTGCCCAGCGTTGTTCTTCGAGCTGTGGCAGGCCGAGCTTGCGGGCAATCTGTTCGAGCAATGGCAGTTCGCTCTGGTAGCAGCCGAACTTGTGTTTCTTGTAACCCAGTGCGTCGGCATGGCGCGCAGTCCAGGGGTACTTCAGGTAGGTGCCCAAGGTGGCATAGGTCAGTCGGGTGCCGCCATCGAACTGGTGGTACTCAAGTTGGGTGAGCACCCGGAAACCCTGGGCATTGCCTTCGAAGTTAAGAAAGTCGGCGCGCTCGGGCTCGCTCATCGCATCCAGCCAGCCGCGCCCGGCGGCCTGCTGGAACCAGTGACGGATAGCGTCTTCGCCGGAATGGCCGAAGGGTGGGTTGCCGATGTCATGGGCCAGGCAGGCTGACTGCACGACCATGCCCAGGTCGCTGGGTTCGCACCATTGCGGCAGGCTGGCGCGCAGGGTTTCGCCAACGCGCATGCCCAGCGAGCGGCCGACGCAGCTGACTTCCAGAGAATGGGTCAGGCGGGTGTGGATGTGGTCGTTGCTTGACACCGGGTGTACCTGGGTCTTGCGCCCCAGGCGGCGAAAGGCGCCGGAGAAGATGATCCGGTCGTGGTCTTTGTGGAACGGGCTGCGGCCGAGTTCTTCGGGGCTGTGCAGGGGTTTGCCGAGGCGTTCGCGGGTGAGCAGGGTGTGCCAATCCAAGGCCATTTCTCCGGTGCGGGGGCTGGGGGGTAGCTTCGCGGTTAGGGGGCGGCGCTGCAAGTGGCTTTGTGAGCTTAGGTCGGGGCAGGTAGATCAAGAGTGAGCGCGCCGATCTGTGGGAGCGGGCTTGACCCGCGATCACGCGCGCAGCGGTCGTAACCCAGGCGCTGCCTGTCGTGCTGGCGGCACTTACCGCTTGCTACCAGCGCCTTGCATGGCCAGCTTCAACAACGGGATCAAGCTGGTGGCCAATTTCACCAAGCGGCTGACGCTACCGCTGCGGGCGCCTTTGCCGGTCAGGAAACCCAGCAGCACCACGGCACCAATGCCCCACAACGGCGCGTGCTTGATGCCCAGGCCGCCTTGCAGCGAGTCGCCCATGGCGCGCAGGCGGGTCAGGGGGTTGAGCAGTTGCCCGGACTCATGGCGAATCTCCTGGCGGTGCATCTCCAGGCGCAGGCGCACCAGGGCCTTGCGCAGCTCTCGGCGGTTGGCGGACTGCGGTAGTTCAGGCAGGCTCATGGCAACAGGCGCTCCCGGTCCTTGGCAAGTTCTTCGAGGGTCGAGCTGAACGGCGACGATTCATCGAACATCGCAGCCTTCAGGCGCAGGCCGCAAAACAGCGCCGCCAGCCCATAGAACACGCACAGGCCAACGATGCCCGCCAGACGATAACTGTCCCAGAGCATCACCAGCACCAGGCCGGAGAGGGCGGTCAGCAACAGCAGGGCAAATACCAGGGCCAGCCCGGCCAACAGCAGCAGGCTCAGGGTCCGGGCCTTCTGCTCCTGCAATTCGATGCCAAACAGTTCGACATGGCCGTGCAACAGGCCCAGTACCGCCGCACCGAGGCGCTTGCTGGAGGGGCCGGCGCCGGCCAGTGGTTCGCTTTCCATGCTCGGTCCTCAGCGGGGGGTGGCCAGCAAGCCAATCAGGAAGCCGACACCGGCGGCGATGCCGATCGACTGCCAGGGATTGCTCTGCACGTAATCTTCAGTGGCGCTCAGGGCCGCCTGGCCTTGTTCGCGTACCGAGTCCTGGGTCAGTTGCAGGGTTTCCCGGGCGCGCAGCAGGCTGTCGTGGATCTGTTCGCGCAGTTCATCGGCCTGATCGCCAGCCAGGGTTGCCGTGTGTTCCAGCAGCTTCTCGGTATCGCGTACCAGGGCCTGGAAGTCAGCCATCAGTATTTCTTGAGCAGTCTTTGCCGATTTGCTGGCCATGGGGCTCTCCCTAACAGTGTGTATGGCTATTTCGAGTCGTGGGCGCGGGCGAAGGTTCAAGTGCAATTCACTGGTACAGCTTTTGCTTTGCCGTGGTGCGCCGGGGCCGGTGCCTGCGCCGCTTGTGGGCGTGGACAAACACCGGACCTGTAAACCTTAACCCAATCCACGACAAACCCAAGGAAAAACTCCCGTATCACCCGGATTGGCCAGGGAGGTGGCCGTGACAACGATCCAGGTTGGTGCACGAAGGGGTGTATCTGAGCTGTCTTGGTGCTTTTTTGCAGGCCTGCCTACTCCATGGAAAATTTGCAAAGCGCAGTGGACACCCTGGTCCACGGCTCCAACACGCTGTTCATTTTGCTCGGTGCGGTGATGGTCCTGGCCATGCACGCAGGTTTCGCTTTCCTTGAGGTGGGCACTGTGCGGCACAAGAACCAGGTCAACGCCCTGTCGAAGATTCTCAGCGATTTTGCCGTCTCGACCCTGGCGTACTTTTTCATCGGCTACTGGATTTCCTACGGCGTCAGCTTTCTGCAGCCGGCGCAGGTGTTGAGCCAGGCGCATGGGTACAGCCTGGTGAAGTTCTTTTTCCTGCTGACCTTTGCCGCGGCGATTCCGGCGATCATTTCCGGCGGTATCGCCGAACGGGCACGCTTTGCCCCGCAACTGTGCGCCACGGTGTTGATCGTGGCCTTTGTCTACCCATTCTTCGAAGGCATCGTCTGGAATGGCAACTTTGGCCTGCAGGCCTGGCTGGCGGCACGTTTTGGTGCAGGCTTCCATGATTTTGCCGGCTCTGTCGTGGTGCATGCCATGGGGGGCTGGCTGGCACTGGCGGCGGTATTGCTGCTGGGGCCGCGCAACGGCCGTTATCGCGACGGCAAGCTGGTGGCGTTTGCGCCGTCGAACATTCCTTTCCTGGCGCTGGGTTCGTGGATCCTGATCGTCGGCTGGTTCGGTTTTAACGTCATGAGCGCACAAACCCTGCAAGGGGTCAGCGGCCTGGTGGCGGTCAACTCGTTGATGGCCATGGTTGGCGGAACGGTGGCGGCCTTGGTGGTAGGGCGCAATGACCCGGGCTTCCTGCACAACGGCCCGTTGGCCGGGTTGGTGGCGGTGTGCGCAGGTTCCGACCTGATGCACCCGGTGGGCGCGCTGGCTACCGGGGCGATTGCCGGCGCCTTGTTTGTCGGCTGCTTTATCGCCGCGCAGAACACCTGGAAGATCGATGACGTGCTGGGCGTGTGGCCGTTGCATGGCTTGTGCGGGGTATGGGGCGCAATTGCCTGCGGGATCTTCGGTCAGAGTGCCTTGGGCGGGCTGGGCGGGGTCAGCCTGGTCAGCCAGTTGCTCGGCAGTTTGGCCGGAGTTCTGGTGGCCCTGATCGGCGGCTTTGCCGTGTACGGGGGGATCAAACTGTTGCTCGGTCTGCGCCTGGGTCAGGAGCAAGAGTATTACGGCGCCGACCTGTCGATTCACAAGATCGGCGCCACCAGTCAGGACTGAATCGTTCAGCGCCCGGCGAGCAAGCGTGCTTGGCAGGCTTCCACGGCGCTCAACGGGCCGCTGACCAGCACCGCATCACCGGCGTGCAGGCAGGTGCCGGTATCCACTTGCAGCTCCTCGCCCTGGCGCTGGACCGCCTGCAGCTCGACGCCCAGTTGTTCAAGGCCCAGCTCGCTCAAGGTACGGCCACAAGCGAAGGCTTCGGCGCCGAGGTTGACCGCGTGCATCATGGCCTTGGGCAGGCCTTCACTGTCGACCGGGCTGGTCTGGGCGCCATGGTAGAAGGCATGCAGCAGGCGGTAGCGGGTCTTGCGCACCTCATCCACCCGGTGCTGTACCTGATCTTGCGGCAGGCCGAGCATCACCAGGGCATGGGAGGCCAGCATCAGGCTCGATTCCAGCAGTTCCGGGACCACCGCCGTGGCACCGGCCGCGCGCAGCTCGTCGCGCTGGCTGTCGTCGCGGGTGCGTACCAGGATCTGCACCTGGGCGTGACGCGCACGGGCGGCCTTGAGCACGCTCAGGGCGATGTCGGTCTTGTCCACGGCTATCACCAGTAGCCGCGCCCGCTCAAGGCCGATGGCCGTGAGCAATTCGCCACGGCGCGAGTCGCCGTAGTGCACGCAACTTTCCCCGGCGGCGGCTTCCTGAACCCGCACCGGGTCGTCATCCAGCGCGATGAAGGGAATGTCCTCGCGGCGCAGGAAGCGCCCGATCGACTGGCCAACCCGGCCGTAGCCGCAAATCAGCACATGGCCGTTCATCGAGGCGCTCTGGGCTTCGATTTCTTCCAGTTGAACTTCCTGGTTGGGCTTGCGATGCAGGCGCGCGGCAATGCCGGGGGCGGCCCGGAGCAGCAGGGGGGTGACCAGCATCGAGCAGAAGGTCGCGGCCAGCAGCAGGTGCCCCAGCTCCTCGGGCAGCAGCTGGGTCTGTTGCATCTGCGCCATCAGGGCGAAACAGAACTCGCCCCCCTGGGCCAGGGCCAGGCCGCTGCGCCAGGCGGTTTCAGCGTCGCTGCCGCGCACCCGCACCAGGGCGGCGACGATGCAGCCCTTGACCAGCAGCAGTGCCAGGGTCAGGCCGAGGATCTGCAGGCCATGGCTGGCAAACAGTTGCAGGTCGATAAGCATGCCGATACTGACGAAAAACAGCCCCAGCAGGATGTCGCGGAACGGGCGGATGTCCGCTTCGATCTGATGACGGTAATTGCTTTCGCCCAGCAGCATGCCGGCGAGGAAGGCCCCCAGGGCCGGGGACAGCCCCAGCAAATGAGTCAGCCATGCCGTCAGCAGCACGATCACCAAGGCCAGAAGCACGAACAATTCCGCCGAATGCGAGCTGGCCACTTCATGGAACAGGCGCGGCAGCAGCCAGCGGCTGGGCCGCAGCAGGGC
>NZ_JH650766.1:158706-167606 GCF_000259195.1 Pseudomonas donghuensis
GCAGCAGGCCGACGAAGAGGATGACGGTCTTGCCCAGGGTCAAGGGCAAGGCCCAATACCAAGCCTGGCCGCTCTGGCCGGCAAACACCGGGACCAGGGTCAGCAGCAACACCGCCACCACATCCTGGAACAGCAGCACGCCGATGGCGTTCTGGCCGTGGCTGCTGAAAATCTCGCCGAGGCTGGTCAGCTCCTTGCTGACGATTGCCGTGGACGAGAGCGCAAGACCTGCGCCTAACAGCAATGCCGCGTTGCTCGGCATGCCCAGCAGGGCCAGCAGCCCGGCAAGCAGGATGCTGGTGCAGATCACCTGCAGGCTACCCAGGCCAAACACCACCTGGCGCAAGGCAAGCATCTTCGACAGGGAAAACTCAAGCCCTAAGGAAAACAGCAGAAACACCACACCCATTTCAGCCAGGTCCGGCAGCTCCTCACTTTCATTGACCCAGTCCAGGGCGGTAGGGCCAACGAACAGGCCGACGCACAAATAGCCGAGTACCGGCGGCAACTTCAGGCGCCGGAAGATAGCGATGACGACCAGCGATGAGGCCAGGATGATCAACAGGTTGGCAAACACAAAACACTCCCTTGCGAAAACAGCGAAAAAACCATTAAGTCTGAACGACTTGCGCCATTTGGCCATTGATGTGCATCAGCACTTCAATGCCGTTCGCCGACTTCAAGGGCGGCGCTCGACTGGCCCCGAATGCAGACCTAGAATAATGATCCGTTCCTACAGATGCTGGTACCCATAAATGCCTCCTGAATGCCAATTGTTCGGCACCCTGGGGTGTCACCTGTGTGAAGTGGCCGAGGCGCTGCTGATGCCGTTTGTCGAGCATGGGCTGCTGGTCGAGTTGGTTGATATTGCCGACCATGAGGGCATGTTCGAAGCCTATGGTCTGCGTATCCCTGTGCTGCGCCGATGTGATTCCGGGGCGGAGCTGAACTGGCCGTTTGACGCCGAACAAGTCGTGACCTTTCTGAAGTAAAGCAGTCATGGGCGGGGAGCCGCTTCCTGTCGTGCGTTGATTGAGCGGTGCGGGGACAATCCTTGGCGAATTCAAAACGCCAAGGAATGGTCCCATGCTGCTTTCCCCGCATTTCACGCTCGCCGAGATGACCGTCTCGGAAACCGCCGCACGTCGCGGTATCGACAATACCCCCAATGAGCAGATCATCAGCAACCTGCAACGGCTCAGCGCCGGGCTCGAAGAGATTCGCAGCCTGATCGGGCGGCCGATCCTGGTCAGCAGCGGCTTTCGCTCGCAAGCGCTGAACCAGGCGATCGGTGGCTCAGCCGGCAGTGTTCATACTCAAGGCCTGGCGGCGGATATCAACGCTGCCGGGTTGTCGCCCCGCGAGCTGGCCATGCGGGTAATGGACAGTGACCTGGTGTTCGATCAGTTGATCCTGGAGTTCGGCCAGTGGGTGCACTTTGGCCTAAGCGCCAATGTGCCGCGCCGTCAGGTGCTGACCATTCGCTACGACAGTGGTTATCTGCCAGGCCTGGTCTGACAGCGGCTGTCTGATTGACGCCGGCGACATCTCTGAATATGCTGTATATAAATACAGTGTAGGGGTGGCGCTTGCGTCGAGGGTCCGGATCAATGGTCAATGTCGAACAACTGAAATATTCCGTCAATCGCATGGCTGTCGAGGTCGTGAGTGAAGCGGTGCTCGAGTTGCGCCTTGACGGCCTGGTGCTGGAAGGCAAAACGCCGTTCAACAAAGTGCACTTCAATACGTGCTTCGCCGAGATCGAAGCCTTGTTCCAGCGTGCTGGCTATCATCGGCCACTGGATGTGGTCGGTTATCAGGGCCTGCTGTACGCCCTCTACGATCCCAGCCGTTGGGAGGCGGTCGAGGTGCTGCGCTGGCTCAAGGAGTACACCGAGGCTGCAGCCGCCGAAGCTGGCTGAGCGGGCGGGCATGGGGGATAATGGCCGGTCCACCTGTCTCGAGTGTTCCCATGGCCACGCCCCCCTTCGATCCGGCTCAGCATCAAGCCAGCACCGTGTGCCTGCCGCCTGGCAACTGGGCGACGGTACTCGATTGCTTGAGCGAGCACTTCAAGGCCATTGGCCGCGAGCAGTGGCTCGATCGCATCGCCCGCGGCCGGGTGCTGGATGCTCAGGGGGCGCCGATCAGCGCCTCGCTTGTCTACCGTCCGGGCCTGCGCATCCATTATTTTCGCGAAGTGCCGAACGAGAAGCCGATTCCGGTCGAAGAGGCCATCCTGCACATCGATGAGCACCTGGTGGTGGCGGACAAACCGCATTTTTTGCCGGTCACCCCGACTGGCGAGTATGTCGAGCAGACCTTGTTGCGCCGGCTGATCCGTCGTCTCGACAACCCCAATCTGGTGCCCTTGCACCGCATCGACCGGCATACCGCCGGGCTGGTGCTGTTTTCGGCCAACCCGCAGAGCCGTTCGGCCTATCAGTCGCTGTTCCCCAACCGGCAGATCGACAAGCGCTACCAGGCCATCGCCCGCGCCTTGCCCGAGCGTGCGTTCCCGTTGGTGCACAAGAGCCGCCTGGTCAATGGCGAGCCGTTCTTTCGCATGCAGGAGGTGGACGGGCTGAGCAACAGCGAAACCCTGGCCGACGTGCTGGAGAAAAACGGCGAACTGTGGCGCTACGGGCTGTCGCCGGTGACCGGCAAGACCCACCAGTTGCGCGTGCACATGACCGCGCTGGGCGCGAGTATCTGCAATGATCCGTTCTATCCGGACATCGTTCAGGGGCCGGACGACTACAGCAGACCATTGAAGCTGTTGGCCCACAGCCTGCGCTTCAAGGACCCGCTGAACGGTGCAGAGCGTTACTTCGAAAGCCGGCTGACGCTCGACTGGTAAGGCGCGAAGCCGCGCACCGCCAAAGGCGATGCGCGGAAGGGCTTAGCGGTTGAAACGCTCCACCAGCGAGTACTGGGTGGTCGCGGTACGGGTCAGCTCTTCGCTGAGCAGTGCCGAATGCTGGGCCTGTTCCGAGGTCTGGTCGGCCAGTTGGGCGATGGTGCTGATGTTGCGGCTGATTTCGTCGGCAACCGCAGTCTGCTCTTCGGTGGCGGCAGCAATCTGCGTGGCCATGTCGGTAATGTTGGCCACCGCTTCACTGATACCCACCAATGCCTGGTCGGCTTCCATCACCCGTGCAACGCCTTCTTCAGCCTGGCGATGACCGCTTTCCATGGTCTGCACGGCGCTGTTGGCGGTCTGTTGCAGCTTGGCGATCAGGCCGTGGATCTGCCCGGTGGACTCGGCGGTGCGTTGTGCCAGTTGACGCACCTCGTCAGCGACCACGGCAAAACCGCGCCCCATCTCGCCGGCACGGGCCGCTTCGATGGCGGCGTTCAGGGCCAGCAGGTTGGTCTGGTCGGCAATGCCCTTGATCACATCGACCACGCCACCGATCTCGTCGCTGTCGCGGGCCAGCTGCGTGACGGTCAGGCCGGTTTCGCCAACGGCAGCCGACAGGCGCTGGATGGCTTCGCGGGTTTCCCCGGCGATGTCGCGGCCACGGCCGGTCAGGCGATTGGCTTCCTGGGTGGCATCGGCCGTGCGCTGGACATGGTTGGCCACTTCCTGGGTGGTGGCGGCCATCTGGTTGACGGCGGCGGCGACCTGCTCGGTCTCGACCCGCTGGCGTTCCAGGCCCGAGGAGCTGTTGTGGGCCAGGGTGTCGGACTGGCGCGCTTGCTCGTTAAGGTGTTCGGCGGTGTCCTGCAGGCGGGTCAGGCAGGTTTTCATCCGTGCGTCCTGGCTGAGCATGGCCATTTCCAGGCGCGCCTGCACGCCGCGGCTGTCGGTGTACATCTGCGCGATCAGCGGGTCGGAGGTGGTCTGTTCGGCCAGGCGCAGCAGGCGCTTGAGGCCGCGTTGCTGCCAGCTCAGGCCGAGCAGGCCGAGCGGTACCGAGAGGCCGGCGGCCAGGGCGAAGCCCCAGGAGTGGCCCAGCCAGTTGCCGATCAAAAAGCCGACCTGGCTGACCAGAATGAACGGCAGCCAGTCCTGTACCACCGGCAGCCACTTGTCGCGACGCGGAATCGCCGGTTTGCCCTGGTTGATGCGCTGGTACAAGGCCTCGGCGCGGCGTACCTGTTCGGCGGTGGGCTTGACCCGCACCGACTCGAAACCCACCACCTGATTGTTCTCGAACACCGGCGTGACATAGGCGTTGACCCAGTAATGGTCACCCGACTTGCAGCGGTTCTTGACGATGCCCATCCAGGGCAGGCCTTGCTTGAGCGTGGTCCACATATGCGCAAACACTGCGGGTGGCACATCCGGGTGGCGCACCAGGTTGTGCGGCGCGCGCATCAGCTCCTCGCGGGAGAAACCGCTGATCTCGACGAAAGCGTCGTTGCAGTAAGTGATCACGCCCTTGGCATCAGTGGTCGAAATCAACCGTTGCTGAGCTGGGAAAGTCCGTTCGCGCTGGGTAATCGGCTGGTTGTTACGCATTAGCTGTTCAATCCGCAAGGCTTTCGAAAGGTATCGGCACGCCGGGGGTTTTGTTGAATGAATATTTGCAGGGTTTGATTTTGATCAAGGAGTCCTGATCTGACCTGCGCTAAGACATTCGTGCAAAGTTCAACAAATTAGCTGCATTCTTTCATGGTTTTGACACAAAAGTCAGCTAATGACCGCCTGTTCACGACGGCATCAGCATCGGGTAGCTGAAACCGGCAAAATGCGCCAGGTTCAGGCCGAAATGGCACAGAACCGCAGCGAAAAGGCCGCCATAACGGTAAGCCAGGCCATAGCCGATACCCGCCAGGCCAGCCAGCAACACCCATTGCCAGCCGCCACCCAGGTGGGCCAGGCCGAACAGTGTGGCGGCCAATGGCAGGGCCAGGTTCTGGTTCTTTAGCAGCCGTTGCAGACCGCCCTGGATATAGCCCCGGAACAGCAGCTCTTCAGTCAGGCACACCAGCAGCAGGTTGTTCATTGCCCAGACCCAGCCTTGCTCTGGCCACTTTGGCGCCCAGGCGACCATCCCCAACAGCCAGGCACCGCCCAGGCACACCGCGACAACCACGGGTAAGGTCAGGGCGAGGCTGGCCAATGGGCGCTTGTTCTTCAGTGCCAGCACCCAAGGGCAGGCCAGGAGCAGCCAGAAGCCAATCAGCGGCTTGTCGAGGTTCAGGTACATGGAAAAGGGCAGGGCGTCGCTGCTAAAGCGCACCTTGTCGATGACCTTGGCGCCGCTGAAGCCCGGCAGCATATGCAGGGCCAGGGCGATGGCCAGCATCACGAACAGGGCATGGCCGACCAGTTTCTGCCAGAGGCTGGCACGACGCACCAGCAGGCCGGCGCACAGCAGGGCAATCAGGGTGGGCAGGGCCAGCAGGCCGAGGTTGCCCTTGAACAGGGCGAAGATATAACCGAGGCCGAGCAGCGCCAGGCCGATCCATTGCGGAGCAAGCATGAGACATCCTTTGAAAAGCAAAACGTGAATCCTTCGACTGCGTTACTGCGGTCGAGGACACGCCTTTCGGCCATCCTTTGGCCATTACTGCTTATCCTACGTGTTCTGCGGCACAGGGCAAAGGCCCGGTCACCAAGGACCGGGCCCTGACTTCAGGCTGCGATCAATTGCCGCAGCACATAGTGAAGGATGCCGCCGGCCTTGAAGTACTCCACTTCGTTGAGGGTGTCGATCCGGCACAGCACTTCGATCTGTTCCTGGCGACCATCCTCGCGGCTGATCTTCAGGTTCAGGGTCATGTGCGGTTGCACCTGGGCATGGCTCAGGCCGAGTATGTCGATACGCTCGCGGCCATCCAGCGCCAGGCTCTTGCGGTTCTGCCCGGGCTTGAACTGCAGTGGCAGCACGCCCATGCCCACCAGGTTGGAGCGGTGAATACGTTCGAAGCTCTCGGCCAGCACCGCCTTGACCCCCAGCAGGTTGGTGCCCTTGGCGGCCCAGTCGCGGCTGGAGCCGGTGCCGTACTCCTGCCCGGCAATCACCACCAGGGGCGTGCCATCGGCTTGGTAGCGCATGGCCGCGTCATAGATCGCCAGCTTCTCGCCAGTGGGCACGTACAGGGTGTTGCCACCTTCTTCTCCGCCGAGCATTTCGTTGCGGATGCGGATATTGGCGAAGGTGCCGCGCATCATCACTTCATGGTTGCCACGCCGTGAGCCGTAGGAGTTGAAGTCGCGGGGCTCTACGCCCTTGTCGCGCAGGTAGTGTCCGGCCGGGCTGTCGGCCTTGATGTTGCCGGCCGGGGAGATGTGGTCGGTGGTCACCGAGTCGCCGAGCAGGGCCAGCACCCGGGCGCCGTGGATATCCTCGATCACCGGCAGCGGCCCGGTAATGGCATCGAAAAACGGTGGATGCTGGATGTAGGTGGAATCGTCCTGCCATACATAGGTGGCCGCCTGCGGCACCTCAATGGCTTGCCACTGGGCGTCGCCGGCGAACACCTCGGCATACTCCTTGTGGAACATCGCGGTATCGACGCTGGCCACGGCATCGGCGATTTCCCGCTGGCTTGGCCAGATGTCGCGCAGGTACACCGGTTGGCCATCCTTGTCGATGCCCAGTGGGTCACGGCTGATATCGATGCGCACGGTGCCGGCCAGGGCGTAGGCGACCACCAGCGGCGGCGAGGCCAGCCAGTTGGTTTTCACCAGCGGGTGCACGCGGCCCTCGAAGTTGCGGTTGCCCGAGAGCACCGAGGCGACGGTGAGGTCGGCGCTGGTGATGGCTCTCTCGATGGCTTCGTCCAGCGGGCCGGAGTTGCCGATGCAGGTGGTGCAGCCATAACCGACCAGGTCGAAGCCCAGGGCATCGAGGTACTGGGTCAGGCCGGCGGCCTTGTAGTAGTCGGTCACCACTTTGGAGCCGGGGGCCAGCGAGCTCTTGACCCAGGGTTTGCGCTGCAGGCCTTTCTCGATCGCTTTTTTCGCCACCAGGCCTGCGGCCATCATCACGCTGGGGTTGGAGGTGTTGGTGCAGGAGGTGATCGCAGCGATCACTACCGCGCCGTTTCTGAGCAGGTGTTGCTGGCCTTGATGCTCATAGCTGACTTCGCCGGCCTGGTCGGCATTGCCCACCGCCACGCCGCCACCGCCCTCGCTTTCCAGGCGGCCTTCTTCCTTGCTCGACGGCTTGAGTTGCAGGCCGATGAAGTCATCGAAGGCCTGACTGACATTGCTCAGGGCCACGCGGTCTTGCGGGCGCTTGGGCCCGGCCAGGCTCGCTTCGACTTCATTCATGTCCAGGGCCAGGGCGTCGGTGAATACCGGCTCCTGGCCGGGCAGGCGCCACAGGCCCTGGGCCTTGCAGTAGGCCTCGACCAGTTTCACCGTGGCTTCAGGGCGGCCCGACAGGCGCAGGTAGTCGAGGGTAATCTGGTCGACCGGGAAGAAGCCGCAGGTAGCGCCGTACTCCGGCGCCATGTTGGCGATGGTGGCGCGGTCCGCCAGGGGCAGGTCGGCCAGGCCATCGCCGTAGAACTCGACGAATTTGCCGACCACGCCTTTCTTGCGCAGCATCTGCGTGACGGTCAGCACCAGGTCGGTGGCGGTGATGCCTTCACGCAGCTTGCCGGTCAGCTTGAAGCCGATCACTTCCGGGATCAGCATCGACACTGGCTGGCCGAGCATCGCCGCCTCGGCCTCGATACCGCCCACGCCCCAGCCCAGCACGCCCAGGCCGTTGATCATGGTGGTGTGCGAATCGGTGCCGACCAGGGTGTCGGGGAAGGCGTAGGTGCGCCCGTCCTCTTCACGGGTCCAGACGGTGCGGCCCAGGTACTCAAGGTTGACCTGGTGGCAGATGCCGGTGCCCGGCGGCACCACGCTGAAGTTGTCGAAGGCGTTCTGGCCCCAGCGCAGGAAGGCATAGCGTTCACCGTTGCGCTGCATTTCGATGTCGACGTTCTGGGCAAAAGCCTGCGGGCTGGCGTAGCGGTCGACCATCACCGAGTGGTCGATGACCAGGTCGACCGGCGACAACGGGTTGATCCGCTGTGGGTCGCCGCCGGCCTTGGCCATGGCCGCGCGCATGGCCGCCAAGTCGACCACCGCCGGAACGCCAGTGAAGTCCTGCATCAGCACCCGTGCCGGGCGGTACTGGATTTCGCGGTCGGAGCGCCGCTCCTTGAGCCAGTTGGCCAGCGCCGAAAGGTCGCCGCTGGTGACGGTCTTGCCGTCTTCCCAGCGCAGCAGGTTTTCCAGCAGCACTTTCAGCGACATCGGCAGGCGCTGCAGATCGCCGAGGGTGCGAGCGGCGTCGGGCAGGCTGTAATAGTGGTAGAGACGATCATCGACCGTCAGGGTCTTGAGGGTTTTCAGGCTATCGAGCGAGGGCATTACCAACTCCTTCTGCGCCGGTGAACGGCAATCTTCCCTGCTGTCGCCGGTTCACCGCCTCTGTGACGGTCCGCACGGCACGGACCTGGCTGAACGGTCAGGTTAGCCCTGTTTGGCGGACCTGACCATGTACTGGACCGGCAGGAAGTGTCGCAGGTTCCGAACTTCCTTTATCATTCGCCGATTTACCGGCGCTGCGTATTGCGCCCGGTCAGGGTTGGCGTGATTGGGCGCCATCCGTCCTGGAGTGAAGATGAATACCCTGTTTATGCATTGCCGGCCCGGTTTCGAAAGTGAAGTCTGTGCCGAAATCGCCGAGCACGCCGCGCGCCTGAACGTCGCCGGCTACGCCAAGGCCAAGCCGCAGAGCGCCTGCGCCGAGTTCATCTGCAACGACGCCGAAGGTGCCGAGCAAATGATGCGCGAGCTGCGTTTTGCCCAGCTGATCTTCCCCCGGCAATGGGCCCGCGGCGCGTTCATCGAGCTGCCGGAAACCGATCGCATCAGCGTACTGCTCGACGCCCTGGCTGATTATCCGCAGTGCGGCAGCCTGTGGCTGGGGGGGGTGGGA
>NZ_JH650766.1:167616-188174 GCF_000259195.1 Pseudomonas donghuensis
ACACCAACGACGGCAAAGAGCTTTCGACCTTTTGCCGCAAGTTCGAAGTGCCGCTGCGCAAAGCCCTGAGCAAGGCGGGGCGCCTGGTTGAGGATGCACACAAGCCACGTTTGCTACTGACCTTCGTCAGCGGCCGGCGGGTGTTTGTCGGCCTGGCGGCGGCGGACAACTCGGCGATGTGGCCGATGGGCATTCCGCGCCTGAAATTCCCCCGCGAAGCACCGAGCCGTTCGACCCTGAAGCTGGAAGAGGCCTGGCACCACTTCATCCCGCGCGACCAGTGGGATGCACGGCTGTCCGATGACATGACCGGGGTCGACCTCGGCGCGGCGCCGGGTGGCTGGACCTATCAACTGGTCAAGCGCGGCATGCTGGTGACCGCCATCGACAACGGTCCCATGGCCGAAAGCCTGATGGACACCGGCCTGGTCCAGCACCTGATGGCCGACGGCTTTACCTACAAGCCCAAGCAAACCGTGGACTGGATGGTCTGCGATATCGTCGAGAAGCCGGCGCGCAGTGCTGCCTTGCTGGAAACCTGGCTGGGTGAAGGCCTGTGCCGGGAGGCGGTGGTCAACCTCAAGTTGCCGATGAAGCAGCGCTATGCCGAAGTGCGGCGCTTGCTCGAACGCATCGAGGAAGGCTTCAAGGCGCGCAAGGTCAAGGTGTCGATTGGCTGCAAGCAGCTGTATCACGACCGCGAAGAAGTGACCTGCCACTTGCGCCGCCTGGATCTGAAACCGCGGTGAGGCCATCGCTGGCAAGGGTGGCTGCAAAACCTGTGGGAGCCGGCGTTGCCGGCGATCAGCCCAGCGAAGATGACCCTGCCGTGTGCATGAGCGATAATAGCTGATTGTTTCCGGAGTTCTACATGACTGACCTGACCCCAGATGCCATCCTCGACGCCACCGGCCTCAACTGCCCGGAGCCGGTGATGATGCTGCACCAGCACATCCGCGACCTGGCCGCCGGTGGCCTGCTCAAGGTGATCGCCACCGATCCCTCGACCCGTCGCGATATCCCCAAGTTCTGTGTGTTCCTGGACCACGAACTGGTCCAGCAGCAGGAAGACGCGGGCACCTACCTGTACTGGATCCGCAAGAAGCTCGACTAACGCTTTTCAGCCCGGCGAATGTGCTTGGCGCTGCTGCGCGCCAATCGAATCGCCAGCATCAGCGCCGCGCAGGTGAGCCCGGCAATCAGGCCTTCCCACAGGCCGTTGGGGCCGCTGGCCGGGCCGAACAGGTCGGTCAGGCCCAATACATAACCCACCGGCAAGCCAATGCCCCAGTAGGCGAACAGGGTCAGGATCATGGTCACCCGGGTGTCCTGGTAGCCGCGCAGGGCACCGGCGGCGATCACCTGGATGGCATCGGAGAACTGATACAGCGCGGCATACACGATGAGCATCGCGGCAATCTGGATCACTGCCGTATCCGGGGTGTAGATCGAGGCGATCGGCTCGCGCATCAGCAGGATCAAGCTGGCCGAGAAGCAGGCGAACACCAGCGCCGCGCCCAGGCCGACCAGGGCGGCGAAGCGCGCCTGGCGTGGCAACCCGGCGCCAACCGCCTGGCCAACCCGCACGGTCACCGCCATCCCCAGTGAATACGGAATCATGAACAGCAGCGAGCTGATGTTCAGGGCAATCTGGTGCCCGGCGACCACGGTCGGGCCGAGGCTGCCGATCAGCAAGGCAATCACCGCGAAGATGCTCGACTCGGCGAATACTGCGATACCGATCGGCAGACCGACGCCGATCAGGCGCTTGATCACCGGCCACTGCGGCTTGTCGCAGCGCACCAGCACCCGGCTTTGGGCATAGGCCGGGGCCCAGCGGGTCCAGGCGGCCATGCTCAGGGCCATGAACCACATGACAATGCCACTGGCCCAGCCGCAACCGACGCCGCCCAGGGCCGGCAGGCCCAGATGGCCGTAGATCAGCACATAGTTCAGTGGAATGTTCAGCAGCAGGCCGGACAGGCCGATGACCATGCTTGGCCGGGTCCGGCCCAGGGCATCGCTATAGCAGCGCAGCACGTAATAAAGGGCGACGCCGGGGAAGCCGAAGGCAATGCCTTGCAAATAGCCCATGCTCGGCGCCACCAGTTGCGGGTCGACTTTCATCACCTGCAGGATCGGTTCGGCGCTGAGCAACAGGCCGCTGGCAATCAGGCCAACGCTCAGCGCCAGCCACAACGCCTGACGCACCAGCGGGCCGATCTCGGCATGCTGGCCGGCACCATAGCGCTGGGCAACCTTGGGCGTGGTCGCCAGCAGGGTGCCGGTCATCAGCAGGTACACCGGGATCCAGATCGAGTTGCCCAGGGCCACGGCTGCCAGGTCGCGCGGGCTGACCCGGCCAGCCATCACCGCATCGACAAAGCCCATGGCGGTGGTCGCCAGCTGGGCAATGATGATTGGCGTGGCCAGCATCAGCAGGCCGCGCAGCTCGGTGCGGACCCGCGCCGGACGCGACAGGGCAGGGGTTGGGGTATCGGCAGTCATCGGTGTCACAAGGCAGGCGTCCACATAAAAGATGGGCAAAGCCGGCTAGTCTACGCCTTGACGCGGCAGTCAGGAAACCTTGCCTGCCTGTGGATCAGTCCACCCGTATCGGCCTACACTGCGCACCCCGATAGGAGAGCGCCATGCTGATTGTTGCTGACGAGAATATCCCGCTGCTCGATGCCTTCTTTGCCGGCTTCGGCGAGATCCGCCGTTATCCCGGGCGCGCTATCGATGCCGCCTGCGTGAAGGACGCCGACGTGCTGCTGGTGCGTTCGGTGACCCAGGTCGACCGGGCCTTGCTCGAAGGCAGCCAGGTGAAGTTTGTCGGCACCTGCACCATCGGCACCGATCACCTGGCCCTGGACTACTTCGCCGAGGCCGGTATTCACTGGTCCAGCGCGCCGGGTTGCAACGCCCGTGGGGTGGTCGATTATGTGCTCGGCAGCCTGCTGACCCTGGCCGAACTCGACGGCGCCAGCTTGTCTGCGCGTACCTATGGGGTGGTGGGGGCCGGTGAAGTCGGTGGGCGCCTGGTCGAGGTGCTGCGTGGCCTGGGCTGGCAGGTGCTGGTGTGTGATCCGCCGCGTCAGGCGCGCGAAGGCGGCGACTACGTGAGCCTGGAGCAGGTGCTTGAACAGTGCGATGTGATCAGCCTGCATACCCCGCTGACCCGCGGCGGCGAGCTGCCGACCTGGCACCTGCTTGGCCAGGAGCAACTGGCCTGCCTGCGCCCCGGCGCCTGGTTGATCAATGCCAGCCGTGGCCCGGTGGTCGACAACCAGGCCCTGCGCCAGCTACTGCGCGAGCGCGATGATATCCAGGCGGTGCTTGATGTCTGGGAAGGTGAGCCCCAGGTCGACCTGGCCCTGGCCGACCTCTGCGTGATTGCCACCCCGCATATTGCCGGCTACAGCCTGGACGGCAAGCAACGCGGCACGGCGCAGATCTATCAGGCGTTCTGCGCTTGGCGCGGCGAACCTGAGCGGGTGCAACTGGCCGACCTGCTACCGCAGCCGTGGCTGGCCGAAATCGCCTTGCAGGCCGAGACCGATCCGGCCTGGGCCCTGGCCACCCTGTGCCGCGCAGTGTACGACCCGCGCCGCGACGATGCTGACTTTCGCCGTAGTTTGAGCCGCGACCCGGCTCAGCAGAAGGCCGCCTTCGACCGCCTGCGCAAACACTACCCGCCGCGTCGCGAGATCGAAGGTCTGGCCGTGCGCTTGCACGGCCAGGCGCCGCAGTTGGCGCAGATGGCCCGCGCCCTGGGCGCAGTGCTGGTCTGAATCGCGGGCAATAAAAACCCGGCGCGTGCGCCGGGTTGAAGAATTCGGGTGGGTCAGTCTTTCTTGGCGAGTTCTACCCGGCTTTTTTCCAGCTCCTCGCAGGCATGCTGGATCATCTCTTCGGTGATGATAATTTCTTTACCATCCTTGTCGATGATCGTGCCGCCTACCGATGCCTGCGGGTTAGGCACGGGTTTTTCCTGGGTATTGCCTTGTTGCAAGCTCATTTCCTGTCTCCTCATCAGGTTGCAAGCTCAGACTAGAATCGCCTCGTGACCGGCCTGTGACAGCTCTTTCGTTTATCACTGTGCGACCTGTCCACTCCACCAGAAAGGTGAGTAAACCTCCAGTGGTACTTTAGACCGAAACGGTCTAGCCCGCTGCGCCCTGGGTCTTATATGCCCAGGTTCTGGTTCCGACGCCTGCCATTACCGGGAGTTCCTTGGCGCTGGACGAGCGGTCCGGTGTAGGCTGGCGCAAACAGCAGACAAGCGGCGTACTCCATGCTCAACCGGTTTTCTCCCCGCCAGCGCCAGGCCATGCGCCTGGGGTGGCGCTTCATCCGTCCTTACCGCAAGCAGGTGCTGCTGGCCTTGCTGGCGCTGATAGTCACCGCGGCGATTACCCTGTCCATGGGCCAGGGCATCCGCCTGTTGGTCGACCAGGGCTTCATGACCCGCTCGCCGCACCTGCTCAATCAGTCCATCGGCCTGTTCCTGCTATTGGTGCTGGCCCTGGCGATCGGCACCTTCAGCCGCTTTTACCTGGTGTCCTGGATTGGCGAGCGTTGCGTGGCCGATATCCGCCAGCAGGTGTTCGACCACCTGATCGACCTGCACCCGGGCTTTTTCGAAAACAACCGCAGCTCGGAAATCCAGTCGCGGCTGACCGCCGATACCACCTTGCTGCAGTCGGTGATCGGCTCGTCGCTGTCGTTGTTCCTGCGCAATGCCTTGATGGTGCTGGGCGGGATCGTCCTGCTGTTTGTCACCAACCCCAAGCTCACCAGTATCGTGGTGCTGGCCTTGCCGCTGGTGCTGGCGCCGATCCTGATCTTCGGCCGGCGGGTGCGCAGCCTGTCGCGGCAAAGCCAGGACCGGGTGGCCGATGTTGGCAGTTACGTGGCCGAAACCCTCGGCCAGATCAAGACCGTGCAGGCCTACAACCATCAGGCCAGTGACCAGCAGCGATTCGCCACGACGGTCGAGGCGGCCTTCGCTGTGGCACGCCAGCGCATCCTCCAGCGCGCCTGGCTGATCACCTTGGTGATCGTGTTGGTGCTTGGCGCGGTCGGGGTGATGCTCTGGGTCGGTGGCATGGATGTGATCGCCGGGCGCATTTCCGGGGGTGAACTGGCCGCTTTCGTGTTCTACAGCCTGATCGTCGGCAGTGCTTTTGGTACCTTGAGCGAAGTGATCGGTGAGCTGCAGCGTGCCGCAGGGGCGGCCGAGCGGATTGCCGAGCTGCTGGCGGCGCGCAGCGAGATTGTTGCGCCGGCGCAAGGCCTGCAGCGTACGGCTGCGCGGGCCAGCGGGCGGGTCGAGTTGCAGGCCGTGGGTTTTGCCTATCCGTCACGGCCGACGCCGCCCGCCATCGATGGCTTGAGCCTGACGGTCGAGCCCGGCGAAACCCTGGCCCTGGTCGGCCCGTCGGGGGCGGGCAAGTCGACGCTGTTCGACCTGCTGCTGCGTTTTTATGACCCGCAGCAAGGGTGCATCCGGCTCGATGGCCAGGATATCAGTCGCCTGGATCCCCAGGACCTGCGCCGCCACTTCGCCCTGGTGGCGCAAAACCCGGCGCTGTTTTTTGGGACGGTGGAAGACAACATCCGCTACGGGCGGGCCGATGCCACCGTCGAGCAGGTCCAGGCCGCGGCCCGCAGTGCCCATGCCCATGAATTCATCCTGCAGTTGCCCAAGGGTTATCAGACCCATCTGGGGGATGCTGGCCTCGGATTGTCGGGTGGTCAGCGCCAGCGCCTGGCGATTGCCCGGGCGTTGCTGATGGATGCACCGATCCTGTTGCTCGATGAAGCCACCAGCGCCCTCGATGCCCAGAGCGAGCACCTGATCCAGCAAGCGCTGCCGACCTTGATGAGCGGGCGCACCACCCTGGTGATCGCCCATCGCCTGGCCACGGTGCAGCATGCTGATCGCATTGCGGTGATCGACCAGGGCCGGTTGGTGGCGATCGGCAGTCATCGCCAGTTGATTGCCGAGAGCCCCTTGTATGCGCGGCTGGCGGCGTTGCAGTTCAACACCATGACGGATTTGTGACGGCCTCCTACAGACTGTCACAATTCTGTAGCAATGCCTTGAGACTATCTGCTCCAGCTGTTGCGTAATGCTTGAACCTGGCTGCTATCGATCGATGGCAGCTTTTTTTTGGCCTGCCGTCAGCGGCCAAAGAACAAGGACAGGGAGGTCTTTGCCGGGTCGACGCCACGTGCGTCGCGTCCTCATTCCTTGTTTCGGGACTTCTTCCGATGTTGCGTACATCCCTCAGAGTACAAATCCTCGCCTTGCTCGGCGGCAGCCTGCTGGCGATTCTGCTGATCGCCCTGGTGTGTTTTCAATTGTTGTCCTCCAGCGTGCGTGGCTATGGGCAATTGATCGACGGGCCGTTGCAGGCGTCGCAGTTGATCGATGAGGCCAACCTGCAGTTCAAGGTTCAGGTCCAGGAATGGAAGAACGTGCTGCTGCGCGGCAAGCAGCCCACCGAGCTGGACAAGTACTGGCAGCAGTTCTTGGCGCGCGAGCAGCAGGTGCAAGGCATCCTTGACCAGTTGATCGAGCACAGCGAGCAGCCGCTCAAGGCCCGCGCCGAGCAGCTCAAGGACAGTCACCGGCAGTTGGGCCAGGCATACGCACAAGGGCGTCAGGCGTTTCTGGCCGCGGGTGCTGATCCTGCGGTCGGCGACCAGGCGGTTAAAGGCGTCGACCGCGCCGCCAGCGAACAGATGAGCGCGCTGGTCACGCAACTGCGCACTGATGCCCAGGCGCGCGCCCAGGCCATCAGCCAGTCGGCTGAGCGCACCGTCTGGCTGGGGCTGCTGGTGATGTTCGGCTCGGCCGTGCTGGTCGGCCTGTTCAGCCTGTGGCTGGTCAACCGCAGCCTGATCGAGCCGATCCGCAGCTTGATCGACTATGTCGCGCAACTGAGCCAAGGGCGCTTCGAGGCCCGGGTCGCCAGTGAGCGTCGGGATGAGCTGGGGCGGCTGGCAGTGGCGGCCAATACCCTGCGCGACTTTCTTGCCGACACCTTCAGCCGCCTGCAGCGCAACGCCGGTGAGCTGGAAAGCGCCAGCGGTGAATTGCGCGGCATTGCCGGCAACATGGCGCGCGGCACCGACGATCAGTTCCAGCGTACCGACCAGGTCGCCACGGCGATGCATGAAATGTCCGCGACCGCCCAGGAAGTTGCCCGCCATGCCGCCGACGCCGCGCGTGCCGCCGATGAAGCCGATCACAGCGCCCAGGCCGGCGAGCAGGTGATGCAGCAGACCATCGACACCATTGCCGTGGTCAACCAGGAAATCGCCGGCACCGCCGTGGTGATTCGTCATCTGCAAGCCGATAGCGGGCGCATTGGCAAGGTCCTGGAAGTGATTCGCGGTATTGCCGAGCAGACCAACCTGTTGGCGCTCAATGCTGCCATTGAGGCGGCGCGGGCCGGGGAGGCCGGGCGCGGCTTTGCCGTGGTCGCCGATGAAGTGCGCAGCCTGGCCCAGCGTACAGCGTCCTCCATTGCCGAAATCAACCAGATCATCAGTGCCGTGCAGTCCGGCGCGGTGGACGCGGTCAAGGCCATCGAAAGCGGCCAGCGGCGCAGCGAGGAGGGGGCCGAACAGGTGCAGCAGGCCGGGCAGATGCTGCAGCGCATCACCGTGGCGGTGGAGGCCATTCGCGATATGAACCGGCAGATTGCCACGGCCGCCGAAGAGCAAACCAGCGTTGCCGAGGATATCTCCCGCAACCTGGTGGAAATCACCCGCATCGCCACCACCAACCAGCAGGCCGTGCAGCAGACCGAGCAGGCCGGCCAGCATTTGCATGGGCTGTCCGGGCAGCTTGGCGAAGTCACCGCACGCCTGAGTGCTTGAGCAGCGAAGGGGGAAATCCGCCACATCCAGCGTCCGTAGCCTGGCAATGTGGCGGATTGTCGCCAGCTAAACCGTTAAAGTTGGGGTGCGACGACTCGTCCTAGCTATTAGCCGTTGGTCTTGTGAAAGTTGGCCCGTTTCCTGCTTTAAGGCGACCCACCCTGACAGCGGCGGCCTTGCCCCGTGTCTGGCGTGACGACCGTTCCCGATCCATCGAACAACCCCAGCCGCCATCCATTGCCTGTGCATCCGGCCGACTGCCTGAGCACCAGCTACGCTGAGCCTTGGACTGCGCGAGCAACAACAAGAATCCGGGCGTGCACTACGGGACCTGCGGTCATTGCCAATTACTTCACTTCAATTGGATTGAACTATGAAAAAAATCCTGCTGACGCTCCTGTGCCTGAGTGTCATCGGTTGCTCCAAGCCCAGTGAGCCCGAGAAAACCGTAGACGTGCTGCTGATCGGCGGCGGCATCATGAGTGCAAGCCTGGGTACCTACCTCAATGAGCTGGAACCCGGTTGGTCGATCGACATCTACGAGCGCCTGGACAAGGTCGCCGAAGAAAGCTCCAACGCCTGGAACAACGCCGGTACCGGTCACTCCGCCTTCTGCGAGCTGAACTACACCAGCGAAGGCGCCGACGGCAAGATCGATATCAGCAAGGCCGTTGGGGTCAACGAGCAGTTCGAGATCTCCAAGCAGTTCTGGGCCTACCAGATCGAGCAGAACGTGCTGAGCAACCCGAAGTCGTTCATCAACAACGTGCCGCACATGAGCTTCGTCTGGGGCGACAAGAACGTCGAGTTCCTCAAGAAGCGTCATGAAGCCCTGCAGCACAGCTCGCTGTTCCGTGGCATGGAGTACTCCGAAGACCACGAGCAGATCAAGAAGTGGGTACCGATCGTGATGGAAGGCCGTGCCGCCGACCAGAAGATCGCCGCCACCCGCATGCCGATCGGTACCGACGTCAACTTCGGCGAGATCACCCGCCAGCTGTTCGCCTCGCTGACCAAGCACGACAACGTCAAGCTGCACGTCCAGCACGAAGTGCGCGACATCGTGCGCAATGCCGACAACACCTGGACTGTGGTCGTCGCTGACCTGGCCAACAAGGGTGCCGAGAGCAGCATCAAGGCCAAGTTCGTCTTCATCGGTGCCGGTGGTGGCGCCCTGAAGCTGCTGCAGAAGTCGGGCATCCCTGAAGCAGACGGCTATGCCGGCTTCCCGGTCGGTGGCCAGTTCCTGATGACCGACAACCAGGACATCGTTGCCCGTCACAAGGCCAAGCTGTACGGCAAGGCGTCGGTCGGTGCACCGCCGATGTCGGTTCCGCACCTGGACACCCGCGTGATCGACGGCAAGGAAGTGCTGCTGTTCGGCCCGTTTGCCACCTTCTCGACCAAGTTCCTGAAGAACGGCTCGCTGCTGGACATGTTCGCGGCGCTGACTACCCACAACATCATGCCGATGACCCACGCCGGTATCGACAACATCGACCTGAGCACCTACCTGATGGGTCAGTTGATGCTGAGCTTCGATGACCGCATGACGGCCCTGCGCGAGTACTTCCCGAACGCCAAGAACGAAGACTGGAAGCTGCTGCAGGCCGGTCAACGCGTCCAGGTGATCAAGAAGGACCCTGAGCACGGCGGCATCCTGCAGTTCGGTACCGAAGTCGTTGCTGCCCAGGACGGCACCATTGCCGCACTGCTGGGCGCCTCGCCAGGTGCCTCGACCGCTGCGCCGATCATGCTGACCGTGCTGGAAAAGACCTTCAAGGATCGCATCAAGACCCCTGAGTGGCAGGCCAAGCTGAAGGAAATCGTTCCGACCTATGGCCAGAAGCTCAACAACAACCTTGAGCTGACCAACAAGACCCGTGAATGGAGCAGCTCGCGTCTGGGCCTGCTGTATGTTCCGGTGCTGCCGGAAGCGGCCGCTGCGGTACAGGCTGAGCCTGCGCTGTAAGCATTTGCTACGGTAGAAACAAACAACCCCCTGTTCAGGGGGTTGTTTGTTTCAGGCCTTCAAAAAGCATCGCCGGTTCTGGATCAGTGCCGCTTCTTGCGGTGACTGTCCGCCAGGTTATTACCCAGCGCACCACCGGCTGCACCACCCAAGCCTGCGCCAATCGCCGAGCCGGTGCTGCCACCCAGTTTGCCGCCTACCAGCGAGCCACCGGCCGAACCCAGGCCGCCACCAATGGCTGCCTTGGTCTTGTTGCCTTTCTTCGCGGCCATGGCGCTGCCCGCTGCACCACCGACACCGGCACCAATGGCCGCGCCGGTGCTGCCACCCAGCTTTTGCCCGACCACGTTACCCAATACACCACCCAGGCCACCGCCTACAGCGGTCTGGCCATCGCCGGCCATGGCGCCTTGTGCACACAGCAGGCCCAGGGTCAGGGCGGCAAGAGTCTTACGCATGTGAATCAACCTCAATGTTCGAAAGGCGCGCATTCTGCTGGTAGCGCCGTCGCCGTGCAATGCTGGCCAGTGCTGCTCGTCTGCCGGGCACGAAAAAGCCCGCACGAGGGCGGGCTTTTTGTTGAGTAATCTGGTCGGAGAGACAGGATTCGAACCTGCGGCCTTCTCGTCCCGAACGAGACGCGCTACCTGGCTGCGCTACACTCCGATGGAGAAAATATTACTCAAAATTCTCTCCTCGGCAAGCCCCCGAAAGCGGCTTGTCGATCAGCTCACAGGTCCTTGACGGTACGGACCTGGTCCTTGTTGATGCGGGTGCGCTTGCCGTCCAGCTGTTCGAATTCGTAGAAGCCCGAGTCTTCATCGTATTGCGGAGTATCGACCGCCTGGATTTCGCGACCGTCGTTCAGGGTAATGACGGTTGGCGAAGCGCAGCCGGCCAGGGTGCCAAGACCCAGGGCGAGCAGGAAAGCGGGAAGAGTCCGTTGAATCATTGTGTTTCTCCAGTAAAGGATGGTGCGTAATGGTTCTTGAGACGCATGGCGCCTGCGCAAGTTCCGTGCAGATTGCAGCATAGCGGCAATCCAGCATTATTGACTGGGCACAATGCCTGGCCCGGTGGCGGGCGCGAGGCGGGCAGGGCTGTGATATAACACCGCTCATTCGTTCCTATCAATGGATTCAAGGTCCCATGAAAGCCAAGGCAGATGTACCTTTCGTGCCGCTGAACATTGCCGTACTGACCGTCAGCGATACCCGCACCCTGGAAACCGACACCTCCGGCCAGGTGTTCGTCGACCGCCTGGCCGAGGCCGGCCACGCCCTCGCTGCGCGGGTGCTGCTCAAGGACGATCTGTACAAGATCCGCGCTCAGGTCGCGACCTGGATCGCCGATGAGCAGGTGCAGGTGGTGCTGATCACTGGCGGTACCGGCTTCACCGGGCGTGACAGCACGCCGGAAGCCGTGGCTTGCCTGCTGGACAAGCAGGTCGATGGTTTCGGCGAGCTGTTTCGCCATATCTCCCTGGCCGATATCGGCACCTCCACCGTGCAGTCCCGCGCCTTGGCCGGCCTGGCCAATGGCACCCTGGTGTGCTGCCTGCCGGGCTCGACCAATGCCGTGCGCACCGGTTGGGACGGTATCCTTGCCGAGCAACTCGACGCCCGTCATCGCCCGTGCAACTTCGTCACCCACCTCAAGCAGGCTGCGCCCTGCGAAAGCCGTGGTTGAGACGCCCATGCACACGCCATTGATGCCCGTCGAAGACGCCCTGGCCAAATTGCTCGCGCTGGCCGAAGCCGCGCCAATCAACGACACCGAGCAGGTCGCGCTGGCCGCCGCCGAAGGCCGCGTGCTGGCCCACGAGCTGGTATCGAGCCTCGACCTGCCGCCCTGGCCCAACAGCGCCATGGACGGCTACGCCCTGCGCCTGGCCGACTGGACTGGCGCGCCGTTGCCGGTCAGCCAGCGGATATTCGCCGGGCATACTCCCGAGCCGTTGCAGCCGGGCACCTGTGCACGAATCTTTACCGGGGCGCCGCTGCCTGTGGGGGCCGATTGCGTCGAAATGCAGGAAAACGCCGAGCTGCTGGACGATCAGCGTGTGCGTTTCACCGAGCCGCTGCGCGTCGGCCAGAACATTCGCCCGCAAGGCCAGGAGACCCGGGTTGGCGAGGCGGTATTGGCCGCCGGTACGCGCCTTGGGCCCATCGAGTTGGGCCTGGCCGCGTCACTGGGCTGCGCCGAACTGACGGTGGTGCGGCGGGTGAAGGTCGCGGTGCTGTCGACCGGGGATGAGCTGGTCGAGCCCGGCTTGCCCCTCGGTCCCGGACAGATCTACAACAGCAACCGGCGGTTGCTTGGCAGCTGGCTGCAACGCCTGGGCTGCGAAGTGATCGATGCAGGCATTCTTGCTGACGACCTGGAGAAAACCCGTGAATGCCTGGCCGGGTTGCAGGACGTCGATCTGATTCTGTCTACCGGTGGCGTTTCGGTGGGCGAGGCGGATTACCTGGGCATCGCACTGCGTGAAGAAGGCGAGCTGTCGTTGTGGAAGTTGGCGATCAAGCCGGGCAAGCCGCTGACCTTTGGTCATTACAAAGGCGTGCCGGTCATCGGCTTGCCTGGCAATCCGGCCTCGACCCTGGTGACCTTCGGCTTGTTGACCCGGCCTTACCTGCTGCGCCGCCAGGGCGTCAGCGAGGTCACGCCACTGCAGTTCCCGGTACCGGCCGGATTCGACTGGCCCAAGGCCGGAAGCCGCCGCGAGTACCTGCGCGGGCGTCTGGAGCAGGGCAGTGCGTTGATCTACAAAAACCAGAGTTCGGGTGTATTGCGCAGTGCTGCCTGGGCCGAGGGGCTGGTCGAAGTCCGTGAGGGCCAGACCCCGGGCAAAGGCGATATCGTCCAGTTCATTCCCTTGAGCGAACTACTTGGCTGATCGGCTGAGCAGCGTGCCGTCCACCAGGGTGGCACTGCTTGGCGCACGCAGGCTGGGACGTGCATGCACGCTTTCCAGCTGGGCGGCGGCGACACTCCAGTCATGCCGGCAGCAGACAAACTCCCGGGCCGCTTGCGACAACTGGCGCAGGCGCCAGGGCTGGTTCAGCAGTTGGGTAATCATCAGGGCCAGCTGGTCGCCATCGTCACTGGCCAGATAGTGCTCGCCATGGGTCACTTGCAGGCCGGACACACCTTTGCCCGTCGTCACCACCGGCAGCCCGGCGGCCATGGCTTCCAGTACCTTGATCTTCGAGCCGCCGCCGTAGCGTAGCGGGGCGAAGAAGATTGCCGAGTTGCGTTGCAGTTCGCGCAGGTCAGGCAGGTAACCGATCCATTCGATCCGCGGGTCAGTCCAGCGCAGTTTCCAGCTGGGCGGCAAGGCGTGGCCGACCACCGCCAGGCGCACCGCCGGGTTGCTCAGCCAGACTTGCGGCAGAATGTCCTCCAGCGCCCATTCGATGGCCTCAAGGTTGGCGCCATACTCGAAGTTGCCGACAAACAGCAGGCGCTGGCTGTGCAGCGAGGGCTGGATGTCCTGGTAGTGCGCGCAGTCCACGCCGTTGATCACCACCGACACCGCAGAACCGGTCACCTGGCTGATGTGCTCGGCGTCAGTGGGGCTGACCGCCACCACTTCATGGGCCTGGCTGAGCACACGGTTCTCCCAGCGCCGATAACGCCAGCGATCGAAGGCATTGAAGGGGCGCAGCCACAGTGGCAAGCGGTCGTGACAGGCGGCGCCGTTGACGGATTCGATGTTGTGTTCACTGAGCACGAACGGCAGCCGGCGACTCTGCAGGGCTTTTTCGAATGGCTGAAAGCTATAGCTGTGTTCGATCTGGATCACATCCCAGGGCTCGTCCAGCAATTGCTCGAAGCAGTGGCGCAGGTGCGGCGCCAGGCCATTGATACTGGCGCGCATCGGGTAGCTGGGGTAAATCGCCGCCAGCAGGTTCAGCGGGCTGTGCAAGGGGCGCCTGGGGAGCACGATCAGGCGTTCGAGCAAAGGCTCCAACGCCTGTCGGGCCGCGTCGCTGGGGAGGATCTTCGACTGCACCAGCAAGGTGATGCGATGACCGCGCTGCGCCAGGTTGCGCAGCAGGTGGTATTGCCGGGTTTTACCGCCGCTGGTGGTCGGCCAGGGCAGGTAGGGTAGTGTCCAGAGTATGCGCATGACCCCTTTCCTCAGTGTTCAGGCGGGTAACGGCATGCAGATAAAAATGGACGCGCCAAGGGGATCAGCTTGCGGCTGGCTCCGGGGCGCGTCCATAGATATCAGTAAAGCGCACGATGTCGTCCTCGCCCAGGTATTCGCCACTTTGTACTTCAATCATCACCAGATCGATCACCCCGGGGTTGGTCAGGCGGTGCACCCGTCCGGGCTTGATGAAGGTCGATTCGTTGGTGTCGAGCAGAAACTCCTCTTCGCCGTTGGTCACGCAAGCCATGCCGCTGACCACGATCCAGTGCTCGCTGCGGTGGTGATGCATCTGCAGCGACAGCGAGGCATCGGGGCGGACCATGATGCGCTTGATCTTGAACCGTGGGCCTTCCTCGAGCACGGTGTAGGTGCCCCAGGGGCGGTTGACCGTACGGTGCAGGCGGAAGGCATCGTGGCCCTGGCGCTTGAGCTGCTGGGCGATCACCTTGACCTCCTGGCTGCGGGCTGCGTCAGCGATCAGCAGGGCGTCGGGGGTATCGATGATGATCAGGTTATCCAGGCCCACCGCACCGACCAGGCGCCGTGGTGAGTCGATGTAGCAGTTACGCACATCGTGCAGCACGGTTTCGCCGGTGCAGCGGTTGCCCTGGTGATCGCCGGTCGTGAGCTCGCGCACCGCCTCCCAGCTGCCGATATCGCTCCAGCCCAGTTGGCTGGGCAGTACCGCGACCTGTTGTGAGACCTCCATCACCGCATAGTCGATGGAAATGTCCGGCACCTGGGCAAAGCTGTCCGGGTCCAGTTCCACCTGGCACTCGCGCGCGCCTTCCTTGCAGGGGCTCTGGGCCAGGCAACGATTGACCGCTGCCAGCAGTTGCGGGGTGTGCAGTTCCAGTTCATGCAGGATGGCATCGACGCGCATGCAGAACATCCCGGCATTCCACAGGTGCTGGCCGCCCTCGAGGTACTGCTGTGCGGTATCGGCATCGGGTTTTTCCACGAAGCGTGCGACCTTGAAGCCATGGGCGTCGAGTGGCTGGCCCTTTTCGATGTAGCCAAATCCGGTTTCGGCGCGGGTCGGCAGCAGGCCGAATGTGGTCAGCCAGCCGTGGCTGGCCAGCGCACGGGCCTGGCTGACAGCCTGGTCGAAGGCGCTGAGGTCGTTGATCAGGTGGTCGGCCGGCAGCACCAGCAATTGTGCGTCCTCACCATACAGCCGGGCGCAGTGCAGGGCGGCTGCGGCGATGGCGGCAGCGGTGTTGCGGCCAAAGGGTTCAAGGATATAGTCCAGGGCCAGGTTAGCCTTGTTCAACTGGCGGAACTCGTCTTGGGTGCGGAAGAACACCTCGCGGTTGGTCACTGTCAGTACCCGCTCGACATCGGCCAGCCGACTGGCGCGGGCGAAGGTCTTCTGCAGCAGGCTCTGGCCATCGGGCAGGCGCATGAACGGCTTGGGCATGGTTTCGCGCGATACCGGCCACAGGCGGGTGCCGGCGCCGCCAGCGATGATGCAAGGGATCAGAACACTCATCTCACAGCCTCGAGTCAGGGGCACTGCCTGGGCAGTGCGGCAAAAGTAAACAGGGCAACCTGGCAGGCTTTTGCGCAATGAGTCAAGAAAATGACTTTTACCACTGGCGCCATCCATAAAGGCCAAATATTTGTCGAATGATGCGCCTGGGCGGCGAAGCTTTCAATGATATTTGTATGAATGGTGTGCAAATGACTGCTGAAACGTTAAGTGCGATGCAGTAAAAGCGCGCCAGAAAAGGCGTCGATACTCGATGCTCAATGGGGTCTGGGCATTGGTCATGGCCGCCAGGCTGGAGGCGGGCACGTGCTGTGCCCCGGCCTTGCGTGTGCGCCTGGCGCCAGGTGTACTGCTGCTCAGTCGTCCAGGCTGATGATCTGCTCGCGCACGGCAAACAGCACCAGGCCGGCAACATCGTAGATTTGCAGGCGTTTCATGATCTGCGAGCGGTGGGTTTCCACGGTCTTGATGCTCAGGCCCAGGCCCTGGGCGATTTCTCGCGTCGATTTGCCGCGCACGATCAGGCGCAGGATCTCCAGTTGGCGGGCGGTGAGGTTGTGCTTTTCGGCTGCTTCCGGCTTGCCTGATTGGGCGCGCAGCAGTGCCTGGTTGATCACGGTGTGGGCGATCGCCGGGCTCAGGTAGCGCTCGTTGCCACGCAGCGCGGCCAGCGCCTGCTCAAGTTCGGTAGCGGTGGTGTCTTTAAGCAGGTAGCCGTGGGCACCGCTTTCCAGGGCCTGCATGATCAGCTCCGGATCGGTGTGCATGGAGAGAATCAACACCTTGCTGCGACAGCCGAGGGCGCGCAAGCGGCTCAAGGCGTCCAGGCCGCTGGTGCAGCGCATGGAGATATCCAGCAAGACGATGTCCGGGTCCAGTTGCATGACCAGTTCGGGCACCTGGCCGCCGTCGTTGGCTTCGCCGATCACGGCATAGCCGGGTATATCTGACACCAGTGCGCGAACACCTGCGCGGATCAATGAGTGGTCATCCACCAACAACAATGTACAGGTCATGGGGCGTTACTTGTCTTGGCGCGTTCGAGGGTACGGGGAGGCCAGGGGAACAGGGCGTCGATCTGGGTGCCCAGGCCGGGCTGGCTGGTGACTGACAGTGTGCCATTGAGCAAGCCGGCACGCTCGAGCATTCCGGCCATGCCGCGTTGGCCTTCGTCGGCCGGATTGCTGGCGGGCAGAAAGCCCAGGCCGTCATCGCTGATCGACAGTGCCAGGCCTTCGGGCTGGCGCTGGATACGAACCACCAGGTTGTTGGCCCTGGCATGGCGCAGTATGTTGGTCACCGCCTCCTGGGTGATGCGAAAGGCGGCAATTGCCATGTCTTCCGGGATGCCGCCCAGGCGCTGACGGCACTCCAGGCTCCAGTGCACATTGGTGTTCTCCAGGGTGCGCAGCAGGTGGGCGCGCAGGCTGGCTTCCAGCCCCAGGCTAGCCAACTGCCGGGGGTTGAGGATGGCCGAGACATCGCGAACATTGGCCAGGGTGTCATCCAGGGTGCTGCGCAAAGTACTGCAGTGCTCCTGCAGCTCAGCCGGGGCACGACGTTGCAGCCAGTCGGCCTGAAGCTTGGCGGCGGTCAGCAGTTGGCCGATATCATCGTGCAGTTCGCGGCTCAGGCGCTGGCGTTCGCTTTCCTGCACCTTGAGCAACCGGTCGGCAAGTTCCGCCGGGCGCAGGGCAATCGAACGCGCCCACTGACGCAGTTGCCAGGCAATGCTCAGCAGGGCGATCAGTTGCAGGGCCAGGGCTGCGCCCGGCAACGGTTGCTCAAGCAGGTACAGGGCCAGGTTGACGGCAATCGAGGCCAGGCACAGCAGGGCGGTCGCCCAGCGCAACAGAGAGGCGCCGGGGCGCCAGCGCTTGAGTGTCTTGAGGCTTGAGAGCATAGGAAATGAAGCCACTGAAATATCGCTGTTGAAAGCCTTGCAAAGGTCAAACTAGAGGCTTTTGTCGAATTGCCTTCAATAACGTTTAAATGTCGGCGCTGGGGTGCGGCGATGAAAGTCGGCGTGCTCTGTCTTGGGGGCGCCAGGTGAGGTGCATGACTTCATCAGCGCGCATGGTATCACTTCAAATACAATTGGTCGCGAACTCTGATAACTGACTGAATAGCCAGATTTTACGGGCTGGCACGGCGGTTCCGATTGCCTTCGAATCTAGCACTATGCCATCAGTTTGTGGGGATGGAATTTTGCCCGATATCAATTAAACGGAATATTTTTTGCGAATAATTAGAGGCGCCGGAAAATACACTAAGTTTGACCTTAGTGTGCACTCGTCGGGGAGCCGGTTATCTTCGCCAGGGCATTGTTGTTATGCCGCTTAGTTGACCCTGGTTGGCGAGGAAAGTGCGCTGGCATGCGCGGTGGCGGGCGCAGTCATGGACGGTTCGGAGTGTTCGCAGAGGTGCTGGGTCTCGATGCAAGAGGTGCAGGCCAGAGCGGTTTGCGGGCTCAGGGCAGTGGCCAGGGTGTCGAGCAGTTGCACCTGTTCCTCGGTATCCAGGCTCAGGCGGCCGGTGTGCGGGTCGATCAATTCCAGTTGCCAGGCCAGCAAGGTCAGGCAGCTTTCCAGGGCCTGCAGGGCTTCACCCTGCAGCGCCGGTTGCGCCTGTGCCGGCTCCAGCAGCGCTTGCAACTGTTGGCTGTAGGCGGCGACCTCGACCAGGCCAAGGGTCTGTGCGCGCTCCACCAGGGTTGCCAGGGTGTCGTTCAGGCAGTGGCAGGCATCCGGATCGTTATCGATCAGTTGCAGGTGCAGCAGGCATTCCTCTGCCTTGGTCAGCAGCACCTGGGCGTCGATCAGGAATTCCTGCAGGGCGCTGTTGTGCAGTGCGTCGTTAGCCATCATTTGGCTCCAGCGCGAAAGGCTGGAGCAGGGGCTGGCCACCATGAGGCGATCGCTGACAAAAGCCTGACTCCGTTCATGCAATGAGAATGGCGTCACATTAATGGCTAATGGATATTGCGAACATCAGGTCTCACCCGATTGTCACTAGGGGATTCCCTGATACGGTGTTTTCGATACGACCCTTTGCGGGCGTTTGCGACAGCGGAGAGGTGAGCGCAGTAAAGCATGATGGTAAAATGACATCAATGGGCTGCAGAGCATTTTCTTCAAGGGGTCAAGCTCTGCGGCAAACGGCCGATACAGGGCCATTGGGATCATTTTCGACACACCTGGGGGCTCTTCGATGGCTGGCATTCTCGACACGGTAGACCAAAGAACGCAGCTGGTGGGCGAGAACCGCCTGGAAATCCTGATGTTCCGCCTGGCGGGCCGGCAACTGTTCGCGATCAACGTGTTCAAGGTCCAGGAAGTGCTGCAGATGCCCAAGCTGACCCTGATGCCACAGCGTCACGCGTACGTCTGTGGCGTGGTCAACTTGCGCGGGCAGACCCTGCCGGTGATCGACCTGTCCCAGGCCATCGGCATGCGCCCGCTGGAGCCGGGCCCGGGCAGCACCATCATCGTCACCGAGTACAACCGCTCGGTGCAGGCCTTTCTGGTCGGTGGCGTCGACCGCATCGTCAACATGAACTGGGAAGCCATCATGCCGCCGCCGACCAGTGCCGGTCGTCAGCACTACCTGACAGCGATCAGCAAGGTCGACGAGCAACTGGTGGAAATCATCGACGTCGAGAAGGTGCTGGCGGAAATCGTCCCGTACAGCGCCAAAGTGTCGCGCGACAAGCTCGAAGATCCGCTGCTGGGCCGTGCCCGTGGTCGCGAAGTGCTGCTGGTGGACGACTCCACCGTGGCCCTGGCGCAGCTGCGTGACACCTTGTCGCAACTGGGGGTGAAGATGCACGTGGCCAGCGATGGCCTCAAGGCCCTGCGCATGCTCAAGGGCTGGGCCGACGCTGGCGAGGATGTCTGCGAGAAGCTGCTGATGGTCTTCACCGACGCCGAAATGCCGGAAATGGACGGCTACCGCCTGACCACCGAGATCCGCAACGACCCGCGCCTGCGCTCGCTGTACGTGGTGCTGCATACGTCGTTGTCCGGCAGCTTCAACGAATCGATGGTGAAGAAGGTCGGCTGCGACAACTTCCTCTCCAAGTTCCAGCCCGACAAGCTGGTCGATGTCGTGCGCCAACGGCTGATGCTGGATGAAGCCACGGCCTGAGTCGGTATAAGCTAGGGTTTTAACCGACACAAGGCAGGTCATGATGCGCCTGAGTGCGTTGTACCGATACCCGCTCAAATCAGCGCGCGGTGAGGCGCTGCAAACCTCCTCGCTGGACCTTCTGGGGTTGAGCGGGGACCGCCGCTGGATGCTGGTGGAACGTGACAATGGGCGTTTTCTGACCCAGCGCATGTACCCGCAGATGAGCCAGCTGGCGGCCTTGCACAACGCCGACGGCAGCCTCACCCTTCAGGCACCAGGCTACCCGGCGCTGCACGTTGGCGTGCCGGAGCCCGATAGCGACCTGCGCGGCGTCACTATCTGGCGCGATACCTTTCGCGTGCCGGATGCCGGCGATGCTGCCGCGCAGTGGCTCAGTCGGTTCATCGACAAGGACGTGCGCCTGGTTCATGTGCCAGAGCAACGCACGCGTTATCTACCCAATGGTTATGGTCTGAACAGCGACCGCGTGGCGTTCGCCGACGGTTTTCCCTTGCTGCTGATTGGCCAGGCGTCGCTGGATGACCTGGTCGACAAGGTCGGGCGGCCACTGGAGATGCTGCGCTTTCGTCCCAACCTGGTGGTGGAGGGCAGTGCGGCGTTTGCCGAGGATGGCTGGAAGCGGATCCGCATCGGCGCGGTCGAGTTCCGGGTGCTCAAGCCGTGCGAGCGTTGCATCATGACCACCATTGACCCGCAGACCGGCGAGCGCAGCCCGGACCGTGAACCGCTGGCGACCTTGCGCACCTATCGGCAGAAGGAGGGGGATGTGCTGTTTGGCCAGAACCTGGTGGCGGATGGCGCGGGGGTGCTTGAGGTGGGGATGGCGGTGACGGTGCTGGAGTAACCAGGCAAGGCTTTGCCTTGCATCGCTGGCAACGCCAGCTCCC
>NZ_JH650767.1:0-15469 GCF_000259195.1 Pseudomonas donghuensis
CCACAGTGGGAGCGGGCTTGCCCCGCGATAAGGACTGAGCAGTTTCAGTTCAGCGCATCAAGCAACGCCTGGTTCTGCTCCGGCGTACCGATGGTGATGCGCAGGAACTGGGCAATCCGCGCCTGCTTGAAGTGCCGCACGATCACCCCTTGCTCGCGCAGGCGGGCCGCAAGCTCGGCGGCGTCCTGCTGCGGGTGACGGGCAAAGATGAAGTTGGCCGCCGACGGCAGGACTTCAAAACCACGGGCGCTCAATTCCTTGACCAGCGACTCGCGGCTGTCGATCACTTTGCGGCAGGTTTCGTCGAAGTACGCGCGGTCGGCGAACGCCGCCGCCGCACCGACGATCGCCATGCGATCGAGCGGGTAGGAGTTGAAACTGTTCTTGATTCGCTCCAGGGCCTCGATCAGGTCCGGGTGGCCCACCGCCAGACCGACCCGCAGACCTGCCAGCGAGCGCGACTTGGACAGGGTCTGGGTGACCAGCAGGTTGTCGTAGCGATCCACCAGGCTGATGGCGGTCTGGCCGCCAAAGTCGATGTAGGCTTCATCGACCACCACCACCGAATCCGGGTTGGCCTTGAGCAGTTGCTCGATGGCCTCCAGGGCCAGCAGGCAACCGGTCGGTGCGTTGGGGTTGGGGAAGATGATCCCGCCATTGGCCTTGCGGTAATCGTCGACACGGATCTGGAACTGCTCATCCAGCGCCACCGCCTCGAACGGGATGCCGTACAGGCCGCAGTAGACCGGGTAGAAGCTGTAGCTGATGTCTGGGAACAACAGCGGCGCATCGTGCTGGAACAGGCCATGGAAGATGTGCGCCAGCACTTCGTCCGAACCGTTGCCGAGAAATACCTGGTTGCCCTGCACGCCGTAGTATTCGGCCACCGCCTGCTTGAGCAGGTCGCTGTTAGGGTCCGGGTACAGGCGCAGGTTGTCGTTCAACTCGCCACGCATGGCTTCCAGCGCCTTGGGCGATGGGCCGTAGGGGTTTTCATTGGTGTTGAGCTTGACCAGCTTGGCCAGCTTTGGCTGCTCGCCCGGCACGTAAGGCACCAGGTCCTTGACGAAGGGGCTCCAGAATTTACTCATGTTCAGTTCCCCTTTTTGTTATCGGCAAGGATGCGGTATTCGGCGCTGCGGGCGTGGGCGGTCAGCGATTCGCCACGGGCCAGTACCGAGGCGGTGTGGCCCAGCTCGGAAGCGCCCTGCTCGGAGCAGAAGATGATCGACGAACGCTTCTGGAAGTCGTACACCCCCAGCGGCGACGAGAAGCGCGCAGTGCCGGAGGTTGGCAGTACGTGGTTGGGGCCTGCGCAGTAATCGCCCAGGGCTTCGCTGGTGTGGCGGCCCATGAAGATCGCACCGGCATGGCGAATCTGCGGCAGCCAGGCTTGCGGATCGGCCACCGACAACTCCAGGTGCTCCGGCGCAATACGGTTGGCAACGTCCATCGCCTGCTGCATGTCGCGCACCTGGATCAGCGCACCACGGCCGTTGATCGAGGTCTTGATGATCTCGGCGCGTTCCATGGTCGGCAGCAGCTTGTCGATGCTGGCGGCAACCTTGTCGAGGAACGCGGCGTCAGGGCTGACCAGAATCGCCTGGGCATCTTCGTCGTGCTCGGCCTGGGAGAACAGGTCCATGGCGATCCAGTCCGGGTCGGTCTGGCCGTCGCATACCACAAGAATCTCCGACGGGCCGGCGATCATGTCGATACCTACCTGACCGAACACATGACGCTTGGCGGTGGCCACGTAGATGTTGCCCGGGCCAACCACCTTGTCGACCTGTGGCACGCTTTCGGTGCCATAGGCCAGGGCGGCAACCGCCTGGGCGCCACCGATGGTGAAGACCCGGTCGACACCGGCGATGCAGGCGGCGGCCAGGACCAGCTCGTTGACCTCGCCACGCGGGGTCGGCACCACCATGACCACTTCACCGACACCGGCGACCTTGGCCGGAATCGCGTTCATCAGTACCGACGAGGGGTACGACGCCTTGCCGCCTGGCACATACAGGCCGGCGCGGTCCAGTGGCGTGACCTTCTGGCCGAGCACGGTGCCGTCGGCTTCGGTGTAGCTCCAGGAATCCTGCTTCTGCCGTTCGTGGTAGCTGCGCACCCGCTCTGCGGCTTTTTCCAGCGCTTCACGCTGGGCCGGGGTGATGCGGGTCAGGGCCAGCTCCAGGCGCTCGCGACCGAGGATCAGGTCGTTGATCGAAGTGGCTTGCACGCCATCGAAACGCTGGGTGAACTCCACCAGCGCCGCATCGCCGCGCTCGCGCACGGCCTTGATGATGTCGAGCACGCGCTGGTTGACCGCGTCGTCAGAGACACTTTCCCAGCTCAGCAGATGATCCAGATGTCGGGCGAAATCCGGGTCAGCGGCATTGAGTCGGGCGATTGCAGTGGACGTGGTCATAGCGAGGGCCTCAATAAATGGCGAATGCTCAGGCGCCCTAAGCTACCAGTCCATCCGCGCGGGCACCCGAGAAAATTGGCTATGACGCGGATAGACGGGCGCGACAGCGAAGGCCGCGCGCAGGAGGTAGAAAGTCTTAGCCGCGGTGTCGCGATTCGACCGCTTCGCGCAGGGTGTCGATCAGGCTCTGGATGCGGGCGTGCTGCATCTTCATCGAAGCCTTGTTGACCACCAGCCGGGAGCTGATGGTGGCAATCAGTTCCTGGGGTTCCAGGCCGTTGGCACGCAGGGTATTGCCGGTGTCGACGACGTCGATGATCTTGTCGGCCAGGCCGATCAGCGGCGCCAGCTCCATCGAGCCATACAGCTTGATGATATCGACCTGACGGCCTTGTTCTGCGTAGTAGCGCTTGGCAACGTTGACGAACTTGGTGGCGATGCGCAAACGGCCTTTAGGCTCGGCAGCGCCGATCTTGCCGGCGGTCATCAGCTTGCACTGGGCAATCTGCAGGTCCAGCGGCTCGTACAGGCCCTGGCCACCGTACTCCATCAGCACGTCCTTGCCGGCCACGCCCAGATCGGCGGCACCATGCTCGACATAGGTCGGCACGTCGGTGGCGCGCACGATCAGCAGACGAACGTCTTCCTGAGTCGTAGGAATGATCAGCTTGCGGCTCTTGTCCGGGTTCTCGGTCGGAACGATACCGGCTTCCGCCAGCAGCGGCAGGGTGTCGTCGAGAATCCGACCTTTGGATAGCGCGATGGTCAACATGGGAAACGTCGGTCCTTATGCGGCTACAGCCGGCCGGGCACTCAACAGGCCCGACCGCATTAATTCGGTGCAGCAATTGGCTGGCGCGTCCCTGCGCCATTCACAGACTAGCCCGGTACGCGACGGATCTTGGCGCCGAGCATCTGCAGCTTTTCCTCGATGCACTCGTAACCACGGTCGATGTGGTAGATGCGGTCGATCAGCGTATCACCTTCGGCAACCAGCGCCGACAGCACCAGGCTGGCCGAAGCCCGCAGGTCGGTGGCCATTACTGGAGCGCCTTTGAGGGTCTTGGTCCCGGTCACGATGGCAGTGTTGCCTTCGACCTGGATCAGGGCGCCCATGCGGTGCATTTCGTAGACGTGCATGAAGCGGTTTTCGAAGATCGTCTCGATCACCGCGCCGGTGCCTTCGGCAATGGCGTTGAGGGAGATGAACTGCGCCTGCATGTCGGTCGGGAACGCTGGGTACGGAGCGGTACGCAGGTTGACGGCTTTGGGCCGCTTGCCGTGCATGTCCAGCTCGATCCAGTCTTCACCGGTGGTGACTTCGGCACCAGCTTCCTTGAGTTTTTCAAGGACGGCTTCGAGGATGGTCGGATCGGTGTCCTTGACCTTGACGCGGCCGCCAGTAACGGCAGCAGCCACCAGGTAGGTACCGGTTTCGATACGGTCAGGCATGACGCGGTAGGTCGCCGAACCCAGACGCTCGACGCCGTCGATGGTGATGGTGTCGGTACCGGCGCCCTGAACCTTGGCGCCCATGGCGTTGAGGAAGTTGGCGAGGTCGACCACTTCCGGCTCGCGCGCGGCGTTTTGCAGCACGCTGCGGCCTTTGGCCAGGGCTGCGGCCATCATGATGTTCTCGGTACCGGTCACGCTGACGGTATCAAAGAAGAAGTGCGCGCCACGCAGGCCGCCTTCAGGGGCCTTGGCCTTGATGTAGCCGCCTTCGACCTCGATCTTCGCGCCCATGGCTTCCAGGCCACGGATGTGCAGGTCGACCGGACGCGAACCAATGGCGCAACCGCCAGGCAGGGCCACTTCGGCCTCGCCGAAACGGGCGACCATCGGGCCCAGCACCAGGATCGAGGCGCGCATGGTTTTCACCAGCTCGTACGGCGCGACCAGGGTCTTGATGGTGCGTGGGTCGATTTCGACCGAGAGCTTCTCGTCGATCACCGGCTCAATGCCCATGCGGCCGAACAGCTCGATCATCGTGGTGATGTCGTGCAGGTGTGGCAGGTTGCCCACGGTGACCGGGCCATCGCAGAGCAAGGTCGCCGCCAGAATCGGCAGGGCAGCGTTCTTTGCCCCGGAAATGCGGATTTCGCCATCGAGGCGAACGCCGCCAGTAATAATCAGTTTGTCCATTAGAGTCTCGCCGCCAAGTTGGCTCAGGTGCGCTCAGCCCAGGCTGCGCTGCTGAAAAATTTCATGGTTACCGCATGGATGCTGCCATCGGTGATCCACGGGTTAAGGTGAGCATAGATCTGCTGCTGACGCTTGACCGGGCTCAGGGCCGCCAATTCATCGCTGATCACGTTCAACTGGAAGTTGCAGCCTTCGCCTTCAACTTCGACCCGGGTTCCCGGCAACTTTTCTTCAAGGAAGTTCTTAACTTCTACGGCCTGCATGCTCAACCTCAATCGGCGCCCTGTGCGCGCGGGTCGGCCATCATACAAAAAAGCCCCTCGCCTGCGAACCCCGTAATCGGAGACTCTGACAGAGGGGCCAGTCGCTGGCTGGCGGTCATTGACCGGCCAGCACCTCATCGAGGTCATAAACTTCGGCGATTTCACGCATGTCCTGGGGCATGGAGCGGACCTGCACGGCCTTGCCCGCCGCCTTGCCATCGCGCATGAACGCCAGCAGCAGGGACAGGCCGACGCTGCTGGATTTCTCGACCTTCGAGCAATCCAGCACCAAAGCCTGGGCCTTGCACGCCGCGATCAGGGCCTTGCCTTCCTTGCGCAAGGCAGGCCCGCTGCGGTAATCCAGGACCCCGGCCAGGTTCAATACACCCGGCTCGCTCATGGTCACGGCGTTGTCGGTCATTGCGCTTGCTTCTCGGCCGCTTGCTCGGTGGACTCCTTGGCCTTGGCCACTTCGCCGGCCCAGCCGTCGATGGTCTTGTCCAGGTTGTTGCCGTTGCGCTGCATGGCGTCGGCGAACTGGTCACGGAACAGCTTGCCGATGTTGATGCCGTTGACGATGACGTTACGCACTTTCCACTCGCCATTGAGCTTGGTCAGGGTGTACTGCACCGGGTAAACGGCACCGTTGTTGCCCTTGACCGTCATGTCGACGCTGGCGCGCTCATCACCGTCCTGCTTGGCATTGCCGACAGTGATGCCCTGGTTGTTGTATTCGAGCAGGGCGTTGCCGTAGAACTGCATCAGGCTGCGCTTGAAGTTCTCCTGGAAGCGCTGCATCTGCGCCGGGCTGGCCTGGCGCGAATACTTGACGGTCATGATGCTTTTCGAGATGCCGTCGGCATCGACGACCGGGCCCAGGTTGGCATTGAGCGCATCGTAGAACGCACTCGGGTTGGCCTTGTACTGTTCTTTGTTGGTCTTGAGGTCAGACAACAACTGGCTGGTGGTCTTCTCGATCACCTCTTTGGGGGACTGAGCAGCCGCGCCGGCCATCAGTGGCAGCGCTGCCAGCAACACCAGCAAGCTGCGTCGCAGGATAGAAATCATGGAAACTCCTTATTTAGCTTCTTTGCCAACGGTATTGAGCAGGAACTTGCCAATCAGATCTTCCAGTACCAGCGCCGACTGGGTGTCGTGAATGGTTGCACCATCCTTGAGCACCGCATCTTCTCCGCCCACGCTGATACCGATGTACTTCTCGCCGAGCAGCCCTGCGGTGAGGATAGATGCAGTGGAGTCGACCGGCAGATTGTCTACCCGTTTTTCCAGCTGCAGCGTCACCCGACCGGTAAAGGTGTCACGATCCAGATCGATGGCGGTGACCTTGCCGATGGTCACACCGGCCATGGTCACTTTAGCTCTGACAGTCAAACCGGCGATATTGTCGAAATTGGCATAAAGTTTATAGGTATCGCTGCTCGGGCTCGCCGACAGGCCGCTGACACGCAGGGCCAGCAGGATCAGCGCCAGGATCCCGGCCAGAAGAAACAGGCCGACACCGATTTCCAGGGTGCGGTTTTGCATCAGAAATCTCCAAACATCAAGGCGGTCAGAATAAAGTCCAGACCCAGGACTGCCAATGAGGCATAGACCACGGTCTTGGTAGTGGCACGACTGATCCCCTCTGAAGTGGGCTCGCAGTCATAGCCCTGGAATACGGCAATCCAGGTCACGACGAAGGCAAAAACCAGGCTCTTGATCACCCCGTTGAGCACATCGTCGGTAAAGGAAACACTGTTCTGCATGTTGGCCCAGAACGAGCCTTCATAGACGCCCAGCCAGTCCACGGCAACCCAGGAGCCACCCCAGATGCCGACCACGCTGAAGATCAGCGCCAGCAACGGCAGGGAGATGAAACCGGCCCACAACCGTGGGGCAACGATGTACTTGAGCGGGTCGACACCGATCATTTCCAGGCTGGACAACTGCTCGGTGGACTTCATGTTGCCGATCTCGGCGGTCAGCGCCGAGCCTGCACGGCCGGCAAACAGCAAGGCGGTAACCACCGGCCCGAGTTCACGCAGCAAGGTCAGGGCAACCATCTGCCCCACCGCCTGTTCCGAGCCGTACTTGGTCAGGATGCTGAACCCCTGCAGGGCCAGCACCATGCCGATGAACACCCCGGAAACGACAATGATCGCCAGCGACAGCACGCCAACCGAATACAGCTGCCGGACCAGCAGCTGGAAGCCGCCGCCGGTGCCGCTGCGCCCTACCAGCGAATGCAGCAGGAACAAAAAGGAGCGGCCGAGTACGGCCAGCACGTCGATGGCCGAACGGCCAAAACGACGAATACGTTCGAGCATGGATTTTTTGCGCATCAACGCTTCCCCAGAAGATCGGCGCGGTAATCCGGCGCAGGAAAGTGAAAGGGCACCGGACCATCCGGATCGCCTTTCATGAATTGACGAATGCGCGGGTTATCGGAGCCCATCAGTTCCTCTGGCGTGCCCTGCCCCAGGACCTGACCATCACCCACCACGTAGATGTAGTCGGCAATGCTGGCGGTTTCGGCCAGATCATGGGAAACCACGATACTGGTGATGCCCAGGGCGTCGTTGAGCAGGCGGATCAGCCGTACCAGCACCCCCATGGCAATCGGATCCTGGCCGACGAACGGCTCGTCGTACATGAGGATCTGCGGGTCCAGAGCGATGGCCCTGGCCAGGGCGACGCGACGCTTCATGCCACCGGACAACTCGTCGGGCATCAGCTCGATGGCGCCGCGCAGGCCAACGGCCTGGAGCTTCATCAGGACGATGTCGCGAATCATCTCGTCGGACAGCTGGGTATGTACCCGCAGCGGGAAGGCGACGTTCTCGAACACATCGAGATCGGTGAACAGCGCGCCGCTCTGGAACAGCACGCCCATTTGCTTGCGGGCATCGAACAGGTCACTGCGCGACAGGGTCGGCAGATTCTGCCCTGCCACCCAGACTTCGCCGCTGGCCGGACGCAACTGTGCGCCCATCAGCCTCAGCAGCGTGGTCTTGCCGCACCCGGAAGGCCCCATGATACCGGTAACCTTGCCGCGCGGAATGCGTATGTCGACATTATTGAAGATGCTGCGCGAACCGCGCTTGAAGGTTACGCCCTTCAATTCGACCGCGTAGGCGTTATCAACGCTCATCTAGACTCCTTGCGATGCAGCCTTCTCACTCAGACGCGCGCCCCCTTCGTGGAGGCACGCCCGCACCGAGCGGGCCGAACAGCAGCGAACTATAGCACCGCTGATAGGGCCGCCCCAAGGCCGCCACGGTGCTTGTTCAGGTATGGTTAAGCTAAGTGGACGACTGTATGACAATCACAAGGTGAGGCTTTTGCCCTTTACCGCTATAATCGCCGCCTTTTCATCAGGCAATCCGATTTTCGACATGAGCCAATCCAGCGACCTGATCCAATCCGCGCAGCGCACCATCCGTTTCGAACTCGAGGCGGTTGAGGGCCTGCTGGCCCACATCGACGCCGATTTCGTCAAGGCATGCGAGCTGATCCTGGCCAGCAAAGGCCGGGTAGTGGTGGTCGGCATGGGCAAGTCGGGGCACATCGGCAACAAGATCGCCGCCACCCTGGCCAGCACCGGTACGCCGGCGTTTTTCGTCCACCCGGCCGAAGCCAGCCATGGCGACATGGGCATGATTACCCGTGATGACGTGATCCTGGCCCTGTCCAACTCGGGCTCGACGGCCGAGATCGTCACCCTGTTGCCGCTGATCAAGCGCCTGGGCATCCAGTTGATCAGCCTCACCGGCAACCCCGACTCGCCGCTGGCCAAGGCCGCCGAAGTCAACCTCGACGCCCGCGTCGCCCAGGAAGCCTGCCCGCTCAACCTGGCACCGACCTCCTCGACCACCGCAGCACTGGTACTGGGCGATGCCCTGGCCATCGCGCTGCTCGAGGCCCGCGGCTTTACCGCTGAAGACTTCGCGTTCTCGCACCCTGGCGGCGCCCTCGGCCGACGCCTGCTGCTCAAAGTCGAGAACGTCATGCACGCTGGCGACGAGTTGCCGCAGGTTCAGCGCGGTACCCTGCTCAAGGACGCGCTCCTCGAAATGTCTCGCAAAGGTTTGGGCATGACCGTGGTACTCGAAGCCGACGGACGGCTGGCCGGGATCTTCACCGACGGCGATCTGCGCCGTAGCCTCGATCGCAACATCGATGTGCACAAGACCCTCATCGAGGAAGTCATGACTGCCCACGGCAAGACCGCCCGCGCCGAGATGCTCGCCGCCGAGGCCCTGAAGATCATGGAAGACCACAAGATCAGCGCCCTGGTGGTGATCGACAAGGACGAGCGCCCGGTTGGCGCCCTGAACATGCACGACCTGTTGCGTGCGGGAGTGATGTAAATGACCCAGGACCTGCTCCAGCGCGGCAAAGCCATCAAACTGGCAGTTTTCGACGTAGACGGCGTACTCACCGATGGGCGCCTGTACTTTCTCGAAGACGGCAGCGAATTCAAGACCTTCAACACCCTCGACGGCCAGGGCATCAAGATGCTCATGAACTCGGGCGTGACCACCGCCATCATCAGCGGGCGCAAGACCCCGGTGGTCGAGCGCCGGGCAAAGAACCTCGGCATTCCTCACCTGTACCAGGGCCGCGAAGATAAATTGGTGGTATTGGACGAGCTTCTTGGCCAGCTCAACCTAAGCTATGAACAGGTTGCCTATCTGGGCGACGACCTGCCTGACCTGCCCGTGATCCGACGGGTCGGGCTGGGCATGGCGGTGGCCAACGCCGCCGCCTTCGTTCGCGAGCACGCTCATGGGGTGACCCTGGCGCGCGGCGGCGAAGGTGCCGCTCGCGAGTTCTGCGAACTGATCCTGCAAGCCCAGGGCAATCTTGAAGCGGCCAACAGCCATTACCTGTAGAGCGACACATGTTCAGTAAGAAAATCCGCAATATTGCGCTGTTCAGTGTGATTGCCGCCTTGCTGGTGGCGATCGGCTACTGGAACATCAGCCCTGAGAGCTTCCTCGACAACAAGCCTGTTGTCGGGCCCGACCAGAGCGCCATTGACTATTACGCCGTGAACGCCCGCAGCGTGCAGTTCCTGCCCGACGGCAAGATGCAGTACGAGATGACTGCCGACAAGGTCGAGCACCTCAAGGCCAGCGAAGTGACCTTGCTGACCACGCCGGACCTGCAGATGTACCGTGGCACCACTTACCCGTGGCACGTGCAAAGCGAGCGCGGCGAGGTCAACCCCGATGGCAGCGAAGTCGAACTGATCGACTCGGTACGGGTTGCCCGCACCGATGAAAAAAACCGCACCATGATCATTACCACCAGCCGCATGACGGTATTCCCGCAGAAGCAATATGCGCAAACCGAGCAAGCCGTTAGAATCGACGGCGCCGGTGGCGTAACTACGGGCAATGGAATGAAAGCGTATTTGAAAGACGGCAGGATGGACCTGCTGTCCAACGTAAGAGGACAGTATGAGGCTCGTTAAAACCCTCCCCTTTTTGCTCAGCCTGAGCGCAGCACTGGGAAGCGCGAGCGCCTGGGCCCTGCCGACCGACCGTGACCAGCCGATCCGTATCCAGGCTGACCATGCTCAACTGGATGACAAACAAGGCGTCGCCACCTACACCGGTGACGTGATCATCACCCAGGGCTCGATGATGATCAAAGGCAACACCGTGACCATCACCCGCACTGCCGGTGGCGACATCGACGTGGTGACCTCGGTGGGCAACCTGGCCTACTTCGAACAGCAGCAGAGCGCGGCCAAGCCAGACAAGATGCAAGGCTATGGCAAGACCATCCAGTACAATGCGCCGCAAAACCGCATCGTCCTGATCGACCGCGCCAAAGTGATCAACGAAGGCAACACCACCGAAGGCGAGAAGATCGTCTACGACACGGTGAAACAGATCGCTACCGCCGGTCGCGGTGGCAAAGTCACCGAGTCGCGCCCACGCATCGACATGGTGATCCAGCCGAAGAAGAAGGCCGAGTAAATGGCAACCCTCAAAGCCCAGCACCTGGCCAAGAGCTACAAGAGCCGGCAAGTGGTCCGCGACGTCAGCCTGTCGATCGACAGCGGCCAGATCGTCGGCCTGCTCGGCCCCAACGGCGCCGGCAAGACCACCTGTTTCTACATGATCGTCGGCCTGGTCCAGGCCGATCAGGGCCGCGTCCTGATCGACGACCACGATGTCAGCCATCAGCCCATGCACGGCCGCGCGCGCGCCGGTATCGGCTACCTGCCGCAGGAAGCCTCGATCTTTCGCAAGCTGTCGGTGGCCGACAACATCATGGCCATCCTTGAAACCCGCAAGGACCTCGACCGCGATGGCCGGCGCAAGGAACTGGAAAGCCTGCTGCAGGAATTCCACATCAGCCACATCCGCGACAACCTCGGCATGAGCCTCTCCGGTGGCGAGCGTCGCCGCGTCGAGATCGCCCGCGCCCTGGCCACTGCGCCGAAGTTCATTTTGCTCGACGAACCCTTTGCCGGTGTCGACCCGATCTCGGTCGGCGACATCAAGCAGATCATCCACCACCTGAAGGCCAAGGGCATTGGCGTTCTGATCACCGACCACAACGTCCGTGAAACCCTGGATATCTGTGAAACCGCTTACATCGTCAACGATGGCCAACTGATCGCCGAAGGCGATGCAGAGACCATCCTGGCCAACGATCTGGTCAAAGAGGTTTACCTCGGCCATGAGTTCCGCCTGTAGGCTCAAGGTGTAAGGCGCTGCCAGAGCGCTCTCGATCAAGCCAGTTCATGGCTTAATTGTTACGGCGCTCTAGGCAAACGCTGCAATTTCAGGCATATAATTTGCTTAAAGTTGGCGCTTCGGTGCCCTTGTAGTGGATGGCGCATGTGCGCCGGCAAATAAGGTGTTAAGCCCCTGCCATGAAACCATCGCTCGTCCTAAGAATGGGCCAGCAACTGACGATGACCCCGCAGTTGCAACAGGCCATACGTCTGCTCCAGCTTTCTACCCTGGACCTCCAGCAGGAAATCCAGGAAGCGCTGGAATCAAACCCGATGCTCGAACGCCAGGAAGACGGCGACGACTTCGACAACAGCGACCCGATGGCCGACAACGCCGAGAGCAAACCCGTCGCCGAAGTTCAGGAAACCAGCTTCCAGGAGACCGCCCCGACGGTGGACAACCTCGAAGAAGGCGAATGGAACGAGCGCATCCCCAACGAGCTACCGGTCGATACCGCCTGGGAAGACATCTACCAGACCAGCGCCAGCAGCCTGCCCAGCAACGACGATGACGAGTGGGACTTCACCACCCGCACCTCCGCTGGCGAAAGCCTGCAGAGCCACCTGCTCTGGCAGCTCAACCTGGCACCGATGTCCGACACCGACCGGCTGATCGCCGTGACCCTGATCGACTGCATCAACAACCAGGGCTACCTCGACGAAACCCTGGAAGAAATCTGCGACTCCTTCGACCCCGAGCTCGACATCGAGCTGGATGAAGTCGAAGCCGTGCTGCACCGTATTCAACAGTTCGAACCGGCCGGCATCGGCGCGCGCAACCTCAGCGAGTGCCTGTTGCTGCAATTGCGCCAACTGCCGCCAGGCACCCCGTGGATGGCCGAGGCCCAGCGCCTGGTCAGCGACTACATCGACCTGCTCGGTGGCCGCGACTACAGCCAGCTGATGCGCCGCATGAAGCTCAAGGAAGATGAACTGCGCCAGGTCATCGAACTGGTGCAGAGCCTCAACCCGCGCCCAGGTTCGCAGATCGAGTCCAGCGAAGCCGAATACGTGGTGCCGGACGTGATCGTGCGCAAGGACAACGAGCGCTGGCTGGTCGAGCTCAACCAGGAAGCGGTACCGCGCCTGCGGGTCAACCCGCAGTACGCCGGCTTCGTTCGCCGCGCCGACACCAGCGCCGACAACACCTTCATGCGCAACCAGTTGCAAGAGGCGCGCTGGTTCATCAAGAGCCTGCAAAGCCGTAACGAGACCCTGATGAAGGTCGCCACCCAGATCGTCGAGCACCAGCGTGGCTTCCTCGATCACGGCGATGAGGCGATGAAGCCGCTGGTGCTGCACGATATCGCTGAAGCGGTGGGCATGCACGAATCGACCATTTCCCGGGTCACCACGCAAAAATACATGCACACCCCTCGCGGTATTTACGAGCTGAAGTACTTTTTCTCTAGCCACGTCAGCACCTCCGAAGGCGGCGAGTGCTCGTCCACGGCGATCCGCGCGATCATCAAAAAACTGGTTGCAGCGGAAAATCAGAAAAAGCCATTGAGTGACAGCAAGATCGCTGGTTTACTGGAGGCACAAGGCATCCAGGTAGCACGTCGCACCGTCGCCAAGTACCGCGAGTCCCTCGGCATTGCACCGTCGAGCGAGCGCAAGCGATTGATGTAACGGCTCCTGAGGTGTGCCACCGCAGTTCAGTGGCAGGCGCAACACCTGCCTCTTATGCACCGGCAACAAAGGAGAAGCTGTATGCAAGTCAATATCAGTGGACAGCATGTAGAAGTTACTCAGCCCCTGCGTGAGTACGTCGAGCAGAAGTTGAAACGGCTGGAGGGGCATTTCGACAAGATTACCAATGTGACGGTAATCATGAAGGTCGAGAAGTTGCAGCAGAAGATTGAAGCAACGCTGTTCATTCCCGGCGGCGAAGTGGTTGCAAATGCCGAACACCAAGACATGTATGCAGCGATCGATGCCTTGACTGACAAGCTCGACCGCCAACTGAAAAAACACAAGGAAAAACAGCAAAGCCTGCTGCAAGGTGCAGCGGCCCGCTGATCCCCCTCATCCATGATCCGACTTGAAACCATCCTGACCCCCGGCCGTTCCCTTGTGAACGTGCCGGGCGGCAGTAAAAAGCGTGCGCTCGAACAGATCGCCAATCTGATCGGCAAACAAGTGCCCGAGCTGGACACCCAGGACGTGTACGAAGCCCTGATCGCCCGGGAAAAACTGGGCTCTACCGGCTTCGGCAACGGCATTGCCATTCCGCATTGCCGCCTCAAGGGCTGCGAATCGCCGGTCAGCGCACTGTTGCACCTTGACGCCCCTATCGATTTCGACGCCATCGATGGCGCCCCGGTCGACCTGCTGTTCGTACTGCTGGTCCCGGAAGCGGCTACCGATGCGCACCTGGAGCTGCTGCGCCAGATCGCCAGCATGCTCGATAGCAAGGACGTACGCGACAAACTGCGTGCGGCCACCAGTAACGAATCCTTGTACCAGGTCGTACTGGACGTACAGAACGGGCACTGAACATGCGCTTGATCATCGTTAGCGGCCGGTCCGGCTCCGGCAAGAGCACCGCCCTCGATGTACTTGAGGACAACGGTTACTACTGCATCGACAACCTGCCGGCGGGCTTGCTGCCGCAGCTGGCCGAAAACGCCCTGATCAATACCGAACTGATGCAGCCCAAGGTGGCGGTGTCGATCGACGCGCGCAACCTGCCAAGCCACCTCACGCGCTTCCCCGAACTGCTTGAGGAAGCCCGTAGCCGGCACATCCAGTGCGATGTCCTGTACCTGGACGCCGACGAAGAAACCCTGCTCAAGCGTTTCTCGGAAACCCGTCGCCGCCACCCGCTGACCAATGCCGAACGCTCGTTGGCCGAAGCCATCAAGGTCGAGAGCGATTTGCTCGGGCCGATCGCCGACCTCGCTGACTTGAAGATCGACACCACCAACCTGAACCTCTATCAGTTGCGTGATTCGATCAAGTTGCGCCTGCTGAACCAGCCGGAGCCAGGCACGGCCTTCCTGGTCGAGTCCTTCGGCTTCAAGCGCGGCATGCCGGTAGACGCCGACCTGGTGTTCGATGTGCGCTGCCTGCCCAACCCTTACTGGAAGCCGGAACTTCGCGACCATTCAGGGCTGGAGCAACCGGTGATCGACTACCTGGCAGCACAGCCGGATGTCGAGGACATGTTCCAGGACATCTCCAGCTACCTGCTCAAATGGTTGCCACGCTTTGCCGCCAGCAACCGCGCCTATGTCACCATTGCCATCGGCTGCACCGGCGGTCACCACCGCTCGGTGTACCTGACCGAGCGACTGGGACAGCTGCTGCAACAATCGTTGAAGAACGTCCAGGTTCGCCACCGCGACCTCTAGCCCACAGGATCCCCGCCTCGATGCCCGCTCGTGAAATCACCATCATCAACAAGCTGGGGCTGCACGCCCGGGCGGCGGCGAAATTCGTAGGTGTAGCCGGACGCTTTCCCTGCCAGGTCCGAGTGGGCCGTACACCCCAGAGCCTGGTCGACGGCAAGAGCATCATGGCCGTGATGATGCTCGCAGCTGGCAAGGGCACTCAGGTGCACCTGCACACCGAAGGCGAAGAAGACGACGCAGCACTGGCTGCACTGGTCGAGCTGATCAACAACTACTTCGACGAGGGCGAGTAACCCGCCCCCGTTTTCTCAAGACAGCGCCGTGTCCATCACCATCATCAGGCAGAAGCCGATGCACAGGCCAAGACTGGCCAGCCGGTGATGGCCATTGCTGCGCGATTCCGGAATGATTTCCTGGGTCACCACCAGCAACATCGCACCTGCCGCGCAGGCCAGCCCCAATGGCAGCAACAACTCCGCCACGCTAACCAGCCAGGCGCACACCACCGCCGCCAGCGGCTCGACCA
>NZ_JH650767.1:15479-39810 GCF_000259195.1 Pseudomonas donghuensis
ACCAGACCTGAAGCCGCACCGATCAGAAACGCCTTGAAGCGGGCCATCCCCGCCCCTGCCAGCACCAGGGCGATGACCAGGCCTTCGGGCACATCCTGCAAGGCGATACCCATGGCCAGGCTGTCGGCATCAGGCATGCCGCCGCCGGCAGACACGCCAATGGCCATCCCTTCCGGAATGTTATGGGCAATGATGGCGATGACGAACACCCAGATCCGCGCGGCGATCACCGGCTGCTGGGCAGTACCGACCAGCGCCTCCGGTGAAGCGCCGGAGACCTTCAGGTCCACCAGGTACAGACAGAAGGCCCCGAACAGCAAGCCGAAGCTGATCAAGCCACCCGCGCCCCATTTACCCAGGCCAATGGCCTGGGCGGCATCCAGCCCGGGAATGATCAGCGAGAAAGCCGTGGCCGCCAGCATCACCCCGGCACCGAAGCCCAGCAGGGTATCGGCGAGCGCCACCGGCATGTTGCGGATCACCAGCACCGGCACGGCGCCCAGGGCAGTGCCCAGGGCGCACAGCGCACCGCCTTCAAGTGCCCGTAGCATGCGCGGCTCCAGATCAAGCCAGGCGATACCCTGAGCCACCAGCAGCGCGAAGCCGACCAGCAGCAACAGGGTACCGAGCGCCAGGCGAAACAGCCGCACTCCGGCAATGGACATCACATCCGAACGCATACCAGCGCGACTCACACAAGCGCGGCTGCGTAACGACGCTCTACCTCGGACCAGTCGATCACGTTGTAGAACGCGTTGATGTATTCCGGACGGCGGTTCTGGTACAGCAGGTAGTAAGCGTGCTCCCAGACGTCCAGGCCGAGGATCGGCGTATTGCCGTTCATCAGCGGGCTGTCCTGGTTACCACTGCTTTCGACCACCAGGGTCTTGGCCGGGGTCACGCTCAACCAGGCCCAGCCGCTGCCGAAACGGGTCAGCGCAGCCTTGGTAAAGGCCTCCTTGAAGGCGTCGAAGCCACCCAATTGCTCCTCGATGGCCTTGGCCACGGCGCCTTGTGGCAAGCCGCCGCCCTTGGGCGACATCACCGTCCAGAACAGCGAGTGGTTGGCGTGGCCGCCACCCTGGTTGATCACGGCGTTCTGCAGTTTTTCCGGCAGTTGTTTAACGCTGGCGACCAGTTTTTCCACCGGCCACTCGGCATACTCGCTGCCTTCTACCGCCGCATTGAGGTTGTTGATGTAGGTCTGGTGGTGCTTGCTGTGGTGAATCTGCATGGTCTGGGTATCGATGTGCGGTTCCAGCGCATCGTAGGCGTAAGGCAATGCAGGCAAGGTATAAGGCATATCACTGGATTCCATATCGTAGGGCTGAAGGCGCGGTGCTTTCCTGGCCGGCATGCAGGGCCGGCTGCGGCTCGTGCCGGTAGAGCAGACGTTCGGTGCGCGGGTACTGGCCGTACTCGCTGATAAAGCTCAGCAACTCGGTGTAGGTCTTGCTGCTGTGGCGCAGCGCAGCTTCACGCAACCTCGGCGCCAGGCGTGGGTCCTGGGCGCTCTGCAGCAGCCGCTGGTGAATGGCGCAGAGGTACTCGGCGCTTTCCTGCGGCTGATTCAGGCGCAGGTGCAAGTCGGCCAGGTTATGGTGGGCGATGACACAAGCGGCCACCGCTTCGTCGGCGTCATGCCAGCGCTCGAACAACACCTGGGCAAGCGCCAGGGCCTGCAGATACAACTCGCGGGCATCGACCAGCTCGCCCTGCTCGAACAAGCGGTTGGCAATTTCGGTGGTGCGTTTCCAGTGCTGCATGACTAACCTCCAGAGCGGTGGACCGGCTCAGATCCCGCCAGCGGTGAGCTTTTCCGGATCGAGCAGCGCTTCAAGCTGGCTGCGCGGCAGGTCGGTATGTTCCAGGGCCACGTCAATAATCGGGCGACCCTGCTTGTAGGCGGTCTTGGCGATCTCGGCGGCCTTTTGGTAGCCGATGATCGGGTTCAGCGCGGTCACCAGGATCGGGTTGCGTGCCAACGCTTCCTTGAGTTTTGGCTCGTTGACCTTGAAGCTGGCAATCGCCTTGTCGGCCAGCAGGCGGCTGGCATTGGCCATCAGCTCGATGCTGCTGAGCAGGTTCTGGGCAATGATCGGCAGCATCACGTTGAGCTCGAAGTTGCCCGACTGTCCGGCCACGGCGATGGTCGCGTCGTTGCCGATCACCTGCGCGGCAACCATGGCGGTAGCCTCCGGAATAACCGGGTTGACCTTGCCCGGCATGATCGAGGAGCCCGGCTGCAAGCCTTCGAGCTCGATTTCGCCAAGGCCCGCCAGTGGCCCGGAGTTCATCCAGCGCAAGTCGTTGGCGATCTTCATCAGCGCCACCGCCGTTGTCTTGAGCTGGCCGGAAACGGCCACTGCGGTGTCTTGCGAGCCGATCAGGGCAAACAGGTTATCCCCAGGGACGAACTCGACGCGGGTCAGCGCGGTCAATTGCCGGCTGAAGCGGGCAGCGAATTCAGGGTGGGCATTGATGCCGGTGCCCACCGCGGTACCGCCCTGGGCCAGCGCCTGCAGGCTTGGCAAGGTGGCTTGCAGGTGAGCAATAGCCGCCTTGATCTGCGCCGCCCAGCCACCCAGCACCTGGCTCATGCGCACCGGCATGGCGTCCATCAGGTGGGTGCGGCCGGTCTTGATGAACGGATGCACCTGTTCAGCCTTGGCCTCGATGACCTTGACCAGATGGTTTAGTGCCGGCAGCAACTGCTCATGCAAGGCCAGCGCGGCGCTGACATGAATGGTGGTGGGGATGATGTCGTTGCTGCTTTGCCCGCAGTTGACATGATCGTTGGGGTTGACCGTGTCGCCCAGCACGCGGCTGGCCAGGGTGGCGATCACCTCGTTGGCGTTCATGTTCGAGCTGGTCCCGGAACCGGTCTGGAAGATATCCACCGGGAAGTGCTGCATGAAATCGCCCGCCAGCAGTTGCTCCACGGCGTTGACGATCGCCTCGCCCCGGGCCGGGTCCAGCTGTTTGAGCTCGATATTGGCCTTGGCCGCGGCAGCCTTGGCCAGCAGCAGCGCGCGAATGAACTGGGTCGGCATGCGTTGCTGGCTGATCGGAAAGTTGTTCACCGCGCGCTGGGTCTGGGCGCCATACAGGGCCTCGGCCGGCACCAGCAGTTCACCCATGCTGTCGCGCTCGATACGGGTATTACTCATCATCAAGTCCTTGCATCAGTTCATCGTAGGAAATCGAAGGCAGCAGCACGCAGTTCGCCAGTTGCAGGGCGAAGGGCTGCCAGCGCTGGTTGTGTTCGTGGCGATCGAGGTTGCGCAGCTCCAGCAGCGGGCGCCAGGCCTGGTCCAGGCACAGGCAGCGCCAATGCCAGGGCAGTGCACGATCGCAGGCGGTATCCAGCAACAGGCGAAATGAAGTCAGGGCGACGGTCCAGGCGCTGGTACCGGTGCAGCACACCAGGTAGCGGCCTTCAGTGAGGTAGTGCTCGATCAGGCGCGGCTCGTCCGGGTCCAGGGCACAGCGAATGCGCCGGCTCAGCCAGCGCCAGTTTTCCAGGTAGGGCAATTCGTGGAGGACTGGTTTCATGAACATCATCGCCGAGATAATGATATTCATTATTAGGTGATAATCAGAATCAGTTCAAGGACGAGAAAAAAGAAAAACAAAAAGCCCGACACAGGGCCGGGCTTTGGAGCGGGTGTAGGAACGGGCTCTGCGCGCTCGATCGCTGGCAAGTCCAGCTCCCACAGGTCCAGCTTACATCGAACCATTGTGGGAGCTGGCTTGCCAGCGATGAGGCCGGTAGGGGCTTAACTGCCCGCTACGGTCATCCGCTCAATCAATACCGAACCTGTGTGAATATTGCTGCGGGTTTCAAGATCATTACCGATCGCGACGATTTGCTGGAACATGTCCTTCATATTGCCGGCGATCGTCACCTCCTGAACAGCGAACTGAATCTCGCCGTTTTCAACCCAGAAGCCTGCGGCACCACGAGAATAGTCACCGGTGACCATGTTCAGGCCATGGCCCATCAGCTCGGTGACCAACAGCCCGCGGCCCATGCGCCGCAGCAAGGCCGCCTGGTCTTCGACGCCATGGGTAACGAACAGGTTATGCACGCCACCGGCGTTGGCGGTGCTCGGCAAGCCGAGCTTGCGTCCGGAATAGGTGCCCAGCACATAAGACACAAGCTGGCCATTCTCGACGAACGGTTTGGCGTAGGTTGCCAGGCCATCACCGTCGAAGGCCGCACTGCCCAACGCCCTTTGCAGGTGCGGACGCTCATCCAGCGTCAGCCAGCTCGGGAACAGGCGCTGGCCCATGGCGCCATCAAGGAAAGATGACTTGCGATACAGGTTGCCGCCGGAAATCGCCGAGAGGAAGCTGCCGAACAAACCGCCAGCAAGCTCGGCGGAGAACAGCACCGGTACTTCACAGGTCGGCACCGGGCGCGCGCCGAGGCGGCTGGCCGCCCGTTGCGCGGCGCGAATGCCGATGCTGCGCGGGTCGGCCAGCAATTCGCCCTGGCGGTTGACGTCATACCAGTAATCGCGCTGCATCTGCCCGTCGGCTTCGGCAATCATCACGCAGCTCAGGCTGTGCCGGGTCGAAGCGTAGCCGCCAATAAAGCCATGGCTGTTGCCGTAAACGCGGCAGCCCTGGTGGGTGTTAAGGGTGGTGCCGTCGGCGTTCTTGATCCGTGCATCGGCGTCGAAGGCCGCAGCCTCGCACTCAAGCGCCTTCTCGATAGCCTGCTCGGGGGTGATGTCCCAGGCATGGTACAGGTCGAAATCCGGCTGTTCACGGGCCATCAGTGCCGGATCGGCAAGCCCGGCGCACTCGTCTTCGGAGGTGTGCTTGGCAATCGCCAAGGCGGCGGCGACGGTTTCCCGGATCGCCTCGCTGCCGCTGGCCGACGTGCTCGCCGAGCCCTTGCGCTGCCCCACGTACAGGGTAATGCCGAAGCCCTGGTCGCGGTTGAACTCCACGGTTTCGACTTCGCGCTGGCGCACCGAGGTCGACAACCCCTGCTCCAGCGATACCGCCACTTCACAGGCGCTGGCGCCCTGGCGCCGGGCTTCGGCGATGATCTGCTCGACCTGCTCCTGCAACGCCGGCAGGGCCTGTGGACCTACGCTCTGGACTGCACTCATGGTTTTCTCCACTCAAATTCTGCGTTCGGCGCGGGTCAATCTACGACCGGACCGGACAAGCGGCCCCCGACTGGTTATCATGGCGGCGATTCTCAGCGGACTGCCCCCATGGTTGATTCTTACGACACCGCCTTTGACGGCGAAAAAAGCAAAACCCAGATCAAGCGCGAGATGCAGGCGCTGGTTGATATGGGCGAGCGCCTCACTACGCTCAAGCCCGACACCCTGGCCAAACTGCCGTTGACCGACGAACTGCGCATGGCCCTGGAAGAACACAAGCGGCATACCGCGAACGAGGCGAAAAGACGTCATAAATCGTTCATCGGCAAGCTGATGCGTGACCAGGACATCGACGCGATCAATGCGCTTCTTGACCAGCTCGACGCCTCCTCGCGCCAATACAACGAGCGCTTCCACAATCTCGAACGCTGGCGCGACCGGCTGATCGACGGCACCGACGAAGTCCTGGAGAAATTTGTCCAGGAGTATCCGGATGCCGATCGCCAGCAGCTGCGCTCGCTGATCCGCCAGGCCCAGCACGAGCTGGCGCGCAACAAAGCGCCAACCGCGAGCCGCAAGATCTTCAAATACATCCGCGAGCTCGACGAGATCCAACGCGGCCTGCGTTGAGCCCCGCACACGGGCAGGCGCCCTGCCTGCCCGGTTTCACCTTCATGCGCCCGTGCCACCGACGGTGATCGCATCGATCTTCAGGGTTGGCTGGCCGACGCCCACCGGCACCGACTGACCATCCTTGCCACAGGTACCGACACCGCTGTCCAGCGCCAGGTCGTTGCCGACCATCGATACCCGGCTCATGGCTTCCGGACCGTTACCGATCAGGGTTGCGCCTTTGACCGGAGCGGTGATCTTGCCGTCTTCGATCAGGTACGCCTCGCTGGTAGAGAACACGAACTTGCCGCTGGTGATGTCCACCTGTCCGCCGCCGAGGTTGGCGCAGTAGATGCCCTTTTTCACCGAGGCGATGATTTCTGCCGGGTCGCTCTCGCCAGCACGCATGTAGGTGTTGGTCATGCGCGGCATCGGCAGATGCGCATAGGACTCGCGGCGGCCATTACCGGTGCGCGCCATGCCCATCAGACGGGCGTTGAGCTTGTCCTGCATGTAGCCCTTGAGGATGCCGTTCTCGATCAGGGTGGTGCACTCGGTCGGAGTGCCTTCGTCATCGACGCTCAGCGAGCCGCGACGCCCTTCCAGGGTGCCATCATCGACGATGGTGCACAGGCTTGAAGCGACCTTTTCGCCCATGTGGCCGCTATAGGCCGAGCTGCCCTTGCGGTTGAAGTCACCTTCCAGGCCATGGCCCACCGCCTCGTGCAGCAACACGCCGGACCAGCCCGAACCGAGCACCACCGGCAAGGTACCGGCCGGCGCCGGGATCGCTTCAAGGTTGACCAGCGCCTGGCGCAGGGCCTCGCGGGCAAAACCCATGACCCGCTCGTCGGTGAAATAGCGGTAATCGGTACGCCCGCCACCGCCATGGCCGCCACGCTCGCGGCGACCGTTCTGCTCGACAATCACGCTGACGTTGAAACGCACCAGCGGGCGAATGTCGGCCGCCAGGCTGCCGTCGGCAGCGGCCACCAGGATGCGCTCCCAGACCCCGGCCATGCTGACGGTGACTTGCTGGATGCGTGGATCAAGCTTGCGCGTGGCGGCGTCGACCCGCTTGAGCAGGTCGACCTTTTCGGCGCGGCTGATGACTTCCAGCGGGTTGTCGGTGCCATACAACTGGACGACGTCCTGGCTGTTGAACGCTTGCACACTGCCATTCTGCCCGGCACGGGAAATCGACCGGGCCGCGCGGGCCGCCGACGTCAGGGCTTCGAGATTGATGGCATTGCTGTAGGCAAACCCGGTCTTCTCGCCGGACTGGGCACGCACGCCCACGCCCTGATCGAGGTTGAAGCTGCCTTCTTTGACGATGCCGTCTTCCAGTGCCCAGGATTCGGAAATCTGCCCCTGGAAGTACAGGTCGGCGGCATCGATGCCTGGCCCTGCCAGCTCGCCCAGCACTGACTGCAGGCTGTCGAGGGTCAGGCCGCCCGGCGCCAGCAGGTGTTCGCTGACAGTGGATAACATCTGGCTCATAGTCACTCCGAGGTGTGCGCAGGCCGCAAGGCGTCCTGCGAGAAAAAGCGCCGGTGCAAGGTCACCGGCATCCGCGCCCGGATGGACGCTTGTTCGCTGCTGTCGCGCTCGCCGAGCAGCACGGCCTCGCCACTGGCCTGTTCGGCGACGATGCGCCCCCAGGGGTCGACGATCGCCGCATGGCCATAGGTTTCCCGTGGCCCCGGGTGGGTGCCGCCCTGGGCTGCGGCCAGGACATAGCATTGGGTTTCAATGGCCCGTGCGCGTATCAGCACTTCCCAGTGCGCTGCACCGGTCACCGCAGTGAAGGCCGACGGGGCGCTGATCAATTCGGCCCCGGCCTCGCGCAGCGCACTGTACAGCTCAGGGAAGCGCAGGTCATAGCAGACGCTCAGGCCCAGACGACCCACCGGGGTATCGGCAACCACCACCTGCCCGCCGTGGGCATAGTCATCGGATTCGCGATAGCGGCCGCGGTTATCCGCCACATCGACATCGAACAAGTGCAGCTTGTCGTAGCGCGCCACCTGCTCGCCATGTTCATCGATCAGCAAGGAACAGGCGTGGGACTTGGCCTCGGCCTGGCCGACCGGCGGCAGCGGCAAGGTCCCGGCCACTATCCATAACTTGAGGTCGCGGGCAGTCTGTTTCAACCAGGGCAGGATCGGGCCTTCGCCCAGCGCTTCGGCGCGGCCGATTGCAGCGCTGTCGCGCCGGCCCATGGCGGCGAAGTTTTCCGGTAGCACGGCGAGCCGCGCGCCACCTGCGGCCGCCTGCTCAAGCAGGTGCCGGGCTCGCTCCAGGTTGGCCAGAACGTCGCTCTGGCTGACCATCTGGATAACCGCTGACTTCATGCCGGCTCCTAGCGTGTTTTTTCGAAAGGTTTGATAAAGCTTATCTTAGGCTCTTTCCACGGACCCTCGACGCGATAATGCACGCTGGCGTATCGCGCCACCCGATCACCGAGCAGCCGGTCAACCAGGAACAATGCCCCGCCGATGGCCGGCGCCCCGACAATCAGGGCGGCAATCGGCAGGTTGTTGGTCACCGGCAAGGTCACCAACAGGTTGGCGTCGACCCGGTCACGGACCATGTCCAGGGTGCCATCCAGTTCCAGGTTGCTGGACGGGCCCGTCAGGGTAATCGGCTCGCGGGTCACGTAGACCCCTTCACTGGCCACCAGCAGGCCCTTGACCCGGTCGTAGCTCAGACCCTTGTCGAGCAGGTCGGAGAAGTCCAGGCGCAAGCGCCGACCAATCGAGTTGAAGTTGAGCAGGCCGAACACCCGCAGCGCTTGGGCGCCGCCTTCCACTTCAACGAACTGACCTTTGCGCAAGGCAGCATCGAGGCTGCCGGAGAAACGCTTGAGCCCGACCCAGGCAGGCGAGCCGGGCCAGCGACCATCGACATCGAGGCGGAAATCACGGCTGGTGACCGTCGGGGCAAAGTTCCAGGCCTTGAGGATGTCAGCCAGGTTCTTGCCTTCCAGGCGGCCCTTGTACCAACTGGCGCTGGCCCCCGGCGCGCCTTCCCAGCCACCGTTGCCGTCGATCTGCAGGCCTTTGACGCTGACGTCGAGGTCGTTGAGAGCGATACCTTTGGCGGTCGGGCGAACTTTTACCGCCCAGCTGCCGAGCAGGTCGTCACCGCGGAACAGCTTGTCGATGGTCAGGTCGAGGGCTGGAATCTTGCGCGGATCGATGTTGGCCATCGGATCCGGACCGTCATCGGAAGAGACTTCAGCGGGGTCGGCGGGCGGCAGGTGAATGGTCTGCAGGTTGATCACCATCGGCGCCCCCTTGGCATCAGGGATGCGGGCGTTGCCGATGAGTTCCTTGCTGTCCAGGCGCAAGGCCCACAGGTTGCCGCTGCGGTCCACACGTACCACCGCCTGGGCCAGGTTCAGGCCAAAGCCCTTGAGCTGGCCAATACTCAGGTCGACGCCGCGCAGCATCTGCTTGGCACTGCCGCTCGGGTCATTGCCGGCAAAGCGATCAAGCTGCTTCTGCCAGGGCTCCAGGTCCAGCTCCGCCAGGCGGCCACGCACCCGCAGGCCCTGGCCCGGTGGCAACTGGGCGGTCCCGGCGCCGAACAGCAATTCGCCACGCCCCTGGTCGAGCTTGTCCATGGGCGCGGCATAGAACGCCTTGGCGACATCGGCGTAAGTGACATTGAAACGCCGCTCCGGCCCCTGCAAGGTCATGCTGAACTGGCTGTTGCGGGTTTCACTGGAAGCCTTGCCAAAGGGTGCTGGCAAGTCCACCGTCAAGCCCTTGAGGCTGGAATCGACCGTCAGCAGGTTTTCGCGACTGCCCAGGCTCACCTGCAACTGATAAGGCAATTCGCCGGACAGCGGCAGGGCCTGCTTGACCTGCAGCCAGTCGGTCAGCGCCTTGACAGGCATCTGGCCCTTGGCGTTGACGCGAGTTTGCAACTGGCCGGACTTGCCTTCGGCAAAGATCTGCGCGGTGATCGGCTTGTCGAAGGACCGTGCGCTGATGTTCTCGCCGCTCAGGCCCTTGTCGAAGTCAAAGCGGAAATCGCCCTTGAGCTGGTTCAGCTCCAAGGCTGGCGCGGCGATCTTCAACCGTGCATCGCCGGTAGCGAAATCGACCACGATCTTGGGCTTCTGCCCCTTGGCCAAGGGGATATCCAGCTTCAGCTTGCCCTTGAGGCTGCCCTCGCCTTCCCAGCCGGCGAAGATCGGCCCGGTGCCGATCGGGGCGTCCTGGAGAATCTTCAGGCCATCGCCGAGCCCGCCGTCGAACTCACCGTCCAGATAAAGGTGATTGTGTTCACCGGCCACGACATGGGGAATGTTGACCTCAACGTCACGCACCTGGGTATTGAGCAACTGCCCGCTTTGCGCCTTGATGCGCACGCCAGCGTCGTCGATGAACACATCACCGGCAACTTTCTGCACCTGCGGCCAGCCCGGCTGAAAGTCCAGGGCGGCATCGTGCACCTTGAAGAACAGGCTGATGCTCCGGGCCTGCGCCGGGGCACCGTGATTGATCGAGCCCTGATACTGGAAATACCCTTCATCAACCGCGCCCTTGAGGATTGCCGTGCGCAGCCATTCATCCAGCCCCGGGCTGAGCACCTCGGGCAGGTACTTGGCAGTGTAGCGACCATCGCCGTCGACCAGGCCGACACGCAGGTCCATGTAGTCTTCGCGGGTTTCATCGAACAGCAGGCGAATCAGGAAGTCGCCGGCGATCTTGCCCTCATCGCCCAGCACCTTGAGGTACGGCGCGATCAAGGTGAAGCCTTCCTGGTCCAGGCGCCAGGTCAGCCGTGCATTGGCCTTCTGGTAGTGCCAGGGTTTCTCGAAGATCGGGTACAGGTGCAGCATGAAGGCATCGGTATCCAGGCGCAGCTCGCCCTGGCCGAGGTCGCCGCTGATGCTGCCGCTGACATTCCCCGCCGCCGGGGCGCCGTGATAGGCATCAAAACCTACCCGCTCCAGGTTGGCAGCGAAGCTCAGGCGCTGGTCACCCTGGGCTTTAGGCCGGATATCCAGACGCACATTGCGCAAGGCCCCCGTGACCTTGAGGCCATCGACTACCGCCATGAGTTTTTCCGGAAGCGGTACCAAGGCATCGAGCAGCGGCGTGACGGGCGTCAGGTCGAGGCGGTCGGCCTGGATCGCCCAGGTTTCATCGCTCGACTCGGTCGCTGCCGTCTGCTTGAGCTGCACGTGGGATTCCCAACGGGTCTTGCCCAGGCTCATGGCCAGGGAGTCGACCAGCACATCAAGCCCCTTCTCGCTTCGCTGGAACCAGGCATTGAGGGCCAGGTTATCGACCTGCACCGGCTTGCGTTCGGCATAGTTGCCGCGCAGCTGCGGCGCATTGAGGCGCACCATGGCGCTTTGCAACTGGCCCTTGCCCCAGTTCGCCCACAGCTCGCCACCCGCGCGCAGCTCGGTGGCCTGCCACTGGCCCAGCAGGCGAGGTGGCAGCCAGCGCGCCCAGTCGCTTTGCGGCAAGCTCAGGTAGGCATCGACTTCACCGTCGCGCCACTGGCTTGGGCGGATGCGGCTGCGCAGGCTCAACGCCAGCGGCTGGCCATCGGGCAGGGTCACCCGCGCATCCAGGCGCTGACGCACGCTGCCGGTCTGCAGGCCAAGGCTGACGTAGGTGAGGGTCATCGGCTCGCGCTGGAACGCCTGCAGCGTCACCTGGCTGTCGACCACCGTGACCTTGGACACCACCTGGATTTGCTTGAGCAGTTGCTCGGGGTCCAGCGGCTTGTCGTCTTTTTTCGGCAGCCCTTCCAGAGCCCAGGCGCCATTTTCATCTTCGCGCAGACTGAGCTGCAGGCCACCGACCTCGAGGTTGGCCAGGCGCACTTGACGCTCGACCAGGCTGGCCCAGAGGTCGGGCACCAGCTTGACGCCGTCCAGACGCAGGGCCGTTGCCCCTTCGCCGACCTGGATATCACGCACCCGTACAATCGGCGCCAGGCCACTCCAGTGCCCTTCCAGGGCACCAATATGCACCGGCATGCCCAGGGCCTGCTCGGCCTTGGTTTCGACTTCGGCGCGGTACTCGGCCACCAGCGGAATGAACTGCCGACCGAGGCTGACATACAGCGCCACCAGCACCGCCAGCAAGGCACTGAAGCCGAGCCCCCAGCGGGTCAAGGCGCCAAGAACGCGTATTAGTCGTTCCATGCCAGTGGCCCTCCAGATCGTGGCTTAACTATGGCCGCAACCCGGCGCTTTGCCAGCCGACGCACGGCGCAATGTTGTTCAGAACGAGTCAGAGGAGCACCACATCGTATTGTTCCTGGGAATACATGGACTCGACCTGGAAGCGAATGGTTCGACCGATGAAGGCTTCAAGCTCGGCAACATTGCCCGACTCTTCGTCCAGCAAGCGGTCTACCACCTTCTGGTTGGCCAGTACTCTATAGCCTTCGGCCTGATACGCACGGGCTTCGCGAAGGATCTCGCGGAAAATCTCGTAACAGACTGTCTCGGGGGTTTTCAGCTTGCCGCGCCCCTGGCAGCAGTAGCAGGGCTCGCACAGCACCTGCTCGAGGCTTTCGCGGGTGCGCTTGCGAGTCATCTGTACCAGGCCCAGTTCGGTGATGCCGATGATGTTGGTCTTGGCGTGGTCGCGCTCCAGCTGTTTTTCCAGGGTGCGTAGCACCTGGCGCTGGTGTTCTTCATCTTCCATGTCGATGAAGTCGATGATGATGATCCCGCCGATGTTGCGCAGGCGCAGTTGCCGGGCAATGGCGGTGGCCGCCTCAAGGTTGGTCTTGAAGATGGTTTCTTCGAGGTTGCGGTGGCCGACGAAGGCCCCGGTATTGACATCGATAGTGGTCATCGCCTCGGCCGGGTCGACCACCAGGTAGCCGCCGGACTTGAGCGGCACCTTGCGGTCCAGGGCACGCTGGATTTCGTCTTCGACGCCGTAGAGGTCGAAGATCGGTCGCTCGCCCGGGTAATGCTCCAGGCGATCGGCGATCTCCGGCATCAGTTCGGCGACGAACTGCGTGGTTTTCTGGAAGGTTTCCCGCGAGTCGATGCGAATCTTCTCGATCTTCGGGTTGACCAGGTCGCGCAAGGTGCGCAAGGCCAAGCCCAGGTCTTCATAGATTTCGGTCGGCGCGCCGACGGTCTTGATCTGAGTGCCGATCTGCTCCCAAAGCCTGCGCAGGTAGCGGATGTCCATGAGGATCTCATCGGCGCCGGCACCTTCGGCGGCGGTACGCAGGATGAAACCGCCGGCGTCCTGGATGTTCTCCTGGGCGATACAGTCGGTAACCACCTGTTTGAGGCGCTCACGCTCGGCTTCGTCTTCGATCTTCAGGGAAATGCCGACATGGCTGGTGCGCGGCATGTACACCAGGTAACGGGACGGGATCGACAGCTGGGTCGTCAGGCGCGCGCCTTTGGAGCCAATCGGGTCCTTGGTCACCTGCACCACCAGGCTCTGGCCCTCATGCACCAGGGCGCTGATGCTCTCGACCGACGAACCTTCGCGCAGGGAGATTTCCGACGCGTGGATGAACGCTGCGCGGTCCAGGCCGATGTCGACGAATGCCGCCTGCATGCCCGGCAGCACCCGCACCACCTTGCCTTTGTAGATGTTGCCGACGATGCCGCGGCGCTGGGTGCGCTCGACATGCACCTCCTGCAGTACACCGTTTTCCACCACCGCCACGCGTGATTCCATCGGTGTGATGTTGATCAGAATCTCTTCACTCATGGCAGGCTCTCGTCAAATGACTTCAGTAATGATGGATCGCGCGTTGGCGACTGGCTAGGGCAGTTCTGGCTTATCCTCGCTCAACGGGCCGACAGGCGCTGCCAGCAGGGGATGCCGAATTGGCCAAGCAGTCCAGCGGTTTCACTTAGAGGCAGGCCGACCACCGCCGAATAGCTGCCTTCAAGGCGCTGTACGAAAACGGCACCCAGGCCCTGTATGGCATAGCCGCCCGCCTTGTCGGCCGGCTCGCCGCTGGCCCAGTAGGCCTCGGCTTCCTCGGCGCTGATGGGGCGAAACAGCACATGGCTGCTGACACTGACGCTCAGGCAACGCTCATGATCGGCCACGGCGACTGCGGTCAGCACCTGATGCTGGCGCCCGGAAAGGGCTGCCAGCATCGCCAGGGCATCTTCGCGGTGTTGTGGCTTGCCGAGAATTCGACCTTCGAGCACCACGGCGGTATCGGCCCCCAACACCGCTACCGGGCTGTTGTTGCCCTGGGGCAACGACGCCAGGCCGGCGCAGGCTTTTTCCCGCGCCAGACGCTCGACATAAGCCTCGGCCAATTCGGCGGGCAGCGGCGTCTCGTCGATCGCGGCACTCAGCGAAGAAAAGGGAATGCCAATCTGGGTCAGCAACTCACGGCGGCGTGGCGAGCCAGAGGCCAGGTACAGCAGGGTCATCTTGACGTCTCCCTGTCAGCGTCGAATGTGAGTGCTCAGTTGATGCTCAGGCGGCGGCGCAGACCACGCAGGCCATAGCTGATCCACGGCCAGAGCAAGGCGCTGATGACCGCCGACCAGATCAGCGCCAGGGTCGGCAGGCGGTTGCCGGTCAGGGCGCTGAGCCACAGCTGGATCAACTGGGCCAGGCCGAAGATCACCAGGATCACCAGGCTCTGCTGCCACATCGGGAACATCCGCAGGCGCTGTTGCAACGACAGCACCAGGAAGGTGATCAGGGTCAGCACCAGAGCATTTTGGCCCAATAGCGTGCCGTACAGTACGTCTTCGGCCAGGCCCAGGACGAACGCGGTGGTCATGCCGACCCGGTGCGGCAGGGCCAGGGTCCAGAAGGCCAGCAGCAGTGCCAGCCACATCGGCCGGAACACTTCGGCGAAAGGCAGCATCGGCGATACGCTGAGCAGCATACCGATCAGAAAGGTCAGCCAGACGACCCAGCCATTACGGCTGCGGGTGCTTACCATCAGTGTCTCTCCCGGGAAATGACTGGCGCGCCCGGCGTTGCAGCAGGGGCTGCGGGGGCTGCCGTGGCGGGCGGATGGGCACTGGTTGCCGGTGTGGCGGGTGCGGCAGGCGCTGGTGCTGCCGGCGTCGAAGCGGCCGCTGCCGGTGTGACCGCAGCAGGCGCAGCCGGGGACGCGGCAGGCGCAGCACCTACCGCCGAAGCAGGCAGGCCCTGGCGATCCGCCTGTTCCTGGGCAATCGCCGCATCACTGGCACGTTGCTCGGGCGAACGACTGTCGGTGAACACCAACAGCAGGTAGCGGCTGCGGTTAAGCGCAGCAGTCGGGATCGCCCGGACGATGGCAAACGGCTGGCCGGAGTCGTGGATCACTTCCTTGACCGTGGCCACCGGGTAACCGGCCGGGAAGCGCTGGCCGAGGCCCGAGCTCACCAGCAGGTCGCCTTCCTTGATGTCGGCGGTGTCGGCAACGTGGCGCAGCTCAAGGCGCTCCGGGTTGCCGGTACCGCTGGCAATCGCCCGCAAGCCGTTGCGGTTGACCTGCACCGGAATGCTGTGGGTGGTGTCGGTCAGCAGCAGCACCCGCGAGGTGTAGGGCATCAGTTCGACCACCTGGCCCATCAGGCCACGCGCGTCGAGCACCGGCTGACCGAGGACCACGCCATCGCGCTCGCCCTTGTTGATCAGGATCCGGTGGGTGAAGGGATTGGGATCGACGCCGATCAATTCGGCGACTTCGACCTTCTCGTTGACCAGCGCCGACGAGTTGAGCAACTCGCGCAGGCGCACGTTCTGCTCGGTCAGGGCCGCCAGCTTCTGCAGGCGACCTTGCAGCAGCAAGGCTTCGGTCTTGAGTTTCTCGTTTTCGGCAGCGAGTTCGGTACGGCTGCCAAACTGGCTGGCAACCCCCTGCCACAAGCGCTGGGGCAGATCGGTAACCAGGTAGGACGGCATCAGCACCAGGCCCATCTGGCTGCGCAGAGGCTTGAGCAGGGTGAAGCGTGCATCGACCACCATCAGGGTGATCGACAGCACAACCAGCACGAGCAGGTGTACGCCCAGCGAAGGGCCCTTGGCGAAAAGCGGTTTAATGGGCCGCTCCTCGTGGACGACGATTCAAGAGGTCATTCATACGGCAACGCACCGGCCTGCTTGCGGATTGACGGAAAATGACGCCCACACGGACGTCAGCCCAGCACATACAGGTAGCACTGTGAGCACTACCTGTAAACCGGGCGGCGTGAACTGCAGGTTCCAGCTTATTCGCTGGAGAGCAGGTCCATGGTGTGTTTGTCCATCATTTCCAGGGCACGGCCACCACCGCGCGCCACGCAGGTCAGCGGGTCTTCGGCGACGATCACCGGCAGGCCGGTTTCCTGGGCCAGCAGCTTGTCCAGGTCGCGCAGCAGGGCGCCACCACCGGTCAGCACCAGGCCACGCTCGGCGATGTCCGAAGCCAGCTCCGGCGGCGATTGCTCCAGGGCGCTCTTGACCGCCTGGACGATGGTCGCCAGGGACTCCTGCAGGGCTTCAAGCACTTCGTTGGAATTCAGGGTGAAGGCACGTGGCACGCCCTCGGCCAGGTTGCGGCCGCGGACATCGACTTCACGGACTTCGCCGCCCGGATAGGCGGTACCGATTTCCTGCTTGATGCGCTCAGCGGTGGATTCACCGATCAGGCTGCCGTAGTTGCGACGCACGTAGGTGACGATGGCCTCGTCGAAACGGTCGCCACCGACCCGTACGGATTCGGCGTAAACCACACCGTTCAGGGAGATCAGCGCGATTTCAGTGGTACCACCACCGATATCGACGACCATCGAACCGCGAGCCTCTTCAACTGGCAGGCCGGCACCGATGGCGGCGGCCATCGGCTCTTCGATCAGGAACACTTCACGGGCACCGGCGCCCAGCGCCGATTCACGAATGGCCCGGCGCTCGACCTGGGTCGATTTGCACGGCACGCAGATCAGCACCCGCGGGCTTGGCTGCAGGAAGCTGTTTTCGTGAACCTTGTTGATGAAGTACTGCAGCATTTTCTCGCAAACGCTGAAATCGGCGATCACGCCGTCTTTCATCGGACGAATGGCAGCAATGTTGCCAGGCGTACGGCCCAGCATGCGCTTGGCTTCAGTACCGACAGCGACGACACTTTTCTGGTTGCCGTGAGTACGAATGGCCACAACCGATGGCTCATTCAGGACGATACCGCGCTCACGCACGTAAATAAGGGTGTTGGCAGTGCCCAGGTCGATGGAAAGATCGCTGGAAAACATGCCACGCAGTTTCTTGAACATGGGAAAGTGACCCTAGGCAACGCGTGGGTAAAAAAGTGCGGCAAACTCTAACAACGGCGGGGATTTTGGGCAAGGCACCAATATGTTAAATTGGTGGTTTTTCCGAGCAAGCCTGCACATGATCGCGGCCTTATGACCGTAATACTGCCAGCATGTTCCTCATCGCGGACCAAATCCGTTTTTGTTTCCCCAGGAGATCCCCATGGCGCTTGAACGCTGCGACGTGGAAAAGATCGCTCATCTGGCCCGACTTGGCCTGAATGAAAGCGATCTGCCACGCACTACCGATGCCCTGAACAGTATTCTGGGACTGGTCGACCAGATGCAAGCAGTCGACACCACTGGCATCGAGCCACTGGCCCACCCACTGGAAGCCACTCAGCGCCTGCGCGCCGATGTGGTAACAGAAAGTAACCACCGTGACAGCTACCAGGCCATCGCCCCGGCGACGGAAAACGGCCTGTACCTGGTTCCGAAAGTCATCGAGTAAGGGAATAGAGCCTGCCATGCATCAATTGACCCTGGCCGAGATCGCCCGCGGACTCGCCGACAAGAAGTTTTCTTCCGAAGAGCTGACCCGTGCCCTGCTGGCGCGGATCCACCAGCTCGATCCGCAAATCAACAGCTTCATCAGTGTCACCGACGAACTGGCCATCAGCCAGGCCCGTGCTGCCGACGCCCGTCGCGCTGCCGGCGAGAGCGGCGCCCTGCTGGGCGCGCCGATCGGCCACAAGGACCTGTTCTGCACCCAGGGCATCCGCACCAGCTGCGCCTCGAAGATGCTCGACAACTTCAAGGCGCCGTATGACGCCACCGTGGTCAGCAAGCTGGCCGAAGCCGGTACCGTGACGCTGGGCAAGACCAACATGGACGAATTCGCCATGGGTTCGGCCAACGAGAGCAGCTACTACGGCCCGGTGAAAAACCCGTGGAATTTCGAGCACGTGCCTGGCGGTTCCTCCGGTGGTTCGGCTGCCGCGGTTGCCGCGCGCCTGCTGCCGGCGGCCACCGCCACCGACACCGGCGGCTCGATCCGCCAGCCGGCGGCACTCACCAGCCTGACTGGCCTGAAACCGACCTACGGCCGTGTTTCGCGCTGGGGCATGATTGCCTACGCATCGAGCCTCGACCAGGCTGGTCCGCTGGCCCGCACCGCCGAAGACTGCGCGCTGCTGCTGCAAGGCATGGCCGGTTTCGACGCCAAGGACTCCACCAGCATCGATGAACCGGTGCCGGACTACAGCGCCAGCCTCAATGCCTCGCTCGAAGGCCTGCGCATCGGTCTGCCGAAGGAATACTTCGGCGCCGGCCTCGACCCGCGCATCGCCGACCTGGTCCAGGCCAGCGTCAAGGAGCTGGAAAAACTCGGCGCCGTGGTCAAGGAAATCAGCCTGCCGAACATGCAGCACGCGATTCCGGCCTACTACGTGATCGCCCCGGCTGAAGCCTCGTCCAACCTGTCGCGTTTCGACGGCGTGCGTTTCGGCTACCGCTGCGAGAACCCGGTCGACCTCACCGACCTGTACAAGCGCTCCCGTGGCGAAGGCTTCGGTGCCGAAGTGCAGCGCCGGATCATGGTCGGTGCCTACGCCCTGTCGGCCGGCTACTATGATGCCTACTACCTGCAGGCGCAGAAAATCCGCCGTCTGATCAAGAACGACTTCATGGCTGCCTTCAACGATGTCGACGTGATTCTCGGCCCGACCACGCCAAACCTGGCCTGGAAGATCGGCGCCAAGAACAACGACCCGGTCGCTGAATACCTGGAAGACGTCTACACCATCACCGCCAACCTCGCCGGCCTGCCAGGCCTGTCGATGCCGGCCGGTTTCGTCGATGGTCTGCCGGTTGGCGTGCAGTTGCTCGCGCCGTATTTCCACGAAGGCCGCCTGCTCAACGTCGCGCACCGCTATCAGCAAGTGACTGACTGGCACACTCGCGCACCTAACGGCTTCTGAGGGACCACCACATGCAATGGGAAGTTGTCATCGGGCTGGAGATTCACACCCAGCTCGCCACCCAGTCGAAGATTTTCTCCGGCAGCGCCACCACTTTCGGCTCCGAGCCAAACACCCAGGCCAGCCTGATCGACCTGGGGATGCCCGGCGTACTGCCGGTGCTGAACCAGGAAGCGGTGCGCATGGCCTGCATGTTCGGCCTGGCCATCGATGCCGAAATCGGCCAGCACAACGTGTTCGCGCGCAAGAACTACTTCTACCCCGACCTGCCCAAGGGCTATCAGATCAGCCAGATGGAGCTGCCGATCGTCGGCAAGGGCCACCTGGACATCGCCCTCGAAGATGGCACGGTCAAGCGCATCGGCATCACCCGTGCGCACCTTGAAGAAGACGCCGGCAAGAGCCTGCACGAAGACTTCAGCGGCTCCACCGGCATCGACCTCAACCGCGCCGGCACGCCGCTGCTGGAGATCGTCTCGGAACCTGACCTGCGCAGCGCCAAAGAGGCGGTCGCCTACGTCAAGGCCATCCATGCCCTAGTGCGTTACCTGGGCATCTGCGACGGCAACATGGCCGAAGGCTCGCTGCGTTGCGACTGCAACGTCTCGGTACGCCCCAAGGGCCAGGCCGAGTTCGGGACCCGCTGCGAGATCAAGAACGTCAACTCGTTCCGCTTCATCGAGCGCGCCATCAACACCGAAGTGCAACGCCAGATCGAACTGATCGAAGACGGCGGCAAGGTCATCCAGGAAACCCGCCTGTACGACCCGAACAAGGACGAGACCCGCTCCATGCGCAGCAAGGAGGAAGCCAACGATTACCGTTACTTCCCCGATCCGGACCTGCTGCCGGTGGTCATCGAGAACGCCTTCCTCGAAGCCACCCGCGCCACCCTGCCGGAGTTGCCACCGCAAAAGCGCGAGCGCTTCCAGAGCCAGTTCGGCCTGTCGGTCTACGATGCCAACGTGCTGGCGACCAGCCGTGAGCAGGCAGACTACTTCGAACAGGTGGTCGGCGTGTGCGGCGATGCCAAGCTTGCCGCCAACTGGGTCATGGTCGAGCTGGGCAGCCTGCTCAACAAACTGGGCCTGGAAATCGACCAGTCGCCGGTCAGTGCCGAGCACCTGGGCGGCATGCTCAAGCGCATCCTCGACAACACCATCAGCGGCAAGATCGCCAAGGTAGTGTTCGAGAAAATGGCCGCCGGTGACGGTGATGCCGACCAGATCATCGAAGCCGAGGGCCTGAAACAGGTCACCGACAGCGGTGCGATCGAGAAGGTCCTGGACGAAGTCCTGGCAGCCAATGCCGAGCAGGTCGAGCAGTACCGCGCTGCCGACGAGGCCAAGCGCGGCAAGATGTTCGGCTTCTTCGTCGGCCAGGCCATGAAAGCCTCCAAGGGCAAGGCCAACCCGCAGCAAGTGAACCAATTGCTCAAGAGCAAGCTCGAAGGGTAGTTCGCATTACCCTGTGGGAGCCGGCGTTGCCGGCGATGCAAGGCGAAGCCTTGCCAGTTTCTGGGGCTGCCGAGCAGCCCATCGCCGGCAACGCCGGCTCCCACAGGTGATCACTTCACCTCGGAGCAACTGATTTGATGTGGCGTCCCCTCAGCGCACTCGCGCTCTTCACCCTGCTGGCCGGCTGCGCCAGCCACGATATCGACCCGCGCGGTTACGACCAGACCGGTACCGCCTCCTATTACGGCTCCCGTCACCACGGCAAACGTACCGCCAGTGGCGAGCCCTTCAATCAACACGGTATGACCGCCGCCCACCGCAGCTTGCCGTTTGGCTCGCAGGTCAAGGTCACCAACCTGAACAATGATCGCAGCGTCGTGGTCCGCATCAACGACCGCGGCCCGCATACCCGCGGCCGGCTGATCGACCTGTCACGCGCTGCCGCGGAAAAACTCGGGATGATCCGTAGCGGAACCGCGCGCGTACGGGTACAAAGTCTCAGCGACTGACCTGCCCCCGGAGCACGACCATTTTCGACCTGGCCGCTTTACCCACCTTCAGCCTGCTGCAACTGAGCATCGGCCTGCTGTTGCTGATCGCCGGCGCCGAACTGCTGGTACGCGCTGCCCTGCGCCTGGCCGCCAGCCTGCAAGTACGGCCGTTGATCATCGGCCTGAGCCTGGTGGCATTCGGCAGCAGCGCGCCGCAATTGACCGTCAGCCTGCAGGCCGCCTACACCGGCGCGCCCGACGTGGCCGTCGGCAGCGTGATCGGCAGCAATATCTTCAACATCCTGGTAACCCTGGGCCTGGCTGCGCTGATCATTCCGTTGCGGGTCTCCCGGCAACTGGTGCGCCTGGATATCCCGCTGATGATCGCCGCCAGCCTGGCGGTATATCTGCTGGCCTTCAACGAACTGCTGGGCCGGCTGGAAGGCGCACTATTGCTGTGCGGCCTGTTCGGCTACCTGGCGATGCTCTGGCACCAGTCCCGTCATCATGCCCGCACCTACCCGGCCCCCGGCCCACGCCCGCAACGTGGTGGCCGCTTCTGGCTGGGGAGCGTGCTGCTGATGCTGGCCGGGCTTGGCCTGCTGAGCATGGCCGGTCATCTGCTGCTGGAGGCGGCGGTGGAGGTCGCCCAGGACCTGGGCCTGTCGGAACGGGTCATCGGCCTGACCGTGGTCGCCGTCTGTACCTCGCTGCCGGAGCTGGCCACTTCGCTGATCGCCGCCCTGCGCGGCGAGCGCGAAATCGCCGTGGGCAATGTCATCGGCAGCAACCTGTTCAACCTGCTGGCGGTGCTCGGCCTGACCGCGCTGGTCGCCCCCGAGCCCTTGTCGATCTCACCCAACGCCCTGGCCTTCGACCTGCCGGTGATGCTCGGGGTCGCGGTGCTGGCCCTGCCGGTGTTCTACTCCGGCTACCGGGTGACGCGCGCCGAAGGTCTGGTGTTCCTCTGCCTGTACCTGGCTTATGGCCTGCACGTGGTGGCCTTCACCACCGGCATGCCACTGGCCAACCGACTTGAAAAACTGATGCTGTTCTACGCATTGCCAGCACTGGGGGCGTTGCTGCTGTACACCACCCGGCGTGCCTGGCGCCGCCAACACTAAGGAAAACAAAAATGGGCGACAACAACAAAACCGGCGAACAGGTTCGCCGCCAGGTCATGGGTGATGCCTTCGTCGATCGCGCACTGAACAACGCCACCGACTTCACCCAGCCGCTGCAGGACTTCGTCAATGAGCATGCCTGGGGCAGCGTCTGGAGCCGCGAAGGCCTGCCCTTGAAAACCCGCAGCCTGATCACCCTCGCCGCCCTCACCGCACTCAAGTGCCCGCAAGAGCTCAAGGGCCACGTGCGCGGCGCCTTGAACAACGGTTGTACGGTCGAGGAGATTCGTGAGGCGCTGCTGCACTGCGCGGTGTATGCCGGTGTCCCGGCAGCCATCGATGCCTTCCGCGCCGCCCAGGAAGTGATCGACAGCTACCAGCAGGGCTGAACGATCACTTGCGCCAAGGCCGTCAGTTGCTGACGACTGGGGCCTTCTGGCCCTTTTTCTTCAGCCAGAAGGCCACGCCCAGGGTGGCGATCCAGGCCGGGATCAACATGACCGAAATGCGGATCGGCGGGGTCAGGTACATCACCACCAGAATCAGGCCGATGAACGCCAGGCACAGGTAGTTGGTCAGCGGATGCCCCCAGCTCTTGTAGAAGGTCGACTCGCCCGACGCCTGCTTGGCGCGGCGGAACTTCAGGTGGGTGATGCTGATGCTGGCCCAGTTGATCACCAGTGCCGAGACCGCCAGGGCCATCAACAGGCCGAAGGCCTCGCCCGGCATCAGGTAGTTGATCAGCACGCACAGACCGGTGGCCAGGGCAGAAACGCCCAGGGCGGTCAGCGGTACGCCACGGCGGTTGACCTTGAGCAGGGCCCGCGGCGCGTCACCCTGGCTGGCCAGGCCGAACAGCATGCGGCTGTTGCAGTACACGCAGCTGTTGTACACCGACAGCGCGGCGGTCAATACCACCACATTGAGGATGGTCGCCACCAGGTTGCTGTCCAGGTTGTGGAAGATCATCACGAACGGGCTGCCGCCCTGCACCACCTTCTGCCACGGATACAACGACAGCAGTACCGCCAGTGCACCGATGTAGAAAATCAGGATGCGATAGACCACCTGATTGGTGGCGCGCGGAATGCTGTGGCGCGGATCGTCGGCTTCGGCAGCGGTGATACCGACCAGCTCCAGGCCACCGAAAGAGAACATGATCACCGCCATGGCCATCAGCAAGCCGGTGAAGCCGTTGGGGAAGAAGCCGCCGTACTGCCAGAGGTTGGCCACGCTGGCATCCGGCCCGCCGTTACCACTGGCCAGCAGCCAGGCGCCAAAACCGATCATGCTGACGATGGCGATCACCTTGACCAGGGCGAACCAGAACTCCATCTCGCCATAGACCTTCACCTGGGTCAGGTTGATCAGGTTGATCACCACGAAGAAGATCGCCGCCGTGGCCCAGGTCGGAAAATCCGGCCACCAGTACTGCACATAGATGCCTACCGCTGTCAGTTCGGCCATACCGACCAGTACATAGACCACCCAGTAGTTCCAGCCAGAGACGAAACCGGCGAACTCGTTCCAGTAGCGGTGGGCAAAGTGGCTGAAGCTGCCGGCAACCGGCTCGTCGACCACCATCTCGCCCAGCTGGCGCATGATGAAGAACGCCATCAGGCCGGCAATCGCGTAACCCAGCAGCACGGCCGGGCCGGCCATCTGGATGGTCTGGGCAATGCCCAGAAACAGGCCGGTACCGATGGCGCCACCCAGGGCAATCAACTGGATATGGCGATTTTTCAACCCGCGCTGTAATCGCTCTGGGGGGATCTGTTCTTGCATGAAGTGTCCTTGAAGGTGGAAGGCAGTGTTGGCTTTATTGTCGGCACAGAATCTAGATCCAGCCGCCCCACTGCAAGAGGAAAATGCCGATATTCGTGGTTATGGCGGCCATCAGCGTGGTAATCACGATGATCGAGGCGGCCAGTTCATGGTTACCGTTGGCCGCCCGGGCCATGACATAACTGGCGGCGGCGGTCGGGCTACCGATGTACAGGAACAGGATGCCCAGTTCCGCCCCGCGAAAGCCGCAAAGCCAGGCAGCCAGGGTACCGATCACCGGCAGCCAGATCATCTTCACCAGGCTGGCGCTGACCGCCAGGCCGCCGCTTTCACGCAAGGAAGCCAGCGACAGGGTACCGCCGATGCAGATCAACGCCAGCGGCAGGGTCATCTGCGCCAGGTAATCGCCGGAGGTCAGCAGCCAGTTTGGCAGCGGCACTTGCCCGTAGGCCATGGGCGTAGCCAGAAACACGCTGATGATCAGCGGGTTGCGCAGGATACTCTTGAAGATGCTCCAGGGGGCGGACTTCATGCTCGGGCTGTACACCGCC
>NZ_JH650767.1:39820-53557 GCF_000259195.1 Pseudomonas donghuensis
CAACACGCTGATGATCAGCGGGTTGCGCAGGATACTCTTGAAGATGCTCCAGGGGTCGGACTTCATGCTCGGGCTGTACACCGCCAGCACCACCGATGACAGCGAGTTGTACAACAGAATCACCAGGCCGGCGAGGATTGCCCCCAGCGAGATGCCGTAATCGCCATACATACTCGCCGCCAGGGCCAGGCCAATGACCCCGTTATTGCCGCGAAAGCCGCCCTGGGTGTAGATGCCGCGATCCTCGCGCGGGCAGCGCCACAGGGCAAAGCCCCAGGCCAGGGCAAAACTGCCCAGCGTGGCGACCACGAAAAACACCAGCAACCCGGGTTTGACCGCCGCCGTCAGGTCAGCGTGATAAATCCCGAGAAACAGCAGCGCCGGCATACAGACGTTGAACACCAGCGACGACGCGGTGTGGATGAAGCCGTCGTTGATGGCCTTGATGCGCTTGAGCAGCACGCCCATGAACAGCATGGCGAACACCGGCGCCGTGATGTTCAGCGTCTGGATAAAAAGGGCGAGCATGCAGGGTGGTCCCGATGGCTGTCGTTAGGGGGCTAATGATACGTCAGCCGCCAGTTGATGAATCGCATTCTGACGTAAGAAAAAAGAATTGTTGACGTAGGAGACAGATTGGATATGATCCAAACAACTGTACATACATACAGTTGTTTACGGAAATCCATGACATCTCAAAGGAGTTGAATATGTCAGGTATGCAAACCGGACTGCACGCCCAAAAGGCGCTCGCCACCACCGTGGTCGCCGACCTCGATGCCCTGTTCAGTGTCGACGGTATCAAGATCCCCGGCCCCGATACCCGTATCGTGCTGGTGCTCGATGGTCACCACACGATCAAATACCACCGCCTTGGCCTGCCCGCCAAACCGCCAACCAGCGGCAAGCCGGTGCTGCGCTTCGAAGGTGGTGAACACACCGCCATCGGCGACAACACCCTGCTGCGCTTCAGCCAGGACAGCGCGCCGATCCCCGCCTGGAAAGTCGCCCTGCACCTGCCCAACGGCCTGACCCTCAGCTATGGCCAGATCGTTGCCCTGGGCGGCGACTTCTATGGTGTTCCCGAGCGGCCGATTGCCGATGGCGCCAATGCTGAAGAACGCGTCCAGCGCTTTGCCGCCGCCTTTGATTCGCTGGCCGTGCTTCCCGCCTCCCGGGAAGAAGCCGGCAAGATCCTGGCGGTCATGCAACGGGAAATCGCCGCGGCCAACCAGGCGATCAAAGACGGTCGCCAGCCCCACGAAGCCTACGATCAGTTGGGCGACACCCTCTCGGAAGAATGGAACAAGATCACCGGAGGTGGCAGCTTCGTCTCGCCGATGTTCCCACTTGGCCGCTACCTGAAACTGGCTGCGAGCAACTGGGACCACTTTGGCGAATGGGCGCTGCTGGCCTATATCGCCGGCCACACCGCCGCTCTGCGCCAGGCCGTGAAAGCACGGGCCAGCGGCGATGACGGGCAGCTGGAGCTGGCCTACGCGATGAACGCCTTCGCTGACCACTTCCTCACCGACCTGTTCTCGGCCGGCCATGTGCGGGTGCCGCGCAAGGCCATCAAGGACAACGTCACCCCGGCCGACCTCGGCTCGCTGATCTCGCGCTTCATGCACGATGAAGACAGCAAGTACGGCCTGGTGCTGCGCAACGCCCAGGGCGATACCTGGCGTGGCTATGGCGACAAGCGCTACTTCGACAGCATCGATGTGGCCAACCGCAAGCAGGTGGGCCTGGCGGTGCAGAAGTCTGCCGATGAGATCTTCCAGGCGTTCGACAGCGGTAATCTGCCCGCGCCGACAGCCTATGGCGCCCTGCGCATCGCCGCCGACCTGCAGGCCGCGGTAGAGGGGCAAGTGCCGGGCAACTTCGCGCCGCTGTTCGCCCTGCGCAACGGCAAACTGATGCGCCGCGCCGACGTCAACAACCTCAATGACCCGGCGCAGATCGACAACTGGTGGGGCTGGAGCACCTACCTGCTGCTCAAGGACTACACCCCGAACACACCCGCCGGCTACCTCCAGGCCCCTGCCGGTGCACCGAGCGTGCGCGCCGACGGCTGGCAGACCCAGGTACCGAGCCAGCCGAACTGGCTGCCCGGCCATGCGGTGCGGTATGCGGTCAGTGTGGTCAACGGCCTGAATGAATCGTACATCGGCCCGTGGAGCGACTATGCCGAACTGACCGAGCGCTTCCAGCCGACCTTGACGGTGCCGGTGGACACCTCCGGCAAGTCAGTTTCGCGCAACCTGTTTCGCCAGTTCCGCGGTGGCTCGCCGGAACTGATCGCCTCGCTGGATGCGAGCACCACGACCTACATCGATCAACACCCGTGATAAGGAAATCACTCATGAGCATTACCCTGAACATTGAGCTGGCGTCGGGCCAGTCACTCAAGGATGTCCCCCTGGAACTGCTGCGCGATGGCTTAGTGATCGGCCGGGCCAAGCTGGCCGAGACGGGCAAGGTGGTGTTTGACGCCGCGCCCGGGGCCGGGCAGCTGGCAGTGAGGGTGGATCGAACGATCCTCGGCGGCAAGTAGATTCATCGCGGGGCAAGCCCGCTCCCACAGATAAGGCGCTGCTCCTGGGGTTGGCGCAGGACCTGTAGGAGCGGGCTTGCCCCGCGATTTGCGCTCAGCGCCGCACCGGGCGCTTCTGCAGTTTGCGCTGCAAGGTCCGCCGGTGCATGCCCAGGGCCCGGGCCGTAGCGGAGATATTGCCTTCATGCTCGGTCAGCACGCGCTGGATGTGCTCCCACTGCAGGCGGTCGACCGACATCGGGTTTTCCGGCACCAGGCTGTCGAGGTCGGCATGCTCGGAGAGCAATGCGGCCAGCACATCGTCAGCATCGGCCGGCTTGCACAGGTAGTTGCAGGCACCGCGCTTGATCGCTTCAACCGCCGTGGCGATGCTCGAGTAACCGGTGAGGATCACCACGCGCATTTCCGGGTCCAGCTCCAGCAGCTTGGGCAGCAGTACCAAACCGGAATCGCCGTCCATCTTCAAGTCCAGCGTGGCGTAGTCCGGCACGTCGTCCTGGGCGATTTTCAGGCCCTCCTCGGCAGAACCTGCGGTGCTCACGCGAAAGCCGCGGCGACTCATGGCCCGGGCCATCACCCGGGTAAAGGTGGCGTCGTCGTCAACCAGCAACAGGTGCGGCAGCTCTTCGCCTTCAACCTGGATTTCATCACTCATCACACATCTCCTCGCGCGTCACGCGGCAGGCGCAGCTCGGTGAGCGTACCGCCTTCTTCATGACTATAGAGTTTTACCGAGCCGCCAGCACGGGTCACGCTGGCCTTGCTCAAGAACAGGCCCAGGCCGAAGCCTTTGCCCTTGGTGGTAAAGAAGGGTTTGCCGATCGATTCGGCAATCGCCGCCGGCACGCCGGGGCCATGGTCACGGATGCTGATCACCATGTCCTGGGCATCCCAATCCAGGCGTACTTCCAGATCATCCGGGCAGGCATCGGCGGCGTTGTTCAACAGGTTGAGCAGGGCCTGGGTCAGGTCCGGCGGCGGCGCCAGACGTGGCACGCTACCCTGGCCCAGGCGCTGGAAGCGGTAACTGGCTTCCGGGCGCATCAGGTGCCAGCGGTTGAGCGCCTCGTCGAGCCAGAAGGTCACTTCCTGGTTCTCGACGGCCAGGCGCCGGTTGGCTTCGGCGGCGCGCACCAGATTCTGCAGGGTTTCCTTGCACAGCTTGACCTGATCCTGCAGCACCGCCAGGTCTTCCTGCAGCAGCGGGTCGCTGTGGTCCTGGCGCATTTCCTTGATCAACACGCTCATGGTCGCCAAAGGCGTGCCCAGTTCATGGGCGGCGCCCGCCGCCTGGGTAGCCACGGCCAGCAGTTGCTGGTCACGCAGCCCCTCCTCCCGGCGCTCGGCGCGCAGTTGTTCCTGGCGGCGCAGCTCTTCGGCCATCTTCGCGGCGAAGAAGGTAATCACCGCGGCGGCCAGGGCGATACTCAGCCACATGCCGTAGACCTGCATCTTCTCCCGGGCCATGGGGAAGGTTTCCAGCGGGTAGAACTGCACCAGCAGCAGGCTGTAGGCCGCCAGGGCGATACCGGAAAGGATCAGCGAATAGACCCAGGGCAAGGTCACCGCGGCGATGGCCAGTGGCACCAGATAGTAGGACACGAAGGGGTTGGTCGACCCCCCCGAGTAATACAGCAAGGCACTGTGGATCAGCAGGTCACAGGCCAGCTGGAAGGCATACTCCAGCTCGGTGACCGGCAGCGTAAGACGCAAGCGCAAGGCCGTGAAGGCGCACAGCAGCATCGACAGGCCAAGGGTGATGACCAGCGACAGCCACGGCAGCGGCAGCAGTTCGGTCCAGTAGGCGACACCGACCGAGCCGGCCTGGGCGGCAAGCACCAGGATGCGGATGAAGGTCAGGCGCCAGAGGTTCTGACGGGTTGCAGACAACATTTGTACGGGGGCGAGCATGAGCTCTCCTGATGAGTGCTCCAGGCGAATCGTCGCGAGTATACCGAAGCTGTGGCCTGGTCTGCAGTGATGCGGCAAAGCGCCACACTTTTTTACACAACAATGATGGCCATTTTGAACCTCACTACACTGTTGCCAGTCTTATGGGCCTGCGCACACTGCTTCTGTTCAGTGTTCGCGCCTCAATTTCAAGGAGTCATACATGTCTATCACCCGCAGCAGCGCCGCCCTGGTCATGGCCACCAGCTTGCTTGCCAGCCTTCCGGCCCTGGCTGAAGAAGCCCCTCGCTACAACCAGATTTCGCTGCGCGCCGAAGTCAGTAAGGAAGTGGCCCGCGACCTGATGGTCGTGACCCTGTACAGCGAAGCGCAGAATACCGACCCGGGCAAGCTTGCCACGCAAATCACCGAAACCATGAACAAGGCGGTGAAACAGGCCCGCGAAGTCAAGGACGTGAAGATCAGCCAGGGCAGCCGCAACAGCTATCCGATCTACGACAACAAGGGCCAGAGGATCACCGGCTGGCGTGAGCGCGCCGAACTGCGCCTGGAAAGCGCCAACTTCCCGGCCCTGTCGCAACTCACCGGTACCCTGTTGCAGGACCTGAAAATGGGCGGCATGGACTTCTCCATCGCCCCGGCCACGCGCAAGACCAGCGAAGACGAGTTGCTCAAGGATGCCGTCAGCGCCTTCAAGGCCCGCGCCCAACTGGCCACCGAAGCGCTGGGCGGCAAAGGCTACAAAGTGGTCAACCTCAACCTCAACAGCAGCGGCTACCCGCATCCTTATGCCCGTAGCGCGCCGATGATGATGAAAGCCGGCATGGCCGAAGACGCTGCTGCCGTTCCAGAAATCGAGGCGGGCACCAGCCAGGTGACCCTCAGCGCCGACGGCACCATCGAAGTCCAGATGCCGTAAACAACGTTACTTTTCTGCTGTTTCGCGGCAGCTTCGGCTGCCGCGAACCCTGTTACTCGTAGCACCTCACGCCCCAATTTAGTGCAAAGACTGACTCGATATAGAGACAACGTCTTCGAAATACATTGAAACACCCCCTCGCAAACGATCAACTCCATAAAAAATTATACGGATGCGACATTCTTGTACGTTCGTCCCACTGTTTTCCGTCACACATCCCTTTGAGTGTTGCATTGGGTATGGGGCCTGCATAAGTATCCGCAGGTCGGCTCACAAGGCCCCCTCAAATCAAAAATGACAACAATGAGGCCACCATGCTCAAACACGCGGTCATTCCGTTTCTGGTCGGCGCAGGCTTGCTTGCCGGCGCCCCCTCTGCCCTTGCGGCGACTAACCTGGTGTTTTGCTCCGAAGGCAGCCCTGCGGGCTTCGACCCTGGCCAATACACCACCGGAACCGACTTCGATGCCTCAGCCGAGACAGTCTTCAACCGTCTGAGCCAGTTCGAGCGTGGCGGCACTGCGGTCATCCCGGGCCTGGCAACTCGCTGGGACATTTCCGAGGATGGCCTGACCTATACCTTCCACCTGCGTGAAGGGGTCAAGTTCCATACCACCGATTTCTTCAAGCCGACCCGCGAATTCAACGCCGACGACGTGTTGTTCACCTTCAATCGGATGCTCGACAAGGACATGCCGTTCCGCAAGGCATACCCCACCGAGTTCCCGTACTTCACCGACATGGGCATGGACAAGAACATCGCCAAGGTCGAAAAGCTCGACGATCACACGGTCAAGTTCACCCTCAATGGCGTCGACGCCGCCTTCATCCAGAACCTGGCCATGAGCTTCGCCTCGATCCAGTCCGCCGAATACGCCGACCAGTTGCTCAAGCAGGGCAAGCCCGCCGACATCAACCAGAAGCCGATCGGCACCGGCCCGTTCGTGTTCAGCAAGTACCAGAAAGACGCGCAGATCCGCTTCAAGGGCAACAAGGACTACTGGAAGCCTGACGATGTGAAGATCGACAACCTGATCTTCGCCATCACCACCGATGCCTCGGTGCGCATGCAGAAGCTCAAGAAGAACGAGTGCCAGGTCACCCTGTTCCCGCGCCCGGCCGATATCGAGCCGCTGAAGAACGACCCCAACCTGAAGATGCCTGACCAGGCCGGCTTCAACCTCGGCTACATCGCCTACAACGTGATGGACAAGATCAAGGGCAGCAACCAGCCCAACCCGATGGCCCAGCTCAAGGTCCGCGAAGCGCTGGACATGGCGGTGAACAAGCAGCAGATCATCGACTCGGTGTACCAGGGCGCCGGCCAGCTGGCGGTCAACGCCATGCCGCCGACCCAGTGGTCCTATGACACCACCATCAAGGACGCCAAGTACGATCCGGAAAAAGCCAGGCAACTGCTCAAGGAAGCCGGCATCAAGGAAGGCACCGAGATCAACCTCTGGGCCATGCCGGTGCAACGTCCGTACAACCCCAATGCCAAGCTGATGGCCGAGATGCTGCAGTCGGACTGGGCCAAGGTCGGCATCAAGGCCAAGATTGTCAGCTACGAGTGGGGTGAGTACATCAAGCGCTCCAAAGGCGGCGAAAACGGCGCCATGCTGATTGGCTGGAGCGGCGATAACGGTGACCCGGACAACTGGCTGGGCACCCTGTTCGGTTGTGATGCCCTGGAAGGCAACAACTTCTCCAAATGGTGCTACAAGCCGTACGACGACCTGGTCAAGCAAGCCAAGGCCACCTCCGACCAGGCCAAGCGCACCGAGTTGTACAAGCAAGCGCAACACATCCTCAAAGAACAGGTTCCGATGACACCCATCGCTCACTCGACGGTGTATCAACCTATGCGTTCAACCGTACAGGACTTCAAGATCAGCCCCTTTGGCTTGAACTCCTTCTATGGGGTCAGCGTGACCAAGTAGCAGCCAAACGGATCGGCCCCGCGACGCCACACGGCACCCGGGGCCGCAACCTGATGGCCTGGCAGGTCAACCGCTAGCGCATCGACAAGGAAACGTCGCCCGCTCTATCGGATACCTCCTACACACCTCTGCGCAATCGCACCTATCTGCAACGCCCTGATGGACCTACCGTCAAGGGTGCAGCGTAGTCGGCGCGATTCGTACAGCTGTGCGCCATGGACCACGTGAAAAACAACAAGAGAGAAGGGATTGTCATGCGCCACACTCCGATTTATGCGGCATTGCTGGGCCTTGGCCTGCTCGCCCAGGCCCCTACCAGCCTGGCCAACAACCTGGTGTTCTGCTCCGAAGGCAGCCCGGGCGGTTTTGACACGGCGCAGTACACCAGCGCCACCGACAACGACGCCGCCGAACCGATCTACAACCGCCTGGTGGAATTCGAACGCGGTGCGACGGCCGTGAAGCCAGCCCTGGCGAAAAGCTGGGAGGTTTCCGACGACGGCCTGACCTACACCTTCCACCTGCGCGAAGGGGTCAAGTTCCACAGCAACAAGGCTTTCACTCCCAGCCGCGACTTCAACGCCGACGACGTGCTGTTCACCTTCAACCGGATGCTCGACCGCAACCACCCGTTCCGCAAGGCCTACCCCACCGAGTTTCCCTACTTCGTCAGCATGAGCCTGGACAAGAACATCGCGCGGATCGAGACGACCGACCCGATGACCGTGGTCTTTACCCTCAACAGCGTCGATGCCGCTTTTGTGCAAAACCTGGCGATGAACTTTGCCTCTGTACTCTCGGCCGAATATGCCGAGCAGTTGATGACGTCGGGGCGCCCCAGCGACATCAACCAGAAGCCGATCGGCACCGGCCCGTTCGTGTTCCAGCGTTATCAGAAGGACTCGCAGATCCGCTACCGCGGCAACAAGGACTACTGGGACCCGAGCCAGGTGAAGATCGACCAGTTGATCTTCTCGATCAACACCGACCCGTCGGTGCGCATCCAGAAGCTGCGCAAGAATGAATGCCAGGTCACCCTGCACCCGCGCCCCGCCGATCTCAACGCCCTGAAGAGCGACCCGAAGCTGCAGGTCATCGAAAAGCCCGGTTTCAACCTCGGCTACATCGCCTACAACGTGCGGCACAAACCCTTCGACCAGCTCGAGGTGCGCCAGGCCATGGACATGGCGATCAACAAATCGGCCATCGTCAAAGCGGTGTACCAGGAGGCTGGGCAGCTGGCGGTGGGCAGCATGCCGCCGACCCAGTGGTCCTACGACGACAGCATCAAGGATGCCGATTACAACCCGGACAAGGCCCGCGAATTGCTCAAGGCCGCCGGGGTCAAGGAAGGCACTGAAATCACCCTCTGGGCCATGCCTGTGCAACGCCCGTACAACCCCAATGCCAAGCTGATGGCCGAAATGCTCCAGGCCGACTGGGGCAAGGTCGGTCTGAAAGTGAAGATCGTCAGCTACGAATGGGGCGAATACCTCAAGCGCACCAAGGACGGTGAACACGACATCTCGCTGATCGGCTGGACCGGCGACAACGGTGACCCGGACAACTGGCTGGGCACCCTGTACAGCTGCGACGCGATTGGCAGCAACAACTACTCCATGTGGTGCGACCCGCAGTACGACGCCCTGGTCAAGAAAGCCAAGACCATCACCGACCGCGAGCAACGCACCGTGCTCTACAAACAGGCGCAGCAGCGCCTCAAGCAACAGTTGCCCATCACCCCGATCGCCCACTCGACGGTCAACCAGCCGCTCAGTGCCAAGGTCGTGGATTTCAAGGTAAGTCCTTTCGGGCGCAACAACTTTTCAGGCGTCAGTACCGAATAAAAACCGACTTCTCCCTCGGGGGTGCGCATCGCCCTCGCAGGAGAGCTCAGCCTGAAGATGCTCGATTGCCCTACAGCAAACGTTTGCAACCCTTGTTCCATCCGGCAAGACGCCCAGCTCAAAAAGCCAGGCGATCACTAAAAAAAGAAAAGAAAAGGGAGCTTTACCTTGAAACGAACCAAAACCGCAGTACTGGCATTGTCCCTCAGTGGCCTGTCAGCCGTGGCCCAGGCCGAACCCGCCAGCCAGGACTTCGTCCCGGTCAGCGTCAAATCCACCAGCGCCCAGAGCGAAGCCAAGGGTTTCATCGAAGGGCAGAGCCTGTCCGGTTCGACCCGCAACTGGTACGCCCGCGAACGCGCCACCCGCGCGCCGATGTGGAAGTACTACAAGAGCGATGGTACCCGCCACGACACCCACAGCCGGGACAACTGGGTCCAGGGCACCATCCTCAACTACACCTCGGGCTTTACCGAAGGTACTGTTGGTTTCAGCACCGAAGTCGCCGCCTACAACGCCATTGCCCTGCAGCGCGGCCGTGCCGCAGTGGCCGGGCCGAACAACCGGACCCTGACCCACAGCGATGGCGACGTCATCGGCCAGTGGAGCAAGATGGGCCTGGCCAACGTCAAGGCGCGGGTTTCCAACACCACCCTGACCGCCGGCCGCCAGTCGATGGACACCCCGGTACTGGCGTTCATTGGCAACCGTGCCTTACCGTCGAGCTTCGAGGGTGTGAGCATCCACAGCGAAGAGTTCGACAACCTGTCCTTTGATTTCGGTACCTTCGACCGGCTCTCGACCCGGACCGAACAGGGCACCAGCAAGTTCGTTGCCGAGTATGGTGATCGCGCCTTTGAAGCCGATCACGTCAACATCGCCGGCGTCAGCTACCAGCCACTGAAGAGCCTGAAGACCAGCTTCTACGTGTCCAACGTCGAAGACCTGTGGAACCAGTACTACTTCGGCGCCAGCCATGAGCTGGGCGACAGCGCGGTGCTGAGCCTGACCACTGGCCTGAACTACTACAAGACCAAGGACGAAGGCAAAAGCAAGCTCGGCGACATTGATAACGACACCTACAGTCTGTCGTTCGGCCTGACCCACCAGGCTCACAACCTGACCTTCTCCTACCAGCAGGTCAACGGCAACGAATACTTCGACTACCTGCACGACACCAACGCGATCTTCCTGGCCAACTCCCTGCTCTCGGACTTCAACGGCCCGAACGAGAAGTCGATGCAGATTGCCTATGTATTGAACATGGCCCAATACGGCGTGCCGGGGCTCAAGTTCAACCTGTACAACGCCCGTGGCTGGGGCATCGACGGTACCCACTACAAGGGCACCGGTTACGACGTCCGCGGCCTGGACGACGAGAACCACTACGAGTGGGGCATCGGCACCACCTACGCGGTGCAGAGCGGCACCCTGAAGGACACCACCATCCGCGCGACCTATACCGCCCACCGGGCCAGCAAGGCCCAGGCCGACGGTAGCCTGGACGAGCTGCGGATTGTCACCACCATTCCTTTCAACTTCCTCTAGAACGCGGTTTCCCGGTCGGTTCGCCGAACCGGCCGGGACGGCTACTCTGGTTAATCGATTGCAGGAGGTTTCATGAAACTGTTACCACTACAGGCTGCCCTGGCAGCCGTCCTGTTGAGTACTGCGGCGGGCCTCTCGGCCAAGCCGCTGGTGGTATGTACCGAGGCCAGCCCGGAAGGCTTCGATATCGTCCAGTACACCACTGCCGTGACCGCCGATGCCTCGGCCGAGGCCATCTTCAACCGCCTGGTCGACTTCAAGCCAGGCACCACCGATATCCAGCCAGCCCTGGCCGAACGCTGGGACATCAGCGCAGACGGCCTGACCTACACCTTCCACCTGCGCGAAGGGGTCAAGTTCCACACCACGGATTACTTCAAACCCACTCGCGATATGAATGCGGACGACGTGCTGTGGAGTTTCCGACGACAGCTGGACCCGAATCACCCGTGGCACAACAAGACCAGCATCGGTTTCCCTTATTTCGAGAGCATGGGTTTCAAGGACCTGCTCAAAAGCGTCGAGAAGACCGACGATCACACCGTGGTCTTCACCCTCAATCGCCCCGAAGCGCCTTTCCTGCGTGACCTGGCCATGGCCTTCACCTCGATCTACTCCGCCGAATACGGCGACCAGTTACTCAAGGCCGACAAGACCGCCGAGCTCAACAGCAAGCCGATCGGCACCGGCCCGTTCATCTTCCAGCGCTACAACAAAGACGCTCAGGTCCGCTACAAGGCCAACCCGGAATACTTTCGCGGCAAGCCACCAGCCGATGCCCTGATCTTCGCCATCGCCAACGACAACAACGTGCGCCTGCAAAAGCTCAGGGCCAACGAGTGCCAGGTGGCGCTGTATCCCAAGCCCGACGACATCCCCAGCATCAAGGCCGACCCCAAATTGAAAGTGGCCGAGATGGAAGCGCTGACCACCGGCTACATCTCGCTCAACACCGAACACAAGTACCTGAGCGATGTGCGCGTGCGCAAAGCCATCAACATCGCTTTCGACCGCCAGACCCACGTCGACCAATTGTTTGGCAAAGGCAACGCGCTGGTCGCGGTCAACCCTTACCCTCCGACCCTGATTGGCTACAACACCGACAATCAGAACCCGCCCCGCGATCTCGACAAAGCCCGTGCCCTGCTCAAGGAAGCCGGCGTGCCGGAGGGCGCGGTGCTGACCCTGTTCACCCGCAACGGCGGCGGCCCGACCAACCCCAACCCGCGCCTGAGTGCCGAAATGCTCCAGGCGGACCTGGCCAAGATCGGCCTGAAAGTCGATATTCGGGTGATGGAATGGGCCGAAATGCTGCGCCGTGCCAAGAAGGGCGAAGCGGACATGGTCTCCGCAGGCTGGGCCGGTGACAACGGCGATCCGGACAACTTCCTCAGCCCGCTGCTTAGCTGCGACGCGGTGAAAAGTGGCGAGAACTATGCCCGCTGGTGCAATCAAACCTTCCAGCAGTTGATCACCAAGGCCCGTGAAGTCACCGACACCAATGAGCGCGCAGCGCTCTATGTAAAGGCTCTGGCGGTGTACGATGAAGATCAACCGTGGATCAGCATGGCGCATCCGAAGATGTTCACCGCCATGCGCGACAACGTTGAGGGGTACCACATCAACCCCCTCACCAATAACAACTTCGCCACTACCCAGGTGAAGTAGAACAAGAACGACCGCCGACACCCTACCCGGGTGTCGGCGGGCATGCCTGACCGGCTGATGAGGTACTCCAGAAGATGTTTAGTTTTATTGCCCGGCGCCTGGGATTGCTGATCCCGACCTTCTTCGGCATCACCTTGCTGACGTTTGCGCTCATACGGCTGATACCCGGCGATCCGGTTGAAGTCATGATGGGTGAACGGCGGGTCGACCCGGAAATGCACGCCCAGGCCATGGAGCGCCTGGGGCTGAACAAACCGCTTCCCGAACAGTACCTGGACTACGTCAGCAAGCTTGCCCAGGGTGACCTTGGCGAATCGCTGCGTACCCGTGAAAGTGTCTGGACCGAGTTCCTCGCCCTGTTCCCGGCGACCCTCGAGCTGGCCATGGCGGCGCTGTTTTTCGCCGGGGTGATCGGCCTGCTGGCCGGGGTGATCGCCGCGCTCAAGCGCGGTTCGCTGTTCGATCACGGGGTCATGGGGATCTCGCTGGCCGGCTACTCGATGCCGATCTTCTGGTGGGGCCTGATCCTGATCATGTTCTTCTCCGTAAGCCTGGGCTGGACCCCGGTTTCCGGGCGCATCGTCCTGCTTTACGACATCGAGCCGAAAACCGGCTTCATGCTCATCGACACCTTGCTCAGCGACGAGGAAGGCGCCTTCAAGGACGCGCTGATGCACCTGATTCTGCCGGCCATTGTCCTGGGCACCATTCCGCTGGCAGTGATCGCCCGGATGACCCGCTCCTCCATGCTCGAAGTGCTGCGCGAAGACTACATCCGTACGGCCCGCGCCAAGGGCCTGTCACCGGCCCGCGTGGTGTTCGTGCACGGCCTGCGCAACGCGCTGATCCCGGTGCTGACGGTGTTCGGCCTGCAGGTCGGCACCCTGCTGGCCGGTGCGGTACTGACCGAAACCATCTTTTCCTGGCCGGGCATCGGCAAGTGGCTGATCGAAGCCATCGGCGCCCGTGATTACCCCGTGGTACAGAACGGCATCCTGTTGATTGCCTGCCTGGTGATCCTGGTCAACTTCGTCGTGGACATTCTCTACGGCCTGGCCAACCCACGCATCCGTCATCAGCGCTGAGGGCCTCGTCATGACTACCCCACTTCCGAAATCTGTCACCACCCCGGCCACCGCTGTCGACCAGAGCCTGCTCTACCCTTCGCCGTACAAGGAGTTCTGGCAAGCCTTCTCGCGCAACAAGGGTGCGGTCGCCGGGCTGATGTTCATGAGCCTGATCGTGTTCTGCGCGCTATTCGCACCCTGGGTGGCGCCGCACAACCCCAGCGAGCAGTACCGTGACTTCCTGCTGACCCCGCCGGTGTGGCTCCCAGGGGGGAACTGG
>NZ_JH650767.1:53567-67191 GCF_000259195.1 Pseudomonas donghuensis
CTCGAAGGCGGCAACTGGCAGTTCATCCTCGGCACCGACGAACTCGGTCGCGACCTGCTCTCGCGCTTGATCCAGGGCTCGCGCCTGTCGCTGCTGATCGGTCTGTCGTCGGTGGTGATCTCGCTGATCCCGGGGATCTTCCTCGGTCTGTTGGCCGGGTTCTTCCCGCGCATCCTCGGGCCGTCGATCATGCGCCTGATGGACGTGATGCTGGCCCTGCCCTCGCTGCTGCTGGCGGTCGCGATCGTCGCCATCCTCGGCCCTGGCCTGATCAACACCGTGATCGCCATCGCCATCGTCTCGTTGCCATCCTATGTGCGCCTGACCCGCGCGGCAGTAATGGGTGAACTGAACCGCGACTACGTCACCGCCGCACGCCTGGCCGGTGCCGGCCTGCCACGGCTGATGTTCGTCACCGTGCTACCCAACTGCATGGCGCCGCTGATCGTCCAGGCCACCCTGAGCTTCTCTTCGGCGATCCTCGACGCTGCCGCCCTGGGCTTCCTCGGCCTTGGTGTGCAGCCGCCAACCCCCGAGTGGGGCACCATGCTGGCCTCGGCCCGCGACTACATCGAACGCGCCTGGTGGGTCGTGAGCCTGCCTGGCCTGACCATTTTGCTCAGCGTGCTGGCAATCAACCTGATGGGTGACGGACTGCGCGATGCGCTGGACCCGAAACTCAAGAATGCCGCCTGAGGAGATCGCCATGTCACTTCTGCAAATCAAGAATCTGAATGTGCGCTTTGGCGACGCCAATGCGGTACCGGTGGTCGACGGCCTGGACCTGTCGGTCAATGAAGGTGAAGTCCTGGCCATCGTCGGCGAATCGGGCTCCGGCAAGTCGGTGACCATGATGGCGTTGATGGGTCTGATCGACGCCCCCGGGCGTATTACCGCCGACGCCCTGACCTTCGACGGCACCAACATGCTCAAGCTCAGCGGCCGGCAACGACGCAAGGTGGTCGGCAAGGATATGGCCATGGTCTTCCAGGACCCGATGACCGCTCTCAACCCCAGCTACACCGTGGGTTTCCAGATCGAGGAAGTCCTGCGCCAGCACCTCGGACTGCGCGGCAAGGCTGCCCGCCAGCGTGCCCTGGAGCTGCTCAAAAAAGTTGAAATCCCTGGCGCCGAAAGCCGCCTGGACGCCTACCCGCACCAGCTTTCCGGCGGCATGAGCCAGCGGGTGGCAATCGCCATGGCGATTGCCGGCGAGCCCAAGCTGCTGATCGCCGACGAACCGACCACCGCCCTCGATGTGACCATCCAGGCGCAGATCATGGAGCTGCTGCTCAACCTGCAAAAAGAGCAGAACATGGCCCTGATCCTGATCACCCATGACCTTGCCGTAGTGGCCGAAACAGCCAAACGGGTCTGCGTGATGTACGCAGGCCAGGCCGTGGAAGTGGGTCAGGTGCCCGAACTGTTCGACGTACCGGCGCACCCCTACAGTGAAGCCTTGCTGGCGGCGATCCCCGAGCACAGCCAAGGCGCCGAGCGCCTGGCGACCCTGCCGGGCATCGTCCCCGGGCGCTACGATCGCCCCGAAGGCTGCCTGCTGTCGCCGCGCTGCCCGTACGCGCAGGACAACTGCCGCCGGCAACGGCCAACCCTCGACCCCCAGGCCCATAGCCAGGTGCGTTGTTTCTACCCGCTGAACCAGGAGGTGGCGTAATGACCGTCGTCCTTACCGCCCGTGAACTGACCCGTCACTACGAGGTTTCCCGTGGCCTGTTCAAGGGCCATGCCCTGGTACGCGCACTCAACGGTGTGTCCTTTGAACTGGAAGCCGGCAAGACCCTGGCTGTGGTTGGCGAGTCCGGCTGTGGCAAGTCGACCCTGGCCCGGGCCCTGACCCTGATCGAAGAGCCGTCTTCCGGTTCGCTGAAGATCGCCGGCCAGGAAGTCGCCGGGGCCAACAAGGCCGAGCGCAAGCAACTGCGCAAGGACGTGCAGATGGTCTTCCAGAGCCCTTACGCCTCGCTCAACCCGCGGCAAAAGATCGGCGACCAGTTGGGCGAACCGCTGCTGATCAACACCAACCTGAGCAAGGCCGAACGCCGCGAGAAGGTGCAGGCGATGATGCAACAGGTCGGCCTGCGCCCCGAGCACTATCAGCGCTACCCGCACATGTTCTCCGGTGGCCAGCGCCAACGTATTGCCCTGGCCCGGGCGATGATGCTGCAACCGAAAGTGCTGGTGGCCGATGAACCGACTTCGGCCCTCGACGTATCGATCCAGGCCCAGGTGCTGAACCTGTTCATGGACCTGCAGAAGGAGTTCAACACCGCCTACGTGTTCATTTCCCACAACCTGGCGGTGGTGCGCCATGTGGCGGATCAGGTGCTGGTGATGTACCTGGGCCGGCCAGCGGAAATGGGCCCCAAGGAGGATATCTACAGCAAGCCGCTGCACCCTTACACCCAGGCGCTGCTGTCGGCGACACCGACCATTCATCCGGACCCGCTCAAGCCGAAAATCAAGATCGCCGGCGAGCTGCCCAACCCACTGAATCCGCCACCTGGCTGTGCCTTCCACAAGCGCTGCCCGTATGCCACTGAGCGTTGCGCGGTGGAGGAACCGGCGTTCCGCCAGGTAGGGACGCGACAAGTGGCGTGCCACTACGCCGAGCAGTTCCTGTAACCGCATCGCGGGTCAAGCCCGCTCCCACAGTGCACTGTGTGGGAGCGGGCTTGACCCGCGATTGGCCCCTCCATCACTATCCAGCAATGACCCCAACCCCTATCCCCGACGGCCCGGAACAAACCCCGGAAACCGCCGCCACCGTCCTGCGCTACCACCTGTGCTGGAAGCATCGCGACCTCGACGGGGTCATGGCCTTGTATCACCCCGATATCCACTACAACGACTTCTTCCAGAACCGCGTCTTGCACCTCGACCAGCTGCGCGAATACGTGCGCGTGAGCATGCCCCGCGAAGCCGATGAAGACATCGTCCACAGTGACCGCATCCGCGTCGACGGCTGCACCGCCTTCATTCAGTATCAGGTCACCCTGCGCGGAGGCGAAGGCCTGGTGGCGTTCCAGTCCAGCGAAGCGATCACCGTGCGCGACGGTTTGATCTGGCGGGTCAACGAGTACGCCTCGTTGGTCCGTGCCCCCAGCCAGGCCCCCGGCCACAACGACCTGCGCCCGGCAGTCAGCCGCTTGGGCCTGTCGCCGCGCCAGCTGAGCTTCATGGCCCAGGACCTGGAACAGTACTTCCGGCACCAGCAACCCTACCTCGACCCGGAGCTGGACCTACAGTGCGTCGCCCGCGAAAGTGGCTACAGTCGTAACCAGATCTCCTACCTGCTCAACCAGGTGCTCGGCCAGAGCTTCTACCGCTACGTCAACCAGGCCCGCCTGCAACACCTGCTGACCAGCCTGGAGGCCAGCACCACAGTCGCGCGTGTCGACGAGCTGGCCTTTGCCGCCGGCTTCAACTCGCTGTCGGCGTTCTACAAGTGTTTTCGTCAGCACACCGGCCTGTCGCCCAAGGCCTACGTGAAGCAGAATTCTCTGCGTGCACGCACGTAAGACACAGCGCCCCGCAAGCTTCTAGGATCGCCACAGACCGTTACCGATGTGGAGCCGAACAATGCTGGCATGGCGCAGTATCAGCCTGTGGATGGACCAACTCGATGAGCCGTTGGCCTCACGCCCGGCGCTGCAACAAGACCTGGACGTCGACGTCTGCATCATCGGCGCTGGCTACACCGGGCTGTGGACCGCCTACTACCTCAAACGCCTGGCGCCGCAACTGAACATCGCCATCGTCGAAGCGCAGATCGCAGGCTTCGGTGCTTCCGGGCGCAATGGCGGCTGGCTGATGGGTAACCTGCTCGGCGAAGACCGCCTGCTCGCCGGCTGCACGCCCGAACAGCGACGCGCCAGCTATGACCTGCTGCACGGCATCCCCGATGAAGTTGCCCAAGTGCTCGAGCGCGAAGGCATCGACTGCGACTACCGCAAAGGTGGCGTGCTGTATTGCGCAGCACGCTACCCCGAGCAGGAAACCAGCCTGCGCACCTACCTGAACAAATGCTACAAACAGGGCCTGAGCGAAGCCGACTACCGCTGGCTGAGCCCCGATGAGCTGGCGCTCCAGCTGCGTATCAGCCGCCCCTATGGCGCAATCTTCAACCCCAATGTCGCCACCATCCAGCCGGCCAAACTGGTACGCGGCCTGGCCCGTACGGTGGAGGCCATGGGCGTGAAACTCTTTGAGAGTAGCCCCGTCACCCAGTGGCGCGCCGGCGAGGTGCGTATGTTGCAGGCACGGGTCAAATGCCAGTGGCTGGTGCCGGCGGTCGAGGGCTACTCGGTCAATCTGCCGCCACTGGGCCGCTATCAAATGCCGGTACAGAGCCTGCTGGTGGCCACCGAACCGCTGCCCGAACAGACCTGGGAGCAGATCGGCCTCAACCGCGGCCAAGCCTTCAGCGAGAACAGCCGTCAGGTCACCTACGGTCAGCGCACCCTCGACAACCGCCTGGTGTTTGGCGCCCGTGGCGGCTACCGCTTCGCCGGGCGCCTGCGTGACAACTTCGACCTCACCGACAGTGAAATCGAACTGCGCCGCTACCTGTTCGGCGAACTGTTCCCGCAGCTCAAGAACGTCGCCATCACCCACGCCTGGGGCGGCAACCTGGGCATGGCCCGGCGCTTCCAGCCGCACATGTTCTGCGACCGCAAACAGCGGATTGCCCTGGCGGGTGGCTACGGCGGCGAAGGCGTCGGCGCCAGCAACCTGGGCGGGCGAACCCTGGCCGACTTGATCCTGGAGCGGCGCAGCGTGCTTACCGAACAGCCCTGGGCCAACCACGACCGGGCCCTGCACAGCCTGCCCGGCTGGGAGCCTGAACCCTGCCGCTGGCTGGGTTACAACGCAATCATCAAGAGTTTCGTCCATGAGGACCAGACCCTCGCCGCCCCCTCCAGCGCCCCCTGGCGCCGACGCCTGGCCAGCGGCGTGGCGGACTTCATGGAAGGCTTCATGCGCTGACTTTTCGTTCCCCCTGCACAGGACTCACCGGTATGAGCATTACCCAGTTCAAGAACACCGACAGCGTCACCCTCGACGACTCCAACCCGGTGGCCGTACCGCTCGGCGAGCCGGTCTCGATCGCCTCGGTAACCTGCGTCGAGCGCAGCGATGGCGTCGAAACCGGCATCTGGGAATGCACCCCGGGGCGCTGGCGCCGGCAGATCGTCCAGCAGGAGTTCTGCCATTTCATCAAGGGCCGCTGCACCTTCACCCCTGACGGTGGCGAACCGCTGAGCATCGAAGCCGGCGACGCCATCCTGCTACCGGCCAACAGCACCGGCACCTGGGATATCCAGGAGACCGTGCGCAAGACCTACGTGCTGATTTTCTGATCATTTGATCGCCTGCCTCCTTCGATAAAAAACAGACCAAGCAAGGAATCCAGACATGCGCCCATTGCTCTTCGCACCACTATTGCTGGCCGCCTCCATCGCCCAGGCGGCCGATACGGTGAAAATCTACAACTGGTCCAGCTACATCGCCCCCGACACCCTCAAGCACTTCCAGCAGGCCAGCGGCATCGTGCCGACCTACGACGTGTTCGACAGCAACGAGACCCTCGACGGCAAGCTGATGACCGGCAACTCCGGCTACGACGTGGTGTTCCCCTCCAACCACTTCATGGCCCGGCAGATCCAGGGCAAGGCGCTCAAACAACTGGACAAGCGCCAGCTGCCCAACTGGAAAAACCTCAACCCGGTGCTGCTCAAGGCCCTGGAGGTCAACGACCCGGGCAACCAGTACGGCTTCCCGTACCTGTGGGGCAGTACCGGGATCGGCTACAACATCGACAAGGTCAAGGCGGTGCTGGGCGACAACGCCCCGGTGGATTCCTGGGACCTGATCTTCAAGCCCGAGTACATCAGCAAGCTGAAAAGCTGCGGCGTGGCGGTGCTCGACAATGGCCCGGAACTACTGCCGATCGCCCTCAACTACCTGGGCCTGGCGCACCACAGCCAAGACCCGAAAGACTACGACAAGGCCAAGCAACTGCTGATGACCGTGCGCCCGTACATCAGCTACTTCCACTCCTCCAAGTACACCGGCGACCTGGCCAACGGCGATATCTGCGTGGTGGTGGGCTTCTCCGGCGATGTGCTGCAGGCCAAGAACCGGGCAGAAGAGGCGAAAAATGGCGTGAAGGTCGGCTATTCGATTCCCAAGGAAGGCGCTCCGATGTGGTTCGACATGGTCGCCATGCCGGCCGACGCACCAGACGAGAAAGCCGGCTACGCCTATATGAACTACCTGCTGCAGCCTGAAGTGATGGCCAACATCAGCAACCATGTGCAGTACGCCAACGGTAACCTCACGGCCGACACCCTGGTCGACCCGGCGCTAAAAGCCAACGGCATGATCTACCCCAGCGACCAGATGCTCGGCAAGCTCTATGCCCTGGAAGCGATGCCGGCCAAGATCGACCGCATCCGCACCCGGATCTGGACCAGCATCAAAGCGGGAAACTAAGCCTTCGGCCAGCTGCAAGCGCCAAGCTTCCAGCTGCAAAAAAAAAAAGCAGACCGCGCACGGTCTGCTCTTTCTTGACGCTTGAAGCTTGAGGCTTAAGTTAGTGATGCTCGCGGGTCGCGCGGAACTTCACATCCGGCCAGCGCTCTTCCATCAGCGCCAGGTTGACCCGGGTCGGGGCCAGGTAGGTCAGGTGACCGCCACCGTCGATGGCCAGGTTTTCCACGGCCTTGTTCTTGAATTCCTCGAGCTTCTTCTTGTCGTCGCAGCTGATCCAGCGCGCCGACCAGACGGTGATGGGCTCGTAGGCACACTCGACCTTGTACTCTTCCTTCAGGCGGCTGGCGACCACATCGAACTGCAGCACACCGACGGCGCCGAGGATGATGTCGTTGCTGCGCTCGGGGAAGAACACCTGGGTCGCACCCTCTTCAGCCAGTTGCTGCAAGCCCTGGCGCAGTTGCTTGGACTTGAGCGGGTCTTTCAGGCGCACGCGGCGGAACAGTTCCGGAGCGAAGTGCGGAATACCGGTAAAGCCCAGGGCCTCGCCTTCGGTGAAAGTATCACCGATCTGGATGGTGCCGTGGTTGTGCAGGCCGATGATGTCGCCGGCCCAGGCCTCTTCCAGTTGCTCACGCTCGGAGGAGAAGAAGGTCAGCGCATCGCCGATGCGCAGGTCCTTGCCGGTGCGCACGTGGCGCATTTTCATGCCTTTTTCGTAACGGCCCGAGCAGATACGCATGAAGGCGATACGGTCGCGGTGCTTGGGGTCCATGTTCGCCTGGATCTTGAACACGAAACCGCTGAACTTCTCTTCGGTCGGCTCGACGGCGCGCTCGTTGGCCTCGCGCGGCAGCGGGCGTGGCGCCCAGTCGACGACCGCATCGAGCACGTGGTCGACACCGAAGTTGCCCAGCGCGGTACCGAAGAACACCGGGGTCAGCTCGCCACGCATGAATTCGCCCTGGTCGAACTCGTGGCAGGCGCCCTGCACCAGCTCCAGCTGCTCAAGGAAGCGCTCGTACTCGTCACCCAGGTGGGCGCGGGCTTCATCGGAGTCGAGCTTCTCGATGATCTTCACCTCGGTGCGCTCGTGGCCGTGGCCCGGGGTGTAGACGATGATGTAGTCGCCCGCCAGGTGGTACACGCCCTTGAAATCGCGGTAGCAACCGATCGGCCAGGTGATGGGTGCGGCCTTGATCTTCAGGACCGCTTCGATTTCATCGAGCAGTTCGATCGGGTCGCGGATGTCACGGTCAAGTTTGTTGATGAAGCTGACGATCGGCGTGTCACGCAGGCGGCAGACGTCCATCAGGGCGATGGTCCGTGGCTCGACCCCTTTACCGCCGTCGAGCACCATCAGCGCCGAGTCGACGGCGGTGAGGGTACGGTAGGTATCTTCCGAGAAGTCTTCGTGGCCCGGGGTGTCGAGCAGGTTGATCATGTGCTCGCGATAGGGGAACTGCATCACCGAGGTGGTGATGGAGATACCACGCTGCTTCTCCATTTCCATCCAGTCGGAGGTGGCATGGCGGTCGGACTTTCGCGATTTCACCGTACCGGCAACGGCAATCGCCTTGCCCATCAGCAGGAGCTTCTCGGTGATGGTGGTCTTACCCGCATCGGGGTGGGAAATAATGGCGAAGGTGCGGCGTTTCGCGACTTCGGCGGCCTGGTTGGTCATGGGAAATCGCCTGGCAGGTGATTCAAAAAAAGGGCGCAGATTATAGCCCAAATTTGCCCCCGAACTGAACCGTTGGGTTAATCAGCGCTGGCCAAATGCCGCTTCAGATGGGAACCTTTAAGGCTGTGGAGGCGTCCACTCCCCTGATCCGCAATCGGTCATGACCGTTCGTCAGGGTTGGTTTCACCGGCACTACGAGCCTGACGAGGCTTCGCTTATGGCGTGTTCCGCTCCGTTTTCGGACAACGCGCTGCTTATCGCGATCACACTGCCTGCCGCCTGGAATGGTGGCTGCCACGGGAGTGTGTTCGCCGACAACAAAAGGAGTCCGCCTGTGGCTAAAAGCTATGGCAAGGGGCTGATGGGATGTGCCTTCGTGCTCGTCATCCTGGCCCTGCTGATCCACTGGATCGGCATCGATACGATCGCGCACTACCGCGCCGATCTGTGGTTCTACCTGCAAGCGCACCTGATGCTGGTGTTGCTGTCGATGGTGGCGGCGCTAGCCGTGGGCATACCCGCTGGGATTGCCTTGAGTCGACCACATCGGGTCGACCGCGCCGAACGCTTCATGCAGTTTTTCAACATTGGCAACACCATCCCCCCTTTGGCCGTTCTGGCCATCGCCCTGAGTTTCCTGGGCATTGGCGCCGGTCCCGCCGTCTTCGCGCTGTTCCTCGCCTCCCTCCTGCCCATCGTACGCAACACCTACGAAGGCCTGAAAAACGTTCCCGCCTCGCTCAAGGAAGCCGCCACCGGTATCGGCATGACCCCGCGCCAGACCCTTTGGCGGGTCGAGTTGCCCAACGCCGTGCCGATCATCGTCGGCGGTGTGCGGGTGGCCCTGGCGATCAACGTCGGTACCGCGCCGCTGTCGTTCCTGATTGGCGCCAATAGCCTGGGCAGCCTGATTTTCCCCGGCATTGCCCTGAACAATCAGCCGCAACTGCTGCTCGGCGCTGCCTGTACCGCCCTGCTCGCCCTGGTACTCGACGCCCTGGTGGCGCAGTCCAGCCGCCGTTGGCTTGAACGCGGCCTGGCCCACTAAGCGAAGGAGCTCCCATGAAAAGAATCGCCTTGTTGCTGGGCGCGGCCCTGCTGTTCGCAGGATTTGCCCAGGCCGCGACCAAACCTGTGATCCGCCTCGGTGCGCGGGTCTTCACTGAACAGACGGTGCTGGCTGAAATCACTGCCCAGTACCTCAACCAGAACGGCTTTGACGTGCGTATCACCGGCGGCCTGGGCAGCAACCTTGCCCGCAGCGCCCACGAAACCGGCCAGCTGGACATGGTCTGGGAATACACCGGTGTTTCGCTGGTGTCCTACAACCATATCGACGAACGCATGCCCAGCGCCGCCGCCACCTACGCCAGGGTCAAGGAACTGGATGCCAAGAAAGACCTGATCTGGCTGACGCCGTCGAAGTTCAGCAACACCTATGCCCTGGCCCTGCCGCGCAAGGTCGCTGAGCAATACCCGCAGGTCAACAGCATCAGCGAACTGAACCAGGTGCTGCGCGACGAGCAGGGCCGCATCCACGTGGTGGCCCTGGACACCGAGTTCGCCAACCGTCCCGATGGCCTGGTGGGCCTGAGCGAAACCTACGACCTGCAGCTGACCCGCCGCGACATCCGCCAGATGGACGCCGGCCTGGTCTACACCGCGCTACGCAACGGCCAGGTGTTCAGCGGCCTGGTGTACACCACCGACGGGCGCCTGAGCGCCTTTGACCTCAAGCTGCTGGAAGACGACAAGCACTACTTCCCCGATTACACCGCAGCCCCGGTGGTGCGCAAGGCCGTGCTCGACGCCCACCCGCAACTGGCCAGCCTGCTCAAACCCCTGGCCGAACAGCTCGACGACGAAACCATGCGCCAGCTCAACGCCAAGGTCGATGTCGAACACCAGAGCCCGGGCAAAGTCGCCGCCGAGTACCTGCGCCAGCATCCTCCCGCACAGGAGCAGCCATAACATGCTCGATACCTTTACCCACCTGGACTGGGCCCAGGTCCTGCACCTGACCTGGCAACACATCACCCTGGTCGGCATCGCCGTCAGCCTGGCGATTGTCATCGGCGTGCCGCTGGGCATCCTCATGACCCGCTTCCCGGCTCTCGCCAGCCCGCTGCAAGCCGCCGCCACGGTGCTGCTGACCATCCCCTCGATCGCCCTGTTCGGCCTGCTGCTGCCGTTCTACTCCACGTTCGGCCAGGGCCTGGGGCCACTGCCGGCGATTACGGCGGTGTTTCTGTATTCGCTGTTGCCGATCCTGCGCAACACCTACCTGGCCCTGACCAACGTCGAGCCGGGCATCCGGGAAGCCGCCCGCGGCATCGGCATGACCTTCGGCCAGCGCCTGCGCATGGTCGAGTTGCCCATCGCCGTGCCGGTGATCCTCGCCGGTGTACGTACCGCCGTGGTGATGAACATCGGCGTCATGACCATCGCCGCGACCATCGGCGCCGGTGGCCTGGGCGTACTCATCCTCACCTCCATCAGCCGCAGCGACATGTCGATGCTGCTGGTCGGTGCCGTGCTGGTGAGCCTCTTGGCCATCATCGCCGACCTGCTGCTGCAAATCCTGCAACGTGCCCTGACTCCAGAAGGACTGCGCAAATGATCGAACTCCAGAACCTCAGCAAGACCTTCCACGCCAACGGCAAAGACGTCAAAGCCGTCGACTCCGTCAGCCTGACCGTCAACGAAGGCGAGATCTGCGTGTTCCTCGGCCCGTCCGGTTGCGGCAAGAGCACCACGCTGAAGATGATCAACCGCCTGATTGCGCCGACCTCCGGCAAGGTGCTGATCAACGGCGAAGACACCACCGGCCTCGACGAGGTGACCCTGCGCCGGCGCATCGGCTATGTGATCCAGCAGATCGGCCTGTTCCCCAACATGACCATCGAGGAGAACATCACCGTGGTCCCGCGCCTGCTCGGCTGGGACAAGCAGAAATGCCACGAGCGCGCCCGCGAGCTGATGAGCATGATCAAGCTCGAACCCAAGCAGTACCTGCAGCGTTACCCCCGAGAGTTGTCCGGTGGCCAGCAACAGCGCATCGGCGTGATCCGCGCCCTGGCCGCCGAAGCACCGTTGCTGCTGATGGACGAGCCGTTCGGCGCGGTCGACCCGATCAACCGCGAGATGATCCAGAACGAGTTCTTCGAGATGCAGCGGGCGTTGAACAAGACCGTGATCATGGTCAGCCACGACATCGACGAGGCGATCAAGCTGGGTGACAAGATTGCGATTTTCCGCGCCGGCAAGCTGATCCAGATCGACCACCCGGACACCCTGCTGGCCCATCCTGCGGACGATTTTGTCAGCAACTTCGTTGGCCAGGACAGCACCCTCAAGCGCCTGCTGCTGGTGCGTGCCGAAGACGCCGCCGACAACGCGCCGGCGGTAAGCCCGCAAACGCCGGTGGCCGATGCATTGGAACTGATGGACGAACATGACCGTCGCTACCTGGTGGTCACCGACGGGCAGAACAAAGCCATGGGCTATGTGCGCCGTCGCGACCTGCATCGCCAGCAAGGCACCTGCGCCGACTTCCTGCGTACCTTCAACGCCACCGCCTCGCACGATGAGCACCTGCGCATCCTGCTGTCGCGGATGTACGAATTCAATCGCTCGTGGTTGCCGGTGCTGGATGCCGAGCAGGTGTTCCTCGGCGAGGTGACCCAGGAATCGATTGCCGCCTACCTGAGTTCGGGGCGTTCGCGTGGGGGCAAGACCTGCATTGTCTCGCCGGCACAAGCGCTGGCCTGACACTGAAAAGCATCGCTGGCAAGCCAGCTCCCACAGGGTCCGGTGTCCACCTACCCTGTGGGAGCCGGTCTTGCCAGCGGCCCCTGCTGCTTAAAACCCTACACTGGCCTGCACATAGAAGGTGCGCGGCTCACCCAGGTAGATCCCCGCGTTGTTGTCGCTGGAGCGGGTGTAGTACTGCTTGTCGAAGATGTTCTTCACCCCGGCCGCCAGCTTGAGGTTCGACAGTTCCTTGCCGAAGTCATAGCCGCCGCGCGCCGCCCAGGTCACGTAGCCCGGAATGTCGCCGTACTGGCCATCGGCACTCGGCTCGGTGATGTAGTTGCCGTTGAAGCTGCCGTCGGCATTCATGCCGGTACCCGGTGCGCGCTGTTTCGATTGGGCGTAGGCATCCAGGTTCCAGGTCCAGCGATTGATCTCATAGCGCAGCCCGGCATTGACGATCTGCCGCGAGTAAAACGGCAGGTCGCGCCCCTTGAAGCCCGGGATCTCGCCTTCATAGGTGGCACGGGTGTAGGTGAAGCCGGCATTGGCGCTCAGCCCCTGCAGACGCGGATCAAGCCCCGACAGGTCGTAATGCATCGAGGCTTCGATGCCCTGGTGCTTGGTCGCCCCGAGGTTGGTCCAGCCGATGTCGTTGCTGATGTACTGCAGCTCATCATCGAAGTCGATGTAGAACGCGGTCAGCTCCCCCCCCCAAGTGCCGTTGTTGTAGCGGGTACCCACTTCATAGGTCTTGGCTTTCTCGGCTTGCAGGCCGTTGGCGGTCTGATCGCCGCTGCCGCCCTGGCCAAGCTGGAAGTACTGCAGGCTGCCGAACGAGGTTTCGTAGTTGGCGAACAGCTTCCACTCATCGGACAGGTGATACATCACGCTCAGTGCCGGCAGCGGTTCGTTGCTGGTCACGCTGCGGTTCTTTTCCTGCACCGGCACACCGTTGGTGCCGCGCACCGGGCGCTCGTGCCAGTCGGTGTTGATGTGCTCGAAGCGAATGCCCGGGGTGATGGTCCAGTTGCCGACATCGATCTTGTCATCGATGTAATAAGCGCTGGCTTCGGTACCGCCGGTTCGGTCCTGGAACACATGGCCGTCGGAGGTCGGGGTGACGGTCGGCACGTTGTTGATCAGCGCCAGGCGGGTCGACTGCTCGTGCATCGCCTCTTTCAGGTAACGGTAACCGACGCTGACTTCCTGAGTGGTGGGGCCGGCGAAGAAGATCCGTGAAACCCGTGGCTCAATGGCGAAGGTGTGGTAGCTGCGCGGGTACGACGACAGGGTCTTCTGGTCGCGGGCAGCGATGCTGCTGCCACGGAAACTGTCGGTGTAGTAGGTCTGCACTTCGAACTGGGTGACGTCGTCGATCTGGCGCAGGTACTTGAAGGATACGTCCTTGCGTCGGCCGCTGAACGTGTCGTAATCGCGGTCGGACTGGTACGGGTCGTCGTCGAATTGGGCCTGGGTCAGGCCGCCGGGCATGTCGGCCTTGGCGTCGTAGTAATGGAAGTTGAGCCAGAACTCGTCGCTGTCGGTGACTGCCCAATGGGTCTTGAGCAACACGTCATCGATGTCGTTGTCGTTGTTGCTGCTGCGGTAGCCGTTGCCATTGACTCCGGAGTACAGCAAGGCTGCCCCCAGGCCATTGTCGGCGGGGGC
>NZ_JH650767.1:67201-94742 GCF_000259195.1 Pseudomonas donghuensis
TACAGCAAGGCTGCCCCCAGGCCATTGTCGGCGGTGCCGCCGAGGAAAGCCGATTCGATATGCTTCCAGCCACCATGGCGGGAAGTTTCCATCGTCGTGGACAGCTCGCCGGTGGCTTTCTCGGGGATCGCCCGGGTGACGAAGTTGATCACCCCGCCGACGTTCTGCGGGCCATAGCGCACGGAGCCGGCACCACGCACCACGTCGATGCTGTCGAGGTTGCCGGAAGAGATCGGTGCCATCGACAGTTGTGGTTGGCCGTAGGGCGCAAACGCCGCCGGGATGCCGTCGATCAACACCGTGGAGCGTGGCGACAGACGCGAGGTCAGACCGCGCACGCCGACGTTCAAGGCGATATCACTGCCGCCAGTGCCATTGGAGTCCTGCACCTGGACACCCGGCACGCCGCGCAGTACATCGCGAACGTTCAGCGCGCCCTGCTCGATCATTGCTTCGCGGCGCACCACGGTACGGGCGCCGGGATGGTTTTGGACCACGGTTTCTTCGGCACTGCCGAGCCAGTCACCGACCACCTTGACGTCGGTGGGCGCCAGCTCCAGGCTGCCGGTGGTCAAGGTCCCGGCAGTCTGCAGCGGGTGCAGGACGACGGTGCCCTGGGAGATTTCATAGGTCAGGCCGCTGCCCTCAAGCAAGGCTTGCAGCGCTTCTTCCGGCTGCAGGTTGCCGGACACTGCCGGTGCCTGTTTACCGGCCACCAGTTCGGGGCTGAAGAACAGCTGCAGCGAAGTCTGCTGGCCCAACTGGCTCAAGGCCCAAGCCAGGGGTTGAGCCTGGATCTGGATGCTGGCCGGTGCCGCTGCAGCATAGCTGCTGGCAACACCGCCACTGACAGCCAGGGCCAGGGCCAGAGGCAACCAGCGGCTAGAACGCGGGGAAAACTTGTTGTTGTTCACGTCGTCGAGAGGTCCTGAGGGTCCACATAGATGTCAATGCCATGCAAATGGAAATGCTTGGCAGTTGCAGTTGGACAGGAAGACGAACAACTGGAAAAAAACCTGAATCTATTTTGCGATTATTTCGCTGGAGCCATCGGCATGGGTCTTGATCGCCACCGGCAGGATGCTCGGCAGCGCCCGCAGCAAGGCGTCGGTATCGTTGGCATTGAAGGTGCTGCTCAGGCGTAGCGCGGCAACACTGCCTGGGGCGACACGCAGGGGCTGCTCACGGTAGCGCGAGACGTCCTTGACCACCTCGCTGAGCGGCGCATCGTTGAACACCAGCTTGCCCTTGCGCCACGCGGTCACTGCTGCGGCATCTACCGCGTAGGGCGCCGCCACCTGGCCTTGGGCATCGATATGCGAACCGAGCCCGGCGGTCAGCAGAGCCCTGGAGGCATCGCGGCCTTCGACCCGCACCGAGCCGTTTTCGACCGTCACACGGGTTTGCTCCGGGTCCTGGCGCACATCGAAGCGGGTGCCGGTCACCGTCACTGTGCCGTTGCCGGTGCTGACCACGAATGGCCGCTCGCTGTCGTGGGCGACGCTGAACATCACCTCGCCCTTGAGCAACTGGATATACCGCTGACCGGCGCTGAACTGCACCGCCAACTGCGTTCGGCCGTTGACTTCAAGCTGCGAACCGTCGGGCAAGTTCAGCTGGCGCCGCTCGCCAAGGGCCGTCTGCAATTGCTCCTGGTAATTGAGCTGATGCTCTTGCCAGCCAAACCAGCTCAAGCCCAGCGCCAGGGTCGCGATACCAGCCGCCAGCGCCTGGCGGACAAAACGCCGACGTGGCAACCGGCTGACCGGATCGGCCTGGCAAAGGGCCTCAAGATGCGCGCGCGGCACGTGCCCGGCAGCGCCCCAGAGCGTGCCAAGCAGATCGAACTCGTATTGATGCTGCCGGTGCTCGGCCAGCCAGCGCTGCAGTTCGTCCTGTTGCGCCGGCGCCAGCGCGCCATCACGGCTGCGGGCAAACCATTGGGCCGCCTGCTCGCGCACGCGCTCGCTGCCGCAACGGCACGCGTCCTGATTCATGAAAACATTCGCCTGACTCATCTCGTCGACACATCCAGGTGCTCACGCAGATGCCGGAGCGTGCGGATCATATACTTTTCGACCATGTTCTTGGTCAAGCCCATGCGCTCGGCGATCTCCGCCTGGGTCAGGCCTTCGAGCTTCTGCCAGATGAACACCCGCCGGCAGTTGAGGGGCAACTCGGCCAGGGCACGTTCGACACTGTCGGCCAGCTCCAGTGCATGCATATATGCCTCCGGATCACCGCTGGCACTGCCGCCCGCTTCGAACGTGTCCTGCTCAAGGGCCTGGCGGCGGTCTTCGCGGCGGTAGCCGTCCACCGCAATGTTGCGCGCGGTCTGGTGCAGGTAGGCCCGCGGTTGCTCGACTCCGGCCCGGTCGTTTTCCAGTACCCGCACAAATGCGTCGTGTGCCAGGTCCTCGGCCTGCTGACGACTGCGCAGTTTGCGCGTCCAGGTACCGATCAGCTCATGGTAGTGGTCGAGAAAGCCTTTGTGTCGCGACACGATGCACAGGTCTTCGCAGGCGAGGAGGAGTGGCGCGAATAGTAATGTTTCTTATTAAGACCGGCAATCGAAGATCGCTGCTGCCGACGAAGCGCCCGGCGGGAAAAAAATCGACGAAAAAGTGTGTCGACGACCAGCTGTCAGGGCGGAAAAAAATATGAACGGCCACCGATTAAACGCATGCTGCGCTTGAGCGTCGTTGCGCCCCCAAATGACCGATATTTACCGCACTTTCGCCACCAACTTCGACCATTGCATCCATTTGCGTGTTCTACGGGAGATCCAGGCGTATACCGGTATTTTTAACGCTTTTGTCATCAAATTGAACATCTACTGTTTACCTGGGTCGGTAACAAAGTGGCTGGCCGCCCCGGGGCGACGGACGTGTGCAAAAACGCGACATTTTTTGTTGATCTCAAGCCCCTCAGGTCCTAAAGTTCGCGCCGAACGTCCATGCTGGAAACGATCCATCCGGCTCAAGTACTGACGACGAGACAGCAAGGTCACCCGTAGCTCGCTTTATCACGCACGGATGACCTTTTTGCTTTCGGCGACATGCCTTGGGAAGTAGGCGAACCAAAGTGGGGATACGGAGGACGTTCAGTTGCAGCCACTTATTTTTTCAGTTTGCCCATGGAGTCCCTAAGCATGTCGATTCAGGTCGAAGACTACTTCGCGCGCGATACCTTCCAGAAAATGAAGGCGTTCGCCGACAAGCAAGAAACCCCGTTCGTGCTCATCGACACGCAGATGATCAGCCAGGCCTATGACGACCTGCGCACCGGTTTCGAATTCGCCAAGGTCTACTACGCGGTCAAGGCCAACCCGGCCGTGGAGATCATCGACCTGCTCAAGGAAAAGGGCTCGAGCTTCGACATCGCCTCGATCTACGAGCTGGACAAGGTGATGGGCCGCGGCGTCAGCGCCGATCGCATCAGCTACGGCAACACCATCAAGAAATCCAAGGACATTCGCTACTTCTACGAGAAGGGCGTGCGCCTGTACGCCACCGACTCCGAAGCCGACCTGCGCAATATCGCTAAGGCCGCCCCGGGCTCGAAAGTCTACGTGCGCATCCTCACCGAAGGCTCGACCACCGCCGACTGGCCACTGTCGCGCAAGTTCGGCTGCCAGACCGACATGGCCATGGACCTGCTTATCCTCGCCCGCGACCTGGGCCTGGTGCCATACGGCGTGTCGTTCCACGTCGGCTCGCAGCAGCGCGACATCAGCGTCTGGGACGCAGCCATCGCCAAAGTGAAAGTGATCTTCGAGCGCCTGAAAGAAGAAGACGGCATCGAACTCAAGCTGATCAACATGGGTGGCGGCTTCCCGGCCAACTACATCACCCGTACCAACAGCCTGGAAACCTACGCTGAAGAGATCATTCGCTTCCTCAAGGAAGACTTCGGCGACGACCTGCCGGAAATCATCCTCGAGCCAGGCCGTTCGCTGATTGCCAACGCCGGCATCCTGGTCAGTGAAGTGGTGCTGGTGGCGCGTAAATCGCGTACCGCTGTCGAGCGCTGGGTGTACACCGACGTGGGCAAGTTCTCCGGCCTGATCGAAACCATGGACGAGTCCATCAAGTTCCCGATCTGGACCGAGAAGAAAGGCGAGATGGAAGAAGTGGTGATCGCAGGCCCCACCTGCGACAGCGCCGACATCATGTACGAGCACTACAAGTACGGCCTGCCGCTGAACCTGGCAATCGGTGACCGCCTGTACTGGCTGTCGACCGGTGCCTACACCACCAGCTACAGCGCGGTGGAATTCAACGGCTTCCCGCCGTTGAAGGCCTACTACTTGTAATCTAACCGCGATGGCGACACCTCCTGTCGCCATCGCAACCCTTGAGCGTCAACGACGCTCTTCGCCAACGGATTGAATATCCAGTGTGAATTCAAGCACGTCTCCGTTTTCGGCATTCAAAAAGCAGTACCAGTGATCGCGCACCTGTCGCCGGGTGTGTGCGCGCAAAGGTTTTTTGCGATTTGCCAACAGGTGCATACGTGAGTGGAGTCCGGGCTCTACAGTAAACCCGTTGAATTGGACGTCGCCCATCCACCAATGGGCAAGCGGTTCGCTACCGGGCGCATACAGTCCGACATAGCTATTCTGACTCAGGTCCAGGCGATAGTTGTGATAAGCCTCATGGCGAGCCCATCGTCTGATTTCGTATCCCAGGCTTCCATCGGCATGGCGAAAACAGCCGAACCAGAACGGCTGCGGTGATAACGGAAAATCAGTAGCCGTCACCCAACCTGTTTGATTGGGCAACACTTCGCCTGGTTGGAAAGGATTTCCACCGGGACGGACAGGTTTGAGTTCACTCGCTTCGACGCGCCCCCGATAACCGGGCGAGGTACATGCTATTGAGGCGAGAAAAGACAGATGCTGCAAGTAAGTCGTCATGATCGAGTGCTCTTTCTGCATTGCCGAGATAGGCAGCCCAGTCGACGTTAGGTCAACCTCTCGCTCGCTATCAGCTTGCACACTTTCCCCGCTTGCCTGCTGCAGATGGCCGACAGCATGTACGAGCACTGTAAGTACCGCCTGCCGCGATCGGTGACCGCCTGTACTGGCTGTCGACCGGTGCCTACACCACCCGCTACAGCGCGGTGGAGTTCAACGGCTTCGCGCCATTGAAAGCCTATGACCGGTAGTACCTGAGCGAGGGCGGCGACAAGCGCCGCCCTCATCAATGGCACAAGAGCAAATGTCAGAGCAGATAGATGTCAGTGGCGACCATGCTCAAGCGGCTCCCCTCATCGACATTGAGAAACTTGTCGCCATTGAAGGACTCGTAGTTTCCCGCCAGATGGCCTCTATGGTCACGCAAATAGAACTGCAGCCGATTGCTGCCGTCCCAATCACCGATGGTCTCGAGTTTCCAGAATGGCGAGGCATCGTTTTCATACAATCCGATGTAGCCATTACGGCTGACGCCCAACTTGCGACCGTAGTAGTTTTCCACGTTCGAATCGCAACTGATGCGGTAGTGAATTCGATCACCTCGCGTCTCCAGGTAGTCGAAGCGAAATCTCGCACCGCTGACATCGCGCCTGTTCCTGGCGGTGATCACCTGCAACCAGCCGCTAGTGGCAAGGTCGACAATGATGCTTCGGCTGGTGCGCGAGATGCCGACCTGCCCTTGATGTCCGGGGGTCGTGCTGTTCAGATACGCATGGAATGAGTGCTTTCGAGGGTCTTTCATAATGGCCTCCTGGCCTGGGTAGACGGTCAACGGAAACGACCTCCGCCCACCTTATCCCTGCCCAGTGCCTAGCCCCACCACGCAGGCTTTCCTCAAGGGGAAACCTTCGTTCATCAAGTCCGCGCGGTGTCGATTTGCGCCGTAATGCAAAACCTGGGGCATCACCACCGCCAAGCTTTGCGCATCTATCATTCACGCACGGCTGGGGTTATCAGTATATTAAGCAACGCTTACAGGAGCGCCTTGACCCTGACCGCGAAGCTCAGTGGCTTACCTTCATAAGCATTTAAAAACCTGTCGCCGTCCCGATGACTGTAGTAGTCCTTTACCTCGTGGCCCTCGTAGTCACGCAGGATGAAGTGGCGTTCACTGCCACCGTACCACTCTGCGAGCGGCTGAACTTTCCAGAAGAAGGTAATTTCGTTTTTTCCGTATAACCCGAGATAGCCGCCACTACTTCTTCCCAGCGTCTTCCCCAGGTAACCGTCAACCTTGGATGCACAGGTAATGTCGTAATGAATCCGGTCACCTTGATCTTCAACGAACTGAAAACGAAAGTTGATCGGCCGTACCCGCTGCCCATGCCCAACAATCTGTAGCCAGCCACTTTCTGCAAAATCAAACTCGGTACGCTGTGCACTGATGCCAATCTGACCTGAACGGCCGGATTTTGTTGAGTACAGGGTCGCGATAAACGATTTATCAACGTGATCAACCATTCTAAAGTCCTTTTAGATTTAGGCCAGGTACTCGATCTTGGGCGTTCCGTCACAAGCAGGGCAGACTGCATTGATTCCCTGGAAACTCATCGAAGACTTCCCGTCTAACGGTGAAACTGCATGAGCGCCAGACGCTGCTCATAGGCACGCAGGACAGGCAGCAGGCGCGAGCGCTGGACCTGCTGCAAGGTGGATACGCTACTGAGCAGGAAATTCTGATTGCCGCCCTGCAGGGCTTTGTCAAACCAGAGCATTGCGTCATCGAACTGATTGCGCTCCATCAGCACCGTGGCATAGCTGAACTGCCCGCGAAAATCCCCCGCCTCGGCTGAACGGCGATACCAGTCGAGAGCCATGCCGACGTCGCTTTCACAGGCCAGCCCCTGCTCCAGGTAACGGCCATACAGGTTCATCGACTTGGCATGGCCCATATGGGCGGCTTGTCGATAGCAGCGCAATGCCAAGGGATGGTTCTGAACCACCCCACGACCGGTACCCAGCAGGTTGGCGTAGTTGTACAAGCCCCAGTCCAGCCCCATTTCAGCAGCCCGGCGATAGGCCGTGGCTGCAGTCGAGACATCTGGCGCCCCTCCCCAGCCATGCTCCAGGCAACGCCCGAGCATGTTGTGCGCCATGGCACTGCCACGCTTGGCGGCGATGGCAAACCAGCGCCGGGCCAGGGCCGGGTCTTTCTCGATGCCACGCCCGTCGAGAAGGATCTGTCCAAGCAGCACCTGCGCCTCGACGATGTCCTGCCCCGCGGCGGCCAGCAATGCCTGGGCAGCTTTGCCCGGGCTGTGTTCGAGCATCTGGGCGAACTGTGCGCAGTCCAGTTCCTGGCGGTTGCGCAAGGCGAAAGTCATGGCTCAGACCTCGACCCAGCGGCGCAACAGGTTGTGGTAGGTGCCGGTCAGCTGGATCAGCGCCGGGTGATCAGGCACATCGGCGCCCAGCTGCTGGATGGCCTGGTCCATCTCGTACAGCAACGCACGCTGGCTGTCTTCGCGCACCAGGCTCTGGGTCCAGAAAAACGCCGCATAACGCGCCCCACGGGTCACCGGGTTGACCTTGTGCAGGCTGGTGCCCGGGTACAACACCAGGTCGCCCGCTGCCAGCTTCACCTGCTGCACGCCATAGGTGTCCTGGATCACCAGCTCACCGCCGTCGTAGTCCTCGGGGTTGCTCAGGAACAGCGTCGAGGACAGGTCCGTACGCACCCGCTCGTGGCTGCCCCGGGGGTGGCGCAAGGCGTTGTCGATGTGAAAACCGAAGCTGCCGCCCTCTCGATAGCAATTGATCAGCGGCGGGAACACCTTGTGCGGCAAGGCCGCCGACATGAATTGCGGATGCTGCCACAAGCGTTCGATCAGCGCCGTGCCAATTTCCTTGGCCAGCGGGTGGCCTTCGGGCAACTGCAGGTTGTGCTTGGCCTTGGCCGACTGGTAACCCGCGGTGATCTTGCCGTCGGCCCATTCGGTTTGTTCCAGCGCCTCACGAATACGCTGAACCTCCTCGGTGGAAAACAGGCCGGAAATAGGTAGCAGCATGGCACAGCACCTGAAGGTGAAAGGATGCCAATGGTATTGATTCCCATTGACTCTCTACAAGCTCTTTCGGCCGAAGGGGCACTATCAGGATCGAACATGGCCTGAGTGCGAACGTCCACTTCAGATTGGTGCGTGCAGCAAGCCCCGTTCATTTAGGTGAGCTGGGCTTTTGTGTATCAAGGCATAATGCGCGTCGCATTCGCATTTGCGACACGACAAGGTGATTGATGTGGTGAAGAAATCCCTGTTTCAACTGCACTGGTTCTTCGGCATTACTGCCGGCCTGGTGCTGGCGCTGATGGGCATTACCGGTGCCATCTGGTCGTTCCAGGATGAGCTGCTGGAACTGTTCAACCCCGAGGTACTTACCGTCGAGGTACGTCAGCAAGGCGTACTGCCGATGCCTGAGCTGGTGCGCAGGATCGAGACCGAGCAAGGCGACAAGGTCGCCATGCTCTGGGTCCAGCCGCGTAGCGACAGGGCCGCGCGGGTTTTCTTCACCCCTCCTCCCGGCGAGCGTCGGGGCGTGTTGCGCTATGCCGACCCGTACACCGGCAAGCTGCAGGGCGAGGTAGCCGGTCAGGGCTTTTTCGACCTGATGCTGCAGTTGCACCGCTTCCTGGCCATGGGTGATAGCGGCCGACAGATCACGGGCGCCTGTACCCTGATGCTGATTTTTTTCTGCCTCTCGGGCCTCTACCTGCGCTGGCCGCGCAAGGCACTGAACTGGCGGACCTGGCTGACCCTGGACTGGGCGAAAAAAGGCCGCGCCTTCAACTGGGACCTGCACGCCGTGGCCGGTACCTGGTGCTTGCTGTTCTATCTGCTGTTTGCCCTCACCGGCCTGTTCTGGAGCTACGAGTGGTACCGCGAAGGCCTGAACAAGCTGCTCGCCGACAGCCCGGCTGCTGGTCAGCAACACAAGCGCGGCGAAGGCCGCGGCGGGCGCCCGGGTGGTGCCCTGGGCAAGGACGCCAAGCCGCTGGTGGTCGACTACGACGCCGTCTGGGCCAGCCTGCAGGCCGCTGCCGGCCCCGACATGACCAGCTACAACCTGCGCCTGCCGCCAGCCGGCGGGCAACCGGCAACGATCTTCTACCTGCTTGAAGGCGCCGAACACGAACGCGCGCTCAACACCCTGAGCATCGACCCGGCCAGCGGCCAGGTGAAGACCAACGAGCGCTACGCCGACAAGTCGTTCAAGGCACAGCTATTGGCCAGCGTCTATGCCCTGCACGTGGGCAGCTACTTTGGCCTGACCGGGCGGATTCTGGTGACTATCGCCAGTTTGAGCATGCCGCTGTTCTTCGTCACCGGCTGGCTGTTGTACCTGGACCGCCGGCGTAAAAAGCGCCAGGTTCGCGCTGCACGAGGCAATCTCGCGCCTGCGAACGGGCAAGACGGCGGCTGGCTGGTAGGCTTTGCCAGCCAGAGCGGCTTTGCCGAGCAACTGGCCTGGCAAAGCGCAGGGCAACTGCAGGCTGCCGGCGTCGCGGTACAGGTCCGGCCCCTGGCCGAGCTGACCGAGCAGGACTTGAACCAGGCCCGGCAAGCGCTGTTCGTGGTCAGCACCTTCGGTGACGGCGAAGCTCCCGACAGCGCCCGCGGCTTTGAACGTAAAGTGCTTGGACAGCCCTGGGCCCTGGGTAATCTGAACTATGCCCTGCTCGCCCTGGGCGACCGCCAGTACCCGCATTTCTGCGGCTTTGCCCGGCGCCTGCAGGCCTGGCTGGGCGAGCGCGGTGCCACTAGCGCCTTCACCCCGGTAGAAGTCGACAGCGCTGACCCGGCGGCCTTGCAGCACTGGCAGCAAGAACTTGCGAAAATCACCGCAAGCACGCCGCCTGCTGCCTGGCAAGCACCCGAGTTCGGCAACTGGACCCTTGTCAGTCGAGAATTGATCAATCCGGGCAGCCAGGGCTCGGCGGTCTATCTGCTCGGCCTCACGCCTGAGCAACCCGCGCAGTGGGAAGCTGGAGACCTGGTGGAGATCCTCCCCCGCAACAATACCCGGAGCCTTGAGCTGTTCCTCAAGGGCCTGGGGCTTGATGGCGAAACTTGCGTGCAGGTCGAAGGCCTGCAGGAGAGCCTGCTGCAGGCCCTGGCCAGCCGCCAGTTGCCGAAAAGCCGCGAGCACCTGGTCGGCCTGCACGCCCAGGCCCTGGTCGATGCGCTGATCCCGCTGGCTGCTCGGGAATACTCGATTGCTTCGATCGCCAGTGACGGCGTGCTAGAGCTGATCGTACGCCAGGAACGCCACCCTGACGGCAGCCTGGGCCTGGGTTCGGGCTGGCTGACCGAGCACCTGGCTGTGGATAACAGCGTCAGCCTGCGCCTGCGCCGCAACAGCGGTTTCCACCTGCCGGCACCGGCAACGCCAATGATCCTGATCGGCAACGGTACCGGGCTGGCCGGGCTGCGCAGCCTGCTCAAGGGCCGCATCGTGGCCGGCGAGCAGCGCAACTGGCTGCTGTTCGGCGAACGCAACCAGGCGTATGACTTTCTCTGCGGGGATGAGCTGCAGGGCTGGCAGCGCAGCGCTGATCTGGCGCGGCTGGACCTGGCCTTTTCTCGCGATCAGAGCCACAAGGTCTACGTGCAGGACCGCTTGCGCGAACAGGCGCCAGAGCTGCGGCGCTGGCTGGATCAGGGCGCGTCGATCTACATCTGCGGCAGTTTGCAGGGCATGGCCAGTGGCGTCGATGAGGTGCTCAACGAGGTGCTGGGGGCTGCCGAGGTTGAACGGCTGATCGAGCTGGGGCGCTATCGGCGGGATGTGTACTAAGCCTTGAGGGCCCCATCGCGGGTCAAGCCCGCTCCCACAGGTCTGGTATGGGAGCGGGCTTGCCAGCGATTGCGATCAATGCAGATCGAAGGTATCGGCATCCAGATTGGCCGGAAACCGCGCGCGGTAGGCCGCAAGGTCCGCCGCGCTGAGCACGACGGTAAACACCCCGTCAGCCTCCCCTGCACTCAGCAGGCTCTCTCCCTGGAAGTCCAGTACCTGGCTGTCGCCGGTGTAGGCAAAGCCCTTGCCGTCGGTACCCACGCGGTTCACCGCCGCCACGTAGCAGAGGTTCTCGATGCCCCGCGCCGGCAACAGGCGGTTCCAGTGCTGGCGACGGGCGGCCGGCCAGTTGGCGGTGTACAGCAGCAGGTCGGTGTCCTGGGCATCGCGGCTCCATACCGGGAACCGCAGGTCGTAGCAGATCAACGGCCGGACCCGCCAGCCCTTGATCTCGAACTGCACCTGGCGTTCGCCTGGGGTGTAGTGCTTGTGCTCACCGGCCATGCGGAACAGGTGGCGCTTGTCGTAGAACAGGATCTCGCCATCGGGCCGCGCCCACAGCAGGCGATTGCGGTGGCTACCGTCGGCGGCCTGGATGATCACGCTGCCGGTAACCACGGCATCGAACTTTTTGGCCTGGCTCTTGAGCCATTTGTAGGTCGGCCCGTTCTCGGGCTCGGCCAGGCTTTCGGAGTCCATGGAAAAACCAGTGGTGAACATCTCCGGGAGAATGATCAGGTCGGCGCCACGGGCCTGCTCCAGCAGGGTTTCGAAATGTTCGTAGTTGGCCAGGCGGTCCTGCCAGGCCAGGCTGGTCTGCACCAACGCGATGTTCAGGTTCGGCAGGCTACTCAGATCGCGCATAGTTTTTCCGCTGCCTGACGCAGCGTCTCCTCGCGTTTGGCAAAGCACAGGCGCACCAGGCGCTGCTCGGGAATAGGGTGCTGGTAGAACACCGACACCGGAATGGTCGCCACGCCATGCTCACGGGTCAGCCACAGCGACATGTCGACGTCGTTCAGGTCCGGGCGAATCTGCGAATAATCCACCAGCTGGAAGTAAGTGCCAGCGCTGCGCCTGAACTCCAAGCGCGAGCTGCCCAACAGATCGCAGAACAGGTCGCGCTTGGCCTGGTAGAAGGCCGGCAGTTCTTCGACATGTTCCGGGTGCGCCGCCATGAAATCGGCCAGCGCCCATTGCAGCGGCGTCACGCCGCAGAAGTTGACGTACTGGTGGACCTTGCGCAGCTCGGCGCTGAGGGCTGGCGGCGCCACCACATAGCCGGTTTTCCAGCCAGTGACGTGATAGGTCTTGCCGAACGAGCTGACCACGAAAGCGCGCGGGTACAGCGCCTCATGGGCCAACACACTGGCGTGCTGCACGCCGTCGAACACCAGGTGCTCGTAGACTTCGTCGCTGATCAGGTAGATATCGCGCTCGGCGATCAGCAGCGCCAGCTTGTCCAGGTCGTCGCGGCTGATCAACGCGCCGCTGGGGTTGTGCGGCGAATTGAGGATGATCATCCGCGTGCGCGGGCTGAGCGCGTCGGTGAGTTTCTGCCAGTCGATGGCGAACTCGCCGTCAGTGAGTTGCACATGCACGCAACGGCCACCGGCCAGCTCTACCGAGGGCTCATAGCTGTCGTAACTGGGGTCGAAGACGATGACCTCGTCGCCTGTGCGAATCACCGCCTGAATGGCACAGAAGATCGCTTCGGTGGCACCGGGAGTGATGGTGACTTCATGCTCGGCATCGACGCTGACGCCATAGCTGCGGGCGATCTTGTTCGCCACCTGCTGGCGCAATGCCGGCAAGCCGGTCATGGGGCTGTACTGGTTGTGTCCGGCACTGACATGCCGGCCTACCGCATCGAGCAGTGCTTGCGGGCCGTTGAAATCGGGAAAACCCTGGGACAGGTTCAAGGCGCCGGTTTGCGCGGCGAGCTGGGACATGGTGGTAAAGATGGTCGTGCCGACGTTCGGCAACTTGCTACTGATCATGGAGCCCTCTTTCCTGCAGCACTATCCGGCTCGAGGCGGCGCGGTCTGGGACCGAGCATAGCGGATTGATCGGTCAGGAAAAAGGTTGTAACAGTCGCAGGCCAATCGCGGGTCAAGCCTGCTCCCACAGAGTGGGAGCGGGCTTGCCAGCGAAGAGGCCCTCAAGCCTTGTTAGCGTTTGTCTTTACGCTTCTTCTCGGCTTTCTTGTGGTGCGACATCAAGCGACGCTTCTTGTTGACCTGGCGGTCGGTCAAGGTGTTCTTGTTGCCTTCGTACGGGTTGTCACTGCCCTTGTACTCGATACGGATCGGCGTACCGACCAGCTTGAGTACGCGGCGGTAGGTGTTTTCCAGGTAGCGCGAGTAAGACTTGGGTACCTTCTCGACCTGGTTGCCGTGGATCACGATGATCGGCGGGTTGGCGCCACCGAGGTGGGCATAGCGCAGCTTGATCCGGCGGCTGTTGACCATCGGCGGCTGATGCTCGCTGACTGCGTCTTCGAGGATCTGGGTCAGGCGGCTGGTCGGCCAGCGGGTGACCGCCGACTTGAACGAGTTCTGTACCGACTGGTACAGGTTGCCCACGCCGGTGCCGTGCAGCGCCGAGATGAAGTGGATGTCGGCGAAGTCGACGAAGAACAGCCGGCGTTCCAGCTCGGTCTTCACGTAGTCGCGCTCGCTCGGCTGCATGCCGTCCCACTTGTTCAGGGCGATGACGATGGCGCGACCGGCTTCCAGGGCAAAGCCCAGCAGGTTCAGGTCATGGTCGACCACGCCTTCGCGGGCGTCCATGACGAAGATCACCACGTTGGCGTCCTTGATCGCCTGCAGGGTCTTGACCACGGAGAACTTCTCGACTTCTTCGTGGATCTTGCCGCGCTTGCGCACCCCGGCGGTGTCGATCAGGGTGTACTTCTCTTCGTTGCGCTCGAAGGGAATGTAGATACTGTCGCGGGTGGTGCCGGGCTGGTCATAGACGATGACCCGCTCTTCACCAAGCATGCGGTTGACCAGGGTCGACTTGCCGACGTTGGGCCGGCCGATAATGGCGATCTTGATCCCGTCTTTTTCGCTCGGGCCAGGAATGCGCACCGCTTCCTCGCCTTCGGCGACGTCGGTGTCGATCTCTTCCTCGTCCTTGTCGCGCGGGAAGTCGCTGAGCACGGCTTCCAGCAGGTTGTTGACGCCACGGCCCTGGGCGCCGGCGACACCAATGGCGTTACCCATGCCCAGCGGCGAGAACTCGGCGATGGCCGCCAGCGGATCGATGTTGTCGATCTTGTTGGCGACCAGGAACGAGCGTTTGTTGCGCTTGCGCAGGTGCTCGGAAATCATCTGGTCGGCGGCGGTCAGGCCGGCACGGGCATCAACCAGGAACAAGACCACATCGGCTTCTTCGATGGCCAGCAGCGACTGCTCGGCCATTTTTTCGTCCATGCCTTGCTCGTCACCGGAAATACCACCGGTGTCGACCAGGATGTACGAACGGCCTTGCCAGCGCGCTTCACCGTACTGGCGGTCTCGGGTCAGCCCGGACAGGTCGCCGACGATAGCGTCGCGGGTCCTGGTCAGGCGGTTGAACATGGTGGATTTACCGACGTTCGGTCGGCCCACCAGGGCGATTACGGGAACCATTCGGCTCTCCACTGCGTAAATTCAGAAAATACAAAGGCCGCTGCACTGCAGCGGCCGGAGTTCGAGCGGCACCCGAAGTGCCGCAGCCCGAGGCCGGCATGGCCTCAAGCATAGCCTCAGCGGATGGTCAGCGCCTCGAGCTTGCCGCTGTTGCCGTACACATAGATGGTGTCACCCACCACCAACGGACGGGCGCGCAGGCCATCGCTGTCGATACGCTCACGACCGACGAAACGACCATCGACCTGGCTGAGCAGGTGCAGGTAACCTTCCAGGTCACCCACCGCCACATAGCTGGAGAACACTTCCGGCGCCGACAGCTGGCGGCGTGCCAGCGAGTCGTTGCTCCACAGCGCGCTGGAGGAGCGCTCGTCGATGCCTTCCACGGTGCCCGAAGCCAGGCTCACGTAGACGTTACCGAAGCCCTGGGCCACACCGGTGTAGCTGGAAGCATCACGCTGCCACAGTACCCGGCCGCTCTCCAGGTCCAGGCCGGCGACGCGGCCCTGGTAGCTGGAAACGTACAGGGTACCGCCGGACAGCAGCAGGCCGCCGTCGATATCCACCACCCGGTCAAGCTCCGAGCGACCTTGCGGGATGGCCACGCGCTGCTCCCAGACCGGCACGCCGTTCTGGGTGTCGAGGGCAATCACCTTGCCGGTCGACAGGCCGACAACGGCCAGACGGTTGGTCACGATCGGCGCGCCGGTACCACGCAAGGTGAGTACCGCTGGCGTGCTTTCGTAGATCCAGCGACGGTCGCCAGTGCTGGCGTCCAGGCCGATCACGCGGTCGTCCTGGGTCTGCACCACCACCACGTCACCGTTGGTGGCCGGCGGAGCCAGTACTTCACTGGTAACGCGCGAGCGCCAGCGTTCTTCACCGGTGCTGGCATCCAGGGCAATCACTTCGCCTTTGAGGGTACCGAGCATGACCATGCCGTAACCGACGCCAACGGCGCCGGACACCGGCAGTTCGAGGTCCTTCTTCCAGGCCACGTCGCCGTTGTTGCGATCCAGCGCCATCACCACGCCGGTGACATCGGCGGCATAGATGCGGTCGTTTTCGATCGCCGGCACCAGCATGTTGAAGGTCTCGCCCTGACCGTCACCGATCGAGCGGCTCCACTGCTTCTTGAGGACCACCTCTTCGGTGAACTTGGTGAGTTCGGCCGGCGGCAATTCCTTTTTGCTGTTGCTGCTGCAACCCACGGCCAGAAGGGCCAGGGTCAGCACTGCTGCATGTTTCCAACCGATCACGTCACGCATCCCCTTTGGCCAGGTCGTCGAGCTTGAGTTGCAGGCCACCGATCGCGGCGTCGTCAGACAGCGCGGCCTTGGCTTTTTCGTAAGCGGCATGGGCTTCGCCAGCGCGGCCCAGTTGTACCAGCAGGTCACCCTTGAGCTCTTCGCGGCTGGCCAGGAAGGCCTGGTCGGCATCGCCTTCGAGCAGCTTCAGCGCCTCTTCAACCTTTTTCTGCGCAGCCAGGACACGGGCCAGGCGCTGACGGGCGATTTCGCCCAAGGTTGCGTCAGCCGGCTTGTCCATCACCAGCTTGAGCTCGGCGGCGGCGTCATCGAGCTTGCCGCTCTCGACGGCCACCTTGGCCACGAACAGGCTGGCGTACTGGGCATAGGCCGAGCCGCCAAATTCGTTCTTGAGCTTGCCGGACAGCTCGGCGACCTTGGCCGCGTCAGGCTCGCCAGTTGGCGTCAGGGTAGTCTCCAGCAGGGCCTGGTAGAGGTTCGAGGCGCCTTGCGACTGGTTGGTCTGGTATTTCTGCCAGGCTTGCCAGCCGAACACCACGACCAGCGCCAGCAGGCCACCGGTTACCAGCGGCTTGCCATTGCGGTCCCACCAGTCCTTCATCGCGACCAGTTGTTCATCATCGGTACTCGACACCCCAATACTCCTTTTCACCAAATCGGCTGTTGACTCGCCTCACGCCTGCGCGAGCGAGGCTTCCAGGTGCTCTGCCAGAGCATCCCAGGCAATGTTTTGTTGTTCGCCCTGACCGCGCAGGGGCTTGAAACCTACCACTTGTTGCGCCAGTTCGTCGTCCCCCAGGATCAAGGCGAACAGCGCGTTGCTCTTGTCGGCCTTCTTGAACTGGCTCTTGAAGCTGCCAGCACCGGCGTTGACCTGCAGGCGCAGGTTCGGCAGACGGTCACGCAGGCGCTCGCTCAGGGTCAGCCCAGCCAGCTCGGCCTGCTCGCCGAAGGCGCACAGGTAAACGTCGACCTGGCGGTTGATCGATTCCGGCACCTGCTCAAGGGTTTCCAGCAACAGGATCAGGCGCTCGATGCCCATGGCGAAACCAACGCCCGGGGTCGGCTTGCCGCCCATCTGCTCGACCAGGCCGTCGTAGCGGCCACCGGCACACACGGTGCCTTGGGAGCCGAGCTTGTCGGTGACCCATTCGAAAACGGTCTTGCTGTAGTAGTCCAGGCCACGCACCAGCTTGGTGTTGATCACGAACGGGATGCCGGCGGCATCCAGGCGTGCTTTCAGGCCGTCGAAGTGCACGCGGGACTCTTCGTCCAGGTAGTCTTCGAGTTTTGGCGCGTCGACCAGCACCGCCTGGGTGTTCGGGTCCTTGCTGTCGAGGATGCGCAGCGGGTTGCTTTTCAAGCGGCGCTGGCTGTCTTCGTCCAGTTGCTCCAGGCGCGCCGAGAGAAACTCGACCAGCGCGTCACGGTAGCGGGCACGGGCTTCGCTGGTGCCCAGGCTGTTGAGCTCGAGCTTGACCGCGTCACGGATGCCCAGCAGGCCCCAGAGGCGCCAGGTGAGCATGATCAGCTCGGCGTCGATGTCCGGACCGTCAAGGTTGAAGACTTCGACACCAATCTGGTGGAACTGGCGATAACGGCCTTTTTGTGGACGCTCGTGGCGGAACATCTGGCCGATGTACCAGAGCTTCTGCACCTGGCCACTACCGCTGATGCCATGTTCGAGCACAGCCCGCACGCAGGCGGCGGTGCCTTCCGGGCGCAGGGTCAGGGAGTCGCCGTTGCGGTCGTCGAAGGTGTACATCTCTTTTTCGACGATGTCGGTGACTTCACCGATCGAGCGCTTGAACAGCTCAGTGAACTCGACGATCGGCGTGCGGATCTGGCGATAGCCATAGGTATCCAGCAGACCGGCCACGGTGCTCTCGAAATAGCGCCACAGCGGCGTCTGATCGGGCAGGATATCGTTCATGCCACGGATGGCTTGCAGCGATTTGCTCACGGAAAATCCCTTAACAATTCTGTGTCAGTCAGCCACGGGCGATCAGCGCCGCGTCGGCCTCGGCTTTTTCAGCCGCTTTCTGGCGGATGAGTTTTTCCAGCTCATCGACCAGGTTGTCATTGGTCAGCTTCTGTGCAGGCTTACCGTCGATGTAGATCAGGTTCGGCGTGCCGCCGGTGAGCCCGACATGGGCTTCCTTGGCCTCGCCCGGACCGTTGACCACGCACCCGATCACTGCCACGTCCAGCGGCACCAGCAAGTCTTCCAGGCGCCCTTCCAGCTCGTTCATGGTCTTGACCACATCGAAGTTCTGCCGCGAGCAGCTCGGGCAGGCGATGAAGTTGATGCCACGCGAACGCAGGTGCAAGGACTTGAGGATGTCGTAGCCGACCTTGACCTCTTCGACCGGGTCAGCTGCCAGCGAAATGCGAATAGTATCGCCAATCCCTTCAGCAAGCAGCATACCCAGGCCCACTGCGGATTTCACCGTGCCCGAGCGCAGGCCGCCGGCTTCGGTGATACCCAGGTGCAGCGGCTGGATGATCTGCTTGGCCAGCAGGCGGTAGGCTTCGACGGCCATGAACACGTCGGAGGCCTTGACGCTGACCTTGAAATCCTGGAAATCCAGGCGGTCGAGGTGCTCGACGTGACGCATGGCCGATTCGACCAGCGCCGCCGGGGTTGGCTCGCCGTACTTTTTCTGCAGGTCTTTTTCCAGGGAACCGGCGTTGACGCCGATCCGGATCGGGATACCGCGGTCGCGGGCGGCATCGACCACCGCACGCACGCGGTCTTCGCGACCGATGTTGCCCGGGTTGATGCGCAGGCAGTCAACGCCCAGCTCGGCTACGCGCAGGGCAATGCGGTAGTCGAAATGGATGTCGGCGACCAGCGGTACGCTGACCCGTTGCTTGATCTTGCCGAAGGCTTCGGCAGCGTCCATGTCCGGTACCGAGACGCGCACGATGTCGACGCCGGCATCGACCAGGCGGTTGATCTGCGCCACAGTCGCGGCCACGTCATTGGTGTCGGTATTGGTCATGCTCTGGACCGCGATGGGAGCATCGCCGCCAACAGGCACATTACCTACCCAGATTTTCCGGGATTCGCGACGTTTGATCGGAGATTCGCCGTGCATGACTTATTGTCCCAACTTCAGGCGAGCGGTCTCGCCACTGGTGAACGGCGCAACGTCGACAGGCTGGCCGTTGTAACTGACCTGCACGCCACGGGCAAAGCCCAGGCGGACCGCGAATGGCGGCTTGCCGGTCAGGTCCAGGCTGTCGCCCTTGCGCTTGATGGCGCTGAACAGCACCTTGCCGTTGCCATCGGTGACCGAAGTCCAGCAATCGGCGTTGAACTGCAAGTGCAGCTGGCCGCTACCAGCTGGGGCTGGAGCAGCAGGTGCTGCCGGTGCTGCGGCAACCGTGCTATTGACCACCGGTGCAGCCGGGGCTGGCGCCGGAGCAGGCACAACCGGGGCCGCCGGAGCCGCTGGCGCTAGCGCAGCGCTGGCAGCAGGTGCGGCAGCCGGGCTGGCCGGTGCTTGCGCGGCGGGTGCTTGTTCAGTCGCTACTTGTTCAGCTGGTGCTGCGCCGGCCTGCTCGGCGGGCGTCGAGGCCTGCTCAAGGTTCAGCGTCGTGCTTTGCGGTTGCTGACCCGCGGTCACGGCCTGGTCTTCAGGCTCGTCCAGCGGGTGAATCTGGGTAGTGCCGTCGGCGCTTTCGACTTCGACGTGCTCCAGGGCCATGTTGGCCAGGTCCTTGCCGCGCAAGCTGGTCTGGTCCTGCCACCAGAAGAAGCCACCGCCGATCACCACCACCAGCAGCACCAGGCTGACGATGCGCAGGATATTGTGCGACAGGCGTACCGGTTCTTCGATGCGGCCCAGGGCGTGCACGTCGCTGCCCTGGGCGTGGGTACCGGTGCACTGGTCGAAGGCCTGCACCAGAGTGGCCTGATCCATGTCCAGCAGCTTGGCATAGGCGCGGATGTAGCCTCGGGCAAAGGTATGCCCCGGCAGCTTGTCGAAGGCGCCGGCTTCAAGATTGTTCAGGGAACTCACGGTGAGGTTGAGCTTGCGAGCCACTTCGGCCTGGGACCAGTCCCTGCTCTCGCGGGCCTGACGCAGGATTTCACCGGGATTTTCGCGAGTCGCTGCTGCTGCTTCGGGATGCGCCGCTTTCATCATTGCTCCGACAGGTATTGCTGATATTCCGGCGTACCGGGATAAAGTCGTTGTAATTGCAGGCCCAGCTCGCTGGCCTTGTTCCGTTCTTCGAAGACATTGGCCAGGCGACTGCCCAGCAGCAGGCTGCGGGCACTGTGGTCGCTCAGCTGGCTGAAACGATCGTAGTAGTCACGGGCCGGCACATAATGCCTGTCTTCGTAAGACAACTCAGCCATTTCCAGCAACGCGCGCGGTTGCTGCTGGTTGAGTCGCAAAGCTTTTACCAGGTATTCCTGCGCTTGCGCGCGCTGGCCTTGCCTGAGCGCGGTCAGGCCGAGGTTCTCGAACACCCGGGAGCGTTCAGGATACAGGGTATCGGCCGCCGCTTGGGCAAACATCTGCTGCGCCTGGGCGTATTGCCCACGAGCATAAAGGAAACTGCCGTAATTGTTGCGAATTCGGCTGTCGTCCGGGCGGCTGGCCAGGGCCTTGCGAAAGTGCGCCTCGGCCAGTTCCGGCTCGTCTTCGGCCTGAAACACCAAAGCCAGGGCCGCATTGGCTGCGGCATCCTGGCTATCGAGGTCGAGGGCTTTTTTCAGCGGCGCCTTGGCCTGCTCGGTCAAACCTTGTTGCAAATAACCCAGGCCCAACTGCACATAGGCCTGCCGCGCCTGTTCGCGCCCTTCACGACTGCCCAGCGCGTCCGAACTCCCGCCGGACACGCAACCTGCAAGCAGGGCGAGCGCCAGGATCGACAGCGCGAAGCGCAGGGTCATGGAGGTCCTCTCTTTAGTTACGCGCGGCGCTTTCTTGCACGTCAGCGTCGGCGTTCAACTGACGCACGGCGATATAGCGCTCGCTGCGACGGGTGCGGTCCATTACCTGGCCAACCAGCTGGCCGCACGCCGCGTCGATGTCTTCACCACGGGTGGTACGCACCGTGACGTTGTAACCGGCGTGATGCAGGTGGTCCTGGAAGCGGCGGATGGCGTTGTTGCTCGGGCGCTCGTAACCGGAATGCGGGAACGGGTTGAACGGGATCAGGTTGATCTTGCACGGTACGTTCTTGAGCAGCTCGGCCATTTCCACGGCGTGCTCGAGCTTGTCGTTGACGTCCTTGAGCAAGGTGTACTCAATGGTCAGTACGCGCTTCTCGCCCAGTTGCGACATGTAGTTCATGCACGCCTCGAGCAATACCTTGAGCGGGTACTTCTTGTTGAGCGGCACCAGTTCGTTGCGCAGCGCATCGTTCGGCGCGTGCAGCGACAGGGCCAGGGAAACGTCGATGTGCTTGGCCAGCTCTTCGATCATCGGAACAACGCCAGAGGTGGACAGGGTCACCCGGCGCTTGGAAATACCGTAGCCGAGGTCGTCCATCATCAAATGCATGGCGGCGACCACGTTGTCGAAGTTCAGCAGCGGTTCGCCCATGCCCATCATCACCACGTTGGTGATGGCGCGGTCGATGGTGGCGGGAATGCTGCCGAACGACTTGTTGGCAATCCACACCTGGCCGATCACTTCGGCGGCGGTGAGGTTGCTGTTGAATCCTTGCTTGCCGGTGGAGCAGAAGCTGCAGTCCAGGGCGCAACCGGCCTGGGACGAGACACACAGGGTGCCACGCTTGCCCTGGGGGATGTACACGGTCTCGACGCAGCTGCCGGACGCCACGCGCACCACCCATTTACGGGTGCCGTCGCTGGAGATGTCCTCGCTGACCACTTCCGGACCGCGAATCTCGGCAACCGCCTTGAGCTTTTCGCGCAAGGCCTTGCCGACATTCGTCATGGCGTCGAAATCATCGACGCCAAAGTGGTGAATCCATTTCATTACCTGACCGGCACGGAAACGCTTCTCCCCGATAGAGTCGAAGAATTTTTCCATTTCCGGCTGGGTCAGCCCCAACAGGTTAGTTTTGCCAGTCGATGTCGTCATGGATTCACCCTCACCCGTAAGCTTTCGCTTAGCGAGTGGTTACCTCGGTAGCTGCGAAGAAGTAAGCGATTTCGCGAGCAGCAGCGGCTTCGGAGTCCGAACCGTGAACGGCGTTGGCGTCGATGGATTCAGCGAAGTCAGCGCGGATGGTGCCTGGAGCAGCTTCTTTAGGGTTGGTAGCGCCCATCAGCTCACGGTTCAGAGCGATAGCGTTTTCGCCTTCCAGAACCTGAACAACAACAGGACCGGAGATCATGAAAGCAACCAGGTCACCGAAGAAACCGCGCTCTTTGTGCTCAGCGTAGAAGCCTTCGGCTTCGGCTTTGGACAGTTGCTTCAGTTTCGAAGCAACGACGCGCAGGCCGGCTTTTTCGAAACGGGTGGTGATCTCGCCGATCACGTTTTTAGCAACTGCGTCAGGCTTGATGATCGAGAAAGTACGTTGAACAGCCATGGAAAACTCCAGAAACGTTGAGTGAAGCGAAAAATTAAACCCGCGAATTATACGCGGGTTCCGGGGGATTGCCTAACCTGCCGAGCGCGCTCAGTCGGCTTCTTCGATCCAGGCCGCCTGGATGGCTTCGAGAACCTTCTCGCCGCCACGCTGCGGATCGTCACTGAAATCCGGCAATGCCAGCACCCACTGGTGCAGATCGACGAAGTTCACATAACGAGGATCGACTTCCGGCTTGCTTTCGGCAAGCTGGATTGCAATTTCAAGTACATCAACCCATTTCAGACTCATGATGGCTCCCTGAATCAGTGCGGCGCTTCGGCGGCCAGGTTGATCGTGTACTTCGGAATCTCGATGGTCAGGTCTTGCTCACCAACGATCACCTGGCACGCCAGGCGCGACTGTGGCTCCAGGCCCCAGGCCTTGTCGAGCATGTCTTCCTCGAGTTCGTCGGCTTCTTCGAGCGAATCGAAGCCTTCACGCACGATGCAGTGGCAGGTGGTGCAGGCACACACGCCGCCACAGGCACTTTCCATCTCGATGTGGTGCTCGTGGGCCAGCTCCAGGATGTTGGTTCCTGGTTCCACCTCCACCACCAGCCCTTCCGGGCAGAACTTCTCGTGGGGCAGAAAAATCACCTGCGGCATCAGTTATTCCTCGATCTCATTCAGGTTGCGCCCGGCCAAAGCGGCTTTTACCGTCGAATCAAGGCGACGGGCGGCAAAGGCATCGGTCACCTGCGACAGACGCTTGGTCTGCTGCTCGATGGCCACGCCATCGGTGCCGGTGATCAAATCACGCAAGTCTTGCATCTGTTGCTCGATCGCCAGGCGCTCTTCGGCGTCCAGCAGGCGCTCGCCATCGGCGTCCAGGGCGCCCTGCACCGCTTCGAGCAGGCGCTCGGCGTCGACCTGGTGCTCGCGCAGCTGGCGCGCCACCTTGTCGAAACCGGCATGTTCGAAGGAGTCCTTGAGCATGCGGGCAATTTCGCCGTCGGTCAGACCGTAGGACGGCTTGACCTGGATGCTCGACTCAACGCCCGAACCCAGTTCGCGCGCCGAGACATTGAGCAGGCCATCGGCATCGACCTGGAAGGTCACGCGGATCTTCGCGGCACCGGCGACCATCGCCGGAATGCCACGCAGTTCGAAGCGCGCCAGGGAGCGGCAGTCACTGATCAGTTCGCGCTCACCCTGCAGCACGTGGATCATCATGGCCGACTGGCCATCTTTGTAAGTGGTGAACTCCTGGGCACGGGCAACCGGGATGGTGGTGTTGCGCGGAATCACCTTCTCCATCAGCCCGCCCATGGTTTCCAGACCCAGGGACAGCGGAATCACATCGAGCAGAAGCAGTTCGCCACCATCGCGGCGATTACCGGCCAGGGTATCGGCCTGGATAGCGGCGCCGATGGCGACCACCTGGTCCGGGTCGATTTCGGTCAGCGGGGTACGGCCAAACAGCGCACCGACAGCCTCGCGCACACGCGGCACGCGGGTCGAACCACCGACCATGACCACCGCAGCGACTTCTTCGAGCTCCACGCCGCTGTCACGCACGGCGCGGCGGCAGGCCTTGAGGCTGCGGGCGACCATCGGTTCGATCAGGGCATCGAAGGCACTGCGAGTCAACTCGGCCTGCCAGCCGCCATAGGCAACCGTCACCGCATCAGCGCTGGTCAGGGCCTCTTTGGCTGCACAGGCGGTTTGCAGCAGCTGGCGCTGGGCACCGGGATCGAGGTCCGAGGACAGCCCAGCCTGCTCGACGATCCAGCTGGCGATGGCGTGATCGAAGTCGTCGCCACCCAGGGCGCTGTCGCCGCCAGTGGCCAGCACTTCAAAGACACCGCCGGTCAGGCGCAGGATCGAGATATCGAAGGTACCGCCACCCAGGTCATAGATGGCCACCAGGCCTTCGGCATTCTGGTCCAGGCCATAGGCCACGGCCGCCGCGGTCGGCTCGTTGAGCAGGCGCAATACGTTCAGCCCGGCCAGGCGCGCGGCGTCCTTGGTGGCCTGGCGCTGGGCGTCGTCGAAATAGGCCGGCACGGTGATCACCGCGCCGACCAGCTCGCCACCCAGGGTCTCTTCGGCGCGCTGGCGCAGCACCTTGAGGATATCGGCCGAGACTTCCACCGGGCTTTTCGGGCCCTGGACGGTGTCGATAAACGGCATGTGCGACTCGCCGCCGACAAAGCGGTACGGCAGCTGTTCGCCCAGTTGCTTGACGTCCGCCAGGCCACGGCCCATCAGGCGTTTGACCGACAGCACGGTATTGAGCGGGTCGCTGGAGGCTGCGTCGCGGGCCCCCTGGCCGACATCGATGCGGTCGGCGTGATAACGCACCGCGGACGGCAGGATGACCCGGCCTTGGGCATCCGGCAGGGGCTCGCTCCGGCCACTGCGCAGGGCAGCAACCAGGGAATTGGTGGTACCAAGGTCAATACCCACCGCCAGGCGACGCTGGTGCGGCTGGGGGCTCTGACCGGGTTCGGCGATCTGCAGTAGGGCCATGCTTATCTGAATACCAGGGGCGCCGCCAGAAGCAGCGCCGGGTTAATCGTCGAGGCGCTCTTCCAGCTGGCGCACTTCGTAGGCGAGCTTGTCGAGAAACTGCATGCGGCGCATCAGGCGCTCGGCCTGTTCACGCTGCGCAGCATCATCCCAGCAGGCGGCGAAGTTCTCATTGAGTGCTTCCTGGGCAGTTTTCAAGCGACGCTTGAAGACGGCCACGCCATCGAGGTCGGCACTGTCCTGGAGGTCTTCGAGCTCTTCACGCAGCTGCATCTGCTGCAGCAGGAACTCGGGATCATGGACGGTGACTTCCTGCGGCACTTCATGACCGCCGATCGCCAACAGGTAGCGTGCACGCCGGGGCGCGCTCTTGAGAGTCTGGTAGGCCTCGTTCAGCGCAGCCGAACGCTCCAGCGCAATGCGCTGCTCACGTTCGGAGGCATCGGCGAAGCGATCCGGATGGACCTCGCGGGCCAGCTCGCGATAGCGAACGGCCAGCTTGTCGAGATCCAGACGGAAGCCAGGTTGCAGGTCAAACAGGGCGAAATGACAAGGAGTACCCACGCGCAGCCTCAGACGTTGAAGCTTTCGCCGCAGCCACACTCACCGCGCACGTTGGGGTTGTTGAACTTGAAGCCTTCGTTCAACCCTTCCTTGACGAAATCCAGTTCGGTACCGTCGAGGTACGTCAGGCTTTTCGGATCGATGATGACCTTCTCGCCATGGCTCTCGAAGACCAGGTCTTCGCTGTCCGGCTGATCGACGAACTCCAGCACATAGGCCAGGCCCGAGCAGCCGGTGGTGCGCACGCCGAGGCGAATACCTTCACCCTTGCCACGTCCGTCGAGGGAGCGCCGCACATGTTTGGCGGCGGCTTCTGTCATGCTGATAGCCATCGAGACTCCTTACCTGCAACAGGCGACCTTAGAGCAAACCTTTCTTCTGCTTGTAATCGCGCACGGCCGCCTTGATGGCGTCCTCGGCGAGTACCGAGCAGTGGATCTTCACCGGCGGCAGCGCCAGTTCTTCGGCCAGCTGGGTGTTCTTGATGGTTTCGGCTTCGTCCAGGGTCTTGCCCTTCATCCACTCGGTGGCCAGGGAGCTGGAAGCGATGGCCGAACCGCAGCCGTAGGTCTTGAACTTGGCGTCTTCGATGACGCCCTGCTCGTTGACCTTGATCTGCAGACGCATGACGTCGCCGCACGCCGGGGCGCCGACCATGCCGGTGCCGACATCCGGGTCCTCGGCATTCATCTTGCCGACGTTACGCGGGTTTTCGTAGTGGTCGATGACCTTTTCACTGTATGCCATGGTGCAATTCCTTCCTCATCAGAGAGCCGCTCTTGCCGGCGACTACTTAGTGCGCAGCCCACTCGATCTTGGAGATGTCGACGCCGTCTTTGTACATATCCCACAGCGGCGACAATTCGCGCAGCTTGGTCACGGCCTCGCAAACCTTCTGCGCGGCGTAGTCGATTTCTTCTTCGGTGGTGAAACGACCGAAGGTGAAGCGGATCGAGCTGTGTGCCAGTTCGTCGTTGCGGCCCAGGGCGCGCAGTACGTAGGACGGCTCGAGCGAAGCCGAAGTACAGGCCGAGCCGGACGAAACGGCCAGGTCCTTGAGCGCCATGATCAGCGACTCGCCTTCGACGTAGTTGAAGCTCAGGTTCAGGTTGTGCGGAATGCGCGCGGTCATGCTGCCGTTGATGTACAGCTCTTCGAGGCCTTCAACCTGCTTGTAGAAGCGGTCGCTCAGGGCCTTGATGCGCACGTTTTCGCTGGCCATCAGTTCTTTGGCGATGGCGAAGGCTTCGCCCATGCCGACGATCTGGTGGGTGGCCAGGGTGCCCGAACGCATGCCGCGTTCGTGACCGCCGCCGTGCATGGCGGCTTCCAGGCGCACGCGAGGCTTGCGGCTGACATACAGCGCGCCAATGCCTTTAGGGCCGTAGGTTTTGTGCGCCGAGAACGACATCAGGTCGACTTTCAGCTTTTGCAGGTCGATCTCGACCTTGCCGGTGGACTGCGCGGCATCGACGTGGAACATGACGCCGCGGGCGCGGGTCAGTTCGCCAATGGCGGCGATGTCGTTGATGGTGCCGATTTCGTTGTTCACGTGCATGATCGACACCAGGATGGTGTCTTCACGCAGGGCCGCTTCGACCATGGCCGGGGTGATCAGGCCATCGGCACCTGGTTCGATGTAGGTGACTTCAAAACCTTCACGCTCCAGCTGACGAGTGCTGTCCAGAACAGCCTTGTGCTCGATCTTGGAGGTGATCAGGTGCTTGCCCTTGGTGCTGTAGAAGTGCGCGACGCCCTTGATTGCCAGGTTGTCGGACTCGGTTGCACCGCTGGTCCAGACAATTTCCCGCGGGTCGGCATTGACCAGGTCGGCGACCTGGCGACGGGCGTTCTCGACCGCTTCCTCGGCTTTCCAGCCAAAGACGTGGGAGCGCGACGCCGGGTTACCGAAGTTCCCGTCGACCAGCAGGCAATCGCTCATCTTCTGGGCGACGCGTGGGTCGACCGGTGTGGTCGCGGAGTAATCGAGGTAGATCGGCAACTTCATTGAATATCTCCTATCAGGCGGTCGCGCCGCGCATCGAAACGGTCATTCGACGGCGGACGTCTCAATCTTGTCCAGCTGCGGTGCCCGGCCTGCGATACGACGCAGGTCCTGGCGCTGGGCGACTTCTTGTACCTCACGGCGAGGGACAAGGTCAGCCAGGCTGATGCCGCTGAGGAATTCGTGAATCTGCTGGCTGAGGTCGCACCACAGGTGGTGGGTCAGGCAGGTGTCGCCGGCGTGGCAATCACCCAGGCCCT
>NZ_JH650767.1:94752-179693 GCF_000259195.1 Pseudomonas donghuensis
TGACAAGGTCAGCCAGGCTGATGCCGCTGAGGAATTCGTGAATCTGCTGGCTGAGGTCGCACCACAGGTGGTGGGTCAGGCAGGGGTCGCCGGCGTGGCAATCACCCAGGCCCTGACAACGCGTGGCATCGACCGATTCGTTGACCGCGTCGATGACCTGGGCGACCTGAATGCTCTCCATGCTTCGCGACAGCTGATAGCCGCCGCCGGGGCCGCGCACACTGGAAACCAGACTGCTACGGCGCAGCTTTGCAAACAGCTGCTCCAGATAAGAGAGGGAAATGCCTTGGCGCTCGGAAATGTCGGCCAGAGACACCGGCCCATTCTGCGCATGCAACGCCAGGTCGAGCATGGCGGTCACGGCGTATCGGCCTTTTGTAGTCAGTCGCATGGCTAGTAGGTACCACGGGGTTACGGAATGGGAGCGAGTATGCTATTCCCGAGCGTTTAAGTCAACTATAAGACCTAGTGCTTTAGTCGGGTTTACCGCAAGAGGGCGGCCGAATGATAGCAAACTAAGGGGCGCTTGCGCACGCCCCTTCTGTCAATGCGTCGACGCGTCGCTACGGGCCTCGTCCTTGATCTGGGCGAAGTCTTCTTCACGCAGGGCCGGCAGCTCCTTGGCGCAGTAGTCGCTGCCCAGTTTCTTCAGCGCGCCGCACATGTCCTCCAGGCGCCCGTCGACGGCCTGCAGGTGGTCGAGCAGCTGACCAATGGCGCGAGCCACCGGGTCGGGCATGTCCTCGCTGACGCCATAGGCATCGAAGCCGATCTTCTCGGCCATGGCCTTGCGCCGGGCTTCGACTTCGGCATCGGTCTTGACGATAATCCGCCCCGGAATACCCACGGCAGTCGCACCGGCCGGCACCGCCTTGGTCACCACCGCATTGGAGCCGATCTTGGCCCCGGCGCCGACGGTGAACGGCCCCAGCACCTTGGCCCCGGCGCCCACCACCACGCCGTCTTCCAGGGTCGGATGACGCTTGCCCTTGTTCCAGGTGGTGCCCCCCAGGGTTACGCCCTGGTACAGGGTGACGTCGTCGCCGATTTCAGCGGTTTCGCCAATAACGATGCCCATGCCATGGTCAATGAAAAATCGCCGGCCAACCTTGGCGCCGGGGTGGATCTCGATCCCGGTCAGCCAGCGCCCGAAGTTCGACACCAGCCGGGCCAGCCACTTCCAGTCCCGCAACCACAGGGCGTGCGCCGCGCGATGCAGCCAGATCGCATGCATGCCCGGGTAGCAGGTCAGCACTTCAAAGGCATTGCGCGCCGCCGGGTCACGGTGGAAAACGCTCTGGATATCTTCACGCAGACGCTCGAACATCTATTGATCCTTCCGCTTATGCGGTTCGCCACGAGCCACTTTCTGGGTTTCCGTGAGAATGCCGCGCAAAATACTCATTTCCGAACGATTGACCGAGCTGCGCCCGTACAGCCGACGCAGACGCGGCATCAGGTGCCTGGGCTTCTCCGGGTCGAGAAAACCGATGTCGACCAGGGTCTTTTCCAGGTGTTCGTAGAACAGCTCCATTTCATCCATGGTCGCCAGCTCGCTGCTGCGCTCCGGCGCCACTTCAGTGTTTTCCGTCTTCGACAGCTGCCCCTCCAGCGCCAGCCAGGCCATGCGCACTTCATAGGCCAGCACCTGCACCGCAGCACCGAGGTTCAGCGAGCTGAAGTCCGGATTCGAGGGGATGTGCACATGAAAATGGCAGCGCTGCAGTTCTTCGTTGGTAAGGCCCGCATGCTCGCGACCAAACACCAGGGCGATCTCCTCGCCCTGAACGGCATGCTCGATGACCTTGCTCGCGCACTCGCGCGGGTCGACCAGCGGCCAGGGGATGCGTCGCTCGCGGGCACTGGTGCCGAACACCAGGTTGCAGCCGACCAACGCGTCTTCGAGGGTGGCGACCACTTGCGCACCGGCGAGCACGTCATCGGCACCCGACGCACGGGCATCGGCCTCGTGGGACGGAAAATCCTGCGGGTCGACCAGCACCAGCCGCGACAAGCCCATGTTTTTCATGGCACGCGCTGCGCCGCCGATATTGCCCGGGTGGCTGGTATTGACCAGAACAACACGAATATTTTGCAGCAAGGCGAGCGCTCACAGACGTTGCGAAGGGGGAGCAAATCTTACAGAAGCGACCGACTTTACGCTACGAAAGCAAATGTCACCCTTCTTCGCGCAAAGTTTTCTGCTAGAATGTTCGGCTTTCTTTAACGACCCAGGTGAAACGTCCATGCAGCCCATGCTGAATATCGCGCTGCGCGCCGCCCGCAGCGCCAGTGAATTGATTTTCCGCTCCATCGAGCGCCTGGATAGCATCAAGGTTGATGAAAAAGACGCCAAGGATTACGTCTCCGAAGTCGATCGCGCCGCAGAGCAGAAAATCATCGATGCCCTGCGCAAGGCCTACCCGAACCACTCCATCTACGGCGAAGAGACCGGCCTGCATGCCGGTAGCGGCGAAGAAGGCAAGGACTACCTGTGGATCATCGACCCACTGGATGGCACCACCAACTTCCTGCGTGGCGTTCCGCACTTTGCTGTCAGCATTGCCTGCAAATACCGTGGCCGCCTTGAGCACGCCGTGGTGCTGGACCCTGTCCGCCAGGAAGAATTCACCGCCAGCCGTGGCCGTGGCGCCCAGCTGAACGGCCGCCGCCTGCGCGTCAGCCCTCGCACCAGCCTGGAAGGCGCCCTGCTCGGTACCGGCTTCCCGTTCCGTGACAACCAGATGGCCGACCTGGACAACTACCTGGGCATGTTCCGCGCCCTGGTCGGCCAGACCGCCGGCATCCGCCGCGCCGGCGCTGCCAGCCTGGACCTGGCCTACGTTGCCGCTGGTCGTTTCGATGCCTTCTGGGAATCGGGCCTGTCGGAGTGGGACATGGCTGCAGGCGCCCTGCTGATCCAGGAAGCCGGCGGTCTGGTGAGCGATTTCACCGGCGGCCACGACTTCCTCGAGAAGGGTCACATCGTTGCCGGTAACACCAAGTGCTTCAAGGCCGTCCTGACTGCTATCCAGCCGCACCTGCCTGCCTCGATCAAACGCTGAGTTTCGACCGGGCACAAAAAAGCACCCTTCGGGGTGCTTTTTTTTGGCCTTATGGACCACCTTCTCTCTGTGGGAGCTGGCTTGCCAGCGATGAGGCCGGTATAGCCAACACTGTAGCCGGCACCTGGACTGCGACCGCTTCGCGCTCGATCGCCGGCAAGCCCAGCTCCTACAGAGACCGCGCCGTTACTGACCGGGCTGGGCCTGGCCGAGCACCAGCTTGCCTTCTTTATCCAGCGGAATCTGCGAACCCGGATCACGGTCCATGCGCACCTGACCGACCTTGTCGCCGATCGAGTACTTCACGTCATATCCGACAACTTTCTCGCTCAGGTCATTGACCGTGTTGCAGCGGGTTTGCGTGGTGGTATAGGTATCACGCTCCTGCATGCCCTCCTGCACCTTGTTACCGGCATAGCCACCACCGACAGCACCTGCCACGGTAGCGATTTTCTTACCGGTGCCGCCGCCAATCTGATTACCCAGCAGGCCACCCGCCAGCGCGCCAACCACAGTACCGGCGATCTGGTGCTGATCCTTTACCGGCGCCTGACGCGTCACGGTGACATCCTTGCACACTTCACGAGGTGTCTTGACCGTCTGCTTGACCGGCTGCACCGCCAACACTTCGGCGAACTCCGGTCCACCCTTGACCAGGTTGTAGGTGGCAACAGCACCTCCGGCTGTTACACCGACAGCACCCAGAACCGCACCCACCAGCATCGACTTGTTCACCTGAACCTCCTGATCGTACCTGCAGGACAAAGCCCGCCTTCTCCCTGCCTTGGAGCATAAAAAAAGGCGCGAGTTCAACACTCGCGCCTTTTTGTACGGCCAACCGCGTGGGAAAACCCTTATGGACGGTCGTCCACGCCCTCGGCTTTTACGGTCGGGATCAGGTCTTCGCTGCTCAGGTTCAGCCAGATCAGCACCACGTTGGCGATGTAGATCGACGAGTAGGTACCCGCCATGACGCCGATGAACAGCGCCAGGGAGAAGCCCCACAGGTTGTCGCCACCGAAGAACAGCAGCGCGGCAATGGCCAACAGGGTCGATACCGATGTTGCCACGGTACGCAGCAGGGTCTGGGTGGTCGAGATGTTGATGTTCTCGATCAGCGAAGCCTTGCGCAGTACCCGGAAGTTCTCCCGCACCCGGTCGAACACGACGATGGTGTCGTTGAGCGAGTAACCGATGATCGCCAGCACCGCCGCCAGTACCGTCAGGTCGAAGGTGATCTGGAAGAACGAGAGGATCCCCATGGTCACGACCACGTCGTGGATCAGCGACAGGATCGCACCCAGGGCGAACTTCCACTGAAAGCGGAAGGCCAGGTAGATCATGATGCCGCCAAGAGCCAGCAACATGCCCAGGCCGCCCTGGTCGCGCAGCTCTTCACCGACTTGCGGGCCAACGAACTCGACGCGCTTGACCACTGCAGGGTTGTCGGAACTGACCTTTTGCAGCGCCTCGGACACACGATTACCCAGCAGCGGGTCATCGCCTGGCATGCGCACCAGCAGGTCGGTGGTAGCACCGAAACTCTGCACCACCGCATCCTCGAAGCCGGCCTTGACCAGCTCCTCGCGGACCTCGCCAAGGTTGGCCGGACGCTCGTAGGTCAGCTCGATGAGCGTACCGCCGGTGAAGTCCAGGCCGAAGTTGAGGCCCTTGTAGAACCAGCTGAACAACGCCAGCACGGTCAGTAGCAGGGTGATGCCGAACGCAACGTTGCGCACACCCATGAAGTTAATGGTACGTAACATGGCAGCCCCTTATACCCACAGCTTCTTGATATCACGCCCGCCGCAGGTCAGGTTGACCATTGCGCGGGTAACCATGACGGCCGTGAACATCGAGGTGAAAATCCCGAGGGACATGGTAACCGCAAAGCCCTTGACCGGGCCGGTACCCATGGCGAAGAGGATGCCACCGACCAGCAAGGTGGTCAGGTTGGCATCGACAATCGCCGTGTAGGCACGGTTGAAGCCTTCGTGGATGGCGCGCTGCACCGACATGCCGTTGGCCAGCTCTTCGCGGATCCGCGAGAAGATCAGCACGTTGGCGTCGACCGCCATACCCATGGTCAGCACGATACCGGCGATACCCGGCAGGGTCAGTGTCGCCCCCAGCAGGGACATCAGCGCCAGCAGCATGACCATGTTACCGGCCAGGGCGATGGTCGCGATTAGACCGAAGAAGCGGTAGATGGCCATGATGAACAGCGAAACGAACAACATGCCCCACAGGGAAGCATCGATACCCTTGGTGATGTTGTCGGCACCCAGGCTCGGGCCAATGGTGCGCTCTTCAGCGAAGTACATCGGCGCCGCCAGACCACCGGCACGCAGCAGCAGGGCCAGTTCCGACGATTCACCCTGACCGTTCAGGCCGGTGATACGGAATTGGCTGCCCAGTGGCGACTGGATGGTCGCCAGGCTGATGATCTTCTTCTCTTCGGTGAAGGTCTGCACGGCAACGTCTTTTTCGACGCCATCGACCATCTGCTTGACGTAGCGCGTGGTAGGACGCTGCTCGATGAAGATCACCGCCATGCTGCGACCGACGTTGCTACGGGTAGCACGGCTCATCAGCTCGCCGCCATGACCATCCAGACGGATGTTCACTTGCGGACGGCCTTGCTCGTCGAAGCTGGCCTGGGCGTCGGTGACCTGGTCACCGGTGATGATCAGGCCACGCTCGACCGCAGCCGCACGACCGCCCTCGCGGAATTCGAAGGTTTCGGTGGTGGCTTTCGAGGCACCTGGCTCAGCACCCAGGCGGAATTCGAGGTTGGCGGTCTTGCCGAGGATCCGCTTGGCTTCGGCGGTGTCCTGCACGCCTGGCAGCTCGACCACGATGCGGTTGGCACCCTGGCGCTGAACCAGTGGCTCGGCTACACCCAGTTCGTTGACCCGGTTACGTACCGTGGTCAGGTTCTGCTTGATCGAGTATTCACGGATTTCCGCGACCTTGGCCGGGGTAATCGCCAGACGCAGCACGGACAAGCCGTTACGCTCGGTGGTGGTCAGCTCGAAATCGTTGAAATTCTTGCGGATCAGGCTACGGGCCTGTTCGCGGGAGTCATCATCGGAGAAGCCCAGCTGAATGCCGCCATCTTGTTGCGGCAGGCTGCGGTAGCGCACGCGCTCTTTGCGCAGCAGGCTTTTGACTTCACCTTCGTAGACTTTCAGGCGGGCCGACATGGCCTTGTCCATGTCCACTTCAAGCAGGAAGTGCACACCACCGGAAAGGTCCAGACCCAGCTTCATCGGGCTGGCGCCCAGGTTGCGCAACCATTGCGGGGTAGTCGGGGCCAGGTTGAGCGCTACTACATAGTCGTCGCCCAGTGCCTTGCGCACTACATCCTTGGCTGGCAGTTGGTCTTCCTGTTTGGTCAGGCGCACCAGCCCAACCTTGCCCTTCTCGCCCAGGCTCGCGGCCTTGACCTGGATTCCGGCCTCAACGAGCGCTTTGCTCACGCGGTCCAGATCAGTCTGATTGACCTGCAGCGCCGTGCTGGCACCACTGACCTGAACGGCCGGATCATCAGGGTAGAGGTTGGGAGCGGAATAAATAAAACCGATCGCCAGTACCACCAGGATCAGTGCGTATTTCCACAGAGGGTATTTGTTCAGCATCACGCCGCCCGTTCAAGACGCGGGGCGCCTTGCGCGCCCCGTCGATTGGTAAAAAACTGAAACTTAGATCGCTTTGAGCGTGCCTTTAGGCAGGGTCGCGGCTACGGCGCCCTTCTGGAACTTCAGCTCGACGTTGTCGGACACTTCCAAAACCACGAAGTCGTCGGCAACTTTGACGATCTTGCCGGCGATACCGCCGTTGGTGACAACTTCGTCACCTTTTTGCAGGTTGCTCAGCAGGTTTTTCTGCTCTTTGGCACGTTTGGCCTGCGGGCGCCAGATCATCAGGTAGAAGATGACCAGGAAACCGACCAGGAAAATCCACTCGAAGCCAGTACCGGCTGGGCCGGCGGCTGGGGCAGCTGCGTCCGCGTATGCGGCAGGGATCAGAAAGCTCATTTAGCACTCCAGTTGCAAATCAGTACTTGTTAGGGATCGACAATACATCAATCCAAGGGCGGCACAGGCAGCCCGCGCTTGGCGTAAAAGGCATCGACAAAGGCGGCCAATGTACCTTGTTGAATAGCCTCGCGTAAACCAGCCATCAACCGCTGGTAATGGCGCAAGTTATGGATCGTATTCAACATACTGCCCAACATTTCGCCGCATTTATCCAGGTGATGCAGATAAGCACGGGAGAAGTTCTGGCAGGTATAGCAATCGCAGGTCGGATCCAGGGGCGAATCATCGTGGCGATGGAACGCGTTACGGATTTTCAGCACGCCGGTATCGACAAACAGATGACCGTTGCGCGCGTTGCGCGTGGGCATCACGCAATCGAACATGTCGACGCCGCGGCGCACACCCTCAACGAGATCTTCCGGCTTGCCTACCCCCATAAGGTAACGAGGTTTGTCAGCCGGCATGCGCCCTGGCAGGTAATCCAGCACCTTGATCATTTCGTGCTTGGGCTCGCCCACCGACAGGCCGCCGATGGCCAGGCCGTCGAAACCGATCTTTTCCAGGCCTTCGAGCGAGCGCATGCGCAGGTTTTCGTGCATGCCGCCCTGGACAATGCCGAACAGCGCCGCAGTGCTGTCGCCGTGGGCGTTTTTCGAGCGCTGGGCCCAGCGCAGGGACAGCTCCATGGACACGCGGGCGACGTCTTCATCGGCCGGGTACGGGGTGCATTCGTCGAAGATCATCACCACGTCCGAGCCCAGGTCGCGCTGGACCTGCATCGACTCTTCCGGGCCCATGAACACCTTGGAGCCGTCGACCGGCGAGGCAAACGTCACGCCCTCTTCGCGGATCTTGCGCATGGCGCCCAGGCTGAACACCTGGAAACCACCGGAGTCGGTGAGAATCGGGCCCTGCCACTTCATGAAGTCATGCAGGTCGCCATGGGCCTTGATCACCTCGGTGCCCGGGCGCAGCCACAGGTGGAAGGTATTGCCAAGGATCATGTGCGCGCCGATCGCTTCGATGTCGCGCGGCAGCATGCCCTTGACCGTGCCATAGGTACCCACCGGCATGAACGCCGGGGTCTCGACCACGCCGCGGGGGAAGGTCAGGCGGCCGCGACGGGCCTTGCCGTCGGTGGCCAGCAATTCGAAGGACATACGACAGGTGCGACTCATGCTTGATCCTCGGGGCCGCGTGGCGCCGGATTGCGGGTGATGAACATGGCATCACCGTAACTGAAGAAGCGGTATCCGTTCTCGACCGCCGCCGCATAGGCAGCCATGGTCTCGGGATAACCGGCGAAGGCCGAAACCAGCATCAGCAGCGTGGATTCAGGCAAATGGAAGTTGGTCACCAGGGCATCGACCACATGGAATGGCCGGCCCGGGAAGATAAAGATATCGGTATCGCCGCTGAACGCCTTGAGCACACCATCACGGGCGGCGCTTTCGAGCGAACGCACGCTGGTGGTGCCCACGGCAATCACCCGCCCGCCACGGGCGCGGCAGGCCGCCACGGCATCGACCACGTCCTGGCCGACCTCCAGCCACTCTTTATGCATGTGGTGGTCTTCGATGCGCTCGACCCGCACTGGCTGGAAAGTACCAGCCCCCACGTGCAGGGTGACGAAGGCGGTTTCCACGCCTTTGGCGGCGATCTTGGCCAGCAGCTCTTCATCGAAGTGCAGGCCGGCGGTCGGTGCGGCCACGGCCCCGGCGCGCTCGGCATATACCGTCTGGTAGCGCTCGCGGTCGGCGCCCTCGTCCGGACGATCAATGTACGGCGGCAGCGGCATATGGCCGACGCGATCGAGCAGCGCCAGCACCTCTTCGGCAAAGCGCAGCTCGAACAGCGCGTCGTGACGGGCGACCATCTCGGCCTCGCCACCGCCGTCGATGACGATCAGCGTGCCCGGCTTGGGCGCCTTGCTCGAACGCACGTGGGCCAGCACCCGGTGACTGTCGAGTACGCGCTCGACGAGGATCTCCAGCTTGCCGCCGCTGGCCTTCTGGCCGAACAGACGCGCCGGAATCACCCGGGTATTGTTGAACACCATCAGATCGCCCGGGCGCAAATGCTCGAGCAGGTCGGTGAACTGGCGATGCGCCAGTGCCCCGCTCGGCCCGTCCAGGGTCAGCAGCCGGCTGCTATGGCGCTGCGCCAGCGGATGGCGAGCGATCAGGGAATCAGGAAGCTCAAAAGAAAAATCGGCGACGCGCATGATGGTGTTCGGTTCGACAGGGCCGGAAAGTTTAGCCGAAACCGTGAAAATTGACCATGAAACCTGATTGACCAACGGTAGGCGCCTCTTTATACTTCGCCGCCACAAGCCCTGATGGCGGAATTGGTAGACGCGGCGGATTCAAAATCCGTTTTCGAAAGGAGTGGGAGTTCGAGTCTCCCTCGGGGCACCATATAGCAGTATCTGAAAGTCTCTACCAGACTCTCAGACCCAGAGAAACCGGCCACTTGAGCCGGTTTTTTTTGTGTCTGGCTATCTACCTCTGTATCCCCTTATCCGTTGTATCCCTGTATCCCTGCTTGTATCCTGAGAAAAATGCCGAACTTTGGGATACAAGGATGAAGCGCGCAGATATCAAGCGCCGCCCTCTCGCAGACACGACGCTTGCGGGGCTGGAGCCAGAATCAAAGGAATACAGGGAGCTGGACGGAAGCGGCCTCTACTTCAGGGTCAAACCTGATGGTGGGAAATCCTGGCAGCTCCGCTACAAACGTCCGGCAGGCAATTGGGCCTGGATGGGGCTCGGGGGTTACCCGGAAGTAAGCGGTGCATTGGCACGGGACAAAGCTGCTGAACTACGCAAGGTAGTTAGCAGCGGCGCCGATCCTCTCGAACAGAAACGCTCCGCCAAAGCTGCCATTGACGCTGCCAGGACTCGGACCTTCCGAGCTGCTGCTGAAGCTTGGCTCAAGGCCAAAGAAGAAAAGGGCCTCGCTCCCTCCACTCTTAACAAAATCCGCACTTACCTCGACAAAGACATCCTCCCGGCATTGGGAGATAAGCCCCTCGACGAAATCACGCGTACCGACTGCGCAGAACTCCAGGCATCCCTCGAAGCGCGAAACGCACACAACGTGGCGGAAAAGTGCCGCACGTGGATCAATCAGATCTTCGGCCGAGCCATCGGCCTAGGGCTCACCGAAAACGATCCAGGCAGCCGCCTGCGTGACATCGCAGCACAAGCTCCTAGGTTCTGTACGAAATCCCGAGAAACCCAATCGACGTCCCTCGGAAGCTGAAGTTTTGTAGAGTTTCCAGCCATCTACGGAAAGGAATCCTGTGATGGCAAAGCGTTACGAACTCTCGGATGAGGCTTGGGCTGTGGTCGCTGATCTCTTCACCGAAACCCATGGCCGGGGGCGGCCCCGCCTGAGTGACCGCCTGATGCTCGATGGCGTGCTCTGGGTGCTCTGCTCAGGTGCAGCGTGGCGAGATATGCCGGAACGCTTCGGCCCGTGGTCAACGGTGTATCAACGGTTTCGGGGCTGGCGAAACCAGGGGGCATTCGATCAGATGCTCAAACGCTTGCACCTGAGATTGAATGAGCAAGGCTTGATCGATGTGCAAACCTGGATGATCGACTCAACCGCAGTACGTGCAACCCGAGCCTCTTCTGGCGCCGGGAAAAAAGGGGGCCTGACGAGCCTGCCGATCACGCTCTAGGCCGCAGTCGCGGTGGCCTGACAACCAAAATCCACATGCTCTGCGACGCCAACGGGACACCATTGCGCTTCCTCCTCTCTGGAGGTCAAGCCAGTGACATCAGCTATGCCCAACCCCTGTTGGACGAGGTTAGCATTCCATCGAGCCAACGTGGCCGCCCGCGTAAGCGCTGTAAATGGCTGCTTGCCGACAAGGGCTACGACGCCGAAGCGCTACGCCGTTACTGCGACCAATATCGAATGCAACCCGTCATCCCGCTGCGTTCGATGAAACGCAAACCCAAGCCTGGCTTACCAAGACTGTTTGATCGGCCCAAGTACCGACAACGCAACATCATCGAGCGCATGTTTGGCTGGCTGAAAGAGAACCGACGGATCGTGACGCGCTTCGACAAGCTCGCGAAAAGCTATGCCGCTATGGTCTCGCTGGCTTGTTCCATGCGGTGTTTGCGACATCTCTTTTCGTACAGAACCTAGATCCGCAAAGCGGCAAGCGCACTCAAGTTTTGACTGCGACGTCCGCCCCTCGTAAACCTCGTTAGCTCAAGACTTACAAAAACCCTCACACTGGTTAAGTCGTAGAAACCAAAGGTGGTAATCACAGCACGCTAAAAGAGTGGAAAATCAAACACGGTTCTGATGAGGTGGAAAACAGGCTAAAAATGTAAAAACGACTCATCAGAAAGGGCCCAAAGGGCCCTTTTTTATTGGATTAGCGTAGGACAGACATACACCTATTTAATATCTCCTGATTACCTATGATCACAACATTTAATCTTTTCCTTGCGCGAGTAATATTTTGGAACAGCATTTTAGTCATATTATAATACGCCGAACCCTTATAATATAATTCGCCGTCAGAATTATAAGAAAAATACTGATCTATCGGTATCGCAACACTGTCGAACTCTTGCCCAATAACTCGATGCGATGTTTTTTTGGCAACGGCACAATATTTTTCATGATGCTCATTTCCGTATTGCGACGGAGTAAACCTAAGTACTTCCCAGCCACACTCATCCAGCGTAGCAAGATAGGACCTTGCATCCTCCAAGCTATTGAAATAGCTAAGCTCAATATTGTTCGTACTTGACAAGGGTAGATTTCTTTTATTATTAAAAAGAACCCTAATAAAATTTGCAATTTCTTTGTTTGTACGAATTTTTTCGGATAGCTTGTGCACGACCAAATTTTTTATAGAACTTATCGAAGCATCAATATCGCTTCTTTCTTCCCAGTTAGCTAACGTCTGAAGTTTGTCATAGGAAAAAATGCAACTCCCGCTCGACGCCTGGACCTTAGCAATAATATCGTTTAATTGATGAGGACGAACACGCTGCGACTCGTCAACAATGACCAAATCATATTTCGCCAAATCATAGGATAAGTAGCTTTTTATAGGAATAATATCCCAACCACATCCCATTAGCTCAACATGCCCCTCATTCAACTGTCCACAATGGATGATAAGATTACTTTTTTTCAGCTTTGTATATTGTTTCGAAATATCATATACAAGCAGAGTCTTGCCCGTACCCGCACTGCCTATCACCGAAATAAATTTCACCATTTTCGGCCCAGTCAAATACTGCAAAATTCGACTTCTAATTTCTTCCTGCTGATGAGTTAAAAAATATTCGTCACGCAAAAATTTTTGAGTTGAGTTGAAGGGCGAAACCAAATAATCAGAGGGATTAAAAAGATCATCAACAATTTCTTCGCGATTAATCTCTTGGGAAGCGAGCAAATCCCTCAAGGAACTAAGATCAACCTTTACCAGACAATTATCATCTTTTAGATAATACAGCGCCTTCACATCCGACACATAGGTGAAGCAATATACATATCTACCAACACAAGATAGATAATACCGATTCCTCACCAACTGATCTTTTATTTTTTCCTCTGAGCAAGTTTTTTTAAGCTCAATGTTGACAACGTTATCCTTCCCAAATCTTAACAAATCAAACTCTTTACCTATTTGGGGAATTTGATAACCAACGTAAAACGCAGAAAAAACACTAGCATTACCAGATAAACCATACAACCCGCCAACCAGCCCTTTAAGATCTTCGACTTCTGCTGGCTTTATTTTTATATTATGGTGCGTTAAAAACTCGTCAAACATAGCAGGCGTTAACGAGGTATTTGCTTGCACCAAAGACAGGATGTTTATGTATTTCACGTTATACACCGACTAAGTCCAATTAAAATTTAACTCAATTTTCTTAATCTAACGACCCTGGCCATCCGAGGTCAGGGTCGGGATTCGATTGAACGGCAATACCTGCTACCGGACTAAAGCAGTGCTTCAATGAGGCACTGCAATTAAGAGCAATTCAACTTCTTACTTTCTCCAACGCTCAATGACCTGAGCGAAGACAACATCGCGCCATGGCGTTTTCCACTCACTATGAACCCTAACGCTTTGGGAATGTGGTTCTGGAACCGGTAGCGGCATCTTGATCACAGCTGGCAACAACACGGCGTCACCAACCACAACGCACTCGCCAGGAGCCAGGTTAGGCAGGATCTCTGTGATCGCATTGGCGTTGTCGGGGAATAGCCGTCGTACGTAGGTCTGATCTGCGTCGTTCGTAAGGCGCAACGAAATGAAGTTGTTGCACTGGGCGAATATTGTTTCCGACACTTCCGAGGGTCGTTGGCTCACCACCATCAGGCTCAAGCCGTATTTTCGTCCTTCCTTTGCAATGCGTTCGATGGATTTTCGGGATGCACGGTAGGCTGCGTGACTGTCCCGCGGTACATAGTTGTGCGCCTCTTCACACACGAGCATGACAGGGATGTCGTTGAGTTTGCCTTCGGCATGCTGCAGTTTGGAATAATGAAAGCAAAAGTCAAAGATGAGGCGAGAGATCAGGCTTACCGTGACGCTAAGAACTTCGAAAGGAACTCCGCTCAAGTCCACAATGGTGACGTTCGCCTTGTGGAGATAGCCGATGAATTGCTTCATCAACGTCTCAAAATCCTCGGTAACATGTGCCTGCCCATCAGCTTTCTTTGAGTTCAAAAGGAACCGGAGGCGCTTATCAGCCAATTTCGCCTCCAGTCGCGAAACGAACCTATTGAACTCTCCATTGAATGGTCCATTAGTAGCCTTGCTTGCTGCTGCAGTTGAGTTGGCAACAAAATCGTGGACTTTCTCAAAATAAATTTTCCGATCAGCCACCAAATCTCCGTTGGCTAGCTTTGGCTTGTCTTCTCCGGGCAGCCGACCAATTACCTCTCGATTCAGGTTTTCAATGAAGTTGTAAACTTCCTTAATCGAAAAATAAACTGGGGTGTCGTAAGTCACCTCCGGAACATCTGGATTGTGCATTTCTTTATTCAAAACAACAGCATACTTAAACTGACTAACTTGATTATGAGAGTTCGACTCATTACTCTCGATAAACATGCTTTCCAGTTCTTCTGAATTCATCAGCCAATAAGGAAGCTGTAGAGTATCAATATCTAGCCGACTCAGAGTAAATAACTCTTCCGCCTGCAAAGTAAACGCAGCGGTATATTCATCATGAATATCAAATATCACAACATGCGAGTTATTTTGCATGTCCTTGTTATTGTTTTTACGCTGAGATATCCCAACGATACCTTGGAGCACGCTCGCAACAGTGCACGACTTACCGGAGCCAGTAGAACCCACAACGGCAATATGCTTACTGAAGAATCTATTGCCGCTGATCATAAGATCAATGGCTTTATTCATTGAGAGTTTGCCAAGAGGAAAATCGTGATCACCATCTGCCGAAAATATCTTGTCTAAAGTATCGTTTTCTGCAATGAATGCATGCTCAGTTGGTACCGGCAAGAGGAGACTACTACGGTCAAACGTTTTGTCATCTACCAGGGTTCCTATCGCCTGGCACTCAATCTGGAAGCTCCATGCTGGCTTCCCGTCTGGAGTGGTCGTATTTGTGCCTTTGATATTTCGGATGGTGGCAATTGTAAAATCATGGTTGCCTTGTGCAATTTTTAGAAAGCGGCCAACCTGCAGCCCCTCTTTATTTCTCTCGAAAGTTTCAAGACTATCCACCGCAACGATGACGGCTTCTGGCGCACACGAGAGCACAGCTCCAATTTTAATAGGCATTGCTCATCCCCATCATATATTTGATTTCATCAAATTTTTCGGCACCTAGGGCTTCCAGATTTACATCCTTGAGATCTAGACTCGTAATATCTCCATCTCCAATTACAAAAAAATCATCCGCTTTAATTTTAAGCTGAAGTTTTTTGTAATCATCCCAACGAATAAACCTTAGAACAAACTCTTTTTTATCTTTTAGAACCATCGGCTCACGGAAAAAACTGATCTCGGAAAACGTTTTCACTGGGCGTCCGAGGTTTGGCACCACATCCTTCCCGATCAGTCGCTCCGCAATTTCATCAAATAAATCTTGAGTAACGTCCAGCGCAAAGAGGGGTGTATGCGCATGTGCCTGTTTGAAATGGTACTTATCAATAAATGACTTGATAAAAAGAACAATCTGGTCATCGAACTGCTCTAAAAACGCAGGAAAAATAACCAAGAAGCGCAGGCGAACATTTAAACTCAAGTTTTCTTTTAGCTGTTTACGTCGTATTTCCAAAACCTTCTGTCGAGTCTTTAACGCAAGTGTCCACTGGGAAACCGCTGTAGATCTGATTCGGCGTAATGCTTCTAAAAAATTCTTCTTGGTGATTTTTCTAAGATCTTCCTCATGCTTGATACTCAGATCAGCAATGATTTGAATGGAATTTGGATAGAAGAGAGTTTCTACTTCACCCTTGTTGAAACCGTGGGCCTCAAGTAGCTTTGTGTTTTCCTCCATTAAGTCGTCGTATTTAGGTGTTACCGTAATTGCGAATAATTTCAGGAATTCATCAACATCAACACCGGCAACCTCTGCAATCAAGCCTTGCAGGTCTTTATTTTTAGAGTTGAGCGCACTCTTCAGCTCTACAGAGGAAATGACGATTTCTGGATTATTCGGAAAATGCGCGAACAGATGATATTTTATCTTTGCGGTTGGATTAGACTTAAAATGCTTCATCATCTGAAGCAAAGGATCATATAGAATGCTCGGCGTATACTTATCCTGCGCCTCGTGATACTTACACTGAATCGCTTTAATTCCCGAAAATGTTGCTACCTCAATATCTTCAACAATACCTTCGATAGTAATTTCTGCCTCATCCGCCGCTTTCAGAAGTTCAGCGAGCGTCTGATTAAATTGGTACAAGAACCCTTGTATTGTGTAGTCGGCCGAACGTCCCATTTTGACCTCTGCAGTTTTTTTACGTTGTTAATTTCGGGAGGCCGGCCTCGCTGAGCACTGCTCGAAGTATGTTGCGCTCCTCGCTGTAGGTCCAGGCACTTGGATGATGAATTGCAATGTGCCGCGCCGACTCCTCCCATGACGCATACCAATCATCTTTTACAGCGATGAATACTGGGGGGCGGCCATCGAACTGGTCGCTGGTAATGTCAATAACTACATCGTCGAGCTCAAGCCAAGCATGGGAGCCGCCGTCACGCTCGCCACACACGTATTCAACCCGCAAACCTAGCTGGGTATTGAGATAGTCCCCGAGCAGCTCCGAAACGACACCACAACAGCCCCGTGGGAATGTCTGCAGGTGTGTCGGGAGCTGGCCTCGAAATTTTTGTGCATCAAACCCTTTACGAAAAGAATGAGTGACGACAATAAAATCCAATATCTTCCTCCTCGTTTTCTGATGCGCCCTACGTTCTGTATCGGCCCCAGCTTAGTAGGCGCTTTGAATGTTTGCTATTTTGGCCGACGGCTACTTGGCACAAAATGGACCTGGTAGCCTGCTGTCCGCACTAGACAGGCTGCTGATAATACTACTGGGCAGATGACGATCCAAACGGCCTACATCATAGCGCACATTCATTCTTCTGAAGCGTTACACCAGTTAGCCTAGTAACATTTCCAACTGCTGACGCACAACGACAGTGTTACTTAATAAATACCCAATAAATACAGTCGGTTAGATAACATCGTTACACCAGTAACATGGGTAACACGGTTTTTAGGGGCAACGTAACCCCAGCTCCCCGGACGCATCATTCCCTCCAGCGAATGTCACGTGCATGGTCCAAAGTACGCCGGGGTCCCTGAGGCGTTCATTGGGACGCGGGGTCGGAAACCCGCGAGACTTTGTTAGCAGCAGGGCGTCCAGCTTAGTGAACAGGTGAACTGGGTTAACACACCCGTCTGGGTGGTGAACCCAATCAATCATTCTCTAGCCTACTGACCCTTCTCATCGGGAGGCCGTCAACCTCGTCAACTGTCAACCATCGTCAACCGGCCGCCCGCTAGCAAGACGGCGCGGGTTTCCGACCCCGTGTAACTGCAAAGCTCACAGGGTCCCCGGCACCGTTTTAGAGCTCAAGATCGGATGACCTCGGAAATCAAACCCCGGTAGGGCCCGCTCCAAATAGCCAACGGTGCGAGACTCTAAAAGGGCTTTGGCATCCGGCAGCAGTGCGTGTACCTCACCCAGCGTGGGCGCTCTGTCCAACCGCTTGTCCTTCACCAGTTTAACCAGCTCATGACGAAGTCGATTAGCTGCCTGTTTTGGACCAATCCTCGCATAGACCGAAGCTCGAACCAGAAATGTCGGGAACGCCTCTTGGTAGATTTCAATCAACGCGCTCCAGCGGGGATCATGAAACTCTTTACCCACTAGTTCTTTCACCATTGCAAACGCCTGCTTGTGCTTCTCCTGTGAAGCGTCCATTGCGGCGTAGCTGTCGGCCATGTACTGCGCATCCTGCTCCTCCGCTAGCTGACGACTACGGTTAATGCTGGCGAGAACCTCTTGTGCTTGGGCGATCAGTAAGGAGTCATTCGTAATAATCCCGACGTCCAAAGCAAGAAGAGCGGCGCCATGAGCGATGTCTTCACTTTCGTAATCATCCTTGTCGTGCCGTTCGAAAGCGGCGAACCTAATTTGCAAAGCTTGGCTTACTGCCTGGTTGGAATGCATTGCTGAACACTCTTATCTTGATAATTGACAAGCGCCACACCGGCTGTGACCGGTTATAGCAGAACCTCCCACCGGCGCCGCTACATTCGTCCATCCCTATAACGCACGAGGGGCCCACCTTGCAGAAAAAACTCGACAGCTACAAAGGCCCACTTTCCATTTCTCAAATAGCGAATGGAATGAACGCCGCGTTACAAAACGCGGCACGGCTTGCCAAGGATGCCAGATTGCTTCTTGACTCTGATCGGCTTCCGTCAGCCGTATCGCTAGCAATCCTATCCATTGAAGAGGCCGGAAAGATTTCCATTCTTCGCGGGTTGGCATTTGCCGAAAACGAGCAAGATCTGAAAATGGAGTGGAGGAGATATCGGTCTCATACCAGCAAGAATCTACAGTGGACTCTTCCACAACTGGTGGCCGCTGGAGCTCAATCTCTCGATGACATGCGCCCACTGTTTGACGAGGAGTCGGATCACCCACAGCTTCTGGATCAACTGAAACAGATAGGTTTCTACACTGACTGTTTGGGGAGCAAAGCTCATTGGTCACTCCCGGATGAGGTCATCGACCTCGATCTGGCAAAAATGCTCGTCAATACAGCAGAGACCTTAAGCTCTGGCGCCTTGACGACTGAGCGAGAGATCGCATTGTGGGTTGAGCATCTTGGGCCTGTTTGGAAACAGAGTGACCGACAAATGAAGCAGGCCTTGATCGATTGGTATGGAGCTATGCAAGCGGAAGGCTTGAAAGATGCCGGACCAAACAAAATGGAGCAGTTCGCTCGCGGTGGCCTGGACAATTGACCTGTTCTCCCACCCAGCTTACCCTTTTGTGAAGCACAGCACTTACGACCGTGTATCCCTACATGTATCCTTTGTCGCATAACAGAGCTACACGTCACGGATTATATGGAACGCTCGAGTCTCCCTCGGGCACCAAACGCAAAAAGAAACCGACCCTAGGGTCGGTTTTTTTGTGCCCGGCGAATCAAGCGCAAGCCACCAGGCGCTGCACCTGCCGGTGGATTTCCTCACCGTGATTGAGCTCGGCAGTGCGCAGGTCAAACGCCGTCTGCAGGTTGAGCCAGAACTCGGGGGTGGTGTCCAGGCAGGTGGCGAGGCGCAAGGCCATGCCTGCCGATACACCGCGACGCCGAGAAAGAACGCCATGGATCGAAGTGGCAGATACGCCGAGCGCACGAGCCAAAGCGGCAGCGCTAACACCCATCTCGCTTTGGAAGTCCTCGCGCAAGACCTCTCCTGGGTGGACCGGACGCATGGCGTTCTTGCAGATCATGATGCACCTCAGTGGAAGTCCGTAGTTTCAACACTTACAGGCTTAGCGCATTGCGCAATGGATTGCCCGTCACTGCACCACCCCACACGCAATCCGCGCCCCACCACCACCCAACGCCTGTGGGTGATCGCTGTGGTTATCACCGCCGCCATGCACCATCAGCGCATGGCCCTTGAACTCTTCGGCCTTCAGGCGTGGCGCCAGGACCGGATAACGGGCAGTGCCGTCGGCGCTGACATACAGGGCCGGCAAGTCGCCTTTATGCCCGGCATCGTCGTATGGGCCCAGGTGTTTTTTACTCTGTTGCGGATCCCAGTGCCCGCCCGCGGCACCTGCCGGTGTGGTCTTGCCATCGGCGGTTGCCGGTGCACAGGAAGGCTGTTCGTGCAGGTGAAAACCGTGTACGCCCGGCGGCAAGTCGCGCAGGTCAGGCGTGAGCAGGGTGCCGTATTGGTTCTGCTCGAGGGTGATGGTACCGACCGGTTTGGCGCTGCCGTCGGCGCCCACCAGGGCCAGTTCCACAGTCTGGGCCTGGGCGGCGCCCGCTGTTGCCAGGGCGGCAGTGAACAAGAGTGCTTTCATGGTGTTGCTCCTTGTGGGTCGATGCAGCCGAAGGGCACCTTATCAAGGAGACCCTTGGTCCGGCGTGGGGATTGCATTACCGGCTTTGTCAAAATGTGTAGGATCACTGTCCCCCCTCATTTGCAGATCGAGTCGCGCCATGCAATTGACCCACCGCCCCGTCCAGCCCCACGACATCGCTGCCATTTGCTGCTTCCCCCAGGGCCCGGACGAGCTGTTCTACATGTTCCCCAAGGCCAGGTACCCGCTGACACCCGCGCAACTGAGCGAGGCCATCGCCCAGCGCAACGGCTCGACCGTGGTCGAGGGCGACGGGACCGTGCTGGCCTTCGCTAACTTCTACAAGGCAGAGCATGGTGGCGTTTGCGCCCTTGGCAATGTGGTGGTGGCCCCCGCCGCGCGCGGCCATGGCGTAGCGCGCTATCTGGTGCAGAGCATGATCGAGCTGGCGCGCCGTCAGTTCGAGGCTCGCGAGGTGCAGGTGTCATGTTTCAACAGCAACACCGCCGGGCTGCTGCTTTATCCACAGCTGGGCTTTGAGCCCTTCGCCATCGTCGAACGTGAGGGCCCCGGCAATACGCGGGTCGCACTGGTGCAGATGAAGCAGGCGCTGTAGCCGATCGATGGGCTGCAACGAACCTTGAGCGTGCGACGGTGTTCGATCCCGTGCGCTGGTGGTGCTGGTCAGCTTTCGCAACAGCAGCGCCTACAACCGCTGGTGGGAAGCGCGCACCTTGTGGGGCGGGCTGGTCAACAGTTCACGCAGCTTTGCCCGCCAGGTGCTGACGCTGATCGATGATTTGGATGACGGCGTCAACCCAATCAAGACGACATTGCTGCGCCGCCATATCGCCTATGTGAACTGCCTGGCCGCACACCTTCGCGGCGAACCGTGCCCGGATGAACTGATGGCCTTCATCCCGCCCGAAGAATTCGACCGGCGCAGCCGCTCGAACAACTTCGCCAACGACATCCTCACCGGCTCTGCGGCGCTGCTAACCCGCGAATACAAGGCCGGGCGCCTGGACAGCATTCGCCTGGCGCGGCTGGAATCGACCCTGGTCGACCTGTCCAACAGCCAGGGCGGCATGGAGCGCATCGCCAACACGCCCCTGCCCTACCCTTACGTGTATTTCCCGCGGCTGTTTATTTCGCTGTTCTGTTTGCAGAGCCCGTTCCGGATCAGTGAGCATCAGATTCAGATGGATGCGATTTGTGAGACCATCGAAAGGAATTTGGAGTCGATGCAACGGGATGCGCAGTGTGGGGAGCTGGTTGGCGAATCTACCCATTGACGTGCAATCGAGTGCGGGCGACTCAGAGTCTCGACGAAGCATGAGGGTGGGCCAGAAGATCAATCCCTAGCGCCCGGATGACCTTCAGTACAGTGTCAAAACGAGGCTTCGCACCGGGGGTCAACGCCTTGTACAGGCTCTCGCGCCCCAATCCACTGGCAGTTGCGATCTGGCTCATGCCGCGAGCCTTGGCGATATAGCCGAGGGCGCGAATCAGTTCGTCATGATCACCATCCGCCAGCACTTGAGAAAGGTACTCGCTGATTGTCTCATCGCTATCGAGCAACGCGGCCATATCAAACGTAGTAAGTGACAAACTCATATCAAATTTCCTTGGCCAGCTTCCTGGCCAGTTGGATATCAACAGATTGCGATGACTTGTCACCACCTGCCAACAAAACAATGACTACACCGTCCCGAGCCGTGAAATACACCCGATAACCCGCCCCCACATCGATGCGCATCTCGCAGACCTGACCACCGACGGACTTCACATCTCCCAGATTTCCCGCCGTTACACGCTCTATTCGCCGTGCGATTGCCACCCTTGCATGCATGTCGCGTACGGAAATCAACCAAGAGGTGAATCTGGGCGTTTGCAAAACACTGTATTTCAAGGCTCACACCAATGTATCCCCTTGGATACAAGCAAGCAACCAGCAACCCACACCTCTCATCGCCTGGCCAGAAATTTGGCCGGGTTATGCAGATGCCTGAAGATGGCAACAATGACACCGAGAGAAAGGTTGCTGGATACCGCTGCTTCGCTGTTTCGTGTAGTCCATTTCCCAAGCATAATCCCCAAGCACTTCAGCTGTTGCGCCTGCATCGCTAGCTGCCTAGTCTTGGCCGGTCGTTGCCAAATCAACGACCGGTTTTGACAGACCGCTGTTGATACAGTCGCACTGCTCTATGGCAGCTGTGCGTGGGGCACATTCGTGTGCGCCGGTTCCTGTATCACCGGTCTGTCAACCCACGTACTGCTGCCACCCTCCTGTTTGACAGCGGGTTTGTGGCGGCTCGACCGATACAGGAGCTGACCATGCTGAAAATAGTCCCCGATCCCCCGCTTCTCTCCACCGATTCCCCTCATTGCCTTGAAGACATCCTGGTTCATGCCGGCGAGCATCTGGCCTGTGCCCTGGCTGTCGGCCAGCAAGCGGTGTTGTTGCATCCCGATAGGCATGGGCAGGCGCTGGTGCGTACTGCCCTGCACGAGATGGAAACGGCGCGCTGGCGGGTTGAACAGGCGCTGGCCTGCGTTCAGGTAGCCCACTGATTACGAGCGCTTTGCGCTCGATCGCTGGCAAGCCAGCTCCCACAGGGTTCGGCGCATGCCGATCGTTTGTGGGAGCCGGACTTGCCGGCGATGGGCGGCGCAGCCGACCCGGGCATCCCCAGCGAACAGGCACTGGAGCACGCCTCGCTAGGTGCCAGCGAAGAAGACCCCACCCTGGCCTGGGCCGCGCACCTTCTGGGCGAGATGGCAAGGCGATTGTTGATGACATGGGCCTGGGTTTGCAGCAGGCCGAGCACGCAACAGGTAAAACCCAGTGAGGATTTCGCCCGCGCGGCCGTTATCCTCAAGGTAAGACCCTGCGCCCGAGGTAACGATGTTTCAACAATGGAGCGAAATGCTGCAGCTCTACAAACGCAGCCGCCCGAACTATTGGCACGCGATTCGCCACAATCCGCTGGCAGCGCACCTGTTGCCGACCTGGCTGGTGGTGCTGGCAATCATTCTGGTGGTCAGCGCGTCCTTCAGCGTGCAACAGCACCCGCTGGGACCGGTTACGGTGATGTTCAGTACCAGCCTGTGCATGTGGGCGCTGTTGCTGGCCCGTGAGTACTTTGTCGCCGAGCAGTTCAAAAGCCTGTATCAACGCCACGCCATCGCCAGCCAGCCGCTGCTGCAGCGCGACAGCTACCTGCGCTATGCACATTTCCTGCAGATGCTTGAACAGAACGCTGTCAGTGCGGCCCAGGCGGCCGAGATCGTAGCGTTTGCGAAGATTTCCGAGAACCCGCCCAAGTCGTTGAACCTGACCCAGAACGCGATGTTCGTGGCGATCATGACCTTCCTCGCCACCATTGCCGCCGAAAAGGCCAAATTGACCGAGCTGTGGGCGTTCGGCAAAGGCAACCTGGTCATCCTGCTGACCTTCGCCGTCCTACTGGTGCTGTGGCTCGGATTGATAGTGGTGCGCGATCACCTGCATTACAAGGAACGGATCATCCGCTACCTGGAATGGGCCAGCCATGATCTGCCCGCTCGTGAAACCCCTTGGAAATGAGACTCACTCTTATTAGTATGCGCGACTCGCGTGGGGCGAAATCAGGGTGGCGGGGGCTGTGGCCGTGGAGACGAATCAACAAAAGCTCAGCACGCTTTTTATCGGGCAGCGCAGTGCCTTGATCCGCATGCTGTCGCGAGTCGTCGGCTGCGCCAGCCTGGCCGAGGACCTGGCGCAGGAAACCTATCTGAAAGTGGCTAAAGCGCTGAACACCCGACCGATCGAGCATTTGCACCCGTTCCTCTACCAAACCGCCCAGTACCTGGCATTCGATCACTTGCGCAGTCAACGAAGCAAGCGTCGCTTCGAAGACCCGTACGCGGATGAAAACCTTGTGGTGGAAGTGCCGACCAGCGCGCCTGGCCCGGACAGTCACGCCCAGGGCCAGCAACAGTTGCAACAGTTTCAGCAAGTGCTCGCAACCTTACCCAAACGCCAGCAACAAATCCTGATATTGCATAAACTGCATGGCCTTGCCCAAGCTGAGATTGCCCAGCGCCTGCAGGTTTCTCTGAGCACGGTGGAAAAAGACCTACGCAATGCGCTCACTGCCTGCATTAAAGCCACCGACATGCAGACCGCCCATGACTGAAGCATCCCCCCTCCTCATTCCCGGCGAATCGGCCAGAGAGCAGGCAAGCTACTGGTTCGCCCACCGTGCCCAGATCGCCAGTGATCAGGCAACCCGCCAGCGCTTCGAGCAGTGGCGCGGTGCCGATGCAGAACATGACGCAGCCTATGCCGAGCTAGAAGCACTGTGGAACAACCGCGCGTTCGAGCAGGCTCTGCAAAGCCTGGAAGTCGATCTGGGGTTGCCACCCGCGCCTGTCCAGCGCTCCTGGCGACGCCCAATGCGCCAATACCTGGCCACCGCCGCTGCCGTACTGCTGATGCTCGGTGCCGGCTGGATGGCCGATGTGCCGATGCGCTTGCAAGCCGAGCACCTGACCGCCATTGCCCAGGTCGAACACCTGGAGCTGGCTGACGGTTCGCATATCGTCCTGGGCAGCAACAGCGCAATCAGCACCGCGTTTGACGGTCAATCCCGGCATATTCGCTTGCTGCGTGGCGACCTTTACATCGAAGCCTTTCACGACGCCGCGCGCCCGTTGATCATCGATACCGGCGAAGCCAGGGTAACGGTGGTCGGTACTCGCTTCAGCGTCAGCAAGCGTGACAAGCAAGTCACCGTTGCCGTACGCGAAGGCCGGGTACGCTTCGCCAACAACGCCGGTGACAACAACCTGCTGCTGGCCGGTAACTGGCAACAACTCAAGGCCGGGCACCTGCAACCTGCGCACCAGGAAGGCGGCGAACGGCAGATGGCCTGGATCAATGGCCGCCTGTCGTTCCAGGATGCGCCGCTGGCCGACGTTCTCAGCGAGTTGCGCCGCTACTACCCGGCGCCCATCCTGCTGTTCAACAGCACTGCCGCCACTCAGCGCGTCAGCGGCAATTACCAGTTGGATGAGCCCCTGGCGATTGTCCAGGCGCTGAGCAAAGTTACCGCCACACAGGTCACCCGCCTGCCCGGCGGAACCCTTGTGGTTCGCTGAGCGACACCAGCCGATCACACCGGTGAAAAAAGTTTTACGGCTTTCGAGCTTTCAACCCGTCAAGGTTTTTGCGCTTGCAAATAATTCCTATTCAGAACGGGGCTCGCATGCACCTTCCAGCACTCCACCCAACCCACGCCCATAGCATCCTGGCACTGGCCATCTACCTGGCCTGTAGCAACGCCATAGCCGCCGAGATCATCGACACACCGATTGGCAACCAGGTGCTGAGCACCCACGATTTCGCCATTGCCGCACAACCTCTGGCCAACGCCCTCGATCAATTGAGCGAGCAGAGTGGCTTGCAGATCGCCTATTCGGCAGATCTGGCCCAAGGTGTGCAATCGTCCGGTGTCAGTGGCCAGATGACCAGCCAACAAGCGCTGGCCCAACTGCTGGCAGGCACACAGCTGGGCTTCGAGCCCAACGGCGCGAATGCAGTCATGCTCGTGCGCCGCCCTGCCCCGGGTTCGGCACTGGAGCTGGGCGCCACCAGTATTATCAGTAACCAGCTAGGCACGGTTACCGAAGGTACGGGCTCCTATACCCCAGGCACTATCGCCACGGCAACGCGCCTGGTCCTGACACCCCGGCAAACCCCGCAGTCGATCACCGTCATCACTCGCCAGCACATGGATGACTTCGGCCTCAACAACGTTGATGACGTGATGCGCCATACACCCGGTATCACCGTCTCGGCCTTCGACAGCGACCGTACCAACTATTACGCCCGTGGTTTTTCCATCAACAACTTCCAGTACGACGGCATTCCCTCCACCGTACGCAACGTCGCCTATTCGGCGGGCAATACCCTGAGCGACATGGCCATCTATGACCGTGTCGAGGTACTTAAAGGCGCCACAGGACTGTTAACCGGTGCCGGGTCCCTGGGCGCCACCATCAATCTGGTGCGTAAAAAACCCACCGCTGATTTCCAGGGCCACGCCAGCGCCGGGATGGGCTCCTGGGATAACTACCGCAGCGAACTGGACCTCAGCGGGCCCCTGACCGACACCGGCAATGTCCGTGGCCGGGCGGTGGCGGCCTACCAGGACAAGAACTCGTTCATGGACCACTACTCGCGTAAAAGCTCGGTGTACTACGGCATCCTCGAGTTTGATCTGTCACCTGACACGATGTTGACCGTGGGCGGCGATTATCAGGACAGCAACCCCAAAGGCTCGAGCTGGTCGGGGAGCTTCCCGCTGATCAACTCCGCGGGTGGTCACAACAGCGTCTCGCGCTCGTTCAACAACGGCACCGACTGGAGCGGCTGGGAGCAATACACCCGCACCGTGTTCGCCACCCTCGAACATGAGCTGGGCGATGGCTGGGTCACCAAGCTGCAACTGGACCACAAGATCAATGGCTACCATGCCGCGCTTGGCTCGATTCAGTTCGACCAGCCCAAGCCCGATGGCACCGCCAGCATCAACGCGCAGAAGTACACTGGCGAAACCACCAGCGACTCGGCCGATCTCTATGTCAGCGGGCCCTTCACGTTACTGGGGCGCGAGCATGAGCTGGTGCTGGGTGGTTCGATCGGCACCTCGCACTGGAAAGGCAAGGGCTACTGGGACGTGACCCATCGCGGTCCCAACATTGTCGATTTCAATCATTGGAACGGCAATTTCCCAGAGCCTGACTGGGGCCCGGTGTCCCAACGTAGCGATGATGTGGTGCGCCAGACCGGCGCCTACATGACCACCCGGCTGAACCTCAGCGATGACCTGAAAGTCTTTCTTGGCGGTCGCGTCGTGAACTATCACCTGACAGGCCTGAACCCGTCCTACAAGGAGTCGGGACGCTTCGTGCCTTACGTCGGCGCAGTCTATGACCTCAACGACACCTATTCGGTGTACGCCAGCTACACCGACATTTTCATGCCCCAGGAAAGCTGGAACAAAGACCGCGACAGCAAGCTGCTCGAACCGGACGAAGGGCAGAACTACGAGTTGGGCCTGAAGGCGGACTTTTTCGAAGGCCGCCTGAACAGCAGCCTGGCCTACTTCGAGGTGCATGAAGACAACCGCTCCATGCCCGATGATGACTACAACAACCTGCAACCCACGCCACCCAACTATGCCTTCAAAGGCACCCAGGCGGTGACTAAAGGGTATGAGCTGGAGATTTCCGGGGAGCTCAGCCCGGGCTGGCAGTTGCAGGCCGGCTACACCCACAAGATCGTGCGCGATGACAATGATCAAAAGATCTCGACCTTTGAACCGGAGGACCAGGTCAGCCTGTACACCAGCTACAAGCTCAACGGTCGCCTGGAAAACCTGACCGTCGGCGCCGGCGCGCGCTGGCAAAGCGTGGGTTGGCAATCGATCTACAACGCCCCTCTCGGGCATTACCAAGACATCTCCCAGGAGTCCTACTGGCTGGTGGACCTGATGACCCGTTACCAGTTCAGCGAACACCTGTCGGCAACGCTCAACATCAACAACCTTTTCGACAAGTACTACTACACCAACGTCGGTTTCTATAACTCGGCGGCTTATGGTGAGCCACGCAATTTCATGCTGAGCACCCGCTGGGACTTCTGATCCGGGCACATCGCGGTAAACAAAGCCAGCGGACTGATCAAGCCCGCACAAACCGCTGCCTGAGCACGTCACTCAAGGCATCCACCAGCAACACCAGCACCAGCATGGCGATGATCACCGTGCTGGCCTGGGCTTCCTGGAACAGGCTCAGGGTGGTGTAGAGCATCTGCCCCAGGCCACCGGCACCAACAAAACCCAGTACGCTGGCCATGCGGATGTTGTTCTCCCAGCGGTACAGGCTGTAGGCCAGCAACTGCGGCCAGAGGTTGGGCAAGGTGCCGAAGCAGAACGCCGTGACCTGGCTGCCGCCTTGCAGGCGAATGGCCGCAGCCGGTTCTGGCGGGGTGTTTTCCAGCGCTTCGGCGAACAGGCGGCCGAGTACGCCTGAGGTATGCAAGGCCAAGGCCAGCGTGCCGGCATTCGGTCCAAGGCCCGCGGCCAGGACGGTCAAGGCCGCCCACACCAGCTCCGGAATCGCTCGCAATGCGTTGAGCAGCAGGCGCGCTACGCCTTGCAACGGCCAGCCAAAACGCCCGGCTGCCGGCAAGGCCAGCAACAGGCCGAGCACCACCGCAAGCAAGGTACCCAGCCCTGACATCGCCAGGGTTTCCAGTGCGCCTTTGCCAACCGCCCGCAGGTGATCGGGGCTCAGGTCGGGGCTGAGGAATCGCAGCGCGTATGCACCCATCTGCCCTAACCCGCCATCGCCAAACAGCGCCTGCAGATCAAGACTCAAATAAGCGAACGAAGCTGCCACCGCCGCCAACAGCGCCAGCACCAGCGCCGTGTTGACCAACGCTCTCATGCCAGCCTCCCGCGCAGCAGGCGACTGAGCTGGTCGGCCAGCCATACCAGCAGCAGAAACGTCAGCAGCATGCTTGCTACCTCGGCGCCTGCGAACATGCGCATGGACAGGTCGATCTGCTGGCCCAACCCGCCCGCGCCGACAAAGCCCATCACCACCGAGGCACGGATCGCGCATTCCCAGCGGTACACCGTGTAGGACACCAGCTCCGCCGCCGCAGCGGGCAGGATGCCGTAAAAAAACGCGCTCAAGCGGCTGCTGCCGGCCTGCAACAAGGCATGGGCCGGGCGCTGGTCGACCGATTCGAAGATCTCCGCGTAGACCTTGCCAAGCATGCCGCTGTAGGTAATGGCGATGGCCAGCACCCCGGCGGTCGGGCCCAGGCCGACCGCGCGGACGAACAACAGCGCCCAGACGATCTCCGGCACGCTACGCAGGAAGATCAACAAGGCGCGCACCGGCAGACGCAAGGTGCGCGACCAGAAGCCCAGGCGCCCGCCCCGTGAGGCAGCGCGCAACGACAGCGCCCGGCTGGCCAGCAGGCTGGCCGGGATCGCCAGCAGCAAGGCCAGGGTCATGCCGGCGGTAGCCACTGCCAGGGTCTGCAAGGTGGCATCCAAAAGCAGCCGAAGGAAGTCAGGCTCATGGGCCGGCGGCCAGAAGGCGCTGAGGAAAGTGGCCATCTCCCGGCGGTTGTCGGCCTGCAGCAATACGCCGGGGTTCAGTTCGCTGAGGCGGATGCCCGGCCACAACAGGGCAATCGCCAGCAGCGCCAGCAGCACCCTGGGCAGTGCCGCCGGGTCGCGGCTATCGACCTTCAGCATCGGGGAATCTGCAGGTTCAACGCTGGCAGCGGTAGCGGCGGCGACACCAGATGTTCGTTGGCATACAAGCCATCGAGCATGTCGCTGGAGACCTCGCTCGCCGGGCGATCAAAGACGATCCGCCCTTCTCGAACACCAATCACCCGCGGGAAATGCGCCAGCGCCAGCTCTACCGCATGCAGGCTGGCGATCAGGGTCACGCCGCGCTCATTGGCATGCTGGTTGAGGGTTTTCAGGCTGTGTTCGGCCAGCACCGGGTCCATGGCCGAAACCGGCTCGTCAGCCAGCAGAATCTGTGGTTGCTGATACAGTGCCCGGGCAATGCCGACCCGCTGCAACTGGCCACCGGACAGTTGCCCGCACTGGACAAAAATCTTCTCGGCCATGCCCAGGCTCGTCAGCACTTCGCGTACACCCGGAACGTCCGCCGGGTGCAGCAGATTGAGCAGCCCGCGCAAGGTGCTCCACTGCCCCAGGCGCCCGGCCAGCACCGCCGTCACCACCCGCTGGCGCGGTGGCAGCGGCGGCGCCTGATGGATCAGGCCGATGCGCGCGCGCAGGCGCTGACGCGCCCCGGCCGACAAGCGCCAGGGCGCCACATCGAGCAGCTCGACGGCGCCGGTACTGGGGGCCAGGGCAGTGCCCAGCAACTGCAACAGGCTCGACTTGCCCGCCCCCGAAGGGCCGATGATCGCCACCCGCTCGCCGGCGCCAATCTGCAGGTCGATGCCGTGCAGGGCCTGGACCTGGCCATGGCGCAGGCTGGCGCCGGTCAAACGGATGGTCATTTCAGCAGTTCGGCGGCGCGCGCGGCCTCTTCGATGCCCTTGTAGTTGTCCGGGCTGGTTTCGATAAAGCGGCTGGCGGCCTGCAGGTCGAGGATGGCCTTGTCGGCGGGCTTGGCCGGATCGAGGTCGAGGAACGCCTGTTTGATCTTGTCTTTCAGCGCCGGGTCGAGGCTGCCGCGCACGGTCCAGTTGTAATCGAAGTAGCTTGGGGTGGTGGCGAACACCTTCACCTTATTGGTATCGACCTTGCCCGAGGCCACCAGCTTTTCCCAGACGCTGGCGTTGAGTACCCCACCGTCGGCCTTGCCGGCCTGGACCCACGCCGCCGTAGCATCGTGGGCACCGGAATAGGCGACGCGGCTGAAGTAAGTTTCAGGCTTGATGCCATCCTTGAGCATGAAGTAGCGCGGCATCAGGCTGCCCGAGGTGGACGAAATGGAACCGAAGGCAAAGGTCTTGCCCTTGAGATCGGCGAGGCTCTTCACATCCGGGTTGGCGGTGATGAATTTGCTGGTGAACTTGGCGTCCTGTTCACGCTGTACCAAAGGCGTGGCTGTCGGATCCTTGAGGTGCACCTGCACGAAAGTGAAACCGCCCAGCCAGGCCATATCCAGCTTGTTGGCGACCAGCGACTCGACCACCGCCGGGTAGTCTGCCACCGGCACGAACTCGACTTTCATCCCCAGCTTCTGCTCCAGATACTCACCCAACGGCTTGAACTTACGCAGCAGTTCGGTGGGCGCTTCGTCAGGGATCGCGCTGACCCGCAGGGTATCGGCCGCCTGGGCCAGGTAAGACGTGCAGGACAATAGCAGACCGGCAAACAGCGCCAGGGGACGTTTGAGCATGGGGATTCTCCGGTTCAATAGCGGGGAAAGGGCCGGTACGGGCCACCCCGGAAATTATAAGAGGCATCGGCGCAAAGGCCAGCTTTGCTACACTCGGGCCTTGACGATTTTTCGAGGTGCGTATGAGCGAAACGATTCGCCTGACCCAGTACAGCCACGGTGCCGGCTGTGGCTGCAAGATCTCTCCGAAGATGCTCGAGGTGATTCTCGCCGAAAGCGGTACCCAGGCGCTGGACCCGAAACTCTGGGTCGGCAACGCTTCGCGCGATGACGCGGCAGTTTACGCCCTCGATGACGAACGCGGTGTGGTTTCGACCACCGACTTCTTCATGCCGATCGTCGATGACCCCTATGACTTCGGCCGCATTGCCGCCACCAACGCCATCAGCGATATCTACGCCATGGGCGGCGACCCGCTGATGGCCATCGCCATTCTCGGCTGGCCGGTCAATGTGCTGGCCCCGGAAGTGGCCCGTGAAGTGATCCGCGGCGGCCGTGCCGTGTGCGCAGAGGCCGGCATTCCCCTGGCTGGCGGCCACTCCATCGACGCCCCCGAGCCGATCTTTGGCCTGGCGGTAACCGGCGTGGTGCAAAAGCGTCACATGAAGCGTAACGACACCGCCACGGCAGGTTGCCGTCTGTACCTGACCAAACCCTTGGGTATCGGCATCCTCACCACCGCCGAGAAAAAGGCCAAGCTGCGCGATCAGGACAAGGGCCTGGCCCGCGACTGGATGTGCACCCTGAACACCCCCGGCAGCCGCTTCGGCAAGCTGGCCGCGGTCAAGGCCATGACCGACGTCACCGGCTTCGGCCTGCTTGGCCACCTGGTGGAGTTGGCCGACGGCAGCGGCCTGAGCGCACGCCTGAACTACAACGCGGTGCCCCGCCTGCCGAGCGTCGAGCATTACCTGGCCGAAGGCTGCGTGCCCGGCGGAACCCTGCGCAACTTCGACAGCTACGGCGACAAGATCGCGCCCCTGAGCGATGAGCAGAAGCACCTGCTGTGCGATCCACAAACCAGCGGCGGGCTGCTGGTGGCGGTGACCCCGGAAGGTGAAACGGAGTTTCTCGCCGTCGCCGCCGAACTGGGCCTGAACCTGGCGCCGATCGGCGAACTGGTGGAGCGACAGAGCCATGCGGTTGAGGTGCTTTGATGCGCGACAACTGCACCGACTACCGCCAGCTGTTTCTCAACGATGTAGCCATGATGGACCTGCGCGCCCCGGTCGAATTCACCAAGGGCGCCTTCCCCAATGTCAGCAACCTGCCGCTGATGAACGACCTTGAGCGGCAAAAGGTCGGCACCTGCTACAAGCAGCAGGGCCAGCAGGCCGCCATCGCCCTCGGCCATCAACTGGTCAGCGGCCAGACCAAGGACCAGCGCATTGCCGCCTGGGCCGCGTTCGCCCGGGCCAACCCAGAAGGTTACCTCTACTGCTTTCGCGGTGGCCTGCGTTCGCAGATCGTCCAGCAGTGGCTCAAGGCTGAAGCCGGCATCGACTATCCGAAAGTGGTCGGCGGCTACAAGGCAATGCGCACGTTCCTGATCGAGACCACCCGGCAGGCCGTGGCGGAGTGCGACTTCGTGCTGATCGGCGGCCTCACCGGTACCGGCAAGACCGAAGTGCTACAACTGCTGGATAACACCATTGACCTGGAAGGCCACGCCAACCACCGCGGTTCCAGCTTTGGCAAGCGCGCCACCGGCCAGCCGGGGCAGATTGACTTCGAGAACGGCCTGGCCATCGATGTGCTGAAGAAACGCGCCCGGGGCATCGAGCAGTTTGTGCTGGAAGATGAGGGCCGCATCGTCGGCAGCTGCACGGTGCCGCTAGAGCTGTACCAGGGCATGCAGGGTTACCCGCTGGTGTGGCTGGAAGACAGCTTTGACAACCGCGTCGAGCGGATTCTCGGCGATTACGTGATCAACCTGTGCGCCGAGTTCGTTGCCCTGCACGGTGATGAAAACGGCTTCAGGCTGTTTGCCGAACGCCTGACCCGGAGCATGGCCAATATCCTCAAACGCCTGGGCGGCGAGCGCTACCAGCGACTGTCGGCGTTGCTCCAGCAAGCGCTACAGGAACAACTGCGCAGTGGCGCGGTGGAGCTGCACCGCGCCTGGATCAGCGGCCTGCTCAGCGAATACTATGACCCGATGTACGCCTACCAGCGCGACAGCAAGGCCCAGCGCATCGAGTTTGCCGGCGATCAGCGCGAAGTGCGCGAGTACCTGCGCGAGCGCGCCGCCCGGCGCTGATCTCAGGGCTGCAGCAATGCCTGCAGTTCGTCTGCCCGGTCCCGGGTGCTGCCGAGGATGCACCCGGCGCCATTGAGCTGGTCGATAGTGCCGCCGGTGGGGCTGTAATACAGGTTGCAGTTGGCGTCGCGGTACTTGATCCAGGCCCGCTGAGCCTCACGCAGCTGGGTTTGCTGAGGGCCTTCGAGAGCGGCCATGGCCTTTTTGTAGGCGCTGTTGAGGCGGCTGTCCTGGCGCTTGATCTCGGCGCCGTTGCAGTTGTTCATGGCCAGGGTGGACTCGGCGGTTTTCATGCAGGCTGTGTAGGCCGGGGAGTACTCGTCCTGGGCCTGGGCTATTGAGGAACCACAGACCCATAGGCCGATGAGCAAAAATGGGCGGTTCATGCGGCGGACTCCGTCTTGGGTGGGCGCGGGCTGATCGTGGTCGGCATGCTAGATGGCGCCCTTGTCGATCTGGACCGGCGTCGGTGGCTCGATCATTTTCTTTAGCTGAAAGTGCAGGCTAGGCGTCTGGATCGCGTAGACGATGGCAATGTTGAGCACGATTGCCAGGCCGCCATCAAGCCAGTGCCAACCCGGCATCTGCGCGCCTTTGACCCCCTGTCGGCACCACCAGGCCTGCGCTACGCAGAAGAAGCCGATCGATAGCAGCCAGACGTAATAACCGGGGCCGAAGCCTGTGACGTCGAGAAAACTGTAGCTGTGATTGTCTGGCAGACGCTCGACTTGCAGCGCGCTGAGTGCCAGGTACAGCGCGCCAAGGCCAAGCACCAGGGCCAGCCAGCGCCAACGCCGGTGCATCAGGATCGCCAGCCCCAGCAACGGGTTGGCAAACCAGCCGTAGATCTGCATGACAATGCCCCAAGGCCCGAGCAGCAGCACCTGCAAAGCATGCAGAGAGCCGTCAGCCGACAGGTAGATGGCTTTGAAGCACAGGCTCAACAGGTACAACGCCAGGGTGATTGCAACGTAGAAACGGGCCATCAGTTGCCTCCGCACTCAATGCACGGTACCTGCTCGGGGACCGACCGAAACGGCACTTTACTCCAGGGCGTGAATGCCAGCGGCACACTGACTACGATGCCAGCGACCAGCACCCAGCCCGGCCAGCCCAGCAGCGGTACCCTGCTGCTACCCGCAGGTTCCCGGCGGTAGCGCCACTGGCCAAGGATGAACAGCACCATCGCCAGCAACCACACGTAGTAGCCGATCAGCAGCCCCGGACCGTTGGGCGAATCGGGTACCGGGGTCAAGTTGAACCAGCCCAGCGGCACCATCGAGCCACTGAGCAACAGCGCAGCGCACCCCAGGTACAGGGCCACCCGTGGTTGTTTGCGGTGCATCACCAGGGCGGCGAAATACAGCGGATTGGCATACCAGAAGGCGCCGCCCAAGACCCCCAGGGCCAGGGCGTGCATGCCACGCATCACATCGTGCTCACGGGCACAAGCCTCAAGGAACAGGCAGGTCAGGTAGCAGGCGAGGCTGAGGGTCAGGTAGTTCAGGGGCACCAGTAAATCCATTTGGCTGGTCAAAGAGCGCGCGACAATAGCGCAGACTGCGCTGCCGCGCTTGAGTATTCAACCTTCCATTGGCGCCTGATCGAGCAGCAGCCCGTATAGCCCCGAGTCCGACAGCTCACCGGCGACACACCAGCGCTGGCGCAGCACCCCTTCGAGCACAAAGCCCTGACGCTCCAGGGTGCGTGCCGAACCGTGGTTGCGCGGGTCGATTTCGGCCTCCAGGCGCCGCAAGTGCAGGCCGTGAGCCAGGTAGTCAATGAAACAGGTCAGCGCCTCGTCCATGAAACCACGGCCTTGGGCAGCACTGGCCAGGCAGTAGCCGATTTCCCCGCGGCGCGAAGTGGGCTCCAGGTTGAACAATTGGCTCATGCCGATCAGTTCGCTGTTGTCGCGCCGATAGATGCCCAGCTTCAGCATCTGCCCAGCGGCATAAGCGGCGCGGTCTTCGGCCAATGCCGCCCGTGCCTCGGTCAGCGCTTGCCAGGGACGGTGGTGCCAGTAACGCATGACCTGCGGGTCGGCCATGATGGCAAACCATGCGTCGGCATCCTCGAGCACCATCGGGCGCAGTTGCAAGCGCGGGCTTTCCAGGCACAGGTCAGCGGGAAAACTGTACATGCGGGTCACGCGGGACCTCCTGTCCGATTCATGAACCCGCCAGTGTACCCCTCAAGCCGCGCCTCAGGCGACTTCAGCGCCCTCGTCCGGCCAGATCGGTTCGTTGGCCTCGAGCGGTGGCAGCCCATAGGCGGCGCGGGCCGCATCGCAGCTGGGGTTGGCTTCGCCATTGACCCAGGCCGCGTCGAACTCCCGGCACGGGCTGGAGCGTTGTTCATACAAGGTGCAGCTCACACCTTTGCCGATCTCGCCTTCGAGCCCGATGCAGCGACAGGGCTTGCTGTCGGTGCCGATCATCGCCACGCGGCTGGGGCTGATCTGGACCACCAGATCGTCGGGCACGACACCACCCGCCGACGTGCACTCACCCCAGAAGAAAGACACACGGAAATACCCGCAGCAGGCGCCGCAGTTCAAACAAGGATTATGTTCGGACATGATCAGAAGGGGGGGAGGTTGATTATCGTTATAGGGAGAAACCCGCCGCCATTCTATGCTTTGCCGGATGTTTGAGAAGGGGGGTATTGCAGAAATAAATCGCCGCTGACGGACGGTTGTTTCGCTGCGGCAATCCCGCTCCCACTGTAGGAGCGGGATTGACCCGCGATGGCCTGTACGCTTATTTCTGGGCCGGCTTGCTGCCCACACCATCAGCCCTGAACATCTGCCGGATGCCGCGCACCGCCTGACGGATGCGGTCCTGGTTCTCGATCAGGGCAAAGCGCACATGGTCGTCGCCATAATCACCAAAGCCGATGCCCGGCGACACGCAGACCTTGGCCTCGGCCAGCAGCTTCTTGGAAAACTCCAGCGACCCCAGGTGCGCGTACTCTTCGGGGATTTTCGCCCAGACGTACATCGACGCCTTGGGGTTCTCGACCATCCAGCCCAACTCGTGCAGGCCCTTGACCAGCACGTTGCGACGCTGGCGATACTGCTCGGCGATATCGAGCACACACTGCTGATCGCCTTCCAGCGCGGCAATGGCCGCGACCTGCAGCGGGGTGAAGGTGCCGTAGTCGTGGTAGCTCTTGATGCGTGCCAGGGCGCTGACCAGCTCGGGGTTGCCGACCATGAAGCCGATCCGCCAGCCGGCCATGTTGTAGCTCTTGGACAGGGTGAAGAACTCCACGGCAATGTCCTTGGCCCCCGGCACCTGCATGATCGACGGTGCTTTCCAGCCGTCGTAGACGATGTCGGCGTAGGCCAGGTCGTGGATCACCAGCACGTCGTACTGCTTGGCCAGGGCCACCACCCGTTCGAAGAAGTCCAGCTCGACGCACTGCGCGGTCGGGTTGGAGGGAAAGCCAAGGATCATCATCTTCGGTTTCGGGATGGTTTCGCGGATTGCCCGCTCCAGCTCGTTGAAGAAATCCACCCCCGGAATCAACGGCACCGAACGCACCTGGGCACCGGCTATCACCGCCCCGTAGATGTGAATCGGGTAGCTGGGGTTGGGCACCAGCACGGTGTCGCCATGGTCAAGGGTGGCGAGCATCAGGTGCGCCAGGCCTTCCTTGGAGCCGATGGTGACAATAGCTTCGCTTTCCGGGTCGATCTCGACCTCGTAGCGGTCCTTGTACCAGCGCGAGATCGCCCGGCGCAGGCGTGGGATACCGCGGGAAGTCGAGTAGCCGTGGGTGTCTTCACGCTGGGCGACCTGCACCAGTTTCTCGACGATGTGCGGCGGCGTGGCGCCGTCGGGGTTGCCCATGCTCAGGTCGATGATGTCCTCGCCACGACGGCGCGCGGCCATCTTGAGCTCGGCAGTGATGTTGAAGACGTAGGGGGGGAGACGATCAATGCGCGCAAAGCGGCGCGGCGAACCTTGGTCAGCCATGGCTTCCTCGAAGACGTAAGCGCCCGGAACCGTCCGAGCGACGTTGGCCACTGCGGTGGCCGAGGCAAACCATAGAGCCTTTGCCCGCCGGGTGTCCAGTAACTGCAGAAAAATACCTCGCCAAGCCTTTCTTTTGCATTACAGTCCTGACACCATAATGAGAATCATTTGTATCACATTTATTAATTAGCCAGCATTCAAAGGAACTGCAATGCTTCCCCCCCTCCCCCAGCACCTCCCGTTCACACCGACACTTCTTGCCATCGCGCTATGTGCCGCCAGTGCCGGGCTGCACGCAGCCACGCCAGAAGACGACACTGAACCTGTCGACGTTCATCACCATCATGTGTGGGAACTTGGCGAAACCCAGGTCATCAGTAACCAGCTGGGGACCATCACCGAAGGCAACGGCAGTTACACCCCGGGCACCATCGCCACTGCCACCCGCCTGGTGTTGACCCCCAAGCAGACTCCGCAGTCGATCTCGGTGGTCACCCGCCAGTTCATGGATGACTTCAATCTCAACGCCATCGACGAGGTGATGCGCCATACACCGGGCATCACGGTATCGAGACTGGACAGCGAGCGCACCACCTACTATTCCCGTGGCTATTCGATCCAGAACTACCAGTACGACGGCATTCCCACCCTGGATAACGGCGTCAACGCCGCCGGCAACAACCTCAGCGACACTGCCATCTACGACCGCATCGAGGTAATCAAGGGCGCCAACGGCCTGCTTTCCGGTGCCGGCAAACCTGGTGCAGCGATCAACTTCGTACGCAAGAAACCCACCGCCGACTTCAATGCCCATATCGGCGCCAGCGGTGGCTCCTGGGACAACTACCGCAACGAGCTCGATGTCTCTGGCGCACTCAACGACAGCGCCAGCGTGCGGGCTCGGGCCGTGGCCGCCTTCCAGGACAAACACTCGTTCCAGGATCACTATGAACGCAAGACCAGCGTCTACTACGGCATTGTCGAAATGGACCTGGATGACGACACCCTGCTGACGTTGGGCGCCGACTACCAGGACAACGACCCCAGGGGCTCCAGTTGGGCGGCCATCCCGATATTCAACAGCGATGGCAACCTGAACAAGGTTTCGCGTTCGTTCAATCCGGGGGCGCAGTGGAGCCGTTGGGAGCAATACACCCGTACCGCATTTGCCAGCCTGGAACGGCACTTTGCCAGCGACTGGGTCGCCAAGTTCGAGCTGAGCCACAAGCTCAACGGTTACCACGCAAGGCTCGGCTCTCTCAGCGGCGGTGCCCCCAACCCTCGCACGGGCAGCGGCAGCGCCCTGTACTCGGGCAAGTTCACCGGCGAAACCAAAACCGACACCGCAGAGCTCTATGCCACCGGCCCTTTCGAGCTGTTCGGGCGCGAGCACGAGTTGGTGGTCGGCACCAGCTATTCGCGGGCCAGGTTCGATGCCAAGGCCTATGACGCGGCGGCGGGTTACAACAACCGGGTCGACAACTTCTACACCTGGAACGGCAACATTGCCGAACCGGACTGGAAGCTGTCGCGCACCGACGACCTGACCACCCGCCAGACTGCCAGCTACATCACTGCGCGTTTCAAGCCCACTGATGATCTGGCACTGATCCTCGGGAGCCGGTTTGCCAACTTCACCCGCTCCGGCGACAGCGATCAGAAGGAAAGCGGACGCGCCGTGCCTTACGCGGGCGTGGTCTACGATCTCAATCCGACCTACGCCGTCTATGCCAGCTACACCAGCATTTTCAACCCGCAGTCCAGCCAGGATCGCTTTGGCAAGACCCTGGAGCCCAACGAGGGCGACAACTATGAAGTCGGTCTGAAGGGCGAATGGTTCGACGGGCGCCTCAATGCCAGCCTGGCCTACTTCGAGATCCATGAAGACAACCGCGCCGAACAGGACCGCAGCGGGCAACCGTCACAGGTTCTGAGCCCCTATGTGGCGACCAAGGCCAAGTCCAAAGGCTACGAAGCGGAGATTTCCGGGGAACTGGCCCGCGGCTGGCAGGTGCAGGCCGGTTATACCCACAAGGTCATTCGCGATGACGATGGCGACAAGATCTCTACCTGGGAACCGGAGGACCAGGTCAGCCTGTTCACCAGCTACAAGCTGCCCGGCGAGCTGGAGCGCATGACCGTTGGGGGTGGCGCGCGCTGGCAGGGCAAGTCATGGCAAGCGGTGAACAACCCGGTTCGCGGCCGGGAAGACTACACCCAGGAAGCCTACTGGCTGGTCGACCTGATGACCCGGTATCAGTTCACCGACAGCCTCTGCGGCCAGGTCAACCTGAACAACCTGTTCGACAAGAAGTACTTCACCAACGTCGGCTTCTATAACTCCTACTACTACGGCGACCCACGCAACGTGAGTGTCAGCGCTCGCTACGATTTCTAAGCCATGTCTCAGCGAATTTCCTGGTAGGAAGATGCCTGCCAGGTGATAGGCGCTGCCAACCCGGCAGGCGGCATCAAGGTGCCGCCCTTCACCGCAGAGAAGCCAGCGCCCTGGCTGCCCAGCGAAACAGCCCGCTCGCCCTTCTCCGACTCGGTCAGCACGGTGTAGGAATGCGTGCGCATTGCCTGGTACTTGCTGTCGTCGCGCGCGAGCACCTGGTGATAGGCCTGCAGGTCGCGCTCGCCGAGGTTGAGCATTTTCTGCAGTTTCACTCCCCAACGGGTCAGGCACACTTCAGCAAAATGGCGAACGATCAGGCCCGGCTCGGCCAGCACCTTGCCACCGGCGGCACCATCGGCTGCAGCATTGCCCACCAGAGTGGCATGGCGCCCGGGCATCGGGTAGACATGGCAACGGGTGCTGGCATGGGTCTTGGGGATCACGCAGGAGAAACCTTTGGAGCGTTCGTCGCGGGAGAAGAAGCCAACGTACTGCTTGACGTTTTCGCCCAGTTGCACCCGGTGGTGGTCGAAGTTGCCAATGCCTGGTACCGGATCGATGGCGAAAATATTCACCGCAAGCTTCTTCAACTCACTATCGCCAAGCAGGGCATTGGCCAGCATGTGACAGCTGACGCCGCCTCGGCTCCACCCCACCAGGTTGACCTGGGTGGGGATGATGCCGTCCTTGCGAAATTGCTTGATGATCTGCTCCTGGAGCATTTGCGGCGTAATCTTGCGGTTGCCGTAGTTGTAGGTGCGCCAGAACCAGGAAGCCGTTGCCGTCGAGTTGGGGATTGGGACGCCAGCGGCTTTCAGGCGCTGATACTCCTCCTCACTCAGTTCCGTGCGCTGCCAGTTGCTCTCGCCCTTGATGATCTGCAGTGCATGCTGGACATTTTCCTCCCAGCCTTTGCCAAACAGGGTCTGGTTCCAGTTGTAGTAGCCACCTGGCTCCACGAACAACTCATCGGCCTGCAGGTTGCCACTGCCTGGGCCGTCGACGGCAATCCAGTGGGCATACTCCTTGCCCTGGTCGTTGGAGGCCAGGGTCGAAACCAGCTCGCCATTCCAGAAGTTGGGGTTCTTGTCGTCGAAACGATGAGAGCCGGTGCCACAAAAGTAAACGGTCAAAATGCTCATGTCATGATCCTGTCAGGTTGAGGACCAGCACACGCTATTGCAGCCCGAGCGCCACCGACAGACGGAAAGAAACCCTGACAGCGGGCACCCCGCTGTCAGGGTCAGCGCCTCAGTAGACCTGAACCCGCCAGAGCTCGCGCGAAGCCGAAGCCGGCGACATCGGCAAGCGACCATGCAGGGTCTGGTAGTTGTCGATCAGAACCAGATCGCCCTCGACCCACTCATGGGCGATCAGGCAATCCTCGTCATAGACCAGCGCATTGAGCTGCTCGAGCAAAGCCTGCTGGGCTTGCGCCTCGAACCCGTGCACTTCCTGGCTCAAGGTCTGCAGGGTCGACTCGGTGCCTTCCTGGTAGCGCAAAATACGTTCACCGGTGCGCGGGTGCAGGTCCACCAGGCTGTAGCTACGCGGCGAGCCACCGAAGTAGGTCATGCGCGTGTAATAGGTAATGTCCACGGCCTGCCATTGTCGGGCTACCTGGCTGCCGACCTTGCGCAGGGCATTGCGGCTGTCGACGATGGTGGTCTGGCCTTCACCCGGCTGCGGCGCGGTCTTGCAATAGAGCATGAACTTGCTCGCGCAGAACTTCGGATCACGCTGCACCTGGGCATCGCTGGCCGGCAGCATGTTCAGGTCCCAGTGCAGTGGCGTCTTCTCCAGCGAGTGCACCACGCCCTCGGGCTTGTCCGCCGGCTTGACCACATGCACCTTGCCGAAGGCCCATTGGTAGATGGTGCCGAAACGTTCGCAATCGCGGGCGAAGCTGTCGCGGTCTTCGAAGGTGCAGCCGCGCAGGCAGACAAAACCGAAGGTTTCCACCAAGGCTTCGAGCAATTGCGTCGAGAAACGCTCAAAGCCCAGGCCCAAGGGGGCGCGTACCAGCAAGCCGAACAACGGGCGCTTCTGGAGCTCGAATTCAAAGCCCTGCAGCGCCTCGCCGGTGGTTTCGTGGTACAGCCAGGGGCGCCCCTGGTACTGCACCAGCAGGTGCCGGTCGATATCCACTTCAGCCCGGGTGCGCAGCGTTTGGCTGCCATCCAGATGACGCACCGGCACCGCATGCCAGGGGCTGGAAACCCGTGTCAGGCCATCAGCCAAGGCCAGGGTGAACTTCGGCCCGGCATTGTCGTACTGATGCACCGACAGACGAATGTCGTCCGGGAAGAAGCGATTGACCGCGGCATTCAGCGCTTGCCCGCGGAACATCATCTGATAGGCCTTGTAGCCGATCTGCAGCAGGTGCTCGTCTTCGCTCTGCCCCGCTTCGCGGCACAGACGCAGGTCGTTGTAGAGGTGGCTGCAGAGCTTGTCGTGGGCATGACTGAGGGTCTCGTCATGGCGACTCTGCGCGATCAGCGCCTCGACGTTCTTCCACGGCAGCCGGGCCTGCTTGACCAGCGTGGCGCGCACGGCATCGGCGCTGCTGGCCTGGGGGAACAGGTCTTCCATGCTTACCCAGTTGATCGTGTGGGTGGTGCACAACTCGCGCAATGCCTGGTTGTAGGCTTTGCGCACGTCGTCGGGCACGCCGACGATATCGTTGAAGGTCGTGCCGTCACTCAGGATCGATACCACGCAACCTGGCGCGTACAGCGCCGCGATCTCCTGGCCCAGTTGGTCCAGACGCTCGATGGCCATGGCTTCGCCGTAATCTGGCAGCACACCGAACGTCTGGTCGCGGGCATTCGGCGACTTGCACGGGAAGCCCGGCAACACCAGGCGTACCGGCGCCTGTTGATCGTAGAAGTGGGCAAGGCTGGTGGCCAGGCTGGCCCGACCTGCCCTGTCGAACCGATCGTCGTTGTCCTTGAGCAGATAACCTGCCAGCACATCGCTGACCGCCTTGATCCAGGTGTCCTTGTGTTGCATGACCTTTCTTCCTTGAGAGGTGGTGTATCAGAGCGGGCTGGCAATAGCGCCAGCCACGCAGGTTGGGTTGGCCCGCTGCACGGCATGCAGCAGGTCTGCCGGTTGATCGCAGTACAGGTCCGCCGTCTGTGCTTGCAAGGCATAGGCCCGACCGTAGCCCCAGGTCACGCCAGCGGCGTGCATGCCGGCTGCGCGTGCGGTCATCAGGTCGATGACGGTATCGCCGACGAACAGGCAGCGGGAGGGTTCCACCGCCAGATGCCGGGCCGCTTCCAGGGCAGCATCCGGCTGGGGTTTGAGCGGGTGGCCACGGCGCTGGCCAAGAACGATTTCGAAGGTGTTTGAGGGGAACAGCTGCCCAGCCACCTGCAACGCCATGTCGTGGGCCTTGTTGGTGACGATGGCCATCGGCAATTGCAATTGGCGACAGCCCTCGAGCATTTCCAGCACGCCCTCGAACGGTCGCGAGAACTGCACCAGGTGCTGCTGGTAGCAGGCGATGTAATGGGTATGCAGGGCCTTGTCATCGGCAATGCCCAGGCGCGCGGCGACACGCTCGAGCATCGCCCCGGTTCCACCGCCGACATAGGCGCTGATGGTCTCCCGTGGCAGCGGCTGATAGCCCTGATCCTGCAGCACCCGGTTCAGGCACCAGACGATGTCCGGCAAGGTATCGACCAAGGTACCGTCGAGGTCGAAAATCACGGCATCTGCCGTCAATGCTGGAAGCATCATTGCGCACTGGCGTAGTGGCAGGGGCGGCCCTGGCGGAACACCAGGCGGCTGTAGCGCTCGTCGATATTGCTGCGCTTGTCGAGCATCACCACCCCGCGGCGCTTGATCGCTACCGAGTGCCAGGGCGTACGCCACAGGTCGCTGGTGGGCACCAGGCGGATGCCGATCTTCTGTGACACGGCCAACTGCGGGTGAATCGACAACCGCAGGCACTGTGGGTAGCGCGCCTGCAACAGCGCGCTCCAGGCTTCGCTGCGCTGGATCACCCGTTGCGACGCCGGCTTGGCGATCTTCTTCACGGCGTTGAGGCTCATGCCGGCGAACTCGGCAAGCCCCGAGTAATCCTCGGACAGAAAACGGTGAATACCGCAGTACATCAGCATCATGTGTGGCTCATCCTGAAAGCGCTGGCCCAGTGCGATCAGCGACTGGCCATACTCGATCATCAGCTCCTCGCGCATGGAGTCCAGGCAGCCCAGTTGCGGGTAGGCATCCTTGAGATCGAACAAGGCGAAGCTGTGCGGATAATGCTGCTCGGCGTAACGCTGGATTTCGTCGGTGTAAGCCTTGACGTGGGCATCGGGCACACGCACCAGGTCGGAAAACACGTAGCCGTCGGAACAGATGTGAATCAACGCGCCCGGCGCATACAGCGCCTGGATTTCAGCGCACAGGTGCTGCAGTTCGTCGATGGCGTGACGCTCGGCAAGGTCCGGTAGGTGGCTGAGGGTTTTCTGCCGGTTCGGCGACTTGCCCGGGAAGGCTGGCAGGACCATTTCGATGCGCTGGCCGGCCTCGATCGCGCTGAGGACTTTATCCAGATGCGGCTCGAGCACTTCAGCCGACAACTCGTCGTCCTGGCCCGGTGCCAGGCTGCGGCGGCGGAACAGGCAGTCGAGCACCTGCAAGGCGGTATCGAGGTGCGCAGAGGTATGGCGTTCGCGCAGCAGCGCGAGGCACGCCCGTTGAGCAACGGCGTTTGGCTCGGTCATGGACAATCCCTTGTGTGGTCAATCACGGCCAGCATCCTCTGGCCATACGCAGATACTCCTTACCCGCGCCGCGCTAAAATCCGGCAAACCCCGGGTACTTGTCAACAGCAGATTCGGTCGTTGTGGCGTTCACTATCGATCGCGGGACAAGCCCGCTCCTACAGGGTTGATGCAATTCCTGTGGGAGCGGGCTTGACCCGCGATGAGCCCACCGGCACAAACAAAAACGCCCCGGGCTCTGCAGCCTGGGGCGTTTTTGTTACACGCGGATGAATCAGTGCGCGTAAGTCAGCAACAGCTCGGTCGGCACCTTGGTGTCCAGCGACATCATCACGCTCAGGGCAGTGATGGTGAAGATCGAGAACACGAACAGCTTGCGTGCCCACAGGCGATCGTCCACTGCCTTGTAGCCGGTCCAGGCCATGTACAGCCAGTACATGCCCATGGCGGCGGCAACGGCCATGTAGCTCATGCCCGCGTAGCCACCCAGGGTCAGCATCAGGGTCGCGACCAGGAACGCCACGATGTACCAGAGGATGTGCTTCTTCGCCACCAGGATCCCACGCTTGACCGGCAGCACCGGAATCGATGCGGCCAGGTAGTCGTTGAAGCGGAAGATCGCAATGGCGTAGGAATGCGGCATCTGCCACAGGCTGAACATCACCAGCAGGGTCAGTGCAGCCAGGTCGAAGCTGTTGCTCACCGCGCAGTAGCCGATCACCGGAGGCATGGCACCGGACAGGCTGCCCACCAGGGTGCCGTGCACCGATTTGCGCTTGAGGTACAGGCTGTAGAAGCCGACGTAGATGACAAAGCCGATCAGGCCGAACAGCGCCGCCAGGGCATTGGCCTGCACATACAGCAGGCCAAGGCCGGCCACCCCGAGCAGGGTGGCGTAGGCCAGCGCGACGTTCAGCGAGATCTGGCCCTGGACCATCGCACGGTTCTTGGTGCGCTCCATCTTGATGTCGATGTCACGGTCGATGCAGTTGTTGAACACGCAACCGGACGCCACCACCAGCGAAGTGCCAATCACCGTGGCCAGGAACAGCATGAAGTCGACATGCCCTTGCGCGGCAAGGAAAAAACCGCCTGCCACAGAAAGCACGTTACCGAAAATGATCCCCGGTTTGGTGATTTGGATAAAGTGCTTAACGGACATGTCGTCTTACCTCACTTCGCCATCATGCTGGTGTGGATGCTGAACATGATCCACAGCGACAGGCCGACCAACAGTGCAATGACCATCGCTGTAAACAGGAAGGTCGACACGTTGGAGCGCTGCTCGGCGGAACGGTCCATGTGCAGGAAGTACACCAGGTGAACCACGACCTGAATGACCGCCAGGGCCACCACGATCATGATCGTGATGTCCTTCGGCATGCTCGGGAACATCACCAGGCCGAACGGAATCGCCGTCAGGATCACCGACAGGATGAAACCGATCACGTAGGACTTGACGCTACCGTGGTTGCCCTCGGCGTGGCTGTTATGTGCGTTAGCCATTTACAGAACCCCCAGCAGATACACGACGGTGAACACGCAGATCCAGACCACGTCCAGGAAGTGCCAGAACAGGCTCAGGCAGCTCATGCGGGTCTTGGCGGTACCGGTGATACCGTGCTTGTTGATCTGGTACATCATCACCGCCATCCAGATCAGACCTGCGGTCACGTGCAGGCCGTGGGTACCGACCAGCGCGAAGAACGCCGACAGGAAGCCACTGCGCTGCGGGCCGAAGCCCTCGGCGATCAGGTGATGGAACTCATAGACTTCCATCGCGATGAAGCCGGCACCGAACAGGAAGGTGACAGCCAACCAGCCCAGCACGCCGCCCTTGTTGCCTTTGAACATCTGCAACATGGCGAAGCCGAAGGTGATACTCGAGAACAGCAGCAGTGCGGTTTCGACCGCGACAAAGTCCAGCTGGAAAATGTCGTGACCCGACGGGCCGCCGGCAAAACTGCCGGACAGCACCGCGTAGGTGGCGAAGAGCGACGCAAACAGGATGCAGTCGGTCATCAGGTACAGCCAGAAACCGAATACGGTCATCTGGCCCGAGTCGTGGTGGTGGTCGTCATGCCCATGGTCGTGACCATGAGCATGAGTATCAGCGTTAATTACATGACTGGACATTGATTAAACCCGTTCAAACGATTCGACACGTGCGCCAACCGGGGTACCGGTAGCCAGGCCCAGGGACTTCATGCGCTCACCTTCGATGCGCGCCACTTCCTCGGCTGGAACCATGTAGCCCTGGTCGTCACGAGCAGCGTGGGCGACGAAGACCGCGATGGTACCGATCAGGCTTGCGCCGACCAGCCACCAGATGTGCCAGATGAAGGCGAAACCGAATACGGTGAGCAAGGCACCCATGAACACACCGGTAGAGGTGTTGTTCGGCATGTGGATCGCTTCGTACTTGGCTGGAACCTTGTAAGCCTTACCGGCTTGCTTGGTTTCGTGCCATGCATCCAGATCGACATTCTCAGGCATGCTGGCGAAGTTGTAGAACGGCGGTGGCGACGAAGTCGACCATTCCAGGGTACGGCCGCCCCATGGGTCGCCGGTCACGTCCATGTTGTCCTTGCGGTCGCGGATCGAGACGTACAGCTGGATCAGCTGGCAAGCGATACCGAACAGGATCAGCACGGCGCCGAACACGGCTACGTACAGGTAGGGTTCCCACAGTGGGTTGTCGGAGTGGTTCAGACGACGGGTCATACCCATGAAGCCCAGTGCGTACAGCGGCATGAAGGCCACGTAGAAACCGGAGATCCAGAACCAGAAGGCAGCTTTGCCCCACTTCTCGTTCAGGGTGAAACCGAAGGCTTTCGGGAACCAGAAGGCGAAGCCGGCAATGTAGCCGAACACCGCACCACCGATGATCACGTTGTGGAAGTGAGCGATTACGAACAGGCTGTTGTGCAGGACGAAGTCAGCACCTGGAACAGCCAGCAGTACGCCGGTCATACCACCGATCGAGAAGGTCACCATGAAGCCCAGGGTCCACAGCACCGGTGCGGTGAAGCGCAGACGGCCCTGGTAGATCGTGAACAGCCAGTTGAACAGCTTCACCCCGGTCGGAATCGAGATCAGCATGGTCGCCAGACCGAAGAAGGTGTTGACGCTGGCGCCCGAACCCATGGTGAAGAAGTGGTGCAGCCATACCGCAAAGCCCAGTACCGCGATCGCGCCCGAAGCGTAGATCATCGACTTGTGGCCAAACAGGCGTTTGCCGGCGAAGGTCGAGGTGACTTCCGAGAACACACCGAAGGCCGGCAGGATCAGGATGTAAACCTCAGGGTGACCCCAGGCCCAGAACAGGTTGACGTACATCATCGGGTTCCCACCAAGCTCGTTGGTGAAAATGTGGAAGTCCAGATAACGGTCAACAGTCAGCAGAGCCAGTGCAGCGGTCAGGATCGGGAACGAAGCGACGATCAGCACGTTGGCCCAGGTGCAGGTCCAGGTGAAGATCGGCATGTCCATCAGCTTCATGCCAGGGGCGCGCATTTTCAGCACGGTGGCGAGGAAGTTGACACCCGTTAGCGTCGTACCCAGACCCGATAGCTGTAGCGCCCAGATGTAGTAGTCGACACCCACGCCAGGGCTGTACTGGATACCCGCCAGCGGTGGATAGGCGACCCAGCCGGTCTTGGCGAACTCACCAACACCCAGGGAGACGTTGACCAGCACGACGCCGGACACCAGCAGCCAGAAGCTCAGGGAGTTCAGGAACGGGAAGGCAACGTCACGTGCACCGATCTGCAGAGGCAGGGCCAGGTTCATCAGGCCGGTGAAGAATGGCATTGCCATGAAGATGATCATGATCACACCGTGAGCGGTGAAGATCTGGTCATAGTGTTCGGGAGGCAGGTAGCCCTCGGAACCTCCGGTGGCCATGGCCAGCTGCGTGCGCATCATGATGGCGTCGGCAAAGCCGCGCAGCAGCATGATCATCGCGACGATGATGTACATCACCCCGATTTTCTTGTGGTCGACCGAAGTCAGCCACTCAGACCACAGGTAGGTCCATTTCTTGAAATAGGTGATTGCACCGATCAACGCAATACCGCCGAGCGCGATCATGGCAAGTGTCACCATGACTATCGGCTCGTGATACGGAATCGCATCCAGACTTAGTTTACCGAACATCTCTTACTCCTCTGCCCCAGCAGCTGAATGCATAGTCACGTCCATCCCTTCGGTACCGGCCGCTTCTTTGCTCTGCTCTTTTTCGTGGACCGGCCGACCGCGGTTCATGCCTTCGTACTTGTCGACGATGGACTGGAACTGCTCAGGCGAGGCCACGCTGTACAGCGCGACTGGATTGTTTTCGCTCGTTTTGGCCAATGCCGCGTATTCAGCCGCATCCAGCTGTTTAGGCGATTGCTTGACTTCGTTCACCCATGCTTCGAAATCAGCCTGGGAGGTGGCGGTTGCCTTGAACTTCATACCGGTGAAACCAGCACCGCTGTAGTTGGCGGAGATACCGTCGAACTCACCGTTCTCGTTGGCGATCAGGTGCAGTTTGGTGGTCATGCCAGCCATTGCGTAGATCTGCCCGCCCAGGCCCGGGATGAAGAAGGAGTTCATCACCGAATCGGAGGTCACGCGGAAGTTGACCGGGGTGTTGGCCGGGAAGACGATCTTGTTGACCGTGGCAATGCCTTGTTCCGGGTAGATGAACAGCCATTTCCAGTCCAGGGCGACCACGTCGATCTGCACCGGCTTCACGTCGGAAACCAGCGGACGATACGGGTCCAGCTCATGGGTGGTCTTGTAGGTGACGTAACCCAGGGCAATGATGATCAGCACCGGGATGGTCCAGACCGCCACTTCGATCTTGGTCGAGTGCGACCAGTCCGGGGTGTAGGTGGCTGCCTTGTTGGAAGCGCGATACTTCCAGGCAAACGCCAGGGTCATGAAAATGACAGGAATCACCACCAGCAACATCAAGCCGGTAGCGATCAGGATAAGGTTCTTTTGCTCAATGCCGACCTGGCCCTTCGGGTCGAGCAGGGTCCAGTTGCACCCACTGAGTAAAAGCATGCCTAAAAAGGGCAGAATGCCAAACAGTCTGGGGTAACGCTTTTTACTCATCTCACGACCTCTAGAGCAGCTTGCTTCAATGCAATTTGTGTTTTGGTCGCCAACACTTCGTCCTGCCAAGCGTCAGCATTTATGGGATCGAATACGGTCATGCCTTGAGGCCAGCTGCGGCGGCTCGGCATAAACCGGGTATTACGGTGTTTATTGTTTTGACTTCAGTAGGCAACAGGCCTGTCTTCAGACCAATTCCATTTGGTGCGGGAAATCACGGAGGGGGGTCAGCCCGGCATCGCCGCAGGCGATGCTCGTCAGAGTCAGCGAAAAGAGCCTGGGCTCCTTTAATCCTGCGACTCGCAAGCGGTGCCGAACGGAAATTGGGGGCGATTGTAGATAGGTAACCAATCGTTGACTATGACTTATTGAGCAACAGTCCTTTACCGATTACGTAACAATAGCGCCTGAAAAATCAGTTTCGCGACAGTTTGTCGCACCCCTTCCAATACCCCTGGAACGCCCGTTTTACAAGGGCCGAGACTTGATCAGGATCAAGTCTGGTGCGACAAACTTTGCAAATCTCATTGCGCAACGGACTTGCGTCAACACATGACTTTTGTCTAAGCCTGGCGGCGGTTGCGGTAGATGCCCAGAGGCACCAGAACGGCGGTCAGGATAAAGGCCGCCAGGGCCCATTGCGCCAGGGACAGGCCCATGACCGGCGGGTACGGCGTGGAGCAGAAACCATCGACCTGGAACACCAGTGGCAGCACCGACGCCAGCGGCAGGCCGTCGACGATCGGTTGCAGGGTATCGATGCCGCAACTGACCGCTGGATTGGCCAGAATGTACACATGATTACCGGCAGCGGCGATACCGCCGATGGCGCTGAGCACCACCAGGCCTTCGAGCACGGTCAGGCTGCGTTTGCCGGGCATGGCCGCACCGATGAAGGCAAACAGCGCGATCAGCAGCAAGGCATAGCGTTGCAGGATGCACAGCGGGCATGGCGCCTCGCCCAGCACGATCTGCATGTACAGCGCCCCGCCGATCAGGGCCAGGCAGATCACCCCCAGCAGTACCAGAAAGCGCCGTTCCCGATTCAGGCGCGATGTTTGCTCGTTCATTGCTGTTCCTTCGTAGACTGGATGGCTCGACTGCCGATACGCAATTCTACACGCTGAAGCAGACCATAGAGAGCGGCAAAAGTGCCGCGCCAGGCCCTCGTGGAGAGAAGCGAAGAGCAGAATACTGATTTGCCACTATCTTAGTCCTGTGGATTACCCTATCATTAACACTGTACAAATAAACAGTATCGAATACATCGATTACCAAAGGCATGTGAGGTGATGAATGGCCGTCGAAGTGGTATACCGCAGCAGCCGCGACCTGGAGCGCTTGTTCATGGATAAAGCCGAAGCAGACCGTCACGACAAGATGCTCGAGCTGGCCGAGCTGTTGGCCGAGGTCCTGAAGAAAGCCGTGCCTTCGCTGAGCGAACAGCAGGTCGAGGATGCCGGTATCTATATGGCGAAAAACCGTGATGTGTTCGCCAAGGCCTTCAAGAGCCAGCCCGACGCCCTGTCCGAGTTGCTCAACGACAGTACCGCCGAGTAACCGTCTTCAGTTGTAGATCAACTGCTCGGCCAGCATCTGCGCCACCCGCGCCGGCGAGCGCTTCTCGGCCTGGGCATGAGCGAAGACCTCGGTCAGGCGCAAGGGGATGCGCGCCAGGTGCGCGGTAATGGTGCTCAGGTCCTCGCCACGGTGCCTGAGCGCCACGTAGATCAACCCGCCGGCATTGATCACGTAATCCGGGGCATAAAGGATGCCGCGGCTTTCCAGCTGATCGGCCACCTGCAAGGTGGTCAACTGGTTGTTGGCCGCCCCCGCCACCGCCGCACAGCGCAACTGCATCACGCTCTGCCCCGTGAGCACCGGCCCTATCCCGCACGGGGCAAAGATGTCGCAGGGTGTGCTGATCAACATCTCGTTGGCCACCGGCCGGGCATTGAACTGCTCAATGGCCAGTTGCACCCGCCCCGGGTCATGATCACTGACCAGCAACTCGGCACCCGCTGCATGCAACTGCTCAGCCAGCGCATAACCGACATTGCCCAGGCCCTGCACGGCAATACGCAAACCTTCGAGGTTATCGCTGCCCAGGCGTGCCATCGAGGTAGCGCGAATGCCGGCGAACACACCCATGGCCGCATGCGGCGAGGGGTCGCCGGCAGCGGTGGTGCTGGTGACATGCTGGGTGGTCTGGGCGATGCAGTCCATGTCCAGGGTCGAGGTGCCGCTGTCCACGGCCGTAATGAAGCGCCCCTGCAGGGTATCGACAAAGCGCCCGAACGCCTCGAACAAGGCTGCACGGTTTTCCACATGGGGGTTGCGAATGATCACCGCCTTGCCCCCGCCCAACGGCAACCCTGCCAGCGCAGCCTTGTAACTCATGCCCTGGGCCAGGCGGATGGCGTCGATCATGGCGCTGTCGTCGTCCGGGTAAGCCAGGTAGCGGCAACCTCCCATGGCCGGGCCCAGGTGTTCGCTATGAATGGCGACCACTGCTTTGAGGCCGGTCGGCGGATCGATGCACAGGTGCAGCGACTGCGTGCGGGTGCTTTGCATGAGAGCGAACATCAACGGGCTCCTCGATGAGGTGCTGATCCCAGTATAGGTCGCGCTTTCACGCCTGATGACAACACTCGGACCACTGGACGAAAAGCCGCGCCAGCGCTACAACAGAAGCTTGAGCGGAGATTGTCATGAACCCACGTAGCGCCTGCCTGGCTTGCCTTGAACGTGATCCGGTCGCCTTGCTGGAAGCGGCACTGTGGATTGCTGCCGAGCACGATGAGAGCGTGGTGCCGGCGCAGGTCCTGGCCGAGGTTCAGGCATTGCAGCAGGAGGTCAGCGCCGGGCTGCCGATGCTGCCGCTCAGCGAACTGGCCCAACCCTTGTTGCGCCGCCTCAACGCCCTGGGTTTCCAGCAGGACGAGTACCACCCCCTGCGGCCCCAGTCGGCGCTGCTCGACAAAGTCATGCAGCGTCGCCGCGGTCAACCATTGGCCCTGGCCCTGCTGACCCTGGAACTGGCCCGTGGCCTGTCGATCCCCCTTGAGGGCGTGAACTTCCCCGGGCATTTCCTCTTGCGGGTGCCAGGCGCCGATCACCTGCTCGATCCTTGTGGCGGGCGGCGCCTGTACCCGGCCGATTGCCGCGAACTGCTGGGCCGTCAGTTCGGCCCGCAACTGGCCCTGAGCGCCGACCACCTGCTGACCGCCAGCCCTATGCAGATGCTCCAGCGCCTGTCACGCAACCTGCGCCAATTGCACGCCAGCCACGATGACTACCTCGAAGCCCTGAAGGATGCCGAACGGGTGTTGCAGCTGGGCCCGGGCACGGCTGCCGACTACATGGCACGCGCCACCCTGTATCAGCACCTGGAATGCCCCCAGGCCGAACGCTTCGACCTGGAGCACGCCCTGCTGCTCAGTGACGATCCAATCCAGCGCTTGCGCCTGACGGAACGCCTGAGTCATTTGCCACCGGCGTCGCCATCGGTGCATTGACCGCCTCGGCCGGGCTGCGCACCTGAATGATCAACAACGCTGCCAGCACCGCCGGAATCGCGCAGAAGAAGAATATCTGCTCGACCGGCAGGTGCATGGCCAACAGCAGGCTGCCGAACAGCGGCCCGAGGATCGAACCAAAGCGCCCTACCCCCAGCGCCCACCCCGTGCCGGTGGCGCGCACCTGGGCTGGATAGAAGTTGCTGGTAAAGGCGTTGAGCGTCAATTGCCCGCCGATGATGCAGAAACCGGCGGCGAACACGCAGACCACCAGCCAACGCGGGTTGCTGTGGTTCAGGCCGACCAGCACGGTAAACACCGCCGCCGCCAGCAGCACGGCACTGAGCAGGCGCACCTTGCGCTTGAGGCGGTCGGCGAACCAGGCCATGAACACCGCACCCAGGGTGCCGGCAAACAGGAACATCGAGGTCACCAGGTTGGCCTGATTCAGGGCCAGACCGCTTTCAAGCAGCAGCGAGGGCAGCCAACTGATCATGAAGTACAAAAGGATCAGGCTGACGAAGAAGGTCGACCAGATCAACAGGGTCGGCCTGGCGTAGCCATCACGAAACAGCGCCACGACAGTGAGTTTGTTCTGGTTGTCTGCCATGGCCTGCGCACTGGCTGCAGGCGGCTGCCAGCCCGGGAGCATCTTCGCCGTGATCTTGAGCAGGCGCGCATAGGGCGGCGCATCACGCAGCAAGCGGGGCAAGGATTCAGGCAGGTACAAGACCAGGAACGGAAACAACAGCAGCGGCGCAATACCGCCGGCGAGGAACACCGCCTGCCAGCCGAAGCTGTCGATAAACCCGGCAGCGACGAAACCGCCCGCAGCGCCCCCCAGCGAGAAACCGCAAGCGGCCAGCGTGACCATCAGGGTACGCAAGCGCGGCGGCGCATACTCGGACATCAGCGCCATGGCACTGGGCATTGCCCCGCCCATGCCGATGCCACACACAAAGCGCGCCAGCATCAGGCTGTTGAGGGAGTTGGCGAACACCATCATCACGGTCAGGCTGGAGTACAGCAGTACACAGCACAGCAGCACCCGACGCACACCAAAACGATCCGCCAGCGGCGTCACCGCCAGCGAACCGAGGGTCAGGCCCAGCAGGTTGGCGCTGAACACCGGCCCGAATGCGGCCTTCTCCAGGCCCCAGTCCTGGGCCAGAGAAGGAATCACATAGCCCAGCACCTGAGCATCATAACCATCGGTAACCAGCAATAAGGCGAGTAACAACAGCAATAACCACTGATAACGCGACACGGGCCGGGCATCCAGCGCCGTGCGAAAGCTGGCAATCTGATTGTGCATCGCAAGGTACCTTTTATTGTTATGGGTATCAGGTGCGGGCAGCGGGGTTTATGGCGTATCGGGCTGCCTCGACGGATGAGCCTGGGCGAACGCCGCATGTTGCTCGGCCAGCGCGGCGACCCGGCGAATGCGCGGGAAGCCACTGAGGTCGATGTTGAAGCGTTCGGCGGCATACAGTTGCGGAATCAGGTAGACATCAGCCAGCCCCGGCTCGTCGCCAAAGCAGAAGCCTTCATCGCCGATCAACTGCTCGACAGCAGCCAGGCCCTGGCTGATCCAGTGGCCGATCCACTGGTTGACCTGGGCGTCATCGTGGCCCAGGCCACGCAACTGGTTAAGCACACTGACGTTGTGCAGCGGATGAATATCGCAGCCGATCAACGCCGCAACACCACGGGCCTGGGCCCGCCGAAGCGGATCTTGCGGCAGCAGCGCCGGCTGTGGATAAACCTCTTCCAGGTATTCGATGATCGCTGGCGACTGCACCAGCACCTCACCGGAGTCGACCTTCAGCGCCGGCACCCGCCCTTGCGGGTTGAGGGCCAGGAAGTGCGCCTCGCGCTGCTCGCCCTTGAGCAGGTTGACCGGCAGTTGCCGGACCTCCAGCTGCTTGAGCGCCAGGGCAATCCGCACCCGGTAGGACGAGGTCGAGCGGTAGTAGGTAAAGAGTTCCATGGCCCTGCCCTCTCAGTGAGCCGCAAGGATCTTGCCGCGGCATTCACCGAAGCCGATCGAGGCCACGCCATCGCGCTTGCAACGGGCGCGCAGGATGATCTCGTCACCGTCTTCGAGGAACTTGCGCACCTCGCCCGACGCCAGTTCGACCGGCTCCTTACCGCCCTGGGTGATTTCCAGCAGGCTGCCGAACTGGCCCGGCTGGGCACCGGACAGGGTGCCGGAACCGAACAGGTCGCCCGGCTGCAGCTGGCAACCGTTGACGCTGTGGTGGGCAACCATCTGCGCCACGGTCCAGTACATGCTCAGGGTGTTGCTCAGGGTCAGGCGATGGGCCGGCAGCTTCTGCTCGCGCATGCGCTCGGTCAGCAGCAGCACTTCCAGCTCGATATCGAAGGCGCCGTTGGCCTGGTCGCGCTTGTCGAGCAGGTACGGCAGTGGCTGCGGATCACCTTCCGGGCGCGCCGGCTGGGCGCAGCGGAACGGTTCCAGGGCTTCGGCGGTGACCACCCACGGAGAAATGGTCGAGATGAAGCTCTTGGACAGGAACGGACCCAACGGCTGGTATTCCCAGGCCTGGATATCGCGTGCCGACCAGTCGTTGAGCAGGCAGAAGCCGGCGATGTGTTCAGCGGCTTCGGCGACCGGGATCGAATCGCCCATGTCGTTGCCCTGGCCGATCCAGATGCCCAGCTCCAGCTCGTAATCCAGGCGCGCGCACGGGCCGAAGCTCGGTTCGCTCTGGCCGGCGGGCAGGGTCTGGCCTTTTGGCCGGCGCACGTCGGTACCGGACGGGCGAATGGTCGACGCGCGGCCGTGGTAGCCGATCGGCACGTGCTTGTAGTTGGGCAGCAGCGGGTTATCGGGGCGGAACAGCTTGCCGACATTCTTGGCGTGTTCGATGCCGACATAGAAGTCGGTGTAGTCGCCGATACGCGCCGGCAGGTGCAGTTGGCACTCGCTGGCCGGATACAGCAGCGGCTTGAGCGCGGCCTGGTGCTCGCTGTGCTCGCCGAGCAACTCCAGCAGGCGTTCACGCAGGGCGACACGCGCACTACGGCCGAGGGCGAAGAAAGCGTTCAGCGCACCGCCGCGGGTGGCTTCAACCGCAGCGCGTGCCTGGCCGTCGAACAGACCGGCAGCCAGCACGGCTTCCAGGTCGAGAATGGCATCACCGATAGCCACGCCACAGCGCGGCGCCTGGTCCTTGCGGCTGAAGATCCCCAGAGGCAGGTTCTGCAGCGGGAAGTCGCCGTGGCCGTTGGCGTGTTCGACCCAACTGCGGGCAAGGGCGGACTGATTCATGGGTTATCTCCGATTCGGGGTAAAGGTGCTCGGCAACGAGGCCCAGCAACTATCGTAGTCGGCCTGCAATTGCGGGCATTCGAGCGCATGACGGCTCGGGCGCAGCACCTGGCTGGTCTCGAACATGAAGGCCATGGTGTTGTCGATCTTGTTCGGTGCAAGCTCCACGGCAATGGCCTTGCTGCAGGTCTCGGCATCCGGGCCATGGGCGCTCATGCAGCTGTGCAGCGAAGCGCCGCCGGGCAGGAAGCCTTCGGCCTTGGCGTCGTACTCGCCCTTGATCAGGCCCATGAACTCGTTCATCAGGTTGCGGTGGAACCACGGCGGACGGAAGGTGTTCTCGGCCACCATCCAGCGCGGCGGGAAAATCACGAAGTCGAGGTTGGCCATGCCTGGCACGCTGGTCGGCGAGGTCAGCACGGTGAAGATCGAAGGGTCCGGGTGGTCGAAGCTGACCGTGCCGATGGTGTTGAAGCGGCGCAGGTCATATTTGTACGGCACGTTGTTGCCGTGCCAGGCGACCACGTCCAGTGGCGAGTGGTTGAGTTGGCAGCCCCACAACTCACCGAGGAATTTCTGCACCAACTGCACCGGGCCGTCGATTTCTTCGTAATGGGCCACCGGCGCCAGAAAATCGCGCGGGTTGGCCAGGCCGTTGCTGCCGATCGGCCCCAGGTCCGGGATGCGCAGCGGCGCACCATGGTTTTCGGCCAGATAACCACGGGCCTGGGCGTCGAGCAGTTCGACGCGGAACTTCAGGCCACGGGGCAGTACCGCGATCTCCAGCGGCTCGACGTCCAGCACGCCCAGCTCGGTGACGATGCGCAGGCGGCCCTGCTCCGGCACCAGCAGCAATTCGCCGTCGGCGTTGAAGAACACCCGTTCCATGGAGCGGTTGGCGCAATAGGTATAGATGCTGATGCCCGCCGGTTTTTCACCCGCCGAGTTGGCCGCCATGGCCACCCAACCGTCAATGAAGTCGGTCGCGTCGCTCGGGATCGGCTGTGGGCTCCAGCGCAGGCGATTGGGCGTCACCGAGCCCAGCGGACCACCGGCCAGTTGACGCTCCAGGCGCTCGAAGCGCGGGTGCAGGGCCGAAGGGCGAATGCGGTACATCCAGGTGCGGCGCAACTCGCTGCGGGCCATGGTGAAGGCGGTACCGGAAAACAGTTCGGCATACAGGCCGTACGGGGCTTTTTGCGGCGAGTTCTGCCCGACAGGCAGGGCGCCAGGCAAGGCTTCGCTGGCGAATTCGTTGCCGAAGCCGCTCTGGTAGCCGAGGACAGGGGTGTTATCGAGGTTCATCGAGCCTCCGGGCCCAGTGCAGGCCGGTCAATGGCAGTTGGCTGCAGGCCTTGAAGGGGTGGCAGCGCTTCTGCGTTATTTTTATCGTAATTACATTACGCATAACGTAATTTGATTGACGAAGACCGTCAAGCTATAAAGACGCCCACTGAACTCCCCGGATCGACTCCACCATGGCCAAAGCCAGCTCCCCCGCCGACAGCTCCGGCAAACAGAAGGTCCGCTCGGCCGAGGTCGGTACCGACATCCTCAAGGCCCTGGCGCAGTTGTCGCCGTCCACCTCGCTGTCGCGCCTGGCCGAGCATGTGGACATGCCGGCGAGCAAGGTCCACCGTTACCTGCAGGCGCTGATTGCCAGCGGTTTTGCCGAGCAGAACCCGGCCACCAACCACTACGGCCTGGGCCGCGAAGCCTTGCGCGTGGGCCTGGCCGCGCTGGGCGGGATGGACGTATTGAAAGAGGCGGCGCTGCCGCTGTCGCAACTGCGCGATGAGCTTAACGAAAGCTGCTTCATTGCCGTATGGGGCAACCAGGGCGCAACCGTGGTCAATATCGAGCCGGCGGTACGTGCGGTCACCGTAGTCACCCAGATCGGTTCGGTACTGCCCTTGCTCACCTCCTCGACGGGCCTGGTGTTCGGCGCCTACCTGCCAGAGCGTGAAACCATCGAACTGCGCGAGCAGGAACTGGCCACTTCTGGACACCGCTTCAGCGACTACGAAACCTTGTTCGCCACGATCCGCCAGCGCGGCCTGCACCATGTCCATGGCCTGCTGATGCCGGGCGTCGATGCACTGTCGGCGCCGGTGTTCAACGCGGTCGGCAAGATTGCCGCGGTGCTGACCGTGGTCGGCCCGACCTCCATCTTCCATGCCGACGAGCAGGGGCCGGCAGCGCAACGGCTGTTGGCTGCGGCGAAGCTGATCAGTTGGCGTATGGGGTATGAGGAAGCGCCTGCGGGATAAACTTGTTTACACACGATCACAGTCTTTCATCAAGCCAGCGCTTAATCTGACCACCGGGCACTGTTACTAGAGTTGTAACAGTGAATGTCACAATCGGCTATTTTTCCTCACCGATCAGCGGCTTATCCTGAACGCACTTACACAGCAGCAGGCAACGCCCCAAGCCAGCTGTCTATTCCGGGCCTTTGCGGCGTGAACACCCCGCCCCCGCGACCTGTAAGCCCAGGTTCACCGACGTTGATTTTGAAGCTCCTTGATCTGCGTCTTACTTGGCCGCTGCACTGCAGCGGCCTTTTTTATGCCCGTGATTCAATCGCCATCGGCGTCGTCAAAGTGAAATCGGTGCAACAATCGGTGAGCGATGGGCGCCAGGATCAGGCCGATGCTGGCGACGAACACCAATCCCACATAAAGCCCGTAACCGGCGAAGAACAACTTGCCGCCGATGGACTCGGGGAGGATTACCGGCCCCACTCCGCCGAGCAGCAAGGTGGCATTGAACAGCGCATCATGCCAAGGCACCTGCGGCTCGAAATACAGATGCCCGACCACACCAAACAGAATCGAGCCAATCAGCAACAGGCAGGCTGCGAAGCCGTGCCACATCAGGCGGTAGCCAAACTGTCGGGTAGAGATGACAGCATCCGTTCTGGATTCGTACATCCACTGTGCTCCTGCAACCTGGGTGGCCGTCCAGCATAGGCAACTTCAGCCGACGACCACAACCTTGGGGCAGGTTCAGCCCTGTGGATACTTCTGCAAATTGGCCATCATCTGCTGTAAGGCTTGCAGGCTGTCTTGCGGGTGCACAGCGTTGTCGAAGTCGCCGATCTGCTGCCAGTTCGCCGCAATATCTTCGGGTGAAAAGCCCTCGCGCGGGTCAAAACCGACACCCAGGCTGCGCTCCCAGCGCACCTTGCCGACCCAGCCACCGCCCACTTCGTAGAGGCCGCCGCTGTCCTGGCAATCGTCACTGCCCAGGTACACCACCAGCGGGCTGACCAGTTCCGGCTTGAGCTGTTCGAACACCTGTGAAGGAATCAGCCCTTCGGTCATGCGCGTACCGCCGGTGGGGGCAATGGCGTTGACCAGGATGCCGTGCTTGCGCCCTTCGATGGCCAGGGTGCGGGTCAGGCCATACAAGCCGAGCTTGGCCGCACCATAGTTGGCCTGGCCGAAGTTGCCATAGATCCCCGAGGTCGAGGCAGTGAAGATCACCCGTCCCCAGTTCTGCTCGCGCAGGTGCGGCCAGGCGGCGCGGGTGACCTTGTAGGCACCTTCGAGGTGCACCTGGTAAACCTGCTCCCAGTCACTGTCCTCCATCTTGTGGAAGGTCTTGTCACGCAGGATACCGGCGTTGTTGATCACCACATCGACCCGACCGAAGCTGTCCAGGGCCTGTTCGACAATGCGCTGGCCATCGGTGACCGAGTCATGGTTGGCAACCGCAGTGCCGCCGGCTTCGCGAATCTGCGCCACCACCCGGTCGGCGGCCGAGACGCTGGCGCCTTCGCCATGGGTCGAGCCGCCCAGGTCGTTGACCACCACCCTGGCGCCATGCCGGGCGAACAGCAGGGCATGGGCGCGGCCCAGGCCACCGCCGGCTCCGGTGACAATCACCACTTTTTCGTCCAAGCGAATCGTCATGCTCATTTCTCCAGCAGAACAAGGGAGGGATGCCCGAGTGTCGGCCAGCACTGGCTGGCACACAATCAAGCGGGCAGACGCTGAATGGCAGGCGATAAGGCCGGGCGATAATTGCGCACACCTGGCCGCTCAGGACCAGGCGACCTTCTGCGGCATATTCACCAGGGGTTGCTCGCGAAACGCCAGGTAATGGCGCAGCACCTGTACCGGTGCTTCGGTATGCGGATAGTGGCCGATGCCCTGGAGCATCACGGTGTCGGCGTTGGGCACCAGCTCCTGGTAGCGCTCAACCATGTGTGCGCCGGAAATCGGATCGACCGCGCCGTTGATCAGCCGCAGCGGCACGCCTTCGGCCTGCAACGCCCCGACCCAGCGCTCACGATGGGCAACCCGTTCGGGCAGGTAAGTGATCAGCTTGTGCAGGATTCGTGTACCGCGGTTGGAAGCGACAAGGCTCCAGTAATCGTCCAGTGCGCTTTCACTGGGATGGGTGCAGGGGCCGTAGATCTGGGTCACGTTGCGCACCAGGTCGTCTCGCCCGAACGAACGCCCCACCAACCAACCCAGGCGGCTGAGCAGCAGTTTCTGGATCAGCAGCGGCCGATGACGCTCGGGAAACAGGCCGCCATTGAGGAATACGCAACTGGCGATTTGCGCACGGCCCTCATGGTGGCGGGCGAGCAATTCCTGGGCGACGCTGCCGCCATAGTCATGCCCGAGCAAATGCACCGGCTGCTCGACCTGCAGGTGCGCCAGCAGCGCCTGCAGCAAGTCGGCCTGCTCCAGCAGGCTGTAGTCGTGAGACAGCGGCTTGGCCGAATCGCCAAAGCCAAGCATGTCACAGGCAATCACCCGAAAACGCTGGGTCAGGGGGGCCCAGAGGTAATGCCAGTCCCAGCTGGCGGTGGGAAAGCCATGGATGAGCAGGAGCGGTTCGCCCTGCCCTGCGCTCCAGTAGCGGATGGCCAGGCCACGGAAGGAGAAATTCAAGCCCCGGGTCCGCCAGACGCACAATGGAATCTCGGCCAAAGGCATCACAGTGGTCCCGGTAGGTTGTAGCTGTTCGTGTTGGGCAAGGCATCGGCTGCGATCATTGCAATCACCTCGGCACATTCGTGTGCTCTACTGACTCAACAGTCTAGTCAGGCAGGCCCGTGCCGAGAGTTGCGTTGGCAGCCAGCTTATTGACCTTGGGAGTCAGCGCGCAAAATAGCGTGGTGAATCACAGCAGCAAGGTCAGCAACGGCGCGGCAAACAGGTTGAGCAAACCGGTCAGGACCATGACCAGGCCGGCCACCGAGCCCTCCTCGCCACCCACTTCATGGGCGCGGCTGACGCCCGCTCCGTGAGCGCCGACACCAAACAGCGCGCCACGGGCCAATGGCGTGCGCAGCGGCAGGTACTTGAGCAGCACGCCCCCCAACATCGCCCCCAATACACCGGTAAACATCACGAATACGGCGGTGAGCTCCGGCACACCGCCCAGGTCCTTGGCCAGCGGCATGGCAAAGGGCGTGGTGATCGAGCGCGGCACCAGCGACAGACTGACCGAGCTGTCCAGTGCCAGCAGGTGCGCCAGGCCCCAGGAGCTGCCGATCGACGCCGCGCTGCCCATCAGCATACCCAGGGTCAGGGCCGGCCAGTGGCGGGCGAGCAAGGCGCGCTGTTGCCAGATCGGTACGGCAAAGGCCACGGTCACCGGGCCCAGCACCGTCATCAGCCAATGGGTATTGCGCGCATACTCGGCGTAGGCGGTATGCAACGGCACGGCAATCGCCAACAGCACTGCCGGCACCAGAATCAATGGCGACAGCAGGTAGCGCCCGGTGCGCCGGTACAACCAGCGGCTGCCCAGATAGGCCAACAGGGTAATGAGCAGCCAGAACAGCGGCATCGGCTCAAGCGTCATGGCGCAGCCTCCAGCGGCAGACCCACTCCACGGTTACCGCCGTAACCACCATTACCAGCAAGGTACTCACGCCGATCACCAGCAAGATCCGCCAGCCTTCATCGCGCAACAGGCTGCCATAATCGAGCAGGCTCATCAGCGCCGGAATGAAAAACAACAGCATCTCGGCCATCAGTACCCCGGCACCCAGCTGCAACATGGCCGGCTTGAGCACGCCGGCGGCGAACAACAGCAACAGCAGGGCCAGGCCAATGACCCCACCTGGAATCGGCCAGGCCAACCAGGCGGCCAGCACACCACCGACCTTATAAAGAGCCAGCAACACCGCCAGCTCGGCGAGCAGGCGGACAAATCGGTTAAACGCAGGGGGTTTCATCGCGGGGGTCCTCTCAGGCCTTCATTTTAAAAGCCCGCTCCCCACGCCAAAAGCGAATTGTTAGACTGCCAGCTATTCCAGATTGGAATTGCGCGAATGGAATTCAAACAGCTACGCAGTTTTCTCGAAGTGGTGCACCGCGGCGGTTTTACCCAGGCCGCGCTGACCTTGCACATCAGCCAGTCCGCAGTGAGCAAGCAGGTCGCGCAACTGGAGCAGGATCTTGGCGTTGCGCTGCTTGAGCGCCAAGGCTCGCAATTGCACCTGACCGCCGCCGGTAAAATTGTTCTGGAACGCGGCGAAGCCATGTTGCGCCTGCGCCAGGAGCTGCTCAGCGAACTGGATGACCTCAGCCAGCTGACACGCGGCGAGCTGCGCCTGGGCCTGCCGCTGCTGGGCAGCGATGCGCTGTTCGCCCGGTTGTTCGCCGAGTACCGGCGGCGCTACCCGAATATCAGCATCCAGCTGTTTGAAGGCGGCAGCCGCAGTGTCGAGCACGCCGTGCTCAGCGGCGAGCTGGAACTGGGCGGCAGCCTGACGCCAAACGACCCGGCCTTTGCCTACCAGCCGTTTTGCAACGAGCCCCTCGACGCCCTGCTGCCCACCGATCACCCGTTAGCGAACGCCGGCCAGGTCAGCCTGGCGCAACTGGCCGACACGCCGTTCCTGCTCTATCAGCGCAGTTTCGTGCTCAATGATCGTTTGCTCAGTGCCTGCCAGCAGCTGGGATTTACCCCGCGCGAAGGCGGGCGCAGTGGTCAGGCCGACTTTCTCGCCGCGCTGGTGGCGGCGGGCCAAGGGGTCGTACTGCTGCCCAGCGTGGTCGCCCGTGGCCTGGAGCGGCCGGGGGTGGTTCGCCTGTCACTGAGCGAACCGACGGACCTGCGCTGGGACATTGCCTTTATCTGGCGCCAGGGCGCCTACCTATCGCGTGCCGCCCAGGCCTGGCTGCAACTGCTGCGCGAGCAACCACAGCCGCAGTGATCAGCCGCGCAGTTTTTCCACCAACTGGGCAATCCAGGGCTCGGCATCGGCTTCCGGGGTGACGGTTTCGCTGGCATCCAGGCGCAGCATCGGCAGCACTTCCTCCAGGCCCAGCTCGGCGAACAGTTCACGCAGTTGCTCGCCGCCACCACAGAACGTATCGCCATAGCTGGAATCGCCCAGGCCGATGACCGCGCCCTTGAGTCCACGCCACTCGGCGGGCAGCACGTCGCGAATGGCACTGTACAGCGGCATGATGTTGTCCGGCAGCTCGCCCATGCCAGTGGTCGAGGTCACGGCCAGGAATGCCTGCGGGGCAAAGCCCTGGATGTCCTGCAGGGTGGCCCGGTTCGCGTGCCAGGCCTCGAAACCTGCTTGTTTGAGCAACTTCTCGGCGTGCCGAGCAACTTCTTCGGCGGTGCCGTAGACCGAACCGGAAAGGATCGCGACTTTCATAGAGGTTTCCGAAACTGAGTAAAAACGTAGGATACTAGCATCCGGCACTGGCAAAAGGCCTTATTCGGCAGCTGTACAGCGACGGTCAATCTACTAGAATCAGCCAGCATGCCCGATCTACAGCCCTTGCGGACCTAACAAGATGATCAATGCCACATTGCTGCAGCGCATGATTGACGCCTCCAATGACGGGATCGTAGTGGCCGAACAGGAGGGCGACGACGACACCATCCTGATCTACGTGAACCCGGCCTTCGAGCGCTTGACCGGCTACGACGCCAACGAAATCCTCTACCGCGACTGCCGCTTCCTGCAGAACGACGATCGCGACCAAAGCGCCCGGGCACTGATCCGCCAGGCGATCAAGGATGGCCTGCCAAGCCGGGAAATCTTGCGTAACTACCGCAAGGACGGCAGCGCATTCTGGAACGAACTGTCGATCACCCCGGTGCTCAACGAGGCCGACAAGCGCAAGTATTTCATCGGTATCCAGAAAGACGTCAGCCGCCAGGTCGAAGCCGAACAGCGGGTGATCGCGCTTGAGCGCCAGCTGGCTGAAGCCCGTGCGCGCATCGCTGCGCTGGAAGCCGACCAACGGTCTTAACAAACCCGCCGTTTGGTTGTCCATGACGGTGAAAAAACGCACTCACGACTGCAACTTCGAGTTCGACCATGCAAGCAGATGCCCTTCTGACCCAGGATGAGCTGGACTTCATCCGCTCCATGCAGCACGCGCCCCAGCCCCACCCGGCTGAACCGCCGTCGCGCCTGATGGTCAATGGCGGCAGCGAAATCAAGAACCTGCTGACCCGTCTGATCGCCGACGAGCAGGTGACCCTGCAGGCACAGTTCAACAACCAGCAGATGACCTTCCCGCTGCAATTGGTCGAAGACGAGTTCCACGCCCTGCACCTGCAACTGGGCGTGCCGAACATCTACGAAGAAGGTGCCGTGGTCCGCCCTTGGCGCCTGACCCTTGAGCAGCCGGTGGCCCTGGAAGACGAACTGGGCTTGAGCACCGGTTTGTGGGTGCGGGAAATCTCCTTCAAGGGTGTGCTGCTGGAAGTGCGCGAGCAACCCGAGCCACCCAAGCATTTCGAGCTCTGGTTCAGCCCCGACGGCGATGCCCCCATTGCCCTGCATGGCACCCTGCAACGGCGCACCGGCGATCGTCTGGCCGCCTACAACCTGGGCCAGAGCCTGCCGGCTGAAATCGAGCGCTTACGCGAGTACATCCTCAAGGCCCACCGCCGCGCCCACCCCGAACTGCACCCTTAAGAGTCCAGGTGACCGGCCAGGTATTGCTGCAGCCGCCGGCGCATCAATCGCCCGTCGCTGCCCAGGCAGGCCACCTGCGATCCGATCAGGCTGTCCTGAGCCAGGTCTGCGGCCTCCCCCGCCAGCAGCAACGGGCACTCCAGCCCCAGCGCCAGGCGCGCCAGGCGCTTGGGCAAGTCACTGGTCGGTGGCAGGTTGGAAAACAGCACCAGGGCATGAGGCGTCATGCGCTCGCAGACCAGGCTCAACTCTTCCAATGGCTGGCCAAGGCCGAGCACGCTGATGGCAATTTCACTGGTGCCGAGCAATAGCGCTGCCACCAGCAACTCCAGCTCGCGGCATTGGCCGGGAATTGCCGCCAGCACCACGCGTACTTCCTGCTGCTCACGGGCCAGCTGCAAACGCTGCAACACCCGCCCGCGCAAAAAGTTGTCGAGAAACAGCCATTCGCTGGCCTGGCCAAAGGCCTCGTGGGTGCTGCGCAGCGCCTGCCAGACCGGCATGAGGATGTCCTGGAACACCACCAGCTGTGGATAACTGCTGAACACCTGACCGTACAGTTGCTCCAGACGACGCTCGTCGAACGCCCTGACGGCCTGGCGCACGTGCGCCTGCCATTGATTGAAGTCGGCCAGGGATTCGTCGCTGCGCTGCGGCTGGCTTTCGGCCTTGAGGTTCTGGCTTTTGGCGAGGATGCGCCCAACTTTGCTGACAGCCACACCGCGTTCGATCCAGCCGAGGATGCTGCGCACCTCGTCGATATCGGCTTGTGAGTACAAACGGTGCCCACTTTCGGTGCGCGTGGGCTGAATCAGCCCATATCGGCGCTCCCAGGCACGCAGGGTGACCGGGTTGATACCGGTCAGGCGGGACACTTCGCGGATCGGGAACAGTTCTTCGTGGTCGAGCTGATGAGTACTCAATGAAGGCTGGTCAGGTTCGATCATTGCCAGGAAACCGCGGGTTTATGGGCCAACAGCCATTCTACTCCGGCTGCTGCAAGCGCGACCATTGGCATTTCTGTCAGGTCGGCGACCGCCAGCACTGACGAGTCAGCCGATTTAGGGAATAATCCGCGCCCGATTCTTGCATCGATTCTTGCAAAGAAGCGAATACCGTCCAACACCCCGGGCGGCGTTCAAGGGGCAGGCCTACCGGCCACGCCCAGTTGCCAGGAGATATACCATGTCTACCCCACCCGTAACCCTGATGGTTACCCGCCGCGTCGCCGATGGTCGCTACCAGGACCTGATGGCCTGGTTGCACGAAGGCGAACAGCTGGCCACCGACTTTCCCGGCTACCTGGGCTCGGGCGTGCTCGCCCCGCCGCCGCAAGGCGATGAGTTCCAGATCATCTTCCGCTTCGCCAACGAGCAGACCATGCACGCCTGGGAGCATTCGGCCTCGCGCAAGGCCTGGCTGGCCCGTGGCAATGGCCTGTTCGCCGAGCCGTCGGAACAGCGGGTCAGCGGCCTGGAAGGCTGGTTCGGCAACAACCCGGTACAGCGCCCGCCGCGCTGGAAGCAGGCGGTGGCGATCTGGCTGGCATTCTTTCCGGTATCGCTGCTGTTCAATCTGCTGTTCGGCCACTGGCTGGGCGCGCTGGACCTGGTGCCGCGCATCCTGCTCAGCACCTTGGGCCTGACACCGTTGATGGTGTACTTCTTCATTCCACTGTCGACCCGCCTGCTGGCCAACTGGCTGAACGCCAGCCCTGCCCGCCCGAGACCGCAGGGCGCGCGCAATCCCGCCTAGTTCGGGTATGCTGGGGGTTATCCAAGCGAACCAGTAAAAGTTGACCGCCCCCACCATGAACAGCCCAATTCTTGTCACCGGAGCCAGCCAGCGAGTCGGGCTGGCGCTGGCCCTGAACCTGGCGCAGGCCGGCCATACCGTGGTCAGCGCCAGCCGCAGCAAAAACCCCGAGGCCGCACACCCGAACATCGTCCAGTTCCAGGCCGACCTGTGCCGGGAAGACGATCGCCTGGCCCTGATCGAGCACCTGCAAGGCCACTACGACGGCTTGCGCGCCATCGTCCACAACGCCTCGTTGTGGCTCGACGATGACCTGGCCAACCTCAACACCATGTTCAAGCTGCACGTCGAGGCGCCCTATCACCTGAACCTGGCCCTGGGCGCCCAACTGGCCAAGGTGGACAAGGCCGACATCATCCACATCTGCGACGAGACCTCCTCACGCGGCAGCGGCAGCCATATCGGCTATGCCGCCACCAAGGCTGCATTGCAGAACATGGTGCTGTCGTTTGCCGCCAAGTACGCGCCGAACATCCGCGTCAACGCGATTCTGCCGGGCTTGCTGATCCTCAAGGCAAACAGCGACGAGGCCTACCGCCAGCAAACCCTGAAAAAGGCCCTGCTGGAATTCGAACCCGGCGCCCAGCCGTTGATCGATGCCGTGCGCTTCTTGCTCGACAGCCAGTACAGCACCGGCAGCAATCTGGTCATCAACGGTGGCCGTCACCTGAAAAACCGCCTCGCGGTAGACTGACCTACCGCTGACACGAGAACGTCCATGAACGATCAACAGAAGCTAGAACTCGAAGCCGCCGCCTTCCGCCGCCTGGTTGCCCACCTGGACAGCCGCAAGGACGTGCAGAACATCGACCTGATGAACCTTGCCGGCTTCTGCCGCAACTGCCTGTCCAAATGGTACAAGGCCGCCGCCGACGAAAAACAGATCGAGCTGAGCATGGATGAAGCCCGTGAAGTGGTCTACGGCATGCCTTACGCCGAATGGAAATCCCTTTACCAGCAAGAAGCCAGCGCCGAACAACAAGCGGCGTTCGCCAAAGGAAAGCCCCATGACTGATCTGAACACCCTGCGCGCCAGCCTGAAATCCGGCGAGCACGTCTTCGCCGACACCCTGGCCTTCATCGCCGAGCACTACACCTATCAGCCACAAGCCTTCAACAATGGCGGCGTAGAGAATGCTGCCGGGCAGAACGAAGGTTCGTGCAAGACCCTGGGCCTGGCCCTGCTCGAAGGCCTGAGCGATGAAGAAGCCCTGCTGGCGTTCGGCGAGCACTACCGCTCGGTGCAGGCCACCCCGCAAGGCAGCGACCACGGCAACATCCGCGCGCTGATCGAACACGGCCTGGCTGCGGTCAAGTTCGCCGAGCAGCCGCTCAAGCGCCTGGCCTGATCAAACGCCCCGGCGTGCCTTCGGCCAATTGCCCGTGGCGCAGCCAGTGCAGGGCAATTGGCCACAGCCTGGGCTGGAAGCGGCTGTGGAAAAAGGCGAAATGACCGATACGGTTCTCGGCGATATCACCTGGGGCAATGCGCAGGTGACTGCGCTCACTGGCCTGGAAGTACCCCAGTAAACGCTCGATGGCAGCAACCGTGCCGAACGGGTCGTCGGTCAGGCTGATGGCCAGGGTTTGCGCCTTGACCCGGGCGAACGGCAATCCATTCAGCCCATTCAGCGCCCGCCCGCTAGGGCGATGCTCATAGCTTGCAGTGCGCGTGCTCCAGTCCTGCACCACCCCGGCCGGGGTATCTTCCAGCCACCCCAGGCGCTTGCCGGGAAAGTAACCGAATACCCGGGTCAGCAGCGGCATCAGCACATGCCATTTGCCGAACAGTTGCCAGCGGCTGTCAGCGGCATAATCGCGCCAGTAGGCAAACTGAGCGCCGACCGTCACCAACCGGCGCAGTTGATCGGCCGACGGCGCCAACCCCGCTGCACAGCCACCAAAACTGTGACCGACCACATCGACAGGCTGGCCAGGAAACTCGCGCCGGGCGCGTTGCAACATGGCTTCGAAATCCAGCGCGCCCCAGTCGGTCCAGGAGGCTTTGAAGTGGCGCATGGAGGCCGGGCGCGACTCACCGATGCCGCGATAGTCATAGGTGATGACGTCGAAACCATGGGCAAACAGGTACTGGGCAAAGCGGGCGTAATAGCTGCAGCGCACCGAGGTGGCGGCGTTGATGATCACCAACGGGCGCGTGGGGGCCGGCACCTGGTGGCGCCAACAGAAACCGCCAAGGGAATAACCGTCGGCGGTTGTCTCACGGAAGGCGTGCCCGCTGTTGCTGGCTACGGGCAAAGCCGGGAATGCTTCGAGACTGCTCATCGACCTCTGTCACGCCGAAGCCGCTACCTGCGGTGCAGGGACCTTGCGCAAGTCGCTCAGTCGCGAGCCATCGTAGCGGGTTTCGCGGAACAGGCGCCAGCGCCCGAACACCCCATACACGTGCGTCACCCGGCCCTGCTCTTGATAACCCATGCGCAAATGCATCTTGAGCGCCGGGATATTGTGGGTTTCACAGACATCCACCACTGTGTGGCAACCCTTGGCGCGCATGGTCTCCCACAGGCTGACCTGGGCATCTGCCGACAAACGAGTGCCAAAGTAGGCGCGGGTCATTTCGCCGCCGAATTCAAAGAACTCACCGGGCTTCACCGGGAAGGTGCAGCCGTAATAATGACGGTCGTGATAGTCGCGCATGCTGGCAAAGATGAACCCTACGGCATCGCCTTGTTCATCCAGGTACATGTGCCCGGTATGGCCTTCGGCGGCCAGCTCGCGCATGGTCTGCACGCGGTCGCCAAAATAGCGGGCGAAGGCATCGGCGTTTTCCGCGGTAATGTCCACCAGGCGTACCGCAGGATGGTCGCGCAGGTTGTGCGGCGGTACCGGGCTGACCAGGTCGCGTTCCATCCACAGCAACTCCCAATGGAAGAAGATGTAACGCTCATAGAGGGTTTTAAGGACTTTTTGCAGACCCTTTTGCCTGATCCGCTCTTTTAGTTTTTGTAGCCCACTCATGGTGCCTCCTGTCGAAACCTTGACGGTTTAAAAGGGCATGTAGAGAGTGGTATAGAACAGTGGCGGCGCGGGAGTAGCAAAGGGCCAGAAACGGACTTGTTTCAAATTGTTTCAAGACTGAAACTGTTGCCGCACCCGGTTAAAAACAGGTGCAGCAACAAACACTTGGCAAGTGCTACTTACAGCTCTATGCAGTCGAACCGTACGTCGGTAGCCACATCGGCGTCATAGTCAACATCCTGACGCTCGAAACCGAACAGGTTGAGGAACTGCTTCTTGTAACCGGCGTAGTCGGTAATTTCGAACAGGTTCTCGGTGGTCACCTGCGGCCACAGGGCCTTGCAGGCATCCTGTACGTCGTCGCGCAGCTCCCAGTCGTCCAGACGCAGGCGGCCTTCTTCGTCCAGCGCCGCCGGCGCGCCATCGGCACGGTACAGACGGTCACGGAACAGGCGGTCGAGCTGATCCTGGGTACCTTCGTGAACGTTCTTCTCTTTCATGATCTTGAAGACCATCGACAGGTACAGCGGCATCACCGGGATGGCCGAGCTGGCCTGGGTGACCACGGATTTCAGTACCGCGACGTTGGCGCCACCACCGACCTTCTGCTCCAGGCGCTTGGCGGTTTCGTCCAGGTCCATCTTGGCCTTGCCCAGGGCGCCGTGCCAGTAGATCGGCCAGGTGATTTCAGTGCCGATGTAGCTGAAGGCCACGGTGCGCGCTTGCGGCGCCAGAACACCGGCGGCGTCCAGGGCGTCGATCCACAGCTGCCAGTCCTGACCACCCATGACGGTGACGGTGTCGGCAATTTCCTGCTCGCTGGCAGGCTCGATGGACGCCTCGATGATGGTGTCTTTGTTGGTGTCGATGGCGGTTGACTTGTACGGCTGGCCAATTGGCTTGAGGGCCGAGCGTACCAGCTCGCCAGTCTGTGGCAGCTTGCGCACCGGCGACGCCAGGGAGTAGACCACCAGGTCGACCTGGCCGCCCATTTCGTTCTTGATCAGCTCGATGACCTTGGCCCGCGCTTCGTCAGAGAAGGCGTCGCCGTTGATCGACTTGCTGTACAGGCCTTCGGCCTTGGCGAACTTGTCGAAAGCGGCAGCGTTGTACCAGCCCGCAGTACCGGCCTTGGTCTCGGTGCCCGGCTTTTCAAAGAACACGCCCAGGGTATCGGCCTTGAAGCCGAAGGCGGCGGTGATGCGCGCCGCCAGGCCGTAACCGCTGGAAGCACCGATCACCAGGACCTTTTTCGGACCATCCTCGCGCACGCCCTGCTTGCGGGTGGCTTCGATCTGATCACGTACGTTCAGCTCGCAACCGGTCGGGTGCGTAGTGGTGCAGATAAAACCGCGGACTTTGGGATGGATAATGGCCAATGTCTGTACCTCGTCAGTGAATTTGCTGAGGGAGCCGAATCGCTTGGACTCGAGGTTCCGTGTGCTGTGAGGGTGAGACTACACCCGCAGCGTTGCCGACACATCCGGCCCCCTGGAATCCTTCAGGGCGCTACTTTGTCACAGCGTGGAAAACTTCAGCAACCGCTGATCTCAGACCCGGAACGCACCGATCAGGCGCTTGAGTTCCAGCACCTGGGTCGACAGCTGGCGGCTGGCGTCCTCGGTCTGGTGCGCGCCCTGGGTGGTGTTTTCCGCCGCCCGGTTGATCTCGACGATGTTCTGGTCGATGTCGTGGGCCACCGCCGTCTGCTGCTCCACCGCCGCAGCGATCTGCTGGTTCTGGTCGACGATGCTGCCAATGGCGCCAAGGATGTTCTCCAGCGCCTGCTGCACCTGCTGCGATTCGCCAACCGTGCCCGAAGCCATCTGATGGCTGCTGTCCATGGCCTTGACTGCGGCCCCTACCCCACCCTGCAGGCGCGAGATCATCTGCTCGATCTCTTCGGTGGACTGCTGGGTGCGCTTGGCCAGGGTGCGCACCTCATCGGCAACCACGGCAAAACCGCGGCCCTGCTCGCCCGCCCGGGCCGCCTCGATGGCGGCATTGAGGGCCAGCAGGTTGGTCTGCTCGGCGATGCTCTTGATCACCTCCAGTACCCGGCTGATGGCCTGGCTGTCGCTGGCCAGCTGGTTGATCACCGCCACCGACTGATCGATCTCGCCGGCCAGGCGGGCGATATTGCCTTGCTGGGTTTCCACCAGGCCACGCCCGCTGACGGTTTCCTGGTTGACGCTATGGGCGCTGCTGACTGCCGCCGCAGCGCTGCGCGCCACCTCCTGGGCAGTTGCCGACATCTGGTTCATGGCCGTGGCCACCTGCTCGATCTGCCCGCGCTGGCCACTGACCGCCTGGTTGCTGCGCGCCGATACCGCATGCACCTGCTCGGCCTGGCGCTCGACCTCGGCGACGGTATGGCCGACCTGCTCGATCAGGTCATGGATGCGCCGCACCGTACCGTTGAACACCTGGCCCAACTCACCCAGTTCATCGCGGCTGCTGGCCTGGAAATTCGCCGTCATGTCGCCGGCGGCAACCTTGTCCATCACCGCACCGAGGCTTTTCAGGGTATTGCGGGTCGAGGCGTAAAAGCCGCTATAGAGGTAGACGATCAGCAGGAATACGGCCGCCAGCGCCGACACCAGCAAAATCATGTGCAACCGGTGCTCGGCCAGACGCTGCTCGAGCTGCTGGCCGAGAAACTCGCCAATGGCGGTATTGAGCGTGTAGGTCTGCGCCATCAAGCCGCTAATCTGCTTGTAGAACCCCGGCCACGGTGCATCGAGGGTGTCGGCCACCACAACCTGTTCTTCGATCAGCTCGCTGGCCTGCTTGAGCGACGCCTGGCTGCTGTTGCCCAGGCTGCCAAGCCTGACCTGCGCGCCGGGCTCGGTGGCAAGCGCCTCATCCAGGCGGATGGCATAGTCGGCGCCGAGTTTTTCCAGTTTCAACAACAGGTCATCGAAGCGCGCGCTGGAGGCCGAATTGACAAAGCCCTGGCCTAGCGAATACGAGCCGATGGCCCGCCCTTCGCCGAGCGTCTGGGTAACTTGCGGGGTCACCGTGGTCATCAGTTCGCTCAGCTGGCGGATCGCCGAGTCGCTGTCCTGGCTGAGCCCGGCCTGGCTGGCAATCACCTTGCTCAGTACCTGGGCCTGGCCCAGCAGCTTGTCGAACAGCGCCACCTTGCTCAACAGCGAGGTCTCGCTTTGGGCGGTTTTGAGCGTCTCGAGCATCTCGGCGCGCTTGCCATCGAAAGCCTTGGCCTGGGCCTCGTCACCGCTCACTGCAATCAAGCCGGACAAGCGGCTCTGCACCTGTTGCTCGACGCTGGCGATCTGCGCCTCGACATCCTCGGCCTTGCCCGACTGACCGAGCACGGCGTTGATCTGCACCAGGTTGCCGAGGGTTTCCACGTCACCGCGCAAGGCCAGGCTGCTGCCGAGCAGTTCCAGGCTCTGCAGTTCGGTGCGGGTGGCATGGAACTGCGCATAGGAATCGCGGACCAGGTAGTAGTTGGTGACCAGCATGGGCAGGAAAAACAGAATACTGATCAGGCTGAACTTCATCCCGAAGCTCAGGCGGTTCATCAGCGCGATGGCCGGATACAACAGGCTCTTCAAGGGTGGTGCCCTCCGATTCTTATTGTTTTTACGGTTCCTGCCTTTGCACCATCCTCTGTAGGAGCGGGCTTGCCCCGCGATTGCGGTTTGCGCCCCCACAGTGGCACAAGGCCACCGAACGTATTCAGCAACACCTGTATAGCGCATATCGGATCGGGGGTTTGTAACTTAAGGTTAACCGGCAGCGGAGCGACCAACGGCCGCTCCGCGATGGGCTTTAGCCGAGTACGGTCCACAGGGCGAAACAGGCGTACCAGAGCACTGCCGAGCGCAGCAGCAGCTCCCACAGGTTGTCGAGGCCGAGCAGGCCATCGGGGCCTGCCGACGCGTTGCCGGGCAGTTCAGCGGCGACGCGGCCGACCGAGTCGATCAAGCCGGCCGCGCTGATGTGCCAGTTCAGCAGTTCGTGCAACATCACCCGGCTGACTGCAACGAAGTTGCCGACCAGGGCGAAGCTGACGCCCAGCACGCGCACCGGCGCCCAGTCAAAGGCGTGGCGCAGTTGCAAGGCATGGTCGCGCAGCACAGGGGTACGCCCATGCTCGGCGGTCAGTGCCAGCAGCCGATACGCCAGGGCTGCGGCCGGGCCGAGGAGGAAGTACCAGAAAATCACCGCAAAAAAGCTCTGGTAGGCCTGCCACAACAGGTTGCCCTGCACCCGCTCCAGCAGGGCCTGGGCATTGTCGGCGGTCAAACCCAGGTCGCGCTCGGCGACATGCACCGCTGCTTGCTCGTCACCGCGCCGCCAGGCATCGCGAAACGGCCCTTGGGCGGCCTTGATGTCGCCCCGGCCGAGGCTGTAGATCAGCACCAGCAGGTGCACCGGCAAGGCCAGCAAGCCATAGGCCACCGGCTCCAGCACGTGCAGCAGCAAGGCCAGCAAGGCCACCGGCAGCAACACCAGGATGGTCAGCACCCACCAGGGATGGCGCCTGCCGTCACGCTCCAGGCGGGTAAGTTCGGTGACATAAAAACCGTCGCGTTGCAGACGCTGGCGCAGGGCCGAGAATTTCTCGAACCACAACACCAGCAACAACACCAGAAAACTCATGCTTCGTCCTCCTTGTCCTTGAGGCTTGCGCGGTAGCGCAGCCAGTCAAAAGCGCCACCGGGGTCGGTCTTGCGTCCCGGAGCAATGTCGCTGTGGCCCTGAATCCGTTCAGTGCCAATGGCCGGCCAGGCGTCCTGGATCTGCCGGGTCAATGCTTGCAGTGCCTGGTACTGGGCATCGGTGAAGGGCAGCTCGTCAGTGCCTTCAAGCTCGATGCCGATGGAAAAGTCGTTGCACGCCTCGCGCCCCTCGAAACAGGACACCCCGGCATGCCAGGCACGCTCCAGACAGGAGACAAACTGCGTGACCTTGCCGTCACGTTCGATGAGGAAATGCGCCGACACGCGCAGGTGCTTGATGCCTTCGAAATAGGGGTGCTCGCTGGCATCCAGCCGGTTCTGGAAGAACTCCTGGACCTTACCGGTACCAAATTGCGCCGGCGGCAGGCTGATGTTGTGGATAACCAGCAGGGAGATGACTTCGCCTTCGGCGCGGGCATTGCAATTGGGCGAAGGACAATGGCAGACGCCGGCGAACCAGCCAGTAGCGCGGTCCAGTTGCATAGAAAATCCTGAGACACGGGGGCACCGGCTCAGTATGCCCCGTGGTGGCTATAGTTGCATCGTTAAAACGCGTAGGAATCTAGCGTGCCTGCGCCTGACGCAACTGGCTGAGCACCGAGTCCAGTGCCCGGTCGAACAACAGGGTGTCGTCCAGCAAGCGTACATGGCCGCGGCGCAAGGCCACGGCCAGGGCCATGCGCGACCATTCGCGGACTTTGAGCCCGGTACGGTTGACGAAAATAAAACGGTCGGTGCTGTCGATCTGGGCAATCAGCTTGCAGCGCTGCACTTCATCGTCGCCGATCAACTCGACCCAGGCGCCAATACGCAGACGCTCGACCTGCAACAACGCCGGGTCGTCATCGGCCAGGCGCACCAGGGAAGCTTCCGACTCACCGCCTTCGGGGGCACGCAAGACGATTTCATCGAGCACCAGCACCCGTTCGCTGGCATTGACAGGGATAACGCGCCCGCCCTCCACCGCGGTATCGAACAGCTGCACATGCAGGGTTTCGAGCTGGGCGAAGAACTCGCTGGTGGCAAAGGGATCGAACGCGGCGCCGGCGAGGCCATCGCGCAACGCCTTGAGTAGCCCCGGCACCAGTTCCAGCAGGCGCAGGCGTGCCTGCTCGTCACTGTGCGGCTGCACGCTCCAGATCAGTTCATCCATGGTTTCCAGCGCTTCAAGCCATTGGCGAGAGGTGTCGCCGTGTTTGAGACAGGCGAGCAACAGCACCTGACTCCAGGCCTGTTCGAGAAAACGCACCACCACCCGCGGCAACGAACGGCCAAGCAGGCGCTGATTGAATTCCTGCTGCACCCGCTGACGCGCCAGTGCGGTACGTGCGCGGCCTTCTTCGGCATCGCGGGTGCGCTGCTCAAGCAACTCATTGCGGCGTCGCTCGTCACTGCTGAAGGCAAGAAACTCGGCGAGCAGTTCAGAGAAGATCGCCGGGTCATCGACAAAGTCGCTGAGCAGGCGCTGAACGATTTTTTCCACCCGCAGGTACAGGCTGTCGCGCTGGCAATCATCGCTGGCTCCCCAACCCATGGCCGCCGTGGCAATCTCGTTGAGCAAGCGCCGGGCCGGGTGGTTGCTGCGGCTGAAGAAGCTCTTGTCGAGCACCGCCACCTTGAGCATCGGGATCTGCAGGCGACCAATCAGGGCTCGCAGCGAGTGCGGCAGGTTGCGATCGCCAAGGATGAACTCGAAGAGCATGGCAATGAGGTTGATGACATCCTCGTCGACCACCTCGATCTTGCGGTAGGTGCCGCTTTTGACGCTGACCCGGGTCAGCAGTTGTTGCAGCTGTTGGTGCAGGTCGAAATCGTCACTCTCAGAGGTAGGCGGCACGTAGTGCTGCAGGTGCGAGAGCAGGCGCAACAGGTCACGGGTGCTGATCGCCTGCACCTGCTCGCAGGCCTCAAGGCGCGGGGCAACACGCCCGCGTACCGGCGAGAGCAAGGCCTGCAGCGAGGCGAACACCGCCTGGCCGTTGGCATCCAGCGGGTTGCTGTGCGGTTTGCTGTCGCCCTGGCTGGCCGACGGCTCGCATTCGGCCAGTGGCCGCTCCCGAGCCCGGCGTCGCGGCACGGCCTTGAGCTCGGGCAGCACGCCGGTGGCGATCAACAACTGGTTGGCTTCGCCGTACAACGGGTCGGCATCCTGCAGCACATAACGCTCGAACAGCTTGAGAATGATCAGTTTGACCTTGATCCCCACTCCCAGGCTGCGCCCGGCGCGCAAAAAATAATCACAGAGCATCGCCGGGCCCAGCGGGTTGCACGCATCGTCCAGCGTCTGGCCCAACAGGGCGCCGAAGCGCAAGGTCAACTGGTTCAGGGCGATGCCGTCGCGCGCCAGTACCCGCGCGACCATGGCATCCAGGGCCATGTTGCGCTCCAGCTCATCGTTGGCCACCAGGGTCAGGCGCTCGCAGGCATCGCTACGCAGGGCCGGCAGTGCATCGGACTGACCGATCTGCACGAAGGCTTCATAGAAGTGGTCGAGATAGCCGCGCTCGATGTTCTTGCGCTTGAGGCGCAGGTCGCGCATGGCTTCGAAAAGGATGTTCTGTTCAACATTGTTGGCGGCCTTGTCGGCCATCTCGAACAGCGTATCGTCAGCGTTGTCGAATAGCGCCTGCAGGCTTTGGCGCAGCTGCAGCGCGGCCTTGTCACGGACCTGAAGAAGCACCACCGGCAGACGAGCGAGGGGCGCATTGTGCGCCTGTTCGGTGATGGCCTTGATCGGCACCACCTTCCCGTCGTTGTGCATCCTGGTCTCCTTGCCGGTTCGGTTTTGAGCGCTTGAACGCTCGTCAAAGCTATGACGCCAAATACAAGGCGCATTATCGAGTAAAAACCCTTCACTCGCCAGTGCACGGCACGCCGCTGCCGATAGACCCAGGTCCGGGTAAAACGCTCATTCGGCCTGACCAAAGGTCAAGCGTTGGCCACCCCTGCAGTGTTTGCTGCAAGCGCAGGCTGCCCTGCCCTATAATCCCGGGCACTTAGCTTGTGGAGCCCGCCATGCCGAATTTACGCCTCGCCGACCTGACCGCCGAAATCGAAGCCAACGTGCGCCGTGCGTTACTCGAAGACATCGGCAGCGGCGACATCACCGCCCAGTTGATCCCGGCCGAGCGCCTGGCCAAGGCCACCATCATTACCCGCGACGACTGCGTGATTGCCGGCACGGCCTGGGTCGATGCGGTGTTCCGTCAGCTCGACCCGCGGGTGGCGGTGCACTGGCAGGTCAAGGATGGCGACCGCGCCAGCGCCAACCAGGTGCTGTTCAACCTTGAAGGCCCGGCGCGTTCGCTGCTCAGTGGCGAGCGCTCGGCGCTGAACTTCCTGCAGATGCTGTCGGGCGTTGCCACGCACGCGCAATTTCTCGCCGACAAGGTCGCCGACACCCAGGTCAAGTTGCTCGACACCCGCAAGACCCTGCCCGGCTTGCGTCTGGCGCAGAAATACGCGGTCACCTGCGGCGGTTGCCACAACCACCGCATTGGCCTGTACGACGCGTTCCTGATCAAGGAAAACCACATCGCCGCCAGTGGCGGTATCGCCGAGGCAATCACCGCCGCCCACCGCATTGCCCCAGGCAAACCGGTGGAGATCGAGGTAGAAAGCCTGGACGAGCTCAAAGAAGCCCTGGATGCGGGCGCCGACATCATCATGCTCGATGAGCTGAGCCTGGACGACATGCGCGAAGCGGTGCGCTTGAACGGCGGCAAGGCCAAGCTTGAAGCCAGTGGCGGCGTGACTGAAAGCACCCTGCGGGTGATTGCTGAAACGGGTGTGGACTACATCTCGATCGGGGCGATGACCAAGGATGTAAAGGCGGTGGATCTGTCGATGCGCCTTAGCCTCTGAGGCTGACTGCAGGTATAAAAAAACCGGCCTTAGGGCCGGTTTTTTTTAGATTGACTCTATCAGAGCGCTGCGTTCTGCAGGCCGTCCAGGTAGCGCTCGACATCCAGCGCCGCCATGCAACCGGCACCGGCCGAGGTAATGGCCTGACGGTAAACATGGTCAGCCACGTCACCGGCAGCGAACACACCTTCAACGTTGGTCGCAGTGGCGTTGCCGTCACGGCCGCCATTCACCACCAGGTAGCCGTCTTTCAAGGTCAGCTGGCCTTCGAACAGCGAGGTGTTCGGGGTGTGACCGATAGCGATGAACACGCCATCGACCTTGATGTCGTCGAAGCTGCCGTCGTTGTTCTTCAGACGCGCGCCGGTGACCCCCATATTGTCACCCAGCACTTCGTCCAGGGTGGCGTTGAGTTTCAGCTCGATCTTGCCTTCGGCCACGCGGGCGTTGAGCTTGTCGACCAGGATCTTCTCGGCGCGGAAGGTCTCGCGGCGGTGAACCAGGGTGACCTTGCTGGCGATATTGGCCAGGTACAGGGCTTCCTCAACAGCGGTGTTACCCCCACCGACCACGGCCACCGGCTTGTTGCGGTAGAAGAAGCCGTCGCAGGTCGCGCAGGCGGAAACGCCCTTGCCCATGAACGCTTCTTCCGATGGCAGGCCCAGGTAGCGAGCGCTGGCACCGGTGGCGATGATCAATGCATCGCAGGTGTAGGTGGCGCTGTCGCCCTTGAGGGTGAACGGCTTGCTGGCCAGGTCAACGGCATTGATGTGGTCGAACACCACTTCGGTCTCGAAACGCTCGGCGTGTTCCTGCATGCGTTGCATCAGCGCCGGGCCGGTCAGGCCGTGGGCGTCGCCCGGCCAGTTGTCGACTTCGGTGGTGGTGGTCAGCTGGCCGCCGGCCTGCATGCCGGTGATCAGCAGCGGCTTGAGGTTGGCGCGCGCGGCGTACACGGCAGCGCTGTAACCGGCAGGGCCGGAACCGAGAATAATCACTCGCGAATGACGTACTTCAGACATGTCACACTCCTGTCGAGCGGGCGTTCAATTGCCCGCATCGTATCGCCGGGATCACCGGCTGGAATAAAAAAGAACCTGCGAAGCACTTGGGGAAGGCTTTTGGCCGCAGGTCCTGAAAAACGTTGAATCGCAGCCTTACAGGCTGGCGGCGTTCTCGGCCAGGTAGTCGGCAACGCCCTTGGCGTCGGCCTTCATGCCTTTCTGGCCAGGGCGCCAGCCGGCCGGGCAGACTTCACCGTGCTGTTCAGTGAACTGCAGGGCTTCGACCAGGCGGATCATCTCGTCGACTTCGCGGCCCAGCGGCAGGTTGTTGACCACCTGGTGCTGGACAACGCCTTGCTGGTCGATCAGGAACGAGGCACGCAGGGCCACGCCGTCATCGTGCTCGATACCGTAGGCACGGGTAATCTCGTGCTTGACGTCGGCCACCATGGTGAACTCGACCGCGCCGATGCCGCCCTTCTCGACCGGGGTGCTGCGCCAGGCGTGGTGGGTGAACTGCGAGTCAATGGACACACCGACCACTTCCACACCCAGCTCGCGGAACTTGTCCATGCGATTGTTGTGGGCAATGATTTCCGACGGGCAGACAAAGGTGAAGTCCAGCGGCCAGAAGAACAGCACGACGTATTTGCCGCGCAGGGAAGAAAGCTTGAAGCTATCGACGATCGAACCGTCGCCCAACACCGCCGCCGCATCGAAATCAGGGGCTTGCTTGTTGACCAGAATGCTCATGGAAACTCCTTGAAAATCAGAATTCGAAGGCGTTGAAAAGATGTGCGCACTTTAGCGAGGTGGCAGAGATTAAGGAAATATCCTTAGACAATCCACCTTATAGGCCTGCTCTATTTATCAACAAAAGCGCTCGTGGTTTATCTATGAAGCCCTGCCCGGGATGCTGCCGAGGTTTTGTTACAGCCCGTTTCTCGCTCTGCACCGCGCTTTCGCCAGGCGCACAAACTCGGTAAGGTCAGCGCGTTTGCCTTTACCCGGAGCCTTCCCCTTTATGCAAGCCCCTGTCCTCTCTGGCCCACAGTACCTGCGCGAAGGGCTGAAACTGGTCCTGAGCCCGAGCCTGCGCCTGTTCGTGTTGCTGCCGCTGGCGGTCAACCTGCTGCTGTTCGTCGGCCTGATCTACTTTGCCGGCCATCAGTTCAGCCTCTGGGTCGATTCGCTGATGCCCAGCCTGCCGAGCTGGCTGAGCTTTCTCAACTACGTGCTGTGGCCGCTGTTCGTGGTTTTGGTCGGGCTGATGGTGTTCTTCACCTTTACCATGCTGGCCAACGTCATTGCCGCGCCGTTCAATGGTTTCCTGGCGGAAAAGGTCGAAGTGGTGGTGCGCGGCACCGATGACTTCCCGGCCTTCAGCTGGGCGGAGCTCATGGCCATGGTGCCACGCACCCTCGGTCGCGAGGCGCGCAAGCTCGGCTACTTCCTGCCACGGGCGATCGGCCTGTTCATCCTCTCGCTGATCCCGGTGGTGAACATCATCGCCGCGCCGCTGTGGCTGCTGTTCGGTATCTGGATGATGGCTATCCAGTACATCGACTACCCGGCGGATAACCACAAGATGAGCTGGCAGGACATGCTCGCCTGGCTGCGCGAAAAACGCTGGCAGAGCCTGGGCTTTGGCGGTTCGGTGTACCTGGTGTTGCTGGTGCCCTTCCTCAACATCCTGATGATGCCGGCCGCAGTGGCCGGCGCCACGCTGTTCTGGGTGCGCGAACGCACCTGAGCCCTGGCCGCGTAGCCGCCCGGCTACGCGGCGCAGCCATCAGTTCGACAGCTGGTTGGAGAACTGCCCCACCGCATTGACTACCTTCTGCGCACCGTCCTGAATCTCGACGATCACCGTACCGGTCTGCCCGGCCAGGGACAGGCCCTGCTCGGCCTGGCGCTTGCTGCTGTCGATGATATCCACCGCCGCCTTGGCCAATTGCTCATTCTGCTGCACCACGCGAGCGATTTCTTCGGTGGCGGTGCTGGTGCGCGAGGCCAGTTGCCGGACCTCGTCGGCAACCACGGCAAAGCCGCGCCCCTGCTCGCCGGCACGGGCGGCTTCGATGGCGGCGTTGAGGGCCAGCAAGTTGGTCTGCCCGGCGATGTCGCTGATGGTCTTGATGATCGAACCGATCACCTGCGACTGCTTGTCCAGCGCCTCGATGCCTTCGGCGGCTTCCTGCATGTAGGTTTCCAGGCCGCGCATGACGTCCACGGTCTGGGTCACCACCTCGGTGGCCTTGCGTGCACAGGCGTCGGTTTCCAGCGAGGTGTTGTAGGCGATGTCGGCAGCCTGGGCTACGGCGGTTTCCTGGTTGACCTGGTCGGTGATCACCGTGGCGAACTTGACCACTTTGTAGAGCACGTCGTGGGCATCGATGATCGGGTTGTAGGACGCCTCCAGCCACACCACACGGCCATGGGCATCGATCCGCTTGAAGCGCTCGGCGACGAACTCACCATGGCGCAGTTTGTCCCAGAAGGCCTGATAGGCCACCGAGTTGTACTCCTCAGGCTCGCAGAACAAGCGGTGGTGCTTGCCCACAACCTGATCGAGCTTATAGCCCATGGTCTGCAGAAAGCGGTCGTTAGCGGTCAGCACTTCACCATTGAGGTTGAACTCGATCACCGCCGTGGAGCGCATCAGCGCCTTGATCAGGCTTTCGTGCTCGCGGGAGGTTTCGATGGTGCGGGTCAGGTCGCTCGAATGCAGGGAGAAGTACTTGATCCGCCCTTCGCTGTTTTTCACCGGCTGCAGGATCGACCGCAACCAGGCTTCCTGGCCATTGCCGCGCAGCAGGCGGAAGGCGCCATTGAGGTGCTCGCCACGGGTGATGGCGTGCTTCATGCGCTGGTAAAAGTCGAGCTGCTTGACGTGCGGGGGAACGATTTCCTCGATGTTGCGACCAATCAGTTGATGGCCGCTATAGAGCATCTCTTTTTCGAAGTTGCTGTTGACCGATTCGATTCGCCCTTGAGGGTCGAGTTGCAACACCAGCATCTCGCTGTCGAGGCTGCTTTTGACCTGTTCCATGGACTGCAGGTCTTCACGCAGCTGGAGGATTTCTTTCTTGAGTTTGCTGTTGAACATGACGCTCTCCCGGAGCGAAACCAGTCATTCGAATGCCTCTGCATCGGCTGCTGGCCAGGCAATCTTGAGTCACTTGCTGGGAAATATTTAAGCGCTGAAAACCGCCGGCAATCAGGCGTCATCGATCTGTCATTTATTGGTCACAGAGCGGCAATCCGGGCGGTCGACACTGGCTTCATGAGCACACCGTCCCTGCATGTCACCCTGATCAGTGAAACCTTCCCACCGGAAATCAACGGCGTGGCCAATACCCTTGGCCGCCTCAGCGATGGCTTGCGCTCGCGCGGTCACCGGGTCGAGCTGGTGCGCCCGCGGCAACTGGCCGAACAGCCCTCTGCCAGCGATGAAAACCTGCTGTTGTGCCGGGGCTGGCCGTTGCCGGGGTATCCGGGTTTGCAGTGGGGCCAGGTGTCGATGCACAAGTTGATCCGCCGCTGGCGCCGGCAACGCCCCGACGTGCTGTACATCGCCACCGAAGGCCCGCTGGGCCTGAGCGCCCTGCGCGCCGCGCGGCGCCTGGGGATTGCTGTGGTCAGCGGTTTTCACACCAACTTCCAGCAATACTCCAGCGAGTACGGCCTGGGCCTGCTGGCGCGCCTGCTGACCCACTACCTGCGCTGGTTCCACCGGCGCACCCACACCACCCTGGTGCCCAGCCTCAGCCAGCGCCTGGAGCTGGAACGGCGCGGCTTCGATAATCTCAGCCTGATGGCCCGCGGGGTCGACAGCCAGCTGTTCAACCCGGCACGGCGCAATCAGGCGTTGCGTGAACAATGGGGCCTGGGCGATGACGATATCGCCCTGCTGCATGTCGGGCGCCTGGCCGCCGAGAAGAACCTCGGTTTGCTCCAGCCGTGCCTGGAGGCCCTGCAGCAGCAGTATCCACAGCGGCGCATCAAGCTGATCGTAGTGGGTGACGGGCCCCAGCGCAGCATGCTTGAACAACACCTGCCGGGCGCAGTGTTCTGCGGCGCCCAGCGTGGCGAAACGCTGGCCGAGCACTATGCCTCGGGGGATGTGTTCCTGTTTCCCAGCCTGACCGAAACCTTCGGCAATGTGGTGCTTGAAGCCCTGGCTTCAGGCCTGGGCGTGGTCGCCTACGATGAAGCGGCAGCAGCCCAGCACATCCGCCACGGGCACAGCGGCGCACTGGCCATGCCGGGTGACGAAGCGGCCTTTATCGATGCCGCCGCCTGGTTGCTGGAAGAGCCGGAAACCCTGCGCCGGGTGCGCCTCAATGCCCGCCAGCACGCCAGCCGCCAGGGCTGGCCGGCGATTGTCGAGCAGTTCGAAGCGCACTTGCAGGCAGCCTGCCGCCAGGGCCAGGGCCAGGGCAACGTTGCGCGCCCGAGCCCGGCAGCACTTGCAATCAAACCAGAGTCGTCAACGCCTCACGGCTGAACGGCAGGATGTCCTGCTCGCGGCCATCACGCACTTTGGCTGCCCAGTCTGGGTCCACCAGCAGCGCCCGGCCGACCGCCACCAGGTCGAACTCGTCGTTGTTCAGGCGCTTGAGCAGGTTCTCAAGGCTAGCCGGCTGTGCCACTTTGTCGGTGGCGACCATGAACTGCAGGAACTCGCCATCCAGGCCGACGCTACCGACGGTGATGGTCGGCTTGCCGGTGAGCTGGCGGGTCCAGCCGGCCAGGTTGAGGTCCGAGCCTTCGAACTCCGGCTCCCAGAAGCGCCGGGTCGAGCAATGGAAGATATCCACACCGGCGTCGACCAACGGCTGCAGGAACGCCCCCAGCGCCTCGGCGCTCTGCACCAGGCGCGCGCTGTAATCCTGCTGCTTCCACTGCGAGAAGCGGAAAATGATCGGGAAGTCCGGGCCCACCGCCGCGCGCACCGCCTCAATCAGCTCGATGGCAAATCGCGAACGGCCAGCCAGGTCGCCACCATACTCGTCGCTGCGCTGGTTGCTGGCGTCCCAAAAGAACTGGTCGATCAGGTAGCCATGGGCGCCATGGATCTCGACACCGTCCATACCAATGGCCTGGGCGTCGCGGGCAGCCTGAGCAAAAGCCTCGATCACTTCACGGATATCGGCCTTGGTCATGCCGTGCACCACCACCTGGCCATCCTTGAGCTTCTCGCTCGGACCATGGCCCGGCACGCTGGCATCCGGCTCGGTGCCCAGGCGGCGCACGCTACCCACGTGCCAGAGCTGCGGAACGATGCGTCCGCCTTCGGCATGCACGGCTTCGACGACTTTTTTCCAGCCGGCCAGGGCGTCTTCCCCGTAAAAACGCGGCACATTCGGGTAGCCATTGGCGGCTTTGTGGCCGACCGTGGTGCCTTCAGTGATGATCAGGCCGACGCCTGCCGCGGCGCGGCGGCGGTAGTATTCCACCACTTGCGCGTGCGGTACGCCGCCAGGGCAGAAGGTACGGGTCATCGGTGCCATGACCACCCGGCTTGGCAGCGCGAGGGTACCCAGTTGGAAGGGAGTGAAGAGTGCGTTGGCGGACATGGGGCGCTCCAGGGAATGGGGAATGCGCCTGAGGATAGGGGGAGCCGTTCGGGTGGCCCAGTACTATTGATCTGGGTGATTGAACAGCATCGCGGGGCAAGCCCGCTCCTA
>NZ_JH650768.1:0-55735 GCF_000259195.1 Pseudomonas donghuensis
ATCGGCGTGGTTATTGCCCTTGGCGTCGATGGCCGCGCCATTCTCGATGAGCACGCGGTTGTGGTCGGCCGTTGTGGTGTACTCAATCTGGTAGCCGGCCTTAACGCCGGTGATGGTGGCAACCCCGGAAGCAAAGCTGATGACAATGGCCGGATCATTCACCGAGCCGTCAGAGTTCTCGATCACAAGCCCGGTGCTGATGTTGATGACGCGAACATTGCTGATTGCAACCGACGCATCATTGGCATAACCGTTGATGAAATTCACGCCAGGTTCAGCAGCGGTGCTGAATGCGCTGATTTTTACCACCGCGCTATTGCCGCTTTGCAACTGCACGACGTCGAACGCGGCCGACCTCGTATTGAAGACGTCGGTAAAGTCGATGTTGGCTTCAACATCTGCTTCGTTCTGACTAAGGTTGGGAACGGTCACATTCTGCCTGGCACCGGTGACGAACGAAAAACGGATGCCTTCCTGCTCCACGATCATCTGATTGTTGGTGCCAAAGGTGGTCGGGCCACCCCCCTGGCTGGTGTTGATCGTGTCGCCCGTCGTTATATTGGCGCCGCTTGACTGGTCGGCGGGGTCCTTGCCGGTGGCGATAACGGTCGGATCCGTGATCCGCAGGACCCCACCGTCGTCAACCACGGTCGGGTTCGCCGTCGTGAACATCAGGAACAGGTTCTGCCCGGAGGGCGCATTGGCCAGGCTGAATCCCAGGTCCTGGCTGGCGCCGATGAACACCTTGTCCAGCAGGTTGAGGGCATCGTCCGGGTTACTGGCATCCGGATGCTTGAGCGGCTGGTATTCCACGGTCCAGATCTTGCCGCCGGTGACCGGCGATCCGGTTTCTTCAATGTAGGCCGCGAACACGATTGCGCCGGCTGGGCCCCCGGCTCGGCCCAGCAGGATGTTGTTGTTGGTATCGGTATAGAGAAGGATGCTGGTGCCATCGAGGGTATCGAGTCCGCTGTCCAGGCCATTGAGCGGTGCGCCCAGGCTGTCGGTGAAGCTGACATCGGTAACGCTGCCGCCGGGTGCAGCGGTGATGGTGAACGCATCACTGCCGGTGTTGCCCACCGCACCTGTATAACCACTCAGGGCTGCACCTGTTACGGTACCGGCCCCCAGCGCGGTCAAGCGGGTAGCGAAGACCGAGGGCAGCGCCGAGATCAGAAGGTCATGGTCGTCAGCGTCTCCCGCAGGGCTTGCGGTGGCCGTGCTGTTTTGCAACCCGGCGGTTTCGTCCAGCGAAACGTTCACCCCTGTCGCCTCGACGCTCAGGGCGCAGGCGGTGGTGATGGCAGTGCTGGCGGGGGTGGCGTCTGTCGGGTTGGTGGAGGCGATCGTGATGGGAAACAGGTTGGCATCCGTGTCATCGGTAAGGTCGCTCGTCGGCGATGCGATTTTTTTGCGGATAGTCATGGCTTTCTCCCGAGCAATCCCGGCCCCAGAGGCCGGAGCGTGGACCTTTACTGCTACCATCCACCACTGTGAACGAGCGCCGGGGATTGCGCATCGGCCGATACTCCTAGGCAACATGGGAGTTTCAGCCTACCTGGGAGGGAGAACGGGCGACCAAGGCGTGCGTCGCCTGTTCCGTTGCTGAATGAGGGGATCCGGATAGTCGTTGACCGGGCTCGACGCGCTCATCCTGCAGCCCTGCCATACTGATCAGCATGACCAGTGCAACCTTCCGCTTCTACGAAGAGCTCAACGATTTCCTGCCGGCCGAACGGCGGCGACAGTCCTTCACCTGCGAGTGCGCGCGCGGGGCCACGGTCAAGCACATGATCGAGGCGCTTGGGATACCGCACACCGAGGTCGAGCTGGTGCTGCTCAACGACGAGTCAGTGGGCTTCGAGCGGGTGGTCTTCGACCGCGACCGGCTTGCGGTGTATCCCAAGTTCGAAGCGCTGGACATCAGCCCGCTGCTACAGGTTCGTGCGCAACCTTTACGGGTGCTGCGCTTCATCGCTGATGCGCACCTTGGCGGGCTGGCCAGCCTGCTGCGCATGAGTGGCTTCGACACGCTCTACGACAATGGCTTCGAGGACGCCGAGATTGCCGAGATCGCTGCGCAGCAAGGACGCATCGTGCTAACCCGCGACCGCGAACTCCTCAAGCGGCGGATCATCAGCCACGGCTGTTACGTGCATGCCCTGAAGCCGTCGCTGCAACTGCGCGAATTGTACGAGCGCCTCGACCTGGCGCGTAGCGCGCGGCCATTCAGCCTGTGCCTTCACTGCAACCAGCCGCTGCACGAGATCAGCCCGGAACTGGCCCGGCCGCAGGTGCCGCCACGCATTGGCGCCCTCTATTCGCAATTCCTGCGCTGCGACGCCTGCCAACGGGTTTACTGGGAGGGTTCGCACTGGCGCGGCATGTGTGCACTGCTGGCACCGCTGCTGGACCAATAGCCAAGCGCATCGGGCCGTCTGCGTTGCCAGGGATAACTGGCTTTTGCGTCAGATAGGTCAGGTTATATAGCCCCAAAGGCAAAGTCCGAAGGATCGAACCGATCGGTCGTGTCCATCCGAACACTTCGCAGGCTCACTGTTTCCAGGTGTGACGCGTACAGAAGCTCAGAAAAGTAGCTAATCAGGAGGGAGCGACGGCGTGCGCCGATTGAGTTCAGACTGCCCGCATGCACCAAATCGACATCAAACACCAGGATGTCGCCAGCGGAGCCTGAAAGCTGCACAGACCGGGACTCGTCACTGAAGTCGAATGGCGGCTCTCCCTGCCCAGGGCGATGGCTGCCGGGGACGATACGTGTCGCGCCGTTCTCGGGACCATAATCGTCGAAATAAGCCAGCGCGCTCACTATGTCGCCTGGCCGTTGGGCCGACAAGTCGCGGTGCAGCTGCTGATGACCGTCACCTGCAAGGGGTTCGCGACCCTCCACCTGCGAGAGGAAGAACCGTTCTCCGATCAACTCACCAACCGCCGCCAGCACCCGCGGCAGGCGACACACAGCCTGAACCGTCGAGTCTGTGTCCAACAGCGAATGGCGCCAGCCCATGCCACGCGGCACTGGCCATTGGCCCGATGGCTTCACCCCCGCATCGAACACTGCACGAAGGTCACCCAGCCACTCGTCCGGGATTGCTCGACGGAGCAGCACATAGCCATCTCGATGAAGTTGTTCGCGGTCAGTCATAGCGTCCTCAATGCCCTTACCACCCATGCGTCTTGCAGAACGGCCCTGAACTGGACTAAAGCATTGGGCAATAGTCAGCCAATGATCAAGCGTAGCGTTTACGAGCCCAGTGAGCGGAGCGGATTCACCGTTGCAAGAGTACATGCAGCTGATTGGCTGATGAACGCGGATGAACTGCTGCGCTCGCACGGCGCATACACCACGTTTTTTCCCGCCCGCCCTGGTTATCCCGGCAGGATGAGATTGACTTCGGCCTGATCGAGTTTAATGTAGAGTACATGACGTTAATTGTTGAGAGATCTACATGGTCGGTTGGTCGCTATTGATTCTTGGTCTACCAACAGCGAATGCGACCGAGCGAATGCGTGCCTGGAGGACCCTGAAGTCTTCAGGCGCGACGGTTTTGCGCGACGGTGTCTATCTGCTCCCCGAGTTCAGCGTGAGCAAAGATGCATTCGAGACGGTTGAGCGAGACGTACTTAGCCTCAATGGCACGGCATACTTGCTGACGTTTTCGGCGCCGGAAGAACGCTTCAGTGCGCTGTTCGACCGAAGCGATGACTACACCAAGCTGCTGGAAGACATTGCTGGCTGCCGAGCAGCGCTGACTCAGGACAATGCACTTCAAGTAGCGCGGCAGGTGAGAAAGCTCAGGAAGGCCTATGGCCAGTTGACGACCATCGATTTTTTCCCTGGCGCACCCAAAGCCCAGGCCGACTCAGCGCTTCAAGACCTGGAGACGGCAATCAGTCGAGCGCTGTCTGCCGACGAGCCGACAGCCTATGAACAGCCGATCATCGTTCTTGATCGCAGCGCGTTTCAAGGGCGTAAATGGGCGACCCGAAAGCGCCCGTGGGTAGACCGGCTTGCCTGCGCCTGGTTGATCCGCCGCTTTATCGATACGGACGCCAAAATCATCTGGCTGGATAGCCCGAAGGACTGTCCTGGCGATGCGCTCGGCTTCGATTTCGATGGGGCGCAGTTCAGCCACACCGGCCAGCGAGTCTCCTTCGAGACCCTCATTGCCAGCTTTGCCCTTGAAGTATCGGGGCTATCGCGACTTGCCGCCGTCGTTCACTACCTGGACGTGGGGGGGAGCCAGCCCGTTGAAGCCCCAGGGATTGAGCGTGTCCTCACCGGATTGCGGGAAAGTATTCTCGATGATGATCAACTGACCCAGGTTGCCGGGGGCATCTTTGATGGCCTCCTGGCGGCTTTCGCAAGCGAGGATGTTGCCAATGGTTGATACAACCTCTGCAATCAGCGATCAGCCGCATGCTGCTCCGCCGCCTGTCGGCTTGTTTGAAGCATTGCTGTTCTGGCTCAAACTTGGCTTCATCAGCTTTGGCGGCCCGGCAGGTCAGATTTCGATCATGCACCAGGAGCTGGTCGAGCGTCGGCGCTGGATCAGTGAAAAGCGGTTTCTACACGCGCTGAACTATTGCATGCTGCTGCCCGGCCCGGAGGCCCAGCAGCTTGCGACTTACATCGGTTGGTTGATGCACCGCTCCTGGGGCGCAGTGATTGCCGGGGCGCTGTTCGTGCTGCCGTCGCTTTTTATCCTGATCGGATTGTCCTGGGTCTATGTGGCCTTTGGCGAGGTGCCGGTGGTGGCCGGGATCTTCTACGGTATCAAGCCTGCGGTGACGGCGATTGTGGTTCACGCCGCTCACCGGATCGGTTCTCGGGCCCTGAAGAACGCTTGGCTTTGGGCGATTGCCGCAGCCTCCTTCGTGGCCATTTTTGCGCTTAACGTGCCGTTCCCGGTGATCGTGCTGGTTGCCGGTATCACTGGTTATATCGGTGGCCGCTTTGCCGCGGACAAGTTCGTCATTGGCGGCGGGCATGGTGCTGCGAAAGCCAATTACGGCCCCGCCCTGATCGATGACGACACGCCAACGCCCGAGCACGCGCGCTTTCGCTGGGCGCATCTACTGCGCCTGGCGCTGATTGGTGCCGGGTTGTGGCTACTGCCAATGGGGGCATTGATAGGGTCGTTTGGCTGGGACAGCACCCTGACCCAGATGGGCTGGTTTTTCACCAAAGCCGCTTTGCTGACATTCGGCGGCGCCTACGCGGTGTTGCCTTACGTCTACCAGGGTGCCGTTGGTCATTACGGCTGGCTGACGCCTACCCAGATGATTGACGGGCTCGCGTTGGGCGAAACCACTCCTGGGCCACTCATCATGGTGGTGGCATTTGTGGGGTTTGTCGGCGGGTATCTCAATCCAATGTTTGGTGCCGATCAGCCTTTCCTTGCCGGCGCAATCGCAGCCAGCCTCGTCACTTGGTTTACGTTCCTGCCGTCTTTCCTTTTCATCCTGGCTGGCGGGCCGTTGGTGGAGTCGACTCATAACGAGCTGAAGTTCACCGCCCCGCTCACCGGCATCACCGCCGCAGTGGTAGGCGTAATCCTCAACCTGGCGCTGTTCTTCGGTTATCACGTGCTTTGGCCAAACGGCTTCAACGGCACGTTTGATTGGCCATCCGCGCTGATCGCGGTCGGTGCCGCCGTCGCCTTGTTTCGCTTCAAACGGGGAGTCATTCAAGTGCTGTTAGCCTGCGCGCTGGTTGGTATGACAGTGCATTTGCTACAGCGGTGAGGTGGAATAGATATGAACGTCCGCTTTGTCCCTCCCACAACGTGGCCGGCAACGCTACCGGCCGGCGGCGGCCAGACCTGGATACGCAGAAACTCACCCGTGCACCAGGTAAGCCCCTGACGGAACCCGATACCGCAGTTTCTTGCATTTGCCGGGTGCGGGCTGATGCCCCGGCGGGCGATCAGGAAACCAGATTCGGCATTTACCCGGAGGCGGCAAATGGCTGCGGGGAATTACCACTGCATCGTACCCAGGCTGCGTGGATTGTTCGGCAACGCCCAGTGCTGCCTCGCTGCGCCTTTGCGCCTGCTCTTGCGGCCTCTTCTGTGCTGCGACCAGGTCCGCCTTGACGCTGGGCGGGATACCCGAAGACCCGGCCTGCTGCGCCGCCTGGATCAATTGGAAGTTGCGGTTGCGTAACTCGACGTTGCGACCAACCCGCATGTTCGAGCGCACCGCCAAGGTTTCAGCCTGCTGGTATTGCCCCTGCTGAAGACGCAAGACACCAAGGTAATGCAGCGTAGCGGGATTGTTCGGCTGGATATGCAGGGCTCGCTCCAGCGTGGCAGCGGCTTGGTCCAACTGGCCATTTTCATATTGCCGCGAGGCGGTTTCGATGAGGGTGGTTGATGCGCTGTTACTGTGCGCTGGCGCTCTTCGCTCAGCCGCAACCGAACCAAGCGACGCGACGGCGCAGAACACCAGGATCAGACCCGGGAGAAAAATCTTGGTTGGCATCAGGGGGCGGACTCGACTGATCTCGGACGGCACTGGCGTAAACAGACCACAGTGCTGCTCGGCATTGCCGATACAGGGCCCCCATTGACCTGCCCAGTACCCTGAAGTTCCCGCTGCAGCCGCCACCGTAACTTCGATTGTGACAGGCGGCGCCAGCCAACGCTGGCGCCGACCGACGCGCTCAAGGCTGCAGATTCACCAACCCTGGCACCGCCGCGCTACCCTCGTGCCGAACGTCATGGCCACACGCAACGAAATCCTCCTTGCGCAGCACCACCAGTGCCAGCAACGACGCGACCCCGGTCGCCACGTAGAAGTACCAGGGCGCGGTGATGTCGCCGGTGAGCTTGATCAGCCAGGTGGAAATCAGCGGCGCACTGCCGCCAAACACCGCCACCGGGATGTTGTAGGCCACGGCGATGCCGGTGGAGCGGATGCGCGTTGGCAGCAGCTCGCTCATCAGCGCGTAGGTCGAGGACGCGTACAGCCCGAACAGGATCGCCACGGCCATCAACGGCCAGAACAAGGTGGCCGGGGTGGCGCCGGGCGCGGCCTTGAAGAACCAGTACATGGCCAGGGTCGCCAGGGTGCCGATCACCATCAGGAACGGCTTGCGCCCGTAACGATCGGTGAAGGCGCCGCCGAAGGGCATGACCACCGCCGCCGAAAGGCTGGCGACGAACACGTAGAGCAAGGTGGTACCGCTGTCGAACTTGAGGGTGTTGGACATGTAGGTCGAGGCGAAGGTCAGCACCAGGTAGAAGATCGAGCTGTGCAGGGTGATGATGAAGAACACCAGGGCAATCGAGCGCTTCCACTGCCAGACCTCGCGCAGCGGCGCCTTCGAGGTCTGCCCGGCCTCTACCAGGGCGAGGAACTCCGGGCTGTCCTCAAGCTTCAGGCGGATGTACAGCGAGATGAAGCCCAGCGGCCCAGCGATCAGGAACGGGATCCGCCAGCCCCAGTCCTGCATCAGGTCGGCGCCCAGGGCCCAGGTCATACCGTTGGCCACGGCGCCGCCCAGGAGCAGGCCGAGCACGGCGGTGACCATCAGCCAGCAGGTGGCGAACCCCCGGCGCCCGGGGCCGGCATATTCGGAAATGAAGCTGGTGATGGTGCCGATTTCGCCACCGGCGGAGAAGCCCTGCACACAGCGGATCAGCACCAGCATCACCGGCGCGGCAATGCCGATGCTGGCGTAGGTTGGCAACAGGCCCAGCAGGCAGGTGGAGCCGGCCATCATCACCAGCACGGTGATCAGGGTCTTGCGCCGGCCGATCTTGTCGGCCAGGGGGCCGAAGAACAGGCCGCCCAGGGGCCGGATGAAGAAGCTCAAGGCAAAGGCCGCAAAGCTTGCCAGCAGGCTGCTGGTGGGGTCGTCAGAGACGAAGAAGGCCTTGCCGATGTACAAGGCCAGGAAACCGTAGACGCCATAGTCGTACCACTCGATCAAGTGGCCGGAAGTGGCGCCGATGAAGGCCCGGCGCCGCTGGCGCTGGGAGTTGAAAGATGACACACCCATCGTGGGGACTCCTGTCGTAGTGCTATCCATGAAATGCAGTGTTTCAGAGGTTGCTCAAAGGCCCCGTGGGGTCTTGCAGCCACTGACGCAAGCGGGTCTTGAGAATTTTGCCATAGCTGTTCTTCGGCAGCTCGGCGCAAAACAGGTATTTCTTCGGTTTTTTGAACGAGGCCATGCGCGCCAGGAACCAATCGTTGAGCGCCTGTGCATCGAGGCTGTGGGGCGTGCGCAGGACCACGAAGGCCACCACCGACTCGCCCCAATGGGCATCGGCCTCCCCCACCACGCACACTTCGAACACCTCGGGGTGCTGGATCAGCACTTCCTCGACTTCCCGCGGGTAGATGTTGCTGCCACCGGAGATGATCACATCCTTGCTGCGATCGGTAAGGGTCAGGTAGCCCTGTTCATTGAGGAACCCTATGTCGCCGGTACGCAGCCAGCCATCCACCAGGGCCTCCTGGGTGGCTTGCGGGTTGTCCCAGTACCCCTGCATCACCGCCGCCCCGCGCACGGCGATTTCCCCGGGTTCGCCGGGGGCCAGGGGCAGGCCTTGCGCATCCACCACGCGCACCTCGACGCAGGCGTGGGCACGCCCGACCGAGGCGGCAATGACCGGCCAGTCGGCATGCCCGCGGTCGGCGATGGCCTCCCGCGACAGCGCGCTGATGGTCATCGGGCATTCGCCCTGGCCGTAAATCTGCACCAGGCGCGGGCCAAAGGTGTCCAGGGCCTCGGCGAGGTCGGCCAGGTACATGGGCGCCCCGCCGTAGACGATGGTCTTGATCCCTTCGCCGCAATAGCCCTGCTGCCGGGCCTGGTCGACCATGCGCTTGACCATGGTCGGCGCGGCAAACAGGCTGACCTGGCCCAGCGCCTGCGCCAGCTCGAACAACTCCGCCGCCTGGAACCCCCGCGACGCCGGCACCACGTGCCGGGCGCCGCAGCGCACATGGATGAAGTTGTACAGGCCGGCGCCGTGAGACATCGGCGCGGCATAGACCACCGCGTCATCTGCGGCCACCGGATCGACGTCCAGCGGATAGCACAAGGACATGGCGATCAGGTTGCCATGGGACAGCATCACCCCCTTGGAACGCCCGGTGGTGCCGGAGGTGTAGAACAGCCAGGCCAGGTCGCTGTCCTCCCGCGGGTGCGGCGCCAGCAGTTCATCGCCCGGCAGCTGGCCTGGATCGGCCAGCCCGGGCGCGGCCAGCTCACGGCAGCCAGCCGGCAGCGACGCGCGGTCAAAGACCTCGCCCTCATCGGTATAGACCAACCGGGCCCCGGCATTGCCGGCTATCCAGGCCGCTTCCCGTGCGTGCAGCTTGCTGTTGATCGGAACCGCCACCGCCCCGCTCCACCAGATGGCATACAGCAATTCGAGATAGCCGCAGCTGTTCTTCATCAGCAACGCCACCCGGTCACCAGGCACGATGCCGTACTCATGGCGCAATTGCAGGGCACGTGTCCGGGCCTGGGCGGCGAACGCCTGGTAGTCGGCAACCTCGCGGCACCCCTCGAACAGCGCCGCCCGCCGCGGCCAGCGCTGGGCCGCAGCGTGCAGCCAATGGGCGATGTTCATCCTCAGACCTTGACCGCTTGCAGGACGCTGGCGTAGTTGGCCACCGCCATGCCGCCCATGTTGAACAGCAAGCCGAACTCGGCACCGGGCACCCCCAGGCCGATGGGTTTACCGACCAGTTGGGCAAAGCCCAGGGCATGCATCGAGACCCCGGTGGCCCCCACCGGATGCCCCTTGGCCTTGAGCCCGCCGGAGAGGTTCACCGGCAGGCGGCCGCCCTGGCGTACGATGCCCGCGTCCAGCACCCGGTGGCCCTCGCCCTTGGGCGCCAGGCCCATGGCTTCGTAGATCAGCAGTTCGGCGATGGTGAAGCAGTCGTGGACCTCGGCGAAACTCAGGTCGCCGAGGGTCACCCCGGCCTCGCGCAGGGCCCCTTGGATAGCCCGTTGCGGCCCTTCGAAGGCCAGCATGTCGCGGCGCGACAAGGGCAGGAAGTCGTTCACCTGGACCATGGCGCGGATCGCCACCTGGCGCCGCATCGAACGGGCGCGCCGCGGCGAGGCGAGGATGATCGCCGCCGCGCCGTCACTGATCAGCGAGCAGTCGGTCAGGCGCAGTGGTGGAGCGATCAGCGGGTTGCCCTGGGAAACATTGTTACAGTGTTCGAAGTCCATCACCCGGTGCATCTGCGCCAGGGGGTTGGCCATGGCATTGGCGTGATTCTTCACCGCGATCGCGGCCATCGAGGCCAAGGGGCTGTGGTAGCGCTCGGCGTACTGCTGCGCCACCTGGCCAAACAGCTGGGCGAAGCTCAGGCCGGCTTCCTGGAGGGCATTCTGGTAGCCGGCGCCGGCCAGGGCCCGGGTGACTTCGACGGTGCTGTTGCCGGTCATTTTCTCCGCGCCGACCACCAGTACCAGTTCGGCGGCACCGCTGCGGATCGCGTTGATCCCGGCCTGGATCGCCGCTGAGCCTGAGGCGCAAGCGTTCTCGCAGCGCGTGGCGGGCTTGAAGCGCAGTTGCGGGTCGGCCTGGAGCATCAGCGAGGCGGGGAAACCATCGGCCACCAGGCCGGCGTTGAAGTGCCCGAGAAACAGCGCGTCGATTTCTGCTGCGTCGATCGCCGCGTCCGCCAGGGCTTCGCGGGTAACCTGGACGATCAGGTCCTCGAGGTTCAGGCCGTCCAGGCGACCGAAAGGACTGTGGGCGGCAGCGACGATGGATACGGAGTCGTGAGTCATGGTGATTTTCTTCTGTCCTTGAAGCGCGTATTCCATACAATGATTCAGCGCCCGAATCACACGCTAGTTGGGGCAACTACTTACGCCAGTAAGTAGTACCCAGGGGGCGCGCCGATAAATCCGAGGCAGGATGCCTGATGACCGTAGATGCCCAGCACTTCCAGGACCTCGAGCGCCTGGCCTTCCAGGTTTCCCCCGCGCCGCAGATGATCACCGGCCATCGGCGGATGCTCGACTGCAACCAGGCGTTCGTCCGCCTGTTCGGCTACGAGCGCGAGCATTTGCAGGGCCACCTGACCCTGCTGCTGTACCCCTCCCAGGCCGACTACCAGAGCATCGGCGAGCGCAGCGAGCACTGGCTGCGCAACGGCCCCGGCGCCTTCTACTCCGACGAGCGCTTCATGCAGCATCGCAACGGCGAGGTGTTCTGGGCCCGGGCCCACGGGTTTTCCCTGACGGTGGAAGACCCGTTCAAACTGATGGTCTGGCATTTCGAGCGCCTGGATCGCCAGCCGGCGCCGACCATCCAGCTGACTCCGCGCGAACGGGAGATTTCGCTGCATATCGTCAATGGCCTGACCTGCAAGGAAGTGGCGCGCAAGCTGGGCATTTCCCACCGCACCGTGGAAGTCCACCGCGCCCGGCTGATGAAGAAACTTCAGGCCAAGAACAGCGCAGAGCTGGTGTCGAAAATTATATTCATCAGTTGAGCACCAGTGCAGGTCAGGTAAACTCGCGCTTTTTTTTGACCAAGAGCTTTTTTGCATGGATGCCCGTTTCTCGCTTTCATTAGCCCTGCCGCTCGCCCTCGCCGCCTGCAGCACCCCGCCCAAGCCGCAACCACCGGCCAAGCACCCTGGCCTTGAAGTGTTCGAACGAGTGATCAACGAATCGGCCGCGCCCGATTCGATCATCCGTCAAGGCGACCAGATCACCTACATGATCGCGCCCTCCGCGAGCAACCCCTGGGTCACCCGCTTTGACGCCTCCTGCAGCCAGCCCAGCGGCAGCATGTTCTATCCCACCAAACGGGGCATGCAGGCGTTTTCTGACAACGACGATTCCAGCAACCTTCCGCAACCACATTTGCAGGTGCTGCAGCGCAGCGAACAACTCAAAAATGCCTGCGCCTATCGCGCCGTGCCTGACTGGCGAGCGCTGGACACCGCGCCAGTTCAAGACTGGCTGGTGTTGGACCGTAACAGCGCGATTCACGAGGATGGCGTACTCAAGATCTGGACGAGCATTCAACTTGCCAACTATCAAGCAGTCAAAGGGTACGGCCAGATTGCACAACTGCATGAGCGCCTGGCCATCGACTGCAAGCAGCGCACTTTCAAGCCGTTGAGCGACTTCAAGGTGGACGACAATGGCCGGGTGTACAACGGCAAGGTCAATCTGGACACCCCAATGATGCCGCAGGCACAGGCCGACAGCGGACAACAACGCCTGATCGAAGCTGCCTGCCAGCCCGCTGCCACCTGGGCCCAGATGGCGATGCCCCCTGTGCGCACGCCACTGCCGCCGCAGCTCGATACACCCAAGACGGCGCCAGCCGTGCTGGCGGCGATCAATACCCTGCAACTGCCCGAACCGCGCTTGACGCTACAGGCTTTGCACTATCGCTACGACGCCTTGGTGCTCAACGGCATGAAGATCACCGGCGTGCAGCGCAAGGACATCTTCAGCCGTGACCCGCATAGCGGCCAGCTGCTGCTGCAGCCAGTGGATTCGGTGCTGGGCACCAAGCTGCTGCTGACGTTCCGCGGCCTGATCGAGCTGGCCAACCGCTCGTTCGACCGCAACAACGGCAACCAGGTAGAAGACTCCTTGCACGTCATCGGCTTGAGCTTCACAGGCGACTGGCAACGCCTGCCGGAACACAGCGAAGTGGCCTATGACCTGGTCCAGGCCACCACCACGGGGCCTTTCACCACTACCGTCACCTGCAAGGTCGGCGCCGCGCTGCCAGCCAGTCAGATAAACCCCGCCTTGCAAGGCATGGCCAAGCCGCTGAGCTGTTCCAAGCACAAAACGGCTACTTCTGAATGGGCCGAGAGCTACCACTACCTCGAAGATTACGGGGTGTTTGTGCAGGCGGTGCAGAATAGCCCGTTGGGGCGCTGGACATGGCGAGTGGAGTCGGTTCTCTAAGACGGCTGTCATACCGTTAGCTGCCCTTTCAACCGAGCGTGTGCCATTGGCCGCCATGGGTCGGTTTCCACCCTTGTCGCGCAGGCATATTTCGTAAAGACCCTAATGAACACTCTGGGTTCAAATGTTATCGAGCGCATTGAGCGTTGCATTGGTAACGCGGGGTTTGCCCTCGATGCGGATGCTACTCATACAACACGGACAAATAAAAATTAAAATACCATTCCTTGCTTTACTCGGGGTGTTTTCACTCATTCAAACATCACCCGCCCTCGCGGATAATACCAATGGGAAAAGTCTCTATTTACAGAGATGTGCCGTGTGTCACGGAGCAGATATCAAGGGGACAGGGCCATTGGCCAATAAAAGCAATCCGCCAACCCCTGACCTTACAACATCGGCTTTCAAGAGGCGGCTGAGTGATTACCCGGGTGTTATTGTATCTTCCATAATACTTCGCCCCAATGGAAACTTAATTCCAAAGACGTTGCAGGAGAACGGTGTAAAGATACCGCCGCACGCCTGGAGTGTTAAGGACCTGCGCGATCTACATCAATACATGAGTGGTGTGATTTCAAAAACACGATGATCTTGAGATGAGCAGCAGGTGCACGTCATGTACCGGGTTCGTGGCTTGCCCGCGGGGGGGCTGAGCCCGAGGCTCGAAGGTGCAGCGATTGCCTGCATGGGAAGGTAGATTGGCGACGCAGGATTTTCTTCAACCTACCCATGGAAAATCCTGCCTACACCAATCGTAAGGTAGTGATCGCCGGAATGAGGGCCGCTGCGAACGCTACAGGCTCTCGTCGAGGAACTTGACCACGGTACCCATGCAGGCCACCCGCTCCTCCACATGGGGCATGTGGCTGGAGTTCTCGAACAATGCCCAGCGGATGCCCGGGATCAGGTCCAAGTACGGCTTGACCACCAGCGGCGTGGCTTCGTCATGGCGTCCTGATATCAGCAGGCTCGGCACGTTGATCTGCGGCAGGCGGTCGACGATGGTCCAGTCCTTGGTGCTGCCAATGATGTGGAACTCGTTGGGTCCGGTCATGGCGTGGTACACGGTCGGGTCGGCATCGACCTGGGCGAAGGTGCGGGCCACCTCGTCCGGCCAGGGGTTCAGGCGGCACACGTGACGGTCGTAGAACACCCGGGTGGCGGCGATGTAGTCGGCGGCGGTGTAGTCGCCCACAGCTTCATGGCGCAACAGTGTGGCCTGAACATCTTCGGGCAGCCTCTCGCGCAGGCGGTTGGCTTCCCTGACCCAGGTGCGCATGTCTGCCGGCGAGTTGGCGATCACCAGGCAACGCAGGCCCGCCGGGCGCTGCACCGCGTGCTCGCTGGCCAGCATGCCACCCCAGGACTGGCCCAGCAGGGCGTAGCGGTCGCTGATGCCCAGGTGCTCGAGCAGGTTGTCGAGCTCTTCCATGAACAGTTTCACCGTCCAGAACGACGACGGCATCTGCGGCAGGTGGGTCGAACGGCCGTTGCCCAGCTGGTCATAGTGGATGACCGGATAGCCACCGGCCGCGACATCCTTGTAGGCATCGACATAATCGTAGGTGCAGCCCGGCCCGCCATGCAGGATGACCAGCGGAGTGCGACCACAATCCAGGTCACCCGTGACGCGGTACCAGGTCTGATAGTCGCCGAACGGGGCAAAACCTTCATGCGATTTGATGAGTTCCATTTCATCCGGCTCCGTGCGAATCGTGGAGCACACAATAGCCCTACGCACGACGAGGCATAACTAGAGAGTTCTCTAGGTTTTCGGATTTTTTACCACTCAATTGTCGAGCAGACGATAGTGCACCGCCCGGGCGACCGCCTGGACCCGGTTCTTCGCCCCCAGCTTGTGCATGGCCGAAGTCAGGTGCAGGGAGACCGTGGCCAGCGAGCGGGTGAGCATCTCGGCGATCTGCGCCGCGGTCAGGCCTTCGGCAGCCCAGCGCAGGCACTCGAGCTCACGGCGGGTCAGGCGGATGGCGCGGCTGGCGGCCTCCTTGCCCAGCAAGGGATAGGCCGCCTCCTGCAAAGCATGGGCGATCAGGCTGAAGTCGGCGAGGTGTTCCCGGGCATCGTCCAGGTCACGCTGACTGGCCTGGGGACGCAGGCCGGTCAGGGTCGCCAGCCCACCGCGCGGCAGGTGGATGGGCACGGTGACGCCGCAGGCCAGCTGCGCATCGAGCAGGTAACCGACCACCGGCGCATGGCGGCGATCGATCAGGCGCTGCAGGACGGTCTCGCCCTTGGGCAGGTACGACCAGGCGAACGGCGCGATGGAGGAAACGGCCAATTGCTGCACCGGGTCGATCTGGTAGAAGCCATCGGAGCACCAGAGGTCCTGCCAATCCCTCGGGGTCTGGCGCAGCCTGACCACGGAGGGGGTGATCAACTCGCCGAGGTGATCCAGCGGCACCGGGCTGTAGTCGTACACGAGGGCATCGAAGCCCAGTTGCGCCGCCAGCTCGGCGACGCTGTCCATCTGTTCGTCCAGGTTACTGTCCGACGCCAGACGGGTATGGAGATCAGCCAGCTTGGCCTGCATTCCTTACACTCCCTGTGTATACCCTGTTGGATTTCCATCTTGAAGTCCGCCGAGTAGAATGCCACGGCTCGGCGCGGGACTGCCAGACAAAACCTATAAGAAATACTAGCTTGTAGGCGGCGCACTCTCCTGTGCAGGGTATAGCTGTAAGCCATGGCCAACAGGAGAGTAGCGATGTGGCGTGAGATGCAACCTGACCAGCAGTTCAACGTATCGGTCGATGGCCACAATCTCGTGGTGTACAGCTTTGGCGAAGGGGACGAGGTGCTGCTGTGCCTCAACGGCGGGCCGGGCCTGCCCTGCGACTACCTTCGCGATGCCCATGCCTGGCTCAAGGACAAGGGCATCCGCGTGGTCGCCTTCGACCAGTTGGGGACCGGCGCCTCCGACCGCCCCGACGACGACAGCCTGTGGAACATCACCCGCTACGTGGCCGAGGTCGAGCAGGTCCGCCAGGCCCTGGACCTGGGCCGCGTACACATGCTGGGACATTCCTGGGGCGGCTGGCTGGCGATCGAATACGCCATCCACCACCCGCAGTCGCTGAAAACCCTCATTCTGGAAAACACCGTCGGCGACATCCCGCACCTGATCAGCGAGCTGGAACGCCTGCGCAGTGCCCTGGGCAGCGAAACCGTGGCGATGATGCAGCGCTACGAGGCCCAGGGAAACCTCGACCATCCCCAGTACCAGGCAGCCATCACCCTGCTCAACTACCGTCACGTGTGCCGCCTCGACGAGTGGCCGGCGCCGGTCAATCGCTCGCTGGGCGACTGGAACATGGGCCCCTACACCACCATGCAGGGCCCCAACGAATTCCTCTATATCGGCAACCTCAAGGACTGGAACCGCCTGGAGCAAATGCGCGAGTTCCAGATGCCGGTCCTGATCACCACCGGCCAGCACGACGAACTGTCCCCCGCCTGCGCCCTGCGCATGAAACTGGCACTGCATGACCAGACCGAGCTGCACGTGTTCCCCAACAGCAGCCACATGCCGTTCTACGAAGAGCCGCAAGCCTACTTCCCGGTGTTGCTGGATTTCCTGCAGCGCAACCGGGGCTGATCGATGAACCTGGCACGCTACCGGTTCGTCTTGATCCGGCCGTTGCAACTGCTGCCGGTGCTGCTGGGTATCAGCATCATCACCTTCGTGCTGGTCCGTTCGATTCCGGGCGATCCGGCGCGGGTGCTGCTGGGTGCGCGCAGCACCCCGGATGCGATCCAGAAGATCCGTGCCCAGTTTGGCCTGGACGAGCCGATCTGGATGCAGTACCTGTACTTCCTGAAGAACCTGCTCAACGGCGACCTGGGCAAATCGCTGCTGTACAAGATCGACGCCCTGCCCCTGATCGCCAGCCGCATCGAGCCCACCCTGATGCTGGTACTGGGCAGCGTGCTGCTGGCACTGCTCATCGCCGTGCCGCTAGCCACGCTTGCCGCCCGCAACAAGGGCGGCTGGACCGACAACCTGATCCGCCTGTTCACCACCGCCGGCCTGGGCCTGCCGGCCTTCTGGCTGGGCCTGATGCTGATCCTGCTGTTCAGCGTGCACTGGGGGCTGTTCCCGGTATCCGGTTATGGCCGGACCTGGGCCGACAAGCTGCATCACCTGGTGCTGCCCTGCCTGACCATCGCCCTGGCGCTCTCGGCGGTACTGGTGCGCAACCTGCGCGCCAGCATCCTGCTGGAGATGCAGGCCGACCACGTCACCGCGGCCCGCGCCCGCGGCCTTGGCGAAGGCGCGCTGCTGCGGCGCCACATCTTGCCCAACTCCATGGTGCCGACGATCAACCTGCTGGCGGTCAACATCGGCTGGCTGATCAGTGGCACCGTGGTAATCGAGAGCCTGTTCTCCCTGCCCGGCATCGGCCAGTTGCTGGTGCGCGGCATCTTCACCCGCGACTACATGGTGGTCCAGGGCGTGGCCATGGTGCTGGCCTGTGCCACGGTGGCGGTGAACTTCATCGCCGACGTGGCGACCACCGCCCTCGATCCGCGGGTGAAGATCCAATGAGCCACAGTCCCAGCCCCACGCGTTCCCTCCGTTGGCGCCTGGTCTGGAGCCTGCGCAACGGTCGTCTGACCCTGTACTGCGGCCTCGCCATCGTCCTCGGCTGGTGCCTGCTGGCGCTGTGCGCACCATGGATCGCGCCGTTCGACCCGCTGATGCAGAACGGCGAGCTGCGCCTGGCCGCCCCCAGCCTGGCGCACCCCTTCGGCACCGACAATTTCGGCCGCGACGTGCTGTCGCGAGTGATCTGGGGGGCGCGCATCGACTTGCAGATGGCCCTGATCGGGGTGATCTTTCCGTTCCTGCTGGGCACCTGCATCGGCGCCATTTCCGGCTACATCGGCGGCTTGCTGGACAACGCCTGCATGCGCCTGATCGACATCGTTCTGGCCTTCCCCTTCCTGGTGCTGATGCTGGCGATCATGGCCATTCTCGGCCCGGGCCTTGGCAGCTTCTATATCGCCATGGCCCTGGTCGGCTGGGTGTCCTATGCACGGCTGATCCGCTCACAGATCCTCGTGCTCAAGCAAAGCGACTTCGCCCTGGCCGCCAGGAGCCTGGGCTTCAGCCACCGGCGCACGCTGTTCGGCCACCTGCTGCCCAATGCCCTGTTCGGCTCGGTTGTGTTCTGCATGTCGGACGCGGTGCTGGTGCTGCTCAACGGCGCCGCCGTCAGCTACCTGGGCCTTGGCGTGCAGCCACCGACCCCGGAGTGGGGCTCGATGGTGGCCGAGGGCCAGAGCTTCATCACCATCGCCTGGTGGATCTGTACCTTCCCGGGCCTTGCCGTGGTGACCCTGGCCATGGGCTTCAGCCTGCTGGCCGATGGCGTCGCCGAACGCCTTGGAGACCGCTCATGAGCACACCGCTGCTGCAGGTCCGGGAGCTAAGCGTGATCGCCCGCAACGGCCTGCGCGAGATCACCCTGGTCGAGCGCCTGTCTTTCGACCTTGGCCAGGGCGAGATCCTCGGCCTGGTGGGCGAAAGCGGCTCGGGCAAGACCCTGGCCTGCCGTGCCCTCATGCGCCTGCTGCCCTCGCCGAACCTGCGGATCGAGGGCAAGGCCGTGCACCTGGCGGGCCACGACCTGCTGCAACTGGACGAGGCCGGCATGCGCCGCCTACGCGGACGCGAGCTGGGCATGATCTTCCAGAACCCCAGCAGCCACCTGGACCCGCTGATGCGCATCGGCGAGCAGATCGCCGAGGGCATCCGCCTGCACCAGGGCGCCTCGCGCCGCGAGGCTCGGGCCGAGGCCATCGAAGTGCTGCGCCAGGTCGGCATTCCCGATCCCAAATCCCGGGTGGACAACTACCCTCACGAGCTCTCCGGCGGCATGCGCCAGCGGGCGATGATCGCCGTGGCCCTGGGCTGCAACCCGAAAGTGTTGATCGCCGACGAGCCGACCACGGCCCTGGACGTCACCGTGCAGGCGCAGATCCTGCGCCTGCTGCTGGAGTTGCGTGACCGTCGCGGCTTGTCGATGATCCTGATCAGCCACAACCTGGGGGTGGTGGCGCAGACCTGCGACAGCATCGCCGTGATGTACGCCGGACGTCTCTGCGAGCACGGCGCCAAGCACCAGCTGCTGGCCCATCCACGCCACCCGTACAGTGCCGGGCTGCTGGCCTGCCACCCCGCGGCGCAACGCCAGGTGCGGCTGATGAACACCATTGCCGGGCAACCGCCCCTGCTCGATGCCCTGCCCCCGGGCTGTCGCTTCGAGCCGCGCTGCGCCCAGGCCCTGCCGAGGTGCCGGGAGCAACTGCCGGAGCTGCGTGAGAGCGGCCCCGGCCACCGCCTGGCCTGCCACACCCCGCTGCTGGCCGCAGGCCTGTCATGACCACGCTGTTGCAGGTCAAGGACCTGCATGTGCAGTTTTCCGCCGCCGGCGGCGGCCTGTTCGGCCTGCGCCCACGCAAAGTCAACGCGGTCAACGGCGCCTCGCTGACCCTCGCCGCCGGCCAGACCCTCGGCCTGGTGGGCGAATCGGGCTGCGGCAAGAGCACCCTGGCCCGGGCCATCCTGCAACTGAACCCGGTCACCGCCGGGCAAGTGGTGTTCGACGGCATCGACATGACCCAGGGCCGCAAGGTCGATATCGCCCGCCTGCGCCGCGAGACTGCGATGATCTTCCAGGACCCGTACAGCGCGCTCAATCCAGGCCAGCGCATCGGCCAGATCCTCGCCGAAGTCCTGCAGGTGCAGCGCAAGGTGCCCGCCGAGCGGATCCCGGCGCGGGTCGTCGAACTGCTCGAGCTGGTCGGCCTGCACCCCGAGATGGCCGAACGCAAGCCCGGCTCGCTCAGCGGCGGCCAGTGCCAACGGGTCGGCATCGCCCGAGCCCTGGCCATCGAGCCGCGGCTGATCGTCGCCGACGAATGCGTCGCCGCCCTGGACGTGTCGATCCAGGGGCAGATCATCAACCTGCTGTTGACGCTTCGCGAACGCATGGGCCTGGCGCTGCTGTTCATCACCCACGACCTGGGCGTGGTGCGCCGGCTGTGCGACCGGGTGGCGGTGATGTACCTGGGGCAGATCGTCGAGGAAGGCCCGGTGGACGAGGTGTTCGACGCGCCCCATCACCCCTACACCGCCGCGCTGATCCAGTCGATCGCCGACATCGACCCGGCCCGCCGCCTGCCAGAACGCCCCCTGGCCGGCGAGCCACCGAGCCCGCTGCACCTGCCGTCGGGTTGCGCCTTCCACCCACGCTGCCCGCAGGCGCTGCCTACCTGCAGCGAAACCGCGCCGCCCAGCCACTCACAGGGTGCCCGGCGCCATGCCTGCATCCATCCGCGACCGCCGTACTGACACAACAACCATGACCATCAAACGGAGCTTGAGCATGAAACCCACAGCATTGAAGCTACTCACCGCCGCCGTCCTGGCCGCCAGCACCCTGGCCACCGGCACAACCCTGGCAGCCGGCGTGCTGACCATCGGCTGCCGTGAGGAGAGCACTACCTTCGACCCGATCAAGAGCGCACAGAACCGCGACAGCTGGGTCTTCGCCAACGTCTACGACGTGCTGATCCGGGTCGACAACAGCGGCACCCGGCTGGTCCCGGGCCTGGCCGAAAGCTGGAAGGTCTCCGACGACGGCCTGACCTACACCTTCAAGATCCGCGAAGCCAAGTTCTCCGATGGCTCGCCACTGAGCGCCAGCGATGCGGCGTTCTCCCTGCTGCGCATCCGCGACAACCCCGGCTCGCTGTGGGCCGACTCCTACAAGATCATCGACAAGGCCGACGCCCCGGACGACCGCACCCTGGTGGTGACCCTGAAGAGCAAGTCGGTGCCGTTCCTCTCGCAACTGGCCACCGCCAACGTCTCGATCCTGTCGAAAAAAGCCATGGACGCGATCGGCGAGGACGCCTACGCCCAGGAGCCGGTGACCTCCGGTGCCTTCAAGGTCAAGGAGTGGCTGCGCGGTGACCGGGTGATCCTGGAAAAGAACCCGCACTTCTGGGAGGCCGACAAGGTCAGCCTGGATGGCGTGGAGTGGATCTCCATCCCCGACGACAACACCCGCATGCTCAAGGTCCAGGCCGGCGAACTGGACTCGGCGATCTTCGTGCCCTTCTCCCGTGTCGATACCCTGCGCAAGGACCCGAGCCTGACCATTCACATCGACCCGTCGACCCGTGAGGACCACCTGCTGATCAACCACGAGAAGGGGTTGCTGGGGCAGGTCGAGGTGCGCGAGGCTATCGACCTGGCGATCGACAAGAAGGCCCTGGTGGACACCGTGACCTTCGGCCATGGCGACGTGGCCTATTCGTACATTCCCAAGGGCGCGCTCTATCACAACGCCAACAACCTACAACGCCCCTTCGACCCGGCCAAGGCCCGCGAGCTGCTGAAGAAGGCTGGCGCCGAGGGGCTCAAGGTCAACTATGTCGTCAACGCCGGCAACGAGGCCGACGAGCAGATCGCCGTGCTGGTGCAGAAGCAGTTGGCCGATGTCGGCATCACCGCCAACCTGCAGAAGGTCGACCCGACCCAGAGCTGGCAGATGCTGGTCGATGGCGATTACGACCTGTCGGTGATGTACTGGACCAACGACGTGCTGGACCCGGACCAGAAGACCACCTTCGTGCTCGGTCACGACACCAACATGAACTACATGACCCGCTACCACAACGACAAGGTCAAGGACCTGGTGGCCGCGGCCCGGGTGGAGATCGACCCGAGCAAACGCAAGCAGATTTACCAGGAACTACAGAAGCAGGCCAAACAGGATGTCCATTGGATCGATCTGTACTACAGCCCCTACATCAATATTTCGCGCAGCAATATCCAGAACTTCCTGCAAAACCCGCTGGGGCGCTTCACCCTGGAAGAGACGGTGAAACTGGAAGCAGGTGAAAAGACCGCGCAAAACTGAAGCCGCCAATGCTGGGGCTTGCAACCGTCACGGTGTTGGCTGTCCGCAAGGTCATCGGACCTGCTCAGGTGGTGGCCAGGGTGTTGGAGTGTGCTATTGCTCGGCACCTGCAGCCGCCCAGGTCAGCTCGTGTCGGTGATGATTGATCCAATCCAGTTTCGCTGTTGACGTGTGCCACGCTATAACCGGCCCTGGACAGACGACGACAGCACAGTAGTCGCCTATCCAGCGCGCTGGGCGCGTTCCGATTCATCCAGATGCTCTAGCAGCATCGCTATCGTCGTGTCCCGCAGCTTGATTGCCGCCGTCCAGTCCGGCCCTTGCGCCAACAGCGGCGAGCAGACGTTGACGTGAATTGCACCGTAACGCGGGAACCACTGACCGTCGCGCAGCACCCGGCGCGTGCCGCGGATTGCGACCGGCAGCAGCGGCACGCCGGTACGCGCGGCGAGCACGAAGGCACCCATGTGGAACGTTCGCAAGCCTGGCTCGCGGGTGAAGGTTCCCTCGGGGAAGAACACCAGCGGCTGGCCAGCCTCTAGCGCCTCGGCCAGGTGCCCGGTGTCCGCGGCGCTGCGCTGCAGGTCGAAGCGTTCGACGAAGCGGGCACCGAGCTTGCGCAGGAACCGGCCGGCGATCCACTGTCCAGCCAGTTCGCGCTTGGCAACGAAGCTGAATCGCGGCGGCAGGGCCGCGCAGAGCATGACGCCGTCGAGGTAGCTGGCATGGTTTACCGCCAGCACGCTCGCCCCAGACTCAGGCAGGTGCTCCAGCCCTGTGACGCTGAACGGCACACCCGTCAACCACACGAACAGCCGTGCGGCCGCGCGGGTAAAGCTGCGGCACCAACGCTGGCGCGGCAGGAGCGCGACGCCCAGCCAGGTCAGTGGGGTGACCAACCAGAACAGCAGCCAGATGTAAGCGGCATATAGCGCCGTGCGGCCGCTCCGCCAGCTGCGACGGAAATGCCCGCGTACGGCCTGCAGCACCAGGCGCAGCAGCTGGCGCCACACAGCGAGGTGTGGCCGGCCTACTTCACCGCGCTCATACAGTTCGCGACTGGCAGCACGGCGAATCTTGCCGCTGGAGGTTTTCAGTACGCTATGCGGCGGTGCCAGCACGATATCGTCGGGCGACACCCCGGTGAGGTCGACCACGATGCGGTTGACCTCCTGCTGCAGGCGTTGCCGCGCGGCAGCTTCCTTCTCGTAGCTTTCGGCCAACACCACCAGGCGCTCAGTGCCGGTGGCCGGGTCAGGACTGCCGAACACCGCAATGCAGCCTTTGCGCAGACCGGGCAAGTTGCCGACCGCCGCTTCGACATCGTAGGGGTAGATGTTGCGCCCGGCCCGAATGATCAGATCCTTGGCGCGGCCGGTCAGGTAGACCTCACCAGCGGCCATGTAGGCGAAGTCGAGCGAGTCGATCCAGCCATCGCGCAACACCCGGCGGGTCTCTTCGGGGTTACGGTAATAGCCTGCGGTGGTAGATGGCCCAGTGAATTGCAGGTGACCTTCGCTGCGCTCGGGGAGCTCGACCCCGCGACCATCGACGATACGAATCTGATGCCCCGGCAACGGCCGGCCGCTGGAGACAAAGCGCAGCGTTGCGCTGGCGTCCGCTTCGGCGGGCAGTGCAGTGCCACGGGTCTGGAACGCCTCTCGCTGCACCCGGTCGATCAGCGGCCCTCGGCCCAGGGGAGGAAAGGCTACGCCCAAGGTGGCCTCGGCCAGCCCATAGACAGGCGTCAACGCAGTGGGCGCCAGGCCGTAGCGTACGAAGCGCTCGGTAAAGCGCTGCAAGGTATCCGGGCTGACCGGTTCGGCACCGTTGAAGGCCAGCCGCCAACTGCTCAGGTTCAGGCCCTCAAGGTCACTGTCAGCGAGTTTGTTCAGGCACAGTTCGTAGGCGAAATTGGGCGCCGCCGACAAGGTGCCGCGCAAGCTATCGATGGCCCTTAGCCAACGCTCCGGCCGTGCCAGGAAAGCCAGCGGTGACATCAGCACCAGGTTGTAGCCGTAATACAGGCTGCCCAGCCAGGCACCGATCAAGCCCATGTCGTGGTACATGGGCAGCCAGCTGACGAACACGTCCTGCGGGCCCACCTTCAGCGCCCTGCCCATGGCGCGCAGATTGGCCAGCAGATTGGCATGGCTGACCATCACGCCCTTGGGCTGGCCAGTGCTACCCGAGGTGTACTGCAGGAAGGCGATGTCATCCGGTTGCCGCAACGGTGTGACACACTCGCCCCCCTCGCCCGTCAACTCGGCCACGCTGGCGATACGGACCAGGCTCGGGACCTGCGGCCGGAGCAGGCGGGCGAGCAGCTTCGCTTGCGTCACGGTAATCAGCACTTTGGCCTCGGCGTTGTGCAGGATGCCGGCCTGGCGGCGCAGATGCTCCTCTATCTGCGACAGGCGCAGCGGTGGGTAGATGGGCACCGGCACCCCACCGGCCAACAGGATGCCGAGAAAACCCTGGAGAAAGTCGCGGCCTGTGGGCAGCATCAGGGCCACGGTCTGACCGGCCCGCAAGCCACTGCGTTGCAGCCCTGCGGCAACGGCCAGGGCGCCCTGGTGCAAGGCGCCATAGCTGATCGCTTCCTGCTGGTCACCTTCACCTAGCAGGCGTACGTGGAGATGCTGCGGCTGATGACGCACATGCCAGTCCAGTACCTCGATCAGGGTCCGCGCGGCGTCCGGCGTCTGCCCTGTTGCTGTCAGGGCTTCGCTAGCGTCACTGGCGGGCAACGGACGGACGGCCTCGGCGCCATGACTGCTGTGCAGCACGCGCAGTACATCGGCGGGGGTGTCCGCCGAGGCGAACAGGTGTTCTGGCAAACGCACACCGAATTCGTGCTCGATACGTGACCACAGTTCGACTCGAGCCAGGCTGTCGACGCCCAGGTCCCGGTCCAGCACGCTGTGCAAGGTAACGTGCACCCCTTCTGCCGCTTGCGGGTGCAGCTCGACCACGGTGCGCTGGACAATTTCGAGCAATTTTTCCGCGCCCCCATCGTAATGGGGAACGGCGCGGGGGTCTGGAGGCGGACGAGACATCGGCGGCCCCTCATGACAGGAAACTCTGCGTGTAAATCCTTGCCAATTGCCATTATACGCTCGCAGGAAGGGTGGGCCAGGGCTAGGCTCAATACCAGTCGGTTAAGGACGTTGAGACGAACATTGCACCTGTGGCGAGGGCTTTACCCTCGCCACAGCCCTGTAGAGGGATCGCCATGCCAGCCAGCCTTGCCCCTGGAGTGACACGCCGAGAAATCTGGGCCTGGGCGATGTTTGATTTCGCCAACTCCGGCTACACGACGGTGGGGATCACCGCCGTGTTCAACGCCTACTTCGTCGCCGTGGTCGCCAAAGGCGAAGCCTGGGGTACGCTGGCCTGGACCAGCGCCATAGCCCTCTCTTACGCCCTGATCATCCTGAGCGCGCCGCTGGTTGGCGCCTATGCCGACGCCTTCGCCTGCAAGAAACGCCTGCTGCTGTTCAGTACCGTCGGTTGTGTCGTATTTACCGCTGGACTCGCGCTGGCAGGACCCGGGGAACTCGGTGTCGCGATCCTTTTCATCGTGCTATCCAACTTCTGTTTCGGCAGCGGCGAAAACCTGATCGCCGCCTTCCTGCCCGAACTCGCCCGTGTGGAGGCCTTGGGCAAGGTGTCCGGCTGGGGCTGGGGATTCGGCTATATCGGTGGCCTGTTCAGCCTGGGCGCCTGCCTGGCCTTCGTCAGCTGGGCCCAGGCACAGGGCCAGACTGCGGCGCAGTTCGTGCCGGTGTGCATGCTGATCACCGCGTCCTTGTTCGCCGTCGCCAGCCTGCCGACCTTCCTGTTCCTGCGCGAACGCAGCCAGCCGCAGCCCGTGTGCGGCGACATGCCTGTCGCGCAAGCGGTGCTGGCGCGCTTCGCGCAGACGCTACGCGAAGCCGGGCGCTATCGCGACCTGCTGCGCTTTCTTGCCTGCACGGTCTGCTACCAGGCCGGTATCTCGGCCGTGATCACCCTGGCTGCCATCTATGCCAATCAGGTCATGGGCTTCAGTACCCAAGACACGCTGCTGCTGATACTGGTGGTGAATATCACGGCCTCCATCGGTGCAGTGCTGTTCGGTTGGCTGCAGGACCGCCTCGGTCATCGCGCCACCCTGGCGCTGACCCTGCTGGGCTGGCTGGGCATGGTCGCTCTGGTCTGGGTCGCGCGCGGCCCCGGGCTGTTCTGGCTGGCCGCCAACCTTGCCGGTCTGTGCATGGGCGCCAGCCAATCGGCCGGACGGGCAATAGTCGGCCTGCTTGCGCCGCCGACACGGCTGGCGGAGTTCTTCGGCCTCTGGGGGCTGGCGGTCAAACTGTCGGCAATCCTCGGCCCGATGACTTACGGCCTGACCAGTTGGCTGTCCGCAGGCGATCACCGCCTGGCGATGCTGATTACTGGCAGCTATTTCGTCGTCGGTCTGCTGATCCTGGCGGGAGTCGACCTGGAGCGCGGGCGGCAGGTCGCTGTCAGCCGTACCGAGCGTCTCGACACGTGAGCGTGTGATGGAGAACTCATTGCGTATAAAGAACCAACTCGCTCCTGAATGTCGGCTCGGTTGTTGCTTCGACACTTTTCAATAAGCATCATCGGGGTTCGACAAGGAGACGTCCCCATGACCAAACCAGTGCTTCATCTCATGTCAGGCAAGATTGCTTCCGGCAAATCAACGCTGGCCAAAAGCTTGGCAGCCGAACGATCCGCAATCCTGCTGAGTGAGGATCATTGGCTCTCACGGCTTTACCCTGATCAGATCAAGTCAGTGACCGATTATGTGCGCCTTGCACGCCAGATGCGGGAAGTACTGGGCCCGCTCGTCATCGATGTCCTGAAGGCTGGCGTGACTGTGGTTTTGGATTTTCCCGCTAATACTCCTCAAGATCGACAATGGTTGCGTGACTTGGCTGATGCAGCCGAGGTTTCTCATTGTGTCCATTACATCGAGGTGGACGATGACACCTGTCGAGACAGGTTGCATCTTCGCAACAACCGCGCCGAACATGAGTTTGCGGCGACTGACGCGGAGTTCGATCTGATCACTAGCTACTTTCGCGCCCCGGATGAGGGTGAGGGGCTCCAGATTGAAGTTCATCGTCTTTGACGGGCAGTAACATCGTGAGGCTGGGTTATCTAAAATCGTTTTTGGGGCAGCTTTGGATCGAAAGCATCACTCGCAAACGACAGCTAACGACCCAAAGCGGTCAAGCAACCTGTGTACCGTAATCGCTGCCGCAGGCTGCGCTGGCCAACAAATGCGCCGAAGATTTCTGGCGTAGTTGATCTCCAAATGATTCCTGACATTTGCCGGAAGCCTCACTTATTCAGCTTGCTGAAACGTTTCTGCAAGTCTATAAAAAGGCACAACTCCAAGAAAGGCTGCTGCCATGTCCCCCCTCAAACTCTTCGTTGCTCTCAGCGCCCTGTCCGCGGCCTCCCACGCCATGGCCTGGGATTACGTCCTGCTCGACACCGACAAAGCCGCCCAGCACTGGCAGATCACTAGCCAGCTACTTGGCGTAAAAACCGATAAGCCCTTCAGCGTTACCCTGCGCACCTTGCACGGAGGTCGGCAGGAGGGTGTCAGCATTGTCGACATCGATAACGGTACGATGAAACTTTCGGTCGTGCCGACTCGCGGAATGAACGTCTTGCAGGCCTCGGTCGGTAATGTGCGCATGGGCTGGGATTCGCCGGTCAAGGAAGTGGTCAACCCGTCCTTCATCGAACTCAATGGGCGCAATGGTCTAGGCTGGCTGGAAGGTTTCAACGAGCTGGTCGCCCGCTGCGGTTACGAATGGGTCGGCCACCCCGGCGTCGACAACGGCGAACTGCTGACCCTGCACGGCCGGGCCGCCAACATTCCTGCGAACAAAGTCACCCTGCACATCGATGAGAAACCACCGTACGCCATCACCTTGCGTGGCGAACTGAAAGAGCAGGTATTCAAGAAGGTCGACTTCTCCGTCGCTACCGAAGTGGTCACCGAACCCGGCAGCGTGGGGTTCACCCTCAACGACACCCTAACCAACAACGGCGACTATCCGAAGGAATACCAGGCGCTGTATCACAGCAACTTCAGCACCCCGCTCCTGGAACAGGACGCTCGTTTCGCCGCGCCGGTAAAACAGGTGTCGCCGTTCAACGACAAGGCCAGGGGCGATCTGCCCGACTGGCAAGTCTACCGCGCACCCACCAAGGACTATGATGAAACGGTGTATAACGTGGTGCCGTATGCCGATGCCAAGGGCGATACGTTGGCCGTGTTGTATAACAAGGCAGGCAGCCTGGGCGTTTCAGTCGGTTTCAATACTCGGACACTGCCCGTGTTTTCCCTGTGGAAAAATACCGATACCCAAGGCCAGGGCTATGTCACAGGGCTGGAGCCAGGAACGAGTTTTTCCTACAACCGCCGTTACCAGCGGCCACTGAACCTGGTGCCGACAATCGGGCCGAAGGAACACAGGCAGTTCCACATCAGCTACAGCTTATTGACGGATAAGGCGGCTGTGGACAAGGCCTTGAAACAGGTGGGCGAGATCCAGGGTGGGCGCGAAACCGAGGTGCGGCAGACGCCGCTGGTTGATCTGACCAAGGGGTAACGCCGGCCAGATGGGTCAATAGCAGCCGTTCGCGACAGACGGCTCTCGACCCATAGCTGACAGCGTCGACCGGTTGAATCCACTGCCAGAAGCGGACAAAGCCGTGGCAAATGGATGGCATGGGCCTGCTATGCTAAGTCCTCGCAAGTTATTGTGCTTGCCGTCACCAATAAGCATGTCAGTAATCAGGATTGTCACATGCATCACATCATCGGTTTATATACCTCGAAAAAAACAGAGCAATTGTGGCAGCTAGACCCTCAAGACCAAATTGTTTTCAGATCTGATTGCTTTCATTCGTCTGGTTATTTTTACCTGATAGCACCTGCTTTTGAACGATATGCTCAAAGAGATGCAGGGATGAGCATTACGTCAATAAACGTAAAATTCTGCCTCAGAAGTGACGATCTAAATAACGCTTTGGAAATTCTGAACAACTTCGAAATGCAGCTGTATCGGCGTCCCACAAGCTGGCGGGAATATCTAGGTGAAGTTCAGTATCCCAGGCAACCACGGCGGCCGATTCAACCGCTGTTATTCAGGGGGCGGCTATCTCGGCTTATACACAAGCTGCGAACGTTAGTGGTTAAAGCTCAAGCCCTGGATGCGGGCCTTGTGTACGGGAATGGGGTCTGTTACCGCTCTCTGCGCGGTATAAAATTGCCGCCTGGTACTGTTGTGTATTCTTAGAACCTGGTTAACGGTACAAACCATTTTTTTCGCTCGGGACGGGATAGAACTCGCCCCTCAATCAAACCAGAATATTGGCTACGGAAAATTGACATGGAAAAGCTAAGTAATGACTTCAGCGGGGCACTCCGAACGTTTGCGTACTTCATGGCAAGTGGTACCCACTACATGCTAAAAAACGTGGAGTACCTGGATATTTATGGGTCAGAGCCAAGTGCAATTGAGATGGTGTTCGCGATATTTGCGAACGTGATAGAGATGGACAATGAAGGCAATGTACTCAATTTCACCCACGCCCAAAGGAGAGCGACTGACTACCTAAGATCCTACTGCGACCCATCTTTCAAAGTGACGCCACCTTTTGAAGACTGGGAAACCGAACTTTATGGGCCGCCCTCACTCGGACGCTAAGAACGGGTTAAGTCTATTGCGATAAAAACACCTATTGGAAATTTCTCACTTTTTACTGAACGACCGCATTTGGCCGTTTACTGCCCTTCGCAACAGGCAGCAAACGACCCTTAACGACCCGTCGCAGCGTCTATAAAACCGGGTCTACTGAAGTCCGTGACGGTACCAGCGCTATTCGTCCACGCTGACGCCCGATCCCCCTAATTCGCTAGGGACATCCCTCAGTTTGGGCAACCCGTCTTTGATCCGCAGCCTGGTCTCCTGATAGTGGACGTGAACGCCTGGCGAATACGCGAAATCCGGGATGACTGCGGCATACACGTCGATGAGCCCCATCCCCGGGTGTTCGGTGAAAATATGCCCGCCGCAACGCTTGCACCATTTGCGAGAACTCTGCGGTGTCTTGTTGTAGGTGCCAATGTTGTCAGCCCCCCGCGTTACTTGCACCGCCTCGGGTTTCCACAGCGTGAAGGCATTGACCGGCGCTGCTGACCAATGTCGGCACGACTCGCAATGGCAATAGCCCATTGCCGCTGGCTCACCGCTGACGGTGAACTCGACTGCGCCGCAAAAACAACTGCCCTTGTAAGACTTTTGAATGCTCATGACATGACTCCTTGATCAGTTGTTACACACATCGCTGAGGTTGGAATGGACCGCCAGGGGGGGGGCGGTTGGCTTCATCCGTCGATGAAGCGCACCGCTGTCGCCGGCGCGCGGCGCACCTGCAATTGGAAAATGTCAGGGCGCGCATAGTGCCCGGTGACGTCAAGCGTCCGCCGCGCTGGCGCCACGAGTGACACGTCGATGTCTGCATACAGAATGCCCGCCTCTCGGTGTAATGGACCGGCTGTGATCCGGCCTTGCGGGTTGACCACCACCGAGTCGCCGTCGTTGATCCACTCTTGCGGATCGGGAAACAGTTGCATGCGCGCCGGAAAGTCATCAGGAATGTCACTGCCGCGCAACGCGGTGCCACTGCCGAGCACCCAGCATCGACCTTCGAGTGCAATGTGACGCATCGTGCTGATCCAGCCCTCGCCGGCGTCGTACGTGGGCGCGACGTAGATTTCCACGCCTTGGGCATACAATGTATAGCGCGCCAAGGGCATGTAGTTTTCCCAGCAGATGAGCGTACCAATGCGCCCGACGGGTGTATCGACCGTACGCAACCCGGACGCATCACCGAAACCATGGACCATGCGCTCGGGGTTCGTGGGCATCAGCTTGCGATGCCGGTTGAGTACTTCGCCGTTCGCACCGATAACGACTACGCTGTTGTAGAGCGTGCCGCCGCCATTACGCCGCTCGCATTCATTGATGCCGCATACGATGGTCACGGCATGGGCGCTGGCGGCCTCGCACAATTCGTTCAGGTCACCGTTGGCGATATCAACGGCGTTGGCCAGCAGACGCGTGTGCAACTGCCCCATCAAGGCCCCGTCCTTTCCCGCCGCCAGCCGCCAGATCCACGACGGGTAACCTGGAATGAACGATTCGGGTAAAACAATCAACGCGGCTCCGGCCGCCGCAGCCTCAGCAACTGATTGCACGGCTCGAGCGATCGTCGCGCTGCGATCGAGCAGCACGGGCGGCCGCTGAATGATGGCTATCATGGTCATGGCGTTCTCCTCGGGCGGTGGCTTTCGCAGGTTTCAGCGTGCACCTGGCGCAGTCGCGAGGCTAGTTCAGAATCTGAAGCGTTGTAGTTGCGGAGTACAGGCGATGGACGAAAGCTACGGTCAGTTCTGCACGGTCGCGCGCGGCGCTGAAGCACTGTGCGAGCGCTGGACACCTTTGGTCGTGCGCGAGCTGCTATGCGGCAGCAAGCGCTTCAATGAACTGCACCGCGGCGTACCACGGATGTCCACCAGCTTGCTGGCACAGCGGCTGCGCCACTTGGAAGATATCGGTGTCGTACATCGCACAGCCACAGGCAAAGTCTGGGAGTACAGCCTGACCGAGGCAGGCGAGGCATTGCGCCCCATCATAATGGCGCTAGGCCATTGGGGCGCCCGTTGGATAGGTAGTCGTCTTCGCGATGACGAGCTCGACGCCGGCCTGCTCATGTGGGACGTGCGCCGGTTCGCGCGCATCGAGATGTTCCCGTCCCGACCGGTGGTCATTCACTTCAGGTTCCGCGACGCGCGGTCCGGCGAGCAAGCGTGGTGGCTGGTGGTCGAACATGGTGTGGCAGATCTGTGCCGCGACGACCCCGGACGCGAACTCACGCTCGTCGTGGACTCTAGCGTGCGTGCATTGACCGAGGTGTGGACTGGCGACCGTACACCAAGGGAGGTTCTTCAGTCGCAAGAGCTGCGTGTGGACGGCGCTGTGCAGGATGCGCAAAACTTGTGGCGCTGGCTTGGCACAAGTGCGTTCGCCGGTACTCGGAGCGCTGCAATCCAGCCTTTGCAATAGCCATCGAGGAACGTACGCGTTCGACCGTCCGCTTTGAGCTGTGGATTCAACCGGTGAATGCAACACACTGGGGGCAGGTCTACCCTGCTCTCTCAGGCCGAACGCTTTGCGCTCAAAATACCCGACAAACATTGTTGCCCACTGCCTATAATTGATCAGCACCGGGGCACACCCGGGTACAGCCCTCTTCGGCGGTCCGGACAGCCTTTGATATGAACAGCACCGCTTTCACCACCTGCCTGCTCGCCCTCTGCCTGGCGCTGCTGCCCGGCTGCTCGAGCAAACCCAAAGCCTCCTACCAGGCCGCCAACGCAGGGTCCAACTGCCACGCCAAAGCCGTGCCCAGCGCGGGTGAAGGCGGGCTGGCCTGGGGCGCGACCTTGCAGATCGCCCGGCAAAAATCCATGAACAACTGCATGCGCTATGCCGGGCGCTCGGGCGGCCTGCCGGCGACCTGCAAGGTGGTGCTGGCCGAGTGCAAGCGCTAGCCGAACCCAGCCTATGAGCAAAGCGCTATATTAATTTTTATATAGCGTTGTCAATTTCCACGCCTGCCTCTAGTATCTGCGGCGTTCTGCCGATGCGCGTGCCTGCTTGACCGATACGACCTGACTGCTCCGGGGAGGGAGCCGTCGGCCGTTTTGCGCCATGCGCTATATAACAAAATATATAACGATACCGATAAAGGAGCGCCATGAAGCCGTTCGCCCCGCCTACCCTGCTGCTCGCCCTGGCTGCCATCAGTGCCCAGGCCGCCCTGGCAGAGCAGAAAAAAACCTTCAGTCTCGGCGAAATCCAGATTGGCGCCCCGCAGGATGATGCCCTGGCAACCGGCAGCAGCGTCGTCGAGCTCGAAGACATGCGCCTGCACGACCGTGAAACCGTCGACCGCGCCCTGGCCCTGGCGCCCGGGGTGAACCTCGCCTACATGGGCGGGCGCGCCGAGCAGGTGGTGTACGTGCGTGGTTTTGACCGTCTGCAGGTACCGGTCTATATCGACGGCATCCCCACCTACGTACCCTACGACGGCAATATCGACCTGGGCCGCTTCACCACCTACGACCTGTCGCGCATCGAGGTGGCCAAGGGCTTTGCCTCATTGCTGTACGGCCCAAACACCCTGGGCGGTGCGATCAACCTGATTACCCGGCGGCCCACCGAGGCCTTCGAAGGTGAAGTGGGCGGCGGCCTGGAGCTGACCGACCACGGCAACGTCAACGCCTACCGCAGCTATGCCAACCTCGGCTCCAACCAGGGTGCCTGGTGGATGCAGGGCGGCGTGTCCTATGTTGACTATGACTACACGATGCTGCCGGACGACTTCGAGCCGAGCAACAATCAGCAAGGCAACGGCCGCCGCGAAAACAGCAACAAACGTGACGGCAAGTTCAGCTTCAAGCTCGGTTTTACCCCCAACGACACCGACGAGTACGTGCTCGGCTATGTCCAGCAGGCAGGCCGCAAGGGCCAGCCACCCTACGCCGGCGACCTGCCGGCAAGCGGCCAACGCAAACGCTGGTGGGAGTGGCCGCAATGGGACAAGACCAGCCTGTTCCTGGCCACCAACACCCGCTTCGGCGAGCACGGCCTGAAAACCCGGGTGTACCGCGACACCTTCAAGAACTCGCTGGAAAGCTTCGTCTACAACAACGGCAACCCTGGCGCGATGCAGCCGGGTTTTCCGAGCAAGTACGACGATGAGTCCACCGGCTTCTCGGTCGAAGGCGACCTGGCCCTGAGCCAAAGCAATCGCCTGGGCATCGCCTATCACTTCAAGGAAGACCTGCACCGCTCCCACGATGGCAGCGACCCGCAAACGCACTTTCGCGACCAGACCCAGTCCATCGCCCTGGAAGACACCCTGCGCCTGAACGAGATTTTCAGCGTGGTCGGCGGCGTCTCGTACAACTACCGCAAAAGCCTGGAGGCCGAGAACTTCGGCACCAACGCCGCGTCGCCGAGGGTCAAGACCCTGTATGACGAACCCACCGGCAGCGATGATGCGCTCAACAGCCAGTTGGGCCTGTTCATGAACACCGGCCCGCTGCTGAACATCGATCACAACGGCCAGGTGCGCCTGACCGTGGCGCGCAAGAGCCGCTTTGCGACCATCAAGGATCGCTACTCGACGCGTTTTGGCACGGTCATCCCCAGCCCCGACCTGAAATCCGAACGCGCCACCCATTACGAGCTGGGCTACAGCGGTGCGCTGGCGGCGCACTGGGCCCTGGATGCGGCGCTGTTCGTCAGTAACATCGAAGATTCCATCCAGCAGGTCACCGTCGCCCCGGTAGCCGGTTGCGCTGCACCGTGCGGGCAATACCAGAACATCGCCAAGGCGCGTAACCAGGGCGTTGAACTGGGCCTGCGCGGTGACCTGGGCAACTGGGAATTGAACACCAGCTACACCTACCTCGATCGCGAAAACCGCAGCAACCCCGAGTTGCACCCGATCGACACACCGCGCCACAACCTGTTCGCCTCGGCCAGCCTGAACCTCGATGCCTGGCGCCACACCGCCGGCGTCGAAGCCGCGTCGCGGCGCTACAACCTGTCCGATGGCAGCCAGATGAGCGGCGGTTACGCGGTGTACAACCTCAAGAGCGGCTACCGCTTCAGCAATGACCTGCGCATCGAGGCGGGCGTGCGCAACCTGTTCGACCGTCTTTATGCATACAGCGAGGGGTATCCGGAAATTGGCCGCAACTACTTCGTACAGTTCAATGTGCCGCTGTAAGGCCTGGCTGCTGGCGCTGGTGCTGGGCTCGGCCAGCTCACAAGCCGCAGCGCCGCAACCGGTGGTGGTGTTGACCAGCTACCCCGAGGAGATGATGACGCGCTTCGAAGCGGCCTTCGAGCGCGCCAACCCCGGCTATCGCCTGCAGATCCTCTGGCGCCAGGGCTTCGATGCCCTGCCCTATTTGCGTCAAGCGGATCAAGGCGGTGTCGATGTGTACTGGGCGCCGTCACCGGGCAACTTCAGCCGATTGGCCAAGGATGCTGGCTGGCAGCCGCTGGGTGTCGACCTGCAAGGTTTGCCGCCACGCCTGGGTGGCATCGCCCTGCGCGATCGCGATGCGTGCTACCAGGCCACGGAACTCGCCGGTTACGGCTTTGCCATCAACCCGGGCGAATTGCACTCGCTGGGCCTGCGCGCCCCGCGGGACTGGCCGGACCTGCTCGATGCCCGCCTGCGCGGGCGCATCGCCCTGCCCGACCCGGCCCAGGTCGGCTTTGCCCCGGTGCTGCTGGACATCGTTCTGCAGGCCTACGGCTGGGATAAAGGCTGGGCACTGTGGAGCGAGCTCGCCGGGCAATCGCGGCTGGTCAGCCGCGGCGGCGCCCTGGTCAGTGACGAGGTGGCCAGCGGGCGCTCGGTGGTGGGGGTGTCGATCGACTTCTTCGTTGCCTCGGCGGTCAGCAACGGCCAGCCGGTCGAGTTCGTCTATCCCACCCATGGCGGCCTCAACCCGGCGCATATCGCCATCACCCGGACCGCCAAGCAGGTCGAGGGCGCCAGGGCCTTCGTGCGCTTTGTGTTGTCGCCCGAGGGGCAAACCCTGCTGGCCGATCCGGACATTCGCAAACTGCCGGTGCGCCCCGGCGTCTATGCGCAACTGCCGGCGGATTATCACGACCCCTTTGCCGCTGCACGCCAAGGTAGCTATGCCTACGCGAACGACAGTTCGCGCGAACGCCTGGCGCTGATCACCTCACTGTTTGAGCAATGGCTCGGCCAGCCCCATGAGCAACTCAGCGCCTTGTGGGCGCGGGTGCATGCCGGTGAAGCCCAGGGCCGTGACCTGACCGCCGTGCGCGAGTTCCTCAGCGTGCCGCCCATCGACGAGGATCAAGCCACCTCAGCCACGCTGCTGGCGCTGTTTGGCCAACGCCAGGATCACGGCATGCTGCGCCAGCCGGTCAGCGATCAGGATGCGCTGGGCCGTGAGGAAATCGCCTGGCAGTTCCATAGCGCCAGGCAACAGGCGCAAGCCGAGCGCCTGCTTGCGGCCATGGGCCTGTGAAGCGCTGCGGTCTCTGGCTGCTGTTTGGCGCACTGCTGAGCCTGAACGCAAGCGCCGAGCCTGCCGCCATCAACCGTGAGGCCTTCGCCCAACCCTTGCCAGGCCTGGATGACCCGCAGCAACGGGAGCGTTTCTTCCACGGCCGCAGCCTGTTCCGCCAGGCCTGGGTGATCACCCCCTCGCGGGACGAAGCGGTCGATGGCCTGGGGCCGTTGTACAACCGCATCAGTTGCATTGCCTGCCACCCGAAAAATGGTCGCGGGCAGGCACCTGCCAGCGAACACGAACCGCTGCGCACGCTGCTGGTCCGCCTCTCGCTGCCCGGGCGCGACGTCCATGGCGGGCCACTGCCGCATCCGGCCTATGGCGATCAGCTCAACGAGTCGGGGATTCCCGGTGTGGCCGGTGAAGGCCGGGCGCATGTCCGCTGGCATGCACTTCTACCTCGCGCATCTGGCGCCACCGCCGCGGCGAGGCCTGGACAATCCCGAGGTGCAGCGTGGCGAGCGGCTGTTCAATGAAGCGGGATGCACCCAGTGCCACCGCCCGCACCTGAGCACAGGGCAGCATCCGCTGTACCCGCTGTTGTCAGCGCGCCAGATCGAGCCCTACAGCGACCTGTTGCTGCATGACATGGGCCCAGGCCTGGCCGATGGTCGTGACGATTACCTGGCCACCGGCCGCGAGTGGCGTACCCCGCCGCTGTGGGGGCTGGGGCTGATCGAGCGGATCAACCCTGGCGCCGGCTACCTGCATGACGGCCGCGCGCGTACGCTTGAGGAGGCGGTGTTGTGGCATGGCGGTGAAGGGGCTGTGGCGCGGGAGCGGTTCAAGGCGCTGCTGGCTGAGGATCGCCGGGCGTTGCGAGCGTTTTTGCGGTCGCTGTAATTTCAATCGCGGGTCAAGCCCGCTCCCACAGGATTGATGCAGGCCTGTAGGAGCGGGCTTGACCCGCGATGAGGCCAGATGCCCTCATATCATTCCCAATGATAATAACCTTCGCCCCATTCGATTCGTCGTTAATAGTTCCAGATCGCAGAATCCGCCCACTATCAATAAATTGGCGGACTCCCCATGGAACAGTCACTCAAACCTTTGCGTTACCCCCTTGCTCTATTGGCTGTAGTGGTGATGAGTGCCTGCGGTCGCACCCCGGAGGCCGTGCAGGCACCGGCAGCGACCAAGGTCAGCGTGGCCAAGGTTCTGGAACAACCGATCAACGAATGGGACGAGTTCACCGGCCGCCTGGAAGCGCCGGAAACCGTCGAGGTGCGCCCGCGCGTCTCCGGGCAGATCGACCAGGTGGCCTTCACCGAAGGCGCCCAGGTGAAAAAAGGCGATCTGTTGTTCCAGATCGACCCACGTCCGTTCCAGGCTGAGGTCCGCCGCCTCGAAGCCCAACTGCAACAAGCCCGCGCCACCGCCATCCGCAGTGAAAACGAAGCCCAACGTGGCGAGCGCCTGCGCAGCAGCAACGCGATTTCCGCCGAGCTTGCCGAATCGCGCACCAGCGCCGCCGCCGAAGCCCGCGCCGGAGTCGCCGCAATCCAGGCCCAGCTCGACCTGGCCCGCCTGAACCTGAGCTTTACCCGCGTGACCGCGCCGATCAGCGGCCGGGTCAGTCGTGCCCAGTTCACTGCCGGCAACATCGTCACTGCCGACGTGACGCCGCTGACCAGCGTGGTCTCCACCGACAAGGTCTACGCCTACTTCGACGCCGACGAGCGCGTGTACCTCAAGTACACCCAGCTGGCGCGCGATGGCCAGCGCGGCCAGAGCACCCCGGTGTACCTGGGCCTGTCCAACGAAAGCGGCAACCCGCACCTGGGGCAGATGAACTTCGTCGACAACCAGGTCAACCCCAAGACCGGCACCATCCGTGGCCGCGCGGTGTTCGACAACACAGATGGCCAGTTCACCCCGGGCCTGTATGCGCGCCTGAAGCTGGTCGGCAGCGCCACCTACTCGGCGGTGCTGATCAACGATGAAGCGGTGGGTACCGACCTTGGCAAGAAGTTCGTGCTGGTCATGGACAAGGACAACAAGGCCGCCTACCGCGCCGTGGAGCTGGGGCCGAAGCTCGAAGGCCTGCGCATTGTGCGCAACGGCCTGAGCAAGGATGACCGCATCGTGGTCAAGGGCCTGCAACGGGTACGCCCGGGCTCGCCGGTCGACCCGCAGGACACGCCAATGGCCAGTGACGCAACCATCGCCGCCCTCGCCCAACAACGTCAGGCACTCGAAGCCAGCACCCAGGGCAAGGTCGTGGTCAACCCCAGCGTAAAACTCGCCAGTGCCTCGGCACCGCGCGGTTAAGGGATCAGTCCGATGAATTTTTCCAAGTTTTTTATTACCCGGCCGATTTTCGCCGCGGTGCTGTCGCTGCTGATCCTGATCGCCGGCAGCATCTCGCTGTTCCAGCTGCCGATCAGCGAATACCCGGAAGTGGTGCCGCCCACCGTGGTGGTGCGCGCCAACTTCCCCGGCGCCAACCCCAAAGTGATCGGCGAGACCGTCGCCGCGCCGCTTGAGCAGGCGATTACCGGGGTGGAGAACATGCTCTACATGTCCTCGCAGTCCACCGCCGACGGCAAGCTGACCCTGACCATCACCTTTGCCCTGGGCACTGACCTGGACAACGCCCAGGTGCAGGTGCAGAACCGCGTGACCCGCACCCAGCCCAAGCTGCCCGAGGAAGTGACGCGCATCGGTATCACCGTCGACAAGGCCTCGCCCGACCTGACCATGGTCGTGCACCTGACCTCGCCGGACAACCGTTACGACATGCTCTACCTGTCCAACTACGCCATCCTTAACATCAAGGACGAACTGGCCCGCCTGGGCGGTGTCGGTGACGTGCAGCTGTTCGGCATGGGCGACTACTCGCTGCGGGTCTGGCTCGACCCGAACAAGACCGCCTCGCGCAACCTGACCGCCAGCGACGTGGTTGCGGCCATTCGCGAGCAGAACCGCCAGGTGGCTGCCGGCCAACTGGGTGCGCCGCCTGCGCCAGGGGCCACCAGCTTCCAGCTGTCGGTCAACACCCAGGGCCGCCTGGTCAGTGAGGAAGAGTTCGAGAACATCATCATTCGCTCGGGTGCCGATGGCGAAATCACTCGCCTGAAAGACATTGCCCGGGTCGAGCTCGGCTCCAGCCAGTACGCCCTGCGTTCGCTGCTGAACAACCAGCCGGCGGTGGCCATCCCGATCTTCCAGCGTCCTGGCTCCAACGCCATCGAGATCTCCGACGAGGTCCGGGGGAAAATGGCCGAGCTGAAGAAGGACTTCCCCGAAGGCATGGACTACAGCATCGTCTATGACCCGACGGTGTTCGTCCGCGGCTCGATCGAAGCGGTGGTGCATACCCTGTTCGAGGCGCTGATCCTGGTGGTGCTGGTGGTCATCCTGTTCCTGCAGACCTGGCGCGCCTCGATCATCCCGTTGGTGGCCGTGCCGGTATCCTTGATCGGTACCTTCGCGGTCATGCACCTGTTCGGCTTCTCGCTCAACGCCCTGTCGCTGTTCGGCCTGGTACTGGCCATCGGGATCGTGGTCGACGACGCCATCGTTGTGGTGGAGAACGTCGAACGTAACATCGGCCTGGGCCTCAAGCCCCTGGAAGCCACGCAAAAGGCCATGAGCGAAGTGACCGGGCCGATCATCGCCACGGCGCTGGTGCTGTGCGCGGTGTTCGTGCCGGCAGCGTTCATTTCCGGCCTTACCGGGCAGTTCTACAAGCAGTTCGCCCTGACCATCGCCATTTCGACGGTGATCTCGGCCTTCAACTCCCTGACCCTGTCGCCGGCCCTGGCCGCGGTACTGCTCAAGGAGCATCACGCACCGAAGGACCGCTTCTCGAAAGTACTCGAACGCCTGCTCGGTGGCTGGCTGTTCGGCCCGTTCAACCGCTTCTTCGACCGTGCCAGCCATGGCTACGTCGGCGCGGTCGGCCGGGTCATCCGCAGCAGCGGCATCGCCCTGTTCGTCTATGGCGGCCTGATCATCATGACCTGGCTGGGCTTCTCCTCGACGCCGACCGGTTTCGTCCCGGCGCAAGACAAGCAGTACCTGGTGGCCTTCGCGCAACTGCCGGATGCCGCCAGCCTCGACCGCACGGAAGCGGTGATCAAGAAGATGAGCGAGATCGCCCTCAAGCAACCCGGCGTAGCCGACTCGGTGGCCTTCCCGGGCCTGTCGATCAACGGCTTCACCAACAGCCCGAACAGCGGCATCGTGTTCACCCCGCTCAAGCCGTTCGATGAGCGCAAGGACCCGAGCCAGTCGGCCGCCGCGATTGCCGCCGCACTGAACGCGCAGTTCGCCGACATCGAAGACGCCTACATTGCGATCTTCCCGCCGCCGCCGGTACAGGGCCTGGGCACCATCGGTGGTTTCCGCCTGCAGATCGAAGACCGTGGCAACCTGGGTTATGAAGCGCTGTACAAGGAAACCCAGAACATCATCGCCAAGAGCCACAACGTGCCGGAACTGGCCGGGCTGTTCACCAGCTACCAGGTCAACGTGCCACAGGTCGATGCCGCCATCGACCGCGAGAAGGCCAAGACCCACGGTGTCGCCATCAGCGATATCTTCGACACCCTGCAGATCTACCTGGGTTCGTTGTACGCCAACGACTTCAACCGCTTTGGCCGCACCTACCAGGTCAACGTCCAGGCCGAGCAGCAGTTCCGCCTCGAAGCCGAGCAGATCGGCCAGCTCAAGGTGCGCAACAACCAGGGCGAGATGATCCCGCTGGCGACCTTCATCAAGGTCAGTGACACCTCGGGGCCGGACCGTGTCATGCACTACAACGGCTTCATCACCGCCGAGATCAATGGTGCCGCAGCGCCCGGCTACAGTTCCGGGCAAGCGGAAAAGGCCATCGAGAAGCTGCTCAAGGAAGAACTGCCCAACGGCATGACCTTCGAATGGACGGAGCTTACCTACCAGCAGATCCTCGCCGGTAACACCGCGCTGTTCGTCTTCCCGCTCTGCGTGCTGCTGGCCTTCCTGGTGCTGGCCGCCCAGTACGAAAGCTGGAGCCTGCCGCTGGCGGTGATCCTGATCGTGCCGATGACCCTGCTGTCGGCGATCACCGGGGTGATCCTGTCCGGTGGCGACAACAACATCTTCACCCAGATCGGCTTGATCGTACTGGTGGGGCTGGCGTGCAAGAACGCCATCCTGATCGTCGAGTTCGCCAAGGACAAACAGGCCGAAGGCCTCGACCCGCTGGCCGCGGTACTGGAAGCCTGCCGCCTGCGTCTGCGGCCGATCCTGATGACCTCGATCGCCTTCATCATGGGTGTGGTGCCGCTGGTGTTCTCTTCCGGTGCCGGTGCCGAAATGCGTCATGCCATGGGTGTGGCGGTGTTCTCCGGGATGATCGGGGTGACCTTCTTCGGTCTGCTGCTGACGCCGGTGTTCTTTGTCCTGATCCGCCGTTACGTGGAACGCAGCGAGGCCCGCAAAGCGGCGCGTGCGCTGAAGCTGGAGAGTCATGCATGAACCGCAATCTGAAACTCTTTATGCCGAGCCTGTTGGTCCTGGCCCTGGCCGCCTGTGCGGTAGGCCCGGACTACCAGGCGCCGGACACCGCGGCGGCGCAGTTGAGCGCGGCCAATGAACCGAGCGCCAAGGCGTCGTTCGACCGCAGCCGCTTCGAAAGCATCTGGTGGAAGCAGTTCGACGACCCGGTACTCAACAAGCTGGTCAGCCAGTCGCTGGACGGCAACCGTGAACTGCGCGTGGCCTTCGCCCGCCTGAAAGCGGCGCGGGCGATCCGTGACGACGTCAGCAACGACGCCCTGCCAACCGTGACCAGCCGTGCCAGCGCCGACCTGGGCAAGGGCCAGGTCCCCGGCCAGACCGAGGACCGGGTCAACAGCGAACGCTACGACCTGGGCCTGGACATGGCCTGGGAACTGGACCTGTTCGGCCGTATCCAGCGCCAGCTGGAAGCCAGCGAAGCCGAGCAGGATGCCGCCCAGGCCGACCTGCAGCAGTTGCAGGTCAGCCTGATCGCCGAGCTGGTCGACGCCTACGGCCAGCTACGCGGTGCACAGTTGCGCGAGAAGATCGCCCTGGCCAACCTCAAGACCCAGCAGGATTCGCGTGGCATTACCGAAACCCTGCGCGACGCCGGGGTCGGCAACGACCTTGACGTGGTGCGTGCCGATGCCCGCCTGGCGGCGGTCGAAGCCAGCGTGCCGCAACTGCAGGCCGAACAGGTGCGGGCGCGCAACCGCATCGCCACCCTGCTCGGCCAGCGCCCGGACACCCTGGCGGTGGACCTGTCACCGGCGCAACTGCCGGCCATTGCCAAAGCGCTGCCGGTGGGTGACCCGGGCGAGCTGCTCAAGCGCCGCCCGGATATCCGCAGCGCCGAACGCCAACTGGCCGCCGCCACCGCCAACATCGGCGTGGCCACGGCCGACCTGTTCCCACGGGTCAGCCTCAGCGGCTTCCTGGGCTTTACCGCCGGGCGCGGTTCGCAACTGGGCTCGTCAGCCGCCAAAGCCTGGGCCCTGGGCCCGAGCATTACCTGGGCGGCCTTTGACCTGGGCAGCGTGCGCGCCCGTTTGCGCGGCGCCAATGCCGATGCCGAGGGTGCGCTGGCCAACTATGAACAGCAGGTGCTGCTGGCCCTGGAGGAGTCGGAAAACGCCTTCAGCGACTACAGCAAACGTCAGCAACGCCTGCTGGCCCTGCTGCGCCAGAGCGAAGCCAGCCGCAAGGCGGCGGAGCTGGCTTCGATTCGCTACCGTGAAGGTACGGTCGATTACCTGGTGCTGCTCGACGCCGAACGCGAACGCCTGAGCGCCGAAGACGCCCAGGCCCAGGGTGAAGTCGACCTGTACCGCGGCATTGTCGCCATCTACAAGGCCCTCGGTGGTGGCTGGCAGGCCGAGAGCGTGGCGGCGGTGAACTGATTCAATAGCTCCTTTGGTTGGTTTCTGACCGGCCTTTTGCCCCGCTGGCTCACGCTGGCGGGGCTTTTTTGTGTCTGACGATTCCAGGGGCTGCTTTGCAGCCCATCGCTGGCAAGGCCAGCTCCCACAGGTGCTGCATACGCTGGACCTTGCCAGCGATGCAGTCAGCGCATAACCACGCTTTGCATTTGACGCCACCGGCCCTCGTGACCCAAGCTCAACCCTTTGCAGCCGCGACACGCTTCGGATTCACCATGTCGAAACAGCGCCAGTACACGTTCATCAGCCTGACCCTGCTCATCATCCTGGGCCTTGGTGGCTATTTCTGGCGTGACGACAGCCCGGCACCGGCACCGGCCCTCAAGCACAGCTACACCAAGGCGCTGACTATGGCCCATGACGGCCAGCCAGGCGCTGCACGGGTGCTTTACCAGCAACTGGGGCGCGCTGACCTGTCGCCTATCCGCCGCGCCAGCCTGTACGCCGAACTGCCCAACTACCCCTCGCCCCTGGCCCTGAAACTGGCCAGCCGCGACCTGCAGCACGACGATCCGCTGGTGCGCCGCGCCGCCATTGCCAGCATTCAGGCGATGCTGCCCGGCGCCCAGCGCAGCCTGGTACTCGGCCCCTTGCTCGACGATGACGAGCAAAGTGTGCGTTTCGCGGTGGTCGATGCCTTGCTCGGGCTGGGCCCGGATGACATTGGCCTGTACTTTGGCCCGCTGCAGGAGGTGCTGGAGCAGTATCAGCAGGTCTTGGCCCGGCGTGACGACGATGCCAGCGCGCAGTTGCACCTGGCTCAGCTGTACCTGCACGAAAACAGCTACCAGGAGGCCGCACAAGCACTGCAGCGCACCTTGCAACTGGCCCCGGACAATCTCGATGCACTGGCCGCCCAGGTCCAGTTGCTGGAGCGCCAGAATCAGACCGATGCCTCGCGCCAGGTGTTGGCCAAGGCCTTGCAACAACGCCCGGGTTCAGCCTTCCTGCAACATGAACTGGGCCGCTGGCTGCTGCGCCATGGCCAGGACGAGTACGCCCTGCTGGCCTTCGCCCGGGCCCTGGAGCTGGAACCGGAGAACAACGACTACCGCTACACCCTGGCCACCAGCCTGCACCAGCTGGAGCAGGTCGATGCCGCACAAAAACAGCTGGAGACCATCCTTGCCCGGCAACCGGCCAATCGCAAGGCGCGGGTGCTGCTGATCGAGTACTGGAAAGAAACCGGCCAACTGCAGAATGTGCAGGTATTGCTGGCCCAGCTGGAACAGCAGAACCCGGACGACCCGCTGGTGCAACAAGGTCTTTGACCCGCTTCGACAACCGTCCGCCACCCCGGTTGAACCCCCCGGCAACCCCTGTGGTCCAGAGATAGTGCGAGGACAGCAGGCACCCACAGTGCTTGCCTGAGCGTTATCAACGGAGGCCACCCGTGGGCAATGCGTTAGCCAATGCCGAACGAGCACTGATTCCGGCACCGGTGCAGCTCAGCCAGCTGACCCGGCCTCTCTACCTTGGCAAGGGTCGTCGGCCATGAGCCGGATGGAATCAACCAGCCCTCTTGCTGCGGCGCCGGCAGTGCATCGGGTACGGGTGTTGACGGTCAACGCGCACAAGGGCTTCAGCCCGCTGAACCGCCATTACGTGTTGCCCGAGCTGCGTGAAGCGGTGCGCAGCGAGAACGCCGACCTGGTGTTCCTTCAGGAAGTGCTGGGCAGCCACCGCCAGCACGGCCTGCGCCACCGCAACTGGTCGCAGGTACCGCAGTACGAGTTTCTCGCCGACAGCCTCTGGCCGGTGTTCGCCTATGGCCGCAACGCCGTGTACCCGCAAGGCGAACACGGCAATGCCCTGCTGTCCAAGTTCCCGATCCTGCGCCACGACAATCTCGATGTCAGCGTCCACGGCACTGAGCAACGTGGCCTGCTGCATTCGGTCCTGGCGCTGCCGGCGGAGACCGAACTGCACACGGTGTGCGTGCATCTGGGCCTGGACGAACGCCAGCGCCAGCAACAGTTGCGCCTGCTCTGCGCGCTGCTGCACAGCCTGCCCGGCGATGCCCCGGTCATCGTTGCCGGCGACTTCAACGACTGGCGCCAGCGCGCCGATGGGGTGCTGCTCGAGTGCGGCCTGCGGGAAGTCTTCAGCCAGGCATATGGCCAGCCGGCGCGCAGCTTTCCGGCGCGCTGGCCGCTGCTGTGCCTGGACCGCATCTACCTGCGCAACGCCCGCGCGCATGCGCCCAAGGTCATGGCCCGCAAGCCCTGGACCCACCTTTCCGATCACCTGCCATTGGCAGTGGAGGTGCTCCTGTGAACAACCAATGGCGACCCGACAACCAGGTGCAGTTGCTGATCAACGGTGAAGACTATTTCGCCAGTGCCTTTGCCGCCATTGAACAGGCGCGCGTGGAAATCCTCCTGGAAACCTTCATCATCTTTGAAGACAAAGTCGGCAAGCAGCTGCAGCAACTGTTGATCGCTGCAGCCAAGCGCGGGGTCAAGGTCGAGATGCTGGTCGACGGTTACGGCACCGCCGACCTGAGCGTCGACTACCTGCGCGAACTCAGCGACGCCGGCGTTCACCTGCAGGCGTTCGACCCGAGCCCGAAACGCCTGGGCCTGCGCACCAACCTGTTTCGCCGCCTGCACCGCAAGATCCTGGTGGTCGACGGCGAGGTCGGCTTTGTCGGCGGCATCAATTATTGCGCCGATCACCTGGCCGACTTCGGACCGATGGCCAAACAGGACTACGCGGTACAGGTGCGCGGGCCGATCGTCGCCGACCTGCAGCGCGCTACCCTGCGCTTGCTGGAACAACACAGCGCGCTCAAACCGGGCAGCCGGCGCTGGTGGCAACGGCGGGTGCCGATCGCCCCGGACAGTGATCAGGCGAGCATGACCCTGTGCATCCGCGATAACCAGGATCATCCCAATGACATCGAGCAGCACTATCTGCGGGCGTTGAACGGTGCGCGCGAACGGATCACCATCGCCAATGCTTATTTCTTTCCCGGTTACCGGCTGCTACGGGCGATCCGCAATGCCGCCCGCCGCGGCGTGAGGGTCACCCTGGTGCTGCAGGGCGTGCCCGACATGCCCTGGGTGCGAATGTGCTCGCGCTTGCTGTACAACTACCTGATCAGCGACGGCGTGCGGATTTTCGAGTACTGCGAGCGGCCCTTGCACGGCAAGGTGGCGCTGGTGGACCGGCACTGGTCGACGGTCGGTTCCAGCAACCTCGACCCCCTGAGCCTGGCCTTGAACCTTGAGGCCAACCTGATCATCCGCGATGAGACCTTCAACACCCGCCTGCACGAGCACCTGCAGGAGCTCACCGCCCATCGCTGCAAAGCGGTCAGCCTGAAACGCGTGCTGCGCGGCTACTGGTGGCGGGCGCCGCTGATCTTCCTGACCTTTCACTTCATCCGCCATTTTCCGGCCCTGATTGGCTGGCTGCCGGCCCATGTACCACGGCTCAAACCGCTGTACGAAGGCCACGAACTACCGGGAAAACCGACATGAACAAGCACCGGAAGCGCTGGCGCCGTGCGCGGCAGGCACTGACCCTGGCGTTTTTCATCCTGGTGCCGGTGTTGCTGTTCAGCGTGCTGAAAAACCTCGACTGGCAGGAAGTGCACCAGGCCTTGGCCGCCTATCGCTGGAGCACGTTGGCGTTGGCCGCTGGCGTGACCCTGGGCAGCTTTGCCCTGTTCAGCAGCTTCGACCTGCTCGGGCGCCACTACACCGGGCACCACCTGCCGGCCCGTCAGGTGCTGCCGCTGGCGTTCGTGTGCTACGCCTTCAACCTCAACCTCAGCGCCTGGGTCGGTGGCATCGCCCTACGTTACCGCTTGTATACCCGCCTCGGCCTGAAGGTCTCGACCATTACCCGGGTGCTCAGCCTGGGGCTACTGACCAACTGGGTGGGGTACTGCGTGGTGGCGGGTAGCTTGTTTGTGTGCGGGCTGCCCAGATTGCCGGCCGGCATGGAGATCGGCAATACCGGCCTGCGCCTGATCGGCGCGCTGCTGTTGCTGGTGGCGGTGATCTATTGGCTTGCCTGCGGGTTCGCCACCCGTCGTACCTGGCGCTTGCGCCAGCATCAGATCAGCCTGCCGGGCATCCGCCTGGCCACGCTACAAATGCTGATGGGCGCCTGCAGCTGGTCGTTGATGGCGCTGGTGGTGTTCACCCTGCTGCCCAAAGGGGCAGACTATCCGACCCTTCTGGCGGTGCTGATGATCAGCAGCATTGCCGGGGTCATTACCCATATTCCGGCCGGGCTCGGTGTGCTTGAAACAGTGTTTCTCTCCCTGCTGCACGGGAGCTACGGCAAAGGTACGCTGCTTGCGGCATTGATTGGCTATCGGGCGATCTACTTTCTGCTGCCGCTGCTGATTGCCACACTGACGTACCTGGTGCTCGAGCACCTGGCCAGTCAGCGCAGCACCGGGGACAGGTCGCAAACCAGCGGCTGAACCGGTGCCAGCATCTCCTGCACCTGGTGGACCAGGTCTTGCAGGGAAAAAGGCTTGGTCATCAGCGCAGAACCAGGCTCAAGGACTTGCTGTTCGGTCACTTCCTGTGCTGCGAAGCCGGTAATGAACAGTATCCTCTGCTCTGGCTGCAGCATGCGCAGGGCATTGGCCAGCTGTCGGCCGTTGAAGCCGCCCGGCAAGCCGATATCGGTGATCAGCAGGTCGACCGAGCCCAACGCCTGAAACTGCTGCAGCGCCGCATTGGCATCGCCCGCGACGAACACCTCGAAGCCTTCCTCGTCCAGGGCCTCCTTGATCATTGAACGCAAGCTGCTCTCATCGTCGACCAATAGGATGCGCTCGCCATTGGCCCGTGCGTAGGCTTTGCCAGAAGACTTGCCACGCGCGGATTCCGGCAGTTCGCCCAGGTAGCGTGGCAGGAGTATCTTCACCCGGGTGCCCTGCCCGGGACTCGAATCGATCCATACCCGCCCGCCCGACTGGCGGACAAACCCATAGACCATCGACAGGCCAAGCCCGGTGCCCTGGCCTACCGGCTTGGTGGTAAAGAACGGGTCAAAGGCACGCGCGACGATGTCGGCACTCATGCCTTGACCGTTGTCCTGTACCTGTAGCGAAAAATAGTCGCCCGGGCCCAGGCCATCTTCGCCCTCGAAGGGCAGCTCATGGCGTTCGTTTCCGGTACTGATGCGCAGGCAGCCACCGGCCCCCATCGCGTCGCGGGCATTGATGCACAGGTTGATCAGGGCATTCTCAAGCTGGGTGGCATCGACCAGCACCCACCAGGGGGCAGGCTCGACCTGCACCTGCAATTCGATGTGCGTACCCAGGGTCTGCTGGATCAACCGCTCGATGTCCAGTACCAACTGATTGACACTGGCAGGTTTGGGATCGAGTGCCTGGCGCCGGGAAAAGGCCAGCAATCGATGGGTCAGGGACGCCGCGCGCCTGGTCGCGCCACGGGCGGCATCGAGGTAGACGTGCAGGTTATCCAGCTGCCCCTGGGCAATGCGCCGTTCAAGCAGTTCCAGGCTACCGCTGATGCTGGTCAGCAGGTTGTTGAAATCATGGGCCATGCCGCCGGAAAGCTGACCGATTGCCTCCATTTTCTGGCTTTGGTGCAGCAATTCTTCAGCGTGACGCAACGCCTCTTCGCGCTCGCGCTCCTGGGTGATGTCGCTGCCTACGGCGGTAAAACCAAGCGCCGAAGGCACCGCTGCCCAGTTGAACCAACGATAGTGCCCGTCTTTGTGACGCAAGCGACTGACCGTGTTTCCAGTGCCTTGGCCCGCGCGCAGGCGCTCAACCACCGACGTGACCTCCTGGTAATCGTCCGCATGGACCCAATTCATGATCAAGCAGCCCAGCACTTCGTCCTGGTGCCAGCCCAGGACCTGGGTCCAGGCAGGGTTGACCGCGCTGATCGTGAGGTCCGGCAGGACCATCAACATGATATCGCTGGACAGTTGCCAGAACTGATTGCGGTCAGCCGTGCGCTCCTGCACCTGGCGCTCGAACGTGTTGGCCAGATGACGCCATTGCTGTTCGGCCTCGACGCTGGCGGTGGTCTCGATCACCGTGTCGAGAAACCCCGCCACCGCCCCACGCTCATCGCGGATAGGGCTGAAACAGAAGGTAAAGTAGGTCTGCTCCATCGAACCGTTGCGATTGATCATCAACGGGAAGTTTTCGATGAAGATCGCCTCGCCGGACAGGGTGCGAAACACCAGCGCGCCGATATTGTCCCAGGCCTCGCTCCAGACCTCGTCAAAACCGCGCCCGAGCGCCTCGGGCTTGGCCCCGAGGATCGGCTTGAACGCATCGTTGTAGAGGGTTACCAGCTGCGGCCCCCAGATCAGGCAACCGGGAAATTTCGACGCCAGGAGCATGTCCACGGCAATGCGCAATGACGCCGGCCACAGGTGCAAAGGCCCAAGGGCGGTGCTGCCCCAGTCGTGATTGCGAACCTTGACACTCATCGGTACTGACATGGGCGAGCTCGGCTGGCGGTAAGGAGTTTGATGATCGGACCTAGACGCCGATATCTTCGTTCCAGAGTTCGGGGCGATCCTCGATGAAATCCTTCATCATTTTGACGCAGTTATCATTGTGCAGGACCTGCACCTCGACACCACGGGCCCTGAGCAGGTCTTCCTCGCCCATGAAGGTCTGGTTTTCGCCCACAATGACGCGCTTGATGCCATACAGCAGAATGGCCCCGCTGCACATCGGGCACGGTGACAGGGTGGTGTACAGGGTCGCCTGGGCATAGACGCTGGCTGGCAGACGGCCAGCGTTCTCCAGCGCATCCATTTCACCGTGCAGGATCGCACTGCCCTGTTGCACGCGGCGGTTGTGGCCACGGCCGATGATCCGGTTGTCATGCACCAGCACCGAGCCGATCGGTATGCCACCCTCTTCGTGGCCCAGACGGGCCTCATCGATGGCCGCCTGCATGAACGCATCCACGGGTTGGGTCAAAGTGTTCATCCGCTTGAAGACTCCCTGTAGCAAAGCTGGCGATATCCTCGCAGGCTAGCATATCGCCGGCGGGGAATGGCATCCATGCCAGCCGCTACTATGCTGAACAGGTTTCTCCACTGCGATCCGGGCAGTCCGGATCGGTTCCGGAATCAGGGAGCGTTGCGATGAGCAAGAAGATACTGGTGGTGCTGACCAATACGGCCAAATACCCGACGCTGAAGCGCGCCACTGGTCTATGGCTGGGTGAAGCGGTGCACTTTGTCGACAAGGTCGAAAAGGCTGGCTACAAGGTCGACTACCTGAGCCCCGGCGGCGGCTATGTACCGATCGACCCGCACAGCTTGCAAATGGCGGCGGATATCGACTGGGAGTGGTATCAGAACAAGGCGTTCATGAACCGCCTGGGCAACACCCTGCCCCCCGGCGAAGTCAAGGCCCAGGACTACAGCGCCATTTACTATGCCGGCGGCCATGGTGTGATCTGGGACTTTCCCGACAACATTGAGCTGCAAACCCTGGCCCGGCGCATTTTCGAAGCCGGTGGCGTGGTGGCGTCGGTGTGCCATGGCGCCGTTGCTCTGCTCAATATCAAGCTCAGCGACAATACCTTGCTGGTCAAGGACCGCGAGGTAACCGGTTTTTCCGACACGGAAGAGAAACTGGCGGAACTGGACAAGGTGGTGCCTTACCTGACCGAAACCGAGCTCAAGGCCCGCGGCGGGTTGTACGTCAAGGCCGAAGAGCCGTGGCAAGCCTTCGCCATTGCCGATCAGAAGGAAGGACGCTTGATCACCGGCCAGAACCCTGCGTCGGCGGGCGTTGTGGCGGACCGGGTGATTGAAGCGCTGAAAAAGCGCTGAGTCGCTTGATTACACCGATTGTCGATTGGTACGTCGCGCAGAGTAAATCAAGCCTACAGTCGCTTCTGACTTCACTCTTTATGCTGACGCGTAACCACACGACCAGGAAGGTCGTTGTTACGTTCAGCATAGAGGTGCAATCATGGCTCCACCCAGTCTTGCCGGCCGTAGTCTGCTCGAATTTCTGCTTACCCTCCTGATCGGTCTGGCACCGGTCGCATGCGGGCTGTTGGTGCTGTCACTTCAGGTCGAGCGCAAACAGGAAGAAACCTCCGAATTGTCCGCCGTTGAAGCCATTTACGTCATTGACCGGGTAATCGATACCTTGCATGACGCCGCCGGTGCGGTACTCAGCCTGGCCGGACAACGCTGCGAGAGCGCTCTCCCCACCCTGCGCCAGCAAGCCTTCAAACAGCCCAACGTGCGCTCGCTGGTGCTGGTCAGGGAAAACCGCGGCTATTGCAGCACCCTGCTCGGCGACTTTGACGCGGCGGTGGACCCTGGCACTTTCTTCAACCAGCGCCTGCGCCTGGACCTGCGCAACGAAATCACTCCGGATGTTCCGGTGTTGCATTACCGTATCCAGGAATACCCTTTCGGCGTGATCGCCATCAGCGATGCCCGCATCCTGCAGACCGAGTTGCAGGGTTTCAAGAACGCCATCGTCCTGGTACTGCAATTCGGTAATGACTATATCTGGGCAACCGGCAATGGCAGCGCCTCGCAAGTGCCCGATCACAAGGAAAATCTCCAGCGCACGGTCTCGGAGAAGTATGGCTACACCGTGCATGCCGGCTACCCGGATGGTCATACCTGGCAGATGATCACCCAGGCCATGGCTTCAACCGCGCCATCATTGCTGCTGGTTGGCATCATCACGTCTGCGGTGGCTTATTGGGGTTTGTTCAGGCAACGCCGCAGGCCGTCGTCGCCGACTGAGTGATCACCCATACAAAAGGCCATTGAGCACACGCCCAATGGCCTTTTCAGTGACCGCCCAGATCAGTCGGTGCTCAGCACACCGCGACGCACCTGGTCACGCTCGATGGATTCGAACAATGCCTTGAAGTTGCCTTCACCGAAGCCATCGTCACCCTTGCGCTGGATGAACTCGAAGAACACCGGGCCCATCAGGGTTTCCGAGAAGATCTGCAGCAGCAGGCGCTTGTCACCCGCCTCGGACGAACCGTCGAGCAGAATGCCACGGCTCTGCAACTCGCCAACCGGCTCGCCGTGACCTGGCAGACGACCTTCGAGCATCTCGTAGTAGGTGTCTGGCGGCGCCGTCATGAAGCGCATGCCGAGTTTCTTCAGGGCATCCCAGCTTTCGAGCAGGTTGTCGCAGAGGAACGCGACGTGCTGGATGCCTTCGCCGTTGAACTGCATCAGGAACTCTTCGATCTGCCCGGCGCCCTTGGACGACTCTTCGTTGAGCGGGATGCGGATCATGCCGTCGGGCGCGGTCATCGCCTTGGAGGTCAGGCCGGTGTACTCGCCCTTGATGTCGAAGTAGCGGATCTCGCGGAAGTTGAACAGCTTCTCGTAGAAACCGGCCCAGTAGGCCATGCGCCCGCGGTAAACGTTGTGGGTCAGGTGGTCGATGATCTTGAGGCCGGCACCCACCGGATGACGATCGACGCCTTCGATGAAGTTGAAGTCGATGTCATAGATCGAGCTGCCTTCCTCGAAACGGTCGATCAGGTACAGCGGCGCGCCGCCGATACCCTTGATCGCCGGCAGGCGCAGCTCCATTGGCCCGGTTTCGATTTCCACCGGCTGGGCGCCCAGTTCCAGGGCTCGGGCATAGGCTTCGTGGGCATTACGCACACGGAAAGCCATGCCGCATACCGACGGGCCATGCTCGGCGGCAAAGTACGAGGCGACGCTTTTCGGCTCGTTGTTCAGGATCAGGTTGATGTCGCCCTGGCGGTACAGGTGCACGTCCTTGGAGCGGTGGGTGGCCACCTTGGTGAAGCCCATGATCTGGAAGATCGGTTCCAGGGCGCCCGGGGTCGGCGACGCGAACTCGATGAATTCAAAGCCCATCAGGCCCATCGGGTTTTCAAAGATATCAGCCATGCTCGTTTCCTCATCATCAAAGCGGGTAAATAACGGTCGTTAATTGCTATCGATGTCGAGCAGGCGTGGTGGCGCGCAAGAGATGCCCCTCACACTTCTGGCGAGGTAGTCACCATAAATCAGCTTGAACCCATGACACTTCATATGGACCCATTCTCGGTGGGTTGATTCCCCGACGGTGGAGAACCTTATTATTGTATGCGTAACAGGATTCTACAGTGCGTAAACCGTTTTGTCCGCACTTAAGTTGACACCCATCGGCCGACGAGCGGCTATCCTAGGCACACCGCCGTTTTCATTCCCTGCGCTTATACAGGTTAGCTGCCATGCCGCTCACGGTAAAACGTCCCGGACGCTGGACATTGCGTGCCCTGCTGCCCTGGGCCGTCGGCGCCGTGCCGGTGCTTTGCGGGCTGGTGATCATGCACCTGCAGGCCGAGCGCGCGCTTGACGCACGCAGCCAGGCCACGGCGCAGCAGGTGGTGGCGCAGGTGGAGCTGATCCTGGATAACATTTCCGGTGCGGCCAGGTCGCTGCTGCCGCTGGCCGGCCTGCCGTGCATGGAAGAAAAACTGGCCCTGCGCGATCAGGTCACCCGTCGCTCGTTCGTGCGCTCGACCAATCTGGTGTACCGCAACGAACTGTATTGCAGTTCGCTGTTCGGCCCCTACAGCGAGCAGGTCAACGCCAGCGACTATGTCGATGGCAAACTCTGGTTGATGAATGGCAACTCGGTGACCCCCGGCCACCCCCTGCTGGTGTATCGGGTCTACGAAGGCGAGCGTGGCGCCATCAGCACCGTCGACGGTGATCACCTGCTCACCGCCCTGCGCCTGATCGGCCCGCACACCCAATTGTTGCTGCAGGTGGGGCGCTACTGGATGGGCAAGGACGGCCTGGTGCATGAGGGGCTCGCCCCCGCTGCCGCCGTTGCACCGGTACGGCTCGACCCCAGCCACTACCCGTTCTCGATTCACAGCGGTTATGAGCACGGCAAGATCGGCCAGGTGATGCGCGACGAATACCCTGCCCTGTTCGGCTTGCTGGTATTTCTCGGCGTGATCGCCGGCGCCGTGTGCCGCTGGATGCTGCGCCGGGCCAGTTCGCCGCGGGTCGAACTGCAGCGGGCGATGGAGGCCGACGAATTTTTGCCCTACTTCCAGCCTGTGGTGCGCAAGGGCGACTACCGCTGGGCCGGTGCCGAAGTGCTGATGCGCTGGCAGCACCCGCGTGAAGGCCTGGTGCGCCCCGACCTGTTCATTCCCTATGCCGAACACAGCGGCCAGATCGTACCGATGACGCGCCTGCTCATGCAGCGCACCGCCCAGCTTCTGGCGCCGCATGCCGCGCTGATGGACGATGGCTTTCACATTGGCATCAACATCACCGCCGATCACTGCCAGGACCTGGCCCTGTACCACGACTGCCGGAACTTTCTCGCCGCCTTCCCGCCCGGGCGGGTGTTGCTGACCCTGGAGTTGACCGAACGCAAACTGATCGCACCGAGCGAGGCCACCCAGACGCTGTTCGCCAAGCTGCACGAACTGGGGGTGATGATCGCCATCGACGACTTCGGCACCGGTCAGTCCAGCCTCAGCTATTTGCGCCAGTTCAAGGTCGATTACCTGAAGATCGACCAGAGTTTCGTTGCCCTGATCGGCGTCGACGCCTTGTCGTTGCACATTCTCGACAGCATCATCGAGCTGTCGGCCAAGCTTGAGTTGGGCATCGTCGCCGAGGGCGTGGAAACCGACACCCAGCGCGACTACCTGGCACGCCACAACGTCGATTTTCAGCAAGGCTATCTGTTCGCCCGGCCGATGCCGATAGAAGACTTTGTCCGCGCCCTGGCGGCCCAGGCCGAGGTCGCGCCACAGAGGGCGGAGGTTGCCGGTTAGGCCTGCAGCCTGAGATCATGGCGGGTTACCCGCTCTGTCATCTTTTGCAACCGAGGCATTTGTGTCAAAAGGCATCATTACATCGGTCACGGCATCGTTCCTGTTTGCCGTGATGTACTACTACACCTCGCTGCTGACACCCCTGGATGGCGAAGAGGTATTTGGCTGGCGCATGCTCCTGACCCTGCCGTGCGTCACCCTGTTCATGCTGTTCACCCGCGACTGGCCGCTGGTCACCGGGTTGCTGGCGCGCGTGCGGCGCAACCCGCTACTGTTGCTCGGCCTGCTGGGGACGTCGTCGTTGATGGGCGTGCAACTCTGGCTGTTCCTCTGGGCGCCGTTGCACGGGCGCAGCCTGGAAGTCTCGCTGGGTTACTTTCTGTTGCCGTTGACCATGGTCCTGACCGGCCGCCTGGTCTATGGCGAGCGCCTGTCGCGCCTGCAGAAACTGGCGGTAGCCTGTGCGATGACCGGCGTCGGCCATGAGCTCTACCAGCACGGCAGCTTTGCCTGGGAAACCCTGTTGGTCGCCGGCGGCTACCCGTTGTACTTCGTGTTGCGGCGCAAATGCGCCACCGATCACCTCGGTGGGCTATGGGCCGACATGTGCCTGCTGTTGCCTGCGGCGCTGTACTTCGTCATTCAGGGCCCGTTGTCGGCCCGGGACCTGGCCGAGCATCCGGGGCTGTACGGCCTGATTCCGCTGCTGGGGGTGATCAGCGCCCTGGCGCTGATCTGCTATGTACTGGCCAGCCGCCTGCTGGCGTTCAGCCTGTTCGGCCTGCTCAGCTATGTCGAACCGGTGTTGCTGGTGGCCGTCGCCCTGCTACTGGGCGAGACCATCGGCCCCGACCAGTGGCTGACCTACCTGCCGATCTGGCTGGCGGGGCTGG
>NZ_JH650768.1:55745-105954 GCF_000259195.1 Pseudomonas donghuensis
CGGTGCTGGTGCTGATCGCTGAGGGCGTCAGGCACCTGCTGCGTCAACGGCGGCGTTCGGTGTAAGGCGTACCTGCCGCACCCGACGCTCCTCCACCGCGACCACGGTCATCTTCCAGCTATTGCACACCAGGCTGTCGCCGACCATTGGCAAGCGATCGAGCAGGCTCATGACCAGGCCGGCGAGGGTCTGGTAGTCCTCGGTGGGTTTGGCGGCAAAACCGGTGCGCGCCTGGATCTGGCTGAGGTTCAGGGCGCCGCTGACGACAAAGCCCTGCTCGTCTTCGACAATGCCCGGCCCCTCGACCTCACTGGCATCCGGTAGCTCGCCGGCAATCGACTCGAGGATATCGGTCATGGTCAGCACCCCGGTGAAATCACCGAACTCGTTGACCACGAAGGCAATGTGCGTCGACTGGTTGCGCATCTGCTCCAGGGCGTTGAGGATGCTGAAACTCTCCAGCAGGTTCAGCGGCACCCGGGCCAGGCTCTCAAGGTCGGGCTGATGACCGGCCAGCAGCTCCTTGAGCAGCTCCTTCTTGTGCACGAAGCCCAGGGGTTCTTCGATGCGCCCGTCGCGAATCAGCGGCAGGCGCGAATAGGACGAATGCATCAGAGCAGTGCGAATCGCCTCGGCCGGCTGCGCCAGGTCAATCGCGTCGACCTCGGCCCGAACCGTCATCACCGTCTTGATTGGCCGCTCGGCAAGGTTCAGCACGCCGCTGATCATCACCCGCTCGCGGCGGTCGAACAGCACCTGCGCTTCACCGCCTTCAACCAGGTCGGCGATCTCCTCGCCAACGTCGTCGGCCTCGACCCGACGCCCGCCCAGCAGGCGCATGACCGCATGGGCGGTACGCTCACGCAGCGGCCGGTGCTGCTGCAGGCTACGTTTGCGCCGGGCACGGGCCAACTGGTTGAACAGCTCGATGAGGATCGAGAAGCCAATGGCCGCATACAAGTAGCCTTTGGGGATATGAAAGCCCAGGCCCTCGGCGGTGAGGCTGAAGCCGATCATCATCAAGAAGCCCAGGCACAGCATGATCACCGTCGGGTGGTTGTTGACGAAGCGGGTCAACGGCTTGCTGGCGACAATCATGATGCCGATCGAGAAGACCACCGCGATCATCATGATCGACAGTTCCTCGACCATGCCCACGGCGGTGATCACCGCGTCCAGGGAGAACACCGCATCAAGCACCACGATCTGCGCCACGATTGGCCAGAACGCGGCATGCCGCACGCTGCCGGTATTTTGCGCAACGTGGCCTTCCAGGCGCTCGTGCAGCTCCATGGTGGCCTTGAACAGCAGGAATACACCACCAAACAGCATGATCAGGTCGCGACCGGAGAAGTGCTTGTCGAACACCTCGAACAGCGGCGCAGTCAGGGTCACCATCCAGGAAATGCTGGCCAGCAGGCCCAGGCGCATGATCAATGCCAGCGACAGGCCGATCACCCGCGCGCGGTCGCGTTGATGGGGCGGCAACTTGTCGGCGAGGATGGCGATGAATACCAGGTTGTCGATACCCAGTACCAGCTCCAGCACAATCAGCGTGGCAAGGCCCAGCCAGGCCGTGGGGTCGGCTAGCCATTCCATGGGCGATTACTCATGTGCGGGAACAGGCGGGAAGCGTCACAAGGACGGGAGAAAGGCCGGAACGGCCGGGTACTGGGGGGCTCCGAGAACGAAGTCATGTCAACCTGAAATCAATTGGGGAAGTGATCCTACAATTGCAGCAGTCTTTTCTCACAGCATGAAACTATTTCAAATTCTGTAAGGCTTGAGCGGCGGCCCGCACATCAAGGGCGCCGCTCTTGCCTTACCTGTGCCCTCTGCGGTTACCCCGCAGGCTGCCCTTAGAAGCTCCAGCGCGTGGTCAGCATGAAGTTGCGCGGATCACCGTACAGGTTGCCGCCGTAGGCGGTATTGCCGGCAATGCTCTGGTAGTACTTCTTGTCGAACACGTTGTTCAGGTTCAAGCGCACATCCAGGTGCTCGGAGGCCTGGTAGCTGAGCATCAGATCGACCAGGGTATAGGCCTGCTGCTCGATACGGAAACGGCTCTCGGTGGCATAGAAGTTGTTGCCCTTGTTGTAGATCTGGTTCTGCCGGTACAGGCCGCCGCCGACCTTCCAGCGTTGCAGTTCACCCGGCAGTTGATAGGTGGTGAAGGCCTTGAACACATGGCGGGGAATATCAGTATCGAACAGGCGCCCCTCGTTGGCCGGGTTGCTGTCCTTGACGTATTTGACCTGGGCAAAGGTATAGCCCGCGCCCAACTCCCACCCCGGCAGAACGGTGCCGTTGAGCTCAAGCTCGATCCCTTCGCTGCGCAGTTTGCCGGCAGCCTCCGCGCAACTGGGCACCAGCGCCGAACACTCATTGATCTCAAGCGTCTTGGCGCGGTTTTGCTGGTCGATGCGAAACACTGCGGCACTGGCATTCAAACTGCCGTCGAAGTACTCGCCCTTGATCCCGAGCTCATAGTTCTTGCCCTCCATCGGCTCGATCGCGGTGCCCGCCGCGTCCAGTTCCGACTGCGGCTTGAAGATGTCGGTGTAGCTGGCGTACAGCGAATGGTGCACGTCCAGGTCATAGATGATGCCGGCGTAACGCGTGACATGACGCGTCACCGAGTAGTCGCTGCCGGTTGGCGCGCGGCTGCCGTTGCGGGTACGGGTGTCGTTGTCGTACCAGTCCAGGCGCCCGCCGAGGATCAGCTTCAGGTCGTCGGCCAGGTTGAAGCGGGTGGTCAGGTAGGCGCCGGTCTGCGAGGTCTCGCGATCCTGATGCCAGTAACTCAGGTCCAGCTCGCGCTTGGGCAGCGAGCCCGGGTCCCAGTTGTAGATATCCATGCCGATCGCGTCGTCGCTGTAGTTGCCCTTGCCTTCGAAGGTCAGCTCACGCCGGCTGGCACCGACCACCAGTTCATGGGTCCGCCCGAGCAACTGGAAAGGCCCCGATGCGTAGGCGTCGTAACTGCTCTGCTCATCGTCATAGTGGTACTGGCCCAGGTACTGACCGAACACCTCGCCCTCATCGCCCATGCGTTCGGTCATGGTGCCCAGCATCTTCAGGTCCGACCAGGTGCGGCTGGCGGCCAACAGCAGTTTCCAGTCGTTGTCGAAGCGGTAATCCAGGCGGCTGAACACGGTGGTGTTGTCCTGGTCCCAGTACTCCCAGTCATTGCCCAGGTAGGTCTTGCGGGACAAATGCAGGTCGCTGCCATCGATTGCCGTTGGCAGGCCACCCCAGGTCGCGGTGTTGTTGACGCGCTGGTTGGAGACGCCGAGGGTCAAGGTGCTGTTGTCGCTGAGGTCGGCCTCGCCAATGGCGTAGAACACCGAACGCTCGCTATCGGTGACGTCCTGAAAGCTGTTGCGCGTCTGGTACGCCGTGACCACCCGCCCGCGCAAGGTGGCGTTGTCGTTGAGTGGCCCGGAAGCATCCACTTCGCTGCGGTAGTTGTCCCAGCTACCGGCGCTGGCGGTGATGCTCACGCGCGGGTCCGCGGTCGGGCGCTTGCGCACCATGTTGATGGCCGCCGACGGCGTACCCGCCCCCTGCATCAGCCCGGTGGCGCCGCGCACCACTTCGACGTGGTCATAGATGGCCATGTCCGGCGCCGAGTTCATGTCCCGCGACAGGTAATGCGACAGGTCGTTGGACAGCCCGTCGTTCATCAGGTTTTCCACGGTAAAGCCACGCGCGTAGAACGTCGGGCGCTGCGGGCCATCCTTGGTCATGGACATGCCGGGGGTGCTCTTGAGCACATCCTCAAGGCTGCGCAGGTTCTGGTCGTCCATGCGCTGACGGGTGATCACCGTTACCGACTGCGGTGTCTCGCGAATGGTCAGGGCCAGCTTGGTCGCCGTCTGCATCGGCCCGGTGGTGTAGGAGCCACTGTCTTCGGTGATGCTTCCCAGCACCTGCCCATTGATACTGGTGGCGCCCAGTTCCAATGCCCCATTGGCGGCGGGCACCTCGACCAGCACATAGCCATCGCTGCTCGCCTGTGCCTGCAATGCATGGCCCCGCAGGACCTGGGCGAACCCTTCCTGCACGGCGTAACTGCCCTGCAGACCGGCGCTGGCAAGGCCTGCCACTTGCCCGGCATTGAACGAGATGGCCAGGCCGCTCTCGCGGGCAAAGCGGCTCAGCACGTCACCCAAAGGGCCGCCAGGAATGTCGTAGCGTTTTATCTGCTGCTGGGCCTGTAGCGGCTGGGCCGCCAGCAGAGGCACGGCGCCGAGGGCGAAGTGGACCGCCAGGGTCAACGCACGGCAGGGCTTGAATGGCTTGGGTGAAAGCATGTTCCCGACTCTCCGATGTATTGGGCTAATACAAGGACGCTCGGGTAACAAGAACTGGAAGCGTTTGATAATAATTTTTATTCGAGCCTGACACGGGTCAGCCACGGCGTGTAGTGCTCGACCCGGATCGGGAAGCTGCGCGCCAGCAGGCGCAAGGCCCGCTCGCTGTCGTCGGCAGGCAGCACCGCGGTGACGTTCAGGTGCGCCAGAGCCTTGGCATCGAACAGCAGGTAGCCCTGGTGATTGCGGGCCAGGCGCTCCAGCACCTCGCTCAAGGGTTGTTCGCGCACCAGCATCTGCTGCCTGGCCCAGGCCTGCTCCTGGCCCGAGGCATCCACTGCCTGCACCGCCTGCATGCCTGAGGCACTGAACTGCACCTGCTGTCCGGCGCTCACCGTCTGGGTGCTGGCGCCGCTGCGCACTTCGGTGCTCGACTCGATCATCACCAGGCGCGTGCTTTCGTCCAGGCGCTCCACCCTAAAACGCGTGCCCAGTGCGCGAATGCTGCCATGCTCGGTCACCACCCGGAACGGCCGGGCGGCATCCTTGGCCACGTCCACGAGGATGTCACCGCTGAGCAACCGAACGGTACGGGTCTGCGCGTCGAACTGCAGGTCGACCGCCGTACGGCCCTCCAGGCTGATCCGACTGCCGTCCGGCAATTGCTCGCTGCGCCACTGGCCCGTACCGGTGCGCAGATCGGCCATCAGGTAGGCCGGCGGATAATGCTGGAGCAAGGCAGCGCCGGGCAGCAACAGCGCCAGGCTGACGGCCAGCGCCTTGAGTGCCTGCTTGCCGGGGGCTCGCGCCGTCACCCGCTGCAAGGCGGCACGGGCCGGCGCACGCGGCAGTTCGCGCAGCGGTGCGAGGCTGCCTTGCAAACGCTGCACGGCGTCCAGGTGTTCATCGGCCTCGGCCAACCAGGCGCTGAACGCCTGCTGGTCGGCAGCGCTCGGTTCATCATCCAGGCGTACCAACCATTCGGCCGCCTCGCGCAACACCGCGGCGCTGGGTGACGGGCTCATCGTGCCGACTCGCTGGCGGCATGACACTGCAGCAAGGCCTGGACCAGATCGTTCTGCACGGTTTTGCTCGAGACCTGGAAGCGCTCGGCGATCTGCGCATGGCTCAGGCCTTCCAGGTGGCGCAGGATAAACACCTGACGTGCGCGCGCACTCATCTGCTCCAGCGCGCGGGCAATGTGTTCAAGGGCATTTACGGCCGCCAGCAGTTGTTCGGGTGAAGGGGCCTGCTCGAGGTGCTCGACGTGCCGCGCGAGTTCTTCACGGTACGCCTGCTCAAGCTTTTGCCGACGGCCGCGATCGACCAGCAGGCGGCGCGCCACCGTGGCCAGAAACGCTCGCGGCTCGCGCGGCGCCACGTAGGCACCGGCATTGAGCAGGCGCACGAAAGTGTCCTGGGCCAGGTCGGCGGCATTGTGCGGACAGTCCAGGCGCCGTCGCAGCCACCCCAGCAACCAGCCGTGATAGCCCTTGTACAAGGTGTCGAGACTGTCAGCAGGAGGAGGCACTTTCATCGGCGCAGGCATTAAATGAGAATGGTTATATCTTAAGTGTCTGAGCCGGGCGGACGCAATCCTGAAGGGCCCTAGCGGGTGGAGATGCTGGACATAAAATCTACAGTTAGTTGATATTTCAACTACTAGTTGATAATTTGACCGCGACCATTCAACTCCCTCGAAGGCCCTGATGAAGGTTTCCAGCGCATTGAGCAGCGAACGACAGCTGATCCTCGGCGTACTGCACAGCACCCTGAAAATGCTCAGCCATGCACTCGGCTCCCATACCGAAATCGTCCTGCATGACGTGCTCAACCCGCAGCGCTCCATCCTCGCCATCGCCAACGGCCATGTCACCGGGCGCCAGGTCGGTGATTCGGTGTTGGCCGGGCCGCGTCATGACCAGGGTTTCGCCGCCGTGCGCCGGGCGATGGACGATCGCTCCAGTAGCGAGCCGATCGTGGTCGAGAACTACGCCACCCTCGCCCCCGACGGCCGCCCCTTGCGCAGCGCTACCGTGGTTTATCGCGACAGCAGCGGGCAGCCGTTTGCCAGCCTGTGCATCAACACCGACCTCAGCGCGATCGCTGCCGCGCATCACGTGCTCGCAGGCCTGCTGGGGCTGGCCAGCGCACCTGCGCCAGTGCCGGATGAATCCCGGGACATGGAACAGTTGATGATCGAAATCATCCAGGACGCCTGCCCCGGCGGCGTGCTCGGCATGAAGAAAGCGCAAAAGATCCAGGCCGTGCGGCACATGCAGGAGCGCGGCCTGTTCATCGTCAAGGGCGGTATCGAGAAAGCCGCCGCCACACTCGGCGTGACCCGCTACACCATCTACAACTACCTGGAGCAGATCCGGGCGACAGACAACGGACAGGGATGAGCAGCATGCAACTTGAAATGTTCCAGGTAGACGCGTTTTCAGCCACGGCGTTTGGCGGCAATCCGGCCGCAGTGTGCCCGCTTGAGGCCTGGTTGCCGGATGCGACGCTGCAGCAGATTGCTGCCGAGAACAACCTGTCGGAAACCGCCTATGTGGTGCGCAATGGCGAGCTGTTCGAATTGCGCTGGTTTACCCCGACGGTAGAAGTCGACCTGTGTGGCCATGCCACCCTGGCGACCGCCTGGGTGCTGTTCGAGCAGTTCGCTGAACAGCGCGACACCCTGCGCTTTGCCACCCGTAGCGGCGAGTTGCGGGTTCGCCGTGACGGTGCTCGCCTGGCCATGGACTTCCCGGCCAAGCAGCCACAAGCCGTGGCAGTGCCCGATGGCTTGTTGCAGGCCCTGGGCCTGGAGCGGATCGAGGCGCTGTACCGCACCGATGACTACCTGGTGGTGGTCGAGGATCAAGCGCTGATCGCCGATCTTGAGCCCGACTATGCTGCGCTGGCGGCCTTTGACGTGCGCGGTATTGCGGTCACGGCCCCGGGCAAGCACTTTGACTTCGTCTCGCGCTGGTTCGGCCCGCGGGTAGGCGTCAATGAAGACCCGGTCACCGGCTCCGCGCACACCTCGCTGGCCCCCTACTGGGCCGAGCGCCTGGGCAAGCGCAGCCTGACGGCCGAGCAAGGCGGCGTGCGCAAGGGCCAGCTGCACTGTCAAGTACTGGACAACGGCCGGGTGATCATCAGCGGTGAGGGTGCGCTGTACCTGCGCGGAACGATCTTTATCTGAGCAGGCTCAACAACTGGCTGCCCTGGCCACAGGGCTCGGCTGGCGCAGAACCTGTGGGAGCTGGCTTGCCAGCGATGAGGACCGCCCAGCCAGCACACCCGGTGGCGCCTGGATTGCGACCGCTGCGCCTAAAGGGTCCTTGGCAGGTAGCTATGCAGTTGCCGCTCGACCCACCAGGACAACGGCAGGGTCAGCAGCAGGAGCGCCGCCAGGCCGATTACCGCCGCAGTGATGCCGGACCCATCGCCTAGGCGGCCGAACACCACCGGCGCCAGCGCGCCGCCACCAATGGTGCCGGTGTAGAACAAGGCAAAGGCCTGATCGCGCCTGCCCGCCCCCGCCAGTTCCGGCACCACGCCGTACAGCACCGACGAGGTGCCATTGAGCACCAGGCCCAGCAGCGGCAACAGCGCCATCATCGCCGCTAGCGGCAGGAACAACATCAACAGGATCAGCAACGCAGTGGCCGACTCGGTGAACCACACGGTTCTCATCATGCCAATGCGCGCACCCAGGTAGCCGCACACCAGCTTGCCGAAGGCGCCGCCGACAAACAGCAGCATCAACGCCAGGCCGATACCCGCGGAGCCGGCGCCCTTGCCTTGCAGCAAAAACGGTAGAAAGGTAAGAAACCCCATGCGCACGGCGCTGTCGAGGGTGCCGGTCAGCAGCAAGGCGGCCAGGCCGCTGCCGGAGTCGTTACCACGGGCAGACACGGTTTTGCGCGGGCTCGACGGCAACGACGGCTGCGGCGCAAGCAGCCACCAGAGTACGCCGGCGGCAGCCAGGCCAAGCAGGCCCAGCACGGTGACGCTGGTTTGCCAACTGGTTACCAGCAACAGCAAACCGACCCCGGCAGGCACCAGCATCTTGCCGATATCGCCGGCAAAATTGTACTGCGCCAGCGCCTCCTTGACCCCGCCCCCGGCCTCATGGGTGTCGGTGACCAACGACGACGCCAGGGGGTGCTGGGTACTGGCGCCAAGGCCGCCCAGCAACAGCGCGAGCAACAGCACAGCGAGGCCACTGGCCTGCCCGGCAACCAGGTAAGCCAGCCCGGCCAGGGCGGTGCCGCCGACCAACAGGCGCTCCCGGCCCCAGCGCTTTGCCGCGCGGCTGGCCAGCAGTTGCAGGCCCGCCATCATCCCGGCATAGGCGCCACGCAGCAGGCCGACCTGAGCAAAACTCAGGGCGAACTGCGCCTGCCACAGCGGCAGCAATACGTAGATAACGTCGGTAAGGCCGTCGTGCACGGCGTGGGCCATGCTGGCGGCGAAAAGCGAGCGACGGCGGATGTTCATGCAATGTAGGCTCTGGCTGAAAGACCAGAGCCTTTATAGATCACCGCTTTTGCCCAAGACCAATACCGATTTCAGACCGATTGATACCCGGTCAGTACACCGCGCCCACCGGATAGACAAACGCATTGACGTCATAGAACGGCGTGCGCGCGTAGAACCAGTGCAGGCGTGCGCTGGGGCTGGCGGCGAAGGCCTTGTCGTTCTTGAGCTTGCTGTCGAACTCGGCCTTCAGTTCCGGGCTCTCGGCGAGCATTTTGCGCGCCATGGGTTCCATCACGTATTCCTCCGGCTCTTCAGCCGCCACCAGGGTCGAATTGAAGAAGCCCCAGGCCCAGAACGAGTCCGGGCTTTCGGGGTATAGCAGGTTGACCGCCAGCACGCCCAACGGCTGGTCGGTATCGATCACCACCGAACCGGCCGGGAAGGTCTGCAAGCGCTCCAGCGGCTTGGCCACGCCACTGACCAGCAAGCGCCCTTCGTAACCGGGGATCTGGTTGCTTTGCGTGCGATCGGGTTCGAAACCACCCGCCACTTTCACCTCATCCATGCGATACAGCGTAACGGCAATCGGTGTCGGCTTGTCGAGAGTGGTCATGTGGATGCCATGGGCCTTGAGCCGGGCGATCACCTCGCGCCACTGCCCCGGCACCACGTACTGCCGGGGCCGCTTGACCACCAGGTCGGGCTCGGTGTTGCCGGTGACCGGGACCTTGAGTTTTTTCGCCGTGTTGCTCCAGACAATGGTCCTGGCGCCAGTAATCGGCGACTGCTCATAGCGGTAATCACCTACGGTAAACGCTGTGGTCTGGGCCTTGCCCGGCTTCCAGGTCAGGGTCACCTGCTCTTGCGTCTCCAGGCGTTCGCGGTCCTGGCGGATGGCTTCGTTGAGCGACACCGCCTGATCGCCGATCACCTGGAACATGCTCTTGAGCATCACGTAATTGCCCAGCACCTGGGTCTGGTACGGGTGCAATGCGTGTTGCTCGATCAGGATCGACGGTACATTGCGGATATCGCCGTACTGGTTGGAAAAACGTGCGTAGTCCGTGCGGTACGGGTAGTAGCCCTGGCTCGGGTCCTGGTTGCTGTTGAGGCTGATGCACTCGTGCACCACATGGCCGTCGGCCTCCAGCGCCTGGTACACCGGTGCGCGCATGACGTTGTCCATCCAGGCGCTGCTGGCCGGCGACCAGCCATTGCCATTGTGGCAATACGAACTGTCGTAAGGGTACATGGCGCCATCAGTGGAGTGGGTGTCAGCGAAGAAACTCAGTTGGTAGGTGTTGAACACCCAGGCGACGTTGCGGATTTCGGCACTGTCGAGCTTGGTGAAGTCACGGTTGAGGTTGTAGTTCAGGCCGTTGACCCGCCAGCCGGTTTCATCCGGGCCGTTCTGGTTGATCCGCCCGTAGGCACTGCGGCGCAGGTCGCCGTCGACATTGACGGTGGGAATGAACAGGATGTTGACCTTCTCCAGCAAGGCAGCCAACGGTTTGTCACCCGTGGTCATGTCACGCAGGAGCATGAACATCGCATCCTTGCCATTGGCTTCGCCCGGGTGAATCTGGGCCTCGACGAAGATCGTCGGCTTGCCCGATTCATTCAACCCGGCCGGCGATTTGTCGACCTCAAGGGAGGCGATGGCCATCAACATCGGGTGACCTTCGGCGCTTTTTTCCGGCAGGTCGTTGAGCACGATATTGCCACCGGAGGCCGCCGCCAGGCGGGTCATGTAGGCGCGGGTTTCGTCGTAGTTGCTGGTCTGGCGGAATTCGCTGGCTTCGGCCTGGGTGATCAGCGGGTTGTCCGGCTTGGCAAGGTAGCGGGTGCTGGTCAGGGTCTGGGCGAACATTGGCGGCAGGATGCGCTGCTTGGCAGCCGGCGAATAACCGCTATCGTCGATGTAGGACGGCGCGCTTGGCAATGCCGCCAGAGCTGGCAGGGCCGCGCCCAGCAGCATTGCAACAACGAGGGGCCGCAAAAGCGGGTGTTTCATGATCAATCCCTATCATGAGTGGCAGGTGCCCACCTTAAACCACAACGTGCAACCAGACGAGAGCCAGGCCACCATGCTCGACAACCTGTTTGATCCACTGCCCACGGCGGGCGCACAAGAGCACTTCGAACAACTGCTGACCCGCCCGGGGCTGCGCATTGAACGCATCGTCTCCCACGGCCAGGCCAGCCCACCGGGGTTCTGGTACAACCAGGCGCAGGGCGAATGGGTGCTGCTGCTGGCCGGGTCTGCCGGGTTGCGGCTGGAACATGAGCCTGCCGAGCGGGTGCTGCGACCGGGGGATTTCATTGATATTCCGGCGCACTGCCGGCATCGGGTCGAATGGACCGACAGCACCCAGGCCACGGTGTGGCTCGGGGTACATTATGACTGATGGGTGGCATAGGCCTGGCCACCCAGCACGATACGGGCCTGGGCCTTTCAGGCGAAGATCACGCTGTACTCATGCGCGCGGTGCAAGGAAATCCCGTTGGCCTGCTCCACGGCCAACGGGTGGCTGCTGGCGCTCAGCGTCACACTGGGGCGTGAGGTCGGCCCGCTCAACTGCAGCAGGCCTTCCAGCCCCAGGGTCTCTGGCAGGTTGGCAATGCTGTTGGCCAGGCGTACGGCAAAAGGCGGCTCGCCAGCCTGGCCCTCATCACGCCAGAGCTCGCAGACACGTTCGAAATCGCTCGGCTGCAGTTCAACCCAGATACCGATGCAGTAGCTATCGTTCATTTGCGCCACGGCCAGTGGCAACAGTGCCCGCAGAAAAAACCGCTCGCCGGCGATCACACACCAGTCGTTGCTTTCCCTAACCTTGTGCTCGCGCTCCTCGGCGCTAAGCGCGAACAGCGCATCCGGACGCCGGAACGCCAGTTCACCCAGGTCATCGGCGTGGTCCTTGCCGCACTGACTGCACATCATCAAAGTTGCCTCCTGCATTGGATCGAGTCGTTGGGGGTGGCGACTCTATCAGGCCCACGCATTCCTGCGGAAGCTGGCTTGCCAGCGATGCTGTTGACGATCACAGCGGTTTCAACATGCCCCGCTCGACGATGAAATCGATCACCTGCTGCAAGCCTTGCCCGGTCTTGAGGTTGGTGAAGGTCCACGGCCGTTGCGGGCGCATGCGCTGGGTGTCCTTTTCCATTACCTCCAGCGAAGCTCCGACGTAAGGCGCCAGGTCAATCTTGTTGATCACCAGGAAGTCCGACTTGGTGATCCCCGGCCCGCCCTTGCGCGGGATTTTTTCACCTTCGGCGACATCGATCACGTACACGGTCAGGTCCGCCAGCTCCGGGCTGAAGGTGGCGCTGAGGTTGTCGCCGCCGCTCTCGACAAAGATCACTTCGAGGTTGCCGAACGTGCGCGCCAGTTCTTCCACCGCCGCCAGGTTCATCGAGGCGTCCTCGCGGATCGCGGTGTGCGGGCAACCGCCGGTTTCCACCCCGACAATGCGCTCGGGGGCCAGGGCGCCGGCCTCGGTGAGGATGCGCTGGTCTTCCCTGGTGTAGATGTCGTTGGTCACCACGGCGATCTCATAATGGTCGCGCATGGCCTTGCACAGCGCTTCGAGCAGCGCGGTCTTGCCGGAGCCGACCGGGCCGCCGACACCGACGCGCAGGGGTTGTTGGTAGCTTTGCATGGGGGTTTCCTCAGGATCGGAACAAGCGGGTGTATTGGGTTTCGTGCCGCGCCGAGGCAATCGCCAGCAACGGCAAGCCGCCGCCGAGCTGGTCATCGCCAAGGGCCAGGGCGGTTTGCAGCACCTGGGGTAGAACTTCGCTCAGGTCACGCAGCAAGGTCTGTGCCGCTTGCTGGCCAAACGGCACCAGCTTGACCCCGGCCATCACCGCGCCTTCGAGCCAGGCATAGCCGTGACCAAGGGCCAGATCACGCAACGGGATCTCCCAGTGCACAGCCAACCAGGCCATGCCACCGAGCTGGCTGAGCTCCAGCGACGCACGCCATTCAGGCGCCTGGCCCAGTTGCCAGCCATCGAGCAGGCGGGTCAGGGCCATGCCGCGTTGGCGTTCTTCCAGGCGTAGTTCGGCGGTTTCGCGGTTGGCCAGTAAAAACCGGCTCCAGCGCGCGAACGCCTCGGCATCGTCATCCAGGCAAGCTTGATACAGCCGCGCCAGCAGCGGCCAGTCGAGGTGGCACAGGGTGTCCTCGATCTGTTGGCATTGCCAGTTGCGAAAACCTTCGGCGCCCTGCACCCAGCCGGCCTCCACCGCCCACTCCAGGCCTTGCGAGTAGGTGAAACCACCCACCGGCAGGCTCGGGCTGGCCAGTTGCAGCAAGCGCAGCAGCTTCAGGTCGTGGCTCATCAACCGGCCAGCACCAACGCGGCGCCGGCCAGCAGGCCGCCAGCGAAGGCCTTCTGCAAGCCCTGGTGCCGACGCAGCAGGCATCCCGCGCCAAAGCCGACCAGCAACAACAGGCCACTGACGCTGACGAACCCTGCGCTGAACACCCAGAACGCGCCCGGGCTGGCTTCAACGCCATGGGCCCAACCGTGGAACAGGGCAAACAGCGGCATGGCCAGGGCCAGCAACACCTGGCGGCTGGGCACCAGCAGCGCCGCGGCGGCCACCAGCAGCGAGCCGATGATCATGGTTTCCATGCCGAGCACACCGCCGAACACGTGGCCCATCAGCGCCCCGCCGAACATCGCGCCCAGGGTCAGCAACGGCAGCGCCAGGGTGCGCCCGGTCAGGGCCGCGAGCACGCCGGTGCCGAGCAGCATCAGCAAGTGATCAAGGCCGGTCAGCGGGTGCAGCAAACCGTCCTGCAACGGGTTGGCGTCATGGCCGGGGTGGGCGAACGCCGGAACCGCAACCAGCAGCAGTGCGAGGGTAATGAGTTTTTTCATCGGGCAATCTCCTTATCGACAATCAGTGCTGAGCGACGCGAACGAACAAATGGTCACTGTGGGCGTGGCTGTGCGGCGCGCTCTGGTAGGCACCGGCTTCAGGCTCGAACGGCGCCTGCTCGAGCTCCACCTCCAGGCCCAGGCCGCGGACCATCTCATCGAGCACATGGTCGTGCTGATAACGCACCAGGCCGGCCTCGATCTGCAGCGGTACATGGCGGTTGCCCAGGTGGTAGGCGGCGCGGGCCAGCAACAGCGGATCGGCGCAGCGCACCGTGGACACCTGCTCGGCCGCCGCCAGCACGCGAATCACCTCGCCGCCCTGCGCTTCGCCAAGCAGTTCGCCACCGCGCAGCAACTGCCCGCGTTCGAGCATCAAGCCGGCCTCGCGGCCATCGTCGAGGGTGACGCGCACGCGGCTCTTGATGCGCGTGTCGACAGTGAGGGTGACGGTGCCGCTTACCTGGGCGGTGTCGCTCAGGCGACGGGTCAAGAGGATCATGCTCGCTCCTTAAAACAGAAAATAACGCTGGGCCATCGGCAACACCGTGGCCGGTTCGCACACCAGCAGCTCACCGTCGGCGCGCACCTGGTAGGTTTGCGAGTCGACCTCGATCATCGGCAACCGGCCGTTATGAACCATGTCGCCCTTGCGCACCGTGCGGCAGCCTCGAGCCTCGCCGATCAGGCTGTGCAGCCCCAGTTGCCGGTGCACGCCACGGTCGATCGCCGCCTTGGACAGAAAGGTCATGCGCGTGGCATGGCGCGCGGCGCCCAGGGCGCCGAACATCGGACGGTAGTGCACCGGTTGTGGGGTCGGGATCGAGCCGTTGATATCGCCCATGGGTGCCATGGCGATCATCCCGCCCTTGATCACCAGCGCAGGTTTCACCCCGAAGAACGCCGGCGCCCAAAGCACCAGGTCAGCCAGTTTGCCGGCCTCGATCGAGCCCACTTCATGGGCGATGCCATGGGTCAGCGCCGGATTGATGGTGTACTTGGCGATGTAGCGCTTGACCCGGAAGTTGTCGCTGCGTGCGCTATCTGGCGCCAAGGGGCCACGGCGCAGTTTCATCTGGTGCGCCACCTGCCAGGTACGCAGCACCACCTCCCCGACCCGGCCCATGGCCTGGGAGTCGGACGAGGTCATGGAAAACGCCCCGAGGTCATGGAGGATGTCTTCGGCGGCAATCGTCTCGCGGCGGATGCGCGACTCGGCGAAGGCCACGTCTTCGGCAATGCTCGGGTCCAGGTGGTGGCAGACCATGAGCATGTCCAGGTGCTCGTCGACGGTGTTCTGGGTGTAGGGCAAGGTCGGGTTGGTCGAGGACGGCAGCACGTTGGCAAAGGCTGCGGCGCGGATGATGTCCGGCGCATGGCCACCGCCGGCGCCTTCGGTGTGGAAGGTATGGATGGTGCGGTCGCCAATGGCCGCCAGGGTGTCCTCGATGCAGCCGGATTCATTGAGGGTGTCGGTGTGGATCGCCACCTGCACGTCGTGTTCTTCGGCCACGCTCAGGCAGCAGTCGATGGCCGCCGGGGTCGAGCCCCAGTCTTCGTGCAGTTTCAGGCCGACGGCGCCGGCTTCGATCTGCTCGCGCAGGGCCTCGGGCCGTGAGGCGTTGCCCTTGCCCAGCAGGCCGATATTGATCGGCAACTGGTCGGCGGCCTGGAGCATGCGCGCCAGGTACCAGGGCCCGGAGGTGCAGGTGGTGGCATTGGTGCCGGTGGCAGGCCCGGTGCCGCCGCCGATGAAGGTGGTAATGCCCGAGGTCAGCGCTTCTTCGACCTGCTGCGGGCAGATGAAGTGAATGTGCGAGTCGATGCCGCCAGCGGTGACGATCTTGCCTTCGGCGGCGATCACCTCGGTGCCCGGCCCCACCGCCAGGGTCACCCCCGGTTGCACATCGGGGTTGCCGGCCTTGCCGACGCCGACGATGCGCCCGTCCTTGATGCCGATGTCGGCCTTGACGATGCCCCAGTGGTCGATGATCAGCGCATTGGTCAGCACCAGGTCCAACGCCTGGGCGGCAAGCATCTGGCCCTGGCCCATGCCGTCGCGGATGACCTTGCCGCCGCCGAACTTGACCTCCTCGCCATAAACCGTGAAGTCCTTCTCGACCTCGACCCACAGCTCGGTATCGGCCAGGCGCACGCGGTCGCCCACCGTCGGGCCGAACATGTCGGCATAGGCCCTGCGCGATATCCGGCTCATGCCTGATTCTCCAGCTTGCCCATGACCTTGCCCTGAAAGCCGTAGACCTCGCGTTTGCCGCGATACGGCACCAGGTGGACGGTGCGTGCCTGGCCCGGTTCGAACCGCACGGCGGTGCCGGCGGCGATATCCAGGCGCAAGCCACGGGTCGGCTCGCGCTCGAACACCAGGGCGTTGTTCACCTCGTAAAAGTGATAGTGCGAGCCGACCTGCACCGGCCGGTCGCCGTGGTTGGCGACGGTGACGCTGATTACCGCCAGGCCTGCATTGAGTTCGATGTCGCCGTCGGCGACCTGTACTTCTCCGGGAATCATCCTGCGCTCCTAGATGATCGGGTCATGGACGGTGACCAGCTTGGTGCCGTCGGGAAAGGTCGCTTCCACCTGCACATCGGGGATCATTTCGCTGACCCCGGCCATCACCTGGTCGCGGCGCAGCACTTCGCGGCCCAGGTTCATCAGCTCGGCCACGGTGCGCCCGTCGCGGGCACCTTCCATCACCGTGGCGCTGATCAATGCCACCGCTTCCGGGTAGTTGAGTTTCAGGCCACGGGCCAGGCGCCGCTCGGCCAGCAGCGCGGCGGTGAACAGCAGCAGTTTGTCTTTCTCTCGCGGGGTCAGCTCCATGGCGTTCTCTCAAGTGGCCCAGATCCGCGGCGGGCATGGCGCCAGGCCGACCACGACGGGTCGCAAGGCGTGCCAGAGCCGCTGCAGGGTAAGTTGCAGGCGTTGGTTGTCGTGGTCGAGCAGGCGTACCACCAGCAGTTGGCCGAGCAGGGTCGCGCCGGCCGGGGCGCCCAGGTCTTCGAGCAGGGCGCGGCTGTGGTCGAGCAGTTCGCTGCTGGCCGGGTAGGCGCAGAAGGTCGCTTGCAGGGGGAAGCCTGCGAGCTTGTCGAGCGGCCCGCCGTCGATGCGCAAGCGTTCGTGCAGGCCCGGGTCGTCGGCCACCTCGATGTGCAGGCGACTGTCGAGGGCGCCGTGGCTGAAGGTCTCGCCCATCACCGGGCGGCCCAGGCACAGGGTTTCCCAGGCCAGCAGGCGCGCGCCAGGCGCCAGGGTAAAACGGTTTTCCAGATGCACGCGGGCGCCGGCAAAGCAGATGTTGCCCTGGGGCAGCCATTCGAGCGTGCTGTCTTCGGCCAGGCAGAAGTGCTGCTGGAGAATCGAGGTCGGGCCGGCGCTACGGTAGAACTTGGTCGCTCCGGGCATGGTCAGCAGCGCATGGCTACCCGCCTCCAACTGCACATCGAGCAGCAGCTTATCGCCACCGACCACGCCGCCTGGGGGGTGCAGCACATAGACGTGGCACGGTGCGCCTTCGGGATAGAACGGCCGCTGCACCAAAAGAGGACCGAAATGGCGCCGCGCACCAATACAGGTCCTGGTCTCGCCCCGGACGAAACGCAGCCTGAGCTCGGCGCGCCAGCCGGCATCAGCGTTGACCTGGTCGGGGAGTTCGGGGAGCGACATGCCTCAGGTTCCAGTAAACGCTGCAGCTATCGGGCTACAGGCGCATTTGCAAGAAACAACCTGCGCGCTCAAGCCAATGCGGCGACTTGCAGGTTTGACCAATCGATCAGCAATCGATGGCAGAGGCAAAGCACATAGCGGGCCAAGATGGCGCGCTGGAGGGGTTTGTTTAAACCGCCGGCATGCACCGGTTTAGCGCTGCCCGGCTGCCGGGTGTTTAAACCCGGGCATCAGAGCCTTCCTACAATGGCGGCTACTCCTGGCGCAGGCGCTTGCGGTGCTCGGCGACTTTATGCCGGTTGCCGCACACCGCCATGCTGCACCAGCGCCGACGGTGGGACTTGGTGCGGTCGTAGAACCAGAGGATGCAGTCCGGGTGTTCGCAGGTCCTGACCAGGCTGAAGTCGCCGCCGGCCAACAGCTCGGCCGCTTGCTCGGCCAGGGGCGCCAGCAGTTGCTCGGCCGAACGCTGCTCGGCCACTCGCAGCAGTTTCGGGCCATCGTGGTTGTCCCACAGCAGTTGCCCGTGGCTGGCGCCCTGGGCCAGGAAGCGGTTGAGGATCGCCGGATCGCCGCGCCCGCCCGCCTTGCGTTGCTCGACCAGCGCGCGCAATGACTCGCGCAAGGTAACTGCCGCTTCCAGCAAGGCGCCCTTGGCCAGGCGCGGCACCGCCCCCTGGTGCAAGCCCAGGCGCTGCAGCCAGGCCAACACGTCGGCATCGCTGTGCCAGAAGTCGGTGCGCTGGCCGTCGACGATGGCCACGGTGTTGAGCATGTCCAGCACCGGGTGATCGGCAAGGACATAGGGTTCGGTGATGGCGTCGGTCATGGCCGTTCTCGGCAGCGGGCGTGGCTCCATGGTAACCCTTATTTTCAGCGTTTCAAGTTACAGAGCCGCTCATCGATGAGCTTATTGTAACCCTTAAAATGAGTTTGACAGGTTACTTGAGCCGTGCAAGATTTGTTTGCGTAGTAACCCTTCATATCAACTAAACAGGTTACAGAGGAACAGTCCGATGAGCACTCCTGCCCCAACCGTGCGCTACCAGTTCGTCGACGCCGACGGCATTCGCGTGTTCTACCGTGAAGCCGGCGAGCCCGGTGCCCCGGTGTTGCTCCTGCTGCATGGCTTCCCGAGTTCATCCCATCAGTTTCGCGACCTGATCCCGCTGTTGGCCGCGCACTTTCACCTGATCGCCCCGGACCTGCCGGGTTTCGGCTTCACCGAAGTGCCGGCCGCGCGCGAGTACCGCTACAGCTTCGATGCCCTGGCGCAGACCCTCGGCGCCTTTGTCGAGGCGCTGGAACTCAAGCGCTACGCGATGTATGTGTTCGACTATGGCGCGCCCACCGGCCTGCGTCTGGCCGTGGCGCACCCAGAGCGGGTCACGGGCTTCGTGTCGCAAAATGGCAATGCCTACTTTGAAGGGCTGGGCGATGCCTGGGCGCCGATTCGCGCCTATTGGGCCGACCCCTCTGCCGCCAACCGCAAGACCGTCAGCGACGCGGTCCTGCACCTGGAAGGTACCCGCTGGCAATACCTGTATGGCGTGGCTGATCCTACCCTGGTCGCGCCGGAGTCCTACACCCTGGATGCGCTGTTGCTCGAGCGCGCAGGCAACAAGGAGATCCAGCTCGACCTATTCCTCGACTACGCCAACAACCTTGAGCGCTACCCGCAGTTCCAGGCGTTTTTGCGCGAGTATCAGGTGCCTTCGCTGATCATCTGGGGCAAGCACGACCCGTTCTTCATTGCCCCGGGGGCCGAGGCCTACAAGCGCGACAACCCCAATGCCGTGGTCGAGCTGCTCGATACCGGCCACTTTGCCCTGGAGACTCATGCGCCCTGCATTGCCCGGCGAATTATCGAGGTGTTGGCCTGACTGCCCTGCTGGCACCTCGTCGCCCGGCACCGGCGCCGCACTGGATAAGCGCAAAAACCGCCCCATACTGATAGCACTACGCCTCTAGCGGACCGAGGGCCGGGCCATGAGCCGAAACGTTGGTTTGATTGCCGTCGGGGTGGATCACACTGGCATTCTGGATTCGTTGAAGGGCGCGGCCAGCGGGGCACTGCAATTTGCCCGCTGGCTGGAGGAGCAACAGCAGTTCGGCATCAGCCCGAGCATCAGCGTGCTGACCGATCAGAATGACCAGGTGGTCGAAGCCAAGGCGATCCAGACCGCCGCCCGCGACTTGCTCGCGGTCGGCGGGCTCGACCTGTTGATTCTGTATTTCTCCGGGCACGGCATTGTCAAGAACGGCGCCGATGAACAAGTCTTGCTGTCGAACGTCAAGGACTACCCCGACGAAGCCATCAACATTGCCGCAACGGCGCTCAACGCCCGCCATATTGGCGTACCCCATGTCGTGATCATCTCCGACGCCTGTCGCAATGCGGTCGACCCCTTTGGTTCATTGGGCCAGGTCAGTGGCAGGCCGGCGGTGAAACGCGGTGCGGTGGTCGGCATCAAGCCCGGCAAGGTCGATATCTTTTACGCCACCGAACCGTCACAAACCGCCAAGGAGTACAAAGGCGAAGGCTTCTTTACCAAGGTCCTGCTCGAAGCGCTGCAAAGCCCACCGACAGAAATTTGCGAGACCTGGCCGGGCTCCAGCGTGCCGATCATTCCCACCTGGCTTCTGGAAGACTACCTGTACAACCAGGTGCCGACCCGCGCCCAGCAGCAAACACCGCGATTCGAGCAAACGCCGGACATCATTGTCCAGGCGCGCCAACCGCTGTTCCTCGGCTATGCCAGCCCGCCGCTAGTCTTTGCGAGCCCTTCCCCGCTGCCTGGCCCCGGGCCGCTGGACTACGGCCTGCCGGCTGGAGCCGGAGCACCCTACTTTGAGCAAATCCAGATCCTGCCGCTTCCCGATCTGTTTCCAGCAGACCTCAGGGTCACCAGCCGAAACCAGGCGATACAACAGGTGGCCAGCAGCTTTCTCAAGGAACCCGAGGCGTACATCAGCACCACATTGCTTGAACAAGCCGGCCTCGACGAAGCCTACCGGCGCAACCTGCAGCGCTACACAGCACTCCCCCAGAGCCTGGCCGAAAGCGGATTGCGCATCATCGGCAGCCAGGCCATCAGCGTGCTGGTGGCCCCCGGCCAAGCGGCGCCCCTTGTGCAAACCCATGACCAGCAGAGCATCATCAGCCTGGCGCCGTCTGCTCAGGCACAGTCAGTCATCGTCACGTTCAGCGACGACACCCTGATCGTCTTGCCGGTCATGCCCGGCTACATCGGCACAGTCCACGTAGACGAAGGCCTGGTGCAGTCGGTTTCGTTCGAGATGGGTATGACCCTGGCCCAGACCTTTGCGCAAACTCCGAGCAGGCGCCTGCACCTGCACCACCTGCAAGCACTTGCCGCAGCCTTCGCCAGCAGCGCCAAACTGCGCACCTTGGCCGCGACCCAGGCATCGAGCTTCGCCGATGTCCTGCGCCAGGAAAAGCGACTGGACCCGACCTTGGGCATCTACGCCGCCTACGCCTATCTGCTGGCCGCTGACGACCAAGGCGTGCGTTCGGTACTGAGCTACTTCCTTGACTACCAGGCATCGTCCCAACCGCCTTTGCCCGTGCCGTTCGATGTGGCTTTGCTCGCCGGCGCCCTGGCATCCGGCAAGCGCAAGGCACGGCCGCTGATCGCCCCGTTCTGCCCGATGATGAGCCTGGGTTGGACAGTGCTGGCAGCCCATGGCAAGAACCAGAAGCTCCACCCTGCAATCCTCGAAGCCGGTAAATACCGGCTCAATACTGAATGGTCGACCTTTCGCCGCCGCGATACCCAACCGCTTATCGAAGCTTTTCTACAAGGAGAGTTGTCATGAAAGTCGTGTTCATCCATGGCCGGTCACAACAAGGCAAGAACCCGCTCACCCTGCAAAACACCTGGACCAATGCCTTGATCAAGGGTTTTGAAGACATCGGTTCGCCCTACACTGGCGTGGTCGATGTGGCCTTCCCTTACTACGGCGATCTGTTGTTCGACGAAACCTACCGCAGAGCGCAGAAAGACTTTCAGGTACTCACCGACAAAGGCGCCGACGCCGCGGCCCCGGGTGGCGAGGAAGAAGAGTTCATGCGCCAGGTCATTTACGACATTGCCAAGCAGCAAGGTATCAGCAAGGAACAGATCAACGCCGAGGCCAATGGCGAGATGCTTGAGAAAGGTGTTCAGAACTGGCGCGGCGTGCTGGCGGCCCTGCGCCTGCTCGATCAGTTACCCGGTGTCGGCGCGACCTCGGTCGAGTTATTCACCCGCGATGTGTGGTACTACCTGACCGAAAAAACCATCCGTGACGCGGTCAATACGTTGGTCGATGCGCAGCTTCCAGAAAACGATCCGTGCATCGTGGTGGCCCACTCCCTGGGTACCATCATTGCCTATAACCTGCTGATGAACCGGCCTGCTCGCAGCAACATCAAGGGCCTGGTGACCCTCGGCTCGCCCCTGGGCATTGAAGCCATCCTGAGCCGGCTGCCCTCCAACGGTTCGCCGCGCAAGGCCCCGGATGGCGTACCCAGCTGGGTCAACATTCGTGACAAACGCGATGTGGTGGCGCTCTACGAAATTCCCGCCGCGCGGTTCAGTGGAGCACCTGCGGTGCAAAACCACAGCAACGCCAGCAACGGCAGCGATAACCGCCACGGCATCGTCGAGTACCTCAACGACACAATCGTAGCGGGCGTATTACGGCCTTTGCTGGCATAAGCACGTTCAAACCCTCAGACTCGTGCACTGGCTGCTGCAATCAACTGCATGCAAGCCGATTGCTGGACCCTGGTTGAGAAAATACCCTTGAACGCACCTTAACTGTGTTTCAGGATTCTCAACCATGGTCATGCACATCCGCCTCCAGCAGACTGGCGCACCACGTGTTCTGCACCTCGAACAAACCACCGCGCAAGTACCCGGCCCCGGCGAGGTCTGGCTTGAACAGGCGGCGATCGGCGTCAACCCGCTGGACGTCAGCCAGCGCAAGGGCGATGTGCGCATCGCCCTGCCCTCGGGCCTGGGCCTGGAAGGCGCCGGGACGGTAGCGGCAATTGGCGCGGGGGTCAGCGGCATCGCTGTCGGCGAGCGCGTCGGCTACGCCACCGGCCCGCTGGGCGCCTACGCCAGCGCCCGGCTGTACCCCGCCGAACGGCTGGTCAAACTCCCGGACACGCTCGGCCTGGACCACGCCGCCGCGCTGCTGTTCAAGGGCATCACCGCCCACTACCTGCTTCACAGCACTTACCCGGTCGGGCCCGGCACGCGGCTGATGATCTACGGCGCCGCCGGTGCCCTGGGGCAGTTGCTGGTGCCCTGGGCCAAGCACCTGGGCGCGTTTGTCATCGGCGTGGTGTCGAAACCAGAAAGTGTCGCCCGCGCCCGGGCCGCCGGCTGCGACGAGGTGCTGGTGTTCGACGCCGCCACCCTGGCTGCGCAGGTGCTGGAACTGACCCAGGGGCAGAAACTCGACGTGGTCTACGACCCGATTGGCCGGGTGTCGTTCGAGGCCTCGCTGGACAGCCTGCGCCCACGCGGCTTGCTGGTGTCCTGCGGCATGGCTTCGGGTGCACCACCGGCCATCGAACTGAGCACCCTCAACGCCAAGGGCTCGTTGTTCATCACCCGCCCGTCGCTGGCGGCGCACACGGCAACGGCTGCCGAATACCAGCAACGTGCCGGGGAGGTGCTGGCGGCGGTGGCGGCAGGTATCATTCGCCCGCAGATCTGCAAGCGTTATGCCCTGGCCGACGCCGCCATGGCCCATGAAGACCTGCAATATGGACGTTCACAGGGCGCGATCATCCTCACGCCCTGACCTACCGAGGTAGCCCCGATGGACCCGTTCGACAGTCGCCAGGCCGATGAGCTTGCCACCCTCCTGGCGCTGTTCGAGCAAGGCTCGTTTGCCGCCGCCGGGCGCACGCTGCAGCGCCACCCGTCGGTGCTGTCCAAGCGCCTGGGTGCGCTGGAGCAGCGCTTAGGGATTCGCCTGGTCGAGCGCACCACCCGCCAGTTGCGCTTTACCGATGAAGGCGCACGGCTGGTGGAGCGCCTGCGCCAGGCCGCAAACCTGATCAGCGAGGCCGAACGCGAAGCAGCCCAGGGCGCTACGCAGATTCGCGGGCGGCTGCGCATCGCCCTGCCCTCGTCGATGGGCCGGCTGTGGCTGAGCCCGATGCTCGCCGAGTTTGCCCTGGCGTTTCCCGAGGTACAGCTTGAGACCGAATACGCCGAACGCTTTGTCGATATCGTCGCCGAAGGCTTCGATGCCGCAATCCGTATTGGCGAGCTGGCCGACAGCCGGCTGGTGGCGCGCAAGCTCTGTGAGCATCGGCGTATCCTCTGCGCGGCGCCGGCCTACCTGCAACAACACGGCCAGCCGCAAACACCGACCGACCTCGCCCGCCATAACTGCCTGGGTTTTACCGGGCTGCGCTCGTACCCCGAATGGCGCCTGGCAGGCTTTGGCCAGCAGCAGACGGTAAAAGTACGCGGTTCGCTGGTCAGTAACGACAACGAAGCGCTACTGGCCGCCGCGCGCGCCGGGGTCGGCATCCTCGCCGGCGGTGACTGGCTGATGCAGCACGACCTGGACAGCGGCCGCCTGCTGCCGGTGCTGCCCGACTGGCAACTCGATAGCGACGCCGGCATCTACTTCGTGCGCCCCGGCGCCCGCTACAACAGCGCCGCGACCCTCGCCTTCAAGCAGTGGATCGAGGCGCGTTTTGCCAACGGCGCGCCCTGGCGCCGCCGCTAAAGCGCTGCTGCCAATCTCGGCGTATGGGCCAGCAGGCTCTGGGTGTAGCGGTCTACCGGCCGGTCCAGCACCTGATCCACCGGGCCTTGCTCGACGATGCGCCCTTGCTTGATCACCACCACCCGGTCGGCAATCGCCCGCACCACGCCCAGGTCGTGGGTGACGAACACCAGGGTCATGCCCTCGCCTTGCAGTTGCTTGAGCAGGGCCAGGATCGCCGCCTGGACTGAAACGTCCAACGCCGAGGTCACCTCATCGCAAATCAGCACGCTCGGCTCGCACACCAACGCGCGGGCAATCGCCACCCGCTGGCGCTCGCCGCCGGACAGCTGGTGGGGGTACTTGTCGGCGACCGTGACCGGCAAGGCCACCCGTTGCAGCGCCGCCTCGATACGCGCCCGGCAGGCCTGGCCCTTGAGCTTGAAGAAGTGCTCCAGCGGTGCCTGCAGACATTGGCCAACAGTCTGCCGGGGGTTCAAGGCCCGGTACGGGTTCTGGAAGATGTACTGGATGCGATGGCGGGTAGCGCTGGGACGTTGCCGGGCCAGCAGGCTCAGCGCCTGGCCATCGAAGCGCAGCTCACCCGTAGCGTTGTCGCCCAGGCCTGCCAGGGTACGGGCCAGGCTGGTCTTGCCCGAGCCAGACTCGCCGACCACCGCCAGGCACTCCCCCGCCTGTACGTCCAGGGCCAGGTCGAACAGCACCGGCCGGTCGTAGGTCAGGTTGAGGTTGCTGATCGCCATTAACGGTGCCTGATCCGCCCGCGTCGCCCGTACCTGCGGCGCCGCTGTCGGCGCCAGCGCCTCAAGCTGCGGATGCAGGCAAGCGACCTGTTGCCGGGCCTCAAGCGTTTGCAAACCCGGCTCCCCCTGCTCGCAGGCCGCCGTACGCCGAGGGCAGCGTGGTGCGAAAGCACAACCGTTGGGGCGCTGGCCCGGTGCCGGGGCATGGCCCGGGATCGCCTGCAGCGGGTGCTGGCGGGCAACGTCCGGGATCGCCGCCAGCAACCCCAGGGTATAGGGATGGCTGGGGCGGGCGAACAACCGTTCGCGGCTGGCCATTTCGACGATGCGTCCGGCGTACAGGACCAGCACCCGGTCGACCAGGTCCTTGATCACCGCCAGGTCGTGGGACACGTACACCGCCGCCACGCCCTGCTCTTTGCACAGCCGGCGCAGGGTTTGCAGGATGTGCGCCTGGGTGCTGACGTCCAGGGCCGTGGTCGGTTCGTCGAGCACGATCAGGCGTGGCCGCAGGACGAACGCCAGGGCGAGCATCACCCGCTGCTGCTGGCCGCCGGACAGTTGATGAGGGAAGCGCTGCAGAAACTGCGCGTCGCCCGGCAGGCCGACGTCGACCAGGGTCTGTTGCAGGCGCTGTTGCTGCGCGGCTTTTGGCAACTGCGGTTCATGGGCGTGCAGGGTTTCCAGCAGCAAAGGGCCGATGCGCAGGGCCGGGTTCAGGGCTTGCGCCGGGTCCTGGGCGACATAGCCGATCAGCCCGCCACGGGCCTGGCGCAGGGGCTCGCCGTGCAGCTCAAGGAGGCTGACGTCGGCAACCTGGATATGCCCTGCGGCGATGCGCGCACCGCGCCGGGCATGGGCCAGCAAAGCGGTGGCCAGGGTGGTCTTGCCCGAGCCGGACTCGCCGACCAGGCCGAGGATTTCGCCAGAGGCCAGGGTGAAGTTGATGTGGTCGATGATGTCGGCGCTTGTGTTGAGTTCAACCCGCAGGTTTTGCACCTGCAGGGCCGGCCTCTCGCGGGTCAAGCCCGCTCCCACAGGGTTCGGTGCATGCAGTTCCACTGTGGGAGCGGGCTTGACCCGCGATGGGGCCAGTGGGGCATATGAGTTCATCGACGTTCTCCCGCGCTATGCCGGGCAATGCCTTCGGCGAAGATATTGGTGCCGTAGGCGAACACCCCGATCAGCAACGCCGGGGCCAACACCGCCCAGGGCTGGACCAGCAGGCCGGCCTGGTTTTCGTTGATCATCAGGCCCCAGTCGGCGGCCGGAGGCGCTACGCCGTAACCGAGATAGCTCAGCCCCGAGAGCATGCCGATGCCCCAGGTGAGCATGTTGCCAAAGTGCACCAGCAACGGCGTCAGCACATTGGGCAATATCTCGCGCAAGAGGATGCGCGTGCGCGAAAAACCCATCATCTGCGCCGCCTCGACGAACTCCTGGCTGGCCACCGCCACCGCGCTGCCACGGGCCAGGCGGATCACCCCGGGGGTGAAGGCGATGGCCACGGTGAGCACGATCAACCACGGCGCCCGGCCAAGCATCGAGACAATCAACAGCACCAGGATCAAGTCGGGAAACGCCAGCCAGACATCCGCCAGCCACGTGATCGCCTGGTCCAGGCGCTGGCGCGACAAACCGGCCAGCAGCCCCAGCACGGTACCGACGATCAAGGCGATGGCCGCTGCCGCCAGCGACATCCACAAAATCGACAAACCGCCATTGAGCAACCGTGACAGCACGTCATGACCAAGAAAATCATGGCCCAGCGGCGCGTCACTGGCCGGAGTACCGTAGACACCGCCAACCATGTCGGTGGGCGCATGGGGGGCCAGCCAGGGGCCGAACAGGGCGAGGAGGACGATGGCCAGGGTCACCAGGGCGCCGCGGCGAATCTGTGGCTCACGCCACCAGCGTGCATAGAACATGGGCTATTCCTTTCAAGGGGCTTTGGCCGCCGGGCGCCGCCACCAGCTCTGGATGCCGCGGCGGTTGCGCTGGATCAGGGTGGCGCGGCGGGCGGTGCGCAGTTTCGGGGTGAGCAGAACGGTAAGCAGGTCAGCCACCAGGTTGATCAGCACCACCCCGAGGGTGATGACCAGCACCACGCCCTGCACCAGCGGCAGGTCGCGCATCTGGATCGCGCTATTGAGCTGGGTGCCGATCCCCGGGTAGCTGAAGATCACCTCGGCCAGCAACGCACCGCCAATCAGGGTGCGCAGGGTCAGGGCCACGCCCTGGATCGCCGGCACCAGGGCATTGGGCAAGGTGTGGCGCCAGACGATGCGCCATTCGGCGATACCGCGCAGGCGCGCCGCGCTGACGTAGTCCGAGTCCAGCGCTTCGATCATCGAGGCGCGGACCATGCGTGCCAGGTACGGCAGCGACGACAGGCTCAGGGCGAAGATCGGCAGCAACAGGTACTCAAGCTGCTGCCACAGGGCCTTGTCCGGGTCGAGGATCGACACCGCCGGCAGCAGATTGACCTGGGGCATGGAGAACAGCAGCACCAGGCCGATGGCCAGCAGAAAGCCTGGCGTGGCCTTGAGGAAAATCAGCGCCGACAGGCCAAAGCGGTCCAGGCGGCTGTCGCGGCGCAAGGCCAGGCTGACACCGATGCTCAAGGCCAGCGGCACCACCAGCACCAGCACCCCGGCCAGCAGCGCCAGGGTATTGCTGAAGCGGCTGAAGATGATCGAGGCTACCGGCTGGTTGGAGTCCAGGGAAATCCCCAGGTCAGCGCGCAGCACCTGGCCGAGCCAGCTGAAGTACTGCACCAGGATCGGCCGGTTCAGGCCCAATTGCTCGCGCAGGGTCAGCACGCTTTCCAGCGGTGCCTCGGGGCCGAGAATGACCCGCGCCGGGTCCGAAGGCAGCGCCTGGGTGGCGATGAACACCACCAGGCTGATGACCCAGGCGGTGAGCAGGCCGTAGCCCAGGCGGCCGATGAACCACGGCAGCCAGGCCGGGAGTCGGGAGGTTCGTGCGCACGGTTCAGGCATGGTTCAACCACAGGCTGTCAAAACGCCAGGAGGCGAAGGTGGTCTGTTCGCCGTGCAGGCCGCCAACCTTGCTGGAGGCGGCATCGAGCACGTCGGTAAAGCCCCAGATCAGCAAGCCGCCGCGCTGGTGCTGGATGGCCTGGGCCTCATGTACCAGTTGCTTGCGCCGCTCAAGGTCGGGCTGGCCGAGGGCCTGGGTGAACAGCTCGGAGAAACGCTCATCGCGAAAATTGCTGCGGTTGTAGATCGCCAGCGGCGCGTCGTTGTGCAGGCCGGTGGCAAGAAAGCCACGGGCTGGCGTGGAGCCTGGCGACATCAGCCACTGTTCTTTTTGCGGGCCGTTGAACACCGAGCTGTCCACCGGCGTGACCTTGACTTCGACCCCGGCCTTCTTCGCCTGCTGGGCGAACACCAGGGCGGCGTTGACTTCGTTGGCAGTGGTGGTCAGCTCGACGCGCAGGTCGCTGGCGCCGGCCTGGCGCAGCAGCGAGCGGGCCTGGTCGAGGTCGTGGCCGCGCTGGGCGATGGCGTGGTTGTAGGTCGGGTCCTGCGGTGAGTACAGGTCGTTGGCGATGCGCCCGAAGCCATTGAGGCCACGGCCGATCAGCTCCTGACGATCAGCCAGCAGGCGGAAGGCCTGGCGTACCCGTTCGTCCTGGAACGGCGCCTTGGCGGTGTTGAGGTTAAAGCCACTGAACGAAGTGGTCGGCGACACCACCAGTTGCAGCCGCGGGTCGGCCTTGATCAAGGCGCTGTGCTCGGCCTGCACGCCGCTGGCAACGTCGATCTGCCCGGCGCGCAACGCCGCGACCCGCGACACCTGGTCCTTGAATTCAATGATCTCCAGCTCATCGGCATACGGCTGGTTGGGTTTGAAGTAATTCTCGAAACGGCTGAACAGCGCGCGCTGGCCCGGCACGAAGCTTTTCAGCCGGTACGGCCCAGCCCCCACCGGGTTGCTCACCGGGTGGTAATCGGTCGGCACGATGCCGCCGAAGGCGATCAGGGTTTCATCCAGCGGGAAGAAGCTGCGGCCCTGCTTGAAGCGGATCTCGATGGTGCGCTCATCGAGCTTGCGCAGGGCCTGACGGTCGATGGCGCCGACCAGCCCGGCAAACGGCGAAGCCAGTTTCGGGTCGGTCAGGCGCAGGATCGAGAACAGCATGTCGTCGGCAGTGATGCTCTTGCCATGGTGGAACTCCAGGCCCGGCTTGATGCGGATGGTCCAGGCGCTGGCATCGGCGTTGGGCTCGGCAAACTCGGCCAGGCCCAGGCGCGTGCTGACGTCGTCGTTCCACTCCCAGAACTTGCTGTACAGCGCCCAGCCGCGAATGATCCCGCCGCCAGACGGCTTGTGCGCATCGAGGTTGCCGGCCTGGTCGCCGTCGATGATGCCGACCCGCAGGCGCCCACCGCGCACCGGCTGGGTGGGGCGGCTGATGGCACCGACCACGGCAGGCTCACCGCCGCCGCAGCCGCTGAGCAGGCTGGAGCCTAGCAACAGGCCGCCACCGACGGCCAGGCTGTTGCCGAGGAACACCCGGCGGGAAAATTCGTTTGGCATGGGCAACTCCTTAAGCCGGTTCGGCAACCGTGCGCGCACTCAGGCGCGGAATGTCGAAACCGTGGTCCAGGTCCAGCAAGGGGAACAGCAGGTCGGCGACCCGGTGGGCTTCATCGATCAGCGGGAAGCCCGAGAGAATGAACGCCGAGGTGCCCTGGGCTTGGTACTCGCGAATCCGTTCGGCCACCTGCTCGGCGCTGCCGACCAGATAGGTGCCGGCCGCAGGGCCGAGGATGTTGAAGCCGAACAGGCTCGGGCCGGTCCAGACGTTGGGGTAGATCTCAAGCTCCCGCGCGCTGGGCAGGCGGCCGTCGCGGATACTTTGCACATTGCGCTGGATCTGCGGGTTGTCGCTGGTGAAAGTGTCCAGCGTTTGCCCTGGCGGCAACTGGCGCTCGATGGCGGCGCGGGCGGTGGCCAGCGAGGTCTGTTGCAGCAGCTTTTCGGCGTGGGCCCAGGCCTCTTCTTCGGTTTCGCGGACGATAATCTGCAGGCGCGTGCCGAAGGTCAGTTCGCGGCCGATCTTCGCCGCCTCCGCCGCCACCCGGCGGAACTTGTCGCCAAGCTTTGGCGGAGTGTCGGCAAAACTCAGGTAGACATCGAGCAGTTGCACCGAATGGGCAACCCCCGGGCCCGAGGTACCTGCGCCCCACAGCGGAACGCTTGCGCGTTTTGGCGGATGCCAGCCTCCGAGCGGGTGGCGCGCCGCCGCAGCCGGGCGCGGCGCCAGCTTGACGTACTGACCGTCGAAGCCTGCGGTTTCACCGGCGTAGATGCTCTGGAAGGCGCGCCAGTATTCCAGGCTGAACTGGTAGCGCTCATCGTGCGGATAGTGCACACCGAGGGGGGCCAGGCCGGCATCGCTGCCGTTGACCACGTTGAACAACAGGCGGCCGTTGGAAAACTCATCGAAGGTCAGCGCCCACTTGGCCAACACCGCCGGCGACAGCTCGCCCGGGTGCTGGGCGACCAGAAAGCGCAAGCGCTCGGTGGCGTCGATCAGCGCGGCGGCCACCGCCAGGCTTTCATTGGGGCTCGAGCCCAGCAGCGAGCCGTAGTAGCCGAGGCGATCGCTGGCCACCGCCAGTTGCTTGAGGTGGGCAAAATCGGTCTTCCAGCGCCCCTGGGCTTCCCATGGATAAGGGCCGTCGGGGCTGGTCAGGTACCAGAGAATCTTGACTGCCATGGTCTTTCCTCAGGCGCGAATGCGGTCGGTGGCGGGAATCAGGCCCAGCTCGTTGGCCTTGTCGATCAGCTTGCTCATCTTCCATTGCTGGGTGAGCACGCCCGGGCCGAAGGGCCGCGAGCCACCGATGGCTTCGGCCAGCAGTTGCAGTTGCGCGCCCTCCTCCAGCAGCACGATGAACTCGGCGGTGGCGCGCAGGCCGTGCTGCCCCCAGACCGTGGCGCCGCCGTTGGCTTCGAGGATGGCCGGGGTGAACGGGTTCTCGACCAGGCGTTCGAGGATGAAATCGACCTCGTCCTGGCGCCGGTCGATGTAGGTTGGCAGCTCGCGGGCCAGCTGGAAGCGCTGCACCGGCACATAGTTGAACGGCAAGGTGCGCTGGGTCTGGGCCCAGGCCCCCAGGTACGGCGAGTGCACATGGGACACCGTGGTGATCTGCGCCTGCTCGCGGAACAGCTTGGCGTATCGGCCCAGGCCGCCCTTGCCCTGGCCATGCACCAGGTTGCCGGCCAGGTCGCTGACCGTGGCCTGCAGCGGTTTGCGGTACTCCCACGGCCCCGGGTAGTTGACCGACACCAGCAGCTCGCGGCCCGGTACCCGCTCGATAAAGCCGACGGTGCCGTTGGCGGTGATGGTGTTGGTTTCGCGGAACACGGTGAAGGCCTGCTCGGCCTCGTTGATCACCTGCTCGATGAAGGTTTTCAGTTCGGCATCGATCAGGTGGTCGCTGGTCAGTACAGTCATGGCAATGCTCCTTTAAGCGCGGGCGCGGCGTTCGGCCAGCAATTGTTGGGCGGCTTGCAGTGGACGCGGGTCGACCCAGTCGGCCAGGGCAAAATCGGCTTCGAGAAAGCCGTGCAGGTTGAGGAAGGTTTTCTGGATGTCGAGGTAGGCCAGGCGCTCGGCCGAAAGGTCCGGGGCCAGGGTGGTATGGAAGTCGCCGCGGTAGGCTTGATCGACGCCTTCGGCACCGGCGCGGGTTTCGTCCTGAAGGATGCGCAGCAGGCCGGCGCGGTTATCGCGGGCCCAGTCGGCGGCGCGCAGGGTCTGGGCGAGAAAGCGCACCACCAGCTCGAAGTGATCGTCGAGCAGGCTCTGGTGCACGGTGATCGGCCGTGGCGTGCCGTTGTTGATGCGCAAGCGTGGGTCTTCGATCTGGTCCAGGTCGATACCCACCACCAGGCCCAGGCGCCGGGCAGCGTCGGCGGCGGCAGCGCCCTTGACGTAGACCGCATCGACCTCGCCGCGCACCAGGTAATCCAGGCCCGACCACAGGCGCTGCAACCCCTGCTGCGGGGTCGGTGCATCGTCCTGGGAGTGCAGCGCCACTTCCACCAGCTGGACATCATCGAAGCTCAGCCCGGCCAGGCTCAGGGCACCTTTGTAGCCGTGCAGGCTCATGGCCCGGGCGATGCTGCCGGGGCGGTTGGCGCCCCAGGCCGGCAGAGCCAGGCGCTTGCCCTTGAGGTCAGCGGCGCTGCGAATGCCTGAGTCGGGGCGAACCAGGATGGTCTGCCACTCCTCGATCCAGGTCAGGCCGATCAGGCGGCTCGGCGCACCGGCGGCGCGGGCGGCCAAGGCCGGGACATTACCGCCCTCGCGAAACAGCCCGGGCAGTTGGTGATCGTAGTGGTGATGGCCCAGTTGCCGGGCTTCCTGCAGGGTGTGTACCGGCAGGCCGTCGGCGGCGAATTCTTCCGTGAGCCAGCCCAGGGTATAGGCGATGCCGGAAGCGGTCGGCACCGGGCAGCGGGTAAACCAGAGTTGCTCAAGCGAAGTTGCGGTAGGCAGCGGCAAGGTGGCGGCGATTGTCATGGGCATGCTCCATCAAGCGGATCGAATCGGCCAGGTGGCCTTTGCCTGAGGTATTGCAGCGCCCGTGCCAACTCGGCAAGGCCCTGATTTCATTGAACTTTGCCCTTTGTCAAAGGCATCGACTGCTGATCTGCCAGCAGTTGTGCCGCAGCCTTGCTGCTGCCAGAGCAACAATCACCCGCCGATTGCTGCTCCAGCAACACCCGGCCTTGGCAAACGCTGCGCAAGCCTTGCTGCGCGGGGCTTTGCCGCCAATGGCACAGAACCTGCTCAAGGCCCTGGGTACCTGTTCATTCAAGGAAGCCCTATCGTGAGTACCCTGCCCCGTCGCCTGCACAGCCCCGCCCAGGCCATCGCCGCGGCCCATGAGATTGCCGAGGCCATCGCCGCCCTCGCCGCCGACCCGTTGCTCAACCGCGAACTGCCCCGGCGCCAGGCGCAGTTGCTGTCCGACAGCGGCATCACCGCCATCGGTGTACCCGCAGCGCTGGGTGGCCTGGGCGCGTCGGTAGAAACCATCGTTGAAACCGTGCGCATCATCTCCCGCGCCGACGGCGGCGTCGGCCAGTTACTGCAGATTCACAACGTGATGCTGCGCGGCGTGCTCAGCGGCTACCCGGACGAGGTGCGCGACGGCGTGGTCAGCGACGTGCTGGCCGGCAAGCGCCTGGGCAATGCCCTGGCCGAGGTCGGCGGCAAGAACAAGTTCGCCCTCAAGACCCGGGTCGAGCGCCGCGCCGATGGCAAGCTGATCCTCAACGGCAGCAAGTTCTACTCCACCGGCGCCTACCTGGCCGAGTGGATCTCGCTGACCGCCGCCAGCGATGACGGCGGCGCCGGGGTGCTGCTACAGCGCGACACGCCCGGCCTGACCCTGGTCGACGACTGGGACGCCTTCGGCCAGAACAATTCGGTCAGCGGCACGGTGATCTTCGACAACATCGAACTGGACGAGCGCTACGTACTGCGTCGCCAGGGCCCGATGAAGCGCACCGGCCTGACCTTCCCGCAGATCCTCCACGCCGCCATCGACACCGGCATCGCCGCCGGCGCCTTGCAGGCCGGCATCGACTACCTCAACCAGCACGCCCGGCCGTGGGTCGAGAGTGAGGTGGAACGGGCCAGTGACGAGCCGCATATCATCCGCCAGATCGGCGAGTACGCAGTGGCCCTGCGCGCGGCCGAATCGTTGCTGCGCGACGCCGCGCGAACCTTCGACGCCCATGAGCGGGAGCCGGACAACAAGGCCCTGGAAGACGAGCTGATCCTCTCGGTGGCTACCGCCCGCGCCCATGCCGATGGTGCTTCGCTGAAAATCTCCAGCGACATCTTCTCGCTGCTCGGTGCCAGTTCATCCTTGAGCAAGTGGAACCTCGACCGTTTCTGGCGCAACGCCCGCGTACACACCACCCACGACCCGATCCGCTGGCGCCTGCACCACGTCGGCAACTACTACCTCAACGGTATCGACCCGGGCGAATACACCGCCATCCTCACTGCCAAGCAAAAGGCCGGCGCCAGCCGCTGAGCACACACTTTCCTTCTGCCGCGAGTCCTTCATGAGCCCTCGACACCCGCTGCTGCGCAGCCTGGCGATCTACCGCGAAATGCCCTGGCGTTTCGCTCTGGTCGCCGGGCTGTTCGTTTCCATCAACCTCGGGCTGGTCGGGCAGCAATGGCTGATCGGCCACGCCCTCAACGAGGTCAGCGCCGGCACGGCGGTGCAGCGCCTGGCCGATGATAGCCTCGACAGCCAGCGCGCCTGGCGCTGGTTCTGGCTGATCCTCGGCGTGGCCCTCGGCCGGGCGCTGTTGCAGTACGCCGCCGCCATCGGCTCGCTGATCCTCGGCCAGGCATTGCTGACGCGCCTGCGCGAACGCCTGCTCGAACAGGTGTTGCGCCTGCACCTGGGCTATCACTGGCAGCATGGCATGGGCGAGATGGTCACCCGCACCACTCGCGATGCCGACAAGGTTCGCGATGCGCTGGTGAGCTTCTGGCGGCAATTGATCGAAACGCCGTTGGTGGTGCTGGCCACCGTCGGCCTGCTGGCCTGGTACGACCCGTTGCTGGCTCTCGGGCCGTTGCTGCTGACGGTGCTCGGGGTGTGGATTTTCGTCCTGCAGACCGAGCGCCTGGTGAGCCTCGACCGCGCGGTCGGCGCCGCCTACGACCGGGTCAACCAGGACCTGGCCGAAGGCATTGGCTCGGTGCGGGTGATCAAGTCGTTCGGCCTGCAGGCCCAGCGCATCGCCGGCTTCGAGCGCCAGGTTGTGCAGTTCAGCGCCCTGGCCCGCCAGGCCCTGGCCTACGCCAGCTCGCGGATACCGCTGCCGCAGGCGGTGGTGGCGCTGGGGCATGTGTGGATACTAGTGATGGGTGCACGATTGGTCGCAGAAGGCCGGATCGGCATTGGCGAACTGGTGACCTCGCTGCTGATCGCCACCACCCTGGTGTTTCGCATCGAAGGCATTGGCCGGGTGATGCAGACCTTCGCCGACGCCCGCGCCTCGGCCGGGCGTATCTGGCAGTTGCTGGATGCGCCGGCGCTGATTGTCGGCGGTAGTCAGCGCTTGCCCGAGGGGCCGTTAGGGCTGAGGCTCGAAGACGTCAGCGTGGCCGCCCCCGGCGGTGGCCAGGCGATCCTGCGCCACTGCGCCTTCGAGCTGGCACCCGGTGAAACCGTCGCCCTGGTCGGCGCTACCGGCACCGGCAAGAGCCTGCTGGCCAGCCTGTTGCCTCGCCTGACCGATGCTGCCGGAGGCCGTGTGCTGCTCGGCAACGCGCAATCCGGCTGGCAGGACATTCGCGACCTGGACCTGAGCGACCTGCGCCGGCGCGTGCATGTACTGCCCCAGGAGAGCTTCCTGTTTGCCGACAGCCTCGCCGCCAACCTGCGCCTGAGCGCCCCCGGCGCCAGCGGCCAGCAACTGCTCCAGGCCCTGCACCAGGCCGCCGCCGAGGATATCCTCGAACGCTTGCCCGATGGCCTCGACAGCCCGCTCGGCGATCGCGGCGTGACCCTCTCCGGCGGCCAGCGCCAGCGCTTGTGCCTGGCCCGGGCATTGCTCGCCGCGCCCGCCATTCTCTGCCTGGACGACGCCACCAGCGCCCTCGACGCGCACAGCGAAGGCCGAGTGCTGGACAACCTGCGCCGGCAACCACAGGCCACTACCCTGCTGTTGATCGCCAGCAAGGTTTCCACCGTGCAACGCGCCGACCGCGTGCTGCTGCTCGACAATGGCGCCATCGCCGACAGCGGTACCCACGCGCAACTGCTGCAACGCAACCCGACCTACCGTGACCTGCTGGGGATCGACCATGGCTAAGCCACTGCCGGGCAACGCCCTGAGCGATATCGAAATCGAAGAACTGCTGGCCAAAAAAGCCCTCGACCGCAGCATGTTCCAGCGCCTGCTGCCGTTGCTGCGGCCGGTGCGCAAGCAGATCGCCTGGGTGATTGGCCTGGAGCTGGTGCTGGTGTTCACCGTGTTCCTGCGCCCTTGGTTCGTCCGTGAACTGCTCGACCGCGGCCTGATCCACGACGGCAACCGCTGGCTGCTCGCCCAGCCACTGGTGCTATGGCTGGGGTTGGGGCTTACGGCCAGTTGGCTGGGGCGTTTTCTACTTGCCGGGGTGTCGCAGTACATTGCCGGCAGCGCCGCCATCGGCGTGCTCAACCAGTTGCGGGTGCGGGTGTTTGCCCATGTCCAGGCCTTGAGCGTCGGCTACTTCGATCGCACCCGCGCCGGGCGCATCATTTCCCGCGCCGACCGCGACGTCGATGCCCTGGAGCCGCTGCTGATCCAGGGCCCGCCGGAGCTGCTCGGCGCCCTGCTGCGCTGTAGCCTGGCGGCCGTGATGCTGTGGCTGATCGAACCGCTGTTCTTCTTCAGCCTGATCGGTAGCGTGCCCTTGCTGCTGGCGGCGACCTGGGCCTTCAAGCGCATCGCCCAGCGCAACTGGGCCAAGGTCGCCGAACAGCGCAGCCGCTTTACCGCGCACCTGGTCGAGAGCGTCAGCGGCGTTCGCCTGTTGCAGCAGACCGGCCAGCAAGCGCCGAACCTGGCGCGCTACCAGCAGTTGCTGCACGCCTTCAACAACGCGCTGATCGTCGGCAGTTTGCGCTCGGGCTGGTTCGCGCCCTTTACCGCCCTGCTCACCGCCGCCGGCATGGCGGTGCTGGTGCTGGTCGGCGGCTACAGCCTGGCCGCGGGCACCGTCACAGTCGGCCAGGTGGGCGAGAGCCTGTTCTACGTGATGCTGTTCCTCGGGCCATTGCAAGAGCTGACCGACCTGTTCGAACGCTACGCGACCGGTTCCGCCTCGGCCCAACGGATCTTCCTGTTGCTCGACACGGCGCCGCAGATCCTCGACCCGCTTACCCCGGTTGACCTGCCCCGGGCCCGTGGCGAGGTGCATTTTCAACAGGTGCAGTTTGCCTACCTGCCACAGCCGGCCCGGCCGGTGATCGACGGCCTGGACCTGCGCATTCATGCCGGTGAAGTGCTGGCGATCGTCGGCCCGTCCGGGCATGGCAAAAGTACCCTGGTGCAGTTGCTCACGCGCTTCTACGAAGTCGACCGGGGCGCAGTGACCCTCGATGGCGTCGATATCCGCCAGCTCAGCCAGCAACAGTTGCGCCGCCATGTGGGTGTGGTGCTGCAGGACAACGTACTGTTCAACGGCAGCATTCTCGACAACCTGCGCCTGGCCGCACCGGATGCCGAGGATCAAACCCTGATTGCTGCGGTGCGCGAGCTGGGTGCCGACGAGGTGCTGGAGCGCCTGCCCCATCGCTACGACACCCAGGTCGGGCCGCTGGGCAGCCACCTGAGCCAGGGCCAGCGCCAGCTGGTGTGCCTGGTGCGGGCGTACCTGGCCGACCCGGCGGTGCTGGTGCTGGACGAGGCCACCTCGGCGGTCGACGTGCACACCGAGCGGCGCATCCAGCGGGCACTGCGGCGGCTGTGCGAGGGGCGCACGGCGATCATCATCGCCCACCGCCTGGCGACCATCCGCGATGCCGACCGGATCGTGCTGATTCGCGAGGGCAGGCTGGTGGAGCAAGGGCCGCATCAGCAGTTGTTGGCCAGGAGTGGCGAATATGCGGCGTTGTACCGGCGCTATCAGCATGGTGCTGAACTGCAAGCTAGTTGAGGGCCTTTTCGCGGGGCAAGCCCGCTCCCACAGCCTGTGGGAGCGGGCTTGCCAGCGATGCTGTTGTGCTGCAACCGCCGCAGCCACTGCTGACCCGCTGCTGCCCTGGCAACACCCCTGCCCTCAACCCCCTGTAATTCCGGGCCCGCGCGGCGTGGCATGGGCGTTGCACCAGTGTCCTCACATTCACCGAGGAACAGCCATGAGCACCGAATTCTTCTGGCGTCTGCCCCTGGGCACCGACGGCCCGCAACTGAGCACCGACAAGCACAACCGCGGCAGCTTCAGCCACACGCCCGGGCATATCGCCCCCGGCCTGCTGCAGGACGGCAGCGCCGACGGTTTCACCTACATCGACTACATCGCCCAGGTGGCCAAGGCCGCGGAACTTGCAGGCTTCGAAGGCGCGCTGTTGCCCACCGGCCCCGAGCCGTGGATCGCCGCCGCGGCCCTGGCCCGGGAAACCCGCCGGCTGCGCTTTCTGATCGCCTTCCAGGCCACCTGGACCCTGCCCGCCTACGCCGCCCAGCAGGCGGCGATCCTCCAGCACCTGAGCCACGGGCGCCTGGACTGGAACATCATCACCGGCGGCAACCCGGCCAGCCAGCGCGCCCAGGGTGACTTTCTCGACCACGACCAACGCTATAAGCGTACCGGCGAGTTCCTCGACATCATCCAGGGTTTGTGGAGCAACGAGCGCTTCTCTTACGACGGCGACATCTACCGCCTGGAAAACGGCGCACTGCCGCCGCACCTGGGTAACGAACGCAAGCCAGGGGTGTACTTCTCCGGCTTCTCCGAGCCGGCACTAGAAGTCGCCGCCCGCCACGCCGACGTGTACCTGAACTGGGCCGAGCCGGTTGAGCAGCTCAAGCCGCACATCGAGCGGGTACGTGAGCTTGCCGACAAGCAAGGGCGCACGGTGCGCTTCGGTCTGCGGGTCGACCTGTTCGCGCGTGAAACCGAAGAAGCCGCCTGGCGCGACCTGCGCCGTCAGTTCGACAAGCTCGGAGGCAAGCCCAGCGCCGTCTCCACGGCCTTCACCAGCGCCAGCGACTCGGTCGGCGGTGCACGGCAAACCGCCTATCACCAGAACATCCAGCGCTTCGACGACCTGATCATCGGTCCCAACCTCTGGGCCGGATTCGCCAAGGCCAAGCCTGGGCCGACCGTGGGCCTGGTGGGCAGCCACGAGCACATTGCCGAGCGCCTGGCCGAGTACCGCGACGCCGGCTTTTCGACCTTCATCCTGGCCGGCAACCCGCACCTGGAAGAAGCCCTGCGCATCGGCCAAGAGGTGCTGCCGCTGGTGCGTCAGGCGCCGCCCGCCGCCCTGCCCCTGACCGCTACTGCCTGACCGGAGCCTGACATGAGCACACCCCTCGATACCCTCTGGTACACCCGCTGCCCGGTGCCCACGGGGCTGGGCATCGCCGTGCAGCAAGGCTGGTTACAGGACAGCCTGCGCAGCCTCGGCACCCAGGTGCAGTCGATCCGCGAGGCCGACGATGCTGCTGTGCGCGAGTCGCACTTCGATCACAGCCTGCGCCATTCGGTGCGCCATGGCGGCAGCATCCCGGCGATCTGGGCCCGCGCCCAAGGCCGTGCCACGCGCCTGATCGGGCTGTCCTGGGCCGATGAAGCGCAGTTGATCCTGACCCGCGCCGACAGCGGCATTCACAGCATCCAGCAGCTGGCTGGCAAGCGTTTCGGCTTGCCCGACCGCGCCCGCGCGCAGATCGACTTCACCCGCGCCCAGGCCCTGCGCGGGCTGGAAAACGCGCTGAAACTCGAAGGCTTGCAGGTCGGCGACTTGCAGCTGGTCAACTTCCGCTACGACAGCGGTTTCAGTGACAGCCCGGTGCGCGTTGTTGCCGGCAGCAGCGTGACCAGCAGTGAAGAAGCGCGCAATCTGGAATTGATCGGCCTGCTGCGCGGTGACGTCGATGCGATCTTTCTCAAGGGCGCCAGCGCCGTGCAGCAGGCCCATGATTTCGGTCTGCGCACATTACTGGACATCGGCGCCCACCCCGACCCGCTGATGCGCAGCAACAACGGCACGCCGCGCACCCTGACGGTCGACCAGGCGCTGCTCGACCAGCACCTGCCCGTCGCCACCCGGGTGCTCGACAGCGTGCTGCGCGCCGAAGCCTGGGCTCACCAGCACCCGGAGCAGACCCGCCGCTACCTGGCCCTGGAAACCAACAGCAGCGAGTACTGGGTCAGCCGCGCCTACGGCGAAGACGCCCACAAGCGCCTGCACACCGCCCTCGACGAACAGGCCATCGCCGCCCTGCAGGACTTCATTGCCTTCCTGCAGCGCTGGCGCTTTATCCGCACGGCGTTCGATGTGCGCCAATGGATCGACCGCCGCCCCATGGATGGGCTGCAGACCACACTGGCCGGCTAACCGGCCACTCTACAAGGACTGGAACCCACGATGAGTACACCCCTCGACACCCTCTGGTACACCCACAGCCCGGTGCCCACCGGCCTTGGCATCGCCGTGCAAAGCGGGCGCCTGGCCGAAGCCTTCCAGCCGCTGGGCACCTCGATACAGTCGCTGCGTGAATCCAGCGAGCGCGAAGTGCGCGAAGCCCATTACGACCATCACCTGCGCAACTCGGTGCGCCACGGCGGCAACATTCCGGCGATCTGGGCCTATGCCAGCGGCGTGCAGACCCGCGTGCTGGGCCTGAGCTGGGCCGATGAAGTGCAGTTGATCCTGACCACCGAAGACAGTGGCGTGCGCACGGTTCGCGACCTGAAGAACCGCCGCTTCGGCCTGCCGAAATGGGCCAACGTGCAGATCGACTTCACCCGCGCCCAGGCCCTGCGCGGGCTGGAGAACGCGCTGAAACTCGAAGGCCTGAGCGTGGCCGATGTCGAGCTGGTCGACTACCCCTATGGCGGCACTCACAGTGATGAACAGGTCACCCATGTGCATGGCGCAGCGGTGACCCTGGGGGTGAACCGGGTCAGCCGGCGCAACAACGAACTGATCGGCCTGCTGCGCGGGGATATCGATGCGATCTTCCTCAAGGGCGCCTCAGCGCTGCAACTGGCCCACGAGTTCGGCTTGCGGGTGGTGATCGACACCGGCTCCCACCCTGACCCGCTGATTCGTTCGAACAACGGTACGCCGCGCACCTTGACCGTGGATATCAACCTGCTGGAGCAGCACTTCGGTGCCTGCAAGCGCATCGTTGACGTGCTGCTGCGCACCGAGCAGTGGGCCTGGGCCAATGCCGATGAAACCCGGCGCTACCTGGCCCGTGAGCTGAACACCAGCGAGTATTGGGTGGCGGCGGCCTATGGCGAGGATGCCCATCGGCGCTTGCGCACCACGCTCGATAGCCGCTCGATCGAGGCGTTGCAGGATTTCACCGATTTTCTCCATCGCTGGGCCTTTATACCGCGGCGCTTCGATGTGCGTGAGTGGATTGATTTCAGGGTGCTGGAGGCGGTGATCGGCTCCACTTCGCGGGTCGCTACCTGATCGCGGGGCAAGCCCGCTCCCACCCTGTAGGAGCGGGCTTGCCCCGCGATTGCTGCCCCAGCAACAGGAATTCCACACCCCCTGCTGAATAGCTAACAATCACTCCCCAAAAATCCATTAAACACCCTTAAATACAGTAACTTACAAACATGGCACAAACCCTGCTCTATCCCCTTCAACTGCACATCCGGGGAGACCAGCAGCATGCACACACTTAACCCAATCGCCACAGGCATCGGCCTGAGCATCCTGCTGGCCAGCCAGTCGCAACTGCTCAGGGCCGACGACAGCACCACACCGGCCCTGAAGACCGTCACGGTCACCGCCCAGCACCGCGAAGAAACCCTGCAGGAAGTCCCTGTGGCGGTCACCGCCGTGCAAGGCAGCAGCATCACCGCCGACGGCGTTCGGGCCATGGGCGACATCACCACGTTCATCCCCAACGCTTCAGCGAAGAACCCCGACGGCGACGGCCGCCCGCGCTGGTACATCCGCGGCCTGGGCACCGGCGACACTGGCGCTGCCACCGTCTACCCGGTGGGCATCTACGCCGACGACGTCTACCTCAATGCGCCGGTGGCCGGCGGCGGCCCGCTGTTCGACCTGGAACGCATCGAGATCCTGCGCGGCCCGCAAGGCACCCTGTACGGCAAGAACACCACCGCCGGTGCGGTGAACATCATCTCCAAGAAGCCGGGCTTCGAGACCGACGGCTTTGGCACGATCGGTTTTGGCAGCAAGAACGAGCGCATCCTCAGTGGTGCCATCGGTGGCGCGCTGGTCGATGAGCGCTTGGCCGCACGGGTGTCGCTGTACTCCGAAGAGCGCGATGGCTTCACCCACAACCTGAGCAACGACCAGACCTACGGCGACGTCAACAAGAAGGCGGTGCGCGTGCAGTTTCTGGCCAAGCTCAACCCCGACCTGGAAGCGCTGTGGAAGATCCACGGCCGCCAGTTCAAGGGCGATGGCAGCAGCGGTTCGCTAACGCTCGGCCGCTACTACAACGTCGGTTACCAGCGCCCGGAAGGCCGGCGCATCGAGCTGAACGTCGATGAAGATGCCAAGCTCGACCACAACGGCACCTCGCTGACCCTGAACTGGGACATCGGCGACTACACGCTGACCTCGATCAGCGCCTACGACTACATCCGCAACCAGCAGCTCAGCGACGCCGACTACACCCCCTATGAAGTCAACGGCGCCGCCGACAGCGACAACCGCTACGACCAGTATTCCCAGGAGTTTCGCCTGGCCTCGCCGCAGCAGGAAACCCTGCGCTGGATGCTCGGCGCCCACTACTTCCACGAAACCCTCGACAGCAGCGCCCTGCGCACCGTCACCCCGGGGCCGACGCCCAATGGTACGGGCTCCAACCAGACTGGCGGCGTGGTGGACTTTCGCGACCTGAGCTACACCCACAAGACCGACAGCTACGCGCTGTTCGGCAACCTGGCTTACGACGTCACCGACAACCTGACGGTGACCGGCGGCCTGCGCTGGACCACCGAGAAAAAGGACATCGACCTGGACCTGGTGCAACTGACCCGCGCCACCGCCAACGGCCCGCTGATCCCGCTGACCGCCAACGGCAGCAACGGCTCCCAGGAAGAAGCCAAGCGCTGGGATGCCTGGACCTACGACCTGACCCCCGAGTACCGCATCAATGACAACCTGCGGGTGTTCTTCCGCTACGCCCATGGCTTTCGTTCCGGTGGGTTCAACACCGGGCTGTCGACCAGCCTCGCGCAGTTGACCACGGTCGATCCGGAAGAGCTGGACGCCTACGAGCTGGGGCTTAAATCCGAATGGCTCGACCATCGCCTGACGGTCAACGCCAACCTGTTCTACTACGACTACCAGGACATCCAGGTCAACCTGCTGACGGTCAACAACGGCATCCTCACCACGGCGCTGACCAACGGTGCCAAGGGCAAGGTCAAGGGCGCCGAGCTCGAAATCGAGGGCCAGCCAACCGACGCCCTGCACCTGCGCGCGGCGCTGTCGTTCCTCGACACCGAATACACCGACTTCAAGAACACCAACCCCACCACCGGTGCTGTCACCGCCGACTACAGCGGCAACAGTTTCGTGCGTTCGCCGCGCTACGTGGTGTCGCTGGGTGGCGACTACACCATCCCGCTGGAAGTCGGCGGCAAGCTGGTGGCCGGTGCCGATGTCAGCTTCCGTGACCGCGAGTACTTCCTCGCCGATCGCCAGAGCAGCGCCGACCAGCCCCTCAACCAGCCGCACTACACCCTGGCCAATACCCGCCTGACCTGGTTCAGCCCGGATGAAAAGCTCAGCGTCACCGGTTTCGTCAACAACCTCACCGACCGCCGCTACCAGGTCCACGGCCGCCCCAACGGCACCGCCGGCCAGTACGTGATCACCTATGGCGACCCGCGCACCGTGGGCCTGAGTGTCACCAGCCGGTTCTGATCGCTGCACCTTTTGCGTCTTACAGGAGTCTGTTCCCATGTTCCGACCTACCCCCAAGGCCAGCGCCATCGCGCTGGTCATCGGCGGCTTCGGCGCGCCCGGCGTTTACGCCCAGGCGCCCGCCGCCAGCGACAGCAAGCTCGACACCGTGGTGGTGGTCGGCACCCGTCGCAGTGATGTCACCGCCCTGGAAAGCGCCGCCCCGGTGGATGTGCTCAGCGCCGAGCAGTTGCAGGAAACCGGCGCGCAGGATTTGTCCGCTGCCCTCACCGCACTGTCGCCGTCGTTCAGCTTCCCGCAGTCGCCGCAAGGGGCCTTTGCCGGCTCCATTGCCCAGGGCGCTTCGTTGCGCGGCCTGGCCTCCGACCAGGTGCTGGTGCTGGTCAACGGCAAGCGCCGCCACAGCAGTGCCAACGTCACCCGCCAGGGCCTGGCCAACGGCCGCGGTGCGGCGGCGGTGGACTTGAGCCTGATCCCGCTCAGCGCCATCTCGCGGGTGGAGATCCTGCGTGATGGCGCCGCTGCCCAGTACGGCTCGGATGCCATCGCCGGGGTGATCAATATCGTGCTCAAGGAGAACGACGCCGGCGGCAACATCGGCTATCGTTTTGGCGGCTACGCCAAGGGCGACGGCCTGCAGCGCAAGCTCAGCGGCTGGAAGGGCCTGGCCCTGCCCAACGATGGTTTTCTCAACCTGAGTTTCGATGCCGGCAGCCAGGACCCGGCCAGCGACACCCGCCCGGACAACCGCATTTTCTACCCCGGCTCCCCCAGCATCAACAGCGAGCGCGAACAGAACAACCGCTACCGCACCTGGAACTGGGGCTCGGGCAATGTCTCCGACCAGTACAACCTGGTGGCCAACAGCGAGCTCGGCATCGGCGACGGCCTGACCGCCTACGGCTTTGCCACCTACGCGCACAAGAACACCGACGCCGAAGGCTTCTTCGACCCGCCGACAACCCTGCGCAACAACTACGGCAGCGTGGCCCTGCAGCGCTACCCGGACGGTCGTTTGCCGATCACCCGCTACAACCTTGAAGACTATGCCGTGACCGGTGGCGTGCGTTACGAAGACGAGCAACTGGGCAAGTTCGACCTGGCGGCCAACTACGGCAACGACACGCTCAAGTCCACCGACCGCAATGCCATCAACCCCAGCTGGGGCAACGCCAGCCCGCAGAAGATCTACACCGGCGAGCGCGAGAACGAACAGACCAACCTGACCCTGGACTGGGTCCGCGACTTCCCTACCGACCTGCTGGCCAAGCCGCTGACCCTGTCGGCGGGCCTGGCCTGGCGCAAGGAGCACTACAGCCTGAGTGCCGGCGAAGCGGCTGGCTGGCAGAACGGGCCGCTGTTCAACACGCTCGACCCACTGAGTGGCCGGCGCATTCCCGGTTACTACGCAGGCATCACCCAGGTCGATGCCGCGTCGCTTGAGCGCAAGGTGTTCGGTGCCTATGTCGATGTCGAAGGGCAGATCACCGACAAGTTCCAGGCCGGGGTTGCGGTGCGTTCCGAGCATTATTCGGACTTTGGCGACACCACCAACGGCAAGCTTTCGCTGCGCTACGACTTCACCCCGCAAATCGCCGCACGCGGCAGCATCAGTTCCGGTTACCGCGCGCCATCGCTGGTGCAGAGCGGTTTGTCGTCGTTCAGCGTGCAGGTGGTCGAACAGCCTTCAGGCAGCGGCAACTGGGTCGAAGTACAGCAGCGCACCCTGCGCGCCGACAGCCCGGAGGCGGCCTTGCTCGGTGGCCGCGCATTGAAGCCCGAGGAGTCCACCAACCTGTCCCTGGGCCTGGTCTGGCGCCCGCTGAGCAACGCTTCGGTGACCCTGGATGCCTACCGCATCGATATCGACAACCGCATCACCCTCTCCGACCAGTTGCCCAGCAACGTGGTCGGGCCGATCTTTGCCGGCACGCCCTACGCCAACATCCAGAGCGCGGCGTTCTACACCAACATCGCCGACACCCGCACCGACGGCCTGGAACTGGCGGGGCAATACCAGTGGGACTTGCAGCAGTTTGGCCGGCTCAACCTCAACGCAGGCGTTGCCAAGACCCGCACGCGAATCACCGAGCTGCGCGATGTCGGCGGTATCAGCGGCGAGCAGATCGTCGGCCGCGCCACCCAGGGCCTGATCGAACACGGCACGCCGGAAGACAAGCTGACCTTGAGCGCCAACTGGCTGTACGAGAACTGGGGCGTGACCCTGACCCAGCGCCGTTATGGCCAGTGGCAGAGCCTGAACAGCAGCAACCCGAACCTGGACCAGACCTTCAGCCCGCAGTGGATCACCGACCTGGACCTGAGCTACAGCTTCGACCAGGGGCTGAAACTGTCGGTGGGCGCGATCAACCTGTTCGACAGCCATCCGGACAAGCTCGAAGGGCCGCAGTTGTACGGGGTGCCGAAGTATTCGATTACGTCGCCGGAGGGGGCGCAGGGGGCGTTTTACTATGTGAGTGTCAGTTATGACTTTTGAGGCTTGAAGACCGCCATCGCTGGCAAGCCAGCTCCCACAAGGTTCGGTGCATGCTGTACCTGGGGGAGCTGGCTTGCCAGCGATGGGGCCCTATGGAGCTAGTAGTAGGCGTTCTCTTTCTGACTGTGGTCAGTCACATCACGCACACCCTTGAGTTGCGGAATACGCTCGAGCAAGGTCCGCTCGATGCCTTCCTTCAAGGTCACGTCGGCCTGGCCGCAGCCCTGGCAACCGCCACCGAACTGCAGCACGGCAATACCGTCCTCGACCACTTCGATCAGGCTGACCTGGCCGCCGTGGCTGGCCAGCCCCGGGTTGATCTCGGTTTGCAGGTAGTAGTTGATACGCTCGTTGATCGGGCTGTCTTCGTTGACCATCGGCACCTTGGCGTTCGGCGCCTTGATGGTCAGCTGGCCGCCCATGCGGTCGGTGGCGTAGTCGACCACGGCGTCCTCGAGAAACGGCACGCTGACCGCGTCGAGGTAGGCGGTGAAGGATTTAAGGCCCACCGCTTGGTCTTCCGGCTTCTCTTCGCCCGGCTTGCAGTAGGCAATGCAGGTCTCGGCGTAGGTGGTGCCCGGTTGGGTAATAAAAATGCGAATGCCAATACCCGGGGTGTTCTGCTTTTCCAGCAGATCGGCCAGGTAATCGTGCGCGGCGTCGGTAATAGTTATGGCGCTCATGGAAGTTCCTCACAGACTTGTCGGCAGTTTACGCCAACCTGGCCGCCGAACAAAGTCCTAGTAATTCTGTCGGAAAAGATCATGTTCAGAGATTCTCGTAGCGGTTCATGTCGAGCACGCCCGACTCTACCGGCTCGGTCTCCTTGATGTAGCTGTCGAGGTCATGGAAGTACTGCCAGAACTGCGGATGGCTGCGACGCACGCCCCAGCGCATGACAATACGCTCGAACTTGGCGGTGTCATCACGGGCCGCTTCCAGGTCCTCGACGAACTCCGGCACATCACTGGCCGGGACGTTGAAGATGAAGTTCGGGTAGCTGCTGAGCACGCCCGGCACCAGGGTCAGGGTGTCCAGGCCCGGCTGGTAACGGTAGGCCTCGCCGAGCATGAAGGCGACGTTGCTGTGGGCGCGGTTGCGCAGCAGGCTATAGACCTGGCGCTGGCCGCCCGGCCCTTCGATGCGCAGCATGGTCGCTTCCGGCAACTGGTTGATCACCTTGAGGCCGGCCGCCGGGCGTGATACCAGGCGGCTCAGGGCCTGTTCGACATCGCGGAACGCTTCGCTCATCTGCGGGCGCGAGCAGTAGGCACCCTGGCAGCGGTTGATCGGGTCGGGCGTGGCATTGAGGCTGCCGGTACGCTGGATCAGCTTGAGGCCGAAGTCACGCTTGGGGTCGCGTTTGTCCAGCTTCAGCGCGCTCGGGGTGTCGGTGTCGATGTCCTCATAGTCCATCCACATCTTCACCTTGCCGCTGTTCTGGTACCAGTCGCCGAGGATCGCAGCACGGGCATCGGCCGGCATCAGGCGCAGGAAGTTGACCTCGGCGCCATTGCGGATCAGGTCGAAGTACAGCCGCGTCTGCGCCTGGTGCGAGACGTTGCCATAGACGTCGAAGTTGACCGCCAGCTGGTAATAGGTGCGCTCGAACAGCGGGTAGTCGAACAGCCAGATGGTCTTCGGCACGTCACCGATCAGGCCCTTGCTCACCGAGGCGCTGTCGAAGTGGCGGAAGATGGTCAACAGCGCGTTGTCATTACCGGCCCACAGGGTCGACCAGCTCGGCGGCGGGACTTCGGCATAGGCATCGCGGCGCAGCTTTTCGTACTCGTTGCGCTTGTCGCGGTAGGCATGCCAGAGGGTCAGGATGCTGCCGACGTCGTCGATCTGCCCGGGCATGGCCAGCAGCGGCGTGGCCTGGCCGCGATACTCGGCATCGGTCAGGTAGCGGTCGTGGGCCGGTTCCTGGAACAGCGTCCAGAAGTTGTCGCGGATCACGTCGGTGGCGATCTGGCCACGGCACACCGGGCCACGGATGAAGGTGCGTACGAAGTACTCGGCGTTATCGAGCATGAACTGGTAACGGGCCACCGCCGGAATCGCTTCGAAGGTCTCGAACGGGTTGGCACGGTGGCGCGGGCCATAGCCGGGCAGCGCATTGGCGTGCCAGTCGCCGCTGTAGAACAGCTGCTTGACGCGCTTGAGCTTCTGCGGGCCCATCGGGTAGGTGATGTGGGTTTTATGCACGATCACGCCCTGCACCGGCATCAGCCGGTAATAGAAGTCGGTGCCCGGCGGGTCGTTGGGCCGGCGCGTGGCGATCAGGTCGATCGGCTGGCCGCTTGGCGTGCGCGAACGCACCCACTGGAAGAAGTGCCCCTGCTCGCCACCGACAAAATGAATGTGGGCCAGGAACAGGTGCTCGTACAGCCAGCGGCCGACCAGCGCTTCGGTCGAACCCGGGCGGTTGAGCAGCGCCTCCCAGTCGGCGATCTGCGCGGCCTCTTTGGCGCTCGGCTGGATCGGGTTGTGCTCCACCGGCGCACCGGCCGCCAGCCAGCGTTGCAGGGTCTGGTACTGGGCATCGGTGAGGCCGGTGACCGCCAGCGGCATGCCCTCTTTCGGGTGCGCGCCGGCATAGGCGTCGAACTCGCCGGGCAGCGGGCACATGTTGTTGCGGTTCAGGCCCAGGACGATCTCCTCGGGCAGCTTGGCGTTGGGCGTCAGCGGGGTTTTGTGCCCCAGTTCGAGCATCCGCGCCATCAGCGCAGCCTGGCTGCCCTGGTTGTCGAGTACCGAGTAAAAGCCCTTGCGCTGCCAGGCTTGCGTGCTGTTGGCGTCGTAGAACAGCCGCGTCGGCGCCACCGCCGTGCTGCGGTCGCCCTGGTACACCGGCACTTTCGAAGCGCCCCGCGAGGCACCCTCGGCACTGCCCAGGTTCAGCTGGCAGGCCGCGTCGTTGCAGGCGTGGCAGGCCACGCATTTCTCGGTAAAGATCGGTTGGATGTCCCGGGTATACGAAATAGCCGAGCTTGATTGAGGGGCTTGCCCCAACGCCACGCCGCTGATGAACAGAGCGAAAGCGCCGGCAAGTAAGCGATGCACCATGTGCCGAATGTCCTGGGTATTGATAGCTTCACGATTCTACCGGTGCTGGCGGCGTGCCAACATGAATGAAATTCATGTAAATCTTCAACACGTCTAAAAACCGCGCAGCTTTGTTATTATTCCGCAACTTTTGTTTTTGCCCGACCAGGTAGTCCTATGTCTGACCGCAGCGCTCGTTTCCAAGCACTTCAGCAAGCACTCAAAGAGCGCATCCTGATTCTCGATGGCGGCATGGGTACTATGATCCAAAGCTACCGCCTCGAGGAACACGACTATCGTGGCACGCGCTTCGCCGATTGGCCAAGCGATGTCAAAGGCAACAACGACCTGTTGCTGCTGTCGCGCCCCGACGTCATCGCCGCTATCGAGAAAGCCTACCTGGACGCCGGCGCCGACATTCTCGAAACCAACACCTTCAACGCCACGCAGATTTCCCAGGCCGACTACGGCATGGAAGCACTGGTCTACGAGCTCAACGTGCAAGGCGCGCGCGTCGCCCGCCAGGTGGCCGACGCCAAGACCCTCGAGACGCCGGACAAACCACGCTTCGTTGCCGGCGTACTCGGCCCGACCAGCCGCACCTGCTCGATTTCCCCCGACGTCAACGACCCGGGCTACCGCAACGTCACCTTCGATGTGTTGGTAGAAAACTACATCGAGGCCACCCGCGGCCTGATCGAGGGCGGCGCCGACCTGATCCTGATCGAAACCATCTTCGACACCCTCAACGCCAAGGCGGCGATCTTCGCCGTGCAGCAGGTGTTCGAGGAGGACGGCGTCGAACTGCCGATCATGATCTCCGGGACCATCACCGACGCCTCCGGCCGGACCCTGTCGGGGCAGACCACCGAAGCCTTCTGGAACTCGGTGCGCCACGCCAACCCGATCTCCGTGGGCCTGAACTGCGCCCTCGGCGCCAAGGACCTGCGCCCCTACCTCGAAGAGCTGTCGACCAAGGCCGGCACGCATGTCTCGGCGCACCCCAACGCCGGCCTGCCGAACGCCTTCGGTGAATACGACGAAACCCCGGCCGAGATGGCCGTGGTGGTCGAAGAGTTCGCCGCCAGCGGCTTTTTGAACATCATTGGCGGGTGTG
>NZ_JH650768.1:105964-156544 GCF_000259195.1 Pseudomonas donghuensis
CCCCCGGCCGAGATGGCCGTGGTGGTCGAAGAGTTCGCCGCCAGCGGCTTTTTGAACATCATTGGCGGTTGCTGCGGCACCACCCCCGGGCATATCCAGGCAATTGCCGAAGCGGTGGCCAAGTACCCGCCACGGGCCATTCCGGACATCCCCAAGGCGTGCCGGTTGTCGGGCCTGGAGCCGTTCACCATCGACCGCAACTCGTTGTTCGTCAACGTCGGTGAGCGCACCAACATCACCGGTTCCGCCAAGTTCGCCCGGCTGATCCGCGAAGAGAACTACACCGAAGCCCTGGAAGTCGCCCTGCAGCAAGTCGAGGCCGGCGCCCAGGTGATCGACATCAACATGGACGAAGGGATGCTCGATTCCCAGGCAGCCATGGTCAAGTTCCTCAACCTGATCGCCGGCGAGCCGGACATCTCCCGCGTACCGATCATGATCGACTCCTCCAAATGGGACGTGATCGAAGCGGGCCTCAAATGCATCCAGGGCAAGGGCATCGTCAACTCGATCTCGATGAAAGAAGGCGTCGAGGCCTTCAAGCATCACGCCAAGCTGTGCAAGCGCTACGGCGCCGCCGTGGTGGTGATGGCCTTCGACGAGGTCGGCCAGGCCGACACCGCTGCGCGCAAACGCGAGATCTGCCAGCGCAGCTACGACATCCTGGTCAATGAAGTGGGCTTCCCGCCGGAAGACATCATCTTCGACCCGAACATCTTCGCCGTCGCCACCGGCATCGAAGAGCACAACAACTACGCCGTCGACTTCATCGAAGCCTGCGCCTACATCCGCGACCATCTGCCCTACGCCCTGACCTCGGGCGGGGTATCCAACGTGTCGTTCTCGTTCCGCGGCAACAACCCGGTGCGCGAGGCGATCCACTCGGTGTTCCTCTACCACGCGATCCAGAATGGCCTGACCATGGGTATCGTCAACGCCGGCCAGCTGGAGATCTACGACGAAATCCCGCCAGCCTTGCGCGAGAAGGTCGAGGACGTGGTGCTCAACCGCACCCCGCACGGCACCGACGCCCTGCTCGCTATCGCCGACGACTACAAGGGCGGTGGCGCGGTCAAGGAAGTCGAGAACGAAGAATGGCGCTCGCTGCCGGTCGACAAGCGCCTGGAACACGCGTTGGTCAAAGGCATCACTGCCTTTATCGTCGAAGACACCGAAGAATGCCGCCAGCAGTGCGCGCGCCCCATCGAGGTGATTGAAGGCCCGCTGATGAGCGGCATGAACGTGGTCGGTGACCTGTTCGGCGCCGGCAAGATGTTCCTGCCCCAGGTGGTCAAGTCCGCGCGGGTAATGAAGCAGGCGGTGGCCCATCTGATTCCGTTCATCGAAGCGGAAAAAGGCGACAAGCCCGAAGCCAAGGGCAAGATCCTCATGGCCACGGTCAAGGGCGACGTGCACGACATCGGCAAGAACATCGTCGGCGTGGTGCTCGGCTGCAACGGCTATGACATCGTCGACCTTGGGGTCATGGTCCCGGCCGAGAAGATCCTGCAGACCGCCCGCGAGCAGAAGTGCGACATCATCGGCCTGTCCGGGCTGATCACCCCGTCGCTGGACGAGATGGTCCATGTTGCCCGTGAGATGCAGCGCCAGGACTTCCACCTGCCGCTGATGATCGGCGGCGCCACCACCTCCAAGGCGCACACGGCGGTGAAAATCGAGCCCAAATACAGCAACGACGCGGTGATCTACGTCACCGACGCCTCGCGTGCCGTGGGGGTCGCCACCCAGTTGCTGTCCAAGGAGCTCAAGCCGGGCTTCGTCGAAAAGACCCGCCAGGACTACGTTGAAGTCCGCGAGCGCACCGCCAACCGCAGCGCCCGCACCGAGCGCCTGAGCTACGAGCAGTCGATTGCCGCCAAGCCGAAATACGACTGGGCCGCTTATCAGCCGGTGGTACCGAGCTTCACCGGCGTCAAAGTGCTGAAGGACATCGACCTCAAGGTGCTGGCCGCCTACATCGACTGGACGCCGTTCTTCATTTCCTGGGACCTGGCCGGCAAGTACCCGCGCATCCTCACCGACGAAGTGGTCGGCGAAGCGGCCACCGCGCTGTTCAAGGATGCCCAGGAGATGCTCGCCAAGCTGATCGACGAGAAGCTGATCAGCGCCCGCGCGGTGTTCGGTTTCTGGCCGGCCAACCAGGTCAACCATGACGACATCGAAGTCTATGGCGCCGACGGCCAGCCGCTGGCACAACTGCACCACCTGCGCCAGCAGACCATCAAGCCGGACAACAAGCCGAACTTCTCCCTGGCTGACTTCGTTGCGCCAAAAGAGACCGGCATCACCGATTACGTCGGTGGCTTCATCACCACCGCCGGCATCGGCGCCGAGGAAGTGGCCAAGGCTTACCAGGACAAGGGCGACGACTACAACTCGATCATGGTCAAGGCCCTCGCCGACCGCCTGGCCGAGGCCTGCGCCGAGTGGCTGCATGAACAGGTGCGGAAAAACTACTGGGGTTATGCCAAGGACGAGCACCTGGACAACGAGGCGCTGATCAAGGAGCAGTACGCGGGTATCCGCCCTGCCCCGGGCTACCCGGCCTGCCCGGACCACACCGAGAAGGAAACCCTGTTCCGCCTGCTCGACGGCACCGCCATCGGCGAAACCGGCCCCAGCGGCGTGTTCCTCACCGATCACTTCGCCATGTTCCCGGCGGCGGCGGTCAGCGGCTGGTACTTCGCTCACCCGCAGGCGCAGTACTTTGCCGTGGGCAAGGTCGACAAGGACCAGGTGCAGAGCTACACGGTGCGCAAGGGGCAGGACCTGAGCGTAAGCGAGCGCTGGCTGGCGCCTAACCTTGGGTATGACAACTGAAGCTGCAAGCTGCAAGCCACAAGCTGCAAGAGGGCGCATCAGCCTCTTGTAGCTTGTAGCTTGTAGCTTGTAGCTCATAGCTTGCAGCTTCCGTCTACACTGGGGGAGATGCCTTCTATAAGGAGCCCCTCATGGACGAACCCGCCCAAGGCAAACCCCCAACCTTCTGGCAGATGCTGCAAAGCATCCTGGCGGCGGCGTTCGGGGTGCAAAGCGGCAAGAACCGCGCCCGCGACTTCAACCACGGCAAGGCCAGCCACTTTATTGCGCTGGGCACCGTGTTCACCTTGCTTTTCATTCTGGTACTGATCGGGCTGGTGCAACTGGCCATGCACCTTACCGCCCGCTAAACAGCAGTCCGCCCGCAGATATCCCTTCTGCGGGCGGTTCACTGTTACCCATCGCGTGATGTCACTGGTGGCTGACCCAATACACGGCGGTCACCACCACCAGGATGATCAGACAGAGTATCGCCCAGGCATCGACACTGCTGTCAGGCTTACCCGCTTTGGTCGAATTTCCCATTGCATCGCCTCTTGTAGTGGTTATGGGAATGCATGTAACCCGTTGCAGTTAAGTCCAGCAATGGCCATTGCTCAAGCAGGGGCATTTCAATATTCGACGGGGGCCTTGAGGAACGGATAACGGTAGTCGCCCGGGTGCCCTTGGGCGCTAAAACGGTTGAAATCCAGGCCGTAGTCGGCCTGTTCCTGCAGGTTCAGCCAGCGCCGCGCTCGCAGCGGGTCGATCATTTGCAACACCGGCACCTGATGTTCACGGCGCCCGTCCCGATCAATTGGCAGTTTCAACGCATCATCGTGCAGTAACACCATGGCCCAGCCGCCCAGGGAAAAGTGCCCGCCCATGAGCACGCTCAGGCGCCCGTCAATGCGCGCCTGCAGCGCCGCCGACGAACTGTTGACGGCACTGAACAGCACGTCCTTGCCCGGCACATGCCCAGCCTCGACAACCGCCTGCATGGCACCAAAGGCCATCTCGTCATTGGCCGACCACACCAGCTCGATCTTCGGGTAGCGCTGTATCAATTGCCTGGCCTGCTCATAGGCGCGCTCCCTGCCCCAGCCGCCATACACCACCTGGCGCAGGCGCACTTCGGGGTGCTCGGCCAGGGCGCGGCGCATACCCTGCTCGCGCAATTGCGAGGCCGGGGTGGTCTTGAGCCCGGAAAACGCCAGCAGTTCCAGCGGCCGGGTCAGGCCCGGCTGCGCGCGCAAGGCGATCAATTGCTTGAGCATCTGGTAGCCAGCCTGCTCGTCGTTGCCCACCAGGGTGCCGAGCAACGGCGGGTATTTGTCCGGGTGGCTGTCGATCAGCTCGGCCTGGTTCGGGGTCAGACCGTTATTGACCAGAAACAGTTTGACCCCGCTGTCACGGGACAGTCGGATGATCTCCGGGGCGATGTACTGTTCGTTGACCAGCACCAGGTAGTCCGGGCGCCGCTGACCTTCGAGCACTTCCCGGGCCTGGGTCAGCGCCAGCTCCGGCCGGCGTTCGCTGTACTGGATACTCAGCTGCATGCCCAGGTCGTCGGCGGCAGCCTGCATGAAACGCGAATAGCTGACCCAGAAGGTCTCGTTGGAATAGCCCGGATTGAGAAACACCACTGAAGCCGCCTGTGCGCCAGCCACCACTGGCAGGCTCAGGCAAAGGCTTTGGCACAAGGCCTTGAGCATGCGTTAACGCTCCCGCTATTCAAACCGCCGATTATAACCGCCCGTAGTGGCACATTGGCTAAACGCCAGTCAGTCTCACTTAGTCCAAATGGTTCTTTTCATATGCAAAAACTTCACTTTTGCGCATAAACGCAAACTGCTATCTTTCTTCGGCTCCGCATCGGAGTGCGCGGCCGTGCGCGCGATTAGCTGCAAGCAGCTTGAGAACAGGACCCCTATGTACGTATACGACGAGTACGATCAGCGGATCATCGAGGACCGCGTCAAGCAGTTCCGTGATCAGACCCGCCGCTACCTGGCCGGTGAACTGAGCGAAGAAGAGTTCCGCCCCCTGCGCCTGCAAAATGGCCTCTATATCCAACGTTTTGCCCCGATGTTGCGAGTCGCCGTGCCTTATGGCCAGCTGACGTCGCGTCAGACACGGATGCTGGCGAAGATCGCGCGCGACTACGACAAGGGCTACGCCCACATCAGTACCCGGCAGAACGTGCAATACAACTGGCCTGCCCTGGAAGACATCCCGGAGATTCTGGCCGAGCTTGCCACCGTGCAGATGCACGCGATCCAGACCAGCGGCAACTGCCTGCGCAACGTCACTACCGACCAGTTCGCCGGTGTCGCTGCCGATGAAGTGATCGACCCGCGCCCGTGGTGCGAGATCGTTCGCCAGTGGACCACCTTCCACCCCGAATTCGCCTACCTGCCGCGCAAGTTCAAGATCGCCATCAACGGCTCGAGCAGCGACCGCGCGGCCATCGAAGTGCACGATATCGGCCTGGAGCCGGTGTACAACGCAGCCGGCGAACTGGGCTTTCGCGTACTGGTCGGTGGCGGCCTGGGCCGTACCCCGGTGGTCGGCGCCTTCATCAACGAGTTCCTGCCCTGGCAGGACCTGCTCAGCTACCTGGACGCGATCCTGCGCGTGTACAACCGCTACGGCCGTCGCGACAACAAGTACAAGGCGCGGATCAAGATCCTGGTCAAGGCGCTCACCCCTGAAGTGTTTGCCGAGAAGGTCGAGGCCGAAATGGTCCACCTGCGCGGCGGCAGCACTACCCTGACCGAAGCCGAAGTGCACCGCGTGGCCAAGCACTTCGTCGACCCGGACTACAAGGCGCTGGACAACCTCGACTTCAGCGAACTCGAACAGCAGCACCCAGGCTTTGCCCGCTGGCGCGCGCGCAACGTGCTGGCGCATAAAAAGCCCGGCTACGTGGCCGTGACCCTGTCGCTCAAGCCTACTGGCGTGGCCCCGGGCGACCTGACCGACAAGCAACTGGATGCCGTCGCCGACCTCGCCGAGCGCTACAGCTTCGGCCAGCTGCGTACCTCCCACGAGCAGAACATCATCCTCGCCGACGTCGAGCAGAGCCAGTTGCACGCCTTGTGGCTGGAGCTGCGCGAAAACGGCTTCGCAACACCGAACATCGGCCTGCTGACCGACATCATCTGCTGCCCGGGCGGTGACTTCTGCTCCCTGGCCAACGCCAAGTCGATCCCGATCGCCGAATCCATCCAGCGCCGTTTCGACGATCTGGACTACCTGTTCGATATCGGTGAGCTGGACCTGAACATCTCCGGCTGCATGAACGCCTGTGGTCACCACCACGTCGGCCATATCGGCATCCTCGGGGTGGACAAGAAAGGCGAAGAGTTCTACCAGGTCTCCCTGGGTGGCAGCGCCAGCCGCGACGCCAGCCTGGGCAAGATCCTCGGCCCTTCCTTTGCCCAGGACGACATGCCGGATGTGATCGAGAAGCTGATCGACGTCTACGTTGAAAAACGTACCGAAGACGAGCGTTTCATCGACACCTACCAACGTATTGGCATCGACCCATTCAAGGAACGCGTCTATGCAGCGAATCATTAAGAACAACCAGATCGTCGACGAAACCTGGCACCTGCTGCCCAAGGACTTCAGCATCGACGAAGTGACCAACTGCGACGACTACATTGTTCCACTGCAGCTGTGGCGTGAACACGGCCATATGCTCATGGCCCGCGACGGCGGCCTGGGCGTGTGGCTGGACGCCGATGAAGAAGCCGAAGAAATCGGCGAAGTCGCCAACCAGTTCCAGGTCATCGCCCTGAACTTCCCGGCCTTCACCGACGGGCGCAACTACTCCAATGCGCGCCTGCTGCGTGACCGCTACAAGTTCACCGGCGAGCTGCGCGCCATTGGCGACGTGCTGCGTGATCAGTTGTTCTACATGAAGCGTTGCGGCTTCGACGCCTTTGCCCTGCGTGCCGACAAGGACCCGGTCGAAGCGCTGCAAAGCCTGCAGGACTTTTCGGTGACCTACCAGGCCGCCACTGACGAACCGCAACCGCTGTTCCGTCGTCGCTGATGCAAAACGGCGCCCGAGCCTCACTCGGCACGGGCGCCAGTTGCACTGCCAACAGGGTTACAAACGGGTAACCTGATCCGGCACGCTATTCCAGATATCCGTCGTCAGCGTCTCGATCAAGCGCTGCTCGTCCAACGTGCGCCGTTGCCCAATGGTTTCCGAGCGAGTGCGGTACGCCTGGTCGCTCATCGTCTGCTTGTCGGCGTCCAGCGCTTCCAGCCGGGCAAAGTAAGGTTTGTTGGCCTCATCGAAACGGGCCGCATAGCGCATCTTGAGAAAGTCGATCCAGAAGTCCCGCCCCGAAATACCCGCCTTCAAGGATTCCGGCGTCTCCCCCTCCAGCACCTCGGTTGCGGCGCTGTCCAGTTGCGCTGCGGTGACATTGGCCATGTGCTCGAACAGCATGCCTTGGGGGCCAGCGCGGTACCGTCTTCAAACTCGCTGTCGGCGGCAAAGTTCTGCAACGCGGCCTGCATCAGGCGCTGGCGGCGCGGGATGGTCTTGAGCATTACCCCCAGCAACACCGATTCGCGTTCGATACGCACGAACTCATCGTTGTCGATATCAGGCTCGGCACCGAGGTCGGCCTTGAGGCGGGCCTTGAGCAAGGGTTCGCAAAACGCGCCAATGCCCTTGAAGTCCTTCAGCTCACGGGCCAGGCGTTGCCCGGAACGGCGGCTGCGTATCTGGTAATCGGCCAGTAGCTTTTTTTCAACCTCGCTGGCGGCCGTAAACCAGTCGCCCTGGTCGCGACCATGCTGTTCCGGCAGCAGGTGAGCGCCCATCTGGTCGAAGTTTTCGGGCCTGGCGTGCCTGATCCAGGCGGGCAGGCGTTGCAAGATGAAGGGGCCATGCAGGCCGGGAACAGATACTGGAGGGGGGGGGCATGGCAAGTCTCCTGTAGGCTTGAACGCCTAGGAGACCTGCCGGCAGCACCACCTGGGTGCTAATTAATGCTTGCGCATTGCGCGCCGCGGGGGTTGCCGGTTACCAAAGACGCCCACTGAGACGGCTCCAGAGCTTGACCGCCAGGTGCTCGAGCGAACCACTGGCCGCCAGGCCGACGCGCTCCTGCAGGCTTTTGCGTTCGGCAAAGTGCAGGTGATACAGGTTGGCCTCGCGGGCGCGCTGGCTCAGGTACTCATCGCTGGTCATCAACTGGTCGACCAGTTGCTTGTTCAGCGCCGCAACGCCGAGCCAGACTTCACCGGTAGCCACATCATCAATGTGCAACTGCGGGCGATAGCGCGAGACAAAATCCTTGAACAACTGGTGGGTGACGTCCAGGTCTTCCTGGAACTTCTCCCGGCCCTTCTCGGTGTTCTCGCCGAACACCGTCACGGTGCGTTTGTATTCCCCGGCAGTGAATACCTCGAAGTCGACATCGTGCTTTTTCAACAGGCGGTTGACATTGGGCAGCTGTGCCACTACGCCGATCGAGCCGAGGATGGCAAACGGCGCGCTGACGATCTTGTCGCCGATGCAGGCCATCATGTAACCACCACTGGCGGCGACCTTGTCGATGCACACCGTCAGCGGCACCCCGGCCTGGCGGATACGCGCCAGTTGCGAGGCGGCCAGGCCATAGCTGTGAACCATGCCGCCGCCGCTTTCCAGGCGCAACACCACCTCGTCCTGGGCCGTGGCCAGGCTCAGGACGGCGCTGATTTCGTGACGCAGGCTCTCGGTGGCCGAGGCCTTGATGTCGCCGTCAAAGTCGAGGACGAACACCCGCGGCTTTTCTTCGGGCTTTTTCTTCTGCTGCTTTTCGGCCTTGGCCTGCTGCTTGCGCAGGGCCTTGAGCTGGGCCTTGTCCAGCAAGCTGCTTTCCAGGCGCTCGCGCAAGTCCTTGTAGAACTCGTTGAGCTTGTTGACCTGCAACTGCCCGCCGCCCTTGCGCCGGCCCTTGCCGCGCAAACCGGCAATCGCCGAGAGGACAATCAGAATCGCGATCACCAGGGTCGCGGTCTTGGCGAGAAAGCTTGCGTACTCTGCAAGAAACTCCACAGTAACTCCTTAACATGCCTGCGCCCGTACGGCGCGAACCGATAGTCAAGCATACCGAGGCGGCCTTGACCCTGCCAGCGTAGGAAATCTTCGGCAATGCAGTTCAAACGCTCTTTTCAAACGCTTGTATGTTTTTTCGTTGACAGCCCGACAGCGGCAACCTAACCTCGGCTCATCCTTAAGTGCAGGCGGACGACGTGGGCAGTATCTACCTGATTCGACATGGCCAGGCTTCATTTGGTGCAGACGACTATGATGTCCTCTCGCCCGTGGGCATGCGCCAGAGCGAGGCCCTCGGCGAGCACTTGGCGCAACTGGGCCTGCGCCTGGACCGCTGCCTGGCCGGCGACCTGCGCCGCCAGCAAGACACCGCGCGCCTGGCCTTGGCCGTCATGCACAACGCCGGCTGTGAAGTGCCCGCGCTGGAAACCGACAACGCCTTCAACGAATTCGACGCCGATGGCGTGATCCGCGGCCTGCTGCCCGGCCTGTTGCCGGACGAGCCCGAAGCCCTGCATGTACTGCGCAACGCCACCCAGAACCGCAGCGAATTCCAGCGCCTGTTCGCCTTGCTGGTACAGCGCTGGCACGGCGGCGAACATGCCTGCGAAGGCGCCGAGAGCTGGCAGGGCTTTGTCCAGCGTGTCGACGGCGGCCTGCAGCGGGTGCTGCAGCAGGCCGGCAACGGCGACAACATTGCCATTTTCACCTCGGGCGGCACCATCGCCGCCCTGCTCCACCTGGTAACCCGTATCACTGCCGGCCAGGCTTTCGAGCTGAACTGGCAGATCATCAACACCTCGCTCAGCCAACTGAAGTTTCGCGGCCGCGAGGTGGCCCTGGCTTCCTTCAACAGCCAGGCCCATGTGCAGCTGTTGAAGGCGCCGGAGCTCATCACCTACCGATGAACCCCGGCTCGTTGTGACCTCACCCGTCACGCAAATCACTTAATAAGGAACATTCAATGACTTCTGTAGCTGATGCCGTCAAAGCGATGCAAGCCAAGTTCAACCCAGCCGCTGCCGCCGGCCTGGACCTGGTTTTCGGTTTCAACATCACTGACGAAGACAAGCACTACGCCCTCATCGTCAAGGATGGCACCTGCGACATCCAGGAAGGCGAAAACGCTGACGCCAACTGCACCCTGGTACTGGACAGCGAAACCCTCAAGGGTATCGTCAGCGGCGAAACCGACGGCATGCAGGCCTTCATGGGCGGCAAGCTGCGCGTTGAAGGCGACATGATGCTGTCGATGAAACTGAGCGAGCTGTTCCCGGCCTGATCGGCTTGCAGCGATAAAAAAACCGAAGCCCTGGCTTCGGTTTTTTGCCTGCTGCAATCGCCGGCAGGTCGCTATCGGGCGTTACGCTCAATTTCCTCTCTGGTCAGAAGCCCTGGAAGCTCATTCTCCCTGGCCTCCCTGGCATCCTGCAGGTTTGCATACGCCTGACTCCATTCGGCCTCGACATAAGCCAACTGCGCCAGCTCGTTTTGTGCTACCCCGAATGCCAGCGCCAGCTGCTCAGCCGTCTGGCCCTGTACCACAGGAAGCGGCGTTGCCAGGTCCGCTTGCTCTCCCCGGAGCCGTTGCAGCGCTTCCATGAAATCGATTGCAGGGTCGAAGACTTCGGCCAGTTCAACCTGCAGCGCCTCAAAGCGCTCGCTGTGCACACGCCTGAGATAATTCTGCCAGTAGACTTCCTCGACCATCCATTGCGGTAGCAAGCCAGCCTGGTCCTGGCTAATGACGCGCGCCGCCGCCTCCAGCATATCGCTGGTCACCCAGGTCACAAGACCAGGAAACCTCATCGTGGACGGCTGATTGCGCAAGCCCAGACGTGCGGCCAGGTGAATTCGGTAGTACAGCTCCACTTCTATGTCGTCGATGTCTGGCATCGACGATCGCCAGCCCCGAATCTGCTCCGCCACATAGGTACGCAAGCGCTGCAGGCGCCAGCGGCTGATACCCAGGGCGAGCAGTTGGCGACTGGCCTGGTCACCTTGGGCAAGCGCAACCTGGCTGAGGGCCTGGTCTGCTTCTTCAAGCCCCTGCAGATCACTGAACACCACGACGTCACGGTCTTCACAGGTATCAGCGTCGACTGCCTGAGCGAACAGTTGCCTGCCCAGCCCTTCAGGGTCAGCCGCTGCCGCCTCGATCAACTTCACGGCCTGAGCCTCGGCTACTTGCCTGTTTCTCAGCAACCGGGCCAGCAAGCGCCTGAAGGAGTGCGAGTCGGGCAGGCTGAACAGCTCCCGCGCGGTGTGCGCCTGTTCTTCAGTCAGTTGGTGATAGGCACTGAGGTCATCGTCCGCGTCCTCATCCCACTCCTCCTCGATAAGCACGTCCGCGCCCGGATCGGGCTGCAACTGCATGCGCTCACGAATAAACCGGGTAATAAGCGCCTCGCTCATGCCCTCGTAGCCAAACGACAGGCCCCGCATCCGTCCGGCACCCTCAGGTACCTCGGTGATGGCGTTGCCTTCAAGCCGAACCTCGATAGTCGAGGTGGTTTCAAGCCCGAGCGGCCAGGTGGTTATCTGCGCTTCGGGCAAGGCCAGCAGGCGCAACGCCGGCATCTGGCGGATATCCGGGGCGCGCATCAAGGGGTTGCGCCCCATGGACAGTTCTCGCAAGGTGGTAATGCCAGCCAGCTCACCGACATCGGCCTCGGTCAGGGTGATGTTATTGCGGGTCAAATACAACCGGCGCACGTTCGGCAGCCGCGCCAACTCGGCAAACACGCCCGGACCGAAGCTGATTTGGTTTTCCATCAGCGACAAAAAGCGCAAGGCGGGTAACTGGCACAAGGGCGCAAGTTGTGCGGCGGTAAGCATGAGCGCTGAGCGCGAGACGCCTCTGAGGTCCAGTGACCACAGGCGTCGAAGCCCGCTCAAGCGTTCAAGATTGGCCAGGCCTATTTGCGTGTAGGTGAAATCCAGCACCCGCAGCTCACTCAGTTGCGCCACGTTTTCAGGGAGGTCAGTGATCGGTGTGTTGCGCACGCTCAAGCGGCGCAAGTTGGGAAAGGCTCGGAGGAAATCCGCGGGCAATTCGGTGATGGCCGACATGGTGCTCAATTCGAGTTCCAGAACCTGGTCGATTTCGCACGTCAGGGGTGGCAGCGCGTCAACCACAGGGGAGTTCAGTCTCAGCAGGTAACCCGGCGTCCCATCCAGTTGGTACTCACTGACCTCAAGTGGCGCCCGGTGACGCAACTGCCATACATCCAGCAACTGCATTGCCACTAGCCTGCGCCGTGTGCGGGCAGTGGCCGAAGCCCCTTGCTCTACCCAGGCTGACAAGCTTTCCCGTTCGGCCCTCAGCTCCTGCTCCAGATCGCCGATTACGTTCTCCAGGCTCTCATCTTGCACGCTCGCGTTGCGGAAAAAGTCACGCAACTGCCCATCGGTAAAATCTGGAAACAGCGCTCTGAGCCGCTGCTCCAGAGTGCGGGGCAACAAGCGCCCGATCACACCGCCCAAGGGGTAACCACGGCGGCCGGCGCCGATGGGCAGAGGCGCCCGGAAGCCGCCATGGTCCACCGCCATGCCCAGCGCCAGCCTTGCCTTGGCCGGCTGGCGGGCGGCCAGCTCCAATAGTTTGTGGCGCAGTGCGTCGCTGTCGTCGATATTCAGGCCAAGTGCCACACGCTCGCTGTCCGGCAAGGCCAGCAGCACGCTGGTGAAAAATCCGTGGTCTGAGCTGTTCAGCCCGTCCAACGTTTCCCCGCGTTCGTCATGTGCGCGCCACCCCTGCGCGGTGCGTACCAGCGTTTTGCGTGACACTGCTGCAGCACTGCCGATGCTGTCAAGTTCGGTGCCGGAAACACTATCGCTGCGCACGCTCAAATGAACCGTATCGCTCCAGCCGGGTAGTTCCGGCAACAAATGAAGGGCCAGCCGGTAGGTGTCGTCTTTGGCCAGGTAACTTATTTCAAGGCCTTCGCAAGCGCGTGACAGGCGGATCTGCCGCGAAGCCTCGCGGGCCCGCTTGGCTAGCGTCAGCGGCACCCGCTGCGAAGCCTGCCAACGACTGCTTTCAACTTCACTGGCAGCCTCGGCCAAAGCCTTGGCGACCGGGCGCGACAACCCCTGGAAATCACGCTGCAAGGCCCGTTGCAAGGTGTCGACAATTTCCGTCTGGTCCAAGTACAGGCTATCGAAGATTCGCACCCTTGACGCCAGCATCCGCTCAGCCAGGCTCTGGCGCAGCACTGCTTCGAGGTCTCGTGCCAGGTAGTCATTGCCAAACCAATGGCGACGCTCAGCCGGGCTCAAGCCTTCTATCACCCTGCGGGCCAGGCGTCCCGCCGCAAGATCGCTGCGCGACACCTTGATCGCCGCCACACCTGGCGCCGGGCTGCCATGCACCTGCGGTTGCCCCCACAACTCGGCGCTGTCAAACAGTTCAATGGATTTGCCGCTCGGCCATTGCGGCAATTCCGGCAACAGCGATACCGGATAGTCGAATTCCTTTTGCAGCCCCTGCCCGGTCCTGACATTGTTGATCTGCGCACTGATCAAGCGATCGATTTCGAAACGGTGCCGGGTATCGAGCAGCGCTGCCGGGGTGGGCAGGTCATCACTGTAGACGCGACGCAGTTGCGCGTCGCTGACCCCGCTGATGTCGGCCATGCGTTCGAGCAGCGCATCGGACCAGCCCTCGAACCCCGGCCCCAACCTGCGTACCAGTGTCTTGCGTGGCCAACTGTCCACGCGCTCAAGTGAATGATGCCAGGCCCCCTGGCCGTTATGCTCGAGCACGGGCCGATAGGCCTGGGGATCGTCGGGATGCTTGATCCGCCATTTGCCCAGGCTCGAATCCAGGGTGATTTCGAACGGTTTGCCCTCGATGCGGATATAGCGCCTGCCATCGACCCGGTAAATGCCCTGTGGATCGGCAACGCTTCCCTGCAGCACCTCTGCGCTGCGCTGGTAAGGGCCAAGGTCTGGCCGCCACAAACGGACCTCGCCCCCCGGTAGTTCGACGGCCTCCAGCAGGTCGATCGCCAGCGGCTGGCTCAATGCGGTACCCACGACCCCTGCCGCCACACCGAGCCCGGCGGTAATGGCCAGGTTGATGCCGAACGACTGCAGGTAGGTGATTGCCTGCTCCTTGTCATTGGCCTCCCAGGCTTGCAGGCCATGGAACAGATCGCCGAGCAATTGTGCACCCAGGGCCACCATCATGACTTCCCCCAGGCCCGGCACAAAGAAGGCGGCGACATTGAGCATGCTAAAACCCAAGCCCAGGCAATGGTCCAGCTCCTGCAGCCAGGCTTCGCGGTCCACCTCCCGAGTCGGTACCGCCAGGGCCCTGGCGTCATCCCTGGCCCTGACCAACATCGCCGTGTGCAGGTAGTCGAACACTTCGCCCCGCACCTCCTGGGTCCTGGGCTTTTGCGCTTGCCAACTGCTGGGCGACGTCAACTGCCCGAACACCTTGGACTGCCCACGCCACCCAAGAAACCGGCTGAAGAAACGCCTGAAATCCTGATTCAGCAAGCGCGCCTTGAGGCTGAGGTAAAAATCCGCGTAGGAGTCGTATTCCTGCACAGGCTTGGCAGCGCCCGGCATCAGTACCACCAATGGCACAGACGACTGCGCGCTCGCAGGATCGGGGCCGATCAGCAAAAAGCCGGCGCCCAGGGTGGTACCGAACAGGTTCAGCAAATAACAACGCGAACCGTCGAACGCACTCTTGCCATACTCATACACCTTGTCGACCCTCAAGGTACGCGACGCCGGGGAGGTCGCCGACTGGGCAAGCAGTTTTTTCAGCATGCGGTAGGCCGGCTCGCTGATGTGCCCAGCGACGCGGGCAGCGTGAATGCTGGTTTCGCACAGGTCTCTGGCGGCTGCAACCAGGGTCTGGCGCACGGCGTCACGGGTATTGGGGGCGTCGAAAATTGCCTGAAGATGGTCTTGATACTGCTGGCCGATATCCAGCTCCCGACACATTTGCGCGAACTGATGAGGGCTGATCGACAGTTTGCTCGAGTAGCGGATGGATTGGTGGGCGCGCCGAGCAGGGTCGACCGCTTCAGGAAAGGGCTGCAAGGCACCGAACGCTGTAACGGCGCTGTAGGCATCGGTGCGAAAGACCTCAACGTCACCTGCACTGAAGTTCTGCAAGGCCGCCTGCAACAACGGTTGGCGAGAAATCAGCACCGAAGCCAGGCGGTCTTCGCGCCAGGACGCGTCATTGCGCATGTGCACCAGCTCATTGGCGGTCACGCTGATATCCAGCGAGAAACGTTTCTTGAGTTCAGCCCGCAGCAGCGGTTCGGCGAACTCGCTGATACCCTTGACTGTGCGCAGAACCCTGGCGGCGGCGGCATTGGATGCCTGGCTACGCCGCAGGCTGTCATTGAAGGCGTCGCGCAGCTGCGGCTCCGTATCGGCGGCAACCTGGGCAGGGGGCAGTTGACGTTGATGCAGCTCTTTGATGGCATGGGTGCTGGAATGGCTCAGCCAAGTGGGGATCTGCTGTTCGAAGTACTGGTCGTGGGCCTTGAATGGCCTCAAAGCGTCGGTTGTCATGTGCACTGCCTCATGGATGGCTTGAGGCAGCAGTCAATCAAAGGCACGCTGGCGCGAGGCTGTAGATATGTATTCACCCGCCACTTGCCCCACCCACCGGCTCAGCCGATCAAGCCTGCTGATTGGGCTGCAACACGCTCGCCTATAAGGCCGACCTATGCTTGTGAGCAACCGTTACAGGAATTAGATTGACCAATAATCTCTGGCTTTGATCATAAGGGAAACGCATGACGCTCACCGACCAGTCCACCCAGGTCCGCCCCGGCGAAGAACTCGACGCTGCGGTGATCGACCCTTATCTGAAGGCGCACATCCCGGGCCTGAGCGGCTCGCCGAGCATCAGCCAGTTCCCCGGCGGCGCCTCGAACCTGACCTACCTGGTGCAGTACCCCGGGCGCGAGTTCGTGCTGCGGCGTCCGCCCTTTGGCCACAAGGCCAAATCCGCCCATGACATGGGCCGCGAGTTTCGCATCCTCAACCAGCTCAACAGCGGTTTCCCCTACTGCCCCAAGGCTTACGTGCACTGTACCGACGAGGCGCTGATCGGCGGTGAGTTCTACGTCATGGACCGGGTCAAGGGCATCATCTTGCGCTCGGACCTGCCGCCGGAACTGGGCCTGGATGCCGAGCGCACCGAGACCCTGTGCAAGAGCTTCATCGAGCGTATGGTCGAGCTGCACCAGGTCGACTACAACGCCTGCGGCCTGGGCGACCTGGGCAAGCCCGAAGGCTATGTGCAACGCCAGATCGAGGGCTGGGCCAGCCGCTACGAAAAAGCCCTGACCGCCGATGCGCCACGCTGGGAAAAGGTCATCGCCTGGCTGCGCGAAAAAATGCCGGCCGATCACCCCAAGCCTGCCATCGTGCATAACGACTACCGCTTCGACAACGTCATCCTCGATGCCGACAACCCCATGCGCATCATCGGTGTGCTCGACTGGGAGATGACCACCCTGGGCGATCCGCTGATGGACCTGGGCAACACCCTGGCCTACTGGATCGAAGCGGCGGACCCGGCGCCGGTGCAACTGATGCGCCGCCAGCCGAGCAATGCCCCGGGCATGCTGACCCGCCAGCAGTTTGTCGATTACTACGCCGAACGCGCCGGGATCAAAATCGACAACTATGACTTCTACTACACCTACGGCCTGTTCCGCCTGGCCGGCATCGTCCAGCAGATCTACTACCGGTTCTTCCACGGCCAGACCCAGGACAAGCGCTTCGCCCAGTTCATTCACATGAACACGCTGCTGGAGCACATGAGCCTGCAGGTCATCGCCAAGTCCCCACTCTGACGACTACAACAAGGAAAAGACCATGTCCAAGACTCACCTGTTCGACCTCGACGGTAAAGTCGCCTTCGTTTCCGGCGCCAGTCGCGGCATCGGCGAAGCCATCGCCCACCTGCTGGCCCAGCAAGGCGCCCATGTAATCGTCTCCAGCCGCAAGCTCGAGGGCTGCCAGCAGGTCGTCGATGCGATCACTGCCGGCGGCGGCAAGGCCACTGCGGTTGCCTGCCATATCGGCGAGATGGAGCAGATCAGTCAGGTTTTCGCCGGCATTCGCGAACAATTCGGGCGCCTGGACATCCTGGTCAACAATGCCGCCACCAACCCGCAGTTCTGCAACGTGCTGGACACCGACCTTGGCGCCTTCCAGAAGACCGTCGACGTCAATATCCGCGGCTACTTCTTCATGTCAGTGGAAGCCGGCAAGCTGATGCGCGACAACGGCGGCGGCAGCATCATCAACGTCGCCTCGATCAACGGCGTATCGCCGGGGATCTTCCAGGGCATCTACTCGGTGACCAAGGCTGCGGTGATCAACATGACCAAGGTGTTCGCCAAGGAGTGCGCGCCGTTCGGCATACGCTGCAACGCCCTGTTGCCGGGCCTGACCGATACCAAGTTCGCCTCGGCGCTGGTCAACAACGACGCGATCCTCAACACCGCCCTGCAGCAGATCCCGCTCAAGCGCGTGGCCGATCCGAAGGAGATGGCCGGGGCAGTGCTGTACCTGGCCAGTGACGCGTCGAGCTATACCACCGGTGTGGCATTGAACGTGGATGGCGGTTTCCTAAGCTGATGGCGATGCCCGCAAAAGAGAAAGGGGCTCTGGCCCCCTTTCTTCATGACTCACCGCTATTAACGATCAAGGTTTGCGCTGTACGCCCGAAGGCCCCGGCTGCGGGCTTTGTGTCGACATGCCCTGGGCAAAGTACTCGTTGACGATCTGCCGGGTGTATTCAACCATGGACAGCTGGACCATTGCCGGCATCAGATGGAGCGCTTGCAGCCGATGGTCGTTGCTGTCCAGCACCAGTGCCCCGGTGTTCACTGCCACGCCGTCACGCTCAGCAATGACCTTGCGGGCCTGGGTGAGGAGCTGCGCCAGGCGGTTACGTACCGGTTCGCTCAACGTGAGCGGCACACCTTCGCCAACCCCCAGATCCTCCAGCGCCGATGCAACGTCGTGACTCCAGGGGGCGTACTCTTCCACACCCAGGTGCTCCTGCCAGAACGGCTGATCGCTCAACGCCACAGGGAAATCCTGTGCCTGCGCGGTCAGGACGTCCGTCTCGACTTCATGCGCCATCGCGCTGCTCATCCACGTTACCAAGTCGGCATTGACCTGGCGCCGCGGCTGGTGACGCAAACGCAGCGGGGTGGTCAAAGCGATACGAATATACAACTCGATCTCGGCATAATCCGGCTGGCCGTCAGAATTAGGGTGCTGCGCCCACCAATCGCGATAACGCCTGGCAACGGACTCACGCAGGCTGCGCACCCGCCAGAGCGACAGGCCCAGTTCGATCAGTTCGGGGCGGGCGTCGCCGGAGGTACTGGCCACTACCCGATCCGCTTCTGCCAGCCCCAGCAGGTCGGAAAAACGTTGCACCGCGGAATCGATACACCCCAGGTCCAGTGCCACACGATAGAACGCCTCGCGGGTGGTCTCATTGAACATGCGCAAGATGATCGAGTGGATTTGCCCGGTGACCTCTTCGCGCTCATCCACTGGCGTTCGCGAGCGTATCGTATTCATCAAGGCAAAAAACGCACGGCTGCCATTACTGTTCTCGTCAATCAATTGCTGCGCCAGGCGCCGTTCCTCTGCCGACAAGCCGTCGAGCAACGTATCCTCGGCGTTCTCCTCAGTGTCCATTTCCTCTTCGGATTCAGTTGATGAATCGCCCACTAAGGCGCGTGACAGGCGGACTTCGCCATAAACCGCGCCAGGCAGGTTGTTCACTTCAGTCAATTCCCTCAGCACTCGCTCGCGGTCCGGGGCATTGAGCCCGTCAACCGACAGGCGTAGCCCAGGCACAAGGCCAGCACCGGCCGGCACGCTGTCCAGATTGACATCCTCAAGGTTGGCGTGTTCGATGTGCGCTAGGTTTTCCAGGCCCACCGGCCAGTTGGCGTAGGAGTAATGCAGGTCCAGGCAACGCAAATCGCCCATCCTGCTGACATCGAGTGTGCCGAAGAGCGGAGTGCGGCTCAGGTCCAGATGGCGTAAATGAACGAGACCGCGAACATTCTCTCCATACAGGGTGAACGCGTTGCCGGACAGGTCAAGATGCGTCAGATGTTGAAGGGGCGCCAGCGCGCCAATCACATCGTCCGCGAACCACGCCCGGCTGTTTTGGATCTGCAAGCGCTGCAGGTGTTGGCAGCGGGCGATAGCCGCCATGTCTTCGGCGCGCCAGGTAAGCGTTTCGCGACGACTTTGCCTTGGCCACAGATTGATGATGTTCAGCTCCCTTAATTGCGCAAGCAGGCCAATCGGCCTCAAGTCCTCTGGGCGCAGATACGCGTTGGTCAAGGACAGCGTGTGCAACTGCGGCAAATCGGTCAGGCCGAATGGCAGACGACCAATCCTGGTTATCAAGCGCAGTTCGCGCAGGTTAGGGAAGCGCGCGATGAAGCTGCCAGGCAGATTTTCCATCGCCGGCAGGTTGAGGGTCAGGCGCTCGATTGCGGCGAAGTCCAGCGGCAGCTCGGGCAGGCTGTCGACAAACCCATCGTTGATTTCCAGCTCACGGATTGTCGGGGCCATGGCATTGAGCAACTGCTCGGCGATAATCCCCCGCCGGCGCGCACCGTAACCCGCCCCCTGCACATTGCTGACCCGGACCCAAGCCCGCAACGCGCCGTCCAGGCGCAAGCGCGCTTGCTCCAGGCTATCGAGTGCGGCGGTGCGCGTCTGCCCCTGTTCTCCAACTTCGTCAAAAATACGATCGATTTGGCTTTCGGATGCCATAGGGAACATGAGTTGCAACCGTTCGCGACTACTCCCGCGCTCGAACCGCCCACCGGTGCCACCCATCGCCCGGGTGCGGCGGCCGGAGCCTTGCGGATGCAAGGTAACGGGTGGGCGCTCGATGTCAAGCAGGGCCAAAGCACGCGTCGGATTGGTAGCGGCCAGTTCATCCAGCAGGTTGCGCAAGCGTTCAGTCTCGTTCGTACCCAGCCCCAGGCGTTGGCGCTGCGAAGCCCCCATCAGATCCAGCAGCGCGGCATAGAAGTCACTGTGGAAACGGCTGTCAAGGTAACGCTCACCCTCCAGTCGAACCACTTCGTAGCTGATCGGGCTGCCGGCGCCCATCCCCCAGGACGGCGCGCCTTGCACCTGCGCATGGCGCCTCGGCGTCGTGCTTCGCACATCTCCCGGATACAACGCCAGGTTCAGGTCTGAGTGCCAGCCAGGCAGGGACGGTAATAGTGCGAACGCCAGCAGGCGGGTATCGATGTGGGCTTGGGCAGGAGCGCGAAAACCCATCAGCGCACGCGTCAGCCGATAGGCGTTCCAGGCCTGGCGTGAACGCTCGAACAGGTTCAGGTCAAGGACACCGCGGGAAAGACGTTCCAGCACAAGAGGTGAGGAGTCGGTAATCAGCCGGTCAAGCATCTGCACAGGCAGGTCCGGGTAGTGCTGGCGAAGTTCGTCAAGTTGCACGTCGCTAGCCACCTGCGCCGGCTCAGGCAGTTGCAGGGCGACTTCGCTGCGGGCCAGGAACGCGCGAAACAGCCTGTCGTACCATTCCAGAAACAGCACCGCCGGCGGTGCGCCGCAGTCAGGGCCGCAATAAGCGTTACTGTCGTCCTGTTGTGGGCTGCGTCGTGGCCGGGGTACCTGAGTCTCGGTGACAGTAAACAGCGCACGGAATTCTGCCAGTTCTGGCACCTCGTACTCAGCAGGCACCACACGCCCGTCCTTGACCAGCGCCAGCAGCGATTCGGTCTTGCGCACCCGCCGCAGTCGGCCGATCGTCCACACCAGTAATGCAGGCGGCGCATCGTCATGGCTATACACCCTGCGCAAGGTGGTATTGGTTACACCACTGAGGCGTGCAGCCAGCATCAGATCTTCATCGCCAAGGTCTTCCAGCCAGCTACCCAGGCGCCGCAGCAACGATAGCCGCCCCCATCGCTCCGGGCGCTCCAGGCTATGGTGCCAACTGCCCGCGCCGTTGTGCTCGAGGATCGGACTATAGTCGCGCTGATCGCTAATCAGACTCAAGCGCTCTTTTTCGATACTGGCATCGAAATTGATCAAATAGCTGCGGCCATTGATTCGGATTTCCCGCCCCAGGGACGAATGGATGATGCCTCGATCATTTGGCGGATCGAACTGCTGCGGGGGCGGCAAGGTGTAGGCGCTCAGGTTGCTGGCCCAACGCCCGTAACGGCCGTTGGGCAGGATCACCCAGCGCCAGGGCATGACGTAGTCGGAGGGGGCCTGGCCCTCATCCTCCTCGCCGGCTTGAAACCCGACCCCGGCACCGAACATCAGGTGTTGCTGAGTAGCCTCGAGAAAATATGCGATGTTGCCAAGCGTCCTGCGGCCCTCTACCGCCGCCGTGGGCACGGCCAGGTACCTGGCATCGTCGCCAAGCCTGCGGCACATTTGTTCGAACCAGTGTGCCTTCAAACCCTTGCTCAGCGATTCGGTGCGCAGGTTCAAGCGCCTGTTGCGTGTGTATTCGTCGGTCTCCAGCAACGCTTCAAGCACGATGGACCATTTAGCCATTGGTACAAAACGGCGGAAAAAGGCCTGGAAAGCCCCATCAGTCAGCTGTACCTGCAGATCGTCAAGGAACGCTGAACGGGAGGGGTACTCCTTCAACGGCTGCTGCGGATGCCCCGGTACAAAGGCAACACAGGGCGACTGTGGCTTGTCGGCGCCAAACACGAGAATTTCACTCAACGCCACATCGTCAAGCAGGTGCAGCGACCACCCCTCGGCATGATCGTAGGGTGAGATGCCGTCGTTGAGAATATGCCGGACCTTGCTGCCATGGCGGGTATCGCGCGCCGCCCCGTTGATGAATGTGTTGAGGATGACCTTCGCGGCGCTGCTCAGCTGGCCCTTGATATCGGCAATCGCCAGTTCCTCGGCCAGGACATTCATGGCGGCCGCACATTTGACCTGCGGCAGGGAACCGGCAGCCAGCTGGCGGGTCAGGTACTCCTGATACTGCTTGCCCATATCCAGGATGCGAACTTGCAGCGCATAGGCAACACCCTCGTCGGCGTAACACACGATGGAGCTTACGGCATCGACGGCATCCCGATCCTTGCCGGTGAAGCCGGCAAACAGATCGAACTCCGTGGGTATTGCCAGCTTGACGAAAGGGTTGCCAGCCAATTGCCGCAGCTGCGCCAGGCTGAAGTTCTGCAAGGCGGCTTCGTACATCGAGCGCTGACTCAGCAGCACCTCATCCAGGCGATTGGGTAACGCGGCTGAGTCGGGGCTGAACACCAGAAACGTGCCGTTGACAGTGTCGACCACTTCGCCAGAGCTTTCACGGGCCATTTGCTCGAGCTTGGGTCGACAGAATTCATACAGAGTCTGCAGCCCGCAGATCGCCGCCGTCAGTTCACGGCGCAGCGTACGGCCCTCTTCACGTATGCGCATCAGGCGCAGGCGTTTGGCCGGCTCGGCGGTCTGCAGCCATTGGGGCAAACCTTCCTGTTCAAGGGGTGAAAACGACGATGGTATGTAACCGATCCCGGCATACGGCAACGACGCTGCGGGGGTATTGGCCAATAACGATGACATGACGGATACCTCTGATTGAAAGAGAACCTTCAGTTCATCAGAAGCCGACAGCGTCGATCATATAGATATTTACTCACTACCGGCCTTGCACTGGGCAGCGCAAACGCTTGCGTTTACCATGGCGGCCTTGCGCCTGCCAACGCGCGTCCTGTTAAGCCCACGCCATGCCTTTCGAACTCAGCGTAGACCTCACCACCCTGGCGATTCTTGCCGCCGTCGCCTTTGTCGCCGGCTTCATCGATGCCATCGCCGGTGGTGGTGGCCTGCTCACCACCCCTGCCCTGCTCACCGCCGGTATGCCGCCGCATCTGGTGCTGGGCACCAACAAGCTCAGTTCGACCTTTGGCTCGGCCACCGCCGGCTTTACCTATTACCGGCGCAAACTGTTCCACCCGGCGCAGTGGCGTCACGCCCTGGCCGGCACCTTTGTCGGCGCCTTGATCGGTGCAGTGGTGGCCCACTACCTGCCGGCCGAATGGCTGAACAAGATGCTGCCGGTGATCGTCTTCCTCTGCGGTGTTTACCTGCTGTTCGGCGGCACGCCCAAGGCGCCGCTGGATGCCGACGCACCGGTGAAAAAGAAGTGGCAGATCCCCCAGGGCTTCACCCTGGGTTTCTATGACGGCGTGGCCGGCCCCGGTACCGGGGCGTTCTGGACCGTCAGTACCCTGCTGCTCTACCCCATCGACCTGGTCAAGGCCAGCGGCGTGGCGCGCAGCATGAACTTCGTCAGCAACGCCGCGGCCCTGTCGGTGTTCATTTTCTCCGGCCAGGTCGACTGGCTGGTGGGCCTGTCGATGGGCTCGGCGCTGATGGTCGGCGCATTTTTCGGTGCGCGCACCGCCATCAGCGGCGGCAGCAAGTTCATCCGCCCGGTGTTCATCACCGTGGTGCTGGCGTTGACCGTGCGCCTAGCGTGGCAGCACTGGTTCGGCCAGGCCTAGACGCCGCGCCACGTACAGGTCGATCAGATACCGGGCAATCGAGCGCCCCGCCGGCAACGGCGGCAGCGCATCGACGCGAAACCACTGGGCGTCTTCGATCTCGTCCGCCTGCATGATGATCTCGCCACCGGCGTACTCGGCATGAAAGCCGAGCATCATCGAATGCGGGAACGGCCAGCACTGGCTACCGACGTACTGGATGTTCTGCACCTCGATCGCCACCTCTTCGCGCACCTCGCGCACCAGGCAATCCTCAGCCGACTCGCCCGGCTCGGCAAAGCCGGCCAAGGTGCTGTACACGCCGGTGACAAAGCGCGGAGAACGGGCCAGGAGGATTTCATCGCCACGGGTGACCAGCACGATCATGCTCGGCGAGATGCGTGGGTAGCTGCGCAGCTCGCACGGCGCGCAGTACATGGCCCGCTCCCAGTGGATCTGCGCCATGGGCTGGCCGCAGCTGCCGCAGAACCGGTGCTCGCGGGCCCAGGTGCCGATCTGCGCGGCGTAGCCGAGAACCTTGTAGGTGTCGAAGTCGCCTTCAAGCATGAACTGACGCAACCCCCGCCAGCTGCAGCCCTGCACCGTCTGCGGGCTGCGCAATTCGAGCAGGAACACCGGCTGGCCATCGAAATGGCCGATACCGTGCTCGCACAGCACGTCCAGCTCCTGGCGCTTGAGCCAGTCGCGCGGGAACAGCGCGCCGTTATCATCGACCAGGAACCCTTCGCTGCAGCGGGCTACTGCCCAGCCGCCGCTGATGTTCGTATCCAGTACTGCGGTGATCCAGCGCGCTGACATTGTGCAGTTCCTTGCGCAGGTTCGCCGCCGGGCGTCAGTCGGCGAACTCGGGTTTCTGTTTGCTCATGTGGGCGGCAACCGCCACCCGCAGATCGGTGGATTGAAGCATGGCGGCGTTCCAGGTGGCGATGTATTCCAGGCCATCGTCGATGCGGTGATCGCGCATGTAGCTGATCATGTGCTTGGTGCCGGCCACGGCAAGCGGCGATTTTCCCGCAATTTCGGCGGCAATGGCAAAGACTCCGTCGAGCAGCGCCTCATACGTGTCGAACACCCGGTTGACCAGGCCGATGCGCAGGGCTTCGTCAGCCGCGACATTGCGCCCGGTGTAGGCCAGCTCGCGCATGATGCCGTCGCCGATGATCCGCGGCAGGCGCTGCAAGGTGCCGACGTCGGCGGCCATGCCCATGTCGACCTCCTTGATCGAGAACTGCGCATCGCTGCTGCAGTAGCGCATGTCACAGGCCGAGACCAGGTCGATGGCGCCGCCGATGCAATAGCCCTGAATCGCCGCCAGCACCGGCTTGCGGCAGTTGTCCACGGCATTGAACGACGCCTGCATGCGCAGGATGGTCCGGCGCAGCAAGCGTGCGTTGCGGCCGACGTCCTTGCCCAGCTCGTTGGCCACCGAGGCTAGCAGCATCAGGTCGATGCCCGCGGAGAAATGCTTGCCCGCGCCGCTGATCACCACCGCGCGCACCGCGTCGGTTTCGTCGATCCACTGGAAGATCTCGACGATCTCACTCCAGAACGCCGCGTTCATGGCGTTGTACTTTTCCGGGCGGTTGATCTGCACGTGGGCGATGTGGTGAATCAGTTCGACCTTGAACGCTTGGTACTCAGTCACGGTGCTTTCCTTGATGGCGGCGAGGTTGATCGCAGGACTATAACAAGGTGGCCGTCGGCGCCAAGGCCGCGCTTGTGCCAAAACCGGGACTTTTACCTTGATCTCCGTTCACACATGCGGCACTTTGCCCAGCTGTTGAATCATAAGGATACATTTTCATGTCCCGCTCCCTGGCCGGCGCCCTGGCCCACAATTTTCTCGGTCAGTCGCCGCGCTGGTACAAGGCCACCTTGTGCCTGTTCCTGCTGCTCAATCCCCTGCTGCTGTTCACCCTTGGCCCGGTGGTGGCCGGCTGGGTGCTGGTGATCGAGTTCATCTTTACCCTCGGCATGGCGCTCAAGTGCTACCCGCTGATGCCCGGCGGCCTGCTGATGGTCGAAGCCCTGTTGCTGGGCATGACCACGCCGCAAGCGCTGTATGAAGAGCTGCAGCACAACTTTCCGGTGATCCTGCTGCTGATGTTCATGGTCGCCGGCATCTACTTCATGAAAGACCTGCTGCTGTTCCTGTTTTCGCGCATCCTGCTGGGGGTGCGCTCCAAGACCCTGCTGGCCTTGCTGTTCTGCTTTCTGTCGGCGTTCCTCTCGGCGTTTCTCGATGCCTTGACGGTCACGGCGGTGATCATCAGCGCGGCGGTGGGCTTTTATTCGGTGTATCACCGGGTCGCTTCCGGCGGCAACCCGCGGGAAGAGTCCGACCTGGACAGCGACCAGCAGATCGCTCACCTGCACCGCGAAGACCTGCAGCAGTTTCGCGCGTTCTTGCGCAGCCTGCTGATGCATGGGGCTGTCGGTACCGCCCTGGGCGGCGTGTGCACCCTGGTGGGTGAGCCGCAGAACCTGCTGATCGGCCACGAAATGGGCTGGCACTTCGCCGAGTTCTTCCTCAAGGTCGCGCCGGTGTCGCTGCCGGTGCTGGTGGCCGGGCTGGTCACCTGTGTCCTGCTGGAGAAACTGCGCTGGTTCGGCTACGGCACCCTGCTGCCGGACACCGTGCGCCAGGTGCTGGCCACCTATGCCGCCGAAGACGACGCCCAGCGCACCACCCAGCAGCGTGCCGCGCTGCTGGTGCAGGGCCTGGCGGCGCTGATCCTGATCATCGGCCTGGGCCTGCATGTGGCCGAAGTGGGCCTGATCGGCCTGCTGGTGATCGTGCTGATCACCGCCTTTACCGGCATCACCGACGAACACCGCCTGGGCCGCGCGTTCCAGGACGCCATGCCGTTTACCGCGCTGTTGGTGGTGTTCTTTGCCGTGGTGGCGGTGATTCACCAGCAGCAGCTGTTTACCCCGCTAATCCAGTGGGTGCTGGCGCTACCGGCCGATCAGCAGCCAGGCATGCTGTTTATCGCCAACGGCCTGTTGTCGGCGATCAGCGACAACGTGTTCGTCGCCACTATCTATATCACCGAGGTCAAGCAGGCGTTTGTCAACGGCGGCATGAGCCGTGAGCACTTCGAGACCCTGGCGGTGGCAATCAATACCGGCACCAACCTGCCGAGCGTGGCCACGCCCAATGGCCAGGCGGCGTTCCTGTTCCTGCTGACCTCGGCGATTGCGCCGCTGATTCGCCTGTCGTACGGGCGCATGGTGTGGATGGCGCTGCCCTATACCGTGGTCATGGGTGGGCTGGGGTGGTGGGCGGTGACGTACTGGTTGTAGGAGCGGGCTTGTCCCGCGATGGGTTTCACCCGATGCGGTGCCAGACCCTCCGGTCCCGGGCCAGCAACTCATCCGCCGCCGTCGGGCCATTTTCGCCGGCGGCATAGGGCTGCACCTCGCCGCCCTCCTTCCAGGCATCGAGAAACGGCTGCACCGCGCGCCAGCCGTTCTCGATGTTGTCGGCACGCTGGAACAACGTCTGGTCGCCGGTCAGGCAGTCGTAGATCAGCGTCTCGTAGCCGGTCGACGGCTGCATCTTGAAAAAGTCCTTGTAGGCAAAGCCCAGCTCGACGTTCTCCATGGCCAGGGCCGGGCCCGGGCGCTTGGCCTGCAGGTCGAACCACATGCCTTCGTTGGGCTGGATCTGGATTTTCAGGTAGTTGGGCTTGAGCCGCTCGACCTCGGTGTCGCGAAACTGCGCGTAGGGCGCCGGTTTGAAGCAGATGGCAATCTCGGTGTCGCGCACGCTCATGCGCTTGCCGGTGCGCAGGTAGAATGGCACGCCGACCCAGCGCCAGTTGTCGATCATCACCTTGAGGGCGACGAAGGTTTCGGTGTTGCTGTCGGGCTCGACCCGCGGTTCTTCGCGGTAGCCAGGGACTTTCTTGCGCCCTTGCTTGCCGGCGCTGTACTGGCCGCGCACCGAATTCTTCAGGGCCATGTGCTTCGACCAGGGCCGGATCGCACCGATGACCTTGGCTTTCTCACTGCGCACCGCATCGGCGCCAAAGGCCGCTGGCGGCTCCATGGCGACCATGGCCAGCAGCTGGAACAGGTGATTGGGCACCATGTCACGCAAGGCGCCGGTGTTGTCGTAGAACCCGCCGCGGCTTTCAACGCCGACGGTTTCGGCGGCGGTGATCTGCACATGATCGATGTAGTGGTTGTTCCAGAAGGCTTCGAACAGGCCGTTGGAAAAGCGGCTGACGAGAATGTTCTGGACCGTTTCTTTGCCCAGGTAATGGTCGATACGGTAGATCTGCTTTTCGCTCATGACCTTGAGCAGGCAGGTATTGAGCGCCTCAGCGCTGGCCAGGTCCGAGCCGAAGGGTTTTTCCACCACCACCCGGCGAAAGCCGTCGGTTTCGTCGAGCAGGCCGGCGGCGCCCAGGCGCTGCACCACTTCGCTGAAAAAACGCGGCGAGGTGGCCAGGTAGAACACCGCGTTGGCGCTAGGGTTGCTGCGGATGCGCTCGGCGATGGCCTGGTAGGTCGCCTGGTCGAGAAAGTCGCCGGTCAGGTAGCCGATGCGCTTGGCCAGGCGCGCCCAGAGCTTGTCATCCAGGCACTTGCTGGCGCCTTGGCTGGCCTTGTCACGCTCGCGCATGAAGGCTTCCAGGCGTGCGGCAAACTCGCCGTCGGTGGCGGCGTTGTGATCGACGCCGATGATCCGCAGGCCTTTGTCGAGCAGGCCATCGCGGCTCAGGTTGTACAGCGCCGGCATCAGCAGGCGTTTGACCAGGTCGCCATTGGCGCCAAACAGAAACAGGTTGCAAGGCGGGGCCGCTTCGATCTGTGTTTTGCTCATTCGGCGTTCTTCTCGACGTGACCACCAAAGCCGAAGCGCATCGCCGACAGCATGCGGTCAGCGTAGGTGCCCTGCTGCTGGCGCGAGCGGAAGCGGGCGAACAGTGCGCTGGACAACACCGGCACCGGCACTGCCTGCTCGACGGCCGCATCAATGGTCCAGCGTCCTTCGCCGCTGTCGGCGACCGAGCCGCTGTAGCCGCCCAGTTGCGGATCGGCCACCAGGGCGTCGGCGGTGAGATCGAGCAGCCAGGAGGTGACCACGCTGCCACGACGCCACACTTCGGCGATTTCGGCCAGGTTCAGGTCAAAGCGCTGCTCGGCCGGCACGGCATCGCTGCCCTTGCTCTTGAGCAGGTCGAACCCTTCGGCATAGGCCTGCATCAGGCCGTACTCGATGCCGTTGTGGATCATCTTCACGTAGTGCCCGGCACCTGCGGGCCCGGCATGAATATAACCCTGCTCGGCACGCCCGGCCGGGCCCTGGCGGCCACGGGTGCGGGGGATGTCGCCAACGCCCGGGGCGAGGGTGGCGAACAGCGGATCGAGGCGATCGACCACCGCCTGCTCGCCGCCGATCATCATGCAGTAGCCGCGCTCCAGGCCCCAGACGCCGCCCGAGGTACCGACGTCGATATAGTGCAGGTTGCGCCTGCCAAGCTCGGCGGCGCGACGCATGTCGTCCTTGTAGAAGGTATTGCCGCCGTCGATGATCACGTCGTCGGCGTCGAGCAGGTCGGCCAGTTGCGCGATGGTCTGCTCAGTCGGCTCACCGGCCGGCAGCATCACCCACACCGCCCGCGGCTTGTCCAGCTTGCCCACCAGCGCGCCAAGGTCATGGGCGCCGTTGGCGCCTTCCTTGACCAGGGTTTCCACTGCCTGACGATCGCGGTCATGCACCACCATGCGGTGCCCGCCACGCATCAAGCGCCGCGCAATATTGCCGCCCATGCGGCCCAGCCCCACGATTCCCAATTGCATGTGCGATGCTCCCCTGGAATGAAAAATGCCGGTTCAGGCCTTCAAGGTTAGTCCAGCCGTCGCCCACTTGGTTCAGCGACGAACGGCAAGACAACCAGAAACAAAAAAGTTCCAATGACCGCGAAAAGAATTCAGAATCGCCGCCGATCCAGCAGCTACGCTGTTAGAAAAACGACCCACCCTATGCGAGGTGTGCAATGGGAACCCTTCTGCCAAAAATGCCTGCCCAGACCCTCTACGTGACGGTTCGCCGCGACGAGCTGCGTCGCCTCAAGGAGGAGCGCGACCAGTTGCAACAACAAGTCGCCCAACTGAATCTGCTCCTGCAGCAAGCCCAGGACGGCCAGGTGCCAACCCGCGCCTGACGATTAGCGTGGCGTACAGAAAATGGCCAGCAGTGGCCGATCAGCCGCCATCACTCCTCGCTGCCGCCGCACGCTGAACCTGCGCCATGACCTGCGGTCCAGGGGCAGCAGGTTTTCCCCTCTGCAAAAATGACCAGCGGGTCACATTTTTCACGATATCTCTCCTACACTCGGTACTCGGCCAGACATCGCCCGGAAAACTCGACTGAAATTAGTCGAAACTTCTGGAATTGCGGTAGGTCAGGAACTAAGTAGGCCATCGATTCCGCTTCAACGGACGCGGCCCACCCACCCCATATTGTCACCACGCCGTCGGCAGGATGCCGGCTTGCGTAGCGCTTGTGCGCTTGGCTTCGGGGCATGGAACGCAAGGCAACATCACTTACAGAGAACAGTATCGGTAAAGAAACAACAACGGGCGCCCACGCCCGCACCACATAGGGACGGAGAGACGTATGATCAGTGCCGCTGTCGAACCTCATGTAGAGCATTTCACCCCGGATACGCGTGAGCCGCTTGGAGCGGAGTTCACGCCGACAGCCAAGGCACTGGGTGCTGACCCCAGACATTCATCGCACAAACGCAAGGTGTTGTTCGTTACCTCGGAAATCGCCGACCTGGTCAAGACTGGCGGCCTGGGCGATGTCTCGGCGGCGCTGCCGCGGGCCATGCGCCATTTGCATGATGTACGGGTGCTGATTCCCGGTTACCCGCAGGTGCTGGAGAGCGACAACCCGATCCACCTGGTGGGCGAGCTGGGCGGCCACGCGGCCTTGCCGCCGTGCAAGATCGGACGCATGGACCTGGCCGATGGCCTGGTCATCTATGTGTTGATCTGCCCCGAGCTGTACCAGCGCGAAGGCACCCCCTATGGTGCCAACAACGGTCGCGACTGGCCCGACAACCACATCCGCTTCGCCCGCCTGGGCCTGGCCGCCGCGGAAATCGCCGCCGGTGAAGGCATGGTCCACTGGAAGCCCGACCTGGTCCACGCCCACGACTGGCCGGCGGGCCTGGCCCCGGCCTATATGCACTGGCGCGGCCTGCAGACCCCGACCCTGTTCACCATTCACAACCTGGCCTACCAGGGCGTGGTCAGCCGCGCCTGCTGCCCGGAGCTGGCGATCCCCGATCATGCCCTGCAGCAGGAAGGCATGGAGTTCTATGGCAAGCTGTCGTTCCTCAAGGCCGGCCTCGCCTACTCCAGCCACATCACCACGGTCAGTGCCACCTACGCCCGGGAAATCACCACGCCGTCATTTGGCTGCGGGCTGGATGGCTTTCTTGCCAGCAAGGCCCAGCAAGGCCTGCTCAGCGGCATCCCCAACGGCATTGACGAAAGCTGGGACTCGGCCAGCGACCCGCACCTGGCCCACCCCTTCAGCCTCAACGACTGGCAAGGCAAGGCCGCCAACTCCCGGCAGGTCCGCGAACTGTTCGACCTCGAACCTTCGAGCGGGCCGCTGTTCGCCGTGGTTTCGCGCCTGGTGTATCAAAAGGGCCTGGACCTGACCCTGGGGGTGGCCGAATACATCGTGCGCCAAGGGGGCCAGATTGCGATCATCGGCCGTGGCGAACCGGAAGAAGAACAGGCCATGCGCGAACTTGCCCTGCGCCATCCCGGGCAGATTGGCGTGCGTATTGGCTTCAATGAAACCGATGCCCGACGCATGTTCGCCGGCAGCGACTTCCTCTTGATGCCATCACGCTACGAACCCTGCGGGCTGAGCCAGATGTACGCCCAGCGCTTCGGTTCACTGCCGGTGGCGCGTAACACCGGCGGCCTGGCCGACACCATCGAAAATGGCGTGACCGGCTTTCTGTTCGATGAGCCCACCGTCGACAGCTACCGCGAAGCCCTGGGCCGGGCGTTCTACGTGTACAGCAAAAAAAACCTGCTCAACGCCATGCGTTGCCTGGCCATGACCCAACCCTTCAACTGGTGCCAGGCTGTCGAGCCTTATGCCCGTCTCTACGAGGAACTGGTCGAAAACGCCCGTGCAACCCCACGCTGAACGCGAGGTGGCAGGTATGCCCTTTAGGTCACAGGAGCGCGCGACTCACGGGGCCGCGATGCTGGACAGCAACAGCGCCCGGTTTGCCCTCTGGGCTCCGGACGCGCAGCGGGTAGATGTGGAGTTCGCGTCGGGGCGGCGTGAAGTTTTGCCGGCACAGGCTGACGGTTGGTTCATCGGCCGGCTCGCGTGCAGCGCCGGTAGCCGTTATCGCTATCGCATCGACGGCAAGCTGAGCGTCGCCGACCCGGCGTCGCGCCACCAGCCCGAAGGCGTGCACGGCCCCAGCGCGCTGCTGGCCCCTGCCGCCTACCGCTGGCAGCACCCGGACTGGCACGGACGCCCCTGGCACGAAGCGGTCATCTACGAGCTGCACGTCGGCCTGTGCGGCGGTTATGCCGGAGTGATCGAACGCTTGCCAGCCCTGGCCGAACTGGGTATCACCGCGATCGAGCTGATGCCGGTCGGACAGTTTCCGGGCGAACGCAACTGGGGCTATGACGGCGTGCTGCCGTTTGCCCCGCAGCACAGTTATGGCACCCCGATGCAGCTGCGCGAATTGATTGACCAGGCCCACGGCCATGGCCTGATGGTCGTGCTCGATGTGGTCTACAACCATTTCGGCCCGGACGGCAACTATCTCGGCCAGTATGCCAGCGGATTTTTCCGCGAAGATCGCAAGACCCCCTGGGGCGCGGCGATCGATTTTCGCCGCCGCCAGGTGCGCGACTTCTTTATCGAAAACGCCCTGATGTGGCTGCAGGATTACCGCATCGACGGCCTGCGCCTGGACGCCGTGCACGCCATCGATGAGCCGGATTTTCTCGCCGAGCTGGCACGCCGGGTGCGCAATGACATCGCTCCCGGGCGTCAGGTGTGGCTGAGCCTTGAGAACGAACATAACCAGTCACACCTGCTCGAACAGGGCTTCGATGCGCAGTGGAACGACGATGGCCATAACGCCCTGCACGTGCTACTGACCGGTGAGCAGGAGGCGTACTACGCCGATTACAGCGAATCGACCATCGACAAACTGGCACGCTGCCTGAGCCAGGGCTTCGTCTTCCAGGGCCAGCCCGACCGCAACGGCCGCCCCCGCGGCGAGCCCAGCGGCCATTTGCCGCCTACCGCCTTTGTACTGTTCCTGCAGAACCACGACCAGATCGGCAATCGCGCATTCGGCGAGCGCCTCAACCAGCTGTGCCCGCTACCCGCCTTGCGGGCCGCCACCACCCTGTTGCTGCTGGCACCGATGATCCCGCTGCTGTTCATGGGCGATGAATGGGGCTGCGAGCAACCTTTCGTCTTTTTTACCGATCATCACGACGAACTCGCCGATGCCGTGCGCGCAGGCCGGCGGGCCGAGTTCGCCAGTTTTGCCGCCTTTGCCGACGCCGCGACCCGGGCGCGGATTCCCGACCCCAACGCCGTCACCACCTTCAACGCCTCAAGGCCGCGCCCGCCCCAATCGCGCCAGCAACCCTGGCTACAGTTATACCGTGAACTGCTGGCCCTGCGCGCCCGGCACATCGTCCCGCACCTGCCTGGTATCCGCGCCCTCGGTGCCCGGGTGCTGGGGCCGCAGGCCCTGAGTGTGCGCTGGCAGCTGAAAAGCGGCGGCGAGCTGCGTATCGACCTGAACCTTGGCCCGACCTCGCAACGTGCCGACCTGCCCGATAACGCTGCGCGACTGTTCACCTGCAGCGAGGCTTGCGTCGGCACTACGCACCTGCCGCCCTACACCACCCTGGTCAGCCTGATGCCGACCACCCCAGCGGAGCCTGCCCATGACTGACCCTCGCTTGCAGCAACTGGCCGAACTGGCGGGCCTGGCCGTGGACTGGATCGACGCCAACGGCCGCGCCCAGCGGGTCAGCGACCCGGCGCTGCAGCGGGTGCTGGCCGGGCTTGGCCATCCGGCCGATAGCGTCGAGGCGATCGAAGCCAGCATCCAGGCCCTGCTCAGTGCCCACGATGCCCGCCACCTGCCGCCGCTGTTGACCGTTGACCAACACCAGCCACTGGAGCTGGCAGGCTATTTCCCGGCGTCGATGCCGTGCCGGGTGCTGCTTGAGGATGGCAGCGAACAACAGCTGCAGTTGGATGACCAGGCCAGGCTTGCCGGTAGCTTGCCTATCGGCTATCACCAGGTGCAGATCGACCAGCAGCACTTCACCCTGGCCGTAGCGCCCGCACGCTGCTACAGCATTGCCGATGCCCTCGGCACGCCAACACCGCGCTGCTGGGGGCTGAGCGCCCAGTTGTACAGCCTGCGTCGCCCCAACGACGGCGGCTATGGCGACTGCCTGGCCCTCGAAGCCCTGGTGCGCAGCGCCGCCGAACGTGGCGCCGATGCCCTGGCGATCAGCCCGCTGCACGCCATGTTCGCCAGCGACACCCAGCGCTACAGCCCTTACTCGCCGTCCAGCCGGCTGTTTCTCAACAGCCTGTATGCCAGCCCCGCGGCGCTGCTGGGGGACCGCGCGGTGCGCATGGCCATTGAGGCTTGTCAGTTGCACGACCCGCTTGAGCAGCTTGAACTATTGCCACTGATCGACTGGCCGCAGGCGGCGTCGTTTCGCCAGCGCCTGCTGCGCGCGCTGTATCGCGACTTCATCGCCGCTGAGCACCCGTTGTTCGCCGATTTCAGCAGCTATCGCCAGCACGCCGGGCCCGCACTGGAGCGCCACTGCCGCTTCGAGGTGCTGCTCGAGCATGCGCTCAAACGCGATATCGGCCAGGACTGGCGCGGCTGGCCCGCCGCCTGGCACGACCCGCATAGCCCGCAGGTGAGCGCCTTCGCCCGCCAGCACAGTGAGGAGGTGGAGTTTCACGCCTTCTGCCAATGGCTGATCGAACGCAGCCTGCAGCGCGCCCAGGATGCGGCGCGCAGCAACGGCATGAGCATCGGCCTGATCGCTGACCTTGCGGTGGGAGCCGACGGCGCCGGCAGCCAGGCCTGGAGCCGCCAGGACGAGCTGCTGGCGGGTCTGAATGTCGGCGCCCCGCCCGACATCCTCAACCGTACCGGGCAAAACTGGGGCATCTGCGCCTTCTCGCCCGAAGGCCTGCGGCGCAACGGCTACCGCGCCTTTATCGAAATGCTGCGAGCCAACTTCGCCCATGCCGGGGGCCTGCGCATCGATCATGTCATGGGCCTGCAACGCCTGTGGCTGATCCCGCAAGGCGCAAGCCCGGCCGAGGGTGCCTACCTGCACTACCCACTCGATGACCTGCTGCGCCTGCTCAGCCTTGAGTCAGTGCGACACCAGGCAATCGTGCTGGGCGAAGACCTCGGCACCGTCCCTGAAGGGCTGCGCGAGAAACTCGCCGCACGGGCGATCCTCGGCATGCGCGTGCTGCTGTTCGAACAGGACCCGCCCGGCCACTTCAAGCCCATCCTCGACTGGCCCGACAGCGCCCTGGCGACCCCCAGCACCCATGACCTGCCGACGCTGGCCGGCTGGCTGGAGGCCCGCGATATTGACTGGAACCAGCGCCTGGCCCTGATCGACGGCATCACCGAACGCCACTGGCGCGAAACCCGCCAGCACGAGCGTCAGGGCCTGCGGCGGATCCTCGAACACAACTACGGCCAACCCCTGGCAGACAGCGACGCCCTGATCGATGCCAGCATCCGCTACCTCGGCCATACCCGCGCGCCGCTGGTGCTGGTCCCGCTGGAAGACCTGCTGGGCATCGATGAACAACCCAACCTGCCGGGCACCACCAACAGCCACCCGAACTGGCGCCGGCGCTTTGCCCTGCCGGCCACCGCCCTGCTCGACGACGAGGACGCGGCGCGGCGCCTGGAGCTGCTGGCGCAGGCTCGCGAACAAGCCTGGGAGCGTGACCGATGAAAGCCCTGAGCGCCACCCTGCGCCTGCAGTTTCATGCTGACTTCAGCCTCGACGACGCCGCCGCGCTGGTGCCCTACTTCGCCCGCTTAGGGGTCAGCCACCTGTATGCCTCGCCGTTGCTGCGCGCCCGCCCCGGCTCGCGCCATGGTTACGATGTGGTCGACCCCGGCCAGGTCAGCCCGCAACTCGGCGGCGAAGCGGCGCTGGTGCGGCTGGTGGCGGCGCTGCGCTTGCACGGCATGGGCCTGATCCTCGACATGGTGTCCAACCACATGGCGGTCGGCAGCGACAATCCCTGGTGGCAGGACCTGCTGGCCTGGGGCCGGCGCAGCCGCTATGCCGAATTCTTCGACATCCAGTGGCACTCGCCCGACCCGCTGCTCGAAGGCCAGTTGTTGCTGCCGTTTCTGGCCAGTGACTACGGTGCGATGCTGCAAGGCGGTGAAATCCCTCTGCAGTTCGATGCCGCTACTGGGCAGTTTCATATCCAGCATCACCACCACCGCTTTCCGATCTGCCCGGCCGACTACGGGGTGATTCTCGCCAATGGTGGCGCCGCCCTGCAGGCGCTGGGCGCACGCTTGGAGAGCCTGCGCACGGCTGCCGATGCGCCGGTGCGCGCCCGGCCGCTGCTGGCCGAGCTGGCCGCGCTGTCCAGGCAGCAGCCCCTGGACAATCTGCTCAGTGCATTCGACAGCCGCACGCCAGAAGGCTTCCAGCGCCTGCACGCGCTGCTCGAGCGCCAGCCCTATCGCCTGGCCAGCTGGCGCACCGCCGGCGACGATATCAACTGGCGGCGTTTCTTCGACGTCAACGAACTGGGCGGTTTGCGCGTGGAGCGCGCAGCGGTGTTCGAAGCGACCCACGGCAAGGTGTTCGAGCTGATCGGCCGCGGGCTGGTCGATGGGTTGCGCATCGACCACATCGACGGCCTGGCCGACCCGCGAGGCTACTGCCGCAAGCTGCGCCGCCGGGTCGACGGGCTGCTGGCCCAGCGCCCACTGGAGGCGGCACTGGAGCACTTTCCGATCTATGTCGAGAAAATCCTCGGCGCCGGCGAGCAATTGCACCGCGATTGGCACGTCGACGGCACCACCGGTTATGAGTTCATGAACCAGGTCTCGCTGCTGCAGCATGACCCGGACGGCGAAGGTGAACTGGCCGCGCTGTGGAGCGCACTCAGCGATCGCCCGGATTTTACCGAGGAAGTGCGCCTGGCCCGCCAGCAGATCCTCAATGGCAGCCTGGCCGGCGATTTCGAGTCGGTGGCCCAGGCATTGTTGCAGGTGGCCCGCGACGACCTGATGAGCCGCGACCTGACCTTCGGCGCCATCCGCCGCACCGTGCAGGCCCTGATCGAGCACTACCCGGTGTACCGCACCTACATCAATGCCTGCGGGCGCCCCAGCGAAGACGAAGCGTTTTTCCAGCAGGCCCTGCGTGGCGCTCGCCAGTGCCTGAGCGAAGCCGACTGGCCGGTGCTCGATTACCTGCAGCGCTGGCTCGGCGGCGAACCCTGGCGCCAGTTGCCGCCAGGCCGGCCACGCAAACACCGCCGTCATGCCTGCGTGCGCTTCCAGCAACTGACGTCACCCACCGCCGCCAAGGCCGTGGAAGACACCGCGTTTTACCGTTCGGCTCTGCTGCTGTCGCGCAACGATGTCGGCTTTGATGCCGAGCGCTTCAGCGCCCCGGTCGAGGACTTCCATCAGCACTGCAGCGAGCGCCTGGAGCAGTTCCCGGACAACCTGCTCACCACCGCCACCCATGACCATAAACGCGGCGAAGACACCCGCGCGCGCCTGGCGGTGCTGAGCGAGCGCAGCAGCTGGTTTGCCAGCCGGGTCGAACACTGGCGCGAACTTGCCAGCCCCTTGCGCTGCACCCTGGCCGACGGTGAGGCGCCTGGCGCCGGTGATGAACTGCTGTTGTATCAGACCCTGCTCGGCAGCTGGCCGCTGGAGCTCGACGAGAACGATCCGTTGGCCCTGGAAGCCTTTGCCGAGCGCCTGCGCCAATGGCAGCGCAAAGCCCTGCGCGAAGCCAAGCTGCGCAGCAGCTGGAGCGCACCGAACGAGGCCTACGAGCAGGCCTGCCTGGACTTTATCGATACCCTGCTGCTGGAGCGCGCCAGTCAGCAGTTGCGCCATTCCCTGGCCGAGGCGGCGCAAGCAATCGCCTGCCCGGGGGCCCTCAACAGTTTGGCCCAATGCCTGCTGCGCATGACTGCGCCAGGGGTGCCCGACCTGTACCAGGGCAACGAATTCTGGGACTTGAGCCTGGTCGACCCGGACAACCGCCGGCCGGTGGATTTTGCCCGCCGCCGCCAGGCGCTGGGGGACGGCACCACAACGTCGCAACTGCTGCAGGACTGGCGCAGCGGTCGGGTCAAACAGGCGCTGATCAACCAGGTGCTGGAGTGGCGTCAACAGTACCCCCAGTTGTTCCTGCGCGGTCGCTACCTGCCCGTTGAAGTGCGCGGCAGGCACGCCGAGCGGGTCCTGGCGTTTGCCCGGGTGAGTGCCGACGAGCACGCCATTGTTGTCGTGCCACGCCTGGCCTGGGGCTTGCTTGCACAGTCGCCAATACCCCTGATCCCGGCACAGAACTGGGACGATACCCGGCTGATCCTGCCGTTTGCCTTGTCGCCTGCCAATTGCTCGGGACTGTTTGCCACAGGCGCAGTCTCAGCCTCACAGGAGCTGTGGCTGAGTACTGCACTCAAGGAGTTTCCGGTCAATCTGTTCATTGAACATCATTAAGTCCTCAGGAGCGTCGAGATGAGTGTCGAAGAAAAACGTATCCGTGAATTCGCCTATCAGATCTGGGAATCGGAAGGCCGGCCCGAAGGCCAGGAGCAGCGCCATTGGGACATGGCGCGCAAGCTCGCCGAAGCCGAAGCGCTGGCGCCCAAGGTGACACCGCGCAAACCCGCCAAGGCGCCGCCGGCCAGCACCGGCAAGGCCAAGCCGGCCGGCGCTACGGCGGCGCCGAAGAAGCCCAGGGCTGCCAAGAAGCCGCCGCTGGCTTAAGCCGTTGAAAGCATCGCTGGCAAGCCAGCTCCCACAGGGGCTGCTTGCACCGAATCCTGTGGGAGCCGGCTTGCCGGCGATGGGCTGCAAAGCAGTCCCAGCCTCATCAAGGAGCACAAATGACCACCCGCAAAGCCAAGCCCGCCGCCGAAGTCCACCCCGAACCCTCGCGCATCCGTGAAGGCCTGCCCTTCCCCCTGGGCGCCACCTGGGATGGGCTGGGGGTCAACTTCGCGCTGTTCTCGGCCAATGCCACCAAGGTCGAGCTGTGCCTGTTCGATGCCAGCGGCGAGGTCGAGCTCGAGCGCATCGAGCTGCCGCAATACACCGACGAGATCTTCCACGGCTACCTGCCCGACGCCCACCCCGGGCAAATCTATGGCTACCGGGTGCACGGCCCCTACGCCCCGGAAAACGGCCACCGTTTCAACCCCAACAAACTGCTGATCGACCCCTATGCCAAGCAGTTGGTCGGCCGCCTGAAATGGTCCGAGGCACTGTTCGGCTACACCATCGGCCACCCTGATGGCGACCTCAGTTTCGATCAACGCGACAGCGCGCCGTTCGTGCCCAAGTGCAAGGTCATCGACCCGGCCTACACCTGGGGCCGCGACCAGCGCGTAGGCGTTCCCTGGGAGCGGACGATCCTCTACGAAGCCCACGTACGTGGCATCAGCATGCGCCACCCGGCAGTCCCCGAGGCCAACCGTGGCACCTTCGCCGGGCTGATGTGCGACGAACTGCTCGGCCATATCAAACAGCTGGGAGTGTCGTCGATCGAATTGCTGCCGATTCACGCCTTCGTCAACGACCAGCACCTGCTGCAAAAGGGCCTGAACAATTATTGGGGCTACAACAGCATTGCCTTCTTTGCCCCGCACCCGCGCTACCTGGCCAACGGCAAGATCGCCGAATTCAAGGAGATGGTCGCACACCTGCATGACGCCGGCCTGGAGGTGATCCTCGACGTGGTCTACAACCACACGGCCGAGGGCAATGAGCTGGGCCCGACCCTGTCGATGCGCGGCATCGACAATGCCTCCTACTACCGCCTGATGCCCGACGACAAGCGCTTCTACGTCAATGATTCCGGCACCGGCAACACCCTCGACCTCAGCCACCCCTGCGTGCTGCAGCTGGTGACCGATTCGCTGCGCTACTGGGCCGGGGAGATGCACGTGGACGGTTTTCGCTTTGACCTGGCGACCATCCTCGGCCGTTATCACCAGGGCTTTGACGAGCGCCACAGTTTTCTTGTCGCCTGCCGTCAGGACCCGTTGCTCAGCCAGGTGAAACTGATTGCCGAGCCCTGGGATTGCGGCCCCGGCGGTTACCAGGTGGGCAACTTCGCTCCCGGCTGGGCGGAATGGAATGACCGCTTTCGCGATACCGTGCGCGCCTTCTGGAAAGGCGACGAAGGCCAGCTGGCCGACTTTGCCGCGCGCATGACCGCCTCCGGCGAGCTGTTCAACCGCCGCGGGCGCAGGCCCTATGCTTCGATCAACTTCATCACCGCCCACGACGGTTTCACCCTGCGCGACCTGGTGTCGTACAACGACAAGCACAATGAGGACAACGACGAAGACAACCAGGATGGCAGCAACAACAACCTGTCCTGGAACCACGGTGTCGAGGGCCCCACCGACGACCCCGAAATCAAGGCCCTGCGCCTGCGCCAGATGCGCAACTTGTTCGCCACCCTGCTGTTGGCCCAGGGTACGCCGATGATCGTTGCCGGTGACGAATTCAGCCGCACCCAGCACGGCAACAACAACGCCTATTGCCAGGACAGTGAGATCGGCTGGGTCAACTGGGAGCTGGACGACGACGGCGCCGCGCTGCTCAAGTTCGTCAAGCGCCTGACCACGTTGCGCTTGGCTTACCCGGTGCTGCGCCGTTCGCGTTTTCTGGTCGGCGACTACAATGAGGCGATCGGGGTCAAGGATGTCACGTGGCTGGCGCCGGACGCCAGCGAGATGAGCGTCGAGCAATGGCAGGACGCCCACGGGCGCTGCCTGGGCATGCTCATGGATGGCCGCGCCCAGGTCAGTGGCATCCTGCGCCCGGGGGCCGACGCCACCTTGCTGCTGATCGTCAACGCTCATCACGACACGGTGGCCTTCACCCTGCCCGGCGTGCCGGAGGGCGAATACTGGAACTGCCTGGTCGACACCGACCGGCCGCACCTGCGCAAAGGCGAGCAGCATGCCTTTGCCAGCGAGTTTCAGGTCAGCGGTCGCTCGCTGGTGTTGCTCGAGCTGTACCGTGACGACGATGCGTGACTGCCGGGGAACTGCACGTACCCCGGCAAGTCCGATGCTATAGATGGGTCGAACAGGAGTCACCGTGAGCGCTGAATCGGACACCCGCCATACAGCTACCGCCCGCCAGGCTGCAGCGGTCAAGCGCCTGCAGGTGCTGACCGTCAACACCCACAAGGGTTTTACCGCCTTTAACCGCCGCTTCATCCTCCCCGAACTGCGCGAAGCGGTGCGCAGTACCCGCGCCGACATTGTGTTTCTTCAGGAAGTGCTCGGTTCCCACGACCGGCATGCCGCACGCTACGCCAGTTGGCCGCCGACTTCGCAGTACGAATTTCTGGCCGACAGTATGTGGAGCGATTTCGCCTACGGTCGCAACGCCGTGTACCCGGACGGCCATCACGGCAATGCGCTGTTGTCCAAGTACCCGATCATCGAGCACCGTAATCTCGACGTGTCGATTACCGGCCCCGAGCGCCGCGGTTTGCTCCATTGCGTGCTGGATGTACCCGGACAGCGCGAGGTGCATGCCATTTGCGTGCACCTGTCGTTGCTCGAAAGCCATCGGCAACAACAGCTGCAGTTGCTGCGCCGGCTGCTCGATTCGCTGCCGGCCGATGCCCCGGTGATCATCGCCGGCGACTTTAACGACTGGCAACTGCGTGGCAATCGCACCCTCAACCTGCACCGCGACCTGCACGAAGCCTTCGAGCGCCATCATGGCCTGCTCGCCCGCACGTACCCCGCGCGCCTGCCGCTGTTGCGCCTGGACCGCATCTACCTGCGCAACGCCAATAGCCATGCCCCGCAAATCCTCGGCAACAAGCCCTGGAGCCACCTCTCCGATCATCTGCCATTGGCGGTGGAAGTGCAGCTTTAGCAATCATTCGGCATAGCCGCGACGCTGGAAAGAGCAGTTGCGGCTATCGAATGTGAATTTTTGTTTTATTTCAATGTATTGCCACCTCTAATAGTTTGATAACGGTTATTTCACGCTTTCTTGACGCCCGCCCGCTCCTCTCCTTAGCTAGAAGTAATGCAGCAATTGCAGATTCCATTCCGAGCCTCTAGCGCGCGCTTTTCAGCGCGCGGCAGGGACCGGTTTGCTGGTTTGGGTCGCCCTCTGGTTTTGCCTTACAGCCCGTGACATCAGGCCAGAACCCTGGCTATGAAAACAGAGGATATCCGCTATGAAAAAAACTCCGAATCCTACGGGCTTTGAGTATGTTTTCTATGCGGTTTCCACGTCGCTGCTACTGGCAACCCCGTTGGAAACCCATGCATTGGGCCTGGAGGATAACGAACCGTTCAGCAACCTGGTGCAGGCTCAGCCTGTACTCTCGCTCAACCCGGTCAGCGCCAGCGGCCTGGGCCTGAGCACCCTCGGGGCGTTTTCCGAGCGCCTGGCCGAGCGCCACGCCCCGGCCGCGACCGACCCTATCGCCAGCCAGTGGGCGCAGTTTTTCCCGACCCCGGTCCGCACCCCGAGCCCGGAAGTCGACAACCTCGGCATATCGAACCAGAGCCTGCAGATCAGCCCGGACCTGTTCATTCGTGAAACCAGTGGCGGCAATACTCACCGTGCCGGTTTCTTTGTCGGCCACAGCAACCTGCAAAGCGGTTTTGACGGCCTGCGCAAACCCCAGGTCGGCAACAAGGAAAGCGTCCTCAACCTCGACGGACAAAGCCTGGGTGTGTACTGGAGCATGACCCACGATCAGGGCTGGCACCTGGATGCCGTGGCCATGGGCACTCGCTTCGATATCAATGGCCGCAGCGAAACCGGCCAGCGCCTGGATGGCAACGGTCATGCCCTGACCCTGTCGGTCGAAGGTGGCTACCCCATCAGCCTGGGTAACAACTGGACCCTCGAGCCGCAAGCACAGTTGATCAACCAGCAGTACTTTCCGGGCAGCCAGACCCAGACCGACACCCAGGAGGCGTTCGACCAGCAACCGAACTGGACCGGCCGGGTCGGTGCCAAGTTGTCTGCGCATTACAACGTACGCGGCATGCCGATCGAACCGTTCGTTCGCACCAACGTCTGGTATGACTTCTCCAACGCCGACACCCTGAGCCTGGACAAGGTCGACAAGATCAGCAGCGGGCGCAATTCCGCCACGGTCGAACTGGGCTTGGGCCTGGTGGCACGGGTAACGCCAAAGGTAGCGCTGTTTGTCAGTGCCGATTACAGCAGCAATGTCGATGACAATGACCTGAACGGGCTGATCGGCAACCTGGGGATCAGGGTACGGTGGTGATGCGAGCGCTTCGCGCTTGATCGCTGGCAAGGCCAGCTCCCACAGGTTCGCTGCATGCAGGCCCTTTGTGGGAGCCGGCCTTGCCGGCGATGGCAATCACTGCGGTCGCAGGATCAACACCCCCAACGGCGGCAGGTTCAACCCCAGCGACAACGGCTGGCCATGGCTGGGCAACGCCTGGCTGGCCACTTCACCAAGGTTGCCGTAGTTGGACCCGGCATAGCCCTCGGCATCGCTGTTGAACACCTCGGCCCAGCGCTCACCAAACGGCACACCAATGCGATAACCCTCGCGCGGCACCGGGGTGAAGTTGGCCACCACCAGCAGCGGCTCGCCGTCAGCGCTCCAGCGCAGCCAGGCATAGACACTGTTGTGTGCATCATCGCCAATCAACCATTGAAAGCCCTGGGGCAGGCAGTCCTGCTCGTGCAAGGCACGCTCTTCGCGGTACAGGCGGTTGAGGTCGCTGACCAGGCGCTGCACGCCCAGGTGCTCGGGGTACTTGAGCAGATACCAGTCCAGCTCGCTGTCGTGGTTCCACTCGCGCCACTGGCCGAACTCGCAGCCCATGAACAGCAGCTTCTTGCCCGGATGGGTCCACATGAAGGTCAGGTAGGCGCGCAGGTTGGCGAACTTCTGCCAGCGATCGCCGGGCATCTTGTCGATCAGCGAGTGCTTGCCGTGCACCACTTCGTCATGGGAGATCGGCAGGATGAAATGCTCGGAATAGGCATAGATCAGGCCGAAGCTCATCTCGTTGTGGTGATAGGTGCGATGGATCGGGTCGTTCTGGATGTAGTGCAAGGTGTCGTGCATCCAGCCCATGTTCCACTTGTAGGCAAAGCCCAGGCCGCCCTGCTGGGTCGGCTGGCTGACGCCCGGCCAGGCCGTGGACTCTTCGGCGATCACTAGGGCACCGGGGGCTTCCAGCGCCACCACGTCGTTGAGGTGACGCAAAAAGTCGATGGCTTCGAGGTTCTCGCGCCCGCCATGGCGGTTGGGCACCCACTCCCCGGCCTTGCGTGAATAATCGCGGTAGAGCATCGAGGCGACAGCATCCACCCGCAGGCCATCGATATGAAAGTGCTTGAGCCAGTGCAGCGCCGAAGCCAGCATGAAGCCGTGCACTTCGGTACGGCCGAGGTTGTAGATCAGCGTATCCCAGTCCTGATGGAAGCCCTCCAGCGGGTTGTCGTACTCGTACAGCGCGGTGCCGTCGAAACGCACCAGGCCGTGGCTGTCGGTGGGGAAATGCGCCGGCACCCAATCAAGGATCACGCCGATGCGCGCCTGGTGGCAGGCGTCGATAAAGGCGGCAAAATCCTCGGCCGTGCCATAGCGCGCGGTGGGCGCGAACATCGACAGCGGTTGATAGCCCCAGGAGCCGCCAAAGGGGTGCTCCATGATCGGCATCAGCTCGATATGGGTAAAGCCCAGCTGCAGGATATAAGGCACCAGGCGCTCGGCCAGTTCGCGCCAGTTGTAAAAACGCGCCACTTCGCCGTTGTCGTCCAGCTCGCATTGCCAGGAGCCAGCGTGCAGCTCGTAGATCGACAGCGGCGCATGGGTGGCCTGGCGCTCGCCACGCTGCTGCATCCAGTCCTGGTCCTGCCAGTCGTGGGCCAGGGGACCTGCGACCCTCGAGGCGGTGCTTGGCGGCAGTTCCGTAGCGCGAGCCAGCGGGTCGGCCTTGAGCGGCAGGATGCCTTCGCGCCCGAGCACTTCATACTTGTAAGCTTCGCCGGCCTGCAGGCGCGGCACGAACAGCTCCCAGACCCCGGACGGGTGGCGCAGGCGCATGGGGTGTCGGCGCCCGTCCCAATTGTTGAAATCACCCACCACCGACACCCGCCGGGCATTCGGTGCCCACACTGAAAAGCGCACGCCGTCGACGCCTTCGACCTTCACCGGTTGCGCGCCCATGGCCCCGGACAGGTCGCGATGATTGCCCTCGGCGAACAGATAAAGGTCCATGTCGCCGAGCACCGGCCCGAAGCTGTAAGGGTCTTCGGTGACCTGCTCACCGCCGGCCCAGTTGATCTGCAACAGGTACGGCTGTTGCTCCGCCAGACGGGTGATGAACAACCCCGGTACCGGGCCCTGCTCCAGCACGGCCAGGACACGACTGTCGTCGCGCGCCAACACCCGCACGTTCAGGGCATTGGGCAAATAGGCGCGGACAAACTGGCCTCCGGCACCATCCGGGTGCGGACCGAGCACCGCGAACGGGTCGGCGTGTTCGGCGTTTACCAGGGCGTTGATATCACGCTGCCCCAGCCCGCCTTCCTCGCGCTTGCGTTGAGTCATTTACTGCTCTCCCCAGGTACTGATCAGACCATGCAGGCCATGCAAAGGCACAGCCAGCCAATGCGGACGGTTCTCGGCTTCGTAGAGGATTTCATAGGCGGCCTTCTCGAGCGTGAACAACGCCAGCGCCGCCTGCTCGCCGTCGCCGTGCTCCCAGGCATGGGGCATGGCCGCGCTGGCCAGGCCATAGGCTTCGATGAAGGCATGCCGGGCCTGGTGCAGGTAACGGCGGGCAACGCGTTGACGGGCCTGACGGGCAGCCTCGGAAAGGTCGACAGCAGAAGCACTGCGCAGCACCATCGCTGCAGCATAGTCGAAGGAGCGCAGCACGCCGCTGACATCCTTGTACGGGCTGTGTTTGGCCCGCCGCTGTTGCAGCGGCCGCGCCGGCTCACCCTCGAAATCGATCAGGTAGGCGTCGCCCTGGACCACCAACACCTGGCCCAGGTGCAGGTCGCCGTGCACACGCATCAGCAGCCCGCCCAGCGCCTGCTTGGTCAGTTCGCCAATGTGCTCGAGCAGGCGCTTGCGCTGCTGTTGCAGGTCGTCGACCAGGGCCTGGCTGTCGCTATCGAGGCTGGCGCGGTGTTCCTGCAGCAAGTCCAGGGCGCGGCTCAGCTGGGCGCTGATGTGCTTGTTCCAGGCCTGGCTGTCGCGCCGGTTGCTGGCCCGCGGCTGGAACGCAGGATCTGCGCTGGGCGCGGCCAGCAGCAGGTGCATCTCACCCAGGCGCTGCCCCAGCAAGGCGGCGAAATCGGCCAGGTCCTGCAGGGCATCGGTGTGCACGTCCTGGTCCTTGCTCGAAGGCTCCATCTCGTCACGAATGGCCCGTTCCAGGTTGTTCTGGGTCCAGTCCCAGGCGTCGCCCTGGTTACTCAGGTAGCCCTGGGCGATCATCAGCAGGTGCGGCTGCGCCTGATCATCCACGCGGCTCACCCACGCCAGCAGCGGCGAAATGTTGGCAAAGCCGGCGGCGCTCAGGTAGGCGCTCATTTCCAGCTCCGGGTGCACCCCGGGGTTGACCCGGCGGATCAGCTTGAGCACCAGGCTGCCACCGACCACCACCGAGCTGTTGGACTGCTCGGCGCTCAGGTAGCGCACTTGAGCGTCCTCACCCAGGTTCAAGGCCGCCAGTTGCCCGCTGGCCTCGAAACGCAGCTCACCTTCGCCGCACGGCAAGCGCAGGCCATCCTTGCAGCCGGCAAGCACCGCGCGCACGAAACTTTCCAGGACAAAACCGTCGGTAATCAAGCCCACCTGGCGACCGCGGCGAACCCGCGCCAAGGCCAGCTGCTGCGGCGCCGGGCTGTTGAGGTGCTCTTCGGCGATCAGGCCGAACGGCAGTTGATAGCGACTGCTCCGACCGCCGCCCTGCACCACGATCTCGCTGAGCAACACCGGGCTGGTGGGCGCGCCGAAGCGCACGCCATAGGCGATCTGCACGTGCTCGATCACGGTTTCCTTGCCGGCAAACCAACGGCGCTTGGGCAGGTACTGCGGCAACACACTGTCTTGCAGGATGGCCCGTGACGGCGCCTCCAGCAGTTCCTCCATACGCTTTTTCAACACCAGCGTAGTGAACTCCGGCAGGCTCTGGGCCGGCTCGACGTGCCAACTGGGCATCTGATCCTTGTCAGCCAGCAGGAACCAGTAAAAGCCATAGGGCGGCAAGGTCAGCAGGAACGGCAACTGGCCGATCGGCGGAAAGGCGCTGCCGCCGAGCATCTCCACCGGCACCTTGTCGGCATACAGCTGAAGTTCGAGCTCTGCCGCTTGTGCGGCGCGCGAGACGTTGGCCACGCAGAGGATGATCTCGGTCTTGCCATCGGTGCCGGTGTACTCGCGCAGATAGGCCAGGATCCGCCGGTTGCTCGGCGACAGCATTTTCAGCGTGCCGCGGCCAAAGGCCTTCTGCTGCTTGCGCACCGCCAGCAAGCGCCGGTTCCAGTTCAGCAGCGAGTGCGGATCATGGGCCTGGGCTTCGACGTTGACCGACTGGAAGCCGTACAGCGGGTCCATGATCGGCGGCAGCACCAGGCGCGCCGGGTCCGCGCGGGAAAAACCGCCATTGCGGTCGATCGACCACTGCATGGGTGTGCGCACACCGTCGCGGTCCCCCAGGTAGATGTTGTCACCCATGCCGATCTCGTCGCCGTAATACAGGGTCGGGGTGCCGGGCATCGACAGCAGCAGGCTGCACAACAGCTCGACCCGGCGCCGGTCGCGTTGCAGCAGCGGCGCCAGGCGGCGGCGAATACCGAGGTTGATCCGCGCCCGGCGGTCCTCGGCGTAGTAGTTCCACAGGTAGTCGCGCTCACGGTCGGTGACCATTTCCAGGGTCAGCTCATCGTGGTTGCGCAAGAAGATCGCCCACTGGCAGTTGCTCGGAATCTCCGGGGTCTGGCGCAGGATATCGGTAATTGGAAAGCGGTCTTCCTGGGCCACGGCCATGTACATGCGCGGCATCAACGGGAAGTGAAAGGCCATATGGCACTCATCGCCCTGCCCTTCGCCAAAATACAGCTGGGTGTCTTCCGGCCATTGATTGGCCTCGGCCAGGAGCATGCGGTCGGGGTAGTTGGCGTCGATTTCGGCGCGGATCTTTTTCAGCACCTGGTGGGTTTCGGGCAGGTTCTCGTTGTTGCTGCCGTCACGCTCGATCAGGTAAGGGATGGCGTCCAGGCGCAGGCCGTCGACGCCCAGGTCGAGCCAGTAGCGCATCACCCCAAGCACCGCCTTGAGCACCTGCGGGTTGTCGAAGTTGAGGTCCGGCTGGTGCGAGTAGAAGCGGTGCCAGAAGTACTGGCCGGCCACCGGGTCCCAGGTCCAGTTGGATTTCTCGCTGTCGAGGAAGATGATCCGCGTGCCGTCGTACTTCTGGTCGCTGTCGGACCACACATAAAAGTCCCGGGCCTTGCTCCCGGGCTTGGCGTGGCGGGCCTTCTGGAACCACGGGTGCTGGTCGGAGGTATGGTTGATGACAAGCTCGGTGATCACCCGCAAGCCGCGCGTGTGCGCCTGGGCGATGAAGCGCTTGACGTCGGCCAGGGTGCCGTAGTCGGGGTGCACCGCCTTGTACTCGGCGATGTCGTAGCCATCGTCACGGCGTGGCGAGGGGTAGAACGGCAGCAGCCACAGGGTGTTGACTCCAAGCTCGGCGATGTAGTCGAGTTTGGCGATCAGGCCGGGGAAGTCACCGATGCCGTCGTTGTTGGAGTCGAAGAAGGACTTGACGTGTACCTGGTAGATGATCGCGTCCTTGTACCACAGCGGATCATCGATAAAGGCGGCTGGGTGGATGCGCTTGGCCATGCTCGACTCCTTTCTAGTGGGCTTTTTCGATACGCCAGATTCCAAACGGCAGATGCCAGGGCTCGATGCGCATCCATTGGGTCTTGCCGTGCCAGGTCCAGCGATGGCCGCTCATCAGGTCTTCACCGAAGGTATCGGCATTGTCGTCCAGCCCCAGCTCCCACAGCGGCAGTTCGAAATGCGCTTCCTGGGCGTTGTGCGGGTCGAGGCTGACAGCGATGAGGACGAAGTTGTCGCGCTGGGCGGTGCGTTTGCCGAAGTACAGGATGTTGTCGTTCCAGGCGTGATAGAAGGCCACGCCCAGGTGGGTGTGCAAGGCCGGGTTCTGCCGGCGAATGCGGTTGAGCTGGGCGATTTCGGCAATGATGTTGCCGGGCTGGGTGAAGTCCCGCGGGCGGATCTGGTACTTCTCCGAATCCAGGTACTCCTCCTTGCCCGGCACCGGCGTCGCCTCGCACAGCTCGAAGCCCGAGTACATGCCCCAGAGGCCCGACCCCATGGTCGCCAGGGCGGCGCGGATGAGAAACCCGGCGCGCCCGGACTCATGCAGAAAGTACGGGTTGATGTCCGGCGTGTTGACGAAGAAGTTCGGCCGGTAGCAGTAGCACCACGGCGGCTGGTTGAGCTCTTCAAAATAGCTTTGCAGCTCGGCCTTGGTGTTGCGCCAGGTGAAGTAGCTATAGCTCTGGGAATAGCCGACCTTGCCCAGGCGCGCCATCATCGCAGGCTTGGTGAAGGCTTCGGCGAGGAAGATCACCTCTGGGTACTGGCTGCGCACATTGGCAATCAGCCAGTGCCAGAACGGCAAGGGCTTGGTGTGCGGGTTGTCGACCCGGAAGGTCTTGACCCCCTCCTTCACCCAGCCCACGACCACGTCGCGCAGGGCCAGCCACAAGGCCGGTACCGAATCGGCGGCGTAGAAGTCGACGCTGACGATGTCCTGGTATTTTTTCGGCGGGTTCTCGGCGTAGCGGATGCTGCCGTCCGGGCGCCAGGAGAACCAGCCCGGGTGCTCCTTGAGCCAGGGGTGGTCCTGGGAGCACTGGATGGCAAAGTCCAGGGCGATTTCCAGGCCATGCTCGGCAGCGGCAGCCACCAGCCGGCGAAAATCCTCGCGGCTGCCCAGTTGCGGGTGAATCGCCTCGTGCCCGCCTTCGGCGCCGCCAATCGCATAAGGGCTGCCCGGGTCATCCGGCTCGGCCTGCAAGGCGTTGTTGCGGCCCTTGCGGTAGCGCACGCCAATGGGGTGAATGGGCGGGAAGTACAATACGTCAAAGCCCATGTCGCGGATCATTGGCAGGCGTTCGTGCACATCATTGAAGGTGCCATGTCGCTCAGGGTCATCGGTGATCGAACGGGGAAACAGCTCGTACCAACTGGCGAACTGCGCCTGGAGGCGTTCGACCTCCAGCGGGTATTCGGGGCTGCGACTGAGGTAGGTACGATGCTCGGCCTCGGCCATCAACAGCGCGGTGTCCGGGTGCAGCAGCAAGGCCACCTGCTCATCGGCGGGCAGGCCCGGCAACTGCTGGTGCAAGGCCTGCAGCTGGTCGCGCAAGGGGCCTCTGCTGCGACCGATATTGTGCTTGACCAGCAGCTGCCCTTCCTGCAGCTCCAGTGGCACCGCGACACCGGCGTTGAACTTCTTCTCCAGGTCATGGCAATAGGTGGCGAACGGGTCGATCCAGGCCTCGATGCTGAACAGGTGGCGGCCCTGCTCGCTGACGGTGAATTCGGCCTGCCACAGGTCATTGCCGGCAAACTGCATCGGCACGCAATGCCAGCGCCGGCTATGGGCCTGGCGCCAGTTGAGCATCACCGCCAGGGCATCATGGCCATCGGCATAGACCTTGCTGCTGACCTGCACCGGCTCGCCCACCACCGCCTTGACCGCAAACAGTCCGCCAT
>NZ_JH650768.1:156554-170148 GCF_000259195.1 Pseudomonas donghuensis
CGGCACGGTGTTCTCGATCACGATCCGCGGTTCGAGCAAGGCCTGGGACAGGCTCAGGGCCTGGTCCGGGTGGTCGCTCGCCGAGGGCATGCGGTCGGTTTCGAAGGGCTCATCGCGGGTCATCGAACATTGCTCCGTTATGAAGTGACGGTAAAGGTTCGAGCGGGGGCGCGGCTTGGGGTTCAAAAAAAATCAGCAATTGGCCAAGGCCAGGGTAGGAATCCTGAGCAGGTCATGCACATTCCCATCGGTGCCGGTCAAACCGACGGTGCCGCCCACCGTGGGCGACTCGCCGAGTAACGAGCCGCCGGTGAAAGCGTAGACATCGCGGGGCAAGCCCGCTCCTACAATCTGTAGGAGCGGGCTTGCCCCGCGAAAAATTCAGCGCTTGATCAGCTCTGCAATGCTGATCTCACGCATGCGAAACTTCTGCACTTTGCCCGTCACCGTCATCGGGAACTCCTCGACAAAGCGGTAGTAGCGCGGAGTCTTGAAGTGGGCAATGCGGCTCTTGCACCACTGTTGCAGTTCGATCTCGCTGGCGCTGTGGCCGGGGTGAAACTTGATCCAGGCGACGATCTCCTCGCCATAGCGCTCATCGGGAATACCGATCACCTGCACATCCGCCACCGCCGGGTGAGTGAAGAAAAACTCCTCGAGCTCTCGCGGATAGATGTTCTCGCCACCGCGAATGATCATGTCCTTGTTGCGCCCGGCAATGCACACATAGCCTGCCTCGTTCATGGTCGCCAGGTCGCCGGTGTGCATCCAGCCCGCCGGGTCGATAGCTTCGCTGGTGGCAGCCGGATTGCCCCAGTAACCGAGCATGACGCTGTAACCGCGGGTGCACAGCTCGCCAATCTGCCCGCGCGGCACAATGCAGCCCTGTTCATCGATGATCTTGCTCTCCAGTTGCGGCTGGGTCCGCCCGACCGTGGTCACGCGCAGTTCCAGGTCGTCATCGGGACCGGTCTGCATCGACACCGGGCTGGTTTCGGTCATGCCGTAGGCGATCTGCACCTCGCTCATGTGCATCTCGCCGATCACCCGGCGCATCACCTCGATCGGGCACGTGGCGCCGGCCATGATCCCGGTGCGCAGGCTCGACAGGTCCATCTCCGGCCGCTGCGGGTGGTCGAGCATGGCGATGAACATGGTCGGCACACCGTACAGGGTGGTGGCCTGCTCTTCAGCCACGCAACTGAGGGTCAGCAGCGGATCGAAAGCGTCGTTGGGGTAGATCATGGTACTGCCATGGGTGATGCAACCGAGGTTGCCCATGACCATGCCGAAGCAATGGTACAGCGGCACCGGGATCACCATGCGGTCGTGCTCGTCAAGGCCCAGGCTCTCGCCGACCATGTAGCCATTGTTGAGGATGTTGTAGTGGCTGAGCGTGGCGCCCTTGGGGAAGCCGGTGGTGCCGGAGGTGTACTGGATGTTCACCGGCTGGTCGAACTGCAGGCTTTGCTGACGGGCCTGGAACTCGGCCGGTTCGGTTTCACTGGCAAGCTCGGCCAGACGATCCCAGGGCAGAAAGCCCGCCGGCGGCTGCAGGTCGAGGCTGATCAGCCCGCGCAGCTCCGGCAAGCGCTCACTGCGCAGTTGCCCTGGTGTTTGCCGGGCCAGGTCCGGCAGCAATTCACCGAGCATGGCGTGGTAATCGGAGGTTTTGAAGGCACCGGCGCTGATCACCCACTGGCAGCCGGACTGTTTGAGTACATACTCAAGCTCGCTGGTGCGGTAGGCCGGGTTGATGTTGACGAGGATCACGCCGATCTTGGCACTGGCGAACTGGGCAATGCACCACTGCGCACAGTTGGGGGCCCAGATTCCTAAGCGATCGCCGGTTTTCAGCCCTAGCGCCATTAGCGCCCGGGCATGCAGGTCGACGCTGGCGGCCAGCGACTGCCAGGTATAACGCTGGTGCTGGTGGCGCACCACCAGTGCCTCCCGCGTGGCAAAACGCGACACGGTCCGGTCAAACGCCTGGCCGATGGTCATGGCCAGCAACGGCTTGTCCTGGCGGCCCTGGGTATAGCTCGGTTGATTCATGGCGGTCCCTTTTTGTGGTTGTTCTGGGAGCTGACTCAAGCGGGTCTTACTCTGGCCCAAATTTACGTTAACGTAAAGGTCATGACGAGATTGACAGCATCGGGCGGCAGGTTTACGTTAACGTAAAGGTTACAAGCCCATCGCTGGCAAGCCAGCTCCCACAGTGTTCGGTGCACTCGCTACTTGTGGGAGCTGGCTTGCCAGCGATGAGGGCAGACACCACACCCTGATCCAAGAACAAATAGAAGGTGCCAGCATGCGTTATCCGACCCTGAACTTCGCCCTGGGCGAAACCATCGACATGCTCCGCGACCAGGTCCAGTCCTTCGTCGCCGCTGAACTGGCGCCGCGCGCCGCGCAGATCGACCAGGACAACCTGTTCCCCGCCGACATGTGGCGCAAGTTCGGCGACATGGGCCTGCTCGGCATCACCGTCCCGGAAGAATACGGCGGCGCCGGTCTTGGCTACCTGGCCCACGTGGTGGCCATGGAAGAAATCAGCCGCGGCTCGGCCTCGGTCGCCCTCTCCTACGGCGCCCACTCCAACCTCTGCGTCAACCAGATCAACCGCAACGGCAACGCCGAGCAGAAAGCCAAGTACCTGCCCAAGCTGATCAGCGGCGAGCACATTGGCGCCCTGGCCATGAGCGAACCCAACGCCGGCTCCGACGTGGTGTCGATGAAACTGCGCGCCGAACAGCGCGGCGACCATTTCGTCCTCAACGGCAGCAAGACCTGGATCACCAACGGCCCCGACGCCAACACCTATGTGATCTACGCCAAGACCGACCTGGAAAAAGGCGCCCACGGCATCACCGCCTTTATTGTCGAGCGCGATTGGAAGGGCTTCAGCCGCAGCAACAAGTTCGACAAGCTCGGCATGCGCGGCTCCAACACCTGCGAGCTGTTCTTCGACAACGTCGAAGTGCCCAAAGAGAACATCCTCGGTGTGCTCAACGGCGGCGTAAAAGTGCTGATGAGCGGCCTGGACTACGAACGCGTAGTGCTTTCCGGCGGCCCGACCGGGATCATGCAAGCCTGCATGGACCTGGTCGTGCCCTACATCCACGACCGCAAGCAGTTCGGCCAGAGCATCGGCGAGTTCCAGCTGATCCAGGGCAAGATCGCCGACATGTACACCCAGCTCAACGCCGGCCGCGCCTACCTGTACGCCGTGGCCCAGGCCTGTGATCGCGCCGAAACCACGCGCAAGGACGCCGCCGGGGTCATCCTCTATACCGCCGAGCGCGCCACCCAGATGGCCCTTGAGGCGATCCAGATCCTGGGGGGCAACGGCTACATCAACGAGTTCCCGGCCGGCCGCCTGCTGCGTGACGCCAAGCTCTACGAGATCGGCGCCGGTACCAGTGAGATCCGCCGGATGCTGATCGGCCGCGAACTGTTCAACGAAACCCGCTGAGCACAAGGAATCGCGCCATGGCTACCTTGCACACCCACATCAACCCGCGCTCGGCGGAATTCGCCACCAACAGCGCGGCCATGCTTGAACAGGTCAACGCCTTGCGCAGCCTGATCGCCCAGGTTCACCAGGGCGGCGGGCCCAAGGCCCAGGAGCGGCACACCTCGCGGGGCAAACTGCTGCCGCGCGATCGGATCGACCGCCTGCTCGACGCCGGCTCGCCGTTCCTCGAAATCGGCCAGCTGGCCGCCCATGCGGTGTACGGCGAAGACGTCCCGGCCGCTGGTGTGATCGCCGGCATCGGCCGGGTCGAAGGCGTCGAATGCATGATCGTCGCCAACGACGCCACGGTCAAAGGCGGCTCCTACTACCCGCTGACGGTGAAAAAACACCTGCGCGCCCAGGCCATCGCCCTGCAGAACCGCCTGCCGTGCCTGTACCTGGTGGACTCCGGCGGCGCCAACCTGCCGCGCCAGGATGAAGTGTTCCCCGACCGCGAGCACTTCGGGCGGATCTTCTTCAACCAGGCCAACATGAGCGCCCTCGGCATTCCACAGATCGCCGTGGTCATGGGCTCGTGCACCGCCGGTGGCGCCTATGTGCCCGCCATGGCCGACGAAGCGATCATGGTCCGCCAGCAGGCGACGATCTTTCTCGCAGGCCCGCCGCTGGTCAAGGCTGCCACCGGTGAAGTGGTCAGCGCCGAAGACCTCGGCGGCGCCGACGTGCACTGCAAGACCAGCGGCGTGGCCGACCACTATGCCGACAACGACGAACACGCCCTGGCCATCGCCCGGCGCTGCGTGGCCAACCTCAACTGGCACAAGCTTGGCGAGTTGCAGCAACGTGCCCCGGTGGCGCCGCTATACAGCAGCGAAGAGCTGTACGGTGTGGTTCCGGCCGATGCCAAGCAGCCGTTCGATGTGCGCGAGGTGATTGCGCGGCTGGTCGACGGCTCGGTGTTCGATGAATTCAAGGCGCTGTTCGGCACCACCCTGGTGTGCGGCTTCGCCCACTTGCACGGATACCCGGTGGCGATCCTGGCCAACAACGGCATCCTCTTCGCGGAAGCGGCGCAAAAAGGCGCGCACTTCATCGAACTGGCCTGCCAGCGTGGCATCCCCCTGCTGTTCTTGCAGAACATCACCGGCTTCATGGTTGGCCAGAAGTACGAGGCTGGCGGCATCGCCAAGCACGGCGCCAAGCTGGTCACCGCCGTGGCCTGCGCCCAGGTGCCGAAGTTCACGGTGATCATCGGCGGCAGCTTCGGTGCCGGTAACTATGGCATGTGCGGCCGCGCCTACGACCCGCGCTTCCTGTGGATGTGGCCCAACGCGCGGATCGGCGTGATGGGCGCCGAACAGGCCGCCGGCGTGCTCGCCCAGGTCAAGCGCGAGCAGAGCGAACGCAGCGGCCACGCCTTCAGCGCCGAGGATGAAGCACGCCTCAAGCAACCGATCCTCGATCAGTACGAGCATCAGGGCCACCCCTACTACTCCAGTGCGCGGCTGTGGGACGACGGTGTCATCGACCCGGCGCAAACCCGCGAGATCCTGGGCCTGGCGTTGTCTGCGGCCCTCAACGCACCGATCGAACAAAGCCGTTTCGGCATTTTCCGGATGTGACCATGAGCGACTTCACTACCCTTGAACTGATCAAGGATCCCCGTGGTTTCGCCACCCTGTGGCTGAGCCGGGAAGACAAGAACAACGCCTTCAACGCGCAGATGATCCGCGAGCTGATCATCGCCATCGACCACATCGGCGCCGACAGCAGCCTGCGTTTCGTGCTGCTGCGTGGCCGTGGCCGGCACTTCAGCGCCGGTGCCGACCTGGCCTGGATGCAGCAGTCGGCACAACTGGACTACAACACCAACCTTGACGACGCCCGCGAGCTGGCCGAGCTGATGTACAACCTGGCGCGGCTCAAGGTGCCGACCCTGGCCGTGGTGCAAGGCGCAGCCTTTGGCGGCGCCCTGGGCCTGATCAGCTGCTGTGACATGGCCATTGGCGCCAGTGACGCGCAACTGTGCCTGTCCGAGGTGCGCATCGGCCTCGCCCCGGCGGTGATCAGCCCGTTCGTGGTCCAGGCCATGGGCGAGCGTGCCGCGCGCCGCTACGCCCTGACCGCCGAACGCTTCAGCGGCGAACGCGCCCGCGAGCTGGGCCTGCTGGCCGAAGCCTACCCGGCCGCCGAGCTGGAACAGCAGGTCGGCCAATGGATCGACAACCTGCTGCTCAACAGCCCGCAAGCCATGCGCGCCAGCAAGGAGCTGCTGCGCGAAGTCGGCCACGGCGAACTGACCCCGGCCATCCGTCGCTACTGCGAAAACGCCATCGCCCGCATCCGCGTCAGCCCCGAGGGGCAGGAAGGCCTGCGCGCCTTCCTGGAAAAACGCAGCCCGGCCTGGCAGGGCCAACCGTCGAACAAGGAGCCGCGCCCATGAGCCGCACCCCGTTGACCACCCTGCTGGTCGCCAACCGCGGCGAGATCGCCTGCCGGGTGATGCGCACCGCCAAGGCCCTGGGCCTGACCACTGTGGCCGTGCACAGCGCCATCGACCGTGAAGCGCGGCACAGCCGCGAAGCTGATATTCGCGTCGACCTCGGCGGTGCCAAGGCCGCTGACAGCTACCTGGACATCGACAAGCTACTGGCCGCGGCAAAAGCCAGCGGCGCCCAGGCAATCCACCCCGGCTACGGTTTTTTGTCCGAGAACGCAGGCTTTGCCCGTGCCATCGAGCAGGCCGGGCTGATCTTCCTCGGCCCACCGGCCAGCGCCATCGATGCCATGGGCAGCAAGTCGGCGGCCAAGGCCCTGATGGAACAGGCCGGCGTGCCACTGGTGCCGGGCTATCACGGCGAGGCCCAGGACCTGGAAACCTTCCGCACCGCCGCCGAGAAGATCGGCTATCCGGTGCTGCTCAAGGCCACCGCCGGCGGCGGTGGCAAGGGCATGAAGGTGGTCGAGCACGAAAGCCAGCTCGGCGAAGCCCTGGCCTCGGCCCAGCGTGAAGCCCAGTCATCGTTTGGCGATGCGCGCATGCTGGTGGAAAAGTACGTGCTCAAGCCCCGCCACGTGGAGATCCAGGTATTCGCCGACCAGCACGGCAACTGCCTGTACCTCAACGAGCGCGACTGCTCGATCCAGCGCCGTCACCAGAAGGTGGTCGAAGAAGCCCCGGCCCCGGGCCTGAGCAGCGCCCAGCGCCAAGCCATGGGCGAAGCGGCGGTCAAGGCCGCCCAGGCCATCGGTTATGTCGGCGCCGGCACCGTGGAGTTCCTGCTCGATGCCCGTGGCGAGTTCTTCTTCATGGAGATGAACACGCGCCTGCAGGTCGAGCACCCGGTCACCGAAGCGATCACCGGCCTGGACCTGGTGGCCTGGCAGATCCGCGTCGCCTGTGGCGAACCGCTGCCGCTCACCCAGGCGCAGGTGCCGCTCAACGGCCACGCCATCGAAGTGCGGCTGTACGCCGAAGACCCGGCCAATGATTTTCTCCCGGCCACCGGCCATCTGGCGCTGTACCGCGAGTCGGCGCCGGGCGACGGTCGGCGGGTGGACAGCGGCGTCAGCGAAGGCGACGACGTCTCGCCGTTCTATGACCCGATGCTCGGCAAGCTGATCGCCTGGGGCGAAACCCGTGAACAGGCGCGCCTGCGCTTGCTGGCAATGCTCGACGAGTTCGCCATTGGCGGGCCGAAGACCAACATTGCCTTCCTGCGGCGCATCCTCGCCCACCCGGCGTTTGCCGAGGCCGAGCTGGATACCGGGTTTATCCCGCGCTACCAGGAGCAACTGCTGCCAGCGCCGCAAGCGTTGCCCGAGGCGTTCTGGCAGGCGGCAGCTGAAGCCTGCATCCAGAGCCAGCCGCTGCAACCGCGCGCGGACGACCGTCATTCACCCTGGGCCGCCAACAACGGCTTTCGCGCAGGTGTTGCGGCGCAGATCAGCCTGCACCTGACCTGCAACGGTGAAGCCCGGGCCATCAACCTGAGCCAGGCGGCGGCGTCGAACCTGAAGCTCGACGGTGAGCACCTGCTGATCGATCAGGACGGCCTGCGCCGTCGGCACCTGGCGATCCGCCGTGGCGACACCCTGTACCTGCAATGGGACGGTGAGCTGCACAGCGTCAACCGCTACGACCCGATCGCCGAAGCCGACGCCAGCCACAGCCATCAGGGCGGTCTGGGCGCGCCCATGAACGGCAGCATCGTGCGGGTCCTGGTGGAGGTCGGTCAGGCGGTGGAAGCCGGAACGCAACTGGTGGTGCTGGAGGCCATGAAGATGGAACACAGTATCCGCGCGACCCATGCCGGCACCGTCAAGGCGTTGTTCTGCCAGGAAGGCGAGATGGTCAGTGAAGGGGCTGTGCTGGTGGAACTGGAAGAGGCTTGAGTCATTGGGGCTGCTAACGCAGCCCATCGCCGGCAAGGCCGGCTCCCACAGGATATCGGTGCATGCGGGCTCATTGTGGGAGCCAGTCGTGCCGGCGATGCAGGCGACACGGTGTCTCAGAATTTCACCAACGCCTGCACCACCACCCCCAGCATTTCACACTGCTCGGTACACAGGACCTTGGGATAGGTCGGGTTCAGCGGCCTTAAATAGCGCTGCCCGCCCTCCTCGATCAGCTGGCGAAAACGCGGCGCTTTGCTGTCGGGCGAACGCGCGATCACCAGCTTGCCGGGCTCGCCAGGCAACGCAGTGTCCACCAGGATCAACATCCCTTCCGGCACACTCACACCCAGTGGCGCTGTCATCGCATCGCCTTCGACCTTGAGCCAGAACGCCCGCCCCTGCGCTTTATAGTCGGTTGACTGCAGCGCACAGTCTTCACCTACCTCGATCGGGTCGAGATTGCCCCAGCTCAGAATCGGATAGCGAAAATACAGATCGTGCTGTAGGCCATCGGCGCCAGTAACAGTAGTCGGGTTACCCGAGACTGTGTAGGAACCGTGGTTTTCCGCCACCTGGTGAGGGGAAACCATCTGCAACGGCGGCAGCCCCACCTCCACCAGAATCTGGTTGAGCACCTTGAGTTTCGGCTCGCGCTCCTCGCGCAGCCAATGGCCCACGGCGCCCTGGGTGACCCCGATGCGTTCGGCAAGATTTTCCTGCGTGACCTTCAGTTCACGCATCCTGGCTTTTACCAGGTCAGTCCATTTATCCATCGCTGGCACGATACGGACTGCCTTCTGGCACTCAATACACATATTGTAGTATTTAAACAATCGCAAAAACTACATGTCGTATTAATATTCCCCAGCACCTTTAATCGCTTACCCAAACAGCAGGCAGCCGAATGAAACCGACATTTCCTGACACGGACCTCAGCCTTGATAGCGAAGCATTAAGTAACAGTGATGCCGCCCGGCGTGCGCTGGACTACTACCTCAACCCCGCACCCGTGCAGTTCGGCCCGGACGAACCGCTGATGGTGGCCCGCGAAGGCCTCAGCGGCGCCCAGGCCACGGCTCACGCCACCAACCTGTTGCGCTGCGCCGCCGCCACCGCCTACGAATCGGCTGACGGCCTGCAAGGCGTCCCCCGGGACCTGGCGCTGGCGTCAATGCACATGATCAACATGGCCAGGGCCATGCTCGAACGCAAGGCGGCCAACCAGGACCCTGCCTGAGCAGCGATCTACGGATTTCGTGGGGAGTCGACCGAAGGCGGGTGTTGGTGTCCGCCGGTCTGGAGGGAGCGCATTCGGTAAAAGATTTTTACGGAATGACAGAAAATTCATTTGACTTGCAAATGATAACGATTATTATTGCTCACAACTGGTCGCGAGACTGGTTGGATAAACTGAAAGCCCTTAGGTCGGACTCTCAGATTATCTCCTCATCAGGCTAATCACGGTTTTTGACCCGGCTTTTTGCCGGGTCTTTTTTTTTGGTCTTCAGGCTAATGAAGAGGGGTGTTGCTCGAATGGCCGCGATGATAGCAAATGAATGTCGCACAGTGAATGGTTGTAACAGCGCTTTGCAGAATTAGCACTTGAGAATCAATCTCGTTACGAATAAGCTGTTACAGCGTCACGGAAGACGCCCCCACTCCACCGACCAGCAAGGAGCTTGTACATGACCCGTCTGTTGCTGCCCCTTGAACACAATTCCCTTTCCCACGACCTGACGGACGATGCCCTGTTGCAGCGCCTTAGAAAGCTGCCACGCCGCGTTCAACAGGTGTTCCTGCTCAGCCGCCTCGACCAATTGTCGTTCGCCAGCATCGCCGAGCGCCTGAACCTGCCCGCGGTCACCGTCGAGCGCCACATGAACCAGGCCCTGCACACCGCCCGCGAAGAGCGCGACGCCCTGGCCAACATCGCCGGCCAATGGTACGTACGCCTGCAAAGCCCGCAGGTGACCGCCAGCGAACGCATCGACTTTCGCCGTTGGCTGGACAGCGCCCCCGAGCACCGTGAGGCCTTCCATGCCACCGAGCTGCGCTGGCGCACCCTGCTGGCCCCGGCCCGCCAGCTGGGCGAGGACGGCTGGTACCGGCAACCACGGGCAAGCTTGTCGCTGGGCGGTTGCTCGGTGGCCATCGGCCTGGGCCTGGCCGCCCTGGCAGCGATCGGTTTCTGGTCCTGAGCCAGGCGTGTAGAGTAGGTGTCACAACAACTCTACATGGAGCCTGGTGATGACCGTGACGCTGTCCCCCCTGCACATCGACTGCGATTTCGATTCCGGCAACATCCTCGTCAAGGATGCCAGTGACCCCAAGCGGGTGCGCCTGGATATCCGCCCCGACACCAGCAGCGACCACTTCCAGTGGTTCCACTTCAAGGCTGCGGGGCTGACCCCGGGCCAGACCCATGGGTTCAGCCTGGAAAACGCCGGCGCCTCGTCCTACCACGAGGCCTGGAGCGGTTACCAGGCCGTGGCCTCCTACGACCAGCAACAGTGGTTCCGGGTGCCCACTACTTTCGATGGCAAGGCCCTGAACTTCAGCCTCAAGGCCGAGCAGCCCCAGGCCTGGTTCGCCTACTTCGAGCCCTACCCGCGCGCGCGCCACAACCAGTTGATCGAGCGTGCCAGCACCCTCCCGGGCGTCGAGCTGCTGGCCACCGGCCGCAGCGTCGAGGGCCGCGACATCCAGTTGCTGCGTGCCGGCAGCGGGGCGCCGGGCAAGCGCAAACTGTGGATCATCGCCCAGCAGCACCCAGGCGAGCACATGGCCGAATGGTTCATGGAAGGGGTGATCGACCGCCTGCAACACAATGACCCGACTATCCAGGCCTTGCTGCAGGAGGCCGACCTGTACCTGATCCCGAACATGAACCCCGACGGCGCCCTCCACGGCCACCTGCGCACCAACGCCAAGGGCCAGGACCTGAACCGCGCCTGGCAGGATGCAAGCATCGACAGAAGCCCGGAAGTGTTGTTCGCCCAGCAGCAGATGAAACTGCATGGCGTCGACGTGTTCCTCGACGTGCATGGCGACGAAGAAATCCCCCACGTGTTCACCGCCGGCTGCGAAGGCAACCCCGGCTATACCGCGCGTATTGCTGCATTGGAAGCCACCTTCCGCGACAGCCTGTGCAAGCGCACCGTGGACTTCCAGCAGGTGCATGGCTATCCGCTTTCCGCTCCTGGCCAAGCTAACATGACCCTGGCCTGCAACAGCGTCGGCCAGGCCTTTGACTGCCTGTCGCTGACCCTGGAAATGCCGTTCAAGGACCACGACGACGCCCCCAACCCCCAGACCGGCTGGAACGGCCTGCGCAGCAAGGACCTGGCCAGCGCCGTGCTGGACGTGTTCGGGCAGATGGCCGGCACCCTGCGCTAACCCTGCTGGCGAGCAGGATCAACCGCCCTGGCAGGCAAAGCAAAGACCTGCCGGGGCCTTGCCACCCTAAATGGCGGCCACCAACGCCTCCTTTAGGGAACCTGCGCCATGACCACCCGCCTCCCCCATTTTCTCAAGGGCTCCAGCCTGAGCCTGCTGCTGGCCCTGCCCCCGGTTCAGGCACTTGAGCTGTTTGCCGATGACGACACGCACCTGAACGCCAACTTCCTCGCCGTGTATGGCCTGTTCAACAGCCGCAAGAACTACGACGGCACCACCGGCGGCTCGACCTGGCGCGAGGGCTTCATCAAATATGGCCTGAGTGCCGACCAGCGCCTGGACGATCTGGGTACGCTGTACGGCACCGCCAACCTGGTCAGTTCGGCGACCTGGGGCGACGGCGATGCCGCCGGCATCAGCGATGGCAGCGAGCGCACCACTAAATTCGACGAAGCCTTCGCCGGCTGGCGCTCGGGCAATTTGATCCCGGCACTGGGCGACGATGGCCTGGACCTGTCGTTCGGCCGCCAGGTCATCACCCTCGGCGATGGCTTCATCATCAACGACGACGGCTTGAACTTCGGCAAAGGCCCGGCCGATGGCGAGCTCAATCGCGGTGGCGCCTATTACCTGGCCGCCCGCCATGCCTTCGACAAGACCGCAGTACTGCGCCTGGGCGGCAAGGATGGCCTGCACGCCAGCCTGCTGTGGATGAAGTCGGATAACCGCGCCCAGGCCAACAGCGAACTGGCCGCCAGCACCCTGGCCTACAGCGCCGCCCCCGGCACCCTGGAGCTGACCTACATCCGTGGCCTGAATGTCGATGATCGTTACGCCAGCGAATTCCAGAAGCAACGTGAAGGCATGGACATCTACAGCCTGCGCGGTGCCGGTGACGCCGGGGTCGAGAACGCGCATTTTGCCTTTGAGTACGCCAGGCAGAACAAGCACGCAGGGCCGGAGAAAGCCTGGTACGCCGAGGCCGGCTACACCTTTGCCGATGTGCCCTGGCGCCCGGACCTGACCTATCGCTACAGCCGCTATTCCGAAGGCTGGGACTCGATGTTCAACGGCATGAACCGCGGCTACGGCACCTGGTTCCAGGGCGAGGTCACGGGCAACTATTCAGGCCCGTTCAACAGCAACAACGACGTGCACTTTGTCGGCCTCAAGGCCACCCCGGTCGAGGCGCTGACCCTGGGCGTGCTGCTGTTCAATTACAAGACCCTGCACGAGCGCAGCACGCTGAACCTCGACGGCCGCGAGCTGGATCTGTACGCCGAATGGGCGGTGAGCGAGCACCTGATCATCAGCCCGCTGCTGGGCCTGTACCAACCGCGCAAGAGCAGCGATAACGGCGGCAACCAGGTGGGCGGCAACGGCACCAACGTCTACAGCCAGTTGACCATCGCCGTGCCCTTCTGAGCACTCAAGCCGTGCCGTGGGCCTTGTGCTTGAGTTTCTCGGTATCGACGCGCACGAACACCGAATCGGCGGTCACGGTCAGCACGTCGTCGGCCCAGACCTCGCAGATCACTCGGCTCTTGCGCCCGACCTCACCTTCGACCCGGGCCTTGAGCAACAGCTCGACGCCCATCGGCGTTGGTTTCAGGTAGGTCAGGCTGAGCTGGCCGGTGACGCAGTCGATGCGCGGCAGGCTGCCGGGCTCCCGGCCTTCGGCACGGTAGTGGTAGGCCATGGCGGTCCAATTGGAATGGCAGTCGACCAGCATTGCCAGCAAGCCGCCATACACCAGCCCCGGCCAGCCGAGGAAGGTGCCGTCGGGTGAGTGGCGGCACAGCAGGTGGATACCATCGGCGTCCCAGTGGCTTTTCAGGTGCAGGCCGCTGGGGTGGGAACAGCCGCAGCCGTAGCAGACGCCTTCGGGGGCGGCCAGTTCCTGCAGGGATAAGGCTTGGGTACTCATAGGCTTCCTGATTGTCTGTTATTGGTGGGAAAGCGACCCCGATAGTAACGCCGCACAACGAAAAAGCCCATGAACCGGTCATGGGCTTTTGCCTTGCCAAGCGCCGCGCTAGAGGCCTTTGCCTGACACCGCCGGGCTGCCGACCGGCGCATCGGCCGGCGTTTTGCGCCGGGTCAGCGAGATCAGCAGGATGGCCAGGGTCACCCCTGCGGTCATCAGGGTTTCATAGCGGTAGGCCGGGCTGATCAGCATGTAGCCGAGCACCAGGGTGATCAAGCCGATCACCAGCCAGGTCAGCCAGGGGAACAGCCACATCTTGAACGCAAGCTCGGTGCCCTGGCGGTCAGTGATGGCGCGCATGCGCAGCTGCGACACGGCAATCACCAGGTACACCA
>NZ_JH650769.1:0-21253 GCF_000259195.1 Pseudomonas donghuensis
GTCTGCCGACGCATGTAGGCCTTCCACGAATCCGAACCCGACTCTCGGCCACCGCCGGTTTCCTTCTCGCCGCCAAACGCCCCGCCAATCTCCGCACCGCTGGTGCCGATGTTGACGTTGGCAATCCCGCAGTCACTGCCCGCCGCGCTCTGGAAGCGCTCGGCTTCGCGCAGGTCGGTGGTGAAGATGCATGACGATAGACCTTGCGGCACTTCGTTGTTCAGGCGCAGGGCTTCGTCGAATTCGTCGTAGGCCAACACGTAGAGGATCGGTGCGAAGGTTTCATGACGCACCACCGCGCTCTGGCCTGGCATCTCGACGATCGCCGGCGCCACGTAATAGGCATTCGGGTACTGCTCCTGAAGCTGACGCTCACCGCCGAACACCTGGCCGCCTTCATCACGGGCACGGGCCAGGGCATCCTGCATGCCTGCGAACGAGGCCTGGTCGATCAGCGGGCCGACCAGGTTGTCTTTACGCGGGTCGCCGATGCGCACCTTGGCGTAAGCGGCTTTGACCCGGGCCACCACTTCGTCCTTGATCGAACGATGGACGATCAAGCGGCGCAAGGTGGTGCAGCGCTGGCCAGCGGTACCGACGGCGCTAAAGAGGATGCCGCGCACGGCCAGATCGAGGTCGGCACTGGGCGCCAGGATCATCGCGTTGTTGCCGCCCAGTTCGAGGATGCTGCGGCCGAAACGCGCGGCGACACGCGGGCCGACTTCCCGACCCATGCGGGTGCTGCCGGTGGCGCTGACCAGCGGCACGCGCGGGTCGTCGACCAGCGCTTCGCCGGCGTCGCGATCACCGATGACCAGTTGGCTCAGGCCTTCTGGCGCCTCGCCGAACGCCTTCAGGGCTTTTTCGAACAGCGCCTGACAGGCCAGCGCGGTCAGCGGGGTTTTCTCCGACGGTTTCCACACCACGGCGTTGCCGCACACCAGCGCCAGGGTGGTGTTCCAGGCCCAGACCGCGACCGGGAAGTTGAAAGCGCTGATGACCCCGACTACACCCAGCGGGTGCCAGGTTTCACGCATGTGGTGGCCCGGGCGCTCGGAGGCGATGGTCAAGCCGTAGAGCTGACGCGACAGGCCAACGGCGAAGTCGCAGATATCGATCATTTCCTGCACTTCGCCCAGGCCTTCCTGGGTGATCTTGCCGGCTTCGATCGACACCAGTTCACCGAGCTCGGCCTTGTACTTACGCAGCACTTCGCCAAACAGGCGGATCAACTCACCGCGGCGCGGGGCCGGGACGTTGCGCCAGGCCTGGAAGGCTTTTTCGGCCTGATCGATCTTGGCGGTCACCTGGGCTTTGCTGTGCAGGGTAAGCGCTGCAATCTGGCTGCCGTCGATGGGGGTACAAACAGCGTGTGCGCCGCCGTTATATAAACCTTCAGGTACGCCCAAACGGGTAAGTAGTTCAGCAACCATCTTATTATTCTCCTACAGCGGATACGGGTCGAAATCATTGATGCAGGTCAGTATTAATCTATGGGGCCGCTGCTCACAAACGACCTTTTAGAAGCACATGATTCCGTAATGGAATGACCCTATCTCTTTTTCGCCCGGTTGACTCCGCCCATGTACAAACCCCTGGTGCCCCCCACCACCACTCTGCTCCGTGCTTTTACCTGGATAGCTGTCAAGGCGTCCAAGGTGCACGCCTTGGTCGGGTGGATTGCCGAATGGATAAGCCAGGGCGATAAAGTTCACGACCTGCAGGAATGATTGCAATCCATTATTTCGCTTGCACAGCAGTAGCGGGCCTCGCTTAGATAATAAGAAACTCCAGTGAGGCCGCGGGCAAATGAGTCACGAAACGATCAGCCAGTCTATTTCCGTCGTTCACCCTATTACACTGTCACACGGTAAAAACGCGGAAGTCTGGGACACCGACGGGAAACGCTATATCGATTTCGTTGGCGGCATCGGCGTATTGAACCTGGGCCATTGTCACCCGCGGATTGTCGCGGCCATCCAGCAGCAGGCCACACGCCTGACGCACTACGCCTTCAACGCGGCTGCGCATGAACCCTACCTCGAATTGATGAATCGCCTGGCGACGTTTGTGCCGGTGTCCTACCCGCTCAGCGGCATGCTCACCAACAGCGGCGCGGAAGCGGCGGAAAACGCCCTGAAGATCGCCCGCGGTGCCACCGGCAAGACGGCAATCATCGCCTTCGATGGCGGCTTTCATGGCCGCACCCTGGCGACCCTCAACCTCAACGGCAAAGTTGCGCCCTACAAGCAACGCGTCGGCGTACTGCCGGGGCCGGTGTATCACCTGCCCTACCCCAGCCAGGACACCGGCGTCAGCAGCGAGCAGGCGCTCAAGGCCATGGAGCGCTTGTTCAGCGTCGAGATCGACGTCAATGACGTGGCCGCCTTCATCTTCGAACCGGTCCAGGGTGAAGCCGGCTTTCTGGCCATGGAGCCCGCGTTTGCCCGCGCCTTGCGCAGCTTCTGCGACCAGCACGGCATCCTGATCATCATCGATGAAATCCAGTCGGGTTTTGGCCGCACCGGCCAGCGCTTCGCCTTCCCGCGCCTGGGCATCGAGCCGGATTTGTTGTTGCTGGCCAAGAGCATCGCCGGCGGCATGCCGCTGGGCGCCGTGGTCGGCCGCAAGGCGCTGCTCGACAACCTGCCCAAAGGTGGCCTTGGCGGCACCTACTCCGGCAACCCGATGGCCTGCGCCGCCGCCCTGGCGACCCTGGATGAAATGAGCGACGCCAACCTTTCGACCTGGGGCGAACGCCAGGAGGCCGCGCTGCTAAGCCGCTTCGAGCGCTGGCAGGCCAGCAAACTCTCGCCTTATCTGGGCCGCCTGACCGGCACCGGGGCGATGCGCGGCATCGAACTGGTCAACGCCGACGGCACACCGGCCACCGCGCAGCTGGCGCAACTGCTGGCAGCGGCCAGGAGCGCCGGGCTGCTGTTGATGCCCAGCGGCAAGGCACGGCACATCATCCGCTTGCTGGCGCCGCTGACCATCGAGGTTGAAGTGTTCGAAGAAGGCCTGGACATCCTTGAGCGCTGCCTGGCCGAACTGGGTTAATCCTGCAGCGGCCCAGGCCACAGCTCGATGCCCTGAAGAAAGTGACGCGCCCTCAAGCCCCTGGCTTTCAGGGCCGTCACCGCATCGCGGGAGAACACGCACCAGGGCCCGCGGCAATAGGCCACCACTTCCTGGCTGACCGGCAGCTCGCCCAGGCGCTGCTGCAGTTCAGCGAACGGAATATTGATCGCCCCCGGCAAATGCCCCTGGGCAAACTCCTCGGCCGGGCGCACATCGAGCAGGGTCACGCTGTGATCCTGCAAACGCTCCAGCAGCTCTTCCCTGCTGATCGCTTCCAGGTGCTCGGGCGCACTCAGGCTATCGCTCATCAGCTCGCGGATCGCCGCACGGTTGAACGCGGCCAGTTGAGCGAGTGCCACCAACACATCAGCAATTGGCCCGACGCCAAGCCGGTAGAGCACGCGCTTGCCGTCGCGGCGGGTCTGCACGAAGCCTGCGCGGCGCAAGTGCTGCAAATGCTGGGAAGCGTTGGCCACCGACAGCTCGCACTGCTGGGCCAGTTGCTCGACGGCAAGCTCGCCGCTGGCAATCTGTTCGAGCAGATTGAGGCGATGGGCGTGGCCAAGGGTCCGCGCCAGTTCGGCGATGTGCTGGTGCTGCTGGGTTTTCATATCGGTCATTGACAGGAAGGTAGCATTGGCCAATCATTCAATCAATCTATTGAATGTTTTTAAATGGAGTACGCCATGCCTGAAGGAATCGTTCTTGCTGTTTTGATCGGCGTAACCGCCACGGCCCTGGCCGACCTCTGGTCACTGTTCCAGCAGCGCGTGCTGGGCATGGCCGGACCGAACTGGGGTTTGGTGGGGCGCTGGATCGGGCATATGCCGCGCGGGCAGTTCGTCCATCAAAGCATCGCCAAGGCGCCTGCGCTGGCCAATGAACGGCTGATTGGCTGGAGTGCGCATTACACCATCGGGGTGATTTTCGCCGGGTTGCTGCTGGCAATCTGCGGTGCGGCGTGGGCACACCAGCCGCAGTTTGTGCCTGCGTTCGTGCTCGGCCTGGTGACCGTGGCGGCGCCTTATCTGATCATGCAGCCCGGCATGGGCGCGGGCGTCTTCGCCTCGAAAACCCCCAAGCCGAATGCGGCGCGGGCGCGCAGCCTGCTGGCTCATGGGGTGTTCGGCGTGGCCTTGTACCTGGCCGGGTTGCTCTGGGCCACGGTGCTGTAGCCCAACGGATTACAGGCCCAGTTCTTCCGGGGTGAGCATGTCGCTTTCGAAGGCGATCCAGCCGCCTTCCAGCTCGGCATGGCCGTTGACGATCGGGCCGTAGTAGCTCAGGCCGTTTTCCAGGGTCACGCAGATATGCGTCGGCTTGTCGGGAGCGGCCAGGGTATTGATGAAGTGAACCTTTTTCAGCGTCTCGCTGACGGCCTCCAGGCCGATCTTGATCCCGGGGTTTTCCACGGCCTCGACATCTTCATGCAGGTCGTCGCTGACGGTCACGGTGGCGGTGTATTTGTACAACATGGTCGAACTCCAACGACAGGGAAAACCGCGTCAGCTGACGCGTGCGGGCGCATAGGGTAAAGGAGCGGCACGGAAAAAGCCCGCGCCCTTCGACGAGGCGACGCACGAAGGTACCCTCGGCCCGCGCCGGCTGGTATTGTGCCCCCCGGTAAAAACCTGTCAGAGGAATGACATTGAGTGCTGAACAGAACCTGACCTCGGACATGTTCGAGGTCGACAAGCGCCTGGGGCTCAAGCCCGTGGTGGATTTCAACAACTACCTGCAAAAAGCCTTCGGCGACGGGCCTTGCACCTGTATCCGCTGCCGCACCAGCGGCGGTGACGAAACGGGCTACGAGTACCAGCACACCTTCGTGCTCGATGGCCAGACGCTCAACCGGCGCTTTGCCAACACTACGGGCAGCGATGTGCTCAATGCACTGAAGAAGGCCTGGCTTTCGTACACCAAGGTCGACCTGCCGACGCTGGGTGCGCTGGACCTGAGCGCAGTGAAAGGTTTTGTTGAACCGCAGCTGCACAAGCGCCTGCTGCCGCTGTTCCTGGCCAGTGGCCTGGTGCGTGAAATCGACGGGCAGTGGATGCTGCAGGTTCAAGCCGGCGATTGAGTGCCTGGGGCTGCTTGCGCAGCCCATCGCCGGCAAGGCCGGCTCCCACAGTTTCGAGCCTGCACAGCACCTGTGGGAGTTGGCCGGCCCCGCGATGCCCCCCCTCAGCCACCCACCGCCAACGCAAACGGCCCCTGCGCCAGTTGCTCGCGCAAGAACGCCACGCAACTGCGCACCTTCGCCGAACTGTCCGAACGCGCCGCCGTCACCGCCCAGACATCCGCCGGCTGGTGATAGGCCGGCAACACCCGAACCAATGACCCCTCCTGCAAGCTGCCAGCCACGTCCCAGTACGAGGCCATGATGATGCCGTGCCCGTCCATGGCCCACTGGCGGACGACATCGCTGTGGTTGGCCGCCATGGGCCCGGTGACCTTGACCGTTTCCGACCCGCCCGGCCCAATCAACCGCCACACCCCGAAGCGATCGTCGCGGCTGCGAAACAGCAGGCAATCATGCTGGGCCAGTTCCGCCGGTACCCGCACCTGGCCGCAGCGCGCCAGGTACGCCGGCGAGGCCGCGAGCACCCGCTTGTTCTCGGCGATGCGATGGGCGATCAGGTGTTTTTCCTGCACCTCACCGACGCGGATGTCGATATCGAAATTCTCGCCAATCAGGTCCACCCGCCGGTCGAGCAGCTCCAGCCAGATATCCAGGGTCGGATAACGCTTGCGCAGCAGCGACAGGATCGGCGCGATGTGCTCGCGGCCCAGGCGCAGGCTGGTGCTGATGCGCAAGGTGCCGCGCGGTTCGCTGTGGGCCCCGGACAACGCCTCGAGCATCGACTCGACATTCTCGAGGATCTTCTGCGCCCAGATGAACGCCGCTTCGCCATCGCTGGTGATATTCACCCGCCGTGTGGTGCGGTTGAACAGCTTGACCCCCAGCAGCGTCTCCAGGGTGGCGATGCGCTTGCTGACATGGGCCGGCGACAGGCCGATCTCGGTGGCGGCGGCGATGAAGCTGGAGCGCCGCGCCACTTCGCAGAACAACTGCAGGTCGCGCAGCAGCGGGTCATTATTCGCTAATAGCGCATTCTGATTCTTCATCTGGCCCGATTATCTCCTGGGAGTTTTTTATTAGCCTCTCACAAAACCGTTGCCGCGGTCCGCATAACAATAACGAGAGCGCCATGCACACGATCTGTATTGCCGTCGCCGGTGCCGGCCTGATTGGCCGCCGGCATATCGAACTGATCCAGGCCAGCGCCGAGTGCGAACTGGCCGCCCTGGTCGACCCGGCCCCGGCCGCCGCCGAACTCGCGGCCAGCCACGGCGTTGCCCTCTACCCCAGCCTTGAGCAGTTGTTCGCCGAACAGCGCCCGGACGCGGTGATCCTGGCCACGCCCAATCACCTGCATGTCGAAGGCGCCCTGGCCTGCGTTGAACACGGCATTGGCGTGCTGATCGAAAAACCGCTGGCGCACACGCTGGAAGCAGGCAAGCGCCTGCTGGCCATCGCCGAGCGAACCGGTGCGCGGCTGCTGGTCGGCCATCATCGTGCCCACAGCACGATCCTGGCCAAGGCCCGCGAGGTGATCGCCGAAGGCCTGCTGGGCAACCTGGTGGCGGTGATGGGCAGCGCGCTGTTCTACAAACCCGACGACTATTTCGACGCTGCGCCCTGGCGCCGCCAGATCGGCGGCGGGCCGGTGCTGATCAACATGATCCACGAGATCGGCAACCTGCGTTCGCTGTGCGGCGAGATTGTCGCCGTGCAGGCCCAGGCCTCCAGCGCCACCCGCGGCTTTGCCGTGGAAGACAGCGTGGCCATCAGCCTGCGCTTTGCCAGCGGCGCCCTGGGCACCTTCATGCTGTCCGACACCGCCGCCTGCGCCCGCAGCTGGGAGCAGACCACGGGCGAGAACCTCGACTACCCCAGCTACGCCGACGAAGACTGCTATGTGATCAGCGGCACCCGGGGCTCACTGTCGATCCCGAGCATGCGCCTGAAGTACTACGAGCAGCGCGCCGACCGCTCGTGGTGGAAGCCCTTCACCAGCACCGTGGTGCCCTTGCACAGCGCCGACCCGCTGGCCCGCCAGCTGGCACACTTCTGCCAGGTGATTCGCGGCCACGAGCCGCCGCTGGTAAGCGTGCGCGACGGTCTGCGCAATGTGCAGATTGTCGAGGCCATCAGCAGCGCCGCGCGTAGCGGCCAGATCGTCGCCACCGACAGCCTCTGAGCCCTTTTTACCCGCCTACGACGCCCTGCGCGCCAACCCCCAGACTGGAAACCTGCACCATGAAAACCCTGCTCGTGCTCAATGGCCCCAACCTGAACATGCTCGGCCTGCGCCAACCGCAGGTTTACGGCCGGGAGACCCTGGCCGATGTCGAAAACCTCTGCCAGCAGGCCGCCAGCCGGCTGGAACTGAAGCTTGAGTTCCAGCAGACCAACCACGAAGGGCAGATGATCGACTGGATTCACCAGGCCCGTGGCCGGGTCGCCGGGATCGTCATCAACCCCGGTGCCTGGACCCATACTTCGGTGGCGATTCATGACGCCTTGATTGCCGCCGAGGTGCCAGTGATCGAAGTGCATATCTCCAACGTCCATCGCCGTGAAGCCTTCCGCCACCACTCCTATGTGTCGCTGGTGGCCAAGGCGGTGCTGGCCGGCTTCGGCACCCACGGCTACGTGCTGGCCATCGAACATTTTGCCCGCGAGCTCACGCCACTGGCACGCCTGTGCACGACGGCCGAGGTCAGCTGAGCGCACACTCACGCAGCCACTCAATCATCACCCGCACGCGCTGCGCCAGCGGCTCGCGCGGCGGATGCACCAGGTAATAACCCTGCCCCGCCGCCTGACTGAAGCCGCCCAGGGGCAGGATCAACGCGCCCTGGTCCAGCAACGGTTGCACCAGGCGCTGGCGCCCCATGGCCACGCCGGCATGGTGGCGGGCAGCGGCGCTGCACAGGTCGGAGCGATCGAAGGTCAGGTGGCTGGCGGGCAGGTGCTGTTGCAGGTTCTGTTCGCGGGCCCAGCGTTGCCACTCGGCGTCAAAGGCCGCGTGCTCCCAGGCCAGCGCGTCGTGCAGCAAGGTGCACTGGGCCAGGCGCTCGGGGTGGCCGATCAAGCCATGGCGTTCGGCGTACTGCGGGCTGCACACCGGGGCTATCCGCTCGTCCATCAGCAATCGGCTGACCAGCCCCGGAAAATCGCCGTGGCCGTACAGCAAGGCCAGGTCCACTGGCCGGGTGCGAAAATCCACCGGGGCGTTGCCAGTGCGAATGTCCAGGCTCAGTTGCGGATAACGCTGCTGAAAATCTGCCAAGCGCGGCACCAGCCAGTGTTGGGCCACCGAAGGCCGTACATACAGGCTCAGGGCCCCGCTGACCTGCGTCGTCAACGGCTGCAGGGCTTCCTGCAGTTGCGCCTCGAAGCCTTGCAGCACCTGATAGAGCCGCTCACCTTCAGCGGTCAGGCGAATGCGCCGGGTCAGCCGTTCGAACAGGCGCAGTGCCAGCGCCTGTTCCAGGCGGGCGATACGGTGGCTGACGGCGCTGGCGGTCAGGCACAGCTCCTGCGCCGCCTGGCTGAAGCTCAGGTGCCGGGCGACCGCAAGGAAGGTATGCAGGTTGGCGAACTGGGCGCCGTTCAAGCGCATGCCTAGGCGATCGGGCAGGTTGAGCATGCTCAGCGCCCGGCCAGCACGGCACGGCCCTTGGCCAGGTAGCGGTCCATTTCGTCGCGCGGCACCATACTGCCGCCGGTGCCCCAGACCAGGTGGGTGGCACGGGCCATGCGCTCATCACTCAAGCCCAAGCGCTGACGGTAGCCTTGTTGCTCTTGCATCACGCTGAACATCCCCGACACCCCGGCCAGCGCCGAGGGCTCAAGTTCGATGCCCTCACAGGCGTGCATTTGCGCAAGCTGGCGGTACAGGGTGTCGTCGCTGACGGTGTAGTAGCCGTCGATCAGGCGCTGCAGCGAGCGGCCGACAAAGCCCGAGGGGCGGCCAACCGCCAGGCCGTCGGCGGCCGTCTGGTTGTCGATGCCAAAGTCATACACCGAGACACTGTCGTGCAAGCCGGTGTACACACCGAGGAACATGCACGGTGAATGGCTCGGCTCGGCGAACAGGCAATGCACCGCATCGCCAAAGATATGCTTGAGGCCGAAGGCCACGCCACCTGGGCCACCGCCGACGCCACAGGGCAGGTAGACGAACAGCGGATGCTCGGCGTCGACCTGGATGCCCTGCTCCGCCAACTGGCGCTGCAGGCGCTCGGCGGCCACGGCGTAACCAAGGAACAGGTTCAGCGAGTTTTCATCATCGACGAAATGGCAACGCGGATCGGCCTCGGCCTCCTGGCGTCCCTGCTCCACCGCCACGCTGTAGTCGGCGCTGTACTCACGCACCTCGACGCCGCAGGCGCGCAGGCGATCCTTTTTCCACTGACGGGCGTCGGCGGACATGTGCACCGTCGCCTTGAAGCCCAGGCGCGCACTGATGATGCCGATCGACAGGCCGAGGTTGCCGGTGGAGCCGACCGCCACACTGTACTGGCCGAAGAATGCCCGGGCCTCATCGCTGTCAAGCGTGGCGTAACTGTCGCCCGGGCGCAGCAAACCGCCTGCCAGGGCCAGGTCTTCGGCATGCTTGAGCACTTCATAGATGCCGCCGCGGGCCTTGATCGAACCGGAAATCGGCAACAGGTTGTCGGCCTTGAGCCACAGCTCACCGGCTGGCGCAAGGTGCTGTTCGGCACAGAGCACCGCCTGCAGGGCGCGCAGCGGCAACACGGGCGATTCGATGATACCGGCGCTGGGCACGGTCTCGGGGAACGCCGAGGCAATGTACGGGGCAAAGCGCTCGAGCCTGGCGCTGGCTTCACGGATATCCGCAGCCGTCAGCGCCACGTCCCCCAGGGCCTCGGCGCTCGGTGCCAGGGCCGGGTTGAACCAGCAGGTAGGGCGCAACGCCACCAGTTCGGCGATCAACGGATGACTCTGGCACCAGGCATTAACGGATTGTTCCAGCGGCATTGGGCGACTCCATCGGCAAGCGGATAGAAGGATTAAGCGTCAGCGCCGCAGGCTTTACAACCGATGGTTACTCAGGCCATGGATGAACCTGCTTCAGCCATGGACCGCCGTGCAAGCCGCCGCACTTCTGCTACCTTGGGAATACCCTCTTCATCCGCATCACACACAGGTGACCCCTCATGGCGCGCACCACTCCCATCGAGCTGTACCGCAATATCGGCATCGTCGCCCATGTTGACGCCGGCAAGACCACCACCACCGAACGCATCCTGTTCTACACCGGGGTCAACCACAAGATGGGCGAGGTGCACGACGGCGCCGCGACCATGGACTGGATGGCCCAGGAGCAGGAGCGCGGCATCACCATCACCTCGGCGGCGACCACGGCGTTCTGGCAGGGTTCGACCAAGCAATTTCCCGACAAGTACCGCTTCAACATCATCGACACCCCCGGCCACGTCGACTTCACCATCGAGGTGGAGCGTTCGCTGCGCGTGCTCGACGGCGCGGTGGTGGTGTTCAGCGGCGCCGATGGCGTCGAGCCGCAATCGGAAACGGTCTGGCGCCAGGCCAACAAGTACCATGTGCCGCGCCTGGCCTACGTCAACAAAATGGACCGCCAGGGCGCCGACTTCCTGCGCGTGGTCAAGCAGATCGATCAGCGCCTGGGCCATAACCCGGTGCCGATCCAGCTGTCGATCGGCGCCGAGGAGCACTTCGCCGGGCAGATCGACCTGGTGAAGATGAAGGCCATCTACTGGAACGAGGACGACCAGGGCACCAGCTACCGCGAAGAAGAGATTCCCGCCGACATGCTGGCGCTTGCCCGCGAGTGGCGGGCACACATGATCGAGGCCGCCGCCGAGGCCAATGACGAGTTCATGGAGCTGTACCTCAACGGCCAGGAGCTGAGCAACGAACAGATCAAGGCCGGCCTGCGCCAGCGTACCCTGGCCAACCAGATCGTGCCGGCGATCTGCGGCTCGTCGTTCAAGAACAAAGGCGTGCCGCTGATGCTCGACGCGGTGATTGACTACCTGCCGGCGCCCTCGGAAATCCCGGCGATCAACGGCACCGACCCGGACGACGAAGACAAGCACCTGGAGCGCCACGCCGACGACAACGAACCGTTCTCGGCGCTGGCCTTCAAGATCGCCACCGACCCGTTCGTCGGTACCCTGACGTTTGCCCGGGTCTACTCCGGCGTGCTCAGCTCAGGCAATGCCGTGCTCAACTCGGTCAAGGGCAAGAAGGAACGGATCGGCCGTATGGTGCAGATGCACGCCAACCAGCGCGCCGAGATCAAGGACGTGTGCGCTGGCGACATCGCCGCGCTGATCGGCATGAAGGACGTCACCACCGGCGACACCCTGTGCGACATCAACAAGCCGATCATCCTCGAACGCATGGACTTCCCGGACCCGGTGATCTCGGTGGCGGTCGAGCCGAAAACCAAGGCCGACCAAGAGAAAATGGGCATCGCCCTGAGCAAGCTGGCCCAGGAAGACCCGTCGTTCCGGGTGCGCACCGATGAAGAGACGGCGCAAACCATCATCTCCGGCATGGGCGAGTTGCACCTGGACATCATCGTCGACCGCATGAAGCGCGAGTTCGGCGTCGAGGCCAATATCGGCAAGCCGCAAGTCGCCTACCGCGAGAAGATCCGCAACACCTGCGAGATCGAAGGCAAGTTCGTCCGTCAGTCTGGCGGGCGCGGCCAGTACGGCCACTGCTGGATCCGCTTCGCCCCGGGCGAGGAAGGCAAAGAGGGCCTGGAATTCGTCAACGAAGTAGTCGGCGGCGTGGTGCCGCGCGAGTACATCCCGGCGATCCAGAAAGGCATCGAAGAGCAGATGCAGAACGGCGTGCTGGCCGGTTATCCGCTGATTGGCCTGAAGGCCACGGTGTTCGACGGCTCGTACCACGATGTCGACTCCAACGAAATGGCTTTCAAGGTCGCAGCGTCAATGGCCACCAAGCAACTGGCGCAAAAAGGCGGCGCGGTGCTGCTGGAGCCGGTGATGAAAGTCGAGGTGGTGACCCCCGAGGAGTACCAGGGCGACATCATGGGCGACCTGAGCCGCCGTCGCGGGATGATCCAGGAAGGCGACGAGACGCCGGCGGGCAAGGTGGTACGCGCCGAAGTGCCATTGGGCGAGATGTTCGGCTATTCCACGCAGATGCGCTCCATGACCCAGGGCCGGGCCAGCTACACCATGGAGTTCACCAAGTACGCTGAAGCGCCGGCGAGCATCAGTGAGGCAATTATCAAGAAGCAAGGCTGATACGGCGACCGCTTCGCGGTCGATCGCCGGCAAGGCCGGTTCCCACAGGATAGCGGTGCGCTCGACACCTGTGGGGCCTTGCCGGCGATGGGGTGCGCAGCAGCCCCACCTCGAACAAAGCCGATTGAACTCTCACCCCAGCCGTCCGATCCCAATCCTTAGGAGCCGCCCATAAGCAGCAGGACACCGCCATGGCCAAGCCGTTGCAGGAGTACGCACGCAAGCGCAATTTCGACGCCACCCCGGAGCCTGTGGGTAGCCATGCCCAGGGCAAAAAAGCCGCCCACGCCCTGCAGTACTGCATCCAGAAACACCACGCCAGCCACCTGCACTACGACTTTCGCCTGGAACTGGACGGCACCCTGAAAAGCTGGGCCATCCCCAAGGGCCCGTCGCTGGACCCGAAAATCCGGCGCCTGGCGGTGCACGTTGAAGACCACCCACTGGACTACGCCAACTTCGAAGGCCGTATCCCCGAAGGCCATTACGGCGCCGGTGAGGTAATCGTCTGGGACCGCGGTGTGTGGATTCCCGAAGAAGACCCGCGCAAGGCCTATGCCAAAGGCAAGCTGCGCTTTCGCCTGCAGGGCGAGAAGCTGTCCGGCACCTGGAACCTGTTTCGCACCCACCTGGCCGGCACCAAGGAGCAGTGGCTGCTGGTCAAGTCCGACGATGCCCAGGCGCGCCCGCAAGCAGACTACGACATCCTCGAAGCAGAGCCCGACAGCGTGCTCAGCGAACGCAGCCTGACTGCCCGCCGCCCCAGGGCAGCGGCGAACAAAACCACCCGCAAGGCCAGGCCCGCGAGCAAGTCCAAGCTCGACGGCGCCAGCAAAGCCGCTTTGCCCGCTTCGTTCAAACCGCAATTGGCGACCCTGGTAGAGACGCCCCCCGAGGGCGACTGGGACTACGAAGTGAAATTCGACGGCTACCGCATCCTCGCCCGCATCAACGGTGAGCAAATACGCCTGTTCACCCGCAACGGCCATGACTGGACCGCCAAGTTGCCCAGACAGGCCAAGGCCCTGGCCGGGCTCGGCGTGCAATCGGCATGGCTCGATGGCGAGATGGTGGTGGCCAACGAGCACGGCGTTGCGGATTTTCAGGCGCTGCAGAATGCCTTCGATCAGGCCTGCGACGAGCAGATCGTTTACTGCCTGTTCGACCTGCCGTACCTCAACGGCATGGACTTGCGCCAGTGCCCGCTGGAACAGCGCCGCTCGGCCCTGGCCGCGCTGCTGGAGAAGGCCGACGACAAGTGCCTGCGTTTCTCTGCCGGCTTTGACCAGCGTGTCGAATCGCTGCTCGACAGCGCCTGCAAGATGAAGATGGAAGGCCTGATCGGCAAGCGCCTGGGCAGCCACTACGTCAACCGCCGCAGCAGCGACTGGATCAAGCTCAAGTGCAAGCAGCGCCAGGAATTCGTGATCGTCGGCTTCACCGACCCCAAAGGCTCGCGCGCAGCGTTTGGCGCGCTGCTGCTGGCCCTGCACGATGAGCGCGGCGAGCTGCGCTATGCCGGCAAGGTCGGTACCGGCTTCAACAGTGCCACCCTTGCCCACCTGCATCAACGCCTGGCGCCGCTTGAAGTCGGCAAGCCGCCATTGCCCACGCCGCCAACCGGCGCCGAGGCCAAAGGCGTGCACTGGCTCAAGCCGCAGCTGCTGGCCGAGGTCGCCTATGCGCAGATGACCCGCGACGGCGTGGTGCGCCATTCGGTGTTCCATGGCCTGCGTGACGACAAACCGGCCAAGGCCATTGGCCTGGAGCAGCCCGTGAAAAGCCCGGCAAGCAACACGCCCACACTGCAGCTGACCCACCCGCAACGGGTGGTCGACGCCAGCACCGGTATCACCAAGCGCCAGGTCGGCGAATACTACGCCCAGGTCGCCGAGTGGATCCTGCCGCACCTCAAGCGCCGCCCGGTGGCCCTGGTGCGGGCACCCGACGGGCTGGCCGGCGAGCTGTTCTTCCAGAAGAACGCCACACCGTTGAACATCCCCGGCCTTGAGCGCCACGACAAGGCCGAAGCCGGTCAGGCGCTGATGATCATCGACCGGGTCGAAACACTGCTCGGCACGGTGCAGATGAACACCCTCGAACTGCACACCTGGAACGCCACCGCCAAGGACTTCGACACGCCCGACCGGCTGATTCTCGACCTCGACCCGGACCCGGCGCTGCCGTGGAAGGCCATGCTCGAAGCCACTCAATTGACCCTGGCCCTGCTCGATGAACTGGGCTTGCAGTCGTTCCTCAAGACCAGCGGCGGCAAGGGCATGCACATCGTCGTGCCGCTGACCCGGCGTGCCGGTTGGGACGAGGTCAAGGCCTTCAGCCAAGCCATGGTCCAGCACCTGGCCGGGCTGTTCCCCGAGCGCCTGTCGGCGGTGTCCGGGCCGAAGAACCGGGTCGGGCGGATCTTCATCGACTACCTGCGCAACGGCAAAGGCGCGACCACCGTCTGCGCCTATTCGCTCCGCGCCCGCGCGGGCCTGCCGGTGTCGGTGCCGATTCGCCGCGAAGAGCTGACTGAGCTTGAAGGCGCCAACCAGTGGAACCTGCTCAACCTCGGCAAACGCCTGGTCGAAGGCGATGACCCCTGGGCCGATTATGGCCGGGTGCGGCAGTCGATCAGCAAGGACCTGCGCCGACGCATGGGCGTTGAATCATGAGCGACCTGGCCGAACTGGGCCGACAATTGAGTACACCCCTCGAGGGAGGCTGGCGGCTATGACCCTGCAGCGACCGCAAAACCCGATCCAGGCACCGGGCACGCCCTTGGCGCACTGGCAATCCTCCACGACCCTGCAAGCGGTGCCGGCCATCAGCCACGATCAATTGGTGCCGCGTGGCGGCCGCCTGGTGGTGGTCGCCCCGCACCCGGATGACGAAGTGCTCGGCTGCGGCGGCGTGCTGGCCGGCATGCGTGGCCGCGAGCAGGATCTGCTGCTGATCTCGGTCAGCGACGGCGAAGCCAGCCATCCTGATTCGCGCCACTGGACCAGCGAACGCCTGCGCCAGCAACGCCCGCGGGAAAGCGCCGATGCCTTGCGCCGCCTGGGCCTGGACCTGAGCCGGCTGAGCTGGCTGCGCCTGGGCCTGGCGGACGGCGCCGTGGCCAATCATGAACGCTGGCTGGCCGAACGCCTGGTGCAACTGCTGCGCGCCAGCGACCGGGTCCTGACCACTTGGCGCCTGGACGGCCACTGCGACCATGAAGCGGTCGGCCGCGCCTGTGCCCGCGCTTGCGAAACCGTCGGTGCGCGCTTGATCGAAGTGCCGATCTGGGCCTGGCACTGGGCCCGCCCCAGCGACCCGCGCCTGCCCTGGCAGCGCGCCCACAAGCTGTTCCTCGACCGCGCGGTGCTGGCCCTCAAGCAGCAGGCCGTCGCCGCCCACACCAGCCAGCTGCAGGCCGACGAGCAGACCCCGCCGGTCCTCGACCGCGAGGCCCTGGCACGCCTGCTGCAACCGTTCGAACTGGTGTTCACATGAGCGTATCGGCACGCTGTTTCGAGTAACGCATCAAACAACGCGGCCTGCCCGGCGACTGGGGCACTTTCTCAACAACCTCGGCGACCCGGCTCGGGCATCGCCAGCCAGGCCTTGATGAAATCGATCCAGGCGCGAACCTTGCGCGGTACATGGCGGCTGGACGGATACAGGGCATACACGCTCTGCGCCGCGAAGCGGTACCCGGGCAGGCCGTCGAGCAACTGCCCGCTGGCCAGGTCATCGGCCACCAGCCAGTCGGGCAACAAGGTAACGCCCGCGCCCTGCAGGGCAAAGGCACGCAGGATCGAGGCATTGTCGGCCACCAGCAACGGCGTACCCTGCGGCGCGAACACTGCGCGGCGCCCCTTGTCGCCCAGCAGCTCCCAGCGATTGTTCTGCTCGAAACGGCTGTGCACCAGTTGCGCGACGTTAGCCAGGTGCTCGGGGGCGTTGATCAGCTGAGCCCCATGAACGGCCAACAGGCTTGGCGCCAGCACCAGGCGCACGTTGTAGGTCGCCAGGCACACGCCGCGATAATTGGAGTCCTGCGCCTGGCCCAGGCGAATGGCGACATCGAAGCGCTCGCGCACCAGGTCAACCTGCGCCGTATGGGTCTCCAGGCGCACGCTCAGCCCCGGGTGCAGGCGGCAGAACGCCTGCAGTGCCGGGGCGAGGACTTTCAGCCCGTACTCGACCGTGGAGGTAATCCGCAAGCTGCCCTGCAAGCCACTGTGTTCGGCGCGCGCCTCGTCGATGGCGATGCGCGCGTCTTCGACCACCTGCAGGCAGCGCTGGTAAAAGCGCTCACCGGCGTCAGTCAGGGCGATCCGGCGGGTGGTGCGGGTCAGCAGGGTGACCCCCAGTTCAGCTTCCAGCTGCTTGATACTGAAGCTGACCGCAGCGCGGGTTTGCTGCAAGCGCTCGGCGGCTCCCGTGAAGGAGCCGGCCTGGACTACCGCGCAAAACAGTTCGAATCGGTCGAGGCTGACCATGCAATGCCTTCGCCATTGTCAAAATAATTCAACCAATCTGCCGGGTTTTCGCGTCTTATTCAAGCACCTGCAAGTCTCTAGACTGCGCTTTTCTCCGGCCCATCGAACTGCTCATGCCTTATCGTGCGAAAGTCACCCTGGTCTACCTGCTGGGTTTCACCCTCGACCTGCTCAACATGTTCGCCCTCAACGCCGCCTACCCGGCGCTGGGCCAGGAACTGCACGCCTCGGTGGCGCAACTGAGCTGGACCAGCAACCTGTACATGCTCGGCCTGACCCTGGTGATCCCGCTGGGCACCTGGCTGGCCGCGCGCCTGGGCGAACGCCAGACACTGCTGCTTTCGCTGGCGCTGTTCGGCCTGGGATCGGCCCTTGCGGGCAGCGCCGGTTCGATCGAGGGCCTGCTCGCCTGGCGCCTGCTGCAAGGCCTCGGTGGCGGCCTGCTGATTCCGGTGGGCCAGGCCATGGCCTATCGCTTATATGCACCCGAGCAGCGCCACCACCTGACCTCGCTGGTGATGATGGTGGCCCTGCTGGTCCCGGCCGTGTCGCCGGCACTGGGTGGCGTGGTGGTCGATCAGGGTTCGTGGCGCTGGATCTTCTTGGCCATGCTGCCGCTGACCTTGATTGCAGGCGTACTGGTGCTGGCCTGGCTGCCTGCGAACCTGCCCTTGCCTGCCCCACAGCCAATGCTTGACCTGCGCCTGCTCGGCCAGCCGCTGCTGCGCACGGCAATGCTGATTTACCTGTGCGTGCCGGGCGTATTCATCGGCGCCAACCTGGTGGCGGCGTTGTACCTGCAACAGCGCCTTGGGTTGAACGCCACAGCCACCGGCGCGCTGATGTTGCCCTGGGCGCTGGGCGCCTTGGGTGCCATTGCCGTTGTCCGCTGGCGCTTCAACCTGACCGGGCCCAAACGCCTGCTGAGCGCCGGGATATTGATCCAATGCACTGCACTGTTGTGGCTGGCCTCGCCGTGGGTCGCTGCGCATCCGGCCTGGCTGGCGCTGATTTTCGCCCTGCTGGGCCTTGGCAGCAGCCTGTGCAGCAGCAGTGCGCAAAGCCTGGCATTCCTGGCCATCGCGCCGGAGCAGATGGGCCAGGCCAGCGCCTTGTGGAACCTCAACCGGCAACTGAGCTTTTGCCTCGGCGTCGCCGTGCTCGGCGCCACGCTCAATCATCTGCTGCCGGCGCCGCAAGCATTTGCCCACAGCTTCATCCTCGCTGCGCTGCTGACCCTGCTACCGCTGCCGATGGTTTTCAAACTGCCCGGGGCTCGCACCCTGGGGCTTTGCACCACCCCTACCTGAGCCCTGCCCATGAACCAAAACACCCCCGCATTCAAGGAAGTCATCAATGCCCACGTCGCCATTGAGCAATGGCTGTCGGGCAACGCCCCGGCTGACCAGTTCGACGCGCTGATGGCGCGTTTCAGCCGGCAATTCTCAATGATCACCCTGCCCGGCCAGGTGATCGATTACCAAGGCCTGCACAGTGTGTTTCAGCACGCCTACGGCAAGCGTGCGGGCCTGGAAATCGGCATCGATGAGCTGCAGTTGATCGCCACAGGCCCGAACCTGTCGGTGGTCAGCTATCGCGAGTGGCAGGCCGACGCGGCAGGCAACCGCTCAGTACGGCGCTCGACCGTGGTCTTCGAACACAACACCAATGGCGCCCTGCGCTGGCGCCATCTGCATGAAACGCCAGTGACGGACTGATCAGGCTTTCTTGCGCGGCTTGCTGGTGCCTGCCGGTTTTTTCGCGGCCGGCGCCGCCTTCTTCGCGGCCGGCTTGCGCCCGCCCAGGCTGCGTTTGAGCAGTTCGGTAAGGTCGATGATGTCGGCGCTTTTCTGTTCGCCTTCGCCCTCCAGCGGCTCGACCGTGGCGATCTTGCCCTGGCGGGCCTTCTCTTCGACCAGGCTCATGATGGTGTCCTTGAAGTCGTTACGATAGTCCTCGGGCGTCCAATGCCCGCTCATGTCCTCGACCAGGCGCGTGGCCATTTGCAGCTCGCGCTTGTCGAGGCTTGAATCGCGCACGCTGGCGTCCAGGTCCAGGCTGTCCAGGCCGCGCACTTCCTCGGGCCAGCGCAGGGTGATCATCACCAGCGCGTCCTCGAGCGGGCGCAGCAGCGCCAGGTGCTGCTGGGTGTGCAGCACCACCTTGGCCAGGGCCACCTTGCCGGTGCTCTCCAGGGTTTCGCGCAGCAAGGCATAGACCTTGCCGCCACGCCGGTCGGGGCTCAGGTAGTACGGGGTGTCGAACTGCTGAAGAGGGATTTCGCCGCTGTCGACGAACGAGAAGATGTCGATGGTCTGGGTCGCTTGCGGGCGCGCCTGGCGGATCTCCTCTTCGCTGATCACCACATACTGGCCCTTCTGATACTGCACGCCCTTGACGATATGCTCGCGGGCGATCTCCTTGCCGGTGACCTTGTTCACCCGCTTGTAGCCCACCGGCTCCATGCTGCGCTCGTCGAGCCAGTCGAAGTCGACCCGGTCGCTGCTGATAGCAGTACTCAACGACACCGGGATATGCACCAGGCCGAAGCTGATTGCACCTTTCCAGATGGCTCTGGCCATGACCTCTTTCCTCTTAACACGTAGCGTGCCAGCGCACGGCGCCGCAGCGCTCACAACGCTGGCATAGCAGCGCACCTTCGCCCTCGGGCTCATCGCACCAGTGGCAGCCCTTGAACAGACAGATAATGGTCATGGGGCCCTCCCATGGGGCGTTTGGACCACCCCTTACCTGTTGTGACTGCGCCAGGCGCCGAAGGTTTGCTGCGATTGCCGTCAGGACAGCGGATTGCCACCGGTGACGACGAACACGTTGCCGTTGATGCAACTCGATTACTGGCTGGCCAGCAGCATACACCGTGGCGCCAGTGGTCCGTAGACAGCAATCGGGCTGAACTCTGACGCCTGGGGCCTTTCGTAAAACTAACAGCTGCATGCTGTTTACGCCCCGGGAGATACCGCTTATGAACCCTTTTATCCGTCCCATCCGCCTTGTCCTGTGCCTGTGCGTCGTGCTTAGTGCCAGTACCCAGGCTGACAGCAACAATGCCTTCGTCAGCGAAGCGATCGGTGCCGGCATGGCTGAAATCCAGACCAGCCAGTTGGCCCTGGAAAAAACCCAATCGCCCCAGGTAAAGGCATTTGCCCAGCAGATGATCAAGGATCACACTAAAGCTAATCAGCACCTGCTCGATCTTGCCAAGCAACATGGCTTCAGCGTCCCGGATGACGCAGCCCTCACCAGCAAGGCGCGCAAGATGATGTTGCAGGTGCAGGACGGCGCGTCGTTCGATGCGGCCTATGCCACCCATCAGGTCGACGCCCATGAGCAGGCGGTGCGCCTGTTCGACGAAGAGAGCCGGTCTACCTCGGACCCTGACGATCTGCGCACCTTTGCCAAGTCCACGCTGGCGACCCTCAAGCACCACCTGGAAATGGCCAAGCAACTGCAGAGCGCGCACCGCAAGAACTGAAGGAGGCCCTTGGTATGAGAAAGGTCAGCCCGGCCTGCCCGACCTGCCTGCAGATCGACTTCGTCCAGGACACGCTGTTCGGTCCCATCGCCCACAGCGCCGAATGTGAAGTGCAACTGGCACCGCTGAACATCAACGGCCTGCCTGGCTTGCGCATGCAGGTACAGGCGCCCGTACCCGACAAGCTTGAGCGTTCGCACAGCGTGGCGTTTGTCTGGGAAGGCCGCACCTATCGCGGGATTGTCCAGTATCACCGGCGCTGCGATGACGGCGGCTTGCAGTTGCAGCTGGAGTTACAGTGAACACGCGTGGGAGCGGCGGTGCGACGCGCCCACCGTTCGGTCAGCGTTTGGGGCTGGCGGCGCATCCACAGCCACTGCTATTGCACGGTTTGCCGGACGGATGGTGCTCGGCACAGGCCTGGCAACAATAGGCCCTGCCCTCGCTCATCACCGGATGTTCACCCAGCTTGCAGTTGCAACCTGGGCAGGCACAGGTTTGTGCGTTCATGGCGTTGACTCCTTGGGTAGTGCTAGTCACATGTCAGTGACCAGACAATACCGGGAGTGGTTCAAAAAAAATGAAACCCCAGCGCAGGCCAAGTCTCCATAGAACAGGGAGAGGTGTTTTCTACTCTGCTCACCCTCGGAGGTCACCATGAGTACCCATCTGGTTCAACTCTTCACCCACCCCGACGACGCCTGGATGGAAATTCGCCAGGAAGAAGAACTGCACCCGCGTCACTACCTGCCGCACCTGCTGCTGATGGCGCTGATTCCCGCCCTGTGCCTGTTCATTGGCACCACCAGTATTGGCTGGGGGCTGGCCG
>NZ_JH650769.1:21263-33524 GCF_000259195.1 Pseudomonas donghuensis
ATGGCGCTGATTCCCGCCCTGTGCCTGTTCATTGGCACCACCAGTATTGGCTGGAGCCTGGCCGGCACCGAGCGGGTACGCCTGAGTGTGACCAGCGCCGCCGAACTGGGCGTGCTGCTGTACGCCACCAGCGTGCTCGGGCTGATAATCATGGGCGGGTTCATTCGCTGGATGTCACGCACCTTCGACGCACGTCCCACGCTCAATCAATGCATCGGTTTTGCCGCCTACACGGCCACGCCATACTTCGTCGCCGGTGTCGCCGGGCTCTACCCCGGACGCTGGCTGGCGCTGATCGTGCTGGCTGTGGCGTCGGCCTATGCGACCTTTCTGCTCTACATTGGCCTGCCGACTTTTCTGCGCCTGCGCAAGGAAGACGGCCTGCTGTATTCGACCAGTGTCTGGGCGGTGGGGTTGTTGGTACTGGTGACCATCCTGGTGTCGATGATCCTGTTCTGGTTCAACGTGCTCAACCCTGAATACCTGCGCCCGGCCAGCTTTGGCTGACCGGGCATCCGGGCTGAGTCTTCAGACCATCGCTTGGGGCGTAAGGGGAATATGGCTACGCCCCAGGCGCTGTTCTTCACGCACCTGGGCGACCAGGGCGGCCAGTTCATGGCAGGTGGTAAGGCTGTGCACATGGATTCCGGTGACGGTCAGGCACTCGCCGAGGGTATCGCCCTGCCCCAGTTGAAGGGTCAGATGCTCACCATCGAGGCAGGACACGATGCACCGTTCAGGCAGAAAGGCCTGTTCGATCAGATGGCACAGCTCAAGCGTAGAAACACCAATCAGTGACATGCTTCGATCCTCGTGTCGTAAGGCCCGAATATTGAGTTAGTACCCGACCAGCCCCAGATGCCAATTGTAATTGCTGATACCGCACCGCTACCCCATACAAGGCAGCAATGGTCGGTGCCCTGACCGTTCGTCATGAAGCGGCGAAATATTTCAAACTTTGCCCAGCGCGGCCGTCTCCCAACTTATGTAAGGCAAACGCCTTGCGAACATTCACAAGAGGAAGAGAATCATGGCTAACAAAGGCACTTCGAATCCCGGGAATTTCGCTAACGACAAGCAAAAAGCATCTGATGCCGGGAAAAAAGGTGGCCAGGCCTCCGGCGCAGCTGGCCAGCCCCGCAAGCCTGACATGGACAAGGACCAGCCCCGCAAACCCAGTGGTGGCGGCCGTAGCTGACGGACGAAAGACCGGCGCACGTCATGTGCGTCGGTCCCGAGAGAGCGCAATGAGCCAACAGGTGATCCACTTCCATTGCCAGATCGATCAGGACACCACCGAGCGCTTTCGCGATCGGTGCCTGCAGGCCATCGCTGATGGCGCCACCTCGTTGCTGCTGTTTCTGTCGACCACTGGCGGCAGCACCAACTTCGGGTTCTCGCTCTACAGCTTTCTCAAGTCCTTGCCGGTACCGCTGTGCGCTGTCAATGCCGGCAACATCGAGTCAATGGGCATCATCATGTACCTGGCAGCCGCCGAGCGCGTCGCCGCACCGCATTCACGCTTTCTCATCCACCCCATGACCTGGCACTTCAGCCAAAGCGCAGTGGACCATTCGCGCCTGCGTGAATACCTCTCGAGCCTGAACAACGACCTGGAGCGCTACGTGCGCATCTTCGAGCAGGAGACCGCCCAGGCCGAGCGCAAGCTGGACATTTTTCATTGTCTGTCGACCGAAGAAAAGGTCATTCCCGCCTATGACTCGTTGGCCTGTGGTATCGCTCACCGCCTAGAGCAGGTGGTGTTTGCCAAGGATGCCCGGCACCTGAGCGTCAGCGGCACCCACTGACGGGCTGAAATCCAATGGAATTTTTCTGCAGGCGCAGCACTCACTAAAAGCATTGAAGAGATTTTCCTGGTCACTGCTCTGTAAGGATCTTTCCAGCCCTATGGAAAACGCAAAACTGTTCGTCATCGACTACCAACTGCACGGCGATCACAAGTCCTTTATCGTCCGCGCCGAAACGATGGACAACGCCGATGCCTGGCACTGGGCTAGTTGCGACGCCGGTATTGGTCGAATAGGCCGTTACGGGCACGAAAAAGTGAAAAAAGTCAGCAGGCCCCTGGCCAAGCGCTACGGTGTTAGCGATGTGAAGTGGCGCCAGTCCGGTTGAGTCAGCTCAGCGACGCCCACAAGTGCTGGGCGGCATAGGCGCGCCATGGGCGCCAGGCCTGAGCGCGCTGTGCCAGTTGCGCCTCGGGGCCCTCCAGCAGGCGCAAGGCCTTGATCAGGGCTACATCCCCCAGCGGCAAGGCATCGGCCGCGCCCATCTGGCGCAGGGCCAGGTAGTGGGCGCTCCACGGGCCGATACCGCGCAAACGGCACAGGCGCTGGACCCAGGCCTCCAGGTCACGGTCCGGGCCAAACAGCTGCGGGTCCTCGCGCAGAGCCCGGGCCAGGGTCGACAAGGTCGCGGCCCGGGAGCGCGGCATGCCCAGGCCACTGAGGTCGACATCAACAATGGCCTCGGCCCTGGGGAACACATGGGTCAAGCCGGGCAACTGCTGCACATGCGCGGGGAGTCGCTGGCCGTAGCCCGCCACCATCCGCCCGGCCAGGGTGATGGCCCCGGCCACGCTGATCTGCTGGCCCAGCACAGTACGCATGGCTTGCTCGAACGCGTCCCAGCCGCGCGGCACACGCAGCCCCGGACGCAGGCTGATCAGTTGCGCCATCAACGGGTCGCGACTGAGCTGCGCCTGGATCTTGTGCGGTTCGGCATCCAGGTCAAACACCCGTCGGACCCTGGCCAGCATACCTGGCAGCGCTCGCGCAGAGGCGCCGAATACGGTGACTTTCAGCCGGTGCCCACGCGCCTGAGACACCTGGACGATGCCCTGGCCCTGGGCAAGATCGAAGCTGCGCGCATACACCCCCGCCACGACCGTCTCGACCCCGGTGATCGCCCGCGCGGCAAAGAACCCCAGCAGCGACGGCCAGTGCAACGGTGGCTGATAGGGCAGCCAGAAGCTGATGACGCTGCCCGGCCGCACGGTGCGACGATGGCCAGCCAAGGTGGAAGATTTCATGCGCCGATCATCACCTGCGCAAACCTCACGACGCCAGAGGTTTCGCAGAATTTCGGCGCCCCAAAGGTCTGCCCTTCAGGGGGATGTCGATACGACGACGGCCGGGCTACGCTAGCACCCGGCCGTTGATCAGTGCACGGCGTTATTTGCCGTTGGTGAGGGTGTTGTAGCTGGTCATCAGGTTACGGTAGTCGGGGATGTGGTTGGAGAACAAGGTACCCAGGCCTTCGATGTCGTTGCGCCAGTCGCGGTGCAGCTCACAGGCCAGGCCGAACCAGGTCATCAACTGCGCGCCGGCTTGCGACATGCGGTTCCAGGCCGAGTCGCGGGTCAGCTCGTTGAACGTACCGGAAGCATCGGTGACCACGAACACGTCAAAACCTTCTTCCAGGGCCGACAGCGCCGGGAAGGCCACACACACTTCAGTCACCACCCCGGCAATGATCAGTTGCTTCTTGCCGGTGGCCTTGACCGCCTTGACGAAGTCTTCGTTGTCCCAGGCGTTGATCTGCCCGGGGCGGGCGATGTACGGCGCCTCGGGGAACTGCGCCTTGAGCTCGGGCACCAGCGGGCCATTGGGGCCGGTTTCAAAGCTGGTGGTGAGGATGGTCGGCAGCTTGAAGTACTTGGCCAGGTCGCCAACGGCCAGCACGTTGTTCTTGAAGCGATCCGGGTCGATGTCTCGAACCAGCGACAGCAGGCCGGTCTGGTGGTCGACCAGCAGGACGGCAGCGTTGTTCTTGTCCAGACGGACGTAGGGCTTGGTCATGGTCTTACTCCTTGCGTTGAGACGCCGGTGCCGGGCACCGGACATGAGGGATCAGCGTTGGGAATCGAGCAGTTCGTTGTCGCGGGCCACCTGTTGCGCCTTGAGGTAGCTTTCGATCAGCAATTGGTAATGCGGGAACACAGAACTGTAGGCTTCGGCCCACTGCTGGGCGTCTTCGCGGTTCCAGGTGCGCTGGACTTCCGAGCACACCGCGGCGGTGTCCATCGGCACCACACCGGCCTGCATGATGCGCGCCAGGGTGATTTCCTGGGCCATCTTCGAATAAGTACCGCTGGCATCGATCACCGCAAATACTTTATAGCCGGCATTGACCGCACTGATGCTCGGAAAGGCCATGCACACGCTGGTGATGGTGCCGGCGATGATCAGGGTCTTGCGTCCGGTCTTCTCTACGGCGGCAACGAATTCGGGATTGTCCCAGGCGTTTATTTCACCTTTGCGTGCCACGTACTGGGCGTGCGGCGCGGCTTCGTGAATTTCCGGGATCAACGGACCATTGGGCCCCTGCGGCACGGAGGCAGTGGTGATGACCGGGATCCTGGCGAGCGATGCGATCTTGGCCAGGGTGATGGCATTGGCCCGCAACTCGGTCATGGGCATGTCCTTGACCGTCTGGAACAGGCCGCTCTGATGGTCGATCAGCAGCATCGCAGCGTCATCGGGGTCGATGCGCGGGACCTGTCCGTTGAAGTTGGCAACGTTGGCAAATGTACTCATGGCATATTCTCCTTCGGGTTTATGAGACTAGTTGTGGTGACGCGGCCCGGCCTGCCCGCTCATCTGGCCGAAGCGTCCGGCGCGAAAATCGTCGAAGGCCTCGGCGATTTCGGCATCGCTGTTCATCACGAATGGGCCGTAACCGACAATCGGCTCGTCCAGCGGTTCGCCACTCAGTAGCAGCACCGATACATCGCTTTGCGCTTCAAGCAGCAGCTCGTCACCGGCGCGGTCGAACAGCACCAGTTGCGCGGCACCGACCTGGCGCTCGCCGTTGACCAGCAACTGGCCACGCAACACCACCAGCGCCGTGCTGCGCCCAGCGGCGCTAGGCAGGCGTAGCGGCGCGCCGGCCTTCAGTTGCAGGTCCCAGACATCCATGGGCGTAAAGGTCTGCGCCGGCCCCTGATGGCCACGGAATGCACCGGCAATTACCCGCAAGGTGCCAGCGCCGTTGCCCAGCGGCACCTGCGGGATGTCAGTGCTGAGCAGGGTCTGGTAACCGGCCGGCGCCGATTTGTCCTTGGCCGGCAGGTTGACCCACAGCTGGACCATCTCCAGGGTGCCACCCTTGGCGGCGAAGGCTGGCGAGTGGAACTCCTCGTGGAGAATCCCGCCGGCAGCGGTCATCCACTGCACATCGCCCGGGCCGATCAGGCCGCCGGCACCCGTGGAGTCGCGGTGCTCCAGTTCGCCCTGGTAGACGATAGTCACGGTTTCAAAACCGCGATGAGGATGCTGGCCGACCCCGCGACGTGCGGTGGTCGGGGTGAAGTCGTGGGGGCCGGCATAGTCCAGCAGCAGGAACGGGCTGATGTGCTGGGCCAGGTTGTCGTAGGTAAACAGGCTACGGACCGGGAAGCCATCACCCACCCAATGCGGGTGCGGGCTGCTGTAGACGCCTTGGATCTTTTTCATCAGATGCCTCCTCTCGTGCATGGCTATAACCATACGAGCGCAACGACATCGGCGGTAGATCGGTTAAACTGCCCTCAGCGTTCCATTTGGAGAACACTGGTGGAAGACCTCAACGACCTTTACTACTTTGCCCAGGTGGTCGATCACGGCGGCTTTGCCCCCGCCGGCCGCGCCCTGGACATGCCCAAGTCCAAGCTCAGCCGGCGCATTGCCGGGCTGGAAGAACGCCTGGGCGTGCGCCTGATCCAGCGCTCGACCCGGCATTTTTCAGTGACCGAAATCGGCCAGGCCTACTATCGCCATTGCCTGGCCATGCTGGTCGAAGCCGAGGGCGCCGCCGAACTGATCGAGCGCAACCGTGCCGAACCCCAGGGCATCGTGCGCTTGAGTTGCCCGACGGCGCTGCTGGATTTCTGGGTGGGGGCCATGCTCACCCGCTTCATGGTCCAGTGCCCGCTGGTGCAGTTGCATATCGAAAGCACCAACCGTCAGGTCGACCTGATCCAGGAAGGCATCGACATCGCCCTGCGTGTGCGCGTACCGCCGCTGGAAAGCAGCGACCTGGTGATGAAGGTATTGGCGCGCAGCACCCAGTACCTGGTGGCGGCGCCGTCAGTGCTTGAGCGCCTGCCGCAGCGGCCGGTACCTGCCGACCTCAGCAGCCTGCCCAGCCTGCACTGGGGCTATCCGCAGCGCGACTATCACTGGCACCTGCTCGGCCCCGACGGCGCCCGCGCCAGCCTGCGGCACAACCCGCGGCTGGTGACCGATGACCTGGTGGTATTGCGTCAGGCCGCCGTGGCCGGCGTGGGCGTGGTGCACCTGCCGCTGGTGGTGATCCGCGAAGAACTCGAAGCCGGCCGGCTGGTGCAAGCCACGCCGAACTGGGCACCGGAGTGCGGCGTGGTGCATGCGGTGTTTGCCTCGCGCCGCGGATTGCTGCCGTCGGTGCGCAGCTTGCTGGATTTTCTCGCGGCGGAGTTCGAGGCCAGTGATATAGCGTAAGGGGATGTCCGCTTTTTCCTTATGGCGTTGGAAACGAGCAACCCAGACGTTTGAGCGTTTCGCTCATCCAGAACGGCAAATGGCCGTTGCGCTTTTGTAGATACGTCAGGAATTCCGTACGCCATTCGGAGGGTGCGTCGTCAGCACCCAGAAAATGTTCAGCCAATGCCGATATCAAGAAATAACCTGTTTTCCACGCATGTTGATCAGCACGATTAAGGCTTTCCCAATGCTCGAAAGCGCTTTGCAAATGCGCCTGATCGGGAACCGCTATCGCGCACAACCACAAGCGCTGAAAAGCAATACCTTGAACCTCGGGATGCGTTTCCATTTCCAAAGGTTTTCTCGCTTCGGCATACAGGTCCTGGCCTGAGTCCAGCCAGCGCCACATGGCCACTAACAATCGACACTTCTCTCGATCGATGCCGTGCCGATACAGCAGATGAGCTTCATTCAGCCCTTGATAGCCCTTCAACGCAACGTCGCCCACCTCAAGCGCCTTGGCAATATTTCCATGCTCGCCGAGAATCAGCGAGTAGCTGTACCCCGCGTCAGCCAGATCGATTGTGAAGCGCTCAGGTTTGGCCTCCGCCAGCCTGGTGGCAATCGAATACCCTTCTTCGATATATGAAATAGCCTCTTCCATGTCGCCCTGCTGCGACAACCGATTGGCATAATTATTCAGCGAGATAACCCAGTCCGGATCATCAGGGTATCCGCGGCATTCGATAAGCTGACGGTAAGACTCCAATGAACGTTTGGCGGTCTGAAGGGCATCTTCATCACATCCGTTGTTCCCCAACAAATTACTGTAACGATTGTACGCAACCCCCATATTTTTATGGTACTGCGAAATATTGGCCTGGCTGGCACTTCGATGCAGTTCCAAGGACTGCTTGACGTAGTCAATGGCCTTGTCGCCCTGCCCGCACTCATCCAGTCGCAGTGCATACAAGCCAAGCACCTTTGCCCGTTGCTGTACCATGATCGTGCCGTGCTTGCGAACCAACACCAGCGCTTCCTCAATCGCGGACATGGCACTGTCCGACATGCCAAACTCGGCGCGATGCTGAGAGATGTCACAAAGAAGGTCTATCAGGGCCGGGGTATGCCTTGGATCTCGCTGAGCAATGGATCGCGAGACACTCAATGCCTGCTCCATTGTGTCCTTCGCCAACACCGACTGACCAATGTAGCGAAGCGTTTTCGAGTGCCATTTCAAGGCGGACGACCGTGCAACATCGCCCTTACGTCCAGCCTTGTCATTTTTGTCACTAAAGTGTCCGACCAGCACTTCCCCTACCTGCTGGCGCAATCCAAGTAACGCGATCATTTCAACCTGTAATTTGTCCTTCAACGCACCGGCCACTTGTATTTTTCGCTTAGGACTCATCTGCGAAAAAATACCTTCCAGGATGCCAGGCAGTGGGCTGCGGGTTTCCAGACAAACAGCAATCCACCCGTCCATGGTGGCTGAAAACTGCCGATCAATCACATCAGACACCGCAGGCGCAAGATCCTCCCGATAGCGCAGCATCCGTGCAACAACCGTTAATGCCGAACGGACCTGGCTGCCGCTGCCCTCGGCCAGCACGCGCTCGAACACAGAACCGCCGTGCTCCAGCAATACTTTCGCCACCAGCGCTTCTCCCAACAAGTCAGGGCGCAGTGCTTGCAGCCCTTGTCGATCAGGATAGAGCGGGGTCAAGACATCGTAGAGACGCTTAAGATTGGCGCGTTCCTCAGCTTTCAAATCGAGAATATCATCGAGTACCCGAGCGGTCGGTATGCCACTGACTAACGTCGACAAGGTCATCAGCATTGTCGCTTGACGGAGCGACTGGACGTCCGCCAACCCCTGTGCTGCCAAGGTCTTCTGCCAATATTCCGACTCATGGTTGAGGACCGCCCTGGGCAATCCCTCGGCGGACTTTGCAGACTCCCCTCGCAACGTCATCAGTGCCGCCATCTGGATGAACAGCGGCCGATCAAAATGCTCGGCTTCAAGGTTGGGCTGAAGATCAACTGCGCCGATGTTCAAATGCTGAGCAAATGCCAGCGAGGCTTCCTGATACGCGCGCTGACGACTGGCCACAGACTCATGAAGCATAGGCAGTTGATAAGGGCCGCTCGTTTGCGACCCGCTAAGCACGCCTTCACACTCGCTGTCGTGTTCTGGCAGCCGCCGCCACCATTCGCCGCCATCTCGGGCAAGAAGCAGTATACGTATCGGCTGTTCGAACCGACCGTTGTGCAAGACTTTAATCAGTGCCAGCAATGCGTCCTGTCGGGTTTCGGCATAGTCGATCACAATCAGCGAAGGTTGCTTGGCAGCCTTCAGCTGCTCAGCCCCCCCCGAGCCATGCTACTGGCGGTAAACTCGCTGGACAGTATGCCGCTGAGCCAGCCACTCTCCCGCAAGCGCTGACACAGCTCCAATCCCAGGCGGGTTTTCCCCACCCCTCCAGCACCGGTGAGTAGCCTGATTGCCAATGAATGGGTGGGGGCCTTGACCCAGTCCAACTGCAGGTTCAAGAACGGCTCGCGATCCTTGTCAAAAGGCACCACAGCCGCTTCCGCGCGCAGCAGTTGGCTATCGCTGTGGCCCATTGCGGCGCTCGATCGGCCAGGGCAACTGAGCCAGTCAAATTCAAGTGGCGTTTGCGCCGCTGTGGACACGCTGGGAACTGATGTAGTTGCCGATTCAGAAATGTCCCAACCCAATGCGTTCGCACAGGCTCTGGCACACGCGGTCCAGGTAAACTCAGCTGCCAGCGCCTCACGCAAACTAGCGGCCTGCCTGCGCTTGGACGAATCATTGCCGACCACATTCAACGCGCCGACCAACTGTTGTATGTCCTGCTCCTTGTAAAAAGGATCGATATTGCTACCACGCACATCGATAGACGTTACATGCCCCTTGTACAAACCTTCCTGCCATTCCTCCAGCATCTGGTAAGCACCACTTTTGTCGCTGATGACAACTGGCACACCCGCCGCAATAGCTTCCCAGGCAACCAAGCCGAAGCCTTCATGCCAGGACGGCATCATCGCCACACTGGCGTTTCGGATATCCGTGAACAGCGCCTTGCGGTCTGTGGTAAATGGCAGCGCCTTAAGGTTGTACGCACGGTCCGCGTGCTGCTCGGCGAAGCAGCGCAGTTCAAGTTCTGCTTCGCCGATCTGTTCACTTTCGCTTTTCTCGAAGTCGACGCCACGCAGCAACAAGCTCGGCTGCCTTTTGGCAAGGAACACGTTGTCCAGATGAGGCGTGGTGTCCGCGACTCGTATGGCCTGGGAGAACGCTGCGACCCCCAGATGTGCCTGTTTGATCTTGCGCGCGTCCTCACTCAAGCGCCCACTCAGGATCGCCTTGAAATTACGCGGCGCCGCTCCTTTCGCGTCAATTTCCGGCAACCCTGGCACCAGCATCGCAACGGCGCCGTCTTCGCGCAGATCGAGAAGCGCATCTCTTAACAGTGGGCCCACGGCCATGACCACATCGGCAGATTGAAACAACGCCCGCTGCTGATCCTCCTTGCCGCGAGCATCCACGCTGTTTTCCGCGAACGCTTCATAATGGCTGTAACTCATGTGGTGGATCAGCGCCGACCGCCCCTTCCATGCGTGCGCCGCAGCCACGGCGATATCTCCGGTAATACGATCATGGCCCAGCCAGACCGTATCCGTCCCCAAGCTCACTTTTTCAGCATCAAGCGCGTTGCGTACGCTCGATTTCAGCTCGGGAGAAAAATGCTTCTGCCCTTCCAGCCCGAGCGAAATCAGGCGAACCTGCTTGCTTGCCGCATCGACAAAGTCCTCGTCGTTTGCCCAGAGCACGACGCAGACCGTTTCGACTTGCCGGCAGCACAAGATGGCAAACGCCCCCAACAGGTCATAGTTGAAGCTGTTTATACCGCCGAAACGGGTTCCCCAGCTGGTGGCGAAACTGACGAGGGTGTTGAGCGCCTGGGCCATGCGTAACTCTTGATTCAGATAGAAGGACCCATCAATAATGGCATTTTAGAACCTTGGATCCAACAACTATGCCGCCTTCGGGTCAGCGGATGAATGCCTACCACCGTGACTAACCCGCCCATCCTCACCCTGGCCGAAAACTACCGCCACGGCGAACGCATCGCTGCCCATTGCCACAACCGCGCACAGTTGATCCACGCCTTGAGCGGGGTCATCACGGTCAACTCGCTGCAGGGCAGTTGGGTGGTGCCGCCAGGGCGTGGTGTGTGGGTGCCGGCGGCGGTCGAACACGACCTGAAGATGGCCGGCGCGGTACGCATGCGTACCCTGTTCATCGACCCACAAGCGCGCACGGATCTGCCCCAGGGCTGCCAGGTGATCGACATCTCGCCGCTGCTGCGCCAGCTGATCATCAGCGCCATGGACATTCCCGCCGACTACCCGCGCGCAGGGCGCGACGAGCGGGTCATGCAATTGATCCTCGATGAGATCCGCGTGCTGCCGATCATGGCCCTGCACGTGCCCTCCCCCCGCGATCCGCAACTGGCCGAGCTGTGCCAGGCCCTGCGGGATGCGCCCAGTGAAGACTGGAACCTTGCGCGCGCCGCCCGCCTGATCGGCACCAGCGCCCGCACCCTGACCCGCGCCTTCCAGCGTGAAACCGGCTTGAGCTTCATCCAGTGGCTGCGACGCATGCGCCTGTTGGCCAGCCTCGACTCGCTGGCCGCCGGGCATCCCATCCTCGATGTGGCGCTGGACCTGGGCTACGACAGCCCCAGCGCCTTCAGCGCCATGTTCCGCCGCACCCTGGGGGTGTCGCCCTCAGCCTATTTTGGCAAAGCCCAGGCCTATGGCACGGCGCAGCCGGACTGATCAGCCGTCTTTCTGACGCAGCAGCAACGAGGCCAGGGCGCAGGCGGCCAGGGCCAGGCACGACAGGTAGAAGGCGTCCGAATAAGCCATCAGGTAAGCCTGCTGGCGCACGCTATGATCGATCAGGCTCAGCGTCTGCATCACCTGCGGCGCCTGCACATCGACCAGCCCGCGCGGCAGACGCTGCTGCAAGGCGCCGTCGAACATCGTCACCGCCTCGCCGATACGCTCGGAATGAAAGCGCTCACGCTGGGACACCAACTGCGTGAGCAACGCCGTGCCCACCGCGCCGCCGAGGTTGCGCAGCATCGAGATCAACGCCGAGGCCGAGCCCGCCTGGGCCTTGTCCAGGCCTTTGACCGCCAGCACCGAGAGCGCCACCATGATCAGCGGCTGGCCGATGCCGCGCACCACGGTAGAGGGGATGATCACGTTGGCGGCGGCATCGTTCGACAAATGCGCCCCCAGCCAACACCCCAAGGCCATGATCGCGAAGCCACTGGCCACCAGCAACTTGGCATTGAGCCAGCGCATCAGCCGCGGCAACAATGGCGCCAGCAGCAACTGGACCATGCCATAGGCGATCAGGCTGATGCCGATCTCGCGGGCGTTGTAACCCTGCACCAGCGACAGGTAGTTGGGCACCAGAAACACTAGGCCGAACGTCGCCGCGCCGAACACCGCCATGGCCAGGCTGGCGACGCCAAAGTTGTAACTGGCCAGCAGGCGCAGGTTGATAAAGGGCCGCTCGCCCCACAACTGCCGGTGGATGAACAGCACCAGGGCGACACCTGCAAACAGGCTGGAACCGATGATGAATGAGGAGTCGAACCAGTCCTTGCGTCCGCCCTCCTCCAGCACGATCTGCAACGCCCCCAGGCCCAGGGCCATGGCGGCGATGCCCAGCCAGTCGGCCTGGCGCCGCTTT
>NZ_JH650769.1:33534-75479 GCF_000259195.1 Pseudomonas donghuensis
TTGCGCCGGTCCCCGGCCTGGGCGCCGATCGACCAGGCCACCGCCGCAATCAGCGCCACCCCCGGGAGCAACTGCAACAGGAAAATCCAGCGCCATGAATAAGCGTCGGTGAGCCAGCCGCCAATCGATGGCCCGGCCGCCTGGGCAACGCTGTTGGACAGGCTGAACAAGGCCATGCCCAGCGGGATCTTGCTGGCCGGCAGTTCAGTGATGATCAGCTGCATAGACAGGGGGATCAGCACCGCCCCGGAGGCGCCCTGAATCACCCGGAGGGCGATCATCGCCTGCAGGCTCGGCGCCAGGGCGCAACTGACCGAACTGAGCAGAAACACCACCGAGCCCACCAGCATCACCCGGCGCAGGGAGAACACCTGCACCAGCCAGGCGGTGAGCGGGATCATGCTGATTTCCGCGACCAGGTAGGCCGTGGAGATCCACGAGCCTTCCTCGAAGCTGGCCCCCAGCGCGCCTTCGATCTCCGGCAAGGCGGCACTGGTGACGTGCACGTTCATCCCGGCCATGAAGCAGCCGAACAGGCCGCCGATCACCGCCACCCAGGCGCGCAGCGAGACTTTGTCTTCAGCGGCCATGATCGGCCTCCCGGGTATCGACCGTGGCGATCACCGACATGCCCGGCAGCAGTTGCGCTTCACCGGCGGCCGGCGGGTCGAGCTGGATGCGCACCGGGAAGCGCTGGACGATTTTGGTGAAGTTGCCGGTGGCGTTGTCTGGCGGCAACAGCGCGAACACCGCACCGGAGCCGGGCGACACGCTGTCGACCGTGCCCTGCCAGTGGCGGCCGAAGGTGTCGACTTCAAGCCTGACCCGCTGACCGGGGCGCAGGTGCTCAAGCTGGGTTTCCTTGTAGTTGGCGACCACATAGGCCTGGGCCACCGGCACCACCGCCAGCAATGGCAAACCAGGGGTGACGTACTGCTGCTGGCGCACCTTGCGCTGGCCGATCACGCCATCGAAGGGTGCGCGGATTTCGGTGTCGGCCAGGGCGTTCTCGGCCAGGCCCAACTCGGCCTCGGCCTGTTCCAGCGCGGCCTGGCGTGCAGCCAGATCGGCCTGCGCCTGTTGCCGCTGGCTGCTCAGCACCTGTTGCCGCGCCTGCTGGCGCTCAAGCTCGGCGGCGGCCGCGCGCAACAGCGCTTGAGCCTTGACCCGGCTGGCGCTGGCGCTTTCCAGGCGCTGGGCACTGGCGGCCTGTTGCCCGGCCAGTTGCCGGTAGCGCTGCCAGTCGAGCTGTGCACGCCGCGCTTCGCCTGCACAGGCGGCATGCTCGGCCTGGGCGCGGGCGATGGCCTGGCGTTGCTCGTCCAGTTGCGCAGCGAAGGTCCTCAGGCGCGCCTGTTGTGCCTGCACGGCCGCGGCGCTGGCGGCCTGTTGCGCGCGGGCCTGGCGCAGGCGCTGCTGATAGTCGCGGGCATCCAGGCGCACCAGCACGTCACCGGCCTTGACCCTGGCATTGTCGGCCACCCGCACCTCGGCCACATAACCTGCCAGCCGCGCGCTGACCGGCGCCCAGTCGGCGCGCACGTAGGCATCATCGGTCTGTTCGAAAAAGCGCGCGCTGCTCCACCAGTAACCGCCATAGGCCAGCACGGCCAACAGCCCGGCGGTGCCCAGCGCATAGCGGGCGTGCCGGCGGCGGGTCAATTGCGCGCCGACACGCTGCGGATCGGGGGTAACGACCTGGTTCATGGGCGGGCTCCGGTGTGCAAGGCAAGGGATTGAGGAGTGTCGGTACGCTGCCAGCCGCCGCCGAGGGCACGGAACAGCTCGACCTGGCGCTCCAACAGGCGCAAGTCGGCTTCGGCCAGCTCGGCCTGCTGGCGGACCAGGGTGCGTTGACTGTCGAGCAGCTCCAGGCCGTCCACGGCGCCAGCGTCCAGGTTCAGCCGGACAAGCTCGAAGGCGCGCTGGCTCTGGGCGGTGGCGCGGGCCAGGGCCGCGCGCTGCTGGCGTTCGCCGGCATACAGCGCCAAGGCCTGCTCGACGTCACGCAAAGCCCCCAGCACCACGCTGTCGAAGCGCGCCAGTGCGCCGTCGCTGCTCGCGTGTGCTTGCTCGACCCGGGCATGGGCCTGCGCGCGGTTGGGGAAGCGCCAACTGATCATGGGGCCGATGGCAAAGGTCAGCGCCTTGCTGTCGCCCATGGCGCCGAAGGTGGCCGCTGAAGACTCCAGCGCCGCGCCAAACTGCACCTGCGGATACAGTTGCGCTTTGGCCGTGTCGATCCGTGCCCGCGCGGCGAACAACTGGCGTTCGGCCTGGCGGATGTCCGGGCGGCGCTGCAACAGGCTCCAGGCATCGCCCACTGGCAATGGCCGGGCAATGCTGGGCAAGCGCTGGCAATGGCTGGCCTGTTGATCCAGGTGCTGCGGCGGCTGGCCACTGAGTACCGCCAGCTCGAACAAGGCGGCCTGGCGCTGGCCCTGCAACCGAGGCAACAGCGCCCGGGTCTGCTCCAGCAGGCTTTGCTGGCGGCTGATGTCCAGCGCCGTGAGGACCCCGGCGGCCTGTTGCTGACGCGTCAGGGCCAGGCTGCTTTGCAGCACCGCCACTGATTGAAGCTGCACCTCGCGGCGAGCGCCGAGGGCGCACACGCGCAAGTAGGCGCGTGTGGTTTGTGCCGCCACATTGACCCGCAGCCCATCACGGGCAGCCTGCGCCGCCTCGGCATCGGCGCGCGCGGCCACGATGCTGGCGGCAACCCGGCCCCACAGGTCAAGTTCGTAGTCCAGGGCAAATTGCGCTTCATGCTGCCACTGGCTGTCAGCATGGCTGTCGCTGGCTTGTGCCAGGGTCTGGTCATCGCCATCGCGGCCATAGCGATAGCCATACCCCAGCCGCGTCGTTGGCCAGCGGCCGGCAGCGGCGCTGCGCAAGCCACCGAGCAATACCTGCACATTAGCCTGGGCAGCGGCCAGCTCGCGGTTATGCGCAAGGGCGGCTTGCACCAGCCGATCCAGCTGCGGGTCGTGGTACAGCGACCACCAATCCTGCGGCAACGCCTGCGCATGCGTGCCGGCGGTACGGCTCAGTTCGACGTCGGGCCGCAGTGCCGGTGCCAGCGCCCGGCCCTCGTCAAATTGGCTACACGCCCCGCTCAGTAACACGCCTGCGCACAGCAACGGCCAACGCGCCTGTCCCATGCTGCCTCTCCTGTTGTTGTCTGTGGAGGGGCAGCTTAGGGAATGGCGCGTTGTCGTTCGCTCGTGATCAGGCCACCTATCGTCGCAAAATGGACAACGACCCGATCACCTCAACAGGAAGGTCTCGACCTGCTCGCAGCACGCCGCCGGGTCTTCCTGCATGAAGCAGTGTCCGCCCGGCACCTGGCTGGCGGTGACATGCTTGTTGGTCTGGGCCCAGCGCTGCACCGACTGCGGCACGAAGGGATAGGTGGACTGGCCATAAAGCACCAGGCTCGGGGTGGTCACCTGGGTCAGCGAAGCCCACATGCGCCGCGGGAAGGAACTGAAGATTTCCACCTCACGGCTGGGCCGGCACTTGAGCACCACGCCTTCGCCGCAATCGCCGATGGCGTGTTCGATATAGGCCTGCAACGCCGATTCGCTCCAGCCCTTGAAGATCCCCCGCCCCTCCAGCGACGCCCGCGCCGCGCTGCGGTCCGGCCAGTGGCTGCGGCGGGTAGCGGCCTTGCGTGCCAGGGCATGTCGACGGTGCAGGCCAACCAGGGCGGCGGCGCCCATGATGCCCATCATCGCACGGGTGAACAGCACCGGATCGAGCAGCACTGCGCGCTGGAACAACTGCGGTTGCTGCGCCAGCATCAAGCCGGTCAGTACCCCGCCAAAGCTGTGGCCGACGGCAAACCGCGGCACCTCGCCGTATTCGCCGCGCCCGGCCTCGAAGGCTTCGATGGCCAGCTGCGCGCTGCGGTTCCAGCCGGCGAACGGGCCACCATGATCACTGTCGCCATGGCCCTGGACATCGCACAGCCACAGGTCGAACCGCTCGGCCAGGCGCGCCAGCAATGGCTGGTAGGCCAGGCAGCAAAAACCGTTGCCGTGGAGAAAATGCAGCAACGGTTTGCCACTGGCTGGGGAGCGCCAGCCGCGCAGGGGGAAGCCAGCACTTGTGTCATGGGACCAGGGAATCAACTGCATGTGCCAGCGCACTCATGTCAGGAAAAGCTCGATTCTACAAACAGCAAGGGGTACAGGGATATCACCAGCAGCGCCGCCATCAACAGATTGAACAGCATCAGCCAGCGCGGGTTCTGCAGCACCGTGCGCAAGGCGCTGCCGAACATCACCCAGACGCACACGCTGGGCAGGTTGACCAGGGCGAACACGCAGGCAATGACGATGACGTTGGTGACGTAACCCTGAGCCGGGGTGTAGGTGGTAATCGCACCCACCGCCATGACCCAGGCTTTCGGGTTGACCCACTGAAATGCCGCCGCGCCCCAAAAGCCCAAGGGCTTGCGGCTCTCCGGATTGCTGACCGACAGCGGCCCGGAGGTGGCGATCTTGTACGCCAGGTACAGCAGGTAGGCGGCGCCGACATAACGCAGCACGGTATAGATCGGCGGATAGGCCTTGAACACTTCGCCCAGGCCAAAGCCCACCGCCAGCACCATGACCATGAAGCCCACGCTGATGCCCAGCGCATGGGGAATCGAACGGCGCACGCCGAAGTTCACCCCGGAGGCCAGCAACATGGTGTTGTTGGGCCCCGGGGTGATCGAGGAGACGAAGGCGAACAACACGAAGGCAGTGATCAGGTCCAGTGAACCGAGCATGGCAGGCATCCAGTTTTTTTATTGGGCTGCACTGACACTAACGGAGTCCCGATCCGGACCGACCATACAGTTGCTGAAAATAACGCCGCTACACTTGACTGTCCTGCTCCGCCAGCGCCTCGACGACGAACTCCAGGCGGTCCTGGCCAAAGAACATCTGCTCGCCGACAAAACAGGTGGGCGCGCCAAACACGCCACGGCGCACGGCTTCCTCGGTCGCATCCTTGAGCGCAGCCTTGACCTCGGGCGCGGCTGTCCAGGCCTGGTACTGCTCGGGGTCGAAACCGGCTTCTTGCAACACACCCGTCAGGACCTGCAGGTCGCCAAGATTACGCTGGCGAACCCACAGGGCCTCGAACATCGCGCTCAGGTAGGCCTGGAAACGCTCTGGCTGGTAGCGCTGCACGGCAACGGTAGCGCGCATCAGGCCCAGGGTATTGATCGGAAAGCCCGGTGGGAACGCCAGCGTCACGCCATAGCGTTTGGCATAGCGCTGAAAGTCGACGAACACATGCCGGGCCTTGGCCGGCACCATCACCGGCGAGGCATTGCCGGTGGCCTGGAACACCCCGCCCAGCAGCATCGGCCGGTACAGCAGTTGCGCATCGTGTTCGGCGCACAGTTTCGGTAACTGGGTCCAGGCCAGGTAGCTGGCCGGGCTGCCCAGGTCAAAGAAGAATTCGACGGTCTTGCTCATCTGCAGCGGTTCCTTTCTTGTTGTGGTGAGGGGCTTACCAACGTTCCATCCACGGCCGCAGGTCGAGCTCGAAGGTCCAGGCATCGCGAGGCTGGCTGTGCAGGAACCAGTAGCTGTCGGCGATGTGTTGCGGGTCGAGAATGCCGTCCTGGTCCTTGAGCGCATAACGTTCGGGGAAGCTGTCGCGGATGAACGCGGTGTCGATGGCGCCGTCCACCACCACATGGGCGACATGGATATTGCGCGGCCCAAGCTCGCGGGCCATGCTCTGGGCCAGAGCGCGAATACCGTGCTTGGCACCGGCAAAGGCGGCAAAACCCGCAGCGCCGCGCAAACCAGCGGTGGCGCCGGTAAACAGGATAGTCCCGCGCTCGCGGGTGACCATGCGCCGCGCGACCGCCTGAGCGGTCAAAAAGCCGGCGAAACAGGCCATTTCCCAGATCTTGAAGTACTTGCGCGCGGTCTCCTCGAGAATGCTGCAGGGCACGTTGGCGCCGATATTGAAGACAAAGGCTTCGATCGGGCCAAGGCTGCTTTCGATCTCCTCGACCAGCGCCGCGACCTCCTCTTCCTTGCGCGCATCCGAGGCAAAACCGTGGGCTTCGCCACCGGCGGCGCGGATCTCGTCCACCAGCGGCTGCAGCTTGTCGGCGCTGCGCCGGGTCACGCAGGCGACATAACCCTCGCGGGCAAAACGCCTGGCAATCGCGCCGCCGGTTGCATCGCCGGCCCCTACCACCAGTACCACCTTCTTGCCTTGGGTCATCTGTCGCCTCCATTAGTAAACGATCATTTAGTAAACGAACGCTATGCTATGATCCAGGCTTCGTCAAGCCAGCCCAGCGGAGATTGTCGGCGTGCGCTACTCCACCACCCACAAGGAACAAACCCGGCAAAAATTGCTGGAAAGCAGCGGCGCCCTGGCCAAGCGCGGGGGCTTCGGCAGCACCGGCGTGGCCGGGCTGATGAAGGCCATCGGCCTGACCGGCGGCGCCTTCTACAACCACTTCCCATCCAAGGACGACCTGTTCAGCGAAGTGGTGCGTCGCGAACTGTCGCAGAGCCCCATCGCCCAGCAACCGATAAACCGCGCCCGGCTGGAGCGCTGCCTGGAGCAGTACCTGAGCATGGCCCATTTGCACAATGTCGAAGGCGGATGCGCGATTCCGGCCCTGGGCGCGGAGATCGCCCGCGCCGAGTTACCGGTGCGCGCCGAAGCCGAACACTGGCTGTGCCATCTGCAGCACGCCTGGGCGCAGACCCTGAAAGACCCGGCCCTGGCCTGGGCGCTGCTCAGCCAGTGCGTGGGCGCGCTGGTGATTGCGCGCATGCTGGCCAGCGAGCCGATTCAGCAAGACGTGCTCAAGGCCTCCCGCGACTTTATTGCCGGGGCTTTGCATGAAGCCTCTTGAGTCGCTACTGCTGAGCCTTGCCCTGAGCGCCCCCCTGACCGCCCTCGCCGCCTGCCCGGCCGGCCAGTATGAAATCTGTCTGGGCAGTTGCATCTGCTCGCCCATCGACCTCGGCCAGGCCGGCACCGTGCTCGACGACCTCGGGCGCATGGCCAGCAGCTCCCTGGCCATGGCCTTGCAACAGGCACGCGACACCGCCGCGGCCGGCACGGTGCTGCCGATCCCGTTGCACATCCGTGCCCAGCTCGAGCCGTTCTATGACTTCCAGGTGCTCGATGCCGCGCGCTACAAGGTTGGCGACCAAGAGGCGCTGGACAGCGCCAATGCCCTGCTGCAGAACCCCGATGTCAACGCCGTGACCCTGATCGACATCATCGTCTTTCGCAACGAAGCCGACGCCCAGGACAACGTCGCGCTCTGGGCCCACGAACTGCACCATGTGCAGCAGTACCAGCAATGGGGAGTGGCGGAATTCGCCCGGCGCTACTCGCGCGACTTCGACGCCGTCGAAACGCCGGCCTACGAAATCCAGGCAAAGGTCAGCAAGGCCCTGCGTGAGCGGGCCTCGGGCCAGGCGCGCTGAATCAGGCCTGGGCCGCGCGCAGTGCGCTTAGTGCCGGTTTGATCATCGCCTGCAGGCGCGCCGTGGCAATGCCGTCGCGGGCCTGGATGGCAATGCCGTGCAGCAAGGTAGCGAACAGATCGCCCAGTGCCTGCGGATCGGCATCGGCCTTGAGCTCGCCACGGCCATGGGCCTGCTGCAGCAAGTCGATGATCGACTGGGTGCGCTGGCGGCGCAGCTCGCTCATCCAGTCGAGCACGCCGCTGATATCCGGCCCGCCGCTGGCGGTCGATGACACCGCCAGGCAACCGCGCGGGCCGTCCGCCGCCGTGTAGGTCGCGATGGCATCGAGGAGGATCTGCTCCAGCGCCTGGCACACCGGCAGGCCACGGTTGATGACCCGCTCGGCAAAGCCGCCCTGCTCGGCCAGGTACAGCGACACCACTTCGCGAAACAGCTGCTCCTTGCTGCCAAAGGCGGCGTAGATGCGCGCCGAGGCAATGCCCAGGGCACTGACCAGCAAGGCCATCGAAGTGCCTTCATAGCCGTATTGCCAGAAGGTCGCCAGGGCCTTGTGCAAGGCCTGGTCGCGATCGAATTCCCGGGGACGTCCGGCCATGGGTTGTGTGTCCATCAAATCAGGTGTGGCGGATTCTACCCTGCAAAACAGTTGACGCAAGCCTGTTGCCGACCTATTGTTTGTCGATCGACAAACAATAGGAAGTCACCATGCGTACCCTCAAAGGACCCAGCCTGCACCTGGCCCAGTTCAGCGCTGAGCAAGCCCCCTTCAACAGCCTCCCCGAGATCGCCCGCTGGGCTGCCGGCCATGGATTCAAGGCCTTGCAGGTGCCGGCCTGGGACCGGCGCCTGTTTGACCTGGAACGTGCCGCCGAAAGCCAGACCTACTGCGATGAGCTGCGCGGCATGCTTGCCGACCACGGCCTGCAGATCAGCGAACTGAGCACCCACCTGCTCGGCCAGTTGGTCGCGGTACACCCGGCGTACGACGCCCTGTGCGACAACTTCGCCCCGCCGGCCCTGCACGGCAAACCCCAGGCGCGCACGGCCTGGGCGCTGGAACAATTGCACCTGGCAATCAAGGCCTCGCAACGCCTGGGCCTGACCGACATGGGCACGTTCTCCGGCTCGCTGGCCTGGCCTTACCTGTTCCCCTTCCCGCAGCGCCCGGCGGGCCTGATCGAGGCGGCGTTTGCAGAGCTGGCGCGGCGCTGGCGGCCAATCCTCGATGCCTGCGAAGACCACGGCATCAACCTCTGCTACGAAATCCACCCCAGCGAAGACCTGCACGACGGCAGCAGCTTCGAACGCTTCCTCGACCTGGTGGACCAACACCCGCGCTGCAACCTGCTGTTCGACCCCAGCCATTTCGTCCTGCAGCAATTGAACTACCTGGACTACCTGGACATTTACCACGCGCGCATCCGCATGTTTCACGTCAAGGATGCCGAGTTCAACCCAACGGGCCGCCAGGGCACCTACGGCGGTTACTGCGACTGGACCGAGCGGGCCGGGCGTTTCCGTTCCCTGGGCGACGGCCAGGTCGATTTCAAGGCGATCTTCTCCAAGCTGGCGCAATACGACTTCCCCGGCTGGGCCACCCTGGAATGGGAGTGCTGCCTCAAGGATCAGGAAGACGGCGCCCGCGAAGGCGCAGCATTCATCCGTGAGCACATCATCCAGGTCACCACTCGCACCTTCGACGACTTTGCCGGCGCGCCGGTCGACCCGCAACAGATCCAGACCCTGCTGGGCCTGGCTTGAATCCCTCTCTTTCACATGGAGTGCAACAGATGTCAGTAACCCCCGAAGCCGACTTCGAACATCGCTATTTGATCCTGGAACCCGGCCGCCGCCTGCATTGCGTGCAATTGGGCCGCGGCCAGCCCGTGCTGCTGATCCCGGGTTGGCCGCAGACCTGGTACACCTGGCGGCATGTGATGAAAGCCCTGGCCCGCCAGGGTTACCAGGCCATCGCCGTCGACCTGCCGGGCACCGGCCTGTCCGACCCGGCCGCCGAAGGCCACGACACCGGCAACATTGCCGCGCTGTTGCACCGGGCCATGAGCCAACTGGGGCATCAGCGTTACCGGCTGGCGGGCCATGATGTCGGCATGTGGGTTGGCTACGCGCTGGCCAGCGACTACCCCGACGCCGTCAGCCAGTTGGTGCTCAGCGAAGCGGTGATTCCAGGCCTGGCCGAGGCGCCGCCAATCTTTGTCAGTGCCGAGCAGAACATCTTCATCTGGCACTTCCTGTTCAACCAGCTGCAGGACTTGCCCGAAGCCTTGATCAGTGGCCGCGAGGACCGCTACCTGACGTTCATGTTCGAGCGCTGGGCGCACCATGTCGACCGCGTTGCGGTTGATACCTACATCAAGGCCTACAGCAAGCCCGGCGGTCTCAGTGGCGGGCTGGCCTACTACCGCTCGATCAGCCAGACCATCGCCCAGAACCAGCAGCGCGCGGGCAAACGCCTGGGCATGCCGGTGCTGGCCATCGGCGCCGAGCATGCTACTGGCGAGGTGCCGTTGCAGACCCTGCAGGCCCATGCCGACAACCTGCGTGGCAGCGTCATCGCCGACTGCGGGCACTTCGTCATGGAAGAAGCGGACGAAGCGTTCAGCGCACAAGTGCTGGCGTTCTTCGAAGCGAACTAGACTTAAAAGTTGCCCCCGCAACATATTGGCCCGAGGTTGCCGGCCCCGCTGGCAACCCCGTTGACGTTGGACTTCTGCAGGAGAACACGCAATGGACGAAGCCAGACTCAATGACTTCATGGGCAAGCTGGTCACCGACATGGGTGCCGCCGCCATGCTTGCCAACCTGATCCTCGGTGATGAGCTCGGTTTGTACCGGGCCATGGCCGACAGCCAATTCATCACACCCGAACAACTGGCCGACAAGACCGGTTGCAATGCCCGCCTGCTACGCGAATGGCTGAGCGCCCAGGCGGCCTCCGGATACATGGAACACAGCGACGGGCGCTTTCGCCTGCCGGAAGAACAGGCCATGGCCCTGGCCATTGAAGATTCACCGGTGTACGCGGCTGGCGGCGCCTCGGTGATCGCCGCACTGTTTCATGACAAAGACAAACTGGTCGCCGCGATGCGCGGCGATGGCGCCCTGGCCTGGGGCGATCATCACCCGTGCATGTTCAGCGGTACCGAGCGCTTCTTCCGCCCCGGCTACCGTGCTCACCTGGTGGCCGAATGGCTGCCGAGCCTGACCGGGGTAATCGACAAGCTGCAGGCCGGGGCCAAGGTCGCCGATGTCGGCTGCGGCCATGGCGCCTCGACAGTAATCATGGCCCAGGCGTTCCCGGCCTCGCGTTTCAGCGGCTTTGACTACCACGGCCCGTCCATCACTATCGCCAACCAACGTGCTGCCGAAGGGGGGGTGGCCGAGCGCGCCGAGTTCGTCCAGGCCAGCGCCAAGAACTTCCCCGGCAACGACTACGACCTGATCTGCTACTTCGACTGCCTGCACGACATGGGCGACCCGGTCGGCGCTGCCCGCCATGCCTATGAGTCGCTCAAAGCCGATGGCACGGTACTTTTGGTCGAGCCGTATGCCAACGACACCCTGGATGAAAACAGCACGCCGGTCGGGCGGCTGTTCTATGCCGCCTCGACCTTTATCTGTACGCCGAACTCGCTGTCCCAGGAAGTCGGCCTCGGGCTTGGCGCCCAGGCGGGGGAAGCGAGGCTGCGGGCAGTGTTTGAAGAGGCCGGGTTCAAGCGCTTTCGCCGGGCCACCGAAACACCGTTCAACCTGATCCTCGAAGCACGCAAGTAGTCCCCCTATCGCGGGTCAAGTCGAGTCGTCGCACCGGCGCCCCTACAAGGTTATCTGAACCTCTGTGGGAGCGGCGGTGTGACCCGCGATGCTGTACATCCCCACCCGTCCCCCCTAGCAGAGAAATTTGCCGGAAGCACTTGCATGGTAAATATTATGGTATACCATCAGACAACAAGACCAACCCACCCTGCACGGGAGCAGCCCATGAGTTTCGAAATCCGCAAGATCGTCACCTACAGCGAACAGACCCTGATTGAAGGCGGCAAGGCCAGCGACAAACCGGTGACCATGGTCGGCCTGGCTGTGGTGATCAAGAACCCCTGGCTGGGTCGCGGTTTTGTCGAAGACTTGAAACCCGAGATCCGCGCCAACTGCTCGGACCTCGGCGCCCAGATGGTCGAGCGCTTGTGCGCGGCCATCGGCGGTGCCGACAAGATCGAGGCGTACGGCAAAGCGGCCGTGGTCGGCGCCGATGGCGAGATCGAACACGCCTCGGCGGTGATCCACACCCTGCGTTTTGGCAACCACTACCGCGAAGCGGTCAAGGCCAAGAGTTACCTGAGCTTCACCAACAAGCGCGGCGGCCCGGGCACTTCGATCCAGATCCCGATGATGCACAAGGACGACGAAGGCCTGCGTTCGCACTACATCACCCTGGAAATGCAGATCGAAGATGCCCCGCGCGCCGACGAGATCGTCGTGGTGCTCGGTTGCGCCGACGGTGGCCGCCTGCACCCGCGCATCGGCAACCGCTACATCGACCTGGAAGAGCTGGCCGCTGAAAAAGCGCAATAACAATAATGACGCCCTAGGAGCGACCGATGATTCAGCCTGCTGCTGAACGCACCCCGGCCGGCACCAGTTACCTGGCGACCGGCCAAGGCCAACCCGTGGTCCTGATCCACGGCGTGGGCCTGAACAAAGAAATGTGGGGCGGGCAGATCGTTGGCCTGGCCAGCGACTACCGGGTAATCGCCTACGACATGCTTGGCCATGGCCACAGCCCGCGCCCGGCCGCAGGCACCGGCCTGCCCGGCTATGCCGCGCAACTGGCCGAGCTGCTCGAGCACCTGCAAGTACCTCAGGCGACCATCATCGGCTTCTCCATGGGCGGCCTGGTGGCCCGCGCCTTCGCCCTGCATTACCCACAGCGCCTGGCCGCGCTGGTGGTGCTCAACAGCGTGTTCAACCGCAGCGCCGAACAGCGCGCCGGGGTGATCGCACGCACTGCCCAGGCGGCCGAACACGGCCCCGACGCCAATGCCGAAGCAGCCCTGGCACGCTGGTTCAGCCGCGAATACCAGGCGGCCAACCCAGCGCAGATCGCCGCTATTCGCCAGACCCTGGCCAGCAACGATCCGCAGGGTTACCTGACCACCTACGAACTGTTTGCCACCCAGGACATGTACCGCGCCGATGACCTGGCCAGCATCCAGGTGCCGACCCTGATCGCCACCGGCGAATGGGACCTGGGCTCGACCCCGGACATGACCGAGCAACTGGCCCGGCGCATTCCCGGTGCCCGGAGCATGGTGCTGGCCGAGCAACGGCATATGATGCCGGTAGAGTCGCCGCGCCTGGTCAACCAGATGCTCCTGGACTTTCTCGGGCACGCCCGAACCCTCTCCGATTCAGCCAAGGGGATCGTTGCATGACACTTGTACCTTTCCAGATGTGCATCGACGGCCAGTGGCGCGATGCGCTCAGCGGCAAGACCTTCACCAGCCTCGACCCGTCCACCGCGCAAGCCTGGGCGCAACTGCCCGATGCCGCTGAAGCCGATGTCGAGCTGGCGGTACAGGCCGCGCAAAAAGCCTTCGAAAGCCCCGCCTGGCGCGGCATCACCGCCACTGCCCGGGGCAAGCTGTTGCGCCGCCTGGGCGACCTGATCAGCGACAACAAGGAACGCCTGGCCCAGCTGGAAAGCCGTGACAACGGCAAGCTGATCCGCGAGACCCGCGGCCAGGTCGGCTACCTGCCGGAGTTCTTCCACTACACCGCAGGCCTTGCCGACAAGCTCGAAGGCGGCACCCTGCCGCTGGACAAGCCCGACCTGTTTGCCTACACCGTGCACGAACCGATCGGTGTGGTGGCAGCGATCATCCCCTGGAACAGCCCGCTGTACCTGACCGCGATCAAGCTCGCACCGGCCCTGGCGGCTGGCAATACCATTGTCATCAAGCCGTCCGAACACGCCTCGGCGACCATCCTCGAACTGGCGCGCCTGGCCCTTGAGGCCGGCTTCCCGCCGGGGGTGGTCAACGTTGTCACCGGCTACGGCCCGAGCACCGGCGCGGCCCTCACCCGCCACCCGCTGGTGCGCAAGATCGCCTTCACCGGCGGCGCCGCCACCGCCCGCCATGTGGTGCGCAGCAGCGCCGAGAACTTCGCCAAGCTGTCGCTGGAGCTGGGCGGCAAGTCGCCGAACATCATCTTCGCCGACGCCGACCTGGACAGCGCGGTCAATGGTGCAGTAGCCGGCATCTACGCCGCCTCCGGGCAGAGCTGCGTAGCCGGCTCGCGCCTGCTGGTGCAGGAGGAGATCTTCGATGAATTCGTCGAGCGCCTGATCGAACGGGCCAAACGCATCAAGATCGGCAACCCGCAGGATGAAAACAGCGAAATGGGCCCGATGGCCACCGCCCAGCAACTGGCCGTGGTCGAAAACCTGGTCGCCGCGGCCAAGGCCGAAGGCGCCACCCTGCGCCTGGGCGGCCAGCGTGCCGAGGTCGAAGGCAACGGCTGGTACTACCAGCCGACCCTGTTCGAATGCGACAGCCACTCGTTGCAGATCATGCAGGAAGAAGTCTTTGGCCCGGTGGCGGCGGTGATCCGCTTCAAGACCGAAGCCCAGGCCCTGGCCATGGCCAACGACTCGCAGTTCGGCCTCGCCGCCGGTATCTGGACCCGCGACCTGGGCCGCGCCCATCGCCTGGCCCGAGACGTGCGGTCGGGGATCATCTGGGTCAACACCTACCGCGCAGTGTCGGCCATGGCGCCGATCGGCGGCTTCAAGAACAGCGGCTACGGCCGTGAAAGCGGCATCGATTCGGTGCTGGCGTATACCGAGCTGAAAACGGTGTGGATCAACCTCTCCACCGCGCCCATGCCCGACCCCTTTGTCATGCGTTAGGAGCGCCAGTCCATGATCGAACCCGGCATTTACAAAGACGTGATGGGCTCCTTTCCCTCCGGCGTCACCGTGGTCACCACCCTGGACGCCGACGGCGGCATCGTCGGCATCACCGCCAGCGCCTTCAGCGCGCTGTCGATCGACCCGGCGCTGGTGCTGTTCTGCCCTAATTACGCCTCCGACACCTACCCGATCCTGCGTGACAGCAAGCAGTTCGCCATTCACCTGCTGGCCGCCGGGCAAACCGCCGAAGCCTACGCTTTCGCCGGCAAGGGCAAAGACAAGGCCAAGGGCATCGACTGGCACCTGAGCGCGCTGGGCAACCCGCTGCTGGGCAACGCCACGGCGATCATCGAGTGCGAACTGTGGCGCGAGTACGACGGCGGCGACCACGCCATCATCGTCGGCGCGGTCCAGCACTTGATCCTGCCCGAGCAACCGGCAACGCCGATGATCTACCACAAAGGCAAGCTCGGCGCCCTGCCGCCACTGGCCTGATTGATTGGGAGCGCAGCGATGAACAACGAGAAGTACCAAAAAGGCCTGCAGATCCGCACCCAGGTGCTGGGCCAGGACTACGTCAACAAATCGATCGAGAACGCCGACGACTTCAACCGGCCCTTGCAAGAGCTGGTCACCGAATACTGCTGGGGGCATGTCTGGGACCGTGACGGTTTGTCGCTCAAGGAACGCAGCATGATCAACCTGGCGATGATTTCCGCGCTCAACCGCCCTCACGAACTCAAGCTGCATATACGTGGCGCCTTGCGTAACGGTCTGAGTCGTGAGCAAATACGCGAAATCCTGCTTCAAGTCGGTATCTATTGCGGTGTGCCCGCAGCCGTGGACAGTTTCCGGCTGGCCCGCGAAGCCTTCGCCGAGGCCGACTCGGAGCCCACCCGATAACGACGGGCTGTTCAACTGCGACAGCCCTCTGCCGAGCACCGATGATGAAACGCCAGCCCCTCGACGACAGCTTCAAGGTCAACCGCAACCCCGTCACCCTGCGTGAAATCGTCCTCGACAAACTGCGCGGGGCGATCATCAGCTTCCAGTTGCTGCCGGGCGACCGACTGGTCGAGCGCGACCTCTGTGACCGCCTCGGCGTCAGCCGTACATCGGTGCGTGAAGCGCTGCGCCACCTGGAGTCCGAAGGCCTGGTGGAGTTCGCCGATGCCAAGGGCCCACGGGTAGCCATCATCACCCTCGAAGACGCTCGCGACATCTATGAGCTGCGCTGCGTGCTCGAAGGCCTGATCGTTCAGTTGTTCACCCTGAACGCCAAGGCCAAGGACATCCGCGCCCTGGAAAAGGCCCTGGAAGTCAACCGCAAGTCCCTGCAGGAAGGTGAGCTGCAACAGGTGATCGACTCGGTGCAGGGCTTCTACGACGTGCTGCTCGAAGGCTCGGGCAACCACGTTGCCGCCACCCAGCTGCGCCAGTTGCAGGCACGCATCAGCTACCTGCGAGCGACCTCGGTGTCCCAGGAAAACCGCCGCGGCGCCAGCAACCAGGAAATGGAAAAGATCGTCGAGGCGATCAAGAGCGGCGACCCGCTGGCCGCCCACCAGGCCTCGGTCGATCACGTGCGCGCCGCCGCCAAGGTGGCGCTGGACTACCTGCGCTTGAAACAGAACGACAACAGCAAGGTGCGCGACATCGCCGCGCCCATTGCCCTCAAAGAACCCCGTATAGGCCGCTGACCATGCCCGCCGTCCCGCGTTACTGCCCGCATTGCACTGCCGAGCTGCACCAGGGACGGCCCAGCGGCGATACCCACGAGCGCTTGCTGTGCAGCGCCTGTGGCTATGTTCACTATGTGAACCCGAAGATCATCGCCGGCTGCATCATCGAACAGGACGGCAAGTACCTGCTGTGCCAACGGGCGATCCCGCCGCGCCCGGGCACCTGGACGTTGCCGGCAGGCTTCATGGAAAGCTGTGAGACCACCGAGCAGGCGGCACTGCGCGAGCTCTGGGAAGAAAGCGGCGTACGCGGCGAGATCATCTCGCCCTACTCGATCTTCAGCGTGCCGACCATCAGCGAGGTGTACATCATCTTTCGCGCCATCGCCCTGGAGATCACCGGCCAGTACGGCCCGGAGACCCTCGACTACCGTTTCTTCGCCCCTGAAGACATCCCCTGGGACGAGATCTACTACCCGGCGATCCGGCAGATTCTCGAACGCTACATCGAGGAGCGCCAGGCCGGGGTATACGGGATCTACATGGGCAATGACGACACCGGCAAGGTGCATTTCATTCGTTAAGCCCGCCGCCAGCGCTGTCCGTCGGGCATGAGTGGCGCCGTACCCGGTTAGTTTCGTATACCATATCCAGAAATAACTTCGGACGACGCCACCGTGACCGTACCCCGCCTCAACGCCCCGGACCTGGGCAACACGCCTTCGACCTCGGAAATCATCACCCGTCACCTGCGCGATGCAATCATTGCCGGGCACTTCGCCGAAGACGAACCGATCCGCCAGGACGATATCGCCCGTCAGTTCAACGTCAGCAAGATCCCGGTGCGCGAAGCGCTCAAGCGCCTGGAGGCCGAAGGGCTGGTGATGTTCCAGCGCAATCGCGGGGCGATGGTCACGCGCATGTCCGAGTCGGAGCTGGCGCAGATGTTCGAAGTGCGCATGCTGCTCGAAGACAAGGCCCTGCGCCTGGCCATCCCGAACATGACCGAAGAAACCTTCGCCCGTGCCGAACGCATCTGCCAGGAGTTCGTCGGCGAGAACGACGTCGGTCGCTGGGCCGAGCTTAACTGGGAGCTGCACGCCTGCCTGTACGAGCCGGCGCAGCGCCCCTTCCTGGTCAACATGATCCGCTCGGTGAACGACAAACTGGAGCGTTACCTGCGCATGCAGATGAGCCTGTCGGCTGGCAAGGAACGCGCCGACCACGAACACCGCGACATCCTCGACGCCTGCCGGGCCAAGGATGTCGAACTCGCCGTCAGGTTGCTCGACGAACACATCGCCGGCGTCTGCAAGACCCTCTTCGAGCACCTGCCGCCCACCAAATAATGGCAACCTGGTGGACCTGTGGGAGCGGGCTTGCCCCGCGATCGAGCGCGAAGCGGTCGCAATCCAGGGGCCACCTGATGTGCTGGCTGTACTGGCCTCATCGCGGGGCAAGCCCGCTCCTACAGGTCCCACCAGGGTTCCGGCGCTGTGCCGATTTCGTCATCGGCGTGGCGTAAAGGCATCAAGCCTGCGCACTGGGGGACAGGCCACTCTGTCGTTCACTTCCCTGAACGGACGCGGCCTTCGATGAAACGCATTACCGTGATCGACTCCCATACCGGCGGCGAACCGACCCGCCTGGTCACCGACGGATTCCCCGACCTTGGCAACGCCAGCATGGCCCAGCGCCGCCAGCGCCTTGCCCAGGAACACGATCAATGGCGCACTGCCTGCATGCTGGAGCCGCGCGGCAGTGATGTACTGGTCGGCGCGCTGCTGTGCGAACCGGTGGACCCGAGCGCCTGCGCCGGGGTGATCTTCTTCAATAACAGCGGTTACCTGGGCATGTGCGGCCACGGCACCATCGGCCTGGTGGTATCGCTGGCGCACCTTGGCCGGATCGGGCCGGGCGTGCACCGCATCGAAACCCCGGTCGGCACCGTTCAGGCGACGCTGCACGAGGACCTCTCGGTCAGCGTGCGCAACGTGCCGGCCTACCGTTACCGCAAGGACCTGGTGCTGGAGGTGCCGGGCCTCGGCCGGGTGGTTGGCGATGTGGCCTGGGGCGGCAACTGGTTCTTCCTGATCGCCGACCACGGCCAGAAGGTCGCTGGCGACAACATCGAAGCACTGACGGCCTACACCTACGCCGTGCAACAGGCGCTGGAGCATCAGGGCATCCGCGGCGAGGACGGTGGCCTGATCGACCATATCGAACTGTTCGCCGACGACCCCGACGCCGACAGCCGCAACTTCGTGCTCTGCCCCGGCAAGGCCTACGACCGCTCGCCCTGCGGCACCGGCACCAGCGCCAAGCTCGCCTGCCTTGCCGCCGACGGCAAGCTGCAGCCAGGTCAGACCTGGCACCAGGCCAGCGTGATCGGCAGCACCTTCGAGGGCTCGTTCGAGGCCGACGGCGAGCGCATCATCCCGACCATTCGCGGCCGCGCGTACATCAGCGCCGAAGCCACGCTCATCCTCGAGGAAGACGACCCGTTCGCCTGGGGCATTCGCCCGTGAGCGGCGCTGCCGTGGCCGATGTAATCGTGATCGGCGCCGGGATCATCGGCGCGGCCTGCGCGCAGTCGCTGGCCGCGCGTGGCTTGCGCGTGCTGGTGCTGGACGCCGGGCTGCATGGCGCCACGGCAGCCGGCATGGGCCACCTGCTGGTGCTCGACGACAACCCCGCAGAGCTGGCACTCAGCCAACATTCGCTGCAACGCTGGCGCGAACTGGCCCCGCAGCTACCCGCAGACTGCGCCTACCGCAGCAACGGCACCCTGTGGCTGGCGGCTAACGCCGAAGAGATGGCCGTGGCCGAGCATAAATTCAACGTCCTGCAAGCACAGGGGGTGACCTGCGAGCTGGTCGCCGGGCACGCCCTGCGCCAACGCGAACCAGCGCTGCGCGAGGGGCTCGAAGGGGGTCTGCTGATCAACGGCGACGGCATCCTCTACGCGCCGGCCACCGCCCGCTGGATGCTGCAATCGCCGCGTATCGAACAGCGCCGGGCGCGGGTCACTGCGCTACAAGGCAACCGCGTGCGCTTGGATAACGGCCAGTGGCTGAGCGCCGAGGCCGTGGTGCTGGCCAACGGCATCCAGGCCGTTGACCTATGCCCGGAACTGCCGATCGAACCGAAGAAAGGCCACCTGCTGATCACCGACCGCTACCCCGGCACCGTCACCCACACCCTGGTGGAACTGGGCTACGTAACCAGCGCCCACACTGCCAGCGGCCCGTCCACCGCGTGCAATATCCAGCCGCGCCCGACCGGCCAGCTATTCATCGGCGCTTCGCGCCAGTTCGGCACCACCGACCCGGCCGTGGAAGGCTGGATGCTCGCGCGCATGCTCAAGCGCGCCACTGAATACATGCCAGGCCTGGCACACTTGAACGGCATCCGCGCCTGGACCGGCTTTCGCGCCGCCAGCCCCGACGGCCTGCCGCTGGTGGGCCGCCATCCGCACCAGGACGGCCTGTGGCTGGCGGTCGGCCACGAAGGGCTGGGGGTCACCACTGCCCCGGCGACCGCCGACCTGCTGAGCGCGCAACTGTTCGACGAAACGCCGCCACTGGCGGCCAGGCCCTACCTGCCAGATCGCTTCCTGGGAGCACTCACCCATGCCTGACCTGACTCTCGATGGCCGCCCTCTGCGCGTGGCCGACGGCACCAGCGTGGCCGCCGCCCTGGCCCTGGGCGGCGATGGCTGCTCGCGCACCTCGGTCAGCGGCCAGCGCCGCGCACCGCTGTGCGGCATGGGCATTTGCCAGGAATGCCGGGTGCGCATCGACGGCCGCCAGCGCCTGGCCTGCCAGACCCTGTGCCGCGACGGCATGCAGGTGGAGACCCGCGCATGAACGAACACACCAACCTGCTGATCATCGGCGCCGGCCCCGCCGGACTGGCCGCGGCACTGGCCGCCGCGCCGCGGGCCACGCGCATCGTGCTGCTCGACGACAACCCGCTGCCGGGCGGGCAGATCTGGCGCGACGGGCCGCAGGCCAAGGTGCCTGCCCAGGCCCGACAACTGCGCGAACAGGTACTCGCCTGTACCAATGTGCAGTACTACAGCGGCACACGGGTGATCGCCCAGCCCGGCCCGGACACCCTGCTGGTGGAAGACCCCGAACGTGGCTGGCAAATCCGCTACGACCGGCTGATCCTCTGTACCGGCGCCCGCGAGCTGCTACTGCCCTTCCCCGGCTGGACGCTCCCTGGCGTGACCGGTGCCGGTGGCTTGCAGGCACTGATCAAGGGCGGGATACCGGTGCACAACCAGCGCATCGTCATCGCCGGCAGCGGCCCCTTGCTGCTGGCCAGCGCCGCCACCGCTAAGGCTAATGGTGCCCGGGTGCTGCGCATCGCCGAACAGGCCTCGGGCGCTGCCGTCGCAGGCTTCGCCGCACAGTTGCCACGCTGGCCGCGCAAGCTGTTGCAATCGATCAGCCTGTTCGACCGCCAGTACCGCACCGCCAGCCATGTACTGGCCGCACTGGGCACCGACCGTCTCGAAGGCGTGCGCCTGAAGCACAAAGGCAAGGTGGTGGAAATGGCGTGCGACCGACTGGCCTGCGGCTTCGGCCTGATCCCCAACATCCAGCTCGCCGAGGCTCTGGGCTGCGCCGTGGAACAGCAGGCCATTGCCGTCGACGCCTGGCAGGCGACCTCGCAACCCGGCATCTATGCCGCGGGCGAATGCACCGGTTTCGGCGGCAGCGAGCGCGCGCTGGTTGAAGGCGCGATTGCCGGCTGTGCCGCCACCGGCAATCGCCAGGCGGCGCAGCAGCTGTGGCGCCGTCGCGCGCGCTGGCACGGTTTTGCCAGCGCGCTGAACAACGCCTTCGCCCTGGACCCTGCACTCAAGTCGCTGGCCACTGCCGACACCCTGGTGTGCCGCTGCGAAGACGTCCCCTATGCCGCCCTCGTCGGGCATCGCGACTGGCGCCAGGCCAAGCTTGCCAGCCGTTGCGGCATGGGCGCCTGCCAGGGCCGGGTGTGCGGTGCGGCCACCGCGCACCTGTTCGGCTGGCAACCCTCGGCGCCACGCCCGCCGTTCAGCCCGGCGCGCATCGACACCCTGCTGTGCCTGGAGGAAACCGGCGACGCTTGAGATAAACGCCGGGGGCGCTCTATGATCCCGACGGTCGCCCCCGGAACGTCAGCGCCATGCACGCCACGCTCAACCACTTCGCGCCCTGCGACCTGCCGACCCTGCTCAGCAGCCTGCAGCCCATCGCGCCGCTGCTCGACACGCTCAACGATGTGGTGTTCTTCATCAAGGACCGCGAGGCGCGCTACGCCTTCGTCAACCAGACCCTGGCCCGGCGCTGCGGGCGCAAGCACCGCGAAGAGTTGCTCGGGCTCACCGCTGAGCACGTATTCCCCGCCCGCTTCGGCCCGCTCTACACCGAGCAGGACCGCCGCGTGCTCAGCAGTGGCCGGGAACTGGCCGACCAGCTCGAACTGCACCTTTACTACGGTAATCAGCCGATCTGGTGCCTGACCCACAAACGTCCGCTCAAGGATGCCGAGGGCACTATTGTCGGGCTCGCCGGTATTTCCCGCGACCTGCAATTGCCCCAGTCGAACCACCCGGCGTTCCACAAGCTTGCCGCCGTCGACGCGCATATCCGCGCCCACTTCACCCGCCCGATCAGCCTCGCCGAACTGACCGCTATCGCCGGGCTGTCGGTGGCGCAACTGGAGCGCCACTGCAAGCGCATCTTCCAGCTCACGCCGCGGCAGATGATCCACAAGGCGCGGCTGGAGGAAGCCTCGCGCCTGCTGCAAGACCTCGACCTGCCGATCACCGACATCGCCCTGCGCTGCGGTTATACCGACCACAGCGCCTTCAGCCGACAGTTTCGTGCCCTCACCGGGCTTTCGCCCAGCCAGTACCGCGACAACCAGCGCTGAGTGTTCCTTTATCGGGCGCTGCGCACAGGCAGTGCTCCGATATGTAACACCTGCGCTGCGCCTATCCGGCTGCGCTAAAACCGCCCGCACCCGCCCTCGTTTGCTTCAGGCGCCCTAGCTCACGGGCCGCAGGATTATTCCTACAGCCACAACAAAACAGGCACGGCCATTGCACTAGAAAATATCGTATACGAAATTACCAATACGATATCTAACAGCACTTACCCGACCACGAGGCACCTATGAAAAACCGCACATTTGCCGTAGCCCTCAGCGCTGTTCTCAGTACCGCCTGCATTGCCAACGCCCAGGCCGACAAGCTCGACGACATCATCGGCTCCGGCAAACTACGTTGCGCCGTGACCCTGGACTTCCCGCCGATGGGCTTTCGCGACGAAGCCAACAAACCTGCCGGCTTCGACGTCGACTACTGCAGCGACCTGGCCAAGGTGCTGGGAGTCGAACCGGAAGTGGTCGAAACGCCCTTCCCCGACCGTATCCCGGCGCTGGTCTCCGGCCGCGCCGACGTGATCGTGGCGTCCACCTCCGACACCCTGGAGCGGGCCAAGACCGTCGGCCTGACCGTGCCCTACTTCGCCTTCCAGATGGTGGTGCTGACCCGCGACAACACCGGCATCAACAGCTTCGATGACCTCAAGGGCAAGGCGCTGGGCAACACCAGCGGCACCTACGAAGCCATCGCCCTGGAAAAAGACGTGAAAAGCTGGGGCAGCGGCACCTTCCGCGCCTACCAGTCGCAGAACGACACCCTGCTGGCCGTCGCCCAGGGGCACATCGATGCCACCGTGGTCACCAACACCGTTGCCGCGGCCACCCTCAAGTCCGGCAAGTACAAGAACCTCAAGGTCGCCGGCAATGCCCCCTACGTGATCGATTACGTGTCGCTGGGCGCCAAGCGCAACGAGTATGGCCTGCTGCGCTACCTGGACCTGTTCGTCAACCAGCAGGTGCGCACCGGGCGCTACAAGGAACTGTTCACCAAGTGGGTGGGCACTGAAATCGCCCCAACCGACCTGACCGTGCCACAGGTCTACTACTGAGGTGGGCAGCATGACCAGCACACCCATTGCCCTGACCGGGCGCAGCCTGGTCGAGGGCGCGGCCCAGGGCCCATTGTTGTTCGCCGATACCGGGTTGAGCTTCTGGGGCGGGGTTGACGCCTGCAGCGGCGAAGTCATCGACCGTCATCATCCACTCAGCGGCCAGCGCATCGCCGGGCGCGTGCTGGCGATTCCCAGCGGGCGCGGCTCGTGCACCGGCAGCAGCGTGATGATGGAGCTGATCAGCAACGGCCACGCACCGGCGGCACTGGTGCTGGCCGAAGCCGACGAGATCCTGACCCTCGGCGTGCTGGTCGCGCAGACCCTGTTCCAGCGCTCCCTGCCGGTGCTGTGCATCGGCAAGGAGGCCTTCGCCGGCTTGCGCAGTGAAGGCTGGGCGCGGGTCGAAGGCGATCGCCTGAGCCTGTATGCCCAGGCGCCAGGCGATCACTGGCAGGCCGCGCCGCCTGCCCAGGACGGCCAGCCTTTCACCACCCGCCTTAGCCTGGAAGCACAGGACCAGGCGCTGCTCGACGGCAGCCACGGCAAGGCTGCGCAGATGGCGATGCAGATCGTGCTGCGCATGGCCGAGCTGCAAGGCGCCGAGCAGTTGCTGGACGTGACCCAAGCCCATATCGACGGCTGCATCTACACCGGCCCCGCCAGCCTCGGTTTTGCCGAGCAACTGCTGCGCTGGGGCGCGAAGGTGCGGGTGCCGACCACGCTCAACGCCATCTCGGTCGACCAGCGCCGCTGGCGCGAGCTGGGCATCGACCCGGCGCTGGGCGAGCCGGCCAGCGCCCTGGGCGATGCCTACATGGCCATGGGCGCGCAGATGAGCTTCACCTGCGCGCCTTACCTGCTGGACAGCGCGCCGACCCAGGGCGAACAGATCGTCTGGGCCGAATCCAATGCAGTGGTCTACGCCAACAGCGTCCTCGGCGCGCGCACCCTCAAGTACCCCGACTACCTCGATATCTGCATCGCCCTGACCGGCCGCGCGCCGCGCATCGGTTGTCACCTGGACAGTCAGCGCAAGGCCCGGCTGATTGTGCAGGTGCCGGCGCTGGAGGCGCTGGACGACAGCTTCTATCCGCTGCTCGGCTATCACATCGGCGCCCTGGCCGGCTCGCGGATTCCCCTGGTGCGCGGGCTGGAGCAGGCGCAGCCGAGCCTGGACGACCTCAAGGCCTTCGGCGCCGCCTTTGCCACCACCTCGGCGGCGCCGCTGTTTCATATCGCCGGGGTCACCCCCGAAGCGCTGGACCCGGCGCAGGTACTCGAACCTGACGCCAGCCTGCCCAGCGAGCGTATTGAACTGAAGGGCCTGCTGCACAGCTGGCGCGCGCTCAACAGCGCCCGCGAGGCGCGGGTGGATGTGGTGTCGCTGGGCAACCCGCATTTCTCCTTCAGCGAATTCGCCGCGCTCGCGCAGCTGTGCCGAGGCCGGCACAAGCACCCGGAGGTGGTCGTGGCCATCACCTGCGGCCGCGCGGTGCTCGAACAGGCCCGCGCCGCCGGGCTGATCGCCGGGCTTGAGCGCTTCGGTGTAACGCTGGTGACCGACACCTGCTGGTGCATGCTCGGTGAACCGGTGATCCCGTCAGCGGCGCGCACGCTGATGACCAACTCCGGCAAATATGCCCACTACGGGCCGGGCCTGGCCGGTCGCCCGGTGCATTTCGCCAGCCTCGCCGAATGCGTCGAGTCGGCCTGCAGCGGCCAGGCCAGCGGCCGCTTGCCGGCCTGGCTGCAACCGGCTGCCTGCAAGGAGGACCCCGCGCATGTTTGACTACACCTTCCAGTGGCGCTCGGCACTGCGCGCATTGCCAGACATGCTGGCCGGCGCCTGGGTCACCTTCGAGACCGCCGCGCTGTCGATGATCTTCGGGGTGCTGATCGCCCTGGCCCTGACCGTGATGCGCGAAGGCAAGCAGCCGCTGCTGCGCGGCTTTGCCAACGGCTGGGTGTCGATCGCGCGCAACACGCCCTCGCTGTTCCAGATCTACATCCTGTACTTCGGCCTCGGCTCCCTGGGCCTGCACGTCAGTTCCTGGATCGCCCTGCTGGCGGGAATCACCTTCAACAACGCGGGGTACCTGGCTGAGAACTTTCGCGGCGGCCTCAAGGCCGTGCCAACCACGCAGGTGCGCGCGGCGCGCTCGCTGGGCATGAGTGCCTTCCAGACCTACCGGATGATCGTCATCCCGCAACTGCTGCGGGTGGTGTTCTACCCCTTGACCAACCAGATGGTCTGGGCGGTGCTGATGACGTCGCTGGGGGTGATCGTCGGTCTGAACAACGACCTGACCGGCGTGACCCAGGACTACAACGTCAAAACCTTCCGCACCTTCGAATACTTCGCCCTGGCGGCGGCGCTGTACTACGTGATTGCCAAGGCGATCGTCGCGCTGGCCCGGCTGATGGCCTGGCGGCTGTTCCGTTACTGAGGAGCTCGGCATGTTTTCCACCGGTTTTACCTGGAACGACTTGGTGTTCCTGCTCGACGGGGCGCGCATCACCTTGCAGCTGACCTTCTGGGCCATTCTCCTGGGCACCTTCGCCGGGCTGCTGTTCGGCCTGGCCCGGGCCCTGTGGCCACGGCTCAGCCTGCCGCTGGCGTGGGTGCTGGATGTGTTTCGCAGCGTGCCGCTGCTGATCCAGTTCGTGTTGTTCAACTCGTTCAAGAGCATCGTCGGGCTCGACATCAGCGCCTTCAGCGTCGGCTGCATCGTGCTCGGCGTCTACACCGCTGCGTACTTCACCGAGATCGTCCGTGGCGGTGTGCTGGCGGTGTCGCTGAGCGTGCGCCGGGCCAGCCGTTCGCTGGGCATGAGCTACCTGCAGGACCTGCGCTGGATCGTCCTGCCGATGGCCACCCGGGTGGCGTTTCCCGGCTGGCTGAACCTGGTCCTGGGGGTGATGAAAGACACGGCGCTGGTGATGTGGATCGGCATCGTCGAACTGCTGCGCGCCTCGCAGACCATCGTTACGCGGATTCAGGAACCCCTGCTGGTGCTGTGCATCGCGGGCCTCATCTACTACGTCATGAGCCTGGTGGTTGCCCGCCTGGGCGCCCGTCTGGAAAGAAGGTGGCAGGAAAATGATTGAGATCGAGAACGTACATAAATCCTTCGGCGACCTCGAAGTGGTCAAGGGCGTGAGCCTGACCGTGGACAAGGGCGAGGTGGTGTCGATCATCGGCGGCTCGGGCTCGGGCAAGTCGACCTTGCTGATGTGCATCAATGGCCTGGAGCCGATCCAGAAAGGCAACATCCGCGTCGACGGCGTCGAGGTCCACCACCGGGCCACGGACCTCAACCGCCTGCGCCAGAAGATCGGCATCGTGTTCCAGCAGTGGAACGCCTTCCCGCACCTGACGGTGCTGGAAAACGTCATGCTCGCGCCGCGCAAGGTGCTCGGCAAGAACAAGGAAGACGCCGAGGCGCTGGCAGTGAAACAACTGACCCACGTGGGCCTGGGCGACAAGCTCAAGACCTTCCCCGGCAAACTGTCCGGCGGGCAGCAACAGCGCATGGCGATTGCCCGGGCGCTGGCGATGTCGCCGGACTACATGCTGTTCGACGAGGCCACCTCGGCGCTCGACCCGCAGCTGGTAGGTGAGGTGCTCGACACCATGCGCATGCTGGCCGAGGACGGCATGACCATGGTCCTGGTGACCCACGAGATACGTTTTGCCCGGGATGTGTCGGACCGGGTGGCGTTCTTCCGCAACGGCCTGGTGCACGAAATCGGCTCGCCGGACCAGGTGATCGGCAACCCGTTGCAGCCGGAGACCGCGGCGTTCTTGAAGTCGGTGAAATAGAAGCATCGCGGGGCAAGCCCGCTCCTACAGGGATCTTTGTAGGAGCGGGCTTGCCCCGCGATGAGGCCTGCCCTAACAACACAAGGAGTCCTGTGAATGCGTTCATCCAAGATCATCCACATCGTCAACTGCCACGCCGAAGGCGAAGTCGGCGACGTCATCGTTGGCGGCGTCGCCCCGCCCCCCGGCGCCACCGTCTGGGAGCAATCGCGCTGGATCGCCGCAGACCAGACCCTGCGCAACTTCGTCCTCAACGAGCCGCGCGGCGGCGTGTTCCGCCACGTCAACCTGCTGGTCCCGCCCAAGGACCCGCGCGCGCAAATGGCCTGGATCATCATGGAGCCGGCCGACACCCCGCCGATGTCCGGTTCCAACTCGCTGTGCGTGTCCACCGTGCTGCTCGACAGCGGCATCCTGCCAATGACCGAGCCCGAAACGCGCCTGGTGCTCGAGGCCCCCGGCGGCCTGATCGAGGCCGTCGCCCAATGCCGCGACGGCAAGGTAGAGCGGGTGGAAGTGAAGAACGTGCCCTCCTTCGCCGACCGCCTCGACGCCTGGATCGAGGTCGAAGGCCACGGTTCGCTGCAGGTCGACACCGCCTATGGCGGCGACAGCTTCGTCATTGCCGATGCCCGGCAACTGGGCTTTGCGATACGCCCCGACGAAGCCAAGGACATCGTCGAGATCGGCCTCAAGATCACCCGCGCCGCCAACGAACAACTGGGTTTCAGCCACCCGCTGAACCCGGACTGGGCGCACATTTCCTTCTGCCAGATCGCCGCGCCCGTCGAGTACCAGGACGGCGTCGCCAGCGGCGCCAACGCCGTGGTCATCCGCCCCGGCAAGATCGACCGCTCGCCCTGCGGCACCGGCTGCTCGGCGCGCATGGCGGTGCTGCAGGCCAAAGGCCTGATGAAGGTCGGCGAGCGTTTCATCGGCCGCTCGATCATCGGTTCGCAGTTCGACTGCCGTATCGAATCACTGACCGAAATCGCCGGTCGCCCGGCCATCTACCCGTGCATTTCCGGCCGTGCCTGGATCACCGGCACCCATCAGTTGCTGCTCGATCCGAGCGATCCCTGGCCACAAGGCTACCGGTTGTCGGACACCTGGCCCGGTGCCTGAAGCCTAACCCCTTGATTTCGAAACACCCTTGAAAACCGATCAGCCACAGCCGTGAAAAAACGCTGGTCCACTCGAATCACTTGAAATATCGTATACGAAATACAATAAACAACCGGAGAACACCATGAGCAAGTACGTAAACTGGAGCGGCGTCTTCCCTGCGGTCACCACTCAATTCAACGACGACTTCTCGATCAACCTGGAAAAGACCCACGAGGTGATTTCCAACGTGATCCGCGACGGCGTCTCGGGCCTGGTGGTCTGTGGTTCGGTGGGTGAGAACACCTCGCTGAGTGCCGAAGAGAAAATCGCCGTCACCGAGGTCGCCGTCGATGCCTCCCGCGGCCGGGTTCCGGTAATCTGCGGCGTGGCCGAGTTCACCAGCGTGCAGGCCGCCAAGGTGGCCAACGCGGTGCGCCAAGTCGGCGTCGACGGCGTGATGCTGATGCCGGCGCTGGTCTATGGCTCCAAGCCTTTCGAAACCGCCGAGCACTACCGTTACGTGGCCAAGCACACCGACGTGCCGCTGATGGTCTACAACAACCCGCCGATCTACAAAAACGACGTCACCCCGGACATCCTGATTTCCCTGGCCGACTGCGACAACGTGGTGTGCTTCAAGGACTCCTCCGGCGACACCCGCCGCTTCATCGACGTGCGCAATGAAGTGGGCGATCGCTTCGTGCTGTTCGCGGGCCTGGACGACGTGGTCCTGGAAAGCATCGCCGTCGGTGCCCAGGGCTGGGTCTCGGGCATGTCCAACGTGTTCCCCAAAGAGGGCGAGACGATCTTCCGCCTGGCCAAGGCCGGGCGCTTCGCCGAGGCCATGCCGATCTATGAGTGGCTGATGCCGATCCTGCACCTGGATGCGCGCGCCGACCTGGTGCAGTGCATCAAGTTGTGCGAAGCCATCGCCGGTCGCGGCAGTGCGCTGACCCGTCCGCCACGTCTGGCCCTGCCGGAAGCGGATCGCGTCTACGTCGAGCAGATCATGGCCAAGGCTCTGGCCAACCGTCCGCAGCTGCCGGACGTCGGCCTCTGAGTGATTGCCGGGCCGGCTCCGTCGTGGAGACCGGCCTGCCTGTTTTGCGCCCATACAGGAAATGCCAGCATGTCCAGTCACCCTTCCAGCGCAACCACCCCTTCGGGATTGAAACGTGTCGTGGCCGCGGCCATGGCCGGTACCGTCGCCGAATGGTATGAATTTTTCCTCTACGGTACCGCCTCGGCACTGGTCTTCGGCCAACTGTTCTTCCGCCAGACCGACAGCCCCGTCGACGGCATCATCGCCGCCTTCGCCCTCTATGCCGTGGGCTTTCTCGCCCGCCCGCTGGGCGGTCTGGTGTTTGGTCACTACGGTGACAAGTTCGGCCGCAAGCGCTTGCTGCAACTGAGCCTGGTGGTGGTCGGCATCACCACCTTCCTGATGGGCTGCCTGCCGGGCTTCGACAGTATCGGTTATGCCGCGCCGGTGTTGCTGGTGCTGCTGCGGCTGATCCAGGGTTTCGCCTTCGGCGGCGAATGGGGGGGCGCCATCCTGCTGGTGTCCGAGCACTGCCCGGACAACCGCCGTGGCTTCTGGGCCAGCTGGCCGCAGGCCGGGGTGCCGGCCGGCAACCTGGTGGCGACCGTCGCCTTGCTGCTGTTGTCGAGCAACCTCTCGGAAGAGCAGTTCCTGGCCTGGGGCTGGCGTGTGGCCTTCTGGTTCTCGGCGGTGGTGGTGCTGATCGGCTACTGGATCCGCACCAGTGTCGACGACGCGCCAATCTTCAAGGAGGCCCAGGCCCGCCAGGCGCAGAAAGCCGAGCAACAACTGGGCGTGGTCGAAGTCTTGCGCCATCACTGGCGCGCGGTGCTGGTGGGGATCGGCGCGCGCTTTGCCGAGAACATTCTCTACTACACCGTGGTGACCTTCTCCATCACCTACCTCAAGCTGGTGGTGCACAAGGACACCTCGCAGATCCTCCTGCTGATGTTCGGCGCGCACCTGCTGCACTTCTTCATGATCCCGCTGATGGGTTACCTGTCCGACCTGGTCGGGCGCAAGCCGGTGTACCTGACCGGCGCGGTGCTCACCGCGTTCTGGGGCTTCGTCGGCTTCCCGCTGATGGACACCGGCAACAACTGGCTGATCATGGCCGCGATCACCCTGGGCCTGGCCATCGAGTCGATGACCTATGCGCCCTACTCCGCGCTGATGGCCGAGCTGTTCCCGACCCATGTGCGCTACACCGCCCTGTCGCTGTGCTACCAGGTGGCACCGATTTTTGCCGGTTCCCTGGCGCCGCTGATCGCCATCAGCCTGCTCAATGAGTTCCACAGCTCGACGCCGATCGCCTGGTACCTGGTCGGCGCTGCGCTGATCTCGATCGTCGCCGTCGGCCTGACCCGCGAGACCCGCGGCACGTCGCTGCACCAGGTAGACGCCGAAGCCGCCGCGCGTATCGCTGCCGGGCAAGCTGCGCCTGTTCGCCAGGGCAGTTCGCTGGCCTGATCCCACCCTTTTTCAGGAGTGTTCCATGCCGGATATCATTGGCCACAATTACATCGGCGGTGCACGCAGCGCCGCTGGCACCCTCACCCTGCAGAGCCACGACGCGGTCAGCGGCGAGGCCTTGCCGTATCAATTCCACCAGGCAACCGCCGAAGAAGTGGATGCCGCCGCCAAGGCGGCGGCGCACGCTTACCCGGTGTTGCGCAGCCTGTCACCAGAGCGGCGAGCGCAGTTTCTTGAGGCCATCGCCGCACAACTGGAAGCCCTGGGGGATGATTTCATCGCGCTGGTGACCCGCGAAACGGCGCTGCCCGCTGCCCGGATCCTCGGTGAGCGCGGGCGCACCAGTGCGCAGATGCGCCTGTTCGCCCAGGTGCTGCGCCGGGGTGATTTTCTCGGCGCGCGGATCGACCGCGCGCAACCGGATCGCCAACCGCTGCCACGCGCCGACCTGCGCCAGTATCGCCTGGGCGTCGGCCCGGTCGCCGTGTTCGGCGCCAGCAACTTTCCGCTGGCCTTTTCCACAGCCGGTGGCGACACGGCCGCCGCGCTGGCCGCCGGCTGCCCGGTGGTGTTCAAAGCCCACAGCGGCCACATGGCCACGGCCGAACGGGTCGCCGACGCGATCATCCGCGCGGCCGAACTCACCGGCATGCCCAAGGGCGTGTTCAACATGATCTACGGCGCCGGCGTCGGCGAAGCACTGGTCAAGCACCCGGCCATCCAGGCCGTGGGCTTTACCGGCTCGCTCAAGGGCGGCCGTGCGCTATGCGACATGGCGGCGGCGCGGGCGCAACCGATCCCGGTATTCGCCGAAATGAGCAGCATCAACCCGGTGCTGGTACTGCCCCAGGCACTGGCCCAGCGTAGCGAGCAGATTGCCCGCGAGCTGGCCGCCTCGGTGGTGCTCGGCTGCGGACAGTTCTGTACCAATCCGGGGCTGGTCATCGGCCTGCGCTCACAGGCATTCAGTGCCTTTACCGAACAACTGACGGCGCAACTGGCCGAGCAACCGGCACAAACCATGCTCAATGCCGGCACCCTCGCCAGTTACCGCAAGGGCGTCGAGGCGCTGCTCGCTCATCCTGGCATCAGCCACTTGGCGGGGCGTGCGCAACAGGGCAACCAGGCGCAGCCGCAGCTGTTCAAGGCGGATGTGAGCCTGTTGCTCGAGGGTGATGCGCTGTTGCAGGAAGAGGTTTTCGGGCCGGCTACCGTGCTGGTCGAGGTGGCCGACAGCGGCCAACTGCAGCAGGCCTTGAACGGCCTGCACGGTCAGCTCACCGCCACCCTGATCGCCGAAGCCGCGGACCTGCAGGCCCACGCCGAGCTGCTGCCGCTGCTGGAACAGAAGGTCGGCCGGGTGCTGTTCAACGGTTACCCGACCGGCGTCGAAGTCTGTGATGCGATGGTGCATGGCGGGCCGTACCCGGCCACCTCGGATGCCCGCGGGACCTCGGTCGGCAGCCTGGCCATCGAGCGCTTCCTGCGCCCGGTGTGTTACCAGAACTGCCCGGATGCGCTGTTACCACCGGCACTGCAGGACGCCAACCCGCTGGGCATCGCTCGCCTGGTTGACGGCCGGAGCAGCAGCGCCGCCTTGTAGGGTCGCCGCACCGCCGCTCCTACAGGGGCTCAGGCCAGCAGCGCCCTGAGATCGTTGTACAGGGCCTGCGGAATCTCCACGCCCTCCACCAGGCTGCGCGCGCGTGCTGCATAACGGCGCGCAGACGGCAGCCGCGCGCCCTGCCCTTCAATGCTCTCGAATACCGCTTCGGCGCGGGCCAGGTGCTGATCGGCGGCATCGCCCAGGAACCTGCGCGGGTCCAGGGCGATCAGCAATTCGCCGTGGTAGGGCGAGGCTTTGCTGCCGTCGGCATGGGCCAAGGATTCGGCACTGGTCAAGTCACCGATCAAGGGACCGGCAATCAGCTCGACCATCGCCGCCAGCGCCGAGCCCTTGTGCCCGCCGAAGGTCAGCATCGCGCCACGGTCCAGGACCACATTGGGGTCGGTGCTGGGCTGGCCGTGCTCGTCGACACCCCAGCCTACGGGAATGGCCTGGCCCGCACGCCGATGCAGTTCGATGTCACCGCGGGCGATGGCGCTGGTGGCGAAGTCGAATACGTAAGGAGGCTTGCCCGCCCGCGGCCAGCCGAAGGCGATGGGATTGGTGCCGAACACCGGCCGATGCCCACCGGCAGGTGCGACCCAGGCATGGCTGGGGGTGAACGCCAGGGCGACCAGGCCGGCCTCGGCCAGTTGCTCGATCTCGACCCACAACGCGGAAAAGTGCACACAGCGGTTAATCGCCAGGGCCGCGATGCCGTTGCTGCGGGCCTTGGCTTGCAACACCGGCAAGCCGGCCTGGAACGCCAGTTGGGAAAACCCGCCGCCGGCGTCCACGCGCACGATCGAGGGCGCCTGGTCAATGACGTCGGGGCGTGCATCGGCGACCACCTTACCGGCCTTGAGCGAACTGACGCAGCCCAGTACCCGGTACAGGCCATGGGATGCGCAGCCATCGCGTTCGCCAGCGACGATGGTGTCGCTCACCGCCTGGGCGTGGTCGGCGCCAAAGCCATTGTGCAAGAGGATTGAATAGGCAAGTGAATGGGCTTCGGACAGGGTCAGTCGGGTCATGGTCATCTCCTTGGGCTGACTGATCAGCCTGCCCTAAGCCCAGGCGCGCCGACTTGATCGCTTTAGCCCCATGCGATGACGAACTCGGCACAGTGGGCGCGGCGGTGCGACGACTCGACTTGCCCCGCGATGCTTTGCCCTGCCCTCACACCCCCTCGACAATAATCACCTCGGCCCTCGCCACCCCCTGCCTGAACGCGCACGCCTGCTGATATTCATCCGACCGATAACACGCCAGCGCCCGCTCATAGGATTCGAACTCGATCACCACGCTGCGCTGCGGCGTCGTCCTGCCCTCCAGCGCCTCGCTGCGCCCACCGCGGGCCAGCAACGTGCCGCCAAACGCGGCAAAGGCCGCCGGCGCCCGCTGGGTGTATTGCTGATATTGCGCGGGGTCGGTCACATCCACATGGGCAATCCAGTAAGCCTTCATCGCACGCTCCCGCTCAAGGTTTATCTGTATTATGGTATACCATGAAATTTACCTCAGATAGCGAGTACGCCGCAATGCCCTTCAACAGCATCGAAGACATCCTCGAGGACTACCGCCAGGGCAAGATGGTCTTGCTGGTGGACGACGAAGACCGCGAGAACGAAGGCGACCTGCTGATCGCCGCTGAACGCTGCGACGCCCAGACCATCAGCTTCATGGCTCGCGAAGCCCGTGGCCTGATCTGTCTGACCCTGACCGACGAGCACTGCCAGCGCCTGGGCCTTGAGCAGATGGTGCCGGCCAATGGCAGCGCCTTCAGCACCGCCTTTACCGTGTCGATCGAGGCGGCGCGTGGGGTCACCACTGGCATCTCTGCCGCCGACCGCGCCTGTACGGTCGCGGCTGCCGTGGCGCCCGGTGCCCGCGCCGAGGACCTGGTGCAGCCGGGGCATATCTTCCCTTTACGCGCCCGCGAAGGCGGCGTGCTGACCCGCGCGGGCAATCGCGCAGCTACTCAGAAGTGGGTACCGGCGCGCAGATTCTCCAGGACCTGGGCGTGGGCAAGCTGCGTCACCTGGGCCCGCCACTGAAATACGCCGGCCTCACCGGCTATGACCTGGAAGTGGTGCAGAGCATCCCGTTCAGCGCATAGCCGCACCAATGCCGATAACACCACCGAACCTGTGGGAGCGGGCTTGCCCGCGATCGAGCGCGAAGCGGTCGTAGTCCAGCCAACACTTGCTGCATTGACTGGGCTGGCCTCATCGCTGGCAAGCCAGCTCCCACGGGCTAGTCCTGCGCCTCGGGGAAATTGCGGCAACTCTTGCGCTCGGCCAGCTCCTTGTCAGTAGGGCGCTGCTCGACGAACACCGTCCGGCCATCCTTGTAGATCTCCAGATAGCCCCATTCCAGGTCCTGTTCATGCTGACCGGGCTTGGGCGGATTGCGCCACCAGGGTTCGCGACTGATCAACTGCATGGCAATGGCTCTCGCTGAAACACATTACTTCACTATAGACGGTAGACCGCGAAGGCTCTGTCTCGGGCATCTGCGCCCGCGAACCGGCGCCGGGTGATAGCCGGTAGCCTGCAGCCTCTTGTCAAAAGTTTGGAATACCATAATATGACATCCCGTAGACCGAAATACCTGTTGATGCTCCCCACTACAAGGCGGGCAACACAAAGCCCGCTCAAAACACAAGAAACGAGGGCGTACCTATGCTGTTCTCCAAACGCGCAAGCGCAGTGCTGGCTGCCAGCCTGCTGACATTGACCTGCCAGGGGGCCCTGGCCGCCAACAGCCTGAACTTCGTCAGCTGGGGCGGTACCACCCAGGATGCGCAGAAGCAGGCGTGGGCCGAGCCCTTCAGTGCCAGCAGCAAAATCCGCGTGGTCCAGGACGGCCCCACCGACTATGGCAAGCTCAAGGCCATGGTCGAAAGCGGCAACGTGCAGTGGGATGTGGTCGATGTCGAAGCGGATTTCGCCCTGCGTGCGGCAAGCGAAGGTCTGCTCGAACCGCTGGACTTCACCACCATCAAGCGTGATCGCCTCGATCCGCGTTTCGTCTCCGATCACGGTGTAGGATCGTTCTTCTTCTCCTTCGTCCTCGGCTACAACGAAGGCAAGCTCGGCGCCAACAAGCCACAAGATTGGACTGCGCTGTTCGACACCAAGACCTACCCCGGCAAACGCGCCCTGTACAAGTGGCCAAGCCCCGGCGTGCTCGAACTGGCCCTGCTGGCCGACGGCGTCACTGCCGACAAGCTCTACCCGCTGGACCTGGACCGCGCCTTCAAGAAGCTCGACACCATCAAGAAAGACATCGTCTGGTGGGGCGGTGGTGCGCAATCGCAGCAACTGCTGGCTTCCGGTGAGGCAAGCCTGGGCCAGTTCTGGAACGGCCGGGTCTACGCCCTGCAGCAAGATGGCGCACCGGTCGGGGTGAGCTGGAAGCAGAACCTGGTCATGGCCGATTTTCTGGTCATCCCCAAGGGCGCGAAAAACAAGGATGCGGCGATGAAATTCCTGGCCAATGCCAGCGGCGCCCAGGGCCAGGCCGACTTTGCCAACCTCACCGCCTATGCCCCGGTCAACCTCGACAGCATCAGCCTGCTCAAGCCCGAGCTCGCGCCCAACCTGCCGACCGCCTACGCTCAGGATCAGGTGACCCTCGATTTCGCTTACTGGGCCAAGAACGGCCCGGCCATCGCCACCCGCTGGAATGAGTGGCTGGTCAAATGAAAGTCGCCATCAATGCCCTGCAAGCCCCGTCCGGCGCTGCGACCGGCGCCAAGGGAGCAGCGATGAAGCACACACCCCCCCTGCGTGAACGCTGGCGCGGCAGGCGTAACCTGCTGCCGGCCCTGCTGTTCCTTGGCCTGTTTTTTTTCGCGCCGCTGATCAGCCTGCTGCTGCGTGGCGTGCTCGAACCCGTCCCGGGCCTGGGCAACTACGAGCAATTGTTCGCCAACTCGGCCTACGCCCGGGTGCTGTTCAACACTTTCTCGGTGGCCGGCCTGGTGACCCTGATCAGCGTGCTGCTGGGCTTCCCCCTGGCCTGGGCGATCACCCTGGTGCCGCGCGGCTGGGGCCGCTGGCTGCTGAACATCGTGCTGCTGTCGATGTGGACCAGCCTGCTGGCCCGCACCTACTCCTGGCTGGTGCTGCTGCAGGCCTCGGGGGTGATCAACAAGGCACTGATGGCCCTCGGCATCATCGATGCGCCGCTGGAGATGGTGCACAACCTCACCGGCGTGGTGATCGGCATGAGCTACATCATGATCCCGTTCATCGTCCTGCCGCTGCAGGCGACCATGCAGGCCATCGATCCGATGGTGCTGCAGGCCGGTTCCATCTGTGGCGCCAGCCCCTGGAGCAACTTCTTCAAGGTGTTCCTGCCGCTGTGCCGTTCCGGGCTGTTTTCCGGGGCCTTGATGGTGTTCGTCATGTCCCTGGGTTATTACGTGACCCCGGCGCTGCTCGGTGGCGCGCAGAACATGATGCTGCCCGAGTTCATCGTCCAGCAGGTGCAGTCGTTCCTCAACTGGGGCCTGGCCAGTGCCGCTGCCGCGTTGCTGATCGCCATCACCCTGGTGCTGTTCTACTTCTACCTGAAGCTGCAACCGGAATCCCCGGTCGGCAACAGTAACGCGAGGTAAGCCAAGATGCTCCTGACGCCCAATGCCATGAGCCGGCGCCTGCGCTTCGGCCTGTACACCACCACCGGGGTGATCGCGCTGTTGTTGCTGCTGCCGATCGTGTTCATCGTCCTGCTGTCGTTCGGCTCGTCGCAGTGGCTGGTGTTCCCGCCACCGGGCTGGACGCTGAAGTGGTACGAGCAGTTCTTCTCCAACGCCGAGTGGATGGAAGCGGCCCTGGCCAGCCTCAAGGTCGCGCTGCTGACCACGGTGTTTGCCGTGGCCCTGGGCCTGCCCAGCGCCTTTGCCCTGGTGCGCGGGCGCTTCCCTGGCCGGGAGATGCTCTACGGCCTGTTCACCCTGCCGATGATCGTACCGCTGGTGATCATCGCCGTGGCGGTGTACGCGCTGTTCCTCAAGCTCGGCTACACCGGCACGCTGTTTGCCTTCGTGGTCAGCCACGTGATCGTCGCCCTGCCCTTTACCATCATCTCGATCATCAACTCGCTGAAGCTGTTCGACCAGTCGATCGAAGACGCCGCGGTGATCTGCGGCGCCTCGCGCCTGCAGGCTATCGTCAAGGTGACCTTCCCGGCGATTCGCCCGGGGATGATCGCCGGCGCGCTGTTCGCCTTCCTGGTGTCGTGGGACGAGGTGGTGCTCAGCGTGATGATGGCCAGCCCCAACCTGCAGACCCTGCCGGTAAAAATGTGGACCACCCTGCGCCAGGACCTGACCCCGGTGATCGCCGTCGCTTCGACGCTGCTGATCGGCCTGTCGGTGCTGGTGATGATGATTGCCGCCGCTCTGCGCCGGCGCAACCCGGTCAGCGCCTGAGCGCCTGGAGAACAACAAGATGAGTGCAGTCCTCAACGACAAGCAACCGGCCAGGACCCTGGTCAGCCTGCGCAACCTGAACAAGCACTACGGCGATTTTGCCGCCGTGGACGACATCAGCCTGGACATCCAGGACGGTGAATTCCTCACCTTCCTCGGCTCCAGCGGCTCAGGCAAGAGCACCACCCTGTCGATGCTCGCCGGCTTCGAGACGCCGAGCAGCGGCGAGATCCTGGTCAATGGCGCCTCCCTGGTCAACGTGCCGCCGCACAAGCGCGATATCGGCATGGTGTTCCAGCGTTACTCGCTGTTCCCGCACCTGTCGGTGCGCGACAACATCGCCTTCCCCCTGGCCATCCGCAAACGCAGCGCCGCCGAACGCGACAAGCAGGTCGATGCCATGCTCAAGCTGGTGCAACTGGACAGCTTCGCCCACCGTCGCCCGGCGCAGTTGTCCGGCGGCCAGCAACAGCGGGTGGCGATTGCCCGGGCGCTGGTCTATGAACCCCGCATCCTGCTGATGGACGAACCGCTGGGGGCGCTGGATAAAAAACTGCGTGAAGACCTGCAAGATGAACTGCGCCAACTGCACCGGCGCCTGGGCATCACCATCGTCTACGTCACCCACGACCAGGAAGAAGCCATGCGCCTGTCCCAGCGCATCGCCATTTTCAGCCACGGCAAGATCGTCGGCCTGGGCAGCGGTTACGACCTCTACCAGAATCCGCCGAATGCCTTTGTCGCCTCGTTTCTGGGCAACTCCAACTTCTTGCGGATCAAGGCCCATGGCAACGGCGCGGCGAGTTTCGAAGGGCAGCCGCTGGCGATGCGTCTTACCCCGGGGCTGGCCGAGGGGCAGGAGGTGCTGTTGATGGTGCGCCCGGAAAAAGCCCTGGCCCTGAGTGTCGAGCAAGTGGCGCGCGAGGCATTGCCGGCGGGCTGGAACGAGGTGACGGCCAAGGTCGGGGAAGTCTTGTTTCTAGGCGAGAGCCAGACCTGCAGCGTGGTGACCGCGGGCGGTACGGCGATGACGGTCAAGGCCTTGTCAGCGGCGGGGATGCCGATGCAGCCGGGCGATACGGTGAAGGTACGCTGGGCGGTGGCGGATGCTTGCGTGTATACCCAGTGGGCGGAAAGTGACCTGAACAAGGCTGCCGGAGCACATTGAAGCCATCGCCGGGCAAGCCCGCTCCTACATGTAGGAGCGGGCTTGCCCCGCGAAGAGGCCGGTCAGGCTGGCGCCGAGGTGCGGATCAGGTGATCAAAGGCCGCCAACGAAGCCTTGGCGCCCTCGCCCACGGCAATCACGATCTGCTTGTACGGCACGGTGGTCACGTCACCGGCCGCGAACACGCCCGGCAGGTTGGTCTGGCCGCGGGCATCGACGATGATCTCGCCGCGCGGGGTCAGTTCGACCGTGCCTTTGAGCCAGTCGGTGTTGGGCAGCAGGCCGATCTGCACGAAGATCCCCTCCAGCGCGAGGTCATGCAGCTCATCGCTGTTGCGGTCCTTGTAGCGCAGGCCGTTGACCTTCTCGCCGTCACCGAGCACTTCGGTGGTCAGCGCACTGGTGATCACCTTCACGTTCGGCAGGCTGTGCAGCTTGCGCTGCAGCACCGCGTCGGCACGCAACTGGCTGTCGAACTCGATCAGGGTCACCTGGGCGACGATACCGGCCAGGTCAATGGCCGCTTCCACACCCGAGTTACCGCCACCGATCACCGCCACCCGCTTGCCCTTGAACAGCGGGCCATCGCAGTGCGGGCAATAGGCAACGCCGCGGCTGCGGTATTGCTGCTCGCCCGGCACGTTCATTTCGCGCCAGCGCGCACCGGTGGCGAGGATCACGGTCTTGGCCTTGAGCGAGGCACCGCTGGCCAGGCGCACTTCGTGCAGGCCGCCGTCGGTGGCCGGGATCAGCGCTTCACCGCGCTGCAGGTTGATGATGTCGACGTCGTACTGCTTGACGTGTTCCTCAAGGGCCATGGCCAGCTTCGGCCCTTCGGTTTCCTGCACCGAGATGAAGTTCTCGATGGCCATGGTGTCGAGCACCTGGCCGCCGAAACGCTCGGCGGCAACGCCAGTGCGGATGCCTTTGCGCGCGGCATAGATCGCCGCTGCGGCGCCGGCCGGGCCACCACCAACGACCAGCACGTCAAAGGCATCCTTGGCGTTGATCTTCTCGGCCTGGCGCTCACCGGCGCTGGTGTCGAGCTTGGCGAGGATCTCTTCCAGGCCCATGCGGCCCTGGCCGAACACTTCGCCGTTGAGGTAGACGCTGGGCACGGCCATGACCTTACGGCTCTCGACTTCGGCCTGGAACAGCGCACCGTCGATGGCGACGTGGCGAATACTGGGGTTGAGCACCGCCATCAGGTTCAGCGCCTGGACCACGTCCGGGCAGTTCTGGCACGACAGCGAGAAGTAGGTTTCAAAGTTGAATTCACCCTTGAGCGCGCTGATCTGCTCGATCACCTCGGCGCTGGCCTTGGACGGATGACCGCCGACCTGCAGCAGGGCGAGCACCAGCGAGGTGAATTCGTGGCCCATGGGGATGCCGGCAAAGCGCAGGCTGATGTCAGCGCCCGGGCGGTTCAGCGAGAACGACGGACGACGGGCGTCGCTGCCATCTTCACGCAGGGTAATCAGGTTCGACAGGCCGGCGATTTCCACCAGCAGGTCGCGCAATTCGCGGGACTTCGCGCCGTCATCGAGGGAAGCGACGATCTCGATCGGCTGAGTGACCCGCTCCAGGTAGGCTTTCAACTGAGTTTTAAGCGTGGCGTCCAACATACGGGCGATTCCTTTTTCAAACGGTAGAAATAACAACGCCCGGGCGAAAGCGCCCGGGCGTTTTGCGGGGCGGTGACAACGTCAGGTGCGGTAGACCACCGCCCTCGGCTGGCTCACGGTCTTAGATCTTGCCGACCAGGTCCAGCGATGGCGCCAGGGTCGCTTCGCCTTCTTTCCACTTGGCCGGGCAGACTTCGCCTGGGTGGGCGGCAACGTACTGGGCAGCTTTGACCTTGCGCAGCAGCTCGCTGGCGTCACGGCCTACACCACCGTCGTTGAGTTCGACGATCTTGATCTGGCCTTCAGGGTTGATCACGAAGGTGCCACGGTCAGCGATGCCGGCTTCTTCGATCAGCACGTCGAAGTTGCGCGAGATGACGTGGGTCGGGTCACCGATCAGCGGGTACTGGATCTTGCCGATGGTGTCCGAGGTGTCGTGCCAGGCTTTGTGGGTGAAGTGGGTGTCGGTGGACACGCCGTAGATTTCCACGCCCAGGTCTTTGAACTGCGCGTAGTTGTCGGCCAGGTCGCCCAGCTCGGTCGGGCAGACGAAGGTGAAGTCGGCCGGGTAGAAGAACACCACGGACCATTTGCCTTTCAGATCGGCATCCGAGACTTCGACGAACTTGCCCTGGTGGTAAGCGGTAGCTTTGAACGGTTTGACCTGGCTGTTGATGATAGGCATGAGTGACGCTCCTTCAGGGGGTTGAAAAAACTGATGGGAGAATCGTAGCCAATGCATTGGATTAATGCTCATTGGCAAAGCTCATGTTGGTGATTGGTTTTGGCTATAAGGCGGGGATATTAATAGAAGGGAATGATACTGAGGCTGCTGTGCAGCCTATCGCTGGCAAGCCAGCTCCCACAAAGCCAGTTGTACCTGTACCTGTGGGAGCCGGCCTTGCCGGCGATAGCGTACGCCGCTTAACGCGAAGGCGTACGCAAGGTGACGAACTCTTCGGCCGCCGTGGGGTGCACGCCAATGGTCTCGTCGAACTGCTGCTTGGTCGCCCCGGCCTTGAGGGCGATGCCCAGGCCCTGGATGATCTCGCCGGCGTCCGGGCCAACCATGTGGCAACCCAGCACACGGTCGGTGTCGGCGTCGACCACCAGCTTCATCAGGGTCTTTTCCTGCACCTCGGTCAGGGTCAGCTTCATCGGCCGGAAGCGGCTCTCGAAGATCTGCACCTGGTAGCCCTGTTCCAGCGCCTGCTCTTCGGTCAGGCCAACGGTGCCGATCGGCGGCTGGCTGAACACTGCGGTGGGGATGTTCTGGTAATCCACCGGGCGGTACTGCTCTGGCTTGAACAGGCGCCGGGCCACGGCCATGCCTTCGGCCAGGGCCACCGGGGTCAGTTGCACCCGGCCGATCACATCGCCAATGGCCAGGATCGACGGCGCGGTGGTCTGGTACAGGTCATCGACACGGATAAACCCACGCGGGTCGAGTTCGACGCCGGTGTTTTCCAGGCCCAGGTTGTCGAGCATCGGCCGCCGGCCGGTGGCGTAGAACACACAGTCGGCCACCAGTTCGCGGCCATCCTTGAGGGTAGCCTTGAGGCTGGCGTCGTCCTGGCG
>NZ_JH650769.1:75489-79702 GCF_000259195.1 Pseudomonas donghuensis
AGTCGGCCACCAGTTCGCGGCCATCCTTGAGGGTAGCCTTGAGGCTGCCGTCGTCCTGGCGCTCGATACGCTGGATGTCGCTGTTGAACTGCAGGTCCATGCCGCGCTTTTGCAGCTCGTCCTTCAGGTGCTCGCGCACCCCGCCGTCGAAGCCGCGCAGGAACAGGTCGCCGCGGTACAACAGCGAGGTCTTGGCCCCCAGGCCCTGGAAGATTCCGGCAAATTCCACGGCGATATAGCCGCCGCCGACCACCAGCACGCGCTTGGGCAGGTCCTTGAGGTAGAACGCCTCGTTGGAGCTGATCGCCAGTTCCTTGCCCGGGATGTCCGGGATCTGCGGCCAGCCACCGGTGGCAATGAGGATGTGCTCGGCGCTGTAGCGCTGGCCATCGATTTCCAGCTCATGGGCGCCGGTCAGCTTGGCGTGGCCTTCGAGCAGGGTCACGCCGCTGTTGACCAGCAGGTTGCGGTAGATACCGTTGAGCCGCTCGATCTCGCGGTTCTTGTTGGCGATCAGCTGGCCCCAGTCGAACTGGGCATCTTCCAGCGACCAGCCAAAGCCTGCGGCCTGCTCGAAATCGTCGGCAAAGTGTGCGCCGTAGACCAGCAGTTTTTTCGGCACGCAGCCAACGTTGACACAGGTGCCACCCAGGTAGCGGCTTTCGGCAACCGCCACTTTCGCACCGAAGCCTGCGGCAAAGCGCGCAGCACGCACACCGCCAGACCCGGCACCAATCACGAACAGATCAAAATCGTAGGTCATCTCGATGCTCTCAAGCTGCAAGTCTCAAGCTACAAGCTACAAGAAAAAGCCACCCGAAGGTGGCTTTATCAAACCGCTAGCGACCAGACTCAGTACGCTTTGCCGGTCTTGTAGAAGTTCTCAAAGCAGAAATTGGTCGCTTCGATGTAACCTTCGGCGCCACCGCAGTCGAAACGCTTGCCCTTGAACTTGTAGGCAATAACGCAACCATCCTGGGCCTGTTTCATCAGGGCGTCGGTGATCTGGATCTCACCACCCTTGCCCGGCTCGGTTTCTTCGATCAGTTTGAAAATGTCCGGGGTCATGATGTAGCGGCCGATGATCGCCAGGTTCGACGGGGCATCTTCAGGCTTTGGCTTCTCGACCATGTTGCGTACACGGTACAGGTCGTCGCCGATCAGGTCACCGGCGATCACACCGTATTTGCTGGTTTCCTGCGGGTCGACTTCCATGATGGCAACAATGGTGCAGCGGTACTGTTTGTACAGCTTGACCATCTGCTTGAGCACGCCGTCGCCTTCGAGGTTGACGCACAGGTCGTCAGCCAGCACCACGGCGAACGGCTCGTCGCCGATCAGCGGGCGACCGGTGAGGATCGCGTGGCCCAGGCCTTTCATTTCGGTCTGGCGGGTGTAGGAGAACGAGCACTCGTCGAGCAGACGACGGATGCCGACCAGGTATTTTTCCTTGTCGGTGCCCTTGATCTGGTTTTCCAGCTCGTAGCTGATGTCGAAGTGGTCTTCCAGGGCGCGTTTGCCGCGACCGGTAACGATGGAAATCTCGTTCAATCCAGCGTCCAGCGCTTCTTCAACGCCGTACTGGATCAGTGGCTTGTTCACCACCGGCAGCATTTCCTTGGGCATGGCTTTGGTAGCAGGCAGGAAGCGAGTGCCGTAACCGGCTGCCGGGAACAAGCATTTCTTGATCATATACGTCCTTAACAAGGGCTTTGCGTACGAAATTCGGCGCAGTCTAATCAGGCGGCGGTCACCTTACAATGCCCCACCACCTGGCGGCCGATGCCATGATAGAGAAATCCTGGGGTAGATAGTTCCCCAGGATCATAAATATTGCGCCGGTGAAAGACCACCGGCACATCACCAGAGGCTTTGTGCTACCTACATGCCCTGCCCGACCAACACGCCGTCGACCGTCTGCCCATAGAGGTTCACGCCATCATTGGCATGGAACTTCAGCCGGGTTTTCTCGATCGAGCCGTCTACCAGGCGCGGGTCCTGCGGCCGTTCGTGGCGGTTGATGTACGCCGCCACATCCCAGGCCTGCTGGTCGCTCAAGCTGCCGGGCTTACCCAGCGGCATATTGTGCTTGATGAAGGAGGCTGCGGTATTGATCCGGTGCATACCGGCGCCCCAGTTGTAGGAGTCTTTACCCCATAACGGCGGCATCACGTAGTCCTTGGCCACTTTCTGCCCTTCGCCGTTGGCCCCGTGGCAAATGGAACACTGGGCCTGGTACACCTGCTCACCACGCTTGAAGTCATAGCCTTCAGCCGATTGCGGTACGTCCGGGTAACCACGGCCAGCACTCTCGACGCCGATTGGCGCTTTGCTCGCCAGCCAGTAGGCATACACCGACAAGGCCGTCATCTGTGGGCTGTCAGCCGCTGGTGGCTTGCCGTTCATACTGAATTGAAAACAGCCCTGGATACGCTCGGCGAAGGTGTTGACCTTGTCGTTTTTCTTGCGATAGGCCGGGTACATCGGGTACGCGCCCCACAGCGGTGCCGAGTTGCCCAGGCGGCCCTGGTCGAGGTGGCAGTTGCTGCAGTTAAGGCCGTTGCCGACATTGTCCGGCATCAACCGCCGGGTATCGACGAACAAGGCATGGCCATCGCGGACCAGCTTGCCGAAGGCATTGTCAGGCAACTCACTCTCGGCAGGCGGGGTGAAGCTTGGCGCGCCAGGCGCAGGCTTGAGCTGCGACTGGTCTTCCATGGCAATCGGGGCGGCGTGAACAGTGCCAAGGCTCAGGGCCAAGGCGGCGAAAATCATCGGTTTCATGGCTTGACCTCCGGGCTGACAGGGTTGGCGAAATAGTTGGCCACAGCCTTGATTTCGTCATCGGTCATGGCCTTGGCCACGCCGACCATCAACTGATTGGGGTCGTTGCTGCGGCTGCCGTCGCGCCAGGCGTTGAGCTGGGCAATCAGGTAATTTGCCGGCTGATGGGCCAAGGGTGGGAAATGCTCGCCAACACCCGCGCCTCCAGGCCCATGGCACTGCACACAACCGGGGATTTTGCGTTTCCAGTCGCCATACAACGCCAACTTCTGGACTGGATCGGCGGCCATTTGCTGGCGATGGCTGTCGCCGGCCGGTGCGCTGGGCATGGCCGCCAGGGTTGCGCTGACCGCCTGGATCTCCTCAGCGCTCAGGGCCTTGGCCAACGGCTCCATGATCGGGTGCTTGCGGCTGCCATTCTGAAAATCATGCAGCTGCTTGCTCAGGTATGCCGCAGGCAGGCCGGCCAAGCGCGGGAACCCCGCCGGCGCGATACCCTTGGCGTCCGGGCCATGGCAGCCCAGACAGGCCATGGCGGCCGGGTTCTGGCCGCCCTGGGTAAAGATCTTTTGGCCGTCGGCGGCTTGTACAGCAGGCAGAGAAAACAGCAGCAGGCTGCTGATCAGGATGCGATCCAGTGGGATCATCACGGACTCCATTTTCTTGTTATAAGCTTAGGCTTAATAAGTATAAGCCTTTGGATAGTAGGCCTATACGCCGTGAGCTACAACGCAGAAAGATGGCTAGATGCCAGCTGAATCGGTTAGTTCGATCGAGGTCTTACCCGGAGATGCAGCGTGTCGCTGCCGTCTTCACATCACCCAGGCGCAGCGGGAAATTGTTCAACCGCTCATACAACTTGATGCTGCTGCCACTGCCACGCTTGTCGATATCCACCAGCGCAGCCGGGCCGGAGCCGACTTTTTGCGGCACGACCAGGCGCAGACCATCGTGGCGCTCTTCCACCACCAGTTGCCCGCGGGTTTCGCTCAATTGCTGTTGCACGCAATCGGCATATTCCTGGGGTTTCTTGCCAGAAATCACATTGAGGGTTTCCGGGCTGCGCTCAAGCTCGGACACACTCACACAGCCACCCAGCGTCACTGCCAACGCTGCTACGACCCACTTCATCAAACACACCTCCACCACGGAAAAAAGACTATGACCACGCGCAGACCATTTTGCTCCCTTGAATGGCAGTTTTATCCTGGGTCTGGCATGAAGACCAACAGTGTAACCGACATCATGGTATCGTTTTGATTTGCTGACAGATCCAATGCGGAGTGCAACATGAAATTCGTACACCAGCGCGAGCACCTCAACGAGGATGACATCGTGGTCATCCATTGCTCCCAGCGCTGTAATATCCGCCTGATGAACGACGCCAACTTCCGCAGCTTCAAGAACGGCGGGCGCCACACCCCCCACC
>NZ_JH650769.1:79712-109310 GCF_000259195.1 Pseudomonas donghuensis
GTGCCTTCGTTGACTTCCCGGCCAAGATCACCGTGCCCAGCACCGGCTTCTGGAACATCACGATCGATACCGTCGGCCCACGGGCCCTGTCGGCCGTGACCAAGCCGACCTTTACCCACACCATCAAGATCATTCGCCGTTCGTCGTCGAAGCTGAGATAAGCCCATGACCCAGACCACCAAGTACGTCATCAAGTACAAGCTCGACGGTGAGCAACGTTTCGACTTCGCCCAGATGATCAGCGATGCACCTGAACATGTGCAGGCAGCGCTGCAGCAGCTCCACGGCGAAGACGCCAAGAAGATCACTGATATCAAGGTGAGCAAAGCGCTGTAAAACCACCTCAGCACAAGGAACCCCAGGCATGCGCCAATGGCCGGACACCCGTCTCCTCGATCTGCTCGGTATCGAACTGCCGATCCTTCAGGCGCCAATGGCCGGCTCCACCGGCTCGGCCATGGCCATCGCCGTGAGCAATGCCGGCGGCCTGGGCTCGCTGCCTTGTGCAACCTTGAGCCTGGAACAGATCCGCGCCGAGCTTGAAGCCTTCCGCGAGGGCAGCAACGGCCCGCTCAACGTCAACTTCTTCTGCCATCAGCCAGCGCAGCCGGACCCTGCCCGCGACGCGGCCTGGAAACTGGCACTCAAGCCTTATTACGAGGAATTGGGCGCCGATTTCGATGCGCCAACGCCAGTGTCCAATCGCGCGCCATTCGATGACGCCACCTGCCAACTGGTCGAGCAATTCAAGCCGGCGGTGGTCAGCTTTCACTTCGGCCTGCCCGAAGCCTGCCTGCTCAAGCGGGTCAAGGCCACTGGCGCCAAGGTGCTATCCAGCGCCACCACCGTGGATGAGGCCCTGTGGCTGGAAGATCACGGCTGCGACGCAATCATTGCCATGGGCTATGAGGCCGGCGGCCATCGCGGGATGTTCCTCAGCCGCGACCTCAATACCCAGGTCGGTACCCTGGCGCTGGTGCCGCAGGTTGTCGATGCGGTGAAGGTGCCGGTGATTGCCGCCGGCGGCATTGGCGATCATCGCGGCATCGTTGCTGCCCTGGCCCTGGGCGCCTCGGCGGTGCAACTGGGCACCGCCTACCTGTTCTGCCCGCAAGCCAAGGTTTCGGCGGCCCATCGCCAGGCCCTGCACAGCGCCAAGGAAAGCGACACGGCCCTGACCAATCTGTTCACCGGGCGCCCGGCGCGCGGGATCAACACGCGAATCATGCGCGAGCTGGGGCCGATGAGTGCGCTTGCGCCACACTTCCCGCTGGCTGGAGGTGCGCTGATGCCGCTGCGGGCAATCAGCGAGCCAAAGGGTAACAGCGATTTCAGCAACCTCTGGTCGGGCCAGGCGCTGCGTCTGGGCCAGGCGCTGTCGGCTGACGAACTGACGCGCACCCTGGCTGAAAAAGCCCTCGCCCAGCTCAAACGCTGAAGCAGTACTTCCCGTTGGTCGGGTATTCGCTATATATTCACCTATATAACGAATACCCCTCAGCCTGTGGAGCTGTTTTTCATGAGTAAGTGCGCACCACGTTTTGCCCTGGCCGCCCTGGCCACCTTCATGACCTTCAACAGCGCCTGGGCCGATGAGGTACAGGTGGCCGTCGCCGCCAACTTCACCGCACCCATCCAGGCGATCGCCAAGGATTTCGAGAAAGACACCGGCCACAAGCTGGTTGCCGCCTATGGCGCCACCGGCCAGTTCTATGCACAGATCAAGAACGGCGCGCCGTTCGACGTGTTCCTCGCCGCCGACGACAGCACCCCGGAAAAACTCGAGAAAGAAGGCAATACCGTCAAGGGCTCGCGCTTCACCTACGCCATCGGCACCCTGGCGCTGTGGTCGGCCAAGGACGACTATGTCGATGGCAAGGGCGACGTGCTGAAGAAAAACCAGTTCAAGCACCTGTCGATCGCCAACCCGAAAGCCGCGCCGTACGGCCTGGCAGCGACTCAGGTGCTGGACAAACTGCAGCTGAGCGAGGCCACCAGGGCCAAGATCGTCGAAGGCCAGAACATCACCCAGGCCTTCCAGTTCGTCTCCACCGGCAACGCCGAACTGGGCTTCGTCGCCCTGTCGCAGATCTACAAGGACGGCAAGGTCAGCAGCGGCTCGGCCTGGATCGTGCCGTCCAACCTGCATGAGCCGATCAAGCAGGACGCGGTAATCCTCAACAAAGGCAAGGACAGCGCCGCTGCCAAAGCCCTGGTTGAATACCTCAAGGGACCAAAAGCGGCTGCCGTGATCAAAGCCTACGGTTACCAAATCTGATGCCCCTGGATGCCAGCGACCTCGGCGCTATCTGGCTGACCTTCAAGCTGGCCAGCCTGACCACGTTGATCTTGTTGCTGGTCGGCACCCCCGTCGCCTGGTGGCTGGCACGCACCCGTTCGTGGCTGCGCGGGCCGGTGGGCGCGGTGGTAGCCCTGCCGCTGGTGCTGCCGCCGACGGTGATCGGCTTCTATCTGTTGCTGGCCCTGGGGCCCAACGGCTGGATCGGCCAGACCACCGAGGCGCTGGGCCTGGGCACCGTGGTGTTCAGCTTCAGCGGTCTGGTGATCGGCTCGGTGGTCTATTCCATGCCGTTCGTAGTGCAGCCGCTGCAGAACGCTTTCAGCGCTATCGGTGAACGGCCGCTGGAGGTGGCCGCCACCCTGCGCGCCAGCCCCTGGGACTGTTTCGTCCACGTGGTGCTGCCACTGGCGCGCCCAGGCTTCATCACTGCCAGTATCCTCGGCTTTGCCCATACCGTCGGCGAGTTCGGTGTGGTACTGATGATTGGCGGCAACATCCCCGACAAGACCCGGGTGGTCTCGGTACAGATCTTCGACCACGTCGAAGCCATGGAGTACCTGCAAGCCCACTGGCTGGCCGGGGCCATGCTGGTGTTCTCTTTCCTCGTGCTGCTGGCGCTGTACTCCAGCCGCCGGGGCAAATCGGCCTGGAGCTGAGCATGGCGGCTATGATTCATGCCCGATTGAAGCTTGCCCGCGACGACTTCAGCCTGGATGTCGACCTGCAACTGCCCGGGCGCGGCATCAGTGCGCTGTTCGGCCATTCAGGCTCGGGCAAGACCACCTGCCTGCGCTGCCTGGCCGGGCTGGAGCGGGCCCCCGAAGCCTACATCGAGGTCAACGGCGAGATCTGGCAGGACTCGCGCCGCGAGCATTTCGTCGCCCCGCATCAACGCCCGATCGGTTATGTCTTCCAGGAGGCCAGTCTGTTCGCCCACCTGTCGGTACGCGCCAACCTGACCTTCGGCTACAAGCGCATCCCCGCCCAGCAGCGCAAGGTCAGCCTCGAGCAGGCCTGCGCGCTGCTGGGCATCGAACACCTGCTTGAACGTAAGCCGGCGACGCTGTCCGGCGGCGAAGCCCAGCGCGTGGGCATTGCCCGGGCGCTGCTGAGCAGCCCGCAACTGCTGCTGATGGACGAGCCGCTGGCAGCCCTGGACGGCCCACGCAAGCGCGAGATCCTGCCTTACCTTGAGCGCCTGCACAGCGAACTGGACATCCCGCTGATCTACGTCAGCCATGCCCAGGATGAAGTCGCACGCCTGGCCGATTACCTGGTCCTGCTGGAACAGGGCCAGGTCCAGGCCAGCGGGCCGATTGCCGCCACCCTCGCCCGCCTTGACCTGCCGCTGGCCCAGGGCGATGACGCCGGGGTGATCATCGAAGGCCAGGTCAGTGCCTACAACAGCGACTATCAGTTGCTCAGCCTGCAACTGCCACACAGCGACCTGCAGCTGCGCGTGGCCCACGAGCCGCTGGCCGTCGGCATGCCCTTGCGCCTGAAAGTGCAGGCGCGCGATGTCAGCCTGAGCCTGGGCGCCGACCAGCACTCGAGCATTCTCAATCGCCTGCCGGTGACCGTCAGCGGCCATCGCCCGGCCGACAACAGCGCCCATGTGCTGGTCAGCCTGGACGCGGTCGGCACCACCCTGCTGGCGCGCATCACCCGTTACTCCGCCGACCAGCTCAAGCTGCACGCCGGGCAAGCGCTGTGGGCACAGATCAAGTCGGTGGCACTGCTGGGCTAACCCTGCAGACAATTGGGCAAGCCCCATCAGCGGCTGCGAGGAAGTGGCGTCGGCGCTGTTCATGCAAAACCTGGCCGCCCCTTGAAAAGCCATTCAGCGAAACCCACCTTGGGTATCATGCAGAGAAATTTCCCATATTCGTTCAACCCCCCTATGCTTGCGGGTACGGGCAGCACTCGCTGTTCGGGAGCGCTCATCCAGCCAATCGGCACCTGCGACTAAAGACTCACTACAGAATCTGTGTTCGGGGGAATTAATATCCGCCGAAAGCGTCTTTAATGAAGGGAAAGATGGACTCACCCCCTGTGTGATCCCGGCTTCTGCGGGCCCCGCCTGCAAGGCAACTTACGTTACCAAGGAGATATACATGCTGATACTCACCCGCAAGGTTGGCGAAAGCATCGTCATCAACGATGACATCAAAGTCACCATTCTGGGCGTCAAAGGGATGCAAGTGAGGATCGGCATCGATGCACCAAAAGATGTACAGGTGCACCGCGAGGAGATTTTCAAACGCATTCAGGCCGGTAGCCCGGCACCGGAGAAAGGAGGCGACGAGCACTAAGTAGCCCCCAGCTGACTCAAGCCGCACGGATGCGCTTGATCCTGTACTGACGGCCCTGCGGCTGCCTCACCAGGTCTCAAGATGCCTCGGGCGCGTCGACCAGTTCCTTCACTTTGGCCATCAGTTGAACGATGTCGAAGGGTTTGTCGAACACGGCAGCAAACAGCCCGGAATTATCCCGCCCCATGTGAGCTTGTGCCCCGCTCATCAGTATGATCGGCAAGCCCTGTAGCAGCGGCTCTGCACGAATGCTGACGGCCAATGCCCCGCCATCCATCACCGGCATCATGTAATCGGTGATCACCAACTCCACCCGCTTACCTTTCAATACGTCCAGGGCCTTCTGCCCATTGCTGGCCAGTTCCACGTCGAAACCTCTGTCCTCAAGGGCGTACCTGAGGATATCGGCGATCAGGTACTCGTCATCGACGACCAGAATGGTACTCATGGTGTTACCACCCGCCTCTTCATGATCCCGACACCGGTGAAGGCGTGCCGGACATCGCCCCCGAGACCTGGGCAAATGCCTTCTTCAGATCGATACCCTGGTCGCTGATGACCAGCTCCAGCAGCGCCGGGTCGTAATAGCTGTCGCGCACCTTGAGGACCGACAGCAAACGCTTGAGCTCGGCGTCCACTTCGACAAAGCGCATCAGCAGCAGGTTGTCGACGATGCTCGACAGGTCGGGCGCCGGCGCGTTGATTTCCGAGCCAAAGATGTCACGCATTTCCCAGGTAGCCAGGACGCTGACGTCACGGGCGCGCAACTCACCGGTCAGGGCGCGGAAGAACTCGTTGAGGCGGCTCGGGTTGCTTGCCAGCCGGGTAAAAGCGCCCAGGCTATCGATCAGTACACGCTTGATGTTGTGCTGCTCGACCAGGCGCAACAGGCGCATACCAACCTCATCGAGCAAGCCTTCGGTGGTCGGTTGCCAGGCAATGTGCAGTGCGCCGCTAAGTTCCATGGCGCTGAAATCATGCCCCAGGGCGCTGGCTTTCAGGCGCAGGCGCTGAGGCGTTTCATAAAAACCGAAATGCAGCCCGGGCGCTTCGGTGGTGGCTGCAGCCAGAAAACTCGCCCCCATCGAGGTCTTGCCGATACCCGAGGGCCCCATGACCAGGGTGACCGATGCCGCGGGCAGCCCCCCGCCGAGCAAGCGATCGAACATCGGTATGCCGCTGGCGACGCGGGTCAGCTCGCCACTGCCCTGGCCACTCGGGTGGCTGTACAGCGACTCCAGGCGCGGGTACACCTGCAGGCCATCCTCGGTGATCTCACACTCGTGAATGCCCGACAACGCACCGCTGCCGCGGGTCTTGCGCAACTGGATGCGGCGCAGCGAACGGCTGCCGAGCAACGTGTCTCCCAGCTCGATAACACCATCGACCATGGTGTGTTCCGGGCTTCCGTCATCCAGCTGCGAGCTGGTCAGAAACAGCACGGTGCAGCCGGCGAACGCGGCATGGCCATGCAACTCGGCAATGAATTTTTTGCTGTCCAGCGGGGTTTCCGCCCGTGAGCGGGCATTGAGCAAGCCATCGACGATCAGCAAGCTGGCCTGGTGGCGGCTGATTTCACCGCGCAGCAGTTTCACCACTTCGTCCAGCCCCTCTTGCTCCAGGGTGTCGAAGGCACTGACGAACTGCAATTGCGCACCGATTTTCGCCGGATCGAAAAAGCTCAACGTCGCCAGGTACTGGAACAGACGCTCATGGGATTCACTCAACAGCGTCGCCACCAGTACGCGGCCGCCTTGCGCGACATGGTTGAAGGCCAGCTGGTTGGCCAGGATGGTCTTGCCCGAACCGGGCCGCCCTTGAACGATATAGGAGGCACCCACCACCAGCCCGCCCTTGAGCAGTTCATCGAGCCCGGGGATGCCGGTGGCAAGGCGGTTGAGTTGCTCCACGATGCTATGCACCTCCGTACTCTGGTGTAGGGGCGAGGCCAATGGCGGCGCAGTACACCGGCAGATAGACACTCATGCAAGTGCCCTTGCCCGCTTCAGTACTGACGCTGACCGTGCCATTGCTCTGTTTGGCGAAACCATAGACCTGGCTCAGGCCCAGGCCTGTGCCCTTACCAAGACTCTTGGTGGTGAAGAACGGCTCGAAGATGCGCGGCAGCACCTGGCTGTCGATTCCTCGGCCGGTATCGCGCACGCTGATGCAGACAAAGCACCCGGCCAGACCGTCCTGTTGGCCATCCAGCTCACAGTTTCGTGCGTGCACGCTGATCACGCCCTCGCCGTCGATGGCATCGCGGGCATTGAAGATCAGATTGAGCAAAACCATCTGCAACTGCCCGGCATCGACTTCGACATCCCACAGGTCCTCGGCAAGCTTTACCTGAAGCGCCACGGCATTGGGCAAGGCCTGCCCGAGCAGCGAGCGTGTCGACTCAATCAGCGCCGACACCTTGACCCGGCCAGACTTCAGCGCCTTGTAGCGGGCAAAACTGAGCAGTTGCTGGGTCATCTGGCTGCCGCGTTCGCCGGCATCGAGGATATGCCCGAGCAGGCGCTGGGTACGTTGTGGATCCCGGCTAACGAGCGCCAGCCGGGCCGAACCGATGATGATGGTCAGCAGGTTGTTGAAATCATGCGCCATGCCCCCGGTCAGTTGGCCGAGGGCTTCGAGCTTCTGCGACTGACACAGCTGCGCGCGCACCTCATCGAGTTGCAGCGCGGCCTCGCGCCGCTCGGTGATGTCGCGGGTAATTTTCGCCAGCCCCACCACTTTGCCATCGGGCGCCCTGATCACGTCCAGCACCACCAGCGCCCAGAACAGCGAGCCGTCCTTGCGCAGGCGCCAACCTTCATCCTGGGCGCCACCGGTACTCAAGGCGCGATCGAGCAGCCAGGCCGGCTTGCCGTCGGCACAATCCTGCGGGGTGAAGAATATCGAGAAATGCTTACCGATCACTTCATCGGCACAGTAGCCCTTGATCCGTTGGGCACCGGCGTTCCATGACATCACATGACCTTCGAGGTCGAGCATGTAGATGGCGTAATCAGCGACGGTTTGCACCAGTTGCTCGAAGCGATTGGCATGCAGATCGGAGTCGGATGAGACCATGGCTGCCCCACGAAACCGCAGATGGCTTGTCTGGATATGACAGCATACGCTGCACGCGATTCCCTTCGCTGGTCTAAAACTTAGTCGGATTCTTCGCCCACTGCCAGACCTTGGCAAACGGCACAGGCCAATACCACCTGCCCCAGGGGTTGCCGACGGACGTTTCAGCAGTGCGAGGCGCCTGCGTGGACAGGTGTGCCTGCCTTGAGTTGATCAAACATGAAAGCAACAGTGGCCCAATGACAGCAAGGAGCCAATTGCTCTATAGTCGCCCCGAATTTGCTATCTGCCACCTACCTCGAGGGAACGACGCGTGGCCGCAGACCTACGAATGAAAGCCATCCACGATGACCTGCAACACACCGCCGCCGACCTTGAGCGGGTGTCGCACGACTTGCGCGGGCACGTGTTGCACTTGCAGCGCTCCATGCACCAGGCCGACGCCGCCGCAGTACTGGGCAGGATCGCTGGCCTGCAGACGTCGGTGGCTGACTTGCGCAGCGTCGCCGATACGATCAGCTACTGACCACACAGGCTGCGTGGCGTCTGCGCCAGCTGGCGGCGAAACAGTCTGGAAACGCCACCGGGTGGTCCTGGCCCAGGTCCAGGGCAAGTGCTCTGGCGCTCAGCACAGGCGCCGCCCAGAGCCTTGCGCGCGGTTGACTCGAATATAACGATGGGTTATAAAGCTCGCTTGATTGAGGGAGCAAAAGCATTTTCCTCAAGGCAATGCGAGTGTGGTGGAATTGGTATACACAGCAGACTTAAAATCTGCCGGCGTGAGCCTTGCGGGTTCGAGTCCCGCCACTCGCACCATCTTCTGAAAAGGCGCCTTATCGGCGCCTTTTTGCTGTCTGGCGTTTATCCAATTACAGCCTTATGCCCTTTTTGCGCCGGCGCGCCGCAAATCCTTGCGGCAACTGCTAAGGTAAAATTGCCCAACAACAAAGGAAGGCCGCCATGCGCTATACCCTGTTCGACAACCAGCGCGACGTTATCATCCTGCTGGCGCGGATACTGCTGATGATCCTGTTCGTGATGTCTGGCTGGAGCAAGCTCACCGGCTTCGACGGCACGGTCGACTACCTGGCATCCCTGGGGGCCCCGCTGCCAGCAGTCGCGGCTGCGGTGGCGGTAGTCATGGAGTTTTTTGTCGCCATCATTCTCATCCTGGGCTTCTACACCCGACCGCTGGCCTTCCTGTTCGCCCTGTTCGTGATCGGTACCGCAGTCATCGGCCATCCGTTCTGGAACATGGTCGACCCAGCCAAAGCGGCCAACACCGTGCAGTTTTTCAAGAACATGAGTATCGTCGGCGGCCTGCTGTTGCTGTCGGTCACCGGTGCCGGGCGCTTCTCGGTGGATGGCCGTTAACCGCGCCCCCCCTCCAGGTGCCAGCGCTGTTGCTGGCGCCTAGAGGTCGTCGAGGGTGTCTACGCCTTCATCCCAGAAGGCATCATCGTCCCCCGCGCCAGCACCAGGCCCCTCCTCGTCCTCGTCGTCATCTTGCGGATCGAACAACGGGTTGACCTCATCCTGGAACGGGTAATCGTCTTCGGCGAACTCATGATCCAGCAAGTGATCATGTTCAGGTTCGTGAATGTCCAGTTCGTCGTCGTTCATTGCAGGGCCTGTCTTGCCGGTGTGGGGGGCGCCTGTATAAGCGCACTGGCCCACGCCGTCAACTGCGGTTTCAATCGAGCACGTGAGTCAGCACTTCGTAAATGATGCCGGTGGCGATCGCCACCAGGATCAGGTCGGTGCCGGCCTGGCGCCATTCGTAACCATCATAGTGCGGTAGTCTGCCGAGCAGGCGGTCATCGAGTTTTTTCGCAATGCCCGGTGGCAAGGGTTTGCCCCGCGCCAGATTCTTGCGCACACCCGGGGGCAGGTCGGCGCCGCGGCTCCAGTAATCAGGATAGCCATGCAGCACGTTGATAACGCTGGTGCGATCGATAGTTGGGCCGTGGCTCCATTGCTCGGCACCCTTGCCGCCTTTCTGGCCGGCACCCTGGCCACCCTGTTTGCCCTGGCCTTGGCCATGCACCGGATTGCCTTTGCCATTGCCCGGATCGGCAACAGCGCCAAGCGAGCCGAGCATCAGGCTCAGCGAAGTGACGGCGACAACCAGCAAGCGTGATCTGGACATAACGATGCGCTCGATAATGGGACATCCCACAGCAGCTTAGACGTTGTACAGGCACAAGGTTCCATGCCAGGGTAACGGCGCCAACCCAGGCGCAATTCCTGCGCGAAGTCCACGCCAGCGCGCGACGCTCGACCTTCGAAGTCAGCGCCTGGCTGGGTACCTTGTTGGCCTTGGTTGTATCGCTGGCGGTCTGGGCGCTGACATGACTGTCGCAGGCTTGCCCAGCGATCGGGTCTATCCTCAACCGATAGGCACCTCGCGGAGCATCGCAGCATGTGCGGCAGGTTGTCCCAGTACCGTGGCATCCACGATTTCGTCGACGCCCTGAGCATGCCGGGTGCTCTGGTCAACAACGTCGGTGATCAACCGCTTGGGCACTTCAATCTGGCACCGAGCACACCGGTGGCACTGCTGCATATCGCGGCCGCCAGCCTGCACGCGGACCTGCTGCCCTGGGGCTGGCGGCCGCACTGGTCCAAGGACCACGCCACGCCCATCAACGCGCGAGTGGAGAAGGTCGCCCATGGCGCGTTCTTTCGCGCCATCTGGCCACACCGGGCCATCGTGCCGATTGACAGCTGGTTCGAATGGGTCGATGAAGGCCGCGCGAAAAAACAGCCTTATCTGATCCGCCGCGCCGATCAGCGCCCTGCCCTGTGCGCCGCGATCGCCCAGTTCAGCGGCGAGCACGCGGGGTTTGTGATGCTCACGGCGGACAGTGAAGGCGGCCTGCTCGACGTGCATGACCGCCGGCCGGTCGTGCTGGCGCCGGCTTTCGCCCGACAATGGCTGGACCCGGCCACTGCCGGTGAGCACGCCGAACAGATCGCCTTGCACCTGAGCGAGCCGGCCACGCTGTTCGAGTGGTACCCGGTCAGCGCCGCCGTCGGTAATGTGCGTAATCAGGGCGCCGAATTGATCGCTCGCCTCCCAGGGTAGCGGCTGATGACAGGGCGTTCGTAGAGCCCGATGACGGCGGCGGCAAGCGACCGGGTAATAGCGCAGTCGCTATCAAGCCGCGGCAAACCATCCGATGAAGGCAATCAATCCTATTACCTGCAAAATCAGTAATGTAGCCGCGCCTGCGGGTTTTCCGGCGAGCCACCAATAAGTGCCCACCAACGGCAGGCATAAGCCATTGGTTACCCCCAGCGTGAATAGCGCGAGGGCGCTACCAAGGCCCGGGAAAGGCCCTTCAGGGCTTAACAGGATAAACACGAAAACGCAGCCGCCTATCGCCGCGACAACAAGGGCAGCCAGTGCAAACAAGCGTTGGGGCAAAAAGGGGTCGTCCATGATCAGTCCTTTGCATGTGCGGGTCGGCCATTTTACCGATGCGCGCAACGTTTATCATGCATTGCCTGACGGTGGCCGGCATCACATTCGAGGTGTTCACTGTGCGCCGTTCGGGCGGCGGATGGCTAGGTCCGGTTACTCGCCCGCCCTGCGGCCAGACCGTCGACCAGGCACCAGCCGTTACGCCCCTTGTCCTTGGCCTGGTAAAGCGCCGAATCGGCAGCGCCCATCAGCACGTGCGCCGTGACTGGCTCGCTGACCGGGTAACCCAGGGCAATGCCGGCACTGGCCGTGACCCGCCCTGACGGGCTTTTCACATGCTCGATAGCCAGTGAGCGAATGGCTTCGAGGATGCCCTCGACAATCCGGCTGGCACCTGCGGCATCAGTGTTGGGCAGCAGCAGGGTGAACTCCTCCCCGCCGTAGCGCACGGCCAGGTCGCCAGGGCGCTTGAGGCTGCTCTGAATGGCGGCGCCTACTGCCCGCAAACAGTCGTCACCGGCCGGATGCCCATAGTTGTCGTTGTAGCGCTTGAAGTAATCCAGATCCATCATCACCAGTGCCAATGGATAGCCCTGGCGCTTGGCCCGGCGAATTTCTTCAGCCAAGGCGGTGTCCAGCCGACGCCGGTTGCCCAGGCCGGTCAGGCTATCGCTCAAGGCCAGGTCGCGGACGGTCTGGTGCGCACGGCGAAGCGCGGTCTCCATCACCATGCGTTCGCGCAATTGCCTGAGCACTAAGGCGCCGAAGCTGCTCAAACCCACCAGCAACAACAGCAACACCATGGCGGTTTTGATCAGGTCTTCACGCCAAGGGTCGATGATCGAAGCCCTCGACAGCCCGGCTTCCACCACCAGCGGATAAGCGTCCAGCGCCTTGTAGGCGTACAGGCGCTGCGTGCCGTCGACCACTGCCGTGGTTTCGACGACACCTTCGGGGGATTGCGGAAGATAGTCCTGGAAAATCTCGCTACTGGCCAGGCTGCCGCCAATCACCCGCTCGACAAAAGGCCGGCGGACCAGGATGGTCCCGTCCCGTTTGGCCAGTACCAGCGCCCCGCGGTCATCGATCTTGAACGCCCCGTAGAACTCGACGAAATAGTCGACCTTGACGGTGCCGAGCAACACCCCGAAAAACGACCCGTCGGGGTTGTTCAAGCGCCTGGAAACAGGAATGATCAGATCGCCGGTGGAGCGGCTTTTCACCACCGCGCCGATATACACGCCGCGATCTTCATGGGTGCGGTGATACTCGAAATAATCGCGGTCGGCGTTATTGGCGTTGGTCGGAGTGCCGCTCTTGTCGGTAACGATCCAGCGGCCGTCCGAGCCATACACGAACAAGCCGTGAAGCTGCGGCATCAGTGTTGCCTGCTGCTTGAGCAGCTTGTGCAGCCGCGCAATGTTCATCCGCGCAAACCCGTCGCCCTCCAGCCGCTCCCCAAGCATCGCGGTTACCACATCGACCTGACGAATCGCGTCTTCGGCATGCTGGGCAGTGGCACTGGCAAGGTTGGTCACCGAGTCATGAGCACTGGCGAAGGCGTGCCGGTAATCGCGCCAGATCCGCCAGCCTTCGATGCCGACGAACAGCAGCACGACCAGCAGCAGGAAACTCAGAATCAAGCGAAACAGCGGCGCCGAACGCCCTTCACGTGGCGAGAATGACTCCGCATCGTGCCCGTTCAAGTCATCGCAGGAGGGCATACAGGTCCCTGTTCCATAAAACTCCAACCACAGTGATAAACCACCTCCCGACTGTCTGATAGCACTTGGCGTTTAACATAGACCACCCAGGCCCACCCACCTAGCGCTGGCGTGCAAAAAAGCACGCTACGTCGGGCGCTATGCTCAACAATGGCTGATCAATGCGATGAACCAGGGGCATGGTATCCGGCAACGCAGACGGGTAGTACAGGCGCTAGCCGCAGAAGGCCCCGACAATCCGCTTCTGCTCATTCACTTCCAGATTCAGCCGATCAGGCACGAAGCTCAGGTCGCGACCCGGCATCGACAACACACGCACCGAACTGACGCCCGATAACACTTTGGCAAGCAGCAGTACATCCTTGCCCACTTCCTGGCCAAACAAGACCTCAACCGACTCTGCCGTGCACGCCTGCTCATCGCTGAAATACGCACTGGAATCTTCGCTGATGGTCTCTGCGAGCTCGACGATCACCACGCTGAACAACAACCAGCCGACCAGGGCCAGGGAGAGCCCGAGAATGATGTTCGGGAGCAGGTCAAGCACACCCCGCGCTGCACTTTTGTCCATAAAAAAGCCTTCAAAGGCTGCTCAGACCGAACACCCCCACGCGAGTTCCCGATCGATCAGCCGGTGCGCTTGAAGTAGACAAGCTCCGGGTCATGCTCATCGAGGTTGTCGATGACGCCGCTCGGCTCGAAACCGGCCTTGAGGATGAGCTTGCGCGAAGGAAGGTTGGACTGGTTGGTCGAGATGAACAGCTTTGCTGTCTTGCAGGTCGCCTCGGCGGCGAGCAGTAGCCGACCTGCCATGCCCTGACGTTGATATTCAGGGGCAACGACGACCAGGTTGATAAAACCGTAATCGAAAAAGCTGTAGGTGAGCACGACGTAGCCAATCACCGCCCCAGCGTGCACGGCAACCAGGCATTGCTGCTTGTCGACGGCTTCGCCAAGAAACCGCCCGCGCCCGGTGTTGACACTGGCGTAGGCATCGAATGCGAGCATGGCGCCCACGTCTTCGGGCATGGCCCTGCGGATGATTGTATCGTCGTGCGTTGCGCTCATTCGGCCTCCTGCCTTGAGTCAATACCGCGGCGGACCTACCCCTGGCCCAACAATGCCGCATTCGCCTGGCGGACCATGGCCACCCACTCCGCCGGGCTGACCAGACCGGACTGCTCAAGCTGCTGCGCGGCCATCAAGGCCTGGTCGTATTCGGCCTCCTGCAACACACCTTCTCCCAGGAAGCGGGCCCGCCACTCAAGAATCGCCGCCATCCCTTTCTTCGTCTCCATCCCCGCCCCCACGTCCACTGAAAACAGGTGTTCGACCGGGTCGTCACCTGAGCGGCGGCGAGATTACAGGAGAACGATAGATTTGAGAATGTTTCGTAATACCGCCTGTCATTTCGCGCTGTGCAGCCACATCGCTACCGCTACAGCGATAATCAGCCGCTAGCCTTGCGTGTGTTTGCGCTGCTCGAGGAACACCGCCAGCGCCGCCAGCACGATAGCCAGGCTGTAGGCGAAAAGGCCAAGGTTAATCCCCAGGATCATCTTCTCTGAACCGTCCGTGAGCACCATTGACCCACCGTAGCCCTCCCGCAGCCAGTAAGCCATCAGGAAACCACCGGTGACGAAAAGGGTCAGCAGGCTAGCCAACCTGAGATTGTCCTTGATCCACACCAGCCAGACGCTATAGGCGCCAAGCGCGGTATTGGTGAACAATTGCCAGGTCTCATGGAGCCGTGCATGGGGTTCCCACGCCGGGTTGAACACATGGGTCTGGTTGATCTCGAGAATAGGCACCACAACGGCGTAGAAGACGATCCCGATCGTTACCAGCAGCTTGGCCATCATCACAAACCTCCTTGTCCGTGTTTCTCGTTACCGGGCCGATTCTCGAAGGGCCAGCGGCAGTTCGCAGGAATGCTGGCGCCGCAAGGCGCACGCGGTGTATTTCAGTCCTGCCCGGTGAGTTCGCAGCCGCAGTACAGCGCCTAACTCTAGCTGCTTCATCGAAGGACCTCCAGAACCTTGCGAAGTGATCCCGTCATCACGATATAAATGAACTGCCAGGGCCTGGAATTCATTTAGTATTCACATCTATCAGGTGAACGTTGGCCACCTGCGCTCCACGCCTCGGGCTGCCGGGAATGTTGCTACCCTGCGGACGACGGGAGCTGATGTTGCAACACGACCAAACCCGGACCTGGCTTCGATAGGCATTCATCCCAGGCCCGCCAGGATTGATTTGTCAAAGGAGTGAGCCGTTATGAAGCTAGGGATTGCAGGTCTGCTGCTGGTGACACTGTGCGGATGCGCAACGGTCAGAACCGTGACAGACGAATCACGCGCAGTAGATGATCTGGCCAAATGGGAAACCAACTGCCATTCGATACCGCGCGCCTACAGTGGCGTTGCCTATCAGTTTTGCAACCTTAATGGACCGGCCAGATCGACTGCTCACTGGGCGCCAGCGCCGATCCTTCTGGATATGGCCGCATCGGGTATCGCCGACACCGTCATGCTTCCCTATACCGGCTACCGGCAGTTCAAACATGGAAATACCCCAGTACGGCGACTGGAGTATTAAGGCTTCAAGCACTGATGGCCAGGTGGTGGTTATGTTCGCCAGGTGGCGGCGCATCGTCATCCCTTCTTTCTCTCTGCCCCCCTGATTACGAGGTACAGCAGAGGGCCGATTGAAACGAAGACCAGCGTGATCAGCATGTAAGGCAGCACCCCAATCAGAGCGCCTCCTCGTGCGCGGGTGTCCGTTACCATCCACATGCAGGCCAGCGCGGCCATCAAGTAGAGGTCGACAACCACTTGCGCGGTGTCAGGCCGGGACATCAGCTCAAGACCAAAAGCGAGGAGCGATTGCTCTGTAATCAGCAGCGTCCAGCCGGTATATAGCGTGAAGGCCATCAGTGGGGGCAGTGCAAGATAGCGAGCTCTCACGTTTTTCTCCTTGGTGAGTCACCCCGGTACAGTAGTGATAGGGTTCCTCGCCACTCAATGACCTGACAGGTCATGGACGTCTCCCACATGGACAGCCAAGGTAGAAGCATGAGTAACCATCACTTCCATCGCAGAGCCGCCGCTGCCGGTACAGAAGCCGGAGCCTATCTGCGCCGGTTCCGGCAACACGCGGGATTGGCGTTCAGTCAGAAATCCTCATTCTCGATCGCTGATGTAGCGTTTACGCAGTTGCATCCAACGGCATTCGGTATTCGATAACGCCAGGCTTTTCGGCAATCCAGTCGTATAGCCTTTGGGCGGTTTGATTGGTCTCCTGGGTGTGCCAGTAAAGCCGGTCACAGTTTTTTTCCCGCGCTTGCCCTTGCACATATTCGATGAGCGTCTTACCGATCATCTGGCCGCGTACGCTTGGGCATACGTATAGATCCTCCAGGTAGCAGAAGTCGTTGCGGCCCCAGGTGGATCGGTGAAAAACGAAGTTAACGAAACCGTAGAGGTGCTCGCCATCTGAGGCGACTGCACAATGCACAGGTTCGGTGCTGTCGAAGAAACGCGCCCAGGTGGTCTTGGTCGTCTCCATGCCCACATCCACCTGGTAGAACGCTTGATACTTAGCCCAGTATTCGCACCACGTGTCGAAGTCCTTTTGCTCTACTGGGCGAACCGATAAAACCTGTTGTCCTGCTGTCATGCTCAATCCTTAATGACGGTAGAAACGATAACTAGAAATGTAGATGCCCCGCTCCGTTTCTATCCGGTACGGCGCAGCCCCCACGTGGTATCAACACGCTTGGTAACTGATTTATAGCGTGCCAATGGCCGAGGTAGCCCATCCAGTTTTTGATCTGCGGCCAGACCATTTGCTTAATCTCCAGAGTTCTGCTTAACCTGCGAACATCAACTGGGCTTGTCTTTGTTCCTGATGAAATCCAGATAGAAGCCCACGGCGCCCACCAGCAGAATTGCGCTTACCACCAGCAAACCAACAACGGTATTGTTCATCTACATCTCCTTGGCAGATCGCTGCTCCGATCACGAGAACACACGTGTAAACAATCGCTTTGCGCCGCCCGGACGCGAGGCAGTAGCCACCCTCCCTGCTCGACTTCCCCCACGAAAATCCCGGGCCAGGCGCTTGAGAAACAAGACCATCACCCCGCCCAACAACAGCATCGCCAGGACCAGCGCCGGATAAGCAAGCCACCACGGGACACCACTGGTCATCATGCTGAATTCGGACATGCCGCCGATGCTGGCGATCAGGTTCAAGGGCAGGAACACCACGTTGATCAAGGTCAGCTTGCGCAGCATTTCGTTCATGGTGTTGTTGGCCAGGTTGCCACGTGCATCCATCAGCCCGGCAAACACCGTGGAGTAGATCTCTGCCTGTTTGTAGCACTGGGTGTTCTCGATGATCAGGTCGTCGATCAACTCGATGAGCGGCGCGTCAAAGTGGTTTTTCTGCGCATGATTGCGAAGACGCGAAAGCACCGTGCCATTGCTGTGGATGGCGTTGATGTAATAGATCAGGCTTTCGCTGAGGTTGAACATCTGTATCAAGTGGTTGTTGTGCATCGAGCTGTTGAAGCGCTGCTGCAGCTCGCGGGCAACCCGCTTGATCACCTTCAAGTGTCCAAGGTAGTGATGGATATTACTGAACAGCATGTCCAACAACACATCCAGCGGTGTCTCCAAGGCATGACGGGTACCCAGGCCTTGCAACTGCGAGTCGTCCGGCGCGATCAGCACCAGGCGCTCGGCGTGCAACAAAAGACCGAAGGAGGACACTTCAAAGGAGAAACTGTCGCCGCCTGAGTAGTTCTCAGGACGTTTCCAGATCAGGAACAGGCTGTCTGGGTGGAACTCGATGCGTGAGACCTCATCAGGGTCAAGCGCTGACGCCAGCGCGTGCTCATCAATGCGCAAGCGGTGCTTGAGCAGTTCGCGCTCGGCAGGGTCCGGATCGACGAACAACAGTACCGGGCTGTCGAGGCCTTCACTCGGATGCAGCGCCCCTTGGGCGAGCAGGAAGCTTTTAATCATCGCGGCACTCCCGGATCGATGCCGCGCCTCTACCAGACCTGGCCGCGGCGCTTGTGTTCCAACCGGCGCACGAACTCTTCCAGCACCAGGGTGTACAGGTCGTCCTGCAAATAAGCGTCCTCGATGCCAGCGTCCAGATTGGGGTTATCGTTCACTTCGATGACCACCACTTTGTCTCCCGCTTGCTTGAGGTCGACACCATACAAACCGTCGCCAATCAGGCCGGCGGTTTTTACCGCCAGCTCTACCACTGCTCGAGGTACTTCGTGGACGGGCAACGTGCGGCATTCACCAATAACGTCGGCGCCATTGGCCTTGTGGTTGAAGATCTGCCAATGGCCTTTCGACATGAAGTACTGGCAGGCAAAGATCGGCTTACGATTGAGAATACCGATGCGCCAGTCGTACTCGGTATAGAGGTACTCCTGAGCCAAGAGCAGCACCGAGTGCTCGAAGAGTTCAGCCGTAGCCCGCAGCAGCTGATCCTGGTTCTCCACTTTGATTACGCCACGGGAAAAGCAGCCATCGGGGATTTTCACGACCAGCGGGAAACCCAGGCGCTCCCCCACGTGCTGCAGTTCCTGGAGGTTGTCCTTGTAGAGAATCTCACTGGCCGGCATAGCCAGTTTGTTGCTGCGCAACAGGTCAGTCAGGTAGACCTTGTTGGTGCACCGCAGGATCGAGGTTGGATCGTCCATCACCACCAGCCCTTCGCTCTCGGCTTTTTTAGCGAAGCGGTAGGTATGATTGTCGACGCTGGTGGTCTCACGAATCAGCAGTGCATCATATTCGGCCAAGCGCGAGTAGTCTTTCTTCTCGATCATCTCGACATCGATGCCCATGCCGCGGCCTACCCGCACGAAACTTTCCAGCGCCTTGGCATTCGAGGGCGGTAATGTTTCGTCGGGGTCATGCAAGATGGCCAGATCGTAGCGCGCCATGCGCCTGGACCGGGGGACACGCCAGATTTTACGACTGAACCCATCCAGTGCATTGGCAAACTGATCTTCCTGATCTTCACGCAGCTTGTGCATTGACCCGGCTTTTACTCCAGCGATATGCCAGCCATTCGCCTTGCGGAATTCGACCAGTAATATCGGACAGGGAAACGCCTCAAACAGCTGACGGGCAATGGACTGCAACGGTTCCAGGTGTGTCCAGCCAAAGTAAAGACTCAAGGTAAAACCTTCAGCGCTGGCATATACATTATTATTTAAATTTTTCTCCAGGGTCTTTTCCACGTCGTCCAGGGCCAAGCCATAGAGCGACTTGCGGGTGAGCTCACTGATGGTCTTGACCGACGGTATTACTGTGTGACCTCTCGCCTCGGCCAAAAGCGAACAGTAATAACCATGCCCAAGGTACTTGTAACTGCGGCATAGGTTAATGACCTGCACGCGCTTGCTTGGCTCGCGATCCCGCGGCCGTTCCAGGTATTCCTGGGCGCTCACCAGGTCTTCACTGGGAAAGTACTTACTCCAATCTTCCTTACGCTCAACAATAATAACAAGTTGACTTGAACTCTTGCTTTCAATTGCGCCACGCGGTTGACTGACTATTGCCGACTCAACACGTTTACCCAATACTGCGCGCAAACCTGACGGTGCTATTGTCATTTCAAGTGCCTAACGAAGACCAAGTGCTTATCTATTAAGCATGGAAAATTAAAAAAGTCTCGCTCCCTTACGAAAGTTTTACGGTGATCTATATGGAATTTATATTTCGCACCGCCTGCGCCCAAGACCTGCCCTCGTTACTGTCGTTGGAGAACCAGTGTTTCGAGCATGACCGGCTATCGCCTCGAAGCTTTCAATGGATGATCAGCCGTGCACACGCCAGCCTGATCGTCGCTCAGGCCGAGGGGCAGTTGATGGGTTACGCCTTGCTGTTGTTTCATCGTGGAACATCCCTGGCGCGCCTCTACTCCATCGCCATTTCGCCCACCGCTCGCGGTCAAGGGCTGGGTAAGCGGTTGCTGGCTGAAGCGGAGCAAAACGCGCGCAGTTTCGACTGTGCCTACGTGCGTCTTGAGGTCCGTCACGACAACAAGACGGCGATCAGCCTTTATGAAGGCGTAGGCTATCGACGCTTCGCGGTGATCAACGACTACTACCAGGATCATGCTGACGCCCTGCGCTATGAGAAACGCATCATTGAACAGCCTTCCGGCAATGCGCGGCGGGTGCCTTACTATCAGCAGACCACCGACTTTACCTGTGGCCCGGCATGCCTGTTGATGGCCATGGCCGCACTGCAACCCGGGCGGGCGCTGGACAGACGTGAAGAGGTTCAGCTGTGGCGCGAAGCAACCACGGTGTTCATGACCTCGGGGCATGGTGGCTGCAGCCCCCAGGGGCTCGCATTGGCGGCCTGGCGCAGGAATTTTCGGGTGACTTTGCAGGTGAGTGTCGACGGCCCGCTGTTCCTCAATGGCGTACGCAGTGAGAACAAAAAAGCAGTGATCCGCCTGGTGCATGAGGAACTCTGCACAGCGCTTCAGAGTAGCGACGTGGTGCAGGTACAGAGCAAGAAAATCGACATCGCGGGTCTATTGGCGGCGGGCGGTCAGCCGCTGGTGCTGATCAGTTGCTTTCGCATGACCCGCAGCAAAGCACCACACTGGGTGCTGGTGACAGGATGCGACGAAGACTTTGTTTACCTGCATGATCCGGATATCGACCATAGCCGGCATCGCCACGCCCTGGATTGCCAGCACCTCCCGGTAACCCACCAAGAGTTTCAGCGCATGAGTCTTTTCGGCGGTAATAAGTTGCGCGCGGCAGTCGTGCTTTATCCCCGCCCGGCCGGTGGAGTGTGATCGAACAGGCTAGCAGCCGCTTGAATTCCCGAGAAAAGCAGGATCAATTATCCGCGCAATGGCTTGCGCAAATGCCTGCGGATGTTCAAAACTGGGGCAGCTCGCTGGAGGCACAAAGCCACTACACCAGCGACCAGCTCAGTGACTGGCTTCCCCTCCACACTGGATGCCCGGACAGGAAGACAGTAGATTCAATCTCTGAAGGATGCTTCTCACCCATGGAGTGGATTTTTGCGCAAGCTGATTGTTGTATTTATGCTCGGTTTTCCGTGCAGTTTTCCCGTAATCGCTGGTGATGGTGGCGTCAGAGTGTCAGGCATGGGGGCGGTTGTTTCAGCGACTTTTGTTGTGACTTTTTCCCCCTTTACGCTTACTCAAGAGATCGACGAAAGCACCCAGGGTAGTCACAAGGGGGGGGACCAGAAAATTCTTGCCGCTCGCAATGATGCTGCAGCTTTTGTCGCGAGTGATGGGTATATCCGAGGCGCGAGCCTGGAGGCAGCATTCGAGGTGTTGCGTACTCAGAATCAAGTGGGCACAGCCAGCGACATCGAGCTAGCTCAAGCCGTTTTGATTTACGAATTTCGCTAGCATAAAAGCGTTTCGACCACTGGTGACGAGCCCGGCCCCACGCTGGGCTTTTTGCATTTGGCTGCCCGGCCAGGTCCTCGCTACAGTCACCCATTTTAAAGGAGGGATCATAGGCGAGTCTTGATTGGGGCAGTGGCAGTGGCGTTGCAGGCAGGCTGCGCAATGTGCATGAAAAGCTTAAGTTGGCGTGTGCCAGGTCCAAGGCAGGGAGGGAGGCAGAGTAGCGACGTCGCCCCGCAGTACTGGATCATCCATACCTATACTCTCTCTGGGCACGAAGAGGGAAGGACATGCGGAGGCCGTCAAATGAGACTTGGAAGCAACTAAGATCAGCCTCCGTTGTTCTGGGAGGGATCATGCTAGTCGTGCTCATGGTCGTCATCAGCAGGTCCTATGGATATCGTGGGGCCGACATTGAAGTCATGCGAGGAGTGGCGGTCCATCAAACGACTGGTAATCATCCCAAGATCACCCTCCGGGACCTGGACTCGGGACGACTTAAACAGCTCGACTCCAAACTGCTCCGTCCGTCGGACCTGTTTAGAAAAGCCCAAGGCAAAGAGATCGAACTGTCGTTCGTCGGTAGCAGCATTCTGCATTGCAAAGTGGAAGGCGTGGACCTCTGTTCTCCTATGTGCCTCTCAGGCAACGAATGCGAGGAGTGGGCCTCTGCCAAGGAAACCCGTAAAGCTCGACTCTTTGTCTTCATGTGGGTCACCGTCGCTGTGGTTTCCCATGTAATGCTGATGATGAATAGCAGGAGGCACCCGCGATCTCTATGACCGCACGGGCCTTCCATTTGGTCCCTAGGCACTGTACGAAAAGTAATGTCGCAAACACCGCATGGCACAAGCTAACGAGACCATCGCTGCGTAGCTTTTCGCGAGCTTGTCGAAGCGTGTGACGATCCGTCGGTTCTCTTTCAGCCAGCCGAACATGCGCTCGATGATGTTGCGTTGTCGATATTTCGGCCGATCAAACAAGCGAGGCAAGCCGGGCTTGGGTTTGCGTTTCATCGATCGCCGAGGGATTACCGGTTGCATCCGGTAACGGTCACCGTAGCGTCGCAGGGCTTCGGCATCGTAGCCCTTGTCAGCCAAAAGCCAGCGACAGCGTTTGCGAGGGCGACCGCACAAACTGGGGACATAGGCTTCATCGAACAGGGGCTGAGCGTACGAGATGTCACTGGCCTGTCCGCCCGAAAGCAGAAAGCGCAGCGGTACGCCATTGGCGTCGCAAAGCATATGAATCTTGCGCCGGGGCTGTTCAAAGAGATCAGCAACCAGCTCCCAGGCTGCATCGGGGATTTCGTACCGCTGACCATCGTGGCCTCCTGCCTTCGATGGGCGCAAACTCTACCGAATATCAGTGTTCAGGTGCGGCGACAGCGGTTTCAAAGGCTGGGATTTTGTGCCGTAGCAGCTGCGCAACTCACTTCTTGGACATGATCCGCAAGATCCGCAGGAACAGATTGATGATGTCCAGATACAGCGATGCGGCACTGTCGATCGCATTGTCCACGGTACGCTCGATCTGGTTCGCACGTCCCCAGTCCACCCCGATATACCCACAGAAGATCGCTGCAACGATCCAATCCATCGCCGCCAGACGGGTGCCGAACAACCAGGCTTGCCCCAACTCGACGACTATCGCAACCACCAGGGCGATAAACAGCGACGCTTCGATGCGTTTGAAGAAGGCGGGAAACGCGGTACCCAGCAGCATCATGCCCACGGTCAGCAAGGCGGTCGTTTGCACGGCTTTAATAATGTTTTGATGCGAATAGTCCGGGAGGACAATGACAAGCAGCAAGCCTATCGGAACCACGATCAGGTTGTAGCCGAGAAAGCTGTACAGCGGTTTCTCAGACTTGAATATGATGGCGACACCCGTCAGCGTAGTGATCATGTAACCGGCCATGAAGAGCAGCATGGGGATAGCCTGAATAACGTCGGCCGGCACAGTGGTTACCAGGTACCAGTTGACGGCAAAGCCCCACAGCAGCACTGCACCGAGGATGAGATTGTAGGCGTTGGCCGAAATCTGATGGTTGGTTCCGACCCGGTTGAAAGTTTGGTTTTCCAGCATGTCCGTTATGCTCCCTGGATACTGTCTCTGTGAATGCTGCCCGGAATGACGTGCGTTCAATGCCACCTGGCTGAGCCGCTACTGTTACTCGAGATCGATGCCCCACGCAGGAGCCGCCAGCGCAAGCGCGAGTTCGATGGCTCGGAGCGTGGTGATATTACGATGCCAGGTACGCTCTGACAGCAAGCGTGATGGTAACCGTAATCATCTGCAAAATGGACTAAGAAATGGCACTTCGGCTTAGGCCGCAAAATTTCAGCGTTTGAGGGGTGAGGTGACGATTGGGTTTCTGGGGATTTCGTACAGAGCCTAGTAGCTAGATGGTTGCTCGCCAACCAGGAGAGGAATGCCGCCCAAGGCCTAGCGCTTGTGGCAAAAATGAGAATCGTCTGATTTCGAATTCGAGGTGGCGTAGGTAGTTTCACCAATCCATTTTGAATTAGTACGAATTAGCAATGAACTTACACAATTCGGAATTAACGCCAAGCAAGCAAGCAAGCAAGCAGGCAAGCAAGCAAGCAAGCCAGCAAGCAAGCAAGCCAGCAAGCAAGCAAGCAAGCAAGCAAGCAATTATAAGCTAAAAATAAGTATTGCCGCAAGTGTTTTTACTGCACTCTCTGGATGCACTACTGCTTCGCAGCATGATATAAAACAAAACTATTCTAACGAGCACTACTACAACAAATTAAAAGCCGAAAACCCTGATTATCACTGGGAATTTATTGAGAGGTCATACAACCAATGACGCTCAATAAGAATTTTAATTTACAAGAATCTCAAAATTCAAACCATCCCTTTAAAAATGGAAATCCCGTCAGGCTAAACCGCTTATTGCAAGCACTTATATTTCAAAGTATTAGCTTTAATGCGATGGCGGCTTGCAGCCTTGTCACAGGGCACAGCGAAGCCACCCTAACGGTAAGCGTACCCTCAACTTTGCCTTTCCCGCGAGACACTCCAGACAACACTGTCCTTTATGAGTCAGGGAGTGCCAACGCTACAGGGCCGTCGTTCACGTGCACTACGGATACAAGGTGGGGTGTAAAAAACAAACTAGGCACAGACTCCCCCACGAGCAAAACCTTTCCGATCGGTGACACGGGCATCTCATGGCAGTGGATATATAATGGCACTCCAGTATCCGGCGACGGAGGAGCGTCAGTACTTAATGGCGGCGAAACCTATGGATTCGCTAATACGACACATGCGCTTCGCCTGCTGAAAACAGGAACAGTCAAAAACAACACTACGATTTCTGCAGGAGAAATCGGAAGTTTAAAAGCAGGCTCAATTTATCCAATCAGCTTGAAAATCAGCAACGAGTTGAAATTCATAGCTCAATCCTGTGAAACTCCAGACGTTAAAGTCGAAATGGGGCAATACGATCTTGGTATTTTCTCCGAAATCGGTGATACCTCAAAAGCAACGTCCTTCAACATCCTGCTTAACAACTGTCCAAGCGGGATAAAAAAGGTCATGTACACCTTAGCGCCGAATCCAACCACCCCAGCCTGGAATGCCGCCCTGGGAATCATAGAGCTCAACAAGAGCTCTACTGCACAAGGTATTGCATTACAAATACTGGACAGCAATCAAACTCCTCTAGAACTTAACAAAGATTACGTATTCAGCGACTACACCTCTACAGGCGGGAGTTTCCGGATACCACTGAGCGTACGATATTATCGAACACTTCCAGCAAGCAGCGGAGGCAAGAATGATTTAGGGGTAAGACCTGGAACGGCCAACAGCGAGGTGTCATTCGTTATGAGCTATCTATGAACCCTCGGTCACCAGACGTGCAGGATGCTGCAGGACCTCCAAGCGATCGTAGCTGGTATTCGGTAACAGCCTGGTACTGCGACTCAGCCTCCAGCCCCAGGCGCTCGACTTTCTTTGCTGACTGACCGGCACCCTGAGCAGCGTGGTAACGTCGCTGCGCATCGATGGCCTATTGTATCAGCGGCTCGCCCGCCTCGATAACTCCGGCCAGGGTCTTCTTCACATTCTGCCGCTCCGGTCATTTGGTCAAAGCAGTATAGGCCAGCGGCGATTCGAGCTTCGCTACTCACCGCTCAGGGAGAGCGACATGTCTGTAGAGATCCAGCGTTCGGAAAATGCAACTGAAGCAGACCGGTTAGGCATTTTGACTCCATTACTGGCCCATAATCTGGCCAACGGTGGGGACGACGCCCATGAAACATTGGCCCTGTTGCTACGGGCCCCTGACAGTAACGAAGATATAGGCGGCCTGTACGGCAAGGTCTCATATCAATGGCTGCTCATTGATCTTGGCCCGATAGCGGCTTCATAGCAGACCACAATCGGCCAATTTCAGCCAAATGCTGACCGGCAGCTTTGGGTTGTGGATTCAACCGGTCGCTGCAGGATCAGCGATGGGCTGAACATCCTCGGTTGACCTGCAACCTCCGGTACACTGCTCACCGTCAAGGAAATCGACAGGACACGGAATGCCATCTTCACACTCTTCATCCCTAACCAGTCGGCGCCGCTTCTGGGTGCGCTGGCTCCAGGCTACCGCCCTGGCGCATTTGCTGGTAGGTGTCGGGCTGACGTGGGCTGGCCACAGCCTGCTGCTGAACGACTATCAACTGAGTATCGAGCAGGCCTTCTGGGGCCAGGCTGCACCCGCACCCGCACGCAACCAACAGGTCTGGTGGCTGGCCCTGTTCGGCGCCACCCTGCAAAGCTACTCGCTGTACATGCTCGGCCTCATCCACCTGGGTGATCGCCTTCGCAGCCACCAGGCCTGGGCCTGGCTGATTGCCGGCATTGTGCTTTGGGCACCTCAGGATGCCCTGATTTCGCTACAGGTGGGTATCTGGTCGCATCTGGTTGTCGACGGTGTGGCCCTCCTGGTCCTGATTCCACCACTGCTCTGGCTTTATCGCCATGACCGCTCTGTTTCCACTGTAAAAGGACTTGAACGTGGCTGAACTGCCTACACTGCACTGGGCCATTATCTTGCTGCTGTTCCAAGGGTTTCTTGGGGCGCTCGACACTCTCTACCATCATGAACTGACCGTGGCCCTGCCCCAGCGCCATAGTGCACGCCTGGAGTTGGCGATCCACGCAGTACGCTCGTGCTTCTACGGGGTCCTGTTCCTGGGCATTGCGCACGTTGCCTTTCAGGGGGGATGGGCCATTGTCGTTGCGGTGCTGTTTACCCTGGAAATCGGCTTAACCTTATGGGATTTCGTGGTCGAGGACCGTAGCCGCAAGCTACCGGCGATCGAGCGCATCATGCATACGGTACTGGCAATCAACGCCGGTGCCTTTTTCGCCCTGTATGGCATGCAGTTACTGGAGTGGTCGCACCTGCCCAGCGGCTTGGTGGCAATCGATCTCGGCTGGCAAGGCTGGGTACTGACGCTGTTTGCCGTTGGCGTCACGGCTTCGGGTGTCCGCGATGGCCTGGCGGCGCTGCGCATGCAACGCAAGGGCCTACCGCCCAACCTCTTTGCAGGGGCAGCCTACAAGCAGGTGCTGGTCACCGGCGGCACCGGTTTCATTGGCGAAGCGCTGGTCAACCAACTGCTTGATGCCGGTCACACCGTCACCGTGCTGGCCCGAGATCCGCTGCGCGCAGCCTACCTGTTCGATGGCCGGGCCCGGTGCGTGCGCGAACTGGGCAAGCTCGGCCATGGCGAACGATTCGATGTAGTGATCAACCTGGCCGGCGCGCCGGTCGCCGGGCCGCGCTGGTCACCGCGGCGCCAGGCCCAATTGCTCGCCAGCCGGGTCGCCACCACCGAGGCGCTGCTGGGCTGGATGAGACATGCCACCCACAAGCCGGCGCTATGGATCCAGGCCTCAGCCATCGGCTACTACGGCGTGCGCGATGGCAGTGAACAGCTGGACGAAAACGCCAGCAAGGGTGAAGGCTTCATGGCCAAGCTCTGCGCCCACTGGGAGGCCGCGGCCAGGCCCGCCACCGAACTGGGGGTACGCCAGGTTGTACTGCGCCTGGGTGTGGTGTTCGGCCCCGGTGGAGCACTACCTGCGCTGCTGATGCCGTTGCGCCTGGGCTTTGGCGGGCGCATGGGCGATGGTCGGCAGATCATGAGCTGGGTGCACCGCGACGATGTGCTGCAGGTGATGGCACGGGCCATGGACGACACCTCGATGAACGGCACATACAACCTGGTCGCCCCCGAGCCCGTCAGCCAAGCCGAATTCGTCGCGGCCGCCGGTACGCTGCTCAAGCGTCCGGTATGGCTACATGTTCCGGCAGCGCCGGTACGCCTGATCGCCGGCGAGATGGCCGAGCTGTTCTTCGACGGCCAGCGCGTGCAGCCGACCCGGCTGCAACAAGCCGGCCACCGCTTCCAGTACCCAACCCTGGACAGCGCGCTGCGCGACCTGGCCTGAGGAGCATCAATGAACAAGCCCTTGATGTACCTGTTGGCTGGCAATGGCAGTGCCGCCGACTGGTGGGACGATGCGCTCGCGCATTTTCGCCATTACCGGGTACAGGCCCTGGAGCTGCCTGGTTTTGGTGATAACCCACAGCCGCCCTGCACTGACCTGTCAGGCTATGCTCAGGCACTGCTGGAGATGACAGAGCCTGGCCAGGAAATCATGGCCGTGGGGGTGAATGCGCTTATCGTGCTGCATGCTTTGCAGCGCCGCCCGGGGCACTTTGCCCGCAGCGTGCTGCTGGCGCCGGTCGGGGCGTTTCTCTGGCGGCGTCGTCTGCCGGCCCTCATGTCGCCCCTGCCGCTGCGCAAGACCATCCACTGGCTGCTCGGCCACAAGCCACAATGGTTCGCCCGCAAGTTTTCCCAACACCGCTGGAGCGCTGCGCAATACCGCCGTATGGGCGCCGGCTATACCCGATGCAGGGCCTTCATGCCCTATTGGGACCAACTGCGCGCCGACACAGCCCTGACGCTGCTGGAGTGGATCACCGACCCCATCGAGCTGGTCTGGGGCGATCAGGACCAGATGCTCGGCATTGCCCAGGCAGCAGCCTGGTCGGCAATCCTGGCCCGCGCCGACCTGCGCATCAGCCTGCAACCAGGCTGGGGGCACTATCCCTGGATCGACGCACCCAGCGCATTCGCGACCTGGTTGGAATCAGGGGCGCAAGGCTTCGTCGCCCACACCAAGGGCGGTCGCTTGCGCCTGGCCGAGCTTGCCGGACAACCAGTCCCCCAGGCGTTGACCATTGAGCATGAGAGCGACCCCCGCCTGGCGCAGTTGCTCGCCGGCACTGCGCACATGACTTGGGCCGTACGCTCCTCCAGCTATGGCGAAGACCAGGCCGATGCGGCCAATGCCGGCCTGAGCACCACGTACCTGCGGGTAACGGCTAGCGACGTTGCAGCCCGGGTAAAGCAACTGCGCGTTGCGGGTGTCGAAGAGGTCGTGGTGCAGCGCTTCATTACTCCCAAGCTCTCGGGTATCGCTTTTGTTCGCCATCTTGCGGTGGAACTGGAGTGGGTCGAGGGGCATCTGGAATCGCTCGCCGATGGCCAGGCCACGCCAGAGCGGGCAACCCTTTCGCGCCTGGGTTCAGCGTGGGAAAGTGGGCAGTTTCGGAACCTGCACGGGCTCGACGCAACCGCGCTATGGGGCTTCCTGCAAGGGGTGCTCAAGGTGTTCCATTATGTGCCCGGCGATGTCGAATGGGCCTGGGACGGCCAACAGCTCTGGCTGCTGCAGTATCGACCGATCAGCGAGCATGGCTGGCGACGCCACCTGACCGCGGCGAACATTGCCGAGATCCTGCCGCCACAGCCCAGCTGCTTTGTCGAATATGCCCAGCGCCGCGCAGCCGCAAGTATCCCGGCGATCATGGCACGTTGGGACTGCCGCATTCTGGAAGACAACGAACCCTTTACCGCTGTATTCGCTGGCGCCTCCTACATCAACAACGACTTGTTCCTGGCCCGCTTGGCAGACTGGGGCGTATCGGCCGCAAGCTATGCAGGCGAAGTAGGCGGCGCCACCCCGGTTCTGCCTTGGCGACCGCTGCGCCTGCTGCGCTCGCTGCCGCTGTTCTGGCGCATGCAGCGCATAGCCCGAGGGCACCTGCATACCCTGGAGTCGGGGCTGCGCCGCTTTGATGATGAACTGACGCAGCTCAAGGCCGACGGCGCCAATGGCCAGCAATTGGCAGATTGGTTCAGCCGCTTCTATGTCTTCGTCGTGCAGGGCAACCTGTGCATCGCCACCGCACTGGCCAGTAGTGGCGGGGCCCCC
>NZ_JH650769.1:109344-132702 GCF_000259195.1 Pseudomonas donghuensis
CTTCAGCCCGCATCGCCTGCCTTGGGAAACCGACCCAGGCACCCCACGCCCCAGCCATGCCGAACTGCCCCTGCAACCGCTGCCACTCTGGCCCAGGCCCATCGCGATGGCCCACCGCCTTGGCTTTCCGGGGCTTCGGGGGTACTACCTGCAGGTGCGCGAATGGTACCGGGACAACCTGATGCGTATCTTCTTCCGGGTGCACCACGCGATGCCAAGAGCCGAGCGTGCACGCTGGTTCGCACCACACCCTGAAGTGCGCAACCGCGCGGGCAGCTTCTGGCAAGATGGCCGCGAGGGCCTTGAGCAGGCTGCCGGCTTCATGATCTATCCCGGCTACGTGCGGGGCATTCTCGGCCAGGATATCCTTTTTGAGGACAGCCTCGACCCGGGGCGGCATGCCCAATATCAGCAGGCTAGCGCGGTGATCGCACGAATGGGTGGGCGGTTGTCCCACGGTTCAACCCTGCTGCGCGAGTTGCGCAAACCATCGGCGGTGCTGCCGCAGGTAGATAATGGATGGCTGGGCCGCGAGGTGGTTTATTGCGACGGGGAGTTGCGATTGTCGCACCCTGATAGCCAGTCGTGATGCAGTTTAAGAATTGTGGACCCCCAGCCATTGAAAGCAGCCATCTGCGCTTGTTTGTTTTACCGCTCACCGCCCGACGTTTCGGACGTGGGCCTGGCACGCCCGCAAGGTAATTAAGCCTTGGTCGCCGGCATCGGCGATGGCGGCATTTCGTTGAGCAGCCGCAGGGGCAAGTTCGCCTCGCGCGGCGCCATGAACCACGCCGCAGGTGTCGGACTATTCAATGGAGTGAGCGCGCCGGTCCACCAAGCGATCGAAGCTAGTACTCGGTGACAGCCTCGATAATTCCCGCCAGAGTCCTCTTCACGCTGCTGCTCCGGTTATTTGACCAGAGCAGTATAGGACGCCTCGAACGCCAGGCCTGCTATTCGGGCTCGGTCATACGCTTTCGCCAGTTCTCTTGTGCGAGCAGGTCGGAGAGCACAAGGGCGGCATAGTGGGAGTACACCGCCGGAAATATGAGAGTTTTAAAAGCGAGAAACTCAATACTTGATCAGTGCAAGTAGCGCAATATTGCGTGGCCGAGCGACGCCTGAGTAACCGCGGTCGCCGGCGAGACCCGGTAATGCATAATTGACTGTCGCATCGACTCCACCGACGGTAACAGTCGGGTAATCAGTGGTCGAGTACGGGTCTACGCCCATCGCTACTTGCGATGCTGCACCAGAGTTTTGTGTGGTTGAAGCACTCCAGATGCCGTTGGCTTTATTGTCAGTGGTATCGTAGGGGTGCAGGGTGCCCTTTTGCGACGATCCAAATGCACGCCCAGCATCTATCCCCCTGCCGTCATCAAAGCCGCGGATGAACTCGCCTCGCAAGTCAGGCAATACGAATGTGGTCGAACCGTCCCCAGCACCATAGGTCGTTCCAATTGCCGCAAAGAGCGCAGAAAACGTGCTACGTGAAACCTCAGCGCCATCTGCTTTGAGCCAACCCGCAGGAACGGAATTGGCAGCCGAAAATTTCACATCACCCGGCGCAGCTCCCGAAGCGATGGAGATCTGACCCAAGGTTACCGCGTGCTGGCTACGTGTTGCATTGGCGACCTGCTGTGCACCGCCGTCGCTACTGATCAACACCCAACACAAAGCGCCGCCGTTGAGCAAAGGGCCAATATGCGAGACCAGCGTGACATTGCCGCCAGCAACGATCTCGTCCCCCTGCAGCAGTTGCCCACCCAAGCCATAAATCGGAGCCGCTGCGAGCCCATCAGGGGCATAGGTAGCATCGGCCGGGTTGGTCATCGTGGCGCGAAAATACTGAACCACGCCGTTGATGGTGGGCAGCGCTGCAAAGGGCAGGGAGTTTGAAGCGGTGTAGGTAGTTGTCATCTGACTTTCCTTGTGAGTTGACACGAAAAAATTCAAAAGTGGCTGCGTCGGTCGGCACCTCGGGCAGACAGCCTGCAATCTCAATATACTGTATATACATACAGTATATTGAGCAAGCTAAATCCATCTTGAAATCTTCATCACTCGCTCCTTTGATGGTTTGCTCAGCCCACTGGGCGCCGGTCGCGGCAAACGATGTAGGCAGCAGCGCATCATGCGACGCACCAGCCCGCTTTTCATCGTCAACGAGCATGGCAAGCGGATGAGCTGGCCAATGTTGCGCAACCGGTGGGCGGACGCACGCGAGGCCACGAGGTTGAAAGCAGAGCTGGAGAAGAAGCCTGACCTTACCAATCGAATAGCCCAGTTCCAGTTCAGGGACATCCGACCGAAAGCGGCATCTGAGGATCAACGACCTGAGCGATGCGAGCGTGCTGCTCGGACACTCGAAAGAGGGAATCACCGAGCGCGCTTACCGTCGCGTCGGGGCCATCGCCAAGCCCTGCAAAGGGTGAAATTTCGGAACTCAATGCCTGAAGTATCGGAACTCCAACCTTTTCCGACCCACAAAGAAAAACCCCGCAGACGTTAATCTGCGGGGCTTTCAATAATGGAGGCCGAGGTCGGAATCGAACCGGCGTAGACGGATTTGCAATCCGGAGCATAACCACTTTGCTACTCGGCCTCAAATGCCCGAGACCCTGAAACTGCGATCTCAAACATATACAACTCTTTAAGGAAACAACTTACTAAAACCGCTATCTCCTTGAAAACGCTAGGCTTTTTAAGTGCCTCGTTTTCGATGGACGCAATTATGTACTCATTCCCCCGCTCTGGCAACCCCTTGAATTCAAAAAGTTTATTTTTTTCTTCGAGGGGCCCTGGGCACCCTGAAGTGCGGGCTTTGCGCGCAACAAACAGGGGGACGGCACAGGTGCCAAAGCGCGTTACTATACAGTCTCTGCACCCAGCCCGCTGCCTGAATCGCCGCTTATGATGCAAACCGAACTGGACCTGTTCAACCCCGCCAACCCCGCCGAGCCACAGTGGATCGGCAAGCAGGCGGTAGTGTTGCCCGGGCTTGCCCTGGCCTGGGTCGACGCCCTGCTACCTGAGCTGCGCCAGATCATCGCCTGCGCGCCTTTGCGGCATATGGTCACTCCCGGTGGCCTGAACATGGCCGTGGGTTTGACCAACTGCGGGACACTGGGCTGGATCAGTGATCGGCGCGGTTATCGCTACAGCCCGGTCGACCCACTCAGCCAGCAACCCTGGCCGGCATTGCCAACCGTATTCAGCGAACTGGCCGCCCTCGCCGCTTCGGCCGCAGGCTTTGCCGACTTCCAGCCGGACGCTTGCCTGGTCAACTGTTATCAGCCGGGCAATCGCTTGAGCCTGCATCAAGACCGCGATGAACACGATTACAGCCAACCGATCGTCTCGGTTTCGCTGGGTTTGCCGGCTGTGTTTCAGTTCGGTGGCCACAGCCGCAACGCGCCCAGCCAACGCATCGGCCTGCGCCATGGCGATGTGATGGTCTGGGGCGGTGAGGATCGCCTGCGCTTTCATGGGGTGCTGCCTCTCAAACCGGGCAACCATCCCGTGCTGGGCAGCCGGCGCATCAACCTGACCTTGCGCAAGGCGGGCTAGGCAGAACGCTATCGCGGGGCCAGCCTGCTCCCACGGACCTTGACCGTCACTCGCTCCGCGCTCCATGCTCTAGCCCCTTCCCCCCGACTTTCAAGGAACGATTGCATGAAGCTGGAAACCCTGGCCATCCACGCGGGCTTCAGCCCCGACCCGACCACCAAGGCCGTCGCGGTACCGATCTACCAGACCACCTCTTTTGCCTTCGACGACACCCAGCACGGTGCCGACCTGTTCGACCTGAAAGTCGCCGGCAACATCTATAGCCGGATCATGAACCCCACCAATGATGTGCTCGAGCAACGCATGGCGGCGCTGGAAGGCGGCGTCGGTGCCCTGGCCGTGGCCTCGGGCATGGCCGCGATCACCTACGCGATCCAGACCGTGGCCGAAGCCGGCGACAATATCGTCTCGGTGGCCAAGCTCTACGGCGGCACCTACAACCTGCTGGCCCATACCCTGCCACGCTTTGGTATCCAGACCCGCTTTGCCGCCCATGACGACATCGCCGCCCTCGAAGCGCTGATCGACAGCCGCACCAAAGCAGTGTTCTGCGAGTCGATCGGCAACCCGGCGGGCAATATCGTCGACCTGCAAGCCCTGGCCGATGCCGCGCACCGCCATGGCGTACCGCTGCTCGTCGACAATACCGTGGCCACGCCGATTCTCTGCCGCCCGTTCGAACACGGCGCCGATATCGTCGTGCACTCGCTGACCAAGTACATCGGCGGCCACGGCACCAGCATCGGCGGCATTGTCATCGACTCGGGCAAGTTCCCCTGGGCCGAAAACAAAGAGCGCTTCGCCCTGCTCAACACCCCCGACCCGTCGTACCATGGCGTGACCTACACCGAAGCCTTTGGCCCGGCCGCCTTTATCGGCCGCTGCCGGGTGGTGCCGCTGCGCAATACTGGCGCGGCGCTGTCGCCATTCAACGCCTTCCTGATCCTGCAAGGCCTGGAAACATTGGCCCTGCGCATGGAGCGTCACACCGAGAACGCACTCAAGGTCGCCCACTACCTGCAGAACCATGAGCAAGTCGCCTGGGTGAAGTACGCCGGCCTGCCTGATCACCCCGAGCATGAACTGGCCCGGCGCTACACCGAAGGCAAGCCGGCCTCGATCCTGTCGTTCGGGATCAAGGGCGGCCAGGAGGCCGGCGCGCGCTTTATCGATGCACTGCAGTTGGTGGTGCGCCTGGTGAATATCGGCGACGCCAAGTCGCTGGCCTGCCACCCCGCCTCCACCACCCACCGCCAGCTCAACGACGAAGAACTGGAGCGCGCCGGCGTGCCACGGGACATGGTGCGCCTGTCGATCGGCATTGAGCACAGCGATGACATCATTGCCGACCTGAGCCAGGCCCTGGAGGCCAGTCGCGGATGATCCAGTCCGACTACTACGCAGCCTCACGCGAGGCTGCGGTGTACCCGCACCTGCGTCAGGCAGTTGAGCTGGTCGCCATCGATGCAGGCACCATTGCCGTGGATGTCGGTTGCGGCGCGGGCCGCAACACGCGGTTCTTGCTGGAGCGCGGGTTTGTCGTGCACGCCTACGACAACAACCCCGAGGCCCTGGAGTATGTGCGCGACTTGGCCGATAAGCCGCAATGTTTACCGCCTGCAGCAGCTTTGAAACTTTCGACTACCCCCAGGCGGCGTTGATCACCGCCAGTTCCTGCCTGTTTTTCTGTCGGCCGGAACACTTCGCAGAGGCTTGGCGCCGGATCGTTCAGGCGTTACGCCCGGGCGGGATATTCTGCGGGCACTTCATGGGGCCAATGGACTCCTGGGTACAGCTTGAACGTCGCGACCTGAGCGTGCGTGACCGTGCACAGACCGAGCAACTGTTCGACAGCTTCGAGTTGCTCGATCTTTATGAGCACAACCAGCCCGGCAAGACGTTGCTGGGCCGCAGCAAACACTGGCACACCTACTCGGTGCTGGCCCGCAAGACCGCTTAAGGCTTGCCGGCCAGCAGCGGTTCACTCAAGCGATGACGATCTGCGCCGCGCTCAGGCTATCTGCCGACACCCCCACCAGGGTCACACTGTCAGCGCCAAAACGCAGTACGGTATCGTTACCCTCCTGGCTCAGGTGCTGGCGAAAGTCCGGTTGCGCGGTGCCGCCATCAACGCCGATGAACAGCAGACGGTCATCACTGCTAAAGCCTTGAACCTGATCCTGGCCAAAGAGGCCGCTGAACAGGAAGGTATCCTGACCGCCGCCTGAAACCAGCACATCGTTACCAGCGCCGCCGACGAACACATCGTTGCCACGCCCGCCCTGCAAGTGGTCATTGCCGTCCAGGCCAAACAACCAGTCACCCTGGGCGCTCGCGGTCAGGCTGTCATTAGCCGCCGTGCCGTTCTGGCTCGTAGCATAGGCGTGCAGCTTGCCACTGCTGAGCACACCCTGCGGGTCGATCTGGTGGCTGACCTCCTTGCTGAAGAGCACCAGGCTCGACTCCTTGCTGACCAGCGTCTCGACCTGGTTGACCAGGCTGATGCCGCCCGCTGCGTCGCGCAGGTACAGGGTGCCGTTGCCATCGCGGGCGATATCGAAACTGCCAAGGGCCTGGCCGAGTTTCAGGGTGTCGTGCCCGGCGCCGCCGTCGATCAGGTTATAGCCGCCGTCGTCACGGAAGGTGTCGTTGCCGCCGCGCCCTTCCAGGTAGTCATTGCCATGCCCGCCATGAATCAGGTCGCCGGCTTCGGAGCCGATGATGAAGGTACTGCCCGTGTGCGTCTCGGCATTGCGGTTCAGGTCCTCGACCCAGGTCGAGCCACGGGTAACGTCGGAGAGGTTGCTGACGACGATGGTCGAGTCCTTGGCCGTCCAGGCGTAGAACTTCGAATCCAGCACCCGGCCCAGGCCGTCACCGTACGCCGTAGGCAAATGCGACAACCAGGTGGCGATATTGCCGATCGAATACGGCAGCAGGTTCCAGGCATCGGAGGCGTAATGGTCATTGAAGTTGACGATGTTGTCGGTGCTCGAAGGCTTGGCGCCGTCGTGCACGCCGACGGTTGCCCAGTCGAAACTCGAGCCATTGAGGGCGCGGAACACCGGGTCGTTCTCGTAGCCGATATTCAGCACCTTGCCGCTGTCACTGGCCTGGGTCGGTGAGGCAAAGGCTACGTAACGGGCATCCTCATAAAAGCCCCCCCACTTGTCGTGACTGAGCTCAGCCAGGCTGTTGACGCCCAGGCCGCCAAGGCTGTGGCCACTGACGGTGATATCGGCGCCTTTGAGGCCATTGGCCTTGGCAAAGGCGGCGACATCGTCGAACAACCGGCCAAAGGCATTGGCGGCGTAATTTTTTGCGTAGCCGTCCGGGCCAATGGCGGCCATCAGGTCGTTGATGGCATCGGCGATGGTATCGCCCACCAGGTTTTCCCGTGGCCCGCTGGTACCGCGAAAGGCAATGCCCAGCCCGCTCAACTGGCCGGCGGCGTCATACTTGCCGAGGATCTCGACCTGGGCACTGGTGTAGCCGGCGGTTTCGCCGTGGAAGGTTCCGCGAAAATCCGTGCTGCCCTCATAGCCCAGTTGCTTGGCGCTGATCGGCGTCCAGCCCGCGGCCTTTACAGCGGCCAGGGCCTGGGCTTCGGAGTCGGGGTTCCAGGGGATGCCCGGGATCGCGCCCTGGCTGTCGGTGCCGCCAATCAGTGCCTTGACCAAGGTGGCGGGCAAGCCCAGACCAAAACCGTTCTGCTGGTAACCAACGGCAAAACCGTTGTCGAGGCCGTGATAGGCATAGAGGGTCAAGGCCATGGCGTCGCTGTACAGCGCCTTGGAAGCGGCGCTGTCGAGGTTGCGATAATCGAAAACAGGCATGGGGGTACATCCTTGTGCAGTTGGCAGAAAGCCCTGGCGACATCGTCCATTGACACACCCGAGGGCAGGTCAAACGCTGCCACAAGGGCAATTCTCCCGTCCACGGTCACGTCGAGGGCAAGCTGGCCAAATGCGAGGAGTTTTCGTTACCAGGGCGGCAACACCAAGCTGTATATCCATACAGATAAAGCTTGCCACGCCTATCAATCCTGCGCATCCTATGGCCTTCACCAGCCATAGATCGAACGGCATGCGTCTGTTTCTCTGCGAAAAGCCTTCCCAGGCCAAAGACATCGCCAAGGTGCTCGGCGCCAACCGCCGCGGCGACGGCTGCTGGGTCGGCACCGATGTCACGGTCACCTGGTGCATCGGCCACCTGCTGGAAACCGCTCCGCCCGACAGCTACGACGCGCGCTACAAGCGCTGGGTGTTGGCCGACCTGCCGATCGTGCCCAAGAAGTGGAAAATGCTGGTCAAGCCCAAGACCGCCAGCCAGTTCAAGGCGGTTAAACGCCTGCTCGGCGAGGCCCGCGAACTGGTGATCGCCACCGACGCCGACCGCGAAGGCGAGATGATCGCCCGTGAGCTGGTCGAGCATTGCCGCTACCGGGGGCCGATCAGCCGGCTATGGCTGTCGGCGCTCGACGACGCGTCCATCCGCAAGGCCCTGGCGACGCTCAAGCCCGGTAGCGAAACCTTCAGCCTTTACCATTCGGCCCTGGGGCGCTCGCGAGCCGACTGGCTGATCGGCATGAACATGAGCCGGCTGTTCACCCTGCTCGGCCGTCAGTCCGGTTACCAGGGTGTATTGCCGGTAGGCCGGGTACAAACGCCGACATTGCGTCTGGTGGTCGATCGCGACCGCAGTATTGCCGACTTCGTGCCGGTGGCCTACTGGGCCATCGACGTGCAGCTACGCAGCGCTGGCGAGCAGTTCACTGCACAGTGGCGGGCACCGGAGGACGCCTGCGACGACCAGGCCCGCTGCCTGAACCAGGCCCTGGCCCAGCAGGCCGCTGCGGCCATCGGCGCGGCCGGCAGTGCCCGGGTAATGAACGTCGCCACCGAACGGGTTCGCGAAGCGGCGCCGCTGCCCTTCGACCTCGGCACCCTGCAGGAGCTGTGCTCGAAAAAACTCGGCCTCGGCGCCCAGGAGACCCTGGACATCGCCCAGGCACTGTACGAAACCCACAAGCTGATCACCTACCCGCGCAGCGACTGCGGTTACCTGCCATTGAGCCAGCACAGCGAGGCAGCGGCCATTCTGGCCGCCTTGCAGCGTGCCGATGCCAGCCTTGCGCCCTTGCAACCGTACCTGCAAGCGCAACGCCGTTCACGGGCCTGGAACGACGCCAAAGTCAGCGCCCACCACGGCATCATTCCCACTGCGGCGGCCAGCGACCCGTCGCGTTTGCCGGCCAGGCACAAGGCAGTCTATACGCTGATCCGTGCCCGCTACCTGGCGCAGTTCCTGCCCAACCACGAGTACGATCGCACCCAGGCCGAGTTCGATTGCGCAGGCCAGGCATTACGTGCGGTGGGCAAGCAGATTGTCGAGCCAGGCTGGCGCCGCGCCCTGCCTGAGGCCCTGACGCCTGGCAAAGGCCGCGAGGCGCCGGTGGCTCAGGTGCTGCCGCTGCTGCGTGAAGGGCAGGATTGTGCCGTGGCCGGGGTCAACCTCAAAGACTTGTGGACCCAGCCGCCCAAGCCGTTTACCGAAGGTGACCTGATCAAGGCGATGAAAAACGTCGCCAAGCTGGTGGACGACCCGCGCCTCAAGCAAAAGCTCAAGGACACCACCGGCATCGGCACCGAAGCCACCCGTGCCGGGATTATCCAGGGCCTGCTCGATCGCGGTTACCTGGTCAAGAACGGCAAGGCCCTGAGTGCCACCCCGGCGGCCTTCAGCCTGATCGACGCGGTGCCGCGGGCGATTGCCGACCCGGGCACCACGGCGATCTGGGAACAGGCGCTGGACATGGTGCAAAGCGGCGAGATGAGCCTGGAGGACTTCGTCGCCAAGCAGTCGGCGTGGATGAGCAAGCAGGTCGAGCGCTGCGCCGGCATGCGCCTGACCATCAGCGGCCCGGCCACCCCGGCCGGGCGTGGTGCTGCGCCGTGGAAGAAAAAACGCAAAAGCAGCGCAGCGGCGGGCAAGCGAACGCGCAAGCCGAAGGCGGCAGCGCAGTGAGGCTGCCGGCCTCATCGCTGGCAAGGCCAGCCCCCACAGGTCCGGCGTACACAAGTCCTCTCCCACAACAAACACTTGCTCCCACACGATCGGCGTCTACCAAGCCATTGTGGGAGCCAGTCTTGCCGGCGATGAGGCCCTCAAGGTCCGCAGCCGTTAGCCCCGCTTGACCGCCTGCAAGGTGTAACTCAGCGGCAAGCGCCAGCGATCCTTGTTCAGCGACCACTCACCTGCCCCGTCTTGGCTCATCTGCCCCGGCAGCGCCTCCCAGGGAATGCTGTCATGCTCCACCAGCGCGGTGAGCTGCAGCCCATGCTTGAGCAAGGCACTGATGATCTCGCCCAAGCCGTGGTTCCACTCATGGGTAACCGTTTGCTCAAGCAACCTGTCGGTCTCGACATACGTCTGGCCGCTGTCCCACACCGTCGGCGCCTCGCGCTCGAAGTACGGGTACTCGATCACCAACTGGTCCTGATGATCTTCGTTCACCGCCAGCAGCATCGGGTGACCTTCACGCAGGAACAGCCGCCCACCCGGTTTGAGCAGCGCCGCCACGGTACGCGCCCAACGCTCGATGCTCGGCAACCAGATCAACGCGCCGATGCCGGTGTACACCAGGTCGAACGACGCCGGCGCCAGCACCTGGTCGGCGGCGTACACATCCGACTCGACATAGTCGATCCTGGCCCCACAGCGTTCAGCCAAGGCCCGCGCCTGAGCCAAGGACTGCGCAGAAAAATCCAGCCCGCTGACCTCGGCCCCCAAACGCGATAGCGACAACGTGTCGGTTCCGATATGACACTGCAAGTGCACCGCCCGCAGGCCACGGATATCGCCCAGGCGCGGCAAGTCGAAACGTACCACTTCAGACAGGTGCGCAGGGTCGGCGACGAATGTGTCTACTTCATAGTCTTTGGATGCCGCGTGCAATGGCGCACGCTCATCCCAGTTGCGGCGGTTGAGTTCGATCGGGTCGGTCATCAGGGCTCTCCTTTGCAGCCACAACCTTAGCGACGTACCCAAGCCGCCGGCAAGTGCTGTATAAACCGCCCACGCCCTCTTCAATCAAGGAAGCATTGATGAAACTCGGATACACCATCGTCTACGTCCCGGATGTCGCCGCCTCGCTGGCATTCTTCGAACAGGCCTTCGGCCTGGGCCGGCGCTTTCTCCATGAGTCCGGCGACTATGGCGAGCTGGACACCGGCGCCACCACCCTCGCCTTCGCCTCATTGGCCCTGGGCAACAGCCACTTTCCGGGCGGTGTGCTGGCAGCCAGCGAATCGGCAAAACCGCTGGGCATGGAAATCGCCCTGGTCACCGACGATGTCGCTAGCGCCCATGCCCGCGCCGTGGCTGCCGGCGCCATCGAGCTGAAAACCCCCGAAGCCAAGCCCTGGGGGCAAACACTGTCGTATGTGCGCTGCCCCGATGGCACCCTGGTGGAGCTGTGCACGCCGGTTGGCAACTAGCCCGGAGACAACCATGGACGTTGAAACCTACAGCGGTGGCTGCCTGTGCGGGGCGATCCGCTTTGAAGCCACAGGACCGGTACTGAACTCCCACTGTTGCTCGTGCAAATGGTGCCAGCGCCATACCGGCGCGCTGACAGCCACCTGGGTCGAATTTGCCCGCGAGCAGGTTCGCTGGATCGGCCCGGCAGGCGCTCCGGCCACCTTTCGCTCCTCGGACTATTCCCGCCGCGCCTTCTGCCCCACCTGCGGCAGCTCGCTGGGTGCCATCGATGATGAGCCTACAGTAGCCCTGCTGCTGGGTAGCTTCGACAGCAACCAGCATCAGGCCCTGGCGCCGACCGCGCATTCATTCAACGACCAGTTGCCGCGCTGGTGGTGCGTGCAATAACGCACTGCCGATTTACAGCGCCAGGCTCAGGCTGACCATCAGATTGCGCGGCTCCCCAGGCAGGTTCCACGCCGCGTTGTAGCCGCGCTCGTAGTACTTGCGATCGAACAGGTTGTTCAGGTTCAGGCCCACCGTGGCCTGTTCGCTGACCTTGTAGTGGGCCAGCAGGTCGACAGTGCTGTAGCTCGGCAGGCGAAAGCTGCTGCCGGCCTGGCCGGAGCGCTCGCCGACATAGTTGGCCGCAGCGCCAATGTCCGAACCGAGCAAGGGCCCGCTCTGGAACTCATACACCGCCATCAGGCTACCGCTGTGCCGGGGGATGCCCAGCAGGTCGCTGCCCTTGGGCAAGGCGGCATCGCCCTTGGTCACTTCGGCATCGATATAGGCATAGGCACCGATCACCCGCACCGCGTCGCTGAGCTGGCCACTGAACTGCAGGTCGACACCCTGGCTGCGCGCCTTGCCGGCGGCGATGCTGTCACCGAAGGCATCGGTGGTGATGACGTTTTCCTTGTCGATCTGGAACAGCGCGATGGTTGCCCCCAGACGGCTGTCGAACAGGTCGAGCTTGAGCCCGGTTTCATAGCCCAGGCCCTTCTCCGGCTTGTAGATCTGGCCCTGGGTGCCGATGCTGTTGGGCTTGAACGAAGTCGAGGCATTGGCGAACACACCGACTTCAGGTGTGAGCTGGTACAGCAAGCCCACACGCGGCGTGGCAACGTCCTTTTCCTGGCGGTTGCTGACCTGCGTAGTGCGGTTCTGCGCGGTCTGCTCGATGTGCTCCAGGCGCACGCCCAGCAGGCCGCGCAAACGCTCGGTAAAGGCAATCTGGTCCTGCAAATTGAGCGCGTAGCTTTCAGTGTGCTCGAAGAAGTCATTGGGGTTGATCAGCGGCGGTTTCGCCTGGCCGTACACCGGATTGTAGATGTCCAGGCCATAGCCGAGCGAGGTGGCGCTCTGCGGGTACTTCTGGCTGTTGCGGTAGTTCTCGTACTCCAGGCCGATCAGGCTCTGGTGCTCCCAGCCGGCGAACTGGAACTGGCCATGCAGTTCGGCCTGGGTGATGTTGTCGTTCCACTCGAAATCGCGCTCGCGGTAGAAGCGGCTGATGGTGCTGCCGACCACCCGCGACGGCTCCGAGCTGTTGCCCTTGAGCCGGCCCTGGGTGTAATGGTTGGCCAGGCGCAGTGTCCAGCTGTCGCTGAGGCTGTGTTCCAGGGTCAGGTCGAGGGTTTGGTTGTCATTGCGGATGCGCCCGTCATTGGGCTCACCGAGAAAGGTCGAACGGCTGACCGAGCCCAGCTCATTGTTGACCGCCGGGATACCACGGTCGAACACCGACTCGGTGCGCGAGAACTCGGTATCGATCGACAGCAGGGTCTCGGGGCTCAATTGCCAGCTCAGCGACGGGCTGACGATGCGCCGCTCGCTGCCGACATAATCGCGAAAGCTGCCGTTATCCTCCACCGCCATGTTCACCCGCGACAGCACCCTGCCGTCCTCGCTCAATGGCGTGTTCACGTCCAGGCTGCTGCGGTAGCGGTCCCAACTGCCGGCGCTGGCCTTGAAGCGGGTGAAGGCCTCGGCCTGCGGACGCTTGGTGACGATGTTCACCAAACCACCTGGGTCGCCGCGCCCGTACAGGCTTGCCGCCGGGCCCTTGAGCACTTCGATGCGTTCGATGTTCGAGGTGTCGGGGGCACTGTAGCTGCCGCGGTTGACGGCAAAGCCGTTCTTGTACAGCTCGCCGGTGGTGAAGCCGCGCACGCTGTAGTTGAGGAAGGTCAAGCCACCGAAGTTGTTCTGCCGGCTGACCCCGCCGGCAAAGTCCAGGGCGCGGTCGATGCGCGTGCTGTTGAGGTCCTCGAGCACCTGACTGGGCACCACGGCGATGCTTTGCGGGGTGTCGCGGATGTCAGTGTCAGTTTTCGTCGCGGTGCTCGAGCGGCTTGCGCGATAGCCTTGCACCGGGCCGGTCGCGGTTTCTTCGTAATGGCGCTCGTTGACGTTGAGGGCATCGAGTACTACGGCGTCGGCGGCAACGGCTGGCAGGGCGAGCAGCGAGGCGGACAGGCCTAGGGACAACCTTCCTACGGGGTAGTTCATGGGGGCTCCTTAAAATCATGTAATAACATAACAACTTAAGGAGAAATATAAAAGCATCGCGACGCAAGCGCTCCTGCAGGAGCGGGCTTGCCCCGCGATCAAACCTCAACAGCTGCGAATCACCGCCTGCAGCACGGTCTTGAAGGTCGCAATCTGCTCCTCGCTGAACGTCCCGAACACCTTGTCCTGCTGCTCGCGGGCAATGCTCCACAAGCCTTCGGTCTGGTCGATGCCAGCGCTGGTCAGGCGCACATGCCCGGCCGCCTGACTGTCGCAGACCAGGCCCTTGCGCTTGAGGTTGGCCACTGCCTCGTCGATTTCCCGCGCCGGCATTGCCACTTCACGCTGCAGGTCGGCCAGGTTCAGCCCGGCGTCATTCTCCAGCACCATGAGCATCCGCGCCTCGCTGGTGCGCAGGCCGCTGGACAATTGCCGTGGCTGGTAGCTGCTCTGGTAGGCACGCAGAGCCTGGGTCATCAGGTAATACAGGTTGTGGCTCAAGCGGCCCTGGAAGTGGCTGCTCGGTGGCTGGCCTTCTTCACGGCGGGTCATGCGGGTGTGCGGCAGCACCATGGAGTAGGCGCCCTGGTGATAGAGCAAGGGCGAGCGCCCGCAATCATCGAAGGCCACCACCTTGCCGAGCATGATCCAGTGATCGCCGCCATCGAGGATCTGGTGGGTTTCACACTCAAAGCATGCCGAGCAATCGGCCAGGATCGGCGCGCCGCCCTCGCCTGCTTGGTAACTGATGCCGGCGAAGCGATCATCCTTGGGTTTGGCGAAGTTATTGGACAAATCGATCTGGTCGGCGGCGAGGATGTTCACCGCAAAATGGCTGGCCGCCTCGAACACCGCCAGGCTGCTGGAGCGTTTATCCAGGCTCCAGAGGATCAGTGGCGGGTCGAGGGACACCGAGTTGAAGCTATTGGCGGTGACGCCGACCAGGTTGCCCCGAGGGTCGGCGGCGGTGACCACGGTGACGCCGGTGGCGAAGTTGCCCAGGGCGCGGCGAAAGGCACGGCTGTCGAAGGCGGTTGCGGTTGCGCTAGACATGCAAGACTCCCCGGCTGCCTTGAGCGGCAGCCGTCATTGTTGTTATTGGCGAGGCCCTTCAGACCATGCTCGGGTCAGGCTCCAGGCCCATCAGCTCGCGGCCGAGAATCTGCGCGCAAACGTCGTAGTCGGTGTAGGCATGGGCGCCGGTCATGTGCGCGTCGCGCCACAACCGCTGCATCTCGTTGCTGTCGAACCACGCGGTACCGCCAGCAGCTTCGAACAGACGATCGACCGCCTGAATGCACATCTTCACCGCATAGCCCTGATTGGTGCGCCAGAACGCCAGGGTCTCGCGCGTCGGGTACTGGTGACGTTCGCTGTGCTCGGCGTGTTCCTGCCAGGTTTTTTCCAGAAATGCGCGAGCGGCGGCAACCTGATGGGTGGACTCGGCCAGGCGCATCAGCGCGGGTGTGGCGGCGCCAACATTGACCCCGGTATAGGCACGCACACGGTTCTTGGTCTTTTCGCGGAAGGCTTCGAGCATGCGCTCGGCAATACCGAGGCTGACGGTCGAGAAGCCACTGGCAAAGTACGGCCGGTATGGCGAGTAGAACACCTTGCTGTCCGGGTACAGGCCAAAGCCTGCGGACTTGCCTTCCATCATGTCCTTGGCTTTCTGGATGCGGTGCTCGGGGACGAACACCTTGTCGATCACCAGGGTCTTGGTGCCGCTGCCTTTCATGCCGGCGGCGAACCAGTCGTCACGGATTTCGTAGTCACTGCGTGGCAGCACGGCGAAGCAGTAATCCTGGGTGCCTTCGGCATTGGCCCGGCGGCAACCGACAATCGCCCACTCGGCATGGTCACTGCCACTGCTCCAGCCCATCTCGCCGCTGAACAGCAAGCCGCCTTCGACCTCTTCGACCTTGCCGAACGGAGCGATACTGCTACTGGCGGTGGCGTCGGGGTTATCGCCCCAGATTTCTTCCTGCAGCTTGGCCGGGAACATTGCCAACTGATGACTGTGGGTGCACAACAGGCTCATGGCCCAGGCGGTGCTGGCGCACGCGCCGGCAAGCAAGGCGATGCAGTCGGCGAACTGCGGCAGGGAGATTTCCAGGCCGCCGTACGGCTTGGGCAGGAAGGCACGGTGCAGGCCGATGCTTTTGAGCAGGGCGATGTTTTCGTCCGGGACCTTGCGGTCTTGCTCGGCACGGGCGGCATTGGCGGCGATGGTGGGCAAAATCGAACGAAGGTCTTCGAGCAGCGGATTTGGCTTTTTCATGAGGGGCCCTGCTTATTATTGGATGTCCACCGAGGCCTGCGAAGTGGCAGGTGGCGGCGGATGCAGGGGCCAGTATGGGAGGCTTGGCTCAGGGGGAAAATGCAACTTCCATAGGCAAGATTGTACTTTTCATAGCTGTTTAAAGGCATCGCGGGTCAAGCCCGCTCCCACAGGTCCGGCGTACACAGCTCCATTGTGGGAGCGGGCTTGACCCGCGATGGATTCACCCCGCTACGACGTTCTGCAAATTGCGCCAAAGCTCAGCCACATGCTCACGCTCGGTCGGCAACGCCCCCACCGACACCCGCACCATCCAGCGACCGTTCAGGGTTGCCGGGGTGACATAGGCCACCCCCGAAGCATTGAGCCGATCAGCCCAACGGCGGGTATGCGCATCCAGCGCCTCCCCCTCCAGGCCGTCGCCCCGATGGCGAATACACAGGGTCTGCAACTGCACCGGCGCCAGCAATTCCCAGCCCTGCGCATTGCGCACCTGTTCGGCCAGCCACTGGGCGTTGTCCAGGTCACGGCGCAAGCGCTGCTGCAGGCTCTCGATACCTTCGCTGCGCAACATGAACCACAGCTTCAAGGCACGGAACCGCCGCCCCAACGGAATGCCCCAGTCGCGCAGGTTCTTGACCTTGCTGTCGACCGCCGACTGCAGGTAGCTGGGGTTGGTGCTCATGACCCGGATCAGGTGCTGCGGATCACGCACGAAGTACAGCGAGCAATCGAAAGCCACCCCCAGCCATTTGTGCGCATTGACCACAATCGAATCGGCCTGCTCGATACCGTCCCACATCCAGCGGCATTCCGGCAGGATCATCGCCGAGCCGGCCATGGCCGAGTCCACGTGCAGCCATAGGCCGAACTTGCGCGCGATCTCGCCGACCGGTTGCAGCGGGTCGATGGCGGTGGTCGTCGTGGTGCCGGTGGTTGCCACTACCGCGCAAGGTTGCAAACCGTTCGCCAGGTCCTCTTCGATGGCCGCGGCCAGGGCTTGCGGGCGCATGGCAAAGTGGTCGTCGGTTTCGATGTAGCGGATGTTGTCCTTGCCAAAGCCTGCCAGCAGCGCGGCCTTGTCCACCGAGCTGTGGGCCTGGGCGCTGGTGTAGATCATCAGCGGCTTGCCCTGCCCCTGCAGGCCGCCCTTGGCCAGGGCGTAGTCGCTGCTGCGCTCGCGGGCGCTGATCAAGGCGACCAGGGTGCTGGTGGACGCAGTGTCCTGAATCACCCCGCTCCACTGCGCCGACAAACCGACCATCTGCCGCAGCCAGTCCACGGTGGTTTCTTCCAGCTCGCTCAGGGCCGGGCTCGATTGCCACGACAGGCCGAGCACGCCAAGGCCGGTGCTGAGAAAATCGCCAAGCACCGACGACAAGCTGCCGTTGGAGGGGAAGTAGCCGAAAAAGTCCGGGTGCTGCCAGTGCGACAGGCCGGGCATCACTAACTGGTCTACGTCCTTGAGAATGTTCTCGAACGGCTCGCCCTGAACCGGCGCCGAGCTGGGCAAGGCCGCCTTGAGGTAGCCGGGCTCGACCTGGGCCATCACCGGCAGTTCGCCGACACCCTGGCGGTAGTCGGCGATCAGGTCGATCAGTTGGTGGCCATGTTTGCGAAATGCTTCCGGGCTCATGCAGCGGCTCCTGTTGTTGTCGGTAAGTGGGCCTGAGTCTAGGCCCTGGCCCACCGACAAAAAACGCCGCCCGGCGCATAGCTGCTATGGCGAATGCGCATGGCCGCCGTGCACGCCGAACTGCGACTGCTGCCACTGCTCGAACACCAGGTTGCGCAACCAGCGGTGCTCGGCCGAGGCGTGCAGGCGCTGGTGCCAGACCACCCAGTAGCGCTGGCTGTGCTCGACAAAGGCCAGTGGCCGCCAGGTCAGCGGATGCAGGCGGCTGAGCTGACGGGCGATGTGCTCGGGCACGGTGACCAGCGCCTGGCTGCTGCCGACCACCTGCACCGCCGCCGAGTAGAACGGCACCTGCAGGCTGACGCGCCGGCTCAGGCCCTGCTCGCGCAGGTGGCGGTCGATAAAGCTGTCCTTGTCGCCACCACCGGAAATACGCACATGGTTCCAGGCGCGGTAATCGTCCTGGGTCAGTTCGGCTTTGCTCGCCAACGGGTGTTCGCGATGCATCAGGCATACCGCGCGGTCTTCACCGAGCATGCGCCCGTGCAGGTTGGCCGGGGCGTCGTCGAACAGCGTGGTGGCCAGGTCGACTTCGCCACTGGCGAGCAGTTCATACTGCCCCGGTTGCCAGGTGCGGTACTCGATCGACACCCCCGGCGCTTCGCGCTCCAGGGTGCTGACCAGCAGCGGCAGCATGTGCTCGGCGATGTAGTCCGAGGCCGCCAGGCAAAAGCGCCGCTCGCAGCGTTTGGGATCGAAGGCCTGCGGTTGGCGCAAGGCCTCAAGCTCGGCCAGCACCTGGCCCAGCGGCACCAGCAGGCTTTCGCCGCGTTCGCTCAACACATAGCCGCGGCCCTGACGCACCAGCAGCGGGTCGTCGAACGCCTCGCGCATATGCGCCAGCTGACGGCTGAGCACCGACTGGCTGCTGCCCAGGCGTTCGGCGGCACGGCTGAGGTTTTTCAGCTGCAGCATGCTTTGCAGCGCCCGCAGGTGGGCGATGCTCAGGGAAGCGAAGATCGGATTCAAGAGGCGCTCCTGCACAGGCGGATGCCGCAGCCTACGGGCAAAACCTGCAGATTACAAAGCGCCTGGCAGGCCGGTGCATGGCCGGCGGCAGGCTCAGTCAAGCCGGCGCCGGTATGCTGCGCTAGGGTCGGGGCCTTGCTTTCCCTTGAGGTTCGTCCCATGAGCAACATCAGCCTTTTGCCCCAGGTGCGCACGTTTCTGCAACGCGAGCACAGCAGTTTTATCGACGGTCGCCAACAGCCTGCGGACCATGCCCGGCTCCTTGAGGTGATTGACCCGGCCAACGACCAGGTCATCAGCCGCGTGGCCGAAGCCTGCGTGCGCACGGTCGACGCCGCCGTCGCCTCTTCGCGCCGAGGCTTTGCGCAATGGTCGCAAACCGCCCCGGCCGTACGGGCCAGCGTGCTGCTGAAACTCGCCGATCTGATCGAACAGCACCGTGAGGAGTTGGCGCAACTGGAGACCTGCCAGTCGGGCAAGCTGATCACGCTTGCGCGCAACTTCGAGGTCGACCAGGCCGCACATTTTTTGCGTTACTACGCCGGCTGGGCCACCAAGCTCAGCGGCCAGACCCTCACCCCATCGCTGCCCTCGTTCAACGGCGAACGCTACAGCGCCTTCACCCTGCGCGAACCGGTGGGGGTGGTGGTCGGCATCGTGCCCTGGAACTTCTCGACCATGATCGCCCTGTGGAAACTCGGCTCGGCCTTGGTTACCGGTTGCAGCATCATCATCAAGCCCAGCGAGTTCACCCCGCTGACCATCCTGCGCATCGCCGAGCTGGCCATTGACGCAGGCCTGCCCGCTGGCGCACTGAACGTGGTGACCGGCGCCGGCCTGGCCGGCAAGGCGCTGATCGAGCACCCGGGCACCGACAAGGTCTCGTTCACCGGCTCCGTGCCCACCGGCCTTGCTGTTGGCCAGAGTGCCATGGCCGCCAACCTGACCCGCACTACCCTGGAGCTGGGCGGCAAGAATGCGGCCGGGTTCCTGCGTGATGTGCCGTTGAACAAAGCGGTGGACGGCATCATCGAAGCGGGCTTTTTGCATGCCGGGCAGATCTGCGCCGCAGCCGAGCGCTTCTATGTGCATCGTTCGCAGATCGAGGCGGTGACCGGTGCCTTGAGCGAGCGCCTGGCAACGTTGAAGATCGGCTCACCGCTGGATGAAACCAGTGAATTCGGCCCGGTGAGCAACAAGCAGCACCAGGCCAAACTCGGTGCGCTGTTTGCCAAGGCGCGCCGCGAGAACAGCCAGATCATTCATGGCGGGCGCCTGATCGAAGGGCCGGGATGCTATGTGGAACCGACGGTGATCCTGGCCCATTCGCTGAACGACAGCCTGCTCACTGAAGAGACCTTCGGGCCGGTGGCGACCTTTTTGCCTTACGACGATGAAGAGCAACTGATCGCCCTGATGAATGACAGCCCTTATGGCCTGAGTGCCAGTGTATGGACCAACGACCTGAGCAAGGCCTTGCGCCTGGTCCCGCAGGTACAGGCCGGTACGGTGTGGGTGAACATGCATACCCTGCTCGACCCGGCGGTGCCGTTTGGCGGGGTGAAGGCTTCGGGAATTGGCCGTGAATTTGGCGGGGCGTTTATCGAGGATTACACCGAGCTCAAGTCGGTGATGATTCGCTACTGACCCCAAAAGCACCGCTGGCAAGCCAGCTCCCACAAGGTCCGCAATACCTGTGGGAGCTGGCTTGCCAGCGATGCAAGGCAAAGCCCTGCCCAAAAACCTACGGCACCACCACCCCCAAGCGCTTTAGGCCCGCGGCCGGCCCGGCACTGACGGCTAAAAGCGGGTCGTCGCACTCACCCCGAACGTGCGCCGATCGCCCCGCGCGTCCCAGGCAATATCGAACGGCAACGGCACGCTGTCGGTCTTGTACTGCTTGTCGGTCAGGTTGTTCACATACGCCGTCAGATCCAGGTCATAGCGCCCGCCCAGGTGATAGGTGGCACTGGCATTGCCCAAGGTATAGCCGCCCTGGGAAACGCTGTGATCCTGCTGCGCCGTCGGCAGGAAGAAGATCCGACTCTGATAGCGCCAATCCGTGCCCAACCGCACTTCATCGCCATTCTCCAGCGGTATCCGGTAACTGCCGCCCACGGCCAGGGTCCGCGACGGCGAGCGGGCAATGCGGTTACCCGAATAATCCACCCCGCCGGACTCGAAATCCTGCAGCTCGGTATGCAGCAAGCCCAACGAGCCATGCAGTTCCAGGTTGCTGAACGGCAACGCCTGCAGCTCGAACTCGGCGCCGCGAATCACCCCTTGGCCACTGTTGGTCAGCAGCGACACCACCTGGCCGTCGCGCACCGACACGGCGTTGACCTGAATGTCCGAGTAGTCGTAGTAAAACACGTTGGCATTGGCGATCAGGCGCTCGTCGAACCACTCGCTCTTGACCCCCAGTTCGTAGGCATCGACGTTCTCCGGCGCCACCACCGAGGCCTCGGCCTGCACCTGCGCACCGCCGCTGAAACCACCTGAACGAAACCCCTTGGCATAGCGAAAGTACACCCGCGCGTTGTCGTTGAGCTGGTACTCGGGGGTGAAGTCGTAGGTGAGCTTGTTCCAGGTGCGTTTTTCGTCCTGTTCGACGCGGGTCACCAGGTCGCCGGTGTAGTGTTTCCACCAGTCGCGCTCGCTGCTGTAGCTGACCGCATCGGCATCCGGCGCGGCTACGCGGTGCAGGTCGATGTCCTTGGTTTCGCGGGTCCAGCGCAGGCCGGCGGTGAGGCTCAGGTTGTCGGTGGCCTGCCAGGTGCTGCTGCCGAAAATCGCGAAGCTGTCGGTGCTTTGGTCGATATCGGTACGACCGTAGTCAGCCACGCCCAAGGCCTGGTTGTAGGACTTGGGCAACAGGCCGTTGTCGTTGCGACTGTCGAGTTGTTCATGGAACACATGCGTGCCGACGATCCAGCTGACCGGCTGGTTTTTCGCCGAAGACAAGCGCAGCTCCTGGGACACCTGCTTCCAGCGGTCATCGTTAAAGCCACGGCCGAACTCGTAAAGGCTCATGTTCGGGCTTTCGGCTTTTTCGTGGATATCGTCGAAGGCGGTGATCGAGTCCAGTTGCAGGTCGCCCAGATCCCACTTCAGTGCCAACTGCACACCGTTGTGCTCGATGCGGTCTTCCGCCTTACCGGTAAAGGCGGCCTCGTCGGTACCCGGCTTCGGCGCCGGGCCGAACAGCGTATTGCCCCCCGGCCCCGAACCCCAGGCGCGGGTGGCAATACCCTGCCCTTTATAGTCACGGCCATGCAGTTGCAGGGTGGCCTGCAGGTCGTCGTTGATCTGCGCCAGCAATTGCAGGCGCAGGGCCTGATCGTGGATGTCGCCAACGGTATGGCCATCGACCTGGTTCTCCAGTTGGCCATCGGCGCTCTGGTCGACAAACGCCACCCGTGCGGCCAGCTTGTTGTCGATCAGCGTATCGCCATAGGCGCCTTCGTACAGGCGCGAATTGTAGTTGCCCAGGTCGAGTTTGAAGTAACCGTTGGCTTTCTCGAAATCCGGCTTGCGCGAAACAAAGTTGATCGCCCCGCCAGTGGTGTTCTTGCCCCACAGCGTGCCCTGCGGCCCGCGCAGCACCTCGACGCGCTCCATGTCATAGAGCGGAAAACCGGTAGCCACGTGGGGGTCGATATACACGTCATCGGTGTAGATGCCTACCGGGTAAACCGTGGTCGACGCCATGTCCCCCGAGCCCATGCCACGAATGTACCAGCGCGGCCGCTGGTGCCCGGCGAACTCCGGGGCGATGGCGTTGGGCACATTCTGCAGCGCCTTGCCGGCACTGAAGCCGCCACCGCTGTCGGCGATCTGCTTGGCGCTGACCACGGAGATGGCCGAGGGCACATCCTGCACCGACTCTTCGCGCTTTTGCGCAGTAACCGTGACAGTGGGCAGCGCTTCGGGGCTTGGCTCGGCGGCGAAGCTCGGTAGCGTGGGTAAGGCGGCGGCGATGGCCAGTAACAGGGGCACGCGGGCGAAGGGAGCGGTCATGAACGTCGATGTTCCACGAGGGGGAAGAGACGAGGGCCTTCGCAATGGTTGTGCCAGGTGGGTAGTGGCTTGATTTGTATCGGTTTTGTCTGTTTGCGATTGATGAGATGTTGCCTGATGAGCAGCTGGCCAGCACTGTTTGCGTGAGCATCAGCAGGGGCCAAACCTTTAACTACGAGCGCGCTCCAATCTTCCCTTCAATCCATTCTGCAACCTCGCGACCCTCCCCCTGTCGCTGTAAATCCAGCGGCCGGGTTTGGTAGCCCGAGTACTCTAAGGCGTGCAGGGTGGACCAAGCCTCGGCCAAGTAAACGCCGAGGGCTACGCCCGGGCCGCCGACGCGGCCCATCGAGCGAATGCTCATCCCCGTGAAAAACACACCTAGAGCAAACACGGCTAGGCACAGCTACGCGGGTATAGTCGATTCTATGCCGACCGTACTTCCAAGAGCCTCCAGCCGTGCCCGACTTGCCGCCCAACGCCGCCTACACCCAGCGCTTCAGCGCTGTGCTCGCCTACATCGACGCCAACCTCGAAGGTGATCTATCGGTAAAAACCCTGAGCCAGGTGGCGAACTTTTCGGTGTTTCACTTTCATCGCCAGTTCACGGCGTACGTCGGGGTGCCGGTCTCGCGCTATGTGCAGTTGATGCGCTTGCGCCAGGCGGCGCATCGTTTGGCGGCCAATGCCGATCACTCGGTGCTGGAGGCTGCCCTGGCGGCAGGTTTCGAAAGCCCCGAGGCGTTCAGCCGGGCGTTTCGGCGGGCGCTGGGCATGTCGCCTAGCGCCTTTCGCCGCCAGCCGAACTGGCAGGCCCGGAATGCGG
>NZ_JH650769.1:132712-157462 GCF_000259195.1 Pseudomonas donghuensis
CCTGGAATGCGGTGTTCGCTATCCCTCACTTTTCCAGGAGCGTCATCATGCAGGTTCGTATTGTGGAATTTGTTCAAACCCGGGTCGCAGCGCTGGAGCACTGCGGGCCGGCCGCGCAGGTCGACGAGAGCGTGCGCCAGTTCATTGCCTGGCGCATGGCGAGCGGGCAGTCGCCGGTGGCGTCGAGCCGCAGCTTTGGCATCCCCTATGGCAACCCCGATACCACGCCGGCGGAGGATTTTCGTTTCGCCATTTGTGGTGAGATTGATGAGGCGGTGGCGGCAAATGAACTCGGCGTGCACGAACGGGTGATTGCTGGCGGGCGTTATGCGGTAGTGCGGCATGAGGGTTCGCCGGACCATATTGGTGAATCCATCTATCCGCTTTATCGCGACTGGTTGCCGGACAGTGGTGAAGAGTTGCGCGATCAGCCGCTGTTTTTTCATTACCTGAGTGCTTATCCGCAAACGCCGCAGGAGCAGTGGCAGACGGATATTTATGTGCCGTTGCGGTAGTCGGCGTCTTGGGGCTACTGCGTAGCCCATCGCCGGCAAGTCCGGCTCCCACAGTGGATCTGGGTCCACCGGACCTGTGGGAGCTGGCCTTGCCAGCGATCGAGCGCGAAGCGGTCGCAATCCAGACACCGCCTGATGTGCTGGCTGTACCGGCCTCATCGCTGGCAAGCCAGCTCCCACAATCTGTGTACGCCGGACCTGTGGGAACTGGCCTTGCCGGCGATCGGGCGCGAAGCGGTCGTAATCCAGGCAACACCTGATGTGCTGGCTGTACCGGCCCCATCGCGGGAAAGCCAGCTCCCACAGTGGATCTGTGTACACCGGACCTGTGGGAGCTGGCCTTGCCAGCGATCGAGCGCGCAGCGGTCGCAATTCAGGCAACACTGATGTGCTGTACCGCCCTCATCGCGGGTCGAGCCCGCTCCCACAGTGGATCTGTGTACACCGGACCTGTGGGAGCTGGCCTTGCCAGCGATCGAGCGCGAAGCGGTCGCAATCCAGACACCACCTGATGTGCTGGCTGTACCGGCCTCATCGCTGGCAAGGCCAGCTCCCACAAAGGTCGTAATCCAGGCACCACCTGATGTGCTGGCTGGACCGGCCTCTAGCCACAATCCCGATTCGCGCTTACTATAGCGCCAACTCGTATTACCGCGGCTGCTGAACCCGGTACTCACGAGGACAAGATCATGGAAAGAACCCGCGCCTGGAGACGCTCACAGGCCCGTAAAAGTGGCAAAACCAAAGCGGTGCATCCGCTGGAGTTCAAGCCCGAAAAGAACTGGAAGCTGCTGTACACCCGTGCCGACAAGCTGATAAGGGCACGCCAACTCGGCATGAGCTATCCCATCCGCTCCACCCGCCAACTGTTGGATCAAGAGTGACTAACCTCCTGTTCGTCTGCAGCCGTAATCAATGGCGCAGCCCTACCGCAGAAGCGCTCTGGCGCCGCCGCCCCGGCTTCGATGCCCGGTCGGCGGGCACCAGCCCGAATGCACGTAAACCCATCGGCCCGGCGGATATTCGCTGGGCCGATGTGATTTTTGTCATGGAACGCAAACACCAGAATCGCCTGCAGGCGCACTACGCGCGGCTGCTTGAGCACAAGCGGCTGTATACCCTGGATATACCGGATGATTTTCGCTTCATGGACCCTGAGTTGGTGGCCATGCTCGAAGATGCGGTCGCGTCCTGCCTGGCGCTGTAGAAACAGACACGCAAAGCCTGCGACAGCGAAAGTGTCGCCAGATCAAGCGCAAGAACGCGTTATTTGATCTGCACAATGACCGGACCTTCCGTTACGATCGGCGGCTGCGCGTGGATACTCGCGGCATTTTTCTGAATCCAGTCACGGGCGACTTTCAAGCTCGCATCGCTGCCGGTCTTGTCCGTGCAGACAGTTATCGACGTACCGCCATCACCCGTATTCAGCAGCGTGTAGCTGACCAGCCCAGGCACTGTCCGCAAGGCTGCTTCGACGTCGGCTTTGCGCACTTCTAAAAGCTCGAAAAGCTGCTTTGCTCCAGTACCTAGATAGGTTCTGATAACCGCATACATGTTCGTCTCCTTTGGGGCGCCGCCTTGATGCTAATCCAGGTCCACCGATGGCCGCTTTCAGCCAGGTTTCAATTCGCCCCGGTTTATTAAGCTTAGCCACACGCCGACGACAAGCGAAATGCAACGACCACCGGCAGCTTCTTCTGACCGCTGGCCGCGACCCGCAGCGGGATGTGCGCATTCAGGCAGACTCATCAGCGCATAGCGATTTGAAAGTCGATAGCGAACGGTCAACGATGGGCGTTGGGCTCACACTTGCGCGCTCCCGCTAAAGGTCAAAACCGCTGCGTTCTGGCCTGAAGCAGGCGTGTCGTGATGAGCATATAGATCGACCCAGGCGCTCCTGCCACCCTGTAAGAACTCACGCATCAAGCTCAGCAAGCACCTCTGCCCTGGTGGTCACCTGGCGGAAATGATGCTTCCACAGATCGATGCCCAACCGACCTGACCTGTCCAGGGATGAGCCAACGGTCAGGTCGGTCACCAGCGTCGGCATCAACCCTGCATCGAACAGTGCAAACCCGGCGGCGAGCACGCAGGTTTCGGTCTGCAGGCCACAAACCAGCACGCGCTCCACACCGAGCTGCTTGATGTACTCGATGGTTTCTGCGGTCTGCCCATAGCCGTGCTTTACAAACACTTTGTCGGCTTCGACCAGGCTCTCGTCTTCGGCCGCAGGATGCCAACCGAGTTGTTGTGCAAACGGGGTTACCTGCTCATCATGCAGCTCGACCGAGGCAATCGTGACAATCCGCTCTGACAACGCCCGCACCCCATCGACCAGCCACTCGGGTGGACTGAACGTGGACTGGACATCAACGATAAGCAAAACCTGGCGCATAAGCTTCTCTCGGGCATCAACCAATGGCCCGGAGTATATCGCCCTGCGGCGGATTATTTAGCCCTGTTTGCCTGGCCAATGACCACGCGTTTTCAAGGTCGCGCAGACAAACCGCAGCGCTCGTTGAAACACAGGGTGGCAGTCGGCAAGGGGTAAATGCTCAAGCCCAGCCCAGAAGAATGTGAACACGTGGCCATGATCGTCGAGCGTCTGATGAGACCACTGCTCAGGCAGCGGTCCGCTCGCCCGGCACAATTGAAACGACCAAGTCTGGCCAAGGTGCTCGGCATCCCAACACCCCAGGTCGTCCACGATGGTGGCGGCACTGATGCCAGACTCTTCCGCCAGTTCTCGCAGCGCTGCCTGAGCAGGTGTTTCGCCGGTTTCAATGCTGCCCTTCACCAGTTGCACTCCGGCCAGCGGATGACGAAACAACAGGAGCCTGGGGTGCGGCGTGGATGAAAAAACCACTGCGCAGGCCTTGTCAGGGAGCATGGCGATTTCCTTATCGGCAAAGACGGTTGAGCATCATACGCCAGGCGCAGGCCTGCCTCGCGATGGCGGTCATATAGATTCGCGGGGCCAAGCCCACGCCGAATTAAGCAGCGGCGGCTTAGAACTTTTCCCTTTTTATCGGTCTATGTGGATACGTTCAATCGTCCTTCAGAGGTTGTCATCGCTCATGAAATTCCAAGCCCCACGGATGGTGCTCGTTGCCCTGTTCGCATTCGCGGCAGTGGGCTCGGCATCAGCAACACAGATGAAGACCTCAACCCCTGCTGTCGCCGCTCCAACGCCGGTTGTCCAGGCGCCGGCCCTGGCGGCCGGCAACCCGTGGCCGACTATCGCCAGCATGGCCGAAAACCAGCCTGGGCCGTTGCTTGCCCATGATGACCACTACCGGCATGACGACCGTTGGCATGATCGTCGAGACGATTGGCGCCGAGACAACTGGCGCAGGGAACAATGGCGTCGCGAGCAAGCCCGGCGCGAAGCCGAGCGCCATCGTTACTGGGAACGCCACCATGATCGGGCCATGCGTTACCGTTATGAGGACGATCGCCGCTACTATCGCCGCTAAGGTGTAAAGACGGGTCGCTCGCGTCCCCCATAACCGTCAGCCATTGGCCGGACCGCGGCAGATTACGTTGCTCCGGGCCACACTGTATTGGCCCCGCGCGATAGCGTTATGATCAGGCGACCTGAACCGGACGTCCCAGCCTATGCCCATAGACCTCCAAGCGCTCTACCCCAAACTGATCCATCTGATGCTGGACACGGTCTTCGTGGTCGACAGGGACAACCAGATTGTATTTGTCAGTGATGCTTGCGAGGCACTGCTCGGCTACGGTGCCGACGAGCTGACCGGTACCCCGATCACCGACTACATCCATCCTGACGACCTGGCGGTCACCCGGGCCTCCATTGTCCGGGTCATGAATGGCCACTCCCACGTTGACTTTCGCAACCGTTACATCCGCAAGGATGGCGGTGTCGTGCATATCCTGTGGGCGGCCTTCTGGTCCGAGGAGGTGGGTGCACGAATCGGTGTGGCGCGGGACGTCACGGCCCTCAGGCAGGCCGAGGAGGAATTACGCTTCCTGGCCCATCATGATCCATTGACAGCACTGACCAACCGCTCGCTGTTCAATCAACGAATGGAGTCGGCCCTTCGAGCGGCGCAGCACCACCAGAGCACCCTGGCGCTGCTGTTTCTGGATATCAATGACTTCAAGGGTATTAATGATGTCCATGGGCATGCAATGGGTGATCGGATTCTCTGCACGATTGCCCGGCGCCTGGAACGCTGCGTACGTGAAACCGACACGGTAGCCCGGATGGGGGGTGATGAATTCACCGTGCTGCTGCCGGGTATCCCGTCACACGATGCCGTTTACGCGAAGGTGGAGCAGATTCTCGCGACCATGGCCGAGCCGCTCGGTGCTGAATTTGGCGGGATCAAAATGCCCTCCTGTAGTGTCGGCGTGGCCTTTTACCCCAAGGACGCAGAGGATGCCGACACGTTGCTCAGCCATGCGGATGGCGATATGTACCGGGTCAAAAAACAACGTGGCGCGCAGCTGATATCATTCAAGCATTTACCAGCCGAGTAACAACGTGAATCGTCAAAAGAAGATAAAGCAGCTGTTGAAGGCTCATGCCAAAAAGGCCAGTGCCAAACTGGCACCGAAGAGCAAGCCTAAATACATCAGTAAAGCTGACCGTTTGAAACTGGCCGCTGAACCCAGTCACGACGCCGTCACTCAGGGCGAATGAATCGCCGCCAACTGGATAGCCCCCCATACGAAGCTCAGCGTGGTGCGCCCGGCCTGATCACCACCTACCGTGCCGCGCAACCAGCATCGCAGTCCTGATGCTCAAGCTCGGCAAAACGCCGCCGATACCCCTTTAACTAGTATGGAAACTACGGGTACCGACCATGAGCCCAATCATCGCAGGATTGCGTATTGCCCCTGCATACACAGCCCCCCAGCCGACACCGGCCAGCACCGCCAATACCCGCACCGAGCAGGTCGCGGCCACCCCGAGTACTACCGTCAGCCTGGGCCAGAGCCCCCGTGGCGACGACGCAGGCACCTATTCGTCCCGCGGGGCAGTTGCCGTACCGATGCGCTACGTGCTGGAACACGACAGCCTGAACAAGCTCAGCATGAACCTGCTCGGCGGCGTCCAGTCTTCCGCTATCGGCTCGCGCTTGCACGGGCTTGGCGCTGCCGTGCTGAATCAACTGGTGGCCAACGGCGGGCAGTCCTTTGCGCAATCGGTATTCGCCTTCGCCGACGGGGCCCAGCCAAGCGCCGAAGTCCTCAAGCTTCAAGGTGATAACCTGCGCCAACACCCGGCCAATGGCGTGAGCCTGAGCCTGACTACCGCCTCCGGAGCCACTGTCACCCTGTCCCTGGCCAGCAATGAGCAAGGCCTGGCGGTGAGCGCCGAGGTGCAGGGCGGCCAACTCAGCAGCGATGAGCTCGAGGGCCTGGCTGCGCTGTCCGATAGTTTCCAGGCGACCATCAATGGCCTGAGCGCACAGCCCCCGCGCCTGCAATTGGGCAAACTGGCCACGCTCGACCCGGCGCTGTTCCGCTCGCTGCAGATGAACGCCAGGCTTGAGACACCCAGCGGCGAGCCGCTGAGCTTTGACCTGAGCCTGAACGACAGCGCACGCACCCTCAGCCTGCAAGGGCCTGACGGTAACGTGAAACTGAACCTCGATACCCGCGACACGTCGTTGCTGGGCACCAGCACCCAGCGTCAGGCGGCGATCAGTCATTACCTGAAGCAGTTCGACGCGGCGCAAAGCCGGGGCAACGGCGACGAGGGCCTGGTGAGCCTGTTCAAGGACGCTTTCGTCCAGCTCAACAGTGCCGACGACGCAGGCAAACCGTCGAGCGGCCGTATCCCGCTGCTGGCGGCCAAAGACACTGCCCTGCTCAGCGGCCTGGCCGACTTCAGCGCCTCGATCAGCCAGTCAGTCCAGCAGATCAACCCGATGCGGCCGACAGAAACCGACCACTTCGACTATCAGGTCTCCCAGTCGACCACGGTCCGCGGCACGGCCCAGTTGGGTCGCACGGTGCAACAGGATCAGCAGGCACGGCTGACGGCTGCCTATCATGCAGACTTCAACCCCCAGGTGGGGCTGAGCCTTGACCCGGCGTCGCAGAACTACCGCTACCACGAGATCAACGATCAATCGAGCAGCAGTACCCGCCTGGTCTACGACAAAAGTCGCCTGGTAGAGGCCAGCGTCACCCAGCAGGCCAGCCGCAATGAACGGGTGCGCACCTACGCCAATGGCCAGGTGGAAAACGACGTGAATACACCGACCTCGGCCACCGAGTCGCGCAACCTGGTCGGCCTGCTCAACGACCTGTTCGAGCGCGAGCGCATCGCCCAGCGCGAGCGCGGCGTGTCGATCCTGGAGGCGCAGTTGCAGTCGCTACGCAGCCAGTGGCAATTGCAGGCCGACCCAACGGATATACAAAGGCTTACGCCAGCAGCTCGGTAATCCACCGGGCCTGCCGGGCGACTTGCTGAACCTTCGCCTCGGGCACGGCGTGCCGCGCCCGGGCGAAGTTGGCCAGGGTCTGCTGCTTGCGCCGCAGGATGCTCTGCCACTTGGCCAGGAACGCCGGGCTGCGGGCCTGCATCTGCAGCGGGCCGAAGTACAGCTGTTCGGCGCTGTAGGTCATAGGGCCTGCGCGCTCGGCAACGATGATTTCGTAGTCGAAGCGGTTTTCCCGCAGTATTTCTTCGCAGAGTATCCGGTAGCCGTTTTCCATCAGCCACAGGCGCACAGGCTGCTCGCCGCCGTTGGGTTGCAGGATCAGCCGTTCCTGCCCGTTCAAGTGCGCCTTGCCACTGTCGAGGATGTCGCGAATGGTCTCGCCGCCCATACCGCAGATGCTGATCGCGCTGATGCCATCAGCCGGCTCGATCGCCGCCAGGCCGTTGGCCAGGCGCACGCTGACCTGCTGCTCCAGGCCGTTGTCGCGCACGGTGCGTTGGGCCGCGCTGAATGGCGTCAAGGCCACCTCGCCAGCCACCGCCGCCGCAATCGCGCCACGGCGCAGCAACGCCACCGGCAGGTAGGCGTGATCCGAGCCAATATCGGCCAGCCGCGCACCCGCTGGCACCTGCGCCGCGACGCGCTCCAGGCGCATGGACAATGTCTGTTCGTTCAACTGCAGCCCCTTTTCACCCGCAACATCCGGCACCTCTGGCCGGGGCGCGATTCTGGCGGGCAATGCGGGGTATTTCAACTTTATGCGACCGGGCAACGTTTGATCTGCTGGCTGCACTGGCCTCATCGCCGACAAGGCCGGCTCCCACAATGGACCTGTATACACCCCACCCTGTGGGAGCTGGCTTTGCCAGCGTTCGAGCGCGCAGCGGTCGTAATCCAGGCAGAACTGGTTTCCAGCCACCCTATCCAGCCTTTATCCTGCGCCACCTTGCCCACTGGTTTTCCGGAGTTGCAATGTACATTGATGTACCCCGCCGCCTGGTGTTCTTCGACAAAAGCGACAGCATTCGGCCCACCTGCCTGACCCAGTACGATCCGGACACCGGCGCATTGACCCGGCCAGCCGGCCCCCAGGGCGATGATAGTGTCTGCGACATCTCCCGCGATGGTCGGCGCATGGCCCTGCGAGGTTGCGACTGGCAGGTGGTGCGTGGCGCCAGCCGTTCGCGCCTGAGCTTTCTTCAGGGTTGCACGCAGTTGCATGAGAGCGACAGGTATCTGTCGTACTGGTCACGTCTGGACCCCAGTGGCCAGTACGCGCTGGTCAGCGTCGGCAACGATAGAAAGCGCCCTGTGATCATCGACCTGGACAGCGGTGAGTGCAGCGAGCCTATCGCCCGTGATGTCGATGCCAGGTTCGGCTGTATCGACCCTGAGCAAGGCAAACTCTGGGCACCCGATGAGCGTGCCCGCAACAGTGTGCTGACGGTTGACTGCGCCAGTGGCGAGATCAACAAGATCAGCCTGGCGCTGGAGGCCAAAGTCAAAAGCCTGCGTTTTTCCCGTGATGGTCAGTACCTGTTCGCCACCGGCGAAAACAACCGCCTGCTGTGCTGCGATCGCACTGGCGCGACGCGCTGGGCCAGGGACATGGGCGAATACGGCCAGATAGGTGCCGGTAACATCCTGTTCAATGAATCCGCTAGCCACCTGTGCATGCCGATCCCGGCAACACAACGCTCCAATTGGGGCGAAGACGTCATTATCGCAACGGCCAGCGGCCAGACCGAGACCACGGTGGTACGCCAGAAGGGCCCACCCGGCCGGCTCGCTGCCGACTGGTTTGGCGATCGGCTGTTGACCCATCGTCTGGAGGTCGTGGATTTCTTCACCGGTGATGTCGTCGATGTGCTTGATCTGAACAGCACCCTAGCCGCTGATAGCCACAGGTGAGAATGCACGCCATGCTTGTACTGCCAAAGGGAGAAAGCCGCGGGATAGCTCGTGCGCGCAGCGAAGTACCTCGATGTTGTCGATAGGGTCAAAGACGCATTAAAACAATGCGGCTTTGACATCCACCGAAATGAGACTGAGAGCCTGTAGATCCATTGCGGCTACAAACCTCGTACGGCATAGCGGGCACTCGACATACCGGCGCTCACAACGTTGATGATGCAGGTACTTCAACGGCGAGTGATGACGATCTCCAGGTACTCGCTGGGCACCACCAGCGACGCGTCCCCCGCCACATTGTTATCATTGAGCAACTGCGTCAGATCGCGCTCCAGCGCGCTGGCCTGGTCACCTTCCAACGACGCAAATGCCTTGTGCACCGGCCCGTACCAGGTCCTGAACACCTCGATGAAATGCGCTGGCGAGCGATAGCGAAAATTGAAATGCTGGCGGCTGACTTTGATCGCACCGATGTTATCGCCGAACAGGTTGTGCAATTGCTCTTCATCACCCCAGCGTGACGGCGGTTGCGCGCCGACAGGCGGCGGCACGTGGCGGCCGAGGGTCTTGAACATCTGCCCGACAAACCCTTGCGGGGTCCAGTTGGCCAGGCCAATGCGCCCACCCGAACGGCACACGCGGCCCAGCTCCTTCGCCGCTTGTGCCTGGTCGGGGGCGAACATCACGCCGAAGGTCGACAACACGGCATCGAAGGTGCCGTCCTGGAACGGCAAGGCTTCGACATCGGCGACTTGAAAGGTTACGTTCAGCCGCTCAGCCCGGGCGCGCTCCTCACCTCGTTTGAGCAACTCGGGTACGTAATCGGTGGAGGTCACCTGGCAACCACGGCGTGCGGCGGCCAGGGTGGCATTACCGTTGCCGGCCGCAACATCCAGGACCTTTTCATCCCAGCGCAAGTCGCAGGCCTCAGCCAAACATTCGCCAACCAGTTGCAAGGTCGTACCGATCACCGCGTAATCGCCACTGGCCCACGCCGCCTGCTGGCGTGCCTTCAATGCATTCAAATCCAGGGGTGTGCTCATGGTCTGCACCTGATGAGGTTGTACACACGAGCGTTCAGCTAAACGCTAACCCCTTCATCCGGCAAGGGCTGCTGTTTCGGTGGCAAGAACCGTTGGCTACATGGCTATAACCCGGGCGAATAAACACAAAAAAAGCACCCGAAGGTGCTTTTTTTTGTTAGCGCGATTTAACGGGACAGGTTCGCTACCTTGGCCCGGGCCGCGTGCAACTTCTTATAGCTGTCGATCAGGCGCAGGTGGCGATCGAGCCCTTCGAGTTTCAGGCTGGTCGGCGTCAGGCCATGGAAGCGCACACTGCCGTCCACCGAGCCAAGCACCGCGTCCATGCGCGGGTTGCCGAACATGCGGCGGAAGTTGACTTCGTAATCGGCCAGTTCCAGCTCGTCATCCAGCGCCACCTCAAGCACCACATTCAGCGCCTGATAGAACAGGCCGCGCTCAACGGTGTTGTCGTTGTACTGCAGGAAGGTTTCGACCAGCTCTTTTGCCGGCTCAAACTGCTGCAGCGCGAGGTGGATCAGCAGCTTCAACTCGAGGATGGTCAACTGCCCCCAGACGGTGTTGTCGTCAAACTCGACGCCGATCAAGGTGGTGATGTCGGTGTAATCATCCAGCTCGCTTTCTTCCAGACGCTCGACCAGCGCGTGCAGCTGCTCATCATCCAGGCGGTGCAGGTTGAGGATGTCTTCGCGGAAAAACAGCGCCTTGTTGGTGTTGTCCCAGATCAGGTCGTCGACCGGATAGATTTCCGAATAGTCCGGCACCAGGATGCGGCAAGCGGTGGCGCCCAGGTGCTCGTACACCGCCATGTACACTTCTTTGCCCATGTCTTCGAGAATGCCGAACAGCGCCGCGGCTTCTTCGACGTTGGCGTTTTCACCCTCGGCCGCGAAGTCCCACTCGACGAATTCGAAGTCTGCCTTGGCACTGAAGAAGCGCCACGACACCACACCGCTGGAGTCGATGAAGTGTTCGACAAAGTTGTTTGGCTCGGTCACCGCATGGCTTTCGAAAGTCGGTTGCGGCAGGTCGTTCAGGCCTTCGAAACTGCGGCCCTGGAGCAATTCGGTCAGGCTGCGTTCCAGCGCCACTTCAAAGCTTGGGTGCGCGCCGAACGAGGCAAACACGCCGCCGGTGCGCGGGTTCATCAAGGTCACGCACATCACCGGGAAGGCACCGCCCAGCGATGCATCCTTGACCAGCACCGGGAAGCCCTGCTCTTCCAGGCCCTGTATACCGGCAAGAATTCCCGGGTACTTGGCCAGTACGTCCTGTGGCACATCCGGCAATGCCAGCTCGCCTTCGAGGATTTCACGCTTGACCGCCCGTTCGAAGATCTCCGACAGGCATTGCACCTGGGCTTCAGCCAGGGTGTTACCGGCGCTCATGCCGTTGCTCAGGTACAGGTTCTCGATCAGGTTGGAGGGGAAATACACCACCTCACCGTCGGACTGGCGCACGAACGGCAGCGAGCAGATACCACGCTCGATGTTGCCGGAGTTGGTGTCGTACAGGTGCGAGCCAAGCAGCTCGCCATCGGGGTTGTAAATCTCGCGGCAGTACTCGTCGAGAATCTCCGCCGGCAGCGCATCTTTACGCCCGGGCTTGAACCAGCGCTCGTCCGGGTAATGGACGAAGTCGGCGTTGGCAATGTCTTCGCCCCAAAACTGATCGTTGTAGAAGAAGTTGCAGTTGAGCCGCTCGATGAACTCGCCCAGCGCCGAGGCCAGCGCGCCCTCTTTGGTTGCGCCCTTGCCATTGGTGAAGCACATCGGCGACTGCGCATCGCGAATGTGCAGCGACCAGACATTGGGCACGATGTTGCGCCACGAGGCGATCTCGATCTTCATGCCCAGGCCGGCGAGAATCCCCGACATGTTGGCGATGGTCTGCTCCAGCGGCAGGTCCTTGCCGACGATATAGGTGCTGGTGTCCAAGGCCGGGTCGAGCATCAGCAAGGCCTGGGCGTTGGCATCGAGGTTTTCTACCTCTTCGATGACAAACTCGGGGCCGGTCTGCACCACTTTTTTCACCGTGCAACGGTCGATCGAGCGCAGGATGCCCTGGCGGTCCTTCTCGCTGATATCGGCCGGCAGCTCGACCTGGATCTTGAAGATCTGCTTGTAGCGGTTTTCCGGATCGACAATGTTGTTTTGCGACAGGCGGATATTATCGGTGGGGATATCGCGGGTCTGGCAGTACAGCTTTACGAAGTACGCCGCGCACAGGGCCGACGAAGCCAGAAAGTAATCGAACGGCCCCGGTGCCGAGCCATCGCCCTTGTAGCGGATCGGTTGATCGGCCACCACCGTGAAGTCATCGAACTTGGCTTCAAGTCGAAGGTTGTCGAGAAAGTTAACCTTGATTTCCATGCGGGAATACCATACGAGCAAAACGATTTGGCGGCCATTATCCGGGTTTTCGCCGGGAAGTCTTGTGCCGGGCGCAAATACTCGGGCAAACCCGCCAGGCGTTACGCCGTGCGCTGGCGCGTTATTCGCCGCCGGAGCCTGGCTGTAACAGGTCATCGACAACTTCGCCCGAATAGCTCAACGCCACCGGACCGGTGAGAAACACCGGGCCCACGCCATCCCATTGCACGGTCACCGTCCCGCCATCGCACGCCACCTCAACGCAAGGGTCGAGCAGGCCGCGACGGATACCGTTGACCACCGCACCACAGGAACACGACCCCGAGCCCAATGGAATGCCGCCCCAGCGCTCCCAGATGCGCAAGCGGATGTGGCTTCGGTCGATGACCTGAACGAAATGCACGTTGGTCCGGAGGGGGAACAGCGGGTGGGTTTCAATGGTCGGCCCAATGGCCGCTACATCAACAGCCGCCAGATCATCGACAAAATAGGTGCAGTGGGGGTTGCCCATACTGCAGGCGATAGGCCCACCAGCCAGCGGCAACACAGCCGTATCCAGGTGCGTAGCCAGCGGAACATCCGCCGAGCCGAACAACGGCACTCCCATACTGACTGAAATGGCGCCGGTTGCTGTTCGTTCGCACGTCAGTAAGCCACGATTGGTGTGCAGCGTTATCGAACGGGTGTTCGCTTCGCTCATCAGCCTGTGCGCAGCACCCCGCGTTGCGCTGCCGCAAACGTCCAGCGTGGAGCCATCGGCATTCCAGAACATCAGTCGCGCATCAGCTTCTTGGCAATCAAGCACCACTGCAAGTTGATTGAAGCCGATGCCGCTGACGCGATCACCCAGCCGCCGAGCGAGCGTGCTGGTGATGGGGTTGGAGGCGTTGCGCGCATCGACGATAACGAAGTCGTCGCCATTGGCGTGCATCTTGTGAAAAATCAGCGGCATGGATCGACCCTGGCAACGAGACACCTATGCCTCGATCTAGCCTAATTCCTACAGCCTTTGCAAGGGTAGGCAAGACAGCCCGGTCACCCCGGGCTGCCCTCCTCCCACACGTGTTTAAGCGCTTTTCAGCTGATCAATCGCCGCCTGCAAGCGATTGCGGCTATGTTCGCTGACGTCCTTCTGGGCCTGGTGAGTTTCAGTCGGTGCCTGGCGCACGCTGGCATGCGGCACCACCTGCCATGGCCTGCCATCCAGCGGCAGGTAGCGATAGCTGGCGGTACCGCGAGCCCAGTTGGCACTGAGAATCCCGTGCAGATGGAAGGTCTGCTCCAGGGTGCTGAACGGGCCGCTCGGGCTGCCGGTCAGGTTTAGGACGATATGGCCCTCACCTTTGAGGCCAAGCTTGAGGTCGGAATAGTCCCCCCACACGTCGGCGTGGAAGTTCAGCGGAGGGTAAGTGGCCGCGAAGATGCTGGCCACGCCGGTGATCTTCTTCTGCACGGTGTTGACCAGCAGATCGAGGGTCAGGACCGGCGCACCGAGCAGACCGGTGCGGACGTTGAGGCGGGTATGGAACAGTCCAATTGCAGGCATGGTGCGACTCCTTGTCTGTTCAGGCGCGGCTGGATTTGCCGGCTTTGCCGGAAGTGCTCTTGGTCGAATCAATGGCGGTGTTCAGGGCAGCGCCCGCATCACCGGCGGCCAGGGCCTTGAGGTGGGCGAGATCGCCAGTGGCAATCGCCGCCTCCAGGGTGGCGGCGTGCAACAGCGCTGGGATATCGAGGTCACCGAAGGCCTTGATGCGGGTGTCTTCCCGGTGTGCCGGCGCCTCGACCACAATCCATTGCCCCTGGCTGTTCAGGTAACGGTAGCCGGCCTGGCCTTTTTGCCAGTCCGTGCCGACCGCCAGGTGCAGACTGAAGATAATCGGCGAGTTGGCAGTAGGGCCGCCATGGTTGCCCTGCAGGGTGATGAGGATGCTGCTCGGGCTCGGCGGCAGGAACAGCTGGTAGCTGTAGGTACCCCACACATCCAGGTGCAGGTCCAGCGGCGGATTGCTGGACTGGGTAATCTGAGCGGTGCCGCGCAGGGTGCGATCGGCCGGGTGCACCAGCAGGTCGAGAACCAGGCGCTGAGCGCCGGGCGCCTCGGTGCCGATAACATAGGACAGTGGGAACAGTCCTATCACGGGTGCTTGTACTGAGTCAGTCATGGTGCCTCCATTGCAATCAATGAGTGGAAACAAGCGCGTGGGCTGTTTCTGGCGGGCGACTTCCTTGGCGCGCAGTTGGATGCAGGCGAACGGCGTTGCGACCTCCACGATGGCGTCACGCGCAGATTGCCTGCGCAGAAGACGCTGCGGTCCGGCACAGCCATGCCCAAATAGGCACGGTTTGCCGAGGTGCAACGGGTATGGAACCCTCCCTGGGCGCATAGCTGCCTGCCTGGCAGCCCTGATCAGTTAAGCAGGGAAAACCGGACTGGCCAGGGGGTAGTGGCAAAAGTGCGTTATGCCCGACGGGTGGTTGAGCGGGCCCCTGAAAAACGCAAACTGCAGGTTGAGTATCCGCAGCTGGCTGCTGATTGGTGTTCGAGTGAACGTGGCCATCGCTGGCACGCCAGCACCCAAAGGGTTCTTGGCCAGACATTCTAGGCGTATTGGATCAACCCGATTTTGCCGTGGGACGATTCCGATTCCGTCCAGCGGTGCGTTAAGTCGTAAACACCAGTGCTAGGTTCCGGGCTTCATTGCCCAAGGAACCTGCGCATGACAAGGACGCCATCCCCCGTTTTCCCCCGACCTCCTGCGATGACCGCCGCAAGCGGCACGTTGCAGCCAGGCTTCTACATCGTGCCGCGCAGCATGACCGGTGCCCAGGTGCTGGCCCTGCTGACGGCAGAACAGGGGCCTCAGTTGATCGCTCGATTACAGCGACTTAACCCGACCTTTGCCAGTGGCTTCAAGGCGGGGGAAATCTTCGTCATTGCTGACCCGGACATTGGCAATGCCTGCACGCGTGAAGAGGCCGATCTGATGACGGCTGCGGCGCAGGTGCGCGAAAGCCTGGCTGCACTGAGTGCTGAGGAAGCCAATTTCATGATGCGCCATCAGGCCGAGATTGCCGGGCTGTCCGCAGGCGCGAGCCAGGCCATGGGCGTTGGCAAGGACATGCTGGAAAAGGGCTTGCGCCAGGTCGAAGCGACCTTGCGCAGTATTGAGCAATTGCATCAACGCGAATTCAGCCGCAGCGGCAAGTTGAACAGCGCAGACTTCTTCAACGCCCGCCGACGGCTGCACTTGCAGCTTGATGCGCAGCTCAAGAGTGCCTTCCTGAACAAGCAGCTGAACCTGGGGAGCTACGACAGCTTGCGCAAGGGCCTGGGCATTTCGACGCGTAGCCTGGTGCACCACTGGAACCGGGCCGGCGGGGCCGGGCAGATTCCCGGGTACGCTACGCATTTGGACCAGGTGGCGAAGACGGCGAAGTATCTTAAGTATGGAGGGTACGTCGGGATCGGGTTGGGTGGGACGGCGTCGTGGTTGACGGTGCGGGATGCATGTCGGGTTGGGGAGACGGATGAATGCAAAAGGATCCGGTTTACCGCGACGGGTAGCTTTGCCGGGGGGCTTATCGGTGGAACGTACGGTGCCAAAGCCGGATTCGTTGCCGCTACTGCTCTATGTGGTGTGTTTGCCGTAGCGAGTGGCGGATTAGGTGTACCGGTTTGTGGGATTGTTCTGGTCGGGGGTGGGTCGCTTGTCGGGGGTATCGCGGGCGGAGCATTCGGGGAGTGGGTGGGTGACTTGATCTATGAGGCGTAGGAATGATCAGTATCGACAGTTGGCCATTAGGAATCAAAATTATCTTCGGCCTCTCCCCTTTTCTGGTCGGTTTGACCGGGTTGATGATGAGTGCGTATATCGCTTGTAGCCGCGATTTCCTTGTGCTTATTTCGGCAATTCAGAGCAACCCCTGGTTTGAGTCGCAGAAGCGCTCGCAGGGAACATCCAGCTTTACGTCGCGTTGGAATTTGGTTTACTCAGCGGCGGGAGTATTGATCTGTCCGCATCTGCATATACGAAGAGGATTGCTTGATGCTGAAGAATTCCGCCGCTTCCCCCTCCCCCTCAAACGCCGAATGCTTTGGTCAGTCTGGCTGACAGTCATTGGCTTTGTCTGGTTAATGATTGGTGCTGGGCTGGTGCAGGCGAGCAAGTATTGAAACCACCGTGCAGCAGTCAATCAAGCACGCAAAGGACGTAATCCAGGCGACAACTGACGTGCTGGCTGGACTGGCCCCATCGCGGGTCAAGCCCGCTCCTACAGTGGATCTGTGTACGCCGGACCTGTGGGAGCAGGCTTGCCTGCGATCGAGCGCATAGCGGTCGTAATCCCTGGGAGGTCCCGGACCAATCTACACCTGCGAACTCGGCAAAAATTAACCCTTGATCACTGGTAACCTGCAGCCCCATTCAGGACACTCAGCAAGGCCGATTATGGATGATCCAACCTACTACCCCTTCCACCTCTTCGCCGCCACCTTCGAGAGCGAAGCCCATGCTCAGCTGTTCGCCTTCGAGCAGTGGCAACCCGAGCCGTCGGCCGAGGCAAGCGCAGACGAGTACCAGGCGTGGGAGGCACGCAATCCCACCTGGCGTCTGGCCCAGGAGCTTGAATTCTTCATGGATTCGGACTTTGTCGAGCTGGATGAATCGCTGGAGTATGTGCAGAGCCTGGTGGCCAACGAGGCGCAGAAAGCGCTGCTGTGTTCCCGGTCTCTGGACGGTTTCAGTCACTTCATCATCGTCGGCGACAACGCGATCTATGGGGATCGGCGTTCGCCGGGTGGATCGCATCCACGGCAACCGCAAAGCACAGCCATACTCACCTATCTGGGGCATTTCAATTGAGTCGCCTGCAGGTTGTAGGGATTGATCTGAGCAAGGTGACAAGCGCCAAGGAGCTGCATTGCCTGTTGAGGGACGCCCTCGGCTTTCCCGATTGGTATGGCTGTAACTGGGATGCCTTCTGGGATGCGATTACCGGGCTTGTGCAGATGCCTCGACAGTTGAAGCTCAGTGGCTGGGACACTTTTTCCAGGCAGTTGCCGAGGGACGCCGAGCTGATGCAAAAATGCCTGGCCACTCTGCAGGCCGAGTATCCGCAAATGGCGGCTGAAGTGCTGTTCGAGTGAACCAGGCCATCGCCGGCAAGCCAGCTCCACAGGGCGATGAATCCGATTTTACTGTGGGACGCTTCCCATTCCGTCCAGCGGTGCGTTAAGCCGTGAATGCCAGTGCTAGGTTCCGGGCCTCTTTGCCCAAGGAACCTGCGCATGACAAGGACGCCATCTGCCGTTTTTCCCCCTCCGCCTGCGATGACCGCCACCAGCGGTACTTTGCAGCCTGGCTTCTACATCGTGCCGCACAGCATGACCGGTGCCCAGGTGCTGGCCTTGCTGACGGCACAACAAGGGCCTCAACTGATCGCTCGACTACAGCGGCTCAACCCGACCTTTGCCAGTGGCTTCAAGGCGGGGGAAATCTTTGTCGTTGGTGACCCGGACATCACCAGTGCCTGCACCCGTGAGGAGGCCGAGCTGATGACGGCTGCGGCGCAGGTGCGCGAAAGCCTGGCTGCACTGAGTGCTGAGGAAGCCAATTTCATGATGCGCCATCAGGCCGAGATTGCCGGGCTGTCCGCAGGCGCGAGCCAGGCCATGGGCGTTGGCAAGGACATGCTGGAAAAGGGCTTGCGCCAGGTCGAAGCGACCTTGCGCAGTATTGAGCAATTGCATCAGCGCGAGTTCAGCCGCAGCGGCAGGTTGAACAGCCCGGACTTCTTCAATGCCCGCCGGCGGCTGTACTTGCAGCTTGATGCGCAGCTCAAGAGTGCTTTCCTGAACAAGCAGATGAACCTGGGGAGCTACGACAGCTTGCGCAAGAACCTGGGGATTTCGACTCGCAGCCTGGTGCACCACTGGAGCCGGGCTGGCGGGGCTGGGCAGATTCCGGGGTATGCGACGCATCTGGACCAGGTGGCGAAGACGGCCAAGTATCTCAAGTATGGCGGGTATGTCGGGATTGGGTTGGGAGGGACGGCGTCGTGGTTGACGGTCCGGGATGCTTGTCGGGTTGGGGAGACGGATGAGTGCAGAAAAGTCAGGTTTACCGCGACGGGTAGTTTCGCCGGGGGGCTTGCTGGTGGAGCAGTTGGTGCTTACTTCGGAACACAAGCAGCGCTTTCCGTTTGCGTTGCTTTCGGGCCGTTGGGAGCCGCCGTTTGCGTCATAGTTATTGTTGGTACAGGCTCACTCATAGGCGGTTATGGAGGCGGTCTGTTTGGAGAACGAATGGGAGAGATGATCTACGAGGCTCGTCTATGATGGACCTGAAAGCCTGGCCGCTGGAGGCTCAAATTGCTTTGGGGTTGGCCCCCTTCGTATTTTGTTTGTCTGGCTTAGGCATTGGCGTCCATCTCGCTTGTAGCCGACATTTCAAGGTCATGCTCAAGGCCCTTGAAAATAGCCCCTGGCTTCATCAGCAAGTCAACTTGTGGGGAATCACCAGCGTAAGGTCACGCACGCTTGTCGTGGGTAGTGTCTGCGGCGCAATGCTTAGACCGCGCCTTGGTATCCGTAAAGGCGTATTGGACCCAGCGGAAGTAGCAGATTTCCCACCTTACCTAAAACGCCGAATGTACATTTCGTCCTGGTTGACAATTGTAGGATTCGCCTGGCTGATGGTTGGTATAGGCCTGATAAAACTGGGCATGTTTTAGCCCTAACCAACACTCATCCGCAAGGCCATCGAAGGACGATCCTGACTCAAACCTTGAGCGGAATGAGCCGATGATCTCGCCCTGGAAGTAACCGTTGTGTTGGGTGAGTTCTGTGCGCATCGGCTGTTCGATTTCGCAGTAACCCGACCTGGACGTAATTCAGGCAACACCTAATGTGCTGACTGGACTGGCCCAATCGCGGGTCAAGCCCGCTCCTACAGTGGATCAGTACGCCGGACCCGTGGGAGCTGGCTTGCCTGCGATCGAGCGCGTAGCGGTCGTAATCCAGTCAGCGTCTGATGTGCTGGTTGGACTGGCCTCATCGCCGGCAAGACCGGCTCCCACAGGAAACGACCATGCTGGAAGATCCTCGAACCCGGATGCCCGGCGTGCAACTGGTTTTCTTATTAACGCCTTTTCTGTTGATGTTATCTGCAATGGCGATGAATGCCTGCGTCGCCTTGAGCCGTGATTTCGACCTTTTGATTGAGGCAATTCAAGGCAACCCCTGGTTCGAGCGCCAGAAGAACCTATGGGGCACTGCAAGCTTCAAGTCGCGTTGTTACTTGGTATGGTCGGCCTGCGGCGTGGTGATCTGGCCACAGCTTCATGTACGCAGGGGCCACCTCGATGCAGACAAGATGGATAGATTGCCGCCAACCCTCAGGCGCCGGATGATCGTTGAGTGAGTGGCTTTGCCGATTAAGGATAGTGGGAACTCCGGCCTACAAGCACAAGATGGAGAAGACTCATGGCGGCATCCTCGCCTGCCGCACTATCCTCGGCACCGAGGCCTGGGGCTGGCAGATTCCGTTCCTGCTGTCGATCCTGCTGTCGATCCTGCTGCTGATCGTCTCGGTGTACATCCGCCTGCAACTGAGCGAATCGCCGGTGTTCCAGAAGATGAAGGCCGAGGGCAAGGCCAAATTCACCAGTTCGTGCGACCTGGCCAAGAGCGTGCTGGCGAAAAAAGCCATCCCCTACAGCAACGAGAACGCTGATCCCGGCACCGTCGCGCAGATCCGCATCGGCGACACGGTGATCCAGAGCTTTGAAGGCACCGGCATGCCGGCCGCCGACTTCAAAGCCCAGAACGACGCCTTCATCGCCACCCCGGGCACCGCCCTCAAGGACGCTGGCTACCCGGAAAAAGCCGACCCGGCCAAGACCAACTACCCGATAGTCTTGCTGCTGACCATCCTGGTGATCTGCGTGACCATGGTCTACGGCTGGTTCGGCGGCTTCCTGCCGACCGTGGCCTTCGCCATGGTCGCCGCCACCGGCGATATCTACTACGGGCTATGGTACCCGATCGTCATCGCGGTGATGACGGCGATCCTTGGCACCTTCTTCCTGCCGGAAACCAAGGACCGCGACATCACTCATACCTAAGTCTGATACCCACCCTCTCCCCTGTGGGAGAGGGCGTTTCAGCTGTTTCCCGGCACAGTGCCAACCCGAGCGAATTATGTACTAACTTGTTAATTAGCTTGCTAAGGGTATAAAATTCGACCACTCCCCCCTTCGAGTTTTCTTCGATATGACACAGACACCGCGCGTATCTGGCGCCTCAACATTTATCCTGGTTGGCCTGGGGGTGATCATCGCCCTGCTCGGCCTTGCGCTCGCCGCCGGTGGCGTGAAGCTGGTCAGCCTGGGTGGTTCCTGGTACTTCCTGGTCGGCGGTTTGCTGATGGCCATTTCCGGCCTGCTGATCGCCCGCCGAAAACTGGCCGGCGCCTGGCTGTTCGCCGCCTTCCTGGTCGGTACCGCGATCTGGGCCGTGGCCGATGTCGGCCTGGTGTTCTGGCCGCTGTTCTCGCGCCTGTTCATGTTCGGCGCGATGGGCCTGGCAGTGGTGCTGGTCTATCCGCTGCTCAAGCGTGCCGCTGGCGCCACGCCCGGCCGAGGTGCCTATGGCCTGGCGGCGGTGCTTGCAATTGCCCTGGCGGTGGCAGCGGGCAATATGTTCGTCGCCCATCCAAGCGTTGCCCCTACCGGTGACGGCCCGGGCCTGACCGCGGTCGACCCGGCCAAGGCGCAAAAAGACTGGGCCCACTATGGCAACACCGAAGGTGGCAGCCGCTTCGCCGCGCTGGACCAGATCAACCGCAGTAACGTCGACAAACTGAAAGTGACCTGGACCTACCACACCGGTGACGTGGCCATCAGCGACGGCAACGGCGCCGAGGACCAGCTGACGCCGCTGCAGGTCGGCAACAAGGTGTTCATCTGCACCCCGCACAACAACCTGATCGCCCTCGATGCCGACACCGGCAAAGCGCTGTGGAAGAACGAGATCAACGCCAAGTCGGCAGTCTGGCAGCGTTGCCGCGGCATGGCCTACTTCGATGCCAGCGCACCGATCGCCCAGCCGACCCAGGCAAACAGCTCGCCAATCATCGCCGCCAGCGTGCCGGCCGGTGCCAACTGCCAGCGCCGCTTGCTGACCAACACCATCGACGCCCGCCTGATCGCAGTCGACGCCGATACCGGTGAGTTCTGCCAGGGCTTTGGCAGCAACGGCCAGGTTGACCTCAAGGCCGGCCTGGGCAATGTCCCGGACGCCTTCTACCAGCTCTCCTCGGCGCCGCTGATGGCCGGCACCACGGTGGTGGTCGGTGGTCGGGTTGCCGACAACGTCCAGACCGACATGCCAGGTGGCGTGATCCGTGGCTTTGACGTCATCAGCGGGCAGATGCGCTGGGCCTTCGACCCGGGCAATCCTGAAGACCGCAATGCCCCGACCGGCGGCAGCACCTATGTGCGCAGTACCCCCAACAGCTGGGCGCCGATGTCCTACGACCCGGCGATGAACACCGTGTTCCTGCCGATGGGCAGCTCGTCCACCGACCTCTACGGCGTCGAGCGTACCGAGCTTAACCACAAGTACGGCGCTTCGGTGCTGGCCCTGGACGCAAGCAGCGGCGCAGAGAAGTGGGTGTACCAGACCGTGCACAACGACCTCTGGGACTTCGACCTGCCGATGCAGCCGAGCCTGATCGACTTCACCAAGGCCGATGGCCAGTCGGTGCCGGCCGTGGTCATCGGTACCAAGGCAGGGCAGATCTACGTGCTCGACCGTGCCACCGGCAAGCCGCTGACCGAGGTGCTGGAAACCCCGGTCAAGCCGGGCAACATCCCCAACGAGCCGTACTCGCCAACCCAGCCAAAATCGGTGGGCATGCCGCAGATCGGTGCCCAGCAACTGACCGAGTCGGACATGTGGGGCGCCACCCCGTATGACCAGCTATTGTGCCGCATCGACTTCAAGAAGATGCGCTATGACGGCCTGTACACAGCGCCCGGCACCGACCTGGCGCTGAGCTTCCCGGGCTCGCTGGGCGGCATGAACTGGGGCAGTATCTCCACCGACCCGGTGCATGGTTTTATCTTCGTCAACGACATGCGCCTGGGCCTGTGGATTCAGATGATCCCGTCGCAGAACAAGGCCCAGGCCGCCTCCGGTGGTGAAGCGCTGAACACCGGCATGGGCGCGGTCCCGCTCAAGGGCACGCCCTATGCGGTGAACAAGAACCGCTTCCTGTCGGTGGCCGGCATTCCGTGCCAGGCGCCGCCGTTCGGCACCCTCACCGCCATCGACATGAAGACCCAGAAGGTGGCCTGGCAAGTGCCGGTCGGCACCGTTGAAGACACCGGCCCGCTGGGTATTCGCATGCACCTGCCGATCAAGGTTGGCCTGCCGACCCTCGGCGGCACCCTGTCGACCCAGGGCGGCCTGGTGTTCATTGCCGGCACCCAGGACTTCTACCTGCGCGCCTTCAACAGCGCCAATGGTGAAGAAATCTGGAAAGCCCGCCTGCCAGTAGGCAGCCAGGGTGGCCCGATGACCTATGTGTCGCCGAAAACCGGCAAGCAGTATGTGGTGATCACCGCCAGTGGTGCGCGCCAGTCGACTGATCGTGGCGACTATGTGATGGCATACGCCTTGCCGTAAATCGCCCCCAATCGCAGGACAAGCCCGCTCCTACCTGGAGCGGGCATTTTCGCATATACGCGCCTGCGCAATCTGGGCGATGATCGCGCTCCCTGTTTTCAAGGAATGAAGATGAACTCGCTCCTCTCCATCTACGCCCTTTGCGTGGTCGTGCTGTTCGTGAAGATGCTGGCGATCTCTTGCTATCAGGGCTTTTATCGCATCAGCCGCCTGACCTTCAAGCACCCCGAAGATGCTGGTTTTGTCGGTCGCCCGGCGAGCCCCGAGGAGTTGCCGCAAGTCCGCCGCGCGGCCCAGGCCTGGACCAATGACCTGGAGAACATCCCGCTGTTTTTTGTGTTGGGCGCGTTGTGCCTGGTATTCAACCCGCCGTTCATGCTCACGGCCGGGCTGATGGTGCTGTTTACCGTCGCACGCATGGTGCACACCCTGACCTTCCTGGCACGCTGGCAACCGTGGCGCACGATCGCCTATGCCGTGGCAATCACCTGCCTGCTGGGGTTGGCGGCGATGGTCAGCATGGGCGCCGTGCGACATTTCTAGTCCGCTGCCTTATACCGCCTTGGCACTCAACAAGCGCACCCCCAGGCCGATGAACAAGGCGCCCGTTGCACGCTTGAGTGCGGCAACCACGCGCGAGGCGTTCACGTGTTTGCGAAAGTGCATGGCACTGAAGCTGTAGAACGAATGCACGCCGCAAACGATGACTGCGCTGGTCAGGTACATGACCGTGAACTGCTCGGCGATCGGCCGGGCATGGTCGAGGAACTGCGGCAGGAAGGCGCAGAAGAAGATCAGGGTTTTCGGGTTGCTGGCCGAGACCAGGAAGGCTTCAGTGCCGATCCGCCATTTCGATTGTGCTGCCGGCACGGCGACTTCGGCGGCAGCAGTCGAAACCGATTTGCGCGCAAACAGCTGGTGTGCACCGAGGTAGATCAGGTACCCCGCGCCTACCACTTTCAAGGCCAGGAACGCCGTCGGCAACGCCAGCAACATCGCCCCCACGCCCCAGGCCACTGCACTGATAACCAGCAGTTGCGCCAGCAGGTTGCCGAACAAGGTCACGCCCATGCCTGCCGGGCCATGGCGCAAGGCATTGCGCACGGTCAGCAGTACGTTGGGGCCGGGGATCAGGGAGGTCAGCAGGTATGCCAGGGAAAAGGTGAGCCAGAGGTGCAGTGCCATGTGGGCAGTCCTTGCCAAAGGGGAACAGGTGCAACAATGACAGGAGGTGCACTGGCGTGGCAATCACTGTGGGAGCTGGCTTGCCAGCGATCGAGCGCAAGGCGCTCGCAACTCAGGCAACACCTGATGTGCAGGGACTTAAAAAGAGGAAAGGTACAACGAGAAAATGGCAGGGGCGGCTGGATTCGAACCAACGCATGGCAGGATCAAACCCTGCTGCCTTACCGCTTGGCGACGCCCCTGTAGCTGTAGCGATGAGTGCCTGGCACTCGCTTGCGATGATGCAACGTGGTGCAACCTGAGACGTTGCGGGCCTACGCTGCCAGCCCCGTGAGGGCCGTTGCAAGAATGGTCGGCAATTTATCAAACTTTGTTGTGCCTGGGAAGCCCCTGACTACACAAATTGTTGTTAAAACAGCCACTTACTCTGAATCGAGGCGCCAGATCGGCGCCTCGACCGTTCACCAGCTGCGCACAACCTGGCGCAGCCGGTGTTTTACCGCCGCGTGGAACTCAGTTCCACGGACGGTCGCCGTTCTCGTCTTTAACCCGAGTCGGCAAGCCCATCACGTCCAGCGCCTTGAGGAACGGCTCCCCCGGCAG
>NZ_JH650769.1:157472-163329 GCF_000259195.1 Pseudomonas donghuensis
TTAACCCGAGTCGGCAAGCCCATCACGTCCAGCGCCTTGAGGAACGGCTCGGCAGGCAGCTCCTCGACGTTGACCATGCGCTGCACGTCCCACTCGCCACGGGCAACCAGCAGCGCTGCGGCGACTGGCGGCACGCCTGCGGTGTAGGAAATGCCCTGGCTATCGGTTTCGGCGTAGGCCTCCTCGTGATCAGCTACGTTGTAGATGAACACTTCGCGCGGCTGGCCGTCCTTGGTGCCTTTGACCAGGTCGCCGATGCAGGTCTTGCCGGTGTAACCCGGCGCCAGCGAGGCAGGATCGGGCAGCACGGCCTTGACCACTTTAAGCGGCACCACTTCCAGGCCTTCGGCGGTCTTGACCGGTTGCTCGGAAAGCAGGCCAAGGTTCTTCAGCACGGTGAAGACGTTGATGTAGTGCTCGCCGAAGCTCATCCAGAAACGCACGTTCGGCACGTCGAGGTTCTTCGACAGCGAGTGCACTTCGTCATGGCCGGTCAGGTACAGGTTCTGCGAACCGACTACCGGCAGGTCGTCGGTACGTTTGACTTCGAACATGGTGTTGCTGGTCCACTGGCTGTTCTGCCAGCTCCACACCTGCCCGGTGAACTCGCGGAAGTTGATTTCCGGGTCGAAGTTGGTGGCAAAGTACTTGCCATGGGATCCGGCATTGACGTCGAGAATGTCGATCGAATCAATGCTGTCGAAATACTGTTGCTTGGCCAGGGCCGCATAGGCGTTGACCACGCCCGGATCGAAGCCCACGCCAAGAATGGCGGTAACGTTCTTTTGTTGGCATTCCTCGAGGTGTTTCCACTCGTAGTTGCCATACCAGGGCGGCGTCTCGCAGATCTTGCCCGGTTCTTCGTGAATGGCGGTGTCCAGGTAGGCCACGCCGGTATCGATGCAGGCACGCAGCACCGACATGTTGAGGAAAGCGGAACCGACGTTGATGACGATTTGCGATTCGGTTTCGCGGATCAGCGCTTTGGTCGCTTCGACGTCCAGCGCATTCAACGAGAAGGCCTTGATCTCTGCAGGTTGCTTAAGGCTACCCTTGGCCTTGACGCTGTCGATGATGGCCTGGCATTTGGAGATGTTGCGCGACGCGATAGCAATACGACCGAGTTCGTCGTTGTGCTGCGCGCACTTGTGGGCCACCACCTTGGCGACACCTCCTGCACCAATGATAAGAACGTTCTTCTTCAATTTCTCTTTCTCTCCTTTACTGCCAGCTTACGACAGGCTGGACAAGTAGTCTTCGAACCCGAATTCACGAACCAGCTCGACACTACCGTCGAGTTGTTTCACTACGATGGACGGCATTTTCAAGCCGTTGAACCAGTTTTTCTTGACCATGGTGTAACCTGCTGCGTCAACAAACGACAGCCGATCGCCGATGGCCAGCGGACGATCGAATTGGTATTCGCCGAAAATGTCCCCGGCAAGGCAGGATTTGCCGCATACCATGTAGGTGTGTTCGCCCTCGCTTGGCGCCAGCTTGGCGTTCAGGCGGTAGATCAGCAGGTCGAGCATGTGCGCTTCGATCGAGCTGTCGACCACGGCCAGGTGCTTGCCGTTGTAGAGGGTGTCGAGCACGGTCACTTCCAGCGAGGCGCTCTGGGTGATCGCCGCTTCGCCCGGCTCCAGGTAAACCTGCACGCCGTACTTCTCGGAGAACGCTTTCAGGCGCGCGCAGAAGGCGTCGAGTGCATAGCCTTCCCCGGTGAAGTGGATGCCGCCGCCGAGGCTGACCCACTCGACCTTGTACAGCAGGTGGCCGAAGCGCTCTTCGATGGTCCCGAGCATCTGGTCGAACAGGTCGAAGTCGCTGTTCTCGCAGTTGTTGTGGAACATGAAGCCGGAGATCTTCTCGATGACTTCTTCGACCTTCACCGGGTCCCACTCGCCCAGGCGGCTGAACGGGCGCGCCGGGTCGGCCAGCAGGTAGTCGGAGCTGCTCACCTGCGGGTTGACGCGCAGGCCGCGGACCTTGCCTTCAGAGGCATCGGCAAAGCGTTGCAGCTGGCCGATGGAGTTGAAGATGATCTTGTCGCAGTTGTCGAGCATCTCTTCGATTTCATCGTCGGCCCAGGCCACGCTGTAGGCGTGGGTCTCGCCGGCGAACTTCTGGCGGCCGAGCTTGAGCTCGTACAGCGACGACGAAGTAGTGCCGTCCATGTACTGCTGCATCAGGTCGAACACCGACCAGGTGGCGAAGCACTTGAGTGCCAGCAGGGCCTTGGCCCCGGACTGCTCGCGCACGTAGGCGATTTTTTCCATGTTGCGCAACAGCTTGGTTTTATCGATGAGGTAGTACGGCGTTTTGATCATTTCGAGGCCCCCGGCCAGGCCGGCCAAAAAAAGGACACGCATTGTGCCTTCCCTTGTCCCAAGTCGAAAGAGCAAAAGCGCTTTTCCCTTGATCAGCGGTCAAATTCAGAGCATTCGCAGGTGGCCGAGCCACTGTTCGACGAGCAAAACCGCGGCAATCAGGATCATCGCCAGCCCCGACACCCGGCTGACCACTTTCGCCGCCGTGGGCCGCGCCTGCAGCACCGCCTGCGAGCCAAAGCCCACCAACAGATAGACCACCGCGCAACTGAAGGCATGGACCAGGCCCAGGGTGATGACCTGTACCGGCACAGGCCAAGCGGCCATGGCGTCGGTAAATTGTGGCAACAAGGCCAGAAACAGCAGAAACACCTTGGGGTTCAAACCGCTGACGCAAGCGCCTTTGAGTGTCCAGCGTGCCCAGGAGGCCGACGCCTGTGCCTGCCCGGCTTGTGGTACCGAAGGATGGATGAGCATGTTCACGCCCAGCCACAGCAGGTAAGCCGACCCCGCCACCGTCAGCAGCGTCAGGGCCATGGGGTTGCTCGCCACCAGCCCGCCAACCCCGGCGGCGACCACCAGGGTTGCCGCCAGGTGCCCGAGCAACAGCCCGGTCACGGCAGGCACCACCACCCGGCCGCGCATACCGGCAGAAATGGCATAAGCCCAGTCCACGCCCGGGGTGATCACGAACAACAAGGATACCGCCCAGAAAGCGGCCAGCATGTTCAAGGTCATGGCTGCACCGCCTGGGGCTGCGCCTGGAAGTTTGTTGTCTGCATCGTGCTCTCTCAGTCCGGATGTGGAGTTGGGAGGGAGATTAGAGAAAAGCTGGTAGGATTATCTTTCGAATATTCCAGCCTTGACCGCCCCTGGAGAAAGGTTCTTCTCAATGGACAGGATTGACCGCAAGATTCTTGCTGAACTGCAAAACGACGGACGCCTGTCGGTGACCGAACTGGCCGACCGGGTGGGTTTGAGCCTGTCGCCCTGCCACCGTCGGCTGCGTGCCCTGGAGCAATCCGGGGTGATCCAGGGCTACCGCGCGCAACTGGCACCGGGAGCCCTGGGGCTGAACTTCTCGGCGATGGTGTTCGTGACCTTGCGCGAAGGTGATCGCCAGGCGGTGAGCGCCTTTGAAGCGGCGCTGCAGGAGATACCCCAGATCGTCGAGGCGCAGCGGCTGTTTGGTGATCCGGACTACCTGCTGCAGGTGGTCAGCCGCGACCTTCCCGCCTTTCAGCAGCTGTACGATGAGCAGCTGTCGGCACTGCCCAATGTCCAGCGCCTGACCTCGACCCTGGTGATGAAGCGGGTTATCGACAACCGCCCGTTGCCGATGTGAGCCGAGCGCACAATTGCTCTAAACCCCCGTCGCGCAAACGGGTTAGGGTCGTGCATGCCCACGCCCTGTTGGGCGTCGGTAGTGCGCGATTGCGGCGCTTCAATCAACTGTTGGCGTTGCTGCTGGTCGCTTCAGCCTGGCTGAATGTGTTTGCAAAAAGGCCTGCAGCGCTTTGACCCGCTCGGTCACCTGCGCCCGATGCGGGCACATCAGGTACACCGGAACGTGCTCGCCCTGCCACTCGCCCAGCAGCGGCAGCAGGCGCCCGGCTTCGACGTCCGCGGCCACGTCCAGCCAGGCCTTGTACGCCACACCATGCCCGGCCAGGGCCCAGCGCCGGGCGACCTCACCGTCGTCGCAGCGATACTCGCCCTGCACCCGTACTTCGCTCACTTCACTGCCGCGCGCAAAACGCCACAGGTCGTAAGGTCGCCCGTTGCGCTGATAGATCACGCACTGATGGCGGGCCAGGTCCTGGGGCGTCGAAGGTGTGCCATGGCGGGCCAGATACTCGGGGCTGGCACAGGCAACACGGTGGTGATCGAGCAGAATCGGCAAGGCGACCATGTCGGAGTCGGCAGGCACGCCAAAGCGCAAGGCGACGTCGACCGGTTCGCGGTACAGGTCACTGGCCTGGTCATTGAGCAGCAACTGCAGCTGCACCCGCGGGAACTCGCGCTTGAACTCGTCCAGCCAGGCCAGCAGCACACTGCGACCAAAATCCGACGGTGCCGCCAGTTGCAACAGGCCGCCCATCGCCAGGGACTGTTCGCGCAGGGCCTGCTCTCCCTCAGCCAGGGCCCCGAGGGCCAGGCGCACGCTGTCGAGGTAACGACGGCCTTCGTCGGTCAGCCGTTGCTGGCGGGTGGAACGGGCAAACAGGCGGACCTGCAGGCGCGTTTCCAGACGCTTGAGCGCAAGGCTGGCGGCCGCCGGGGTGATGTCCAGGCTGCGCGCGGCAGCAGACAAACTGCCCTCGTCGGCCACGCGCACGAACAGCTCAAGATCAAAAAGCGTGCTCATCAGTCCTGACCGAATACCGGACGGAAAAACGAGCGCTCATAGCTAATGATGCACCGGGTGTCCTGGGCGTACTGGAAGGCGGCCAGGCACTCAGGGTCGTTCATCGAGTCCTGGCGGTAGCGTTCGTACTCGGCAAGGCTTGGAAAGCTGAACATCGCCAGGGCGATATTGTTGGCGCCTTCGGAGGGCAGGAAGTAGCCGTGGTGCTGGCCGCCGAAGCGCTCCACCAGCGGTATCCAGAGTTTGCCGTAATGCTCGAACTCGGCGAGTTTGTAGGGATCGAGGACGTAGCGCAGGTAGCAGGTGATCATCGGTGGCTCTCGCTCAGATTGTTCGGCAGCCGAGAATGCACGAATCCACCGCTGCCCGCATCACTCTTGAGGGCCGGCAATCTCGTCCATGAAGCCTTCAACGAACAGCTCCAGGCGCCGATGCCGCTCGGCGGCCAGGCGTGCGCCCTCCCCGGTCTGAAAACCCGAGGCCAGTTTCAGCAGCTTGGTATGGAAATGTTCGAGGCTGAACTGGCGATCCTGGTAATCACGCCCTGCCGCGGTGGGGTTGTTGAAGTCGTATAGCGCAGAGCCCATGCGCCCGCCGACGTAAAAACAACGGGCCACGCCGACCATGCCGATGGCGTCCAGGCGGTCACTGTCCTGAAGAATTTTTGCCTCAAGGGTTTCAGGCTGCAAGCCGGCAGAAAAACTGTGGGTGGCGATGGCGTGGGCCACGGCGCTGATGCGCTCGGCAGGCCAGCCGAGTTCGGCCAACAGCGTTGTAGCCCTGTCTGCGGACAGCGTCGACGCCTTGGCGCGTAGCGGGGAATTTTTTTCGACCGCAACGCAATCGTGCAGCAAGGCGGCGGCCAACAGGATCTGCAGGTCGCCGCCCTCCTTGGCCTGGAGGGTTCGGGCGTTGGTCCAGACCCGGTGGATGTGGGCCAGGTCGTGGGAGCCATCGCCGTTGTCCCCAGGCAAGTGCGGCAACAAAAGGTCGGCGAGGGCCTGGCAGGGGTGGAACGGTTGGGCGGGCATCATGAGCGGATTCTTGGACTGGGCAATCGAAAATACGCCAGCATCGCCTGGATTGCGACCGCTTCGCGCTCGTCATCCAGGCCATCCCAGATGTGCAGACTGTACCGGCCCCATCGCTGGCAAACCAG
>NZ_JH650770.1:0-381 GCF_000259195.1 Pseudomonas donghuensis
TAGGAGCGGGCTTGCCCCGCGATGCGATCACTCAGTCATCAAGCCGAGGAAAGTCTGCAGCAATCTTGTCGCCAGTAAAGTTGGCAACCGAACCCTGTGCCTGGTTAAACACCCGGATCGCCACAAACCGCGGCTCCTCGCCCAGATCGAGCCAATGCCGAACCCCCGCCGGCACGCCGATCAGGTCGCCCTTCTCGCACAACACCGCATAGATGTAATCCTCGATCCGCAGGCTGAACAGCCCGCGCCCGGCGGCGAAAAAGCGCAGTTGATCTTCGTCGCAGGTATGCTCGGCAAGCAAGCGGGCGTCCGCTTCGCGGGTTACCTCGACACCGGCATAGCCCTTCTCGGCCTTCAGCGCGTCGATACTGGCTTTTTTAG
>NZ_JH650770.1:403-85818 GCF_000259195.1 Pseudomonas donghuensis
CCCCCGCCTGAATGGGCGCGGCGGCCTGCCAACGCTCGAAACGCACGCCCTGCTCGGCCAGGGTCGCGGCAATGTCTTCAAGATGAGTCAAGACTTTGTTGGGAATATCCGGGGTGGACTGGTGATACACGGTCAGGCTGCTCATCAGGGCAACTCCTTACTACCGGCCAATGGTTCACGGCCAAGGCTCATGCCCTGTCCTCTTTCATTCGAAGTGCAATGATAACGGCTGCGGCCAGGGCCGCGACGCTGGCAATACTAAAGGTGGTAGCCGGCCCCAGCAGGTTCCAGCTGTACCCCGAACACAAGGCGCCCAAGGCGCCGCCCGTGCCGGCGAGCGCTGCATACAGCGCCTGGCCCTGGCCTTGCTGGCGGGCGCCGAAACTGCGTTGCACGAAGGCGATGGCGGCCGCGTGAAAACTGCCGAAGGTGGCTGCGTGCAGGACCTGGGCAAGCAGCAGTACGCCCAGGTGCTCGGCAAAGTTGCCCAGCAACACCCAGCGCACGGCCGCCAGGGCAAAACTGGCCAGCAGCACCCGGCGCAGCGAGACCCGCGCCAGGATCCAGCTCATGGCCAGGAACATCAGCACCTCGGCCACCACCCCCAGGGCCCAGAGCATGCCGATGGTGCCGCGACTGTAACCCAGGTGCTCAAGGTGCAGGGTCAGGAAGGTGTAGTACGGGCCATGGCTAAGCTGCATGAGTGCCACGCACAGGTAAAACGCGGCAACACCCGGGCTTGCCAGTTGCCTGAGAAAACTGCCGCCGGCCGCACGCTCATTCTGCCCCGGCGGCTGGGCATTGGGCACCCAGAGGCTGGCCACGACGATACCGGCCATGACGACCACCAAGGCAACCGGGTAGATATCCAGGCTAAGCCAGTCGAACAATCGGCCAAGGCCGACCACGGTGAGGATGAAGCCGATCGAGCCCCACAGACGGATCTGGCTGTAGCGTGCGGTCTGCCCTTGCAGGTGGGCCAGGGTGATGACCTCGAACTGTGGCAGTACCGCATGCCAGAAGAACGCATGCAGGGCCATCACCAGCGCCAGCCAGGCGTAGCTTTTGCCGAAGAAGATCAACGAAAAGGTCGCCAGGGTCGACAAGGCGCCCAGGCGCACGATCAGCAAGCGCTGGCCACTGCGGTCGCCCAGCCAGCCCCACAGGTTGGGGGCCACGCAGCGCATCAGCATGGGGATGGCCACCAGCTCGCCGATGCGCGCACTGGAAAAACCCAGGTGATCGAAATACAACGCCAGAAACGGCGCTGTCGAGCCGAGCAAGGCGAAGTAAAAGAGGTAGAAACTGGACAGCCGCCAGTAGGGAATCGGCGCCACGGCTCAGCGAGCCGCGGCGCGATTGGCAGGCGCCAGCATTACAGCTGGCCCAGCACCGGCGTCTTCACGCGCACGTCGGCGTTCTGCCCGCGGTGGCGCAGCAGGTGGTCCATCAGCACGATGGCCATCATGGCCTCGGCAATCGGCGTGGCGCGGATACCCACGCACGGGTCATGACGGCCCTTGGTGATCACCTCAACCGGGTTGCCATCGACGTCGATGGAGCGGCCAGGGGTGGTGATGCTCGAGGTCGGCTTGAGGGCCAGGTGGGCAACGATCGGCTGACCGGAGGAAATACCGCCAAGAATGCCGCCGGCGTTGTTGCTGAGGAAGCCTTCCGGGGTCAGCTCGTCACGGTGCTCGGTACCGCGCTGGGCGACGCTGGCAAAACCTGCGCCGATTTCCACGCCCTTGACCGCGTTGATACTCATCAGCGCGTGGGCAAGCTCGGCATCCAGGCGATCGAAGATCGGCTCGCCCAGGCCGGGCATGACGCCTTCAGCGACCACGGTGATTTTCGCCCCGACCGAATCCTGGTCGCGGCGCAGCTGGTCCATATAGGCCTCGAGCTCCGGGACTTTGTCCGGGTCCGGGCTGAAGAAGGCGTTCTGCTCTACCGAATCCCAGGTCTTGAAGGGGATTTCAATCGGCCCGAGCTGGCTCATGTAGCCGCGGATGCGGATGCCCTGGGTGGCCAGGTACTTCTTGGCGATGGCACCGGCGGCCACGCGCATGGCGGTTTCCCGCGCCGAGCTGCGGCCGCCGCCACGGTAATCACGCTCACCGTACTTGTGGTGGTAGGTGTAGTCGGCGTGGGCCGGGCGGAACAGGTCCTTGATCGCCGAGTAGTCCTTGGACTTCTGGTCGGTGTTGCGGATCAACAGGCCAATGGAGCAGCCGGTGGTGCGGCCTTCGAACACTCCCGAGAGGATTTCGACTTCGTCGGCTTCCTGGCGCTGGGTGGTGTGGCGGCTGGTGCCGGGCTTGCGCCGGTCCAGGTCGTGCTGCAGGTCGGCCAGGGAAATCTCCAGGCCTGGCGGGCAGCCATCGACAATGGCGACCAACGCCGGGCCATGGCTTTCGCCAGCGGTGGTGACAGTGAACAGCTTGCCGTAGGTATTGCCGGACATGCAGGACGCTCCGCGAATCAGCCAGATTTGAACAAGAGCGCCAGTATACGCAGGCTAACCATTCAGTTCATCCCTGACGGCGAACCTTCTGCGCCCGGCCCGGTCCAAACCGCACTCTCTCGATAGTGGCCTGATGATGTTGCGTATTGTTGCGGTACTCACCCTGCTGTTCAGCGGCCTGGTCCAGGCTGCCGCTCCCACCGTGTTCCAGCGCCCGGTCAGCCTCGATACCGGCAGCGGCGTGCTGCACGGTAGCCTGCTGTTGCCGCGTACCGAGCAGCCACCACCGGTGGTGCTGATCATTGCCGGCTCCGGGCCCACCGACCGCGATGGCAACAACCCCTACGGCGGCAACACGGACAACCTCAAGCAACTGGCCCTGACCCTGGCGAAAAACAACATCGCCAGCGTGCGCTACGACAAGCGCGGCGTCGCGGCCAGCCTCGCGGCCACCCCGGACGAGCGCGACCTGACGGTAGAGCGCTATGTCGCCGATGCCGTGGCCTGGAGCCAGAAGATCAAATCCGACCCACGTTTCGGCCGCCTGATTCTGCTTGGCCACAGCGAAGGTGCGTTGATCGCCAGCCTTGCCGCCGAGCAAAGCGGCGCCAGCGCCGTGATCAGCATTGCCGGCAGTGGCTGGCCGATCGACAAGGCGCTGCGCGCACAGATATTTGAGCGGGTGCCCGGGCGCTACATGGCCAGTGCCGGCGATATCCTCGATCGCCTGAAAAACGGCAAGACCTCCTCTCGCGTGCCCCTGCCCCTGCAGGATGTACTGCGCCCCAGCGTGCAGCCCTACCTGATTTCGCTGTTCCGCCAGGACCCGGCCGAGGCCTTTGCCAAAGTCAAGGTACCGGCGCTGATCATCCAGGGCACCCATGACTTCCAGGTCAATGTCGACAACGCCGAGATCCTCAAGGCCGCCAAGCCGGATGCCGAGCTTGCCTTGATCAAGGGCATGAACCACATGCTGCGCATCGCACCGGAGCAAATCAGCCAGCAACGCGACAGTTATCTTGATCCGCAACTGCCGCAAGCGGCCGAACTGGGCAAGCGCGTTGTCGACTTCATTCAGCGGTTGCCCGCCAGCTGAGGCCCAATCGCAGAAATTACGCCTCCAGTCCGGGCCAGTCCTGCCGATAAAGTGGTGCTGGCTTCGTCAATGCGACCAGCCTGCTGCGCACATGAGGATTGCCGTGATGACCGAAGCCGCCCCCCAGGACACCGCCGAGACGACTGCCGAACAGGCAGCAGCGGAAGTTGCCCCCCTGCCCTGGGCCGATGTTGCCCCCGAACACTTCCAGATGCTGCGCCTGGCGCCGCTGCCGACCGACCGCAACAGCGGTGCGCGGCCGCTGCGCTTCGTCCAGTACGGCTATGCCGAACGCCACAACAAACAGACCAGCCTGCTACGCATGGCTATCCAGCTGCCGGCGCAGAAGGTGCGCAAGGAACAGAACCACCTGGATGTATGGGTCGACCACGAAGAAAAACGCGTGACCTTCAGCCCTGACTCCGGCCTGCAGATCGAGCCGCTGAACCGCGGCCTGGGGCGTTTTCTGATGAACCAGGCGGTGACCTGGGCGCAACGCAAGTGGCCGCACTATCGGGTCGAAGGCGCGGCCCTGCCGAACAAGGACGCCCTCAACGAAGACACCCGTCTGCGCCGTGACCATGTGCTGCGCAGTCATGGCCTGGAGGTCGAGTACGCTGATGCCCAGCACCTGAAGGGACGCTTTGTCGATGTGCAGGTCGGTGAACTCAAGGGCGGCTGGAACAGTGACAAGGTGCAGCGGGTGGAGATACTCGATGCTGCGCAGATGCTGCAACAGGCCGAGCAGAGCCTGCAGGAAAAAGAGGCGCAACTGCGCGAGCGTGACGAGCGGGTCAGCAAGTACCGCCGTGAAGACAGCGGGCTGCGCTTTACCATCACCTGCCTGGTGGCCTTTGCGGTGTTTCAGGCGGGGTTGTTGATCTGGATTGCGACTCACCGCTAAAAAGCCTCGCTGGCAAGCCAGCTCCCACAAGGGCAATTGTGGGAGCTGGCTTGCCAGCGATGGATGCACTGCAAACCTGAAGCCTTACACCTTCGAAGCAAACAACTCCTGATGCTGCCGGCACTGCTGCGCCGTGAGCATGAACACCCCGTGCCCACCCCGCTCGAACTCCAGCCAGGCGAAATCCACTTGCGGATACAGCGCCTCGACATGCACCTGGCTGTTGCCAACCTCGACGATCAGCAACCCCTTCTCGGTCAGGTGATCGGCCGCTTCGGCCAGCATCCGCCGCACCAGGTCCAGGCCGTCATTGCCGCAGGCCAGGCCCAGTTCCGGTTCGTGATGATATTCCTCGGGCATGTCGGCAAAGTCTTCGGCATCGACATACGGCGGATTGGACAGGATCAGGTCGAAGCGCTGCCCCGGCAGACCGCCGAAGCCATCGCCCTGCACGGTATAGACGCGCTCTTCCAGGCCATGACGCTCGATGTTCTGGTTCGCCACCTCCAGTGCCTCGAAGGACAGGTCGGCCAGCACCACTTCAGCGTCCGGGAACACTTCGGCGCTGACGATGCCGATGCAGCCAGAGCCGGTGCACAGGTCGAGGATGCGCGCAGGCTCGCTGGCCAGCCACGGCTCGAAACGTTTTTCGATCAGCTCGCCAATGGGTGAGCGCGGAATCAGCACGCGCTCGTCAACGATGAACGACAAACCACAGAACCAGGCCTCACCGAGCAGGTAGGCGGTGGGTACGCGGTCTTCGATGCGGCGCTTGAGCAGGCGCTGGAGATTGACCAGTTCGTCGTCTTCCAGCTGACAGTCCAGATAGGCGTCGGCGACTTCCCAGGGCAGATGCACCGACCCCAGCACCAGCAGCCGCGCTTCATCCCAGGCGTTGTCGGCGCCATGACCGAAAAACAGGCCCTGCTCGTGGAAACGGCTGACGGCCCAACGGATATGATCGCGCAGGGTGCGCAAGCGAGAAGTGATCACAACAGACTCCTTGAAAGACGACCTGCGATTCTAACAGCCCGGCAGCAGAAATGATCGGCAAAAACACCCTGTAAGGATATCGCCAAGCTGGCTGCAGGCCACTAACGACGCTGGTTGTACGCGAAGCGATTCACATAAGTGCTCAGGCAGGGGACAATAGGGTAAAAGCCCTATCCAAAGGAGCCCTTGATGTCTGTTCCAACGACGATGTTCCACCTCAGCGGTCGCGGCTATCCGCCGGCCAAGCTGAACAATGCCAGCCTGGTGATTATCGATGCGCAAAAGGAGTACCTCAGCGGTCCCCTGGCGCTCTCGGGCATGGATGCTGCCGTGGCCAACATCGCTAAAATGCTCGAGGCGGCCCGCAAGGCCGGGCGCCCGATCATCCACGTGCGTCACCTGGGTACCGTCGGCGGCATGTTCGACCCGCAGGGACCGCGCGGTGAGTTCATCCCGGGCCTTGAGCCGCAGGGCGATGAGGTGATCATCGAAAAACGCATGCCCAATGCCTTCAAGAACACCACCCTGCATGAAACCCTGCAGAAATACGGCCACCTGGACCTGATCGTCTGCGGCTTCATGAGCCACTCCAGCGTCAGCACCACCGTGCGCCGGGCCAAGGATTACGGCTACCGCTGCACCCTGATCGAAGATGCTTGCGCCACCCGCGACCTGCCCTTCAAGGATGGCGTGATCCCGGCGGCGCAGATTCAGCAGAGCGAGATGGCGATCATGGCCGACAACTTTGCCTGTGTAGCGCCGACCACCAGCCTGATCTGAGCGACCGCCCGGCAGCCGGGCGGAACCACCTCAGGGCTTTTCGGTCCAACGCCGGATATCCATAGAGGAAATCGGAATGAAAATATCCGATGGTTTCGATGCCAAGCGCTTACGCCCACGCACGCCCCGCAACTGGGGCATGCGCTTTGCGGCGGCGTTCTCGGCGTTGCTGGCAACCGCTGGCGTGCTCCTGGCCATGGCCGGCGCCGCCAGCCTGCTGGGCCGCCCCGCTGCCCTGGGCGAGCTCAATGCCAACCCGGCCGGTGCCAGCGTCTTGCTCGGCCTTGGCCTGTTGCTGCTGTACCTGGGCGTGTGGTTCTGGCGCCGCAGCCGTTTGCGCCTGCGTCGCAGCCGCGAGCTCAACCTGTCACCGCACCTGATGAAAAAACACGATTGACTGCACGCCGTGGGGGAGTCGCGTAAACTACGCCGCCCAGGCGGAGGCTTACATGCAAGACGACGATTTTTCCCTGTTCAAAAGCGAGATGCGCGGTGTCAAGCCGATCACGCATGATCGCGCCGAAGTCGGTAAACCCAAGGCCGACCGCAAGAAACTGGCGGGCCTGCGCCAGGCCGCGACGGTGCGCAGCGACCAGACCGTGGTCGATGGCCTGTCGGACCAGTTCGTCATTGATGTCGGCCCTGAAGACGACCTGCACTGGAGCCGTGACGGCGTCCAGGAAAGCCAGATGCGCAAGCTCAAGCTTGGCCAGATCGGCTTCGAAGGCAGCCTTGACCTGCATGGCATGAATGTCGAAAAGGCGCGGGAAACCCTCTGGGCCTTCCTCGCCGAAGCGACCCGTTTCGAAGTGCGCTGCGTGCGCGTCACCCATGGCAAGGCGGTACGCCTGGATGGCAAGCGGCCGATGATCAAGAGCCACGTCAACACCTGGCTGCGCCAGCACCCGCAAGTCCTTGGTTTTACCTCGTGCCAGGCCCGCCATGGCGGTACTGGCGCGGTGTATGTCATGCTCAAGCGAACCATGCTCGAAGGCCGCGACGAGTAACGCCGTACTTGCAGCGCCGCCGCCGCCGCCGTACCCTTCGCGTTTGCGATAAAATCCCACAGGTAGATCCATGTCCCTGGAACAGAACTACACCGCGATCCTTGGCCAGCTTGGCGAGGATATCTCCCGCGAGGGCCTGCTCGACACGCCCAAACGGGCAGCGAAGGCCATGCAGTACCTTTGCCGCGGTTATGAGCAAACCCTGGAAGAAGTGACCAACGGCGCCCTGTTCAGCTCCGATAACAGCGAGATGGTCCTGGTCAAGGACATCGAGCTGTACTCGCTGTGCGAGCACCACATGCTGCCGTTCATCGGCAAGGCCCACGTTGCCTACATCCCTGACGGCAAAGTCCTGGGGCTGTCGAAGGTGGCGCGGATCGTCGACATGTACGCACGTCGCCTGCAGATCCAGGAAAACCTCAGCCGCCAGATCGCCGAAGCGATCCAGAAGGTCACCGGCGCCCTGGGCGTGGCGGTGGTCATCGAGGCCAAGCACATGTGCATGATGATGCGCGGTGTGGAAAAACAGAACTCGACCATGATCACTTCGGTGATGCTCGGCGAGTTCCGTGAAAACGCCGCGACCCGCAGCGAGTTTCTCAGCCTGATCAAGTAAGCGAACCAGACTGCAAGCCGACCTTTCGTGGTCGGCTTTTTTTATTCTCAGGAGTTGCCATGATCGTCAAAGCACTGCGTGTGGGCCTCGGCCAATTGATTGTGTTCGGTGACTGGATCAGCCGCCCGGCCAAGCTCAAGCGCGACCCGGCCGCCCAGGCCCGGGTCGAGCAACAGGCCGAGGGCCTGAGCCTGTACCAGTTCCACGCTTGCCCATTCTGCGTGAAAACCCGCCGCACCCTGCACCGCCTGAATGTGCCGGTTGCGCTGCGCGACGCCAAGAACAACGAACAGGATCGCCAGACCCTGCTCGCCGAAGGCGGCAAGATCAAGGTACCGTGCCTGCGTATCGAGGAAGACGGCAAGACCACCTGGATGTATGAATCCAAGGTGATCATCGACTACCTCAACAAGCGTTTTGCCGCCTGATCGCTCAACCGAGCATGGTCACGTGACGGGGATGGCTGGCCACACGTTCCAGCCATGCCTGGATGCCCGGGTACTCATTAAGGTCGAACCCGCCCTGATGGGCGACATGGGTGTAGGCGTACAGCGCGACATCGGCGATAGAATAGTTATCGCCCACCAGGTATGGCGTCAGCTGCAGTTGCTTCTCCATCACCCGCAGGGCCTTGTAGCCGCCCTTGTGCAGGGTCTTGTATTCCTCCAGCCGGTCTTGCGGCAGCCCCAGGTAGAACTGGATGAAGCGCGCCACGGCGATGTACGGCTCATGGCTGTACTGTTCGAAGAACTGCCATTGCAGCACCTGGGTGCGTAAACGCGGTTCGGTGGGCAGGAACTCGCTGCCATCGGCCAGGAAGTTGAGAATCGCGTTGGACTCCCACAGGTAGGTGCCATCTTCGAGCTCCAGCACCGGCACCTTGCCGTTGGGGTTCATGGTCAGGAACGCCGGGGTTTCCGTCTCGCCCTTGAGGATATCCACCGAATGCCATTCGTAAGGCAAGTCGAGCAGGTGCAACATCAGCTTGATCTTGTAGCAGTTGCCCGACTGGTAGTCGCCGTAAACCTTGTACATCACTCCCCCTCTTCGTAAGGCTCAATCGTACCCGCGCCCATAGTTGGCGACTGTACGGCTAATTGCAATGCCTGCTGTATGGCAAAGATCAACAGTGTGCGCGGTAGTCTGAAATACCTGCTTACATCCAGCACAAGGAATGCCCCGATGCCCGATGCCACGTCCGCGCAATTGCGCCCTTTGGCCGACTCCTCGCCGTCCGCGCTAGTGGCCGGTTTCATTGCCATGCTCACCGGTTACACCAGCTCCCTGGTGCTGATGTTCCAGGCCGGTCAAGCAGCCGGTTTGACCACCGGGCAAATTTCTTCGTGGATCTGGGCGCTGTCGATCGGCATGGCAGTGTGCAGCATCGGCCTGTCGCTACGTTATCGCACGCCGATCACCGTCGCCTGGTCGACGCCCGGCGCGGCGCTGCTGATCACCAGCCTGGGTGGGGTCAGCTATGGCGAAGCGATTGGTGCCTACATCACCTGCGCAGTGCTGGTGGTGATCTGTGGGATGACCGGTAGCTTCGAGCGCCTGGTCAAGCGCATTCCGGCGTCGCTGGCCTCGGCGTTGCTGGCGGGGATCCTGTTCAAGATCGGTAGCGAGATTTTCATTGCCGCCCAGCATCGGACCGCATTGGTGCTGGGCATGTTTTTCAGCTACCTGCTGATCAAGCGCGTGTCGCCGCGCTACTCGGTGCTGGCGGCGCTGGTGGTCGGTACTGTGTTGTCCGCAGCCATGGGCCTGCTCGACTTCAGCGGTTTCAGCCTGGAAGTGGCCACGCCGGTGTGGACCACGCCAAGCTTCTCCCTGGCCGCCACCATCAGCATCGGCATTCCATTGTTCGTGGTAGCCATGACCTCGCAGAACATGCCCGGTGTCGCCGTGCTGCGTGCTGACGGCTACCAGGTACCGGCCTCGCCGCTGATCACGGTAACCGGCCTGGCCTCGCTGGTGCTGGCCCCGTTCGGCTCCCACGGCGTCAACCTGGCGGCCATCAGTGCGGCGATCTGCACCGGGCCGCATGCCCACGAAGACCCGAACAAGCGTTACACCGCAGCGGTCTGGTGCGGGATTTTCTACGGCATCGCCGGGGTTTTCGGCGCCACCCTGGCGGCGCTGTTCGCGGCCCTGCCCAAGGAGCTGGTGCTGTCGATTGCCGCCCTGGCGCTGTTCGGCTCGATCATGAACGGCCTGACCGTGGCGATGAACGAGGCCAGGGAGCGCGAAGCTGCACTGATCACCTTCATGGTCACAGCGTCCGGCTTTACCCTGTTCTCGATCGGTTCGGCGTTCTGGGGGATTGTTGCCGGGGTGCTGACCTTGATGATACTCAACTGGCGTAAATAGTCGTAGGGACGCCGCTCCTACAGGCGAAAATGCCCGACCATCCCCTTCAAGTCATTGCCCAACTGCGCCAGCTCGATACTTGAGCTGGCGTTGCCCTGCATGGCCAGCGCCGACTGATCGGCGCTGCTGCGGATCTGGGTGACGCTGCGGTTGATCTCTTCGGCCACCGAACTTTGCTGCTGCGCCGCCGCGGCAATCTGCTGGTTCATCTGCTGGATCAACGACACCGCCGCGGCAATGCTGCCCAGGGCGCTTTCCGTGTGCAGGGCATCGCTGACGGCCAACTTGACCAACTCGGCACTGCCCTGGATCTGCGCCACCGAGGCCTGGGCACCACTGCGCAAGCTGCTGACCAGGCGCTCGATTTCCTCGGTTGATTGCTGGGTGCGCCGGGCCAGCGCCCGCACCTCGTCGGCGACCACGGCAAAACCACGCCCCTGCTCACCCGCCCGCGCGGCCTCGATGGCGGCATTGAGCGCCAGCAGGTTGGTCTGTTCGGCGACGCTCTTGATCACTTCAAGTACCTGGCCGATGTTCTGCACTTCGCTGCTGAGAGTCTCGATGCTCTGGCTGGCTGACTCGGCGGAAGTTGCCAACTGTTCGATACGCTGCATGCTCTGGCGTACCACCTGTTGACCGCTTTCCACCTTGTCATCCGCCGTTTGCGCCGCCTGGGCAGCCTCTTCGGCGTTGCGTGCGACATCATGCACGGTGGCGGTCATCTGCTGCATGGCAGTGGCCACCTGCTCGGTTTCATCCTTCTGGCTGTTGACCTCGCGATTGGTCTGTTCAGTGACCGCCGACAGCGACTGGGCGTTGCTGGCCAGTTGTTCGATACCGTTTTGCAGGCCGCTGACGATTGCGCTCAAGCCCGTGCCCATCTGCTGCATGGCCAGCATCAACTGCCCGACCTCATCCTGGCGGTCGACACCGATATCACCGCGCAGGTCGCCGGCGGCAATCTGCTGGGCACGGCCCATTACCTGGCGCAGCGGCCCGACCACCGCACGGGTGATCAACCAGGCCGCCAGCACGCCCACCAGCAGTGCCAGCAGCGAGGCCGCAAGGATCAGTATGGCGTTGTTCTTCAACTCACTTTGCATGGCCCGGTCTTCAGCGAGATAGGCTTGATCGACCTGGCCGGTGACCTGCTCGGCACGTGCCTGCAATTGCTGCTTGAGCTGCTGCTCGCGGCCGAGCAAGTCGGTGTATTCGGCGAGCTTTTCACTGAAACTGACGATATGCGTGCCGACTTCGCCAAGCACGGTCTGATAACCGGCATCGGTCACGGCGGCCTTCAACTGCTCGACCAGAGCAGCAGCCTGTTCGGTCTGTTCAATGCGACCCTGGCGCGCGTCTTCGGCGCCCTTGCGGTTCTGCTCCAGGCGCACCCGCGCCTCATCCATGGCCTGCAGCATCAGGCGCGCGACCTGGGCCACCTGCCCGGCCTGCTCGACGAACTCGGCGCCCTGCTGGCCCTGGGTGTCCTTGAGGGTGTAAGTACCGTCATCGGCCAGCCCGGACTGCAGCACATCGAGGTTGTTGGCAACGCTGGAGACCGACCAGCTGGCCATGTCCAGTGCCAGCTCCTTGGCCTGGGTCAGCTCGACGAACTGGTCGAAGGCCTGGCGGTAGTCGCTCAGCGCCTGCTCGACGCCGGCCAGTTGCACCAGCGCCCGCGCTTGCTCCTGCAGCGCTTCGACACGCTGATGCACAGCCTCTACCGCCTTGGGATCGGAGCGCAGGGCGAATGCCTGCTCCTGCAAACGGGTGTCGAGCAGTGCGGTATTGAGCGCCGCCATCTGCTTCAAGCCATCGAAACGTTGCCCGACGCTGTGCAGCGCGGCGACCCCCGCCGCAGCCACCACCGCAGTCAACAGCAACACCAGGGCAAACCCCAACCCAAGCTTGCGGGCCATGCCCAGGTTGGCGAAAAAACCACGCTTGGCCGAACTCATCGCACTTCCCCCCGATACCCGCAAATGCATCAAGGGTGAAGAGTGGCAATGGCGCGGCCAGCGGCACAAGATCCCGGCGTCGGAATAATGGCAAAAAGCTACAGTCGCGTCGTTTTCAGGACAGCCGAGGTCGCCCGGCACGTTGGAAGAACGCCTGCGCGCGCTGGTCCTGCGCATAGGCGACATTGATCCGTAACCAGTCGCAAGCAGCGCCCTGCGGATCGAAAGCACTGCCCGGCGCCAGCAGCACCGAACAGGCCTGCGCTTCACGGTTCAGCTCAGCGAAATCCCGCCCCGGGCAGCGGGCCCAGACGAACATGCCGCCGTACGGCTCAGTGAACACTTCCCAGCCATTGGCTTCCAATTGCCCCAGGGCCTTGGCCATATGCTGGGCCAGGCGCACGCGCAAGCGGGCGATGCTTTTTCGGTAACTACCGTTGCCCAGCATCTGCGCCACGACCTGCTCGGTAAAGCGTGAAGTGCCCAGGCCACTGACCATTTTCAATTCAGCCAGGCGAGCGACCAGATCAGGCCTGGCCACCAGATAGCCAACCCGCAGCGAACTGCTCAATGTCTTGGAGAAGCTGGCCAGGTAAATCACCCGCTGCTCGGCATCCAGGGTTGCCAGGCGCGTGACCGCACTGTCCTGAAAATCCGCGTAGATGTCATCCTCGATGATCAACACGTCATGTTCACGGGCCAGTTCCAGCAAGCGATAAGCGACCTTGGGCGACAGGCTGCTGCCGGTGGGGTTCTGGTACAGGCTGTTGATGTACAGGCAACGCGGGCGGTGCCGTTTGAGCAGGTCTTCCAGCACATGCAGATCAGGGCCCTGAGGGGTACGCGGCACGTGGAGCATGTCCACCTGATGCTGGCGCAGGAGGCTGTACAGGTTGTAGTAACCCGGGCTTTCTACCAGCACCTTGTCGCCGGGCTTGAGCAGTGTGCGCACCAGCAGGTCGAGGGCGTGGCTGGCGCCCTGGGTGGTGAGGATCTGCTCAGGCGCGGCCTGGATGCCGATCTGCTCCAGGCCCTTGTGCAACTGCGCGCGCAGGCTGGCCAGGCCCAACGGCGGGCAATAGTCGATCAAGTCTTCAAGCGCGCCACGGCTGACCTGACGCACCGCCTGGGCAATCGCCTCGGTGGCGCGCCAGTTGGAAGGCACCCAGCCACAGCAGAGCTTGAGCAGCTCAGCCGGATCGTCAGTGAACTGCTGCCATCGGCTGTCAAATGCCTCGTCGCGGATCGGCTGATCAACCAGAGGCATCTTGAGCCGCTGTTCGGCAACAAAAAATCCGGCGCCATGACGCGCCTGCAACCAGCCCGCCGCCACCAGCCGGTCGTAGGCTTCGATCACGCAGGACTGGCTGACGCCCTGCTCCCGGGCCAACTGACGTATCGACGGCAAGCGGCTACCGGGACGTAGGCGCTGGCCTTCGATCCAGGCCTGCAGTTGCCCAGTCAATTGCTGTACCAGCGGGATGGCGGAGTGACGATCAAGGCTGAGGTGCATGGCAAAGTGTTCGTGGATTTTGTCCGAACAGTTAATCACAAAACCCTCGCCAGTGTGCCTTGTGACGCCCTGCCGGGCGCCGGATAGTCAGCCCCTCGACAAGGAGCCGACCATGCCCACCCAGCGCCACCCCGCCCTACTGGCTTTTGCCCTGTGCCTGATCACCTTCGCGGTCAATCTGCAGGCACCGTTGTACACCACCTATGCCGAGCTTTCCGGTTATGGTGCCGGGGCCACGGCCATGGCGTTCTCCGGCTATGTGCTGGGGGTGATACCGGTGCTGCTGTTGCTCGGCGGCCTGGCCGACCGGGTCGGGCGCCGTCCGTTGATCCTCGTCGCCCTGGCCTTGTCGATGCTTGCCACCCTGCTGATGCTGCTGGCCCCTGGCTTGGAAACCCTGGGCCTGGCACGCCTGCTGCTCGGTATCGGCACCGCACTGGCGTCGGCCACCGGCACCGCCTACATGAGCGAACTGATGCACGCTGGCGACAACCGCCATGCTGCCACCTGGGTCACCGCCAGCACCTCGCTGGGCTTTGGCCTCGGCGCGGCACTGACCAGCCTGTTCCTGCTCAGCGGCCCAAGCCTGACACCTGGCAGCTTCTACCTGCACCTGGCGCTGGCCTGCCTGGCGATGCTGGCGGTATGGCAGTTGCCCGACCGGCGCCTGGACAATCCCGCCGCCCTGTTGCGCTTGCCCTACTACCCTGCCGGCAGCTTGCCCTACGGCCTAGCAATCCTGCTGGCCTGGGCCTGTGTCGGCCTGGTGATCGCCTTGCTGCCGTCGATCCTCAAACAGCATGGCCTGGCCAACTGGTCAGGGTTCTCGACCTTTTGCGTGATCAGTTGCGGGCTGCTGTTCCAGCCGCTGGCCAAGCGCCTGGCGCCAGTGCGGGCCACGGCCATTGGCCTGGTGATACTGCCTTGCAGCTATGCACTGCTAGCCTGGGGGGCGGACGGCGGCGCGCTGGCCGCCGTGCTGCTGGGCACCATCGCCGCCAGCAGCGCTTGTTATGGCTTTGTTTACCTTGGCGGCCTGTCAGCAGTGAACAGCCTGGCAGGCGAGGAAAAAACCCGTGCCAGCGCAGGTTTCTTCCTTCTGGCCTACATGGGCTTCAGCCTGCCGGTAATCCTCACCGGGTTGCTGGTCGACCGCCTCGGGCCGGGCACCGCCCTGCTGGTGTTCGGCCTGGTGCTGCTGGCCGGTTGCCTGCTGGTCGGCCTGGCCCTGGCACGCAGCCACAAGGCGCTCGCCGAGCCAATGCTGACGGCAGTCAAATAGCCGTGGCACCACCATCGACCGCCAGGGCCTGGCCGGTGGTGAACGCGGCGCCGTCGCTGCACAGGTAAAGCACCGCACTGGCGATTTCCTCGACCTTGCCGATGCGCCCAACCGGGTGCATGGCGGCGGCGAACTCGGCCTTGCGCGGGTCAGCCTCATAGGCGCGGCGGAACATGTCGGTGTCGATCACCGCCGGGCACACGGCGTTGACGCGGATTTTTTTCTTGGCGTATTCGATGGCCGCCGACTTGCTCAAGCCGATCACCGCATGCTTGGAGGCGCTGTAGATGCTCATCTTCGGCGCCGCCCCCAGCCCCGCCACCGACGCCGTATTGACGATAGCGCCACCCCCTTGGGCCAGCATCAACGGCAACTGGTACTTCATGCACAGCCACACGCCCTTGACGTTGACACCCATGATCGCATCGAACTCCGCTTCGCTGCCTTCGGCCAGGCGACCCTGCTCGATCTCGATGCCGGCGTTGTTGAAGGCGTAGTCCAGGCGCCCATACGCCTCCACGGTGCGCGCCATCAGTTGCCGCACATCCGCCTCGCGAGTGACGTTGCAACTGACGAACAAAGCCTCGCCGCCGCTACTGCGGATCAACTCGACCGTGCCGTCGCCGCCAGCCTGATCCAGGTCGGCCACCACTACCTTCAACCCTTCGGCGGCAAACGCCAGTGCCGTCGCCCGGCCAATCCCCGCAGCACCACCGGTGACCAGGGCAACCTGGCCGGAAAAACTCATGCTCATCGCTAGCTCCCGCAACAAAGTAAGGTCAGTGCTGAGGAGTCTAGGCAGCGATCAGCAGCGTTGGGCAGCATCATCAGGACGCCGGTTGAAGCACTATCGGCGTGGGTGATTGTCTTTGCCCTGCTCAATCAGCTCAGTGGATTGCAGTGTATTCGCCAGGCGGGTAAACCTTGCCGGTTGGCCGATCTGGGTCTATCAACAAACATTGCCCTTCAAACGAGAGCCTTGCCATGACTGCCCAGAGCAACCGCCGCTTCCTCCTCGCCAAACGCCCGATCGGCGCCGTCACCCGCGACGACTTCACTTACGAACAAGTGCCAGTGGCTCAACCGGCTGAAGGCCAGGTGCTGGTGAAGAACCTCTACCTGTCCCTGGACCCGGCCATGCGCGGCTGGATGAACGAAGGCAAGTCATACATCCCACCGGTAGCCCTGGGCCAGGTGATGCGCGCGCTGGGCGTCGGCGAAGTGATTGCATCCAAACACCCGGGCTTCGCCGTCGGTGATCACGTCAACGGCGCGCTGGGCATCCAGGACTATTTTGTCGGCGAGCCCCAGGGCTTCTACAAGATCGACCCGAAACTGGCGCCGCTGCCGCGTTATCTGTCGGCCCTGGGCATGACCGGCATGACCGCCTACTTCGCCCTGCTCGAAGTCGGTGCGCCCAAAGCAGGAGAAACCGTGGTGATCTCCGGCGCTGCCGGCGCCGTCGGCAGCATTGCCGGGCAGATTGCCAAGCTCAAGGGTTGTCGCGTGGTGGGGATCGCCGGCGGCGCCGAGAAATGCCAGTACCTCAAGAGTGAACTGGGCTTTGACGGGGTCATTGACTACAAGGCCGAAGATGTCCTCGAAGGCCTCAAGCGCGAATGCCCGAAAGGCGTCGATGTCTATTTCGACAACGTTGGTGGCGACATTCTCGATGCCGTGCTCAGCCGCCTGAACTTCAAGGCACGCGTGGTCATTTGCGGCGCCATCAGCCAGTACAACAACAAACAAGCGGTCAAAGGCCCGACCAACTACCTGTCACTGCTGGTCAACCGTGCGCGCATGGAAGGCTTCGTGGTGATGGACCATGCCGCCAACTATGGCAAGGCAGCGCAGGAAATTGCCGGCTGGCTGGCAACCGGCAAGGTGAAGAGCAAGGAAGACGTGGTCGAAGGGCTGGAAACCTTCCCCGAAACACTGTTGAAGCTGTTTAGCGGGGAAAACTTCGGCAAGCTGGTGCTTAAGCCCTGATTTCAGCGACCACGGCCGCCAGTGCCTGGGCAGGATCGGCGGCCTGGCTGATCGGGCGACCGATCACCAGGTAATCGGAGCCGGCATCCAGGGCCTGGCGCGGGGTCAGGATGCGACGCTGGTCGTCCTGGGCGCTGCCGGCCGGGCGAATACCCGGGGTCACCAGTTGCAGAGACGGGTGCGCAGCCTTCAGTGCCGGAGCTTCCAGGGCCGAGCACACCAGCCCGTCCATACCAGCCTTCTCGGCCAGGGCCGCCAGACGCAGCACCTGTTCTTGCGGCTCGATGTCCAGGCCGATGCCGGCCAGATCCTCACGCTCCATGCTGGTCAGCACGGTCACGCCGATCAGCAGCGGCTGCGGGCCGCTGCGCTGGGCCAGCACCTCACGGCAGGCCGCCATCATGCGCAGGCCACCGGAGCAGTGCACGTTGACCATCCACACGCCCATCTCCGCCGCGGCCTTGACGGCCATGGCGGTGGTGTTGGGGATATCATGGAATTTCAGGTCGAGGAACACTTCGAAGCCCTTCTCGACCAGGGATTCGACGATGCCCGACGCGCTGCTGGTGAACAGCTCCTTGCCGACCTTGACCCGGCACAGGGCAGGATCGAGCTGATCGGCCAGCTTCAGGGCGGCGTCACGGGTAGGGAAATCCAGGGCGACGATGATGGGCGTCTGGCAGGCGGACATGGGCTGGTCTCTTGGCAAGTCTTGAACGGCGCGCATTGTAAACGAAGCGGCGGCCTGTGGGGGGCCGATGATCGCGAAATGACCGCGTCCCGCCCCAGCCCCTATAATTGAACCAATGAATGATGTGTTTGCTCCAATTTAATGAGGCAGCGTCATTCGCTGTTTAAAAGGAGAACTACATGCCCTGGTATGCCTGGTTGATTCTGGTCCTCGCAATCGGCTCCATCGTCGGTGGCCTGATGCTGCTGCGCGATACCGCGAAAAAGCTGCCCTTGACCGAGGAACAGCTTAAGCGCGTGCATGAGCGAAATGCTGAAATGGATGCCAAGGATGCGCAGGACCGCTGAGCCGTTTACGCGACTCGGCAACACACGGCGCTACTTGTAGCGCGCCGCCGACGAACTGCGCGACAGATTTGGCCCCAGCGCATCCCGGGCCTTGATGTAAGCCTGCCAATCCGCCACGTCCGGCAGTGACGGAATGGTCACCCGTTCTTTCTGGTCCAGGCCGCTGAGCGCCGCATCAACCATCTCCCCTACTTCCATCACCATCTGCGGGTCGATCTGGGTTACATCAAGGCCTGAGCGCTCGAAGATTTCCGTACGAGTCACCCCGGGTAGCACAGCCTGGACCTGTACCCCTTTATCTTTGAGCTCCCCTTGCAGCGTCTGGGTCAGGCTCAGGACATAGGCCTTGCTCGCGCTGTAGACCGCGTTGAACATCTCTGGCGCCAGGGCTACCACCGAAGCGAGGTTGATGATTATGCCGCGGCCGGCACTGGAAAACTGTGCTGCCGCCGCAGAGGCCAGGCGGGTCAAGGCGACGATATTGAGCGCGACCAATGCATCGATCTGTTCTGCCGTGGCATCCGCCAGGGTGCCGTGCAGGGCAATCCCGGCGTTATTTACCAGCACGCCAATATTCCCGTCGCTGCGCAGGCGTTGCTCGACCCGCGCCAGATCGTTCGATTGGGCGAGGTCTGCGGCCAACACCTCGACGTTGATACCGTGGCGCGCCTGAAGATCGCTCGCCAGGGCTTCAAGACGCTGGCGATCCCGTGCAACAAGCAACAGATCGTACCCGCGTGCGGCCAAGCGCTCGGCATAGACAGCACCGATTCCGGAAGAAGCGCCTGTAACAAGCGCGGTAGGGGTCGCCGAAAAATCTGACATTGCGGTGGTCTCCGAAGATGTGCCGTGTCAAAACAAAATATTACCACCATAATATTAAGTCAACTGAAGCCGACTGAAGGCATGTGCTCACGAAGAAAAGCCGGTCAATGACCGGCCCCTTCCCTTGAAGTCAGTTGACCACAAGCTTGTCGCGATTGCGGTCCAGCAGTGCCTTGCCGATGCCTTTGATCTCCAGCAATTCATCCACAGAAGTGAACGCCCCATGTTCATCACGATAGGCCACGATGGCATCAGCCTTGGTTTTACCAATACCGGTCAGGGTGGATTGCAGGGTCGCAGCATCGGCCTGGTTCAGGTCCAGTTTAGCCGCCGGTTGCACGACCGTGATCGGTGCCGGATTAGCTTCGGGCTGCACAGCAGCCGATGTCGTAAGGGATACGGCAGCGAACAGAGGCAGAAGGAGGTAGGACAGGACGGTGTTGCGCATAGGTGAGACTCCTTGGGTGGTTTGCGAAGGCAGCTTTTCCGTGGCTGCCTCTGAAACCTAGACGGACGTGCAAGAGAGTCAAACCGTGAAGCCCATAGGAATCTTTACTAAATTAAACGAGAGCAATAGGTACGATGTAGCCCACGGTTACTGAGCACATAGGAATCTCCATCACAAACGGACGTCTTTGACTTTTGTATGGAGGGCGACACAGGTCTCATTTGAGACGAAACCGGATACGTAACACACGATGTCAGGTTGTGATTTGGAATACGGCCTCATAAAACCTGTACGGCTGATAGCGCATTCTGCTGGCGGGCCGCCAGTTGAGTGGGTATCATCTCGCAGCCAACATTGATCTATAAAAGGACGCTAAATCTTGATCAGGAATATTCAGCTGCTACGGTTTGTCGCTGCAGCTCTGGTCGTCTTTGCTCACTCGCCGCTTAATCTTTATGGGGTCAGCCCATCTTTCATTAAACTTGGCGGCTTTGGAGTTGACATATTCTTTATTATCAGCGGATTTATCATCCCGTTCATTTTATTTTCAAACAACAAAACAAATAATGAAACCACTTCAACCCCTTGGACGACATTCATCAAGAGAAGAATTTACAGAGTCTGGCCACTCTACTTCATTCTCTCTATATTTGTCGTCGTCACTTCTTATCTCATAGCAGGGTCACAACTCGCCGCTTTCCCCGAGATCTCTGTCGTATATGGTTCAGACAAGCTTAATCCAATGCTGATTCTTGAGTCACTTACGTTTACACACGACGCCGTAGCGCCAATTATAAATGTTGGTTGGACCCTACAGCTCGAATTCGCTTTTTATTTTACCGTCGCTATAATCCTTGGCCTTGGCGTACGAAAATACGAAAGCCTTGTACTTTGGTACACAGCAGTCCTTATCATATCTGCGCTTTTAAGTTCATACCTTACTAAAATTGGCGCGCTCACAGACAATGCTCTCTACAGACCACTGCGAGTAATGTCCAGCCCAATGATGATTGAATTCCTACTGGGGATGGTAGTATACAGGCTTTATCGAAATGAAATTTATCTAAGCAAAATACCCGCCACCCTTGCAGCCATAATTGTCATCCCCCTCTTCATATATGCGGAGGCAAATGATATTTTCATGGGACTTGGCGGAGCCTATCACCGCCCAATGGTATGGGGCGTTTTTGCGTTCATCACAGTTTGGTCAGCGATTAGCCTAGAAAAAACCCTTCGCGCCCCTAAAGTACTCTCCATCCTCGGCGACTCATCATACAGCCTCTACCTTATGCACTGGCTTGCACTACCATGGATAGCTTACTTCATCACAACCAAGGTAGGCATGGCCAACCTTAATAGCATTAGCTTGCTGGTAATTAACATCATTGTTTGCCAAGCAATAGCAATCGCCGTACATAAATACATTGAAAAACCTATCAACAACTCACTGAGAGCATCCCCAAAAACTCAGCCTGCACCTACACTCGCCCAACAAAAGGCCATTTAGTTTAGGTTATTTATTCCATTGGGTTAAAAGCCCTAAGAGGGGAGGTCCGAACAGCTTGAACGCCTGTTCTCGGGACCTCCTCGGCAGCCTGTTGTAGTGGTCTAATGATTCCGGACACCCATTTAGGCGAGAATGCTCGCCATAGAGAGGTGTCTGATGACCAAGAAACGTCGTACCTTTACCCCAGAATTCAAGCGCGAAGCTGCCAGCCTGGTACTCGACCAAGGCTACAGCCATGTCGATGCCGCCCGTTCGCTTGGGCTGGAGGAATCGGCCCTGCGTCGATGGATCAAGCAACTTCAGCAAGAGCGAAATGGCGTTACTCCAACGAGTAAAGCGCTGACACCCGAGCAGCAAAAAATTCAGGCGTTGGAAACCCGGGTCTATCGATTGGAACGGAAAAAATCGACCTTAAACAGGCGACCGCGCTCTTGATGGCCGAGGAACACGAGCGTTCGCGTTAATTGGTCAGCTCCGCGCTAAAGAGCCTGTTGATCTGTTGTGCTCGGTATTTGAAATCACCCTATCTTGCTATTACGCGCACTGCCGCAAGCGTCGATGTCCAGACGTTAAGCGGCTGGTTTTACGCAGCCGAGTAAACGAGCTGTTCACCCAAAGTCGCAGCGCGGCGAGCAGTCGAAGCATCATCTTCATGATGCACGAGGACGGCATAACGATTGGAAGCTTCAAGGTACGCAAGCTGATGAGCGAGGTGAAACTGATCAGCCAGCAACCTTGCTCGCATAAGCCGCCAGTAGAGCGGCCGGATATCCCGAACGTGCTGGGCCGAGCGTTCACCGTGCCGGCACCAAATGGAGTCTGGTGTGGGGACATCACGTATGTATGGGCTCAAGGTCGCAGGCACTATCTGGCAGCGGTGATTGATCTTTTTGCCCATCGCGTGGTGGGCTGGGCATTGTCATCGAAGCCTGATGCTGACCTGGTGATCAAGGCGTTGGACATGGCGTATGAGCAGCGTGGCCGACCTCAGAACGTGTTGTGTCATAGCGAGCAAGGATGCCAATACGGCAGCCGAAGCAAAAGCCCACAAGAAAGCCTTGAAGAGACAGCAAACACAAAGACCTATACCATTATAAATATGCGGCAAACTTAAAAAGTTAGCCGCACCGTATAATTCAAGATACTGATGACACCGAGAGACTAACGTCGGGCTCTAAAGTGGATTTCTTACCCAAGCGCGCGTCATGGCTCCATCTTACGCTGCTGATAAATCCAATCAACAATTTCCCCATCGGGTGTATAGCCACTGACCGTCTCTCGCAGTAACTGCCGCACAGTTGCATAGTCGTCTCGGGAAACTGCGTCCAGTAGGCAAGAAAGCTTAGATTTGAGCACATCCCAAGCCAAGTAGTCCTCATGAGCACTCATAATCATCGGGTGCTCGGTTGCAACAACATTGTCACCGATCAGCAACTCTTCATAGAGCTTTTCACCCGGTCTGAGCCCGGTGAATTCAATGGCAACATCCCCATGTGGATTTTTTTCCGAACGTACACTGAGCCCGGAAAGATGAATCATCTTTTCGGCCAGCTCAGCGATACGTACAGGCTCCCCCATGTCCAAGACAAACACGTCCCCTCCCATCCCCATTGAGCCGGCCTGGATAACCAACTGTGCCGCTTCCGGAATGGTCATAAAGTATCGGGTAATCTTGGGATGTGTAACAGTTAGCGGTCCTCCAGACTTGATCTGCTTGTGAAACAATGGGATGACGGAGCCCGATGATCCCAAGACATTACCAAATCGGACCATTGTGAAACGAGTCTTGTTTACTTGGGAAACGTTTTCCGAGTCACCGAACAACACAGGTGCCAATTCTCGACTCAACGCCTGTAATGTCATTTCAGCTAAACGCTTAGTACTTCCCATCACATTGGTTGGACGTACTGCTTTATCGGTGGAAATCAATACAAAATTCGCCACACCTGCCTGCAAGGCCGCCTGGGCAGTATTCAATGTACCTATTACGTTGTTCAGTACACCCTCGGCAATATTGTGCTCGACCATAGGCACATGCTTGTAAGCTGCAGCATGATAAACGGTATCGACATGCCATGTTCGCATGACGTCAAGTAACTGGCCCTGATTTCGAACCGATCCCAATATCGGCAATATTTTGATCGGCAGCGATTCGCGGGTAACTCGCTGCTCCAACTCGGAGAGAATACTATAAAGATTAAATTCGCTGTGCTCGAACAAAAGTAAAGTCGTGGGACGCGAACTGATGATCTGCCGGCATAGTTCAGAGCCAATCGACCCCCCAGCACCTGTTACCAGTACGACGCGACCGACGATACACCGAGACAACAAGGCAGCTTGAGCTGGGACAGCATCTCGCCCCAGCAGATCGGCAATGTCAACTTCCTGAATATCATCAACTTGGACTCGCCCACTGGCCAGGTCCATGATGCCGGGCACGCTCCGTACATGCAGCGGAAAGCCTTCAAGATAGGCAAGAATTTCACGACGTCGACTACGATTTGCAGAAGGGATAGCCAGAAGTATTTCCTGAGCCCCTGTCAACTCGATCATCTTCTGAATACGGCTTGACTTGTAGACCTGAAGCCCGGCTATCACCCGATCGGCAATGCTGGTGTCGTCATCTATGAAGGCGACAGGTCGCATGACTTTGCCCATTCTCAGGGCCGCCACAAGCTGATTTCCTGCCGCGCCTGCCCCATAGATCGCTACTTTGGGTAAGCCATTGTCGCGACTGGCGAATGGAACATGTTGAGCAGCCGCAAACCAGTCGCCAAGAAAATATTGACGCATGGCTAGGCGCAATCCGCCAATCATGACCAGACTCAACCACCAATAATTGAAAATGATCGAACGTGGAACCACATTCTGGTGGTTGCTGTACCAGTAAACTACAAAACCAAGAACCAACGCTGATAGCGACACGGCCTTGATGATGACAACCAGTGCATCGTTACCGAAATAACGCATGACCGCACGGTACATACCGAACTTTATAAAAAGTGGAATGGCCACCACCGGTGCACAAATGAACAGCCACAGATGTTCCTTGACGGGGTTTGCCATGTCTTCGACACCTAGACGCACAGCAAACGCAAGTATCAAGGCAAGCCACACCAAAAGAATATCTGCCAATACCTGCAGCATACGCTTGTTACGACGTGATAGCTGAAGCAAGCTTGCTCTCAATTTGTCCATTTTCCGTACCTGCACCTACTCAGTCCCCAGCCATGCCACCAACCATTCAAGCCATTGAGCCAAGGGTAATACCTTGGCCACAAGACATCCTTTATGTACCTTACTACCTCTCCAGAGCACCGGCTTTAAACTTTATCGCCAACCATACCAACGGGACGTAGGCAATCAGCGTCCCCAGGGCGCCATCAATCACATCGAAAGCCACACACAGTGCCAATGGGAAAAGCCAAATGATGTTCACGAGCCAAACCGTCAAGGTGACTGTACGGTGGCTGCTGTAATACCGTGACGCAAATTGATAGGCATGACTTCTATGGGCCTCATAGAGCTTCTCTTTGCGCAACAACCTACGAAGCAACGTGAATGTTGCATCTACGATAAATACTCCCAGCAGGATTAGCCAACTCCAGAAAAAGTTCGGCGCAGTCCATGCCGCGAGCAATGACATGCCTCCCAATACAATCCCCAGAAAGCCGCTGCCGGCGTCCCCCATAAATATCTTGGCAGGAGGGAAGTTCCAGCATAGAAAGCCGGCCGCCGATGCGGCAAGCGCCAAGGAAAGCAACGCCATTCCCGTGTACCCGCCGATCAACCAAATCAGAGCGGCTGCAACAGTGACGAAAATTGCCTGTGAGCTAGCCAGCCCATCAATGCCGTCCATGAAGTTGTAAAGATTGAGCATCCAGACGAGATAGAGCACCGCCAACACATGCCCTACCCAGCCGAGGCTCAGAGAGAAGCCGAAAGCCTCTAGGGGCGCGAGCCCTCCTATGAGGAAAACAATCCAAATCGCGGCAAAGAAATGCCCGATTAGTCTCCAGCGGGCAGCAATGTGCCCAAGATCATCGAAGAATCCAAGCAGCGCTACGCCTGCTCCCGCACCTAAAAGCGCCAGCAGCGTTTCGCCGCTGATGGCCTGAATACCATACAGGCAGGGCAGTGCAAGGAGGAAGCAAACGACGATCGCCACTCCCCCTCCGCGAGGCGTGGGAACACTATGAGAACTACGCGCGTTGGGTATATCCATCACACTTTTGAGAATGGCAAAACGCCTGACCGCGGCGGTGAGGGAAAATGAGCCAATAAAGCAGAAAATAACGACAAAAGCGGAAATCATAGGGCTTCCAAATCCATCCTAGTACAGTATCTGATCACAACGGGCGGCGTTGTTTATAAGACTTCCCTGCTTCGATCAACGCCTCAACTGGCTTCTCTCGTGGTATCCACCCCAACAGATTTTGTGCCTTGCGCGAATCGACCTCCAACGAGGAGAACAGCTGAGTGTAGATGCCCTTTTTGCCAGCCAACGTCAATGCAAATTTCATCAGCAGACCAGGCATGTAAAACAACCGTGCCTTTTGCCCCATTCCCACCGACAATGCTTCGACAATCTGACCAGTAGACACGCTTTGGCAATCGGAGATGAGGAACAGTTGATTACTTGCCTTTTCATGGGCAATGGTCAATGTGAGGAAATCAACCAAATTCCCAAGCGAAATCATAGTCCGTCGATTGCCCAATCTCGCAAACGGCAATGGGATATTTTTCTCGACCAAGGATAAGAGACGCGCAAAATTCCCTGGAGCGGACGCCGCATACACCAAAGGTGGACGAACAACAACAAGCTCCATTGTCGTTCCCTGCACCAATGCCTGCAGGGCCACCTCTGCCTCCAACTTAGAATGCGCATAAGCAGCAACGGGAGAAACAGCGCTATTTTCGTTGAACGCTTCAGCCGAAGTCGTCGCTCCGTTGACCCCAATAGAGCTAACAAACACAAAACGTTTCACTCCCGCAGCAATCGCACTACGTGCCAGCGCCAAGCTAGTTTCAACGTTTGCGACGCGAAAGAGTTCCAATGGGTTCTGTACTTGATCGTTGAGGACATGCGCTCTCCCCGCCAGATGCACCACACAATCAACCCCTGCCAAATGAGAAGTCATACTTTCCTGATCACAGAGATCAACGCTAATGACTTCGCCAGCTATAGGATTGGCGGGCATTCGCCTCACTGCCGCCTTCACAGAGAAACCTTCGCCAACCAGCGACTCGCATAGAGCGGAGCCAACGAATCCAGAGGCACCAGTGACCAGAACCTGACAGGGAGTGCGCATTGTCAGACTCCTGCTGCTACGTACGGGCGACCTACCGCGTAGTAAGCAAGACCAGCGTCCGCCATAACCTGGGGCTCGAACAGATTGCGACCATCAACGACTACTTTGGAGGCCAGCGCCGCATGCAGCACGCTAGGCTCCACGACGCGGAATGACTTCCATTCTGTACAAATAGCTAGAGCATCAGCCCCAATCAAGGCGTCATCAGGAGATGTGGCGTAGTACAAGTCTTCGCGCAAACCATAAATGCGTTCGAATTCATGCATCGCTTTCGGGTCATAAACACGAACGCTTGCACCTGCGGCCCACAATTGCTCGATGAGCGTGCGACTAGGTGCATCCCGCATATCATCGGTATTGGGTTTGAAGGCAAGCCCCCAAATCGATATGGTTTTACCCGCCAGCACCCCGTTAAAAGCATCAGCTAACTTTGTATATAGCTTGGTCTTTTGCCGTTTGTTTACCGCTTCGACTGCCATGAGCAATTCGGCAGAGTACCCGACTTCGTCAGCAGTTTTAGCCAGCGCTTGGACATCCTTTGGAAAGCACGAGCCTCCATACCCGCAGCCAGGATAAATAAAGCTGTAGCCAATACGTGGGTCGGATCCAATACCAATACGTACCTGCTCGATATCAGCATCCAGGCGTTCGGCGAGGTTAGACAGTTCATTCATAAAACTGATCTTTGTCGCCAGCATAGCGTTAGCAGCATACTTGGTAAGCTCGGCAGAACGTACATCCATGAAAATCAATTTGTCATGATTGCGGCTATAGGGTGCATAGCACTCGCGCATCTTAACTTTGACAGTTTCGGAATCCGTACCAACGATGATACGCGCACCCTTAGTGAAGTCTTCAATCGCTGCCCCTTCTTTCAAAAACTCGGGATTTGAGCAAACGTCAAATTTCAGGGAGATACCGCGCGTTTGAAGGACCTTTGAAATAGTGGCACTAACTTTGTCAGCAGTCCCCACTGGAACCGTCGACTTGTCGATAACAATTTTTGGCTCAACCATATGCTGACCAATAGTTTCTGCTACCGCCAGTACATACTTCAAATCCGCCGAACCATCCTCATCCGGCGGCGTGCCAACAGCGATTATCTGCAGTTCACCAAAAGCGACAGCCGCTTCAGCACTGGTAGTAAAATGAAGACGCTGCTCTTGGAAGTTACGAACGACCATTTCGTCCAGACCTGGTTCATAGATCGGGATAACGCCTTGTTTCAATCCTTCGATTTTAGCTTCGTCGATATCAACGCACATGACCTGATGCCCAACATCAGCCAAACATGTGCCTGTAACCAAGCCAACATAACCAGTGCCGAATACGGTAATTTTCATAATGCCCCACCATTAAACTTTATAGTACGAACGGTACCAACTTACAAATTTCGCAGCACCATCCTCAACAGATACATTCGGGGTGTATCCCACCACGTCAAACAACCCTCTAGTGTCTGCCCAAGTCTGTTCAACATCGCCTGGCTGCATTGGCATAAAATTACACTTCGCCTGAATACCAGTGGCAACTTCCACCGCTCGAATGAAGTCCATAAGATTAACAGGACTACCGTGCCCGATATTAAATAGAGAGTACTTTTCCATAACGGCGGCAGATTGAAGCAACAACTTAATTCCGATTACAATGTCATCAATGTAAGTAAAATCACGTGACAGCGCCCCGTGATTGTAGACATCTATGGATTTACCTTCAAAAATAGCCTTGGTAAACTTGAACATGGCCATGTCCGGACGGCCCCATGGTCCATACACCGTAAAAAATCTCAAACCAATTGTTTGCAGACCATATAAATGTGAATAGGTGTGGGCCATCAACTCGTTGGATTTTTTTGTTGCCGCATATAGACTGATTGGATTATCGACACGCTGCCCAGTTGAGAATGGAACTTCTTTACTCAATCCATATACCGAACTGGAGGAAGCATAAAGCAATTTGTTAACTGAATGATGTCGACAGGCTTCAAGCACATTAAGAAATCCGACTACGTTGCTTTGAACGTAGGCCATTGGATTATCCAACGAATACCGCACACCGGCTTGAGCCGCAAGATTGACTACACAATCAAATGCGTGCTCGGAGAAAATATCGTTAATTTTCTCTGCGTCGGCAAGATCAGCTTCAATGAACTTGAAGTTTTCAATATTCGCCAAGTCTGCCAAGCGCGAGCGCTTCAACGAAACCTCATAGTAGTCATTGAGATTGTCAATACCTACAATATACTCGGCCTCTGAGGCTAAAACCTTGGACAAGGCATGACCAATAAATCCCGCAGCGCCGGTAATTAATATTTTCATTGCAGATCCTATCGCGCAAATTTATATAACAATCGCTTGATCGAAGCAGGAGAGCGACGGACTACCGAGCGCAGCAAATAGTTAATCAGGTACTCATGGAGCCCAATGAATCCTATTCGACGCTGAAATTTGAGAATCGATAATTCGTGCTTGAGATACGCACTCCCACGGCGTTCCATCATACCGCTCCCAGCCCGCATCTTAAGCAGAACTTCATTCAGGTTTCGCATCCGATAACCACGCGTAAGCATCAGTGACCACAAAGCGTAATCCTGAGCCTTACGAAATTCAGGATAACCGCCGACAGCAAGGACTGATTGCTTGCGAAACACCACAGTCGGATGGCTCAACGGACTGCGACGCTTGGCAAACTGGTGCAACGACGCGTGGTCCTGGGGCAGTCTGCGGATGCCCAACGATTCGGACATCTCGCTGTCAAACTCCTCCACCATCGCCCCAAGGACGTCAACATCAAGATTCCGCTCAAGAAAGTCGATCTGTCTTTCAAATCTAGCAGGTAAGCATACATCATCTGTATCCATACGTGCGATCAGCTCATACGAGCACTGAGCCAGCCCTGCATTCAATGCCCGTGCCAGTCCAACATTCTCTGGGAGTCTGACCGAAACGATCGGTAGGCGGTCGCGATAAGACTCGATAACCGCGGCCAAGGCTTCGCCGATGGGACCATCCTCGACCACTACAACCTCAGCGGGTTGTAGTGTCTGAGTGACGATACTCGCAAAACAATCATCCAGATAACCTGGTTGCTCAGATACATAAACTGAAATCAGAACTGAAAAGCCGGCGCTCACATTAAATCCCCTTTTACGACTACTACTGGTGAGCCAGCCAAGCCTGGAACATCAGAATATTCCACAACACTGTAGAGCGATTTTTCTTACCCGACAGATGTTCCGACCATAATCCGCGAACCATGGACACATTAAAGTGCCCTTGCTCCTCCAATCGCCGCTCATCAAGCAAGGCTTCCGCCCACTCTCGCAGCGGGCCTTGCAACCATTCCCTGAGAGGCACCCCGAAGCCCATTTTGGGTCGTTCCAACAGTGCACGATCAACGTGGCGGTAAAGCACCTGTTTGAGCACCCACTTTGACTCGCCTTCGCGGAACTTAACCGACAAAGGCAAGCGCCAAGCCAGCTCAACAATATTATGATCAAGGAAAGGTGCACGACCTTCCAAGGACACCGCCATCGCCGCACGGTCGAGTTTGGTGAGGATATCCCCTGGCAGATAAGACTTGAGATCATTCGCCATCATTTTCTGCACATCGCAAAGCTCATCGCTGATCGTTGCTACAGCGCTTGTGCGCTGCGTACTCGTTGAGTTACGCAACAGGCTGTCAATATCGTGATAGCTAGAGACAATACCTTGGTAGATAGCATCTGAATCTTTCGCCCCAATGATCTGAGCGACCTTGTGAAGCTTGTCACCGAGGCTACCGAAGCCTTTGGCTCCTGGCAGCCATCGCCCGACCGCATCCCAACTGGCTGGATCGACAGAAGTTAAAATTTTACCTACGCTACCACGTAGTCCAGCCGGCACAGGCTTGAGGTACTTCCACAGCTTCCCGGTCACAAGATATCGGTTGTAACCACAGAACAGTTCATCGCCGCCATCGCCGGACAACGATACAGTCACTTTCGATTTCGCTAGTCGAGAAACCAGATACGTTGGTATTTGCGACGGATCGGCAAATGGCTCATCCCAAATGTTCGGAATCATAGGAATGACATCAAGTGCTTCTTGCGAAGATATATAAAGTTCTTCGTGGTCTGTGCCAATATGCTCCGAAACCTCTTTCGCATATTGCGCCTCGTTGAACCGAGCATCATTGAAGCCAATAGAGAACGTCTTGATTTTCTGACTCGACTGAGCCTGCATCAACGCGACGATTGCCGAAGAGTCCACGCCGCCGGAAAGAAACGCCCCAAGCGGAACATCCGAAATCATCTGACGTTTGATCGAAAGCTTGAGCTGACGCTCCAATTCGTCAACTGCATCTGCTTCAGAACCCTCAAAAGGATTGTGCAAACCCTCTCGGACGACCTCGTCAATAGACCAGTAAGTACCCAGTTGCGGATCTGGCCGTACCCTGGACACTTTCAAATACTGGCCGGGCATTAATTTGGAAATACCCAAATAAATAGAGTGCGGGGCCGGCACGTAGCCATAGCGGAGTAACGCGGACAAAGCCTGAGGATCGATAGTTGCCTTGAACGTCGGGGAAATCTTTAAAGCCTTGAGTTCCGAGCCAAACAGAAAGTCGTCACCCATCCAGCCGTAATACAGTGGTTTTTCACCTAGCCGATCGCGGACAAGCGTTAACTCCTGAGTCGTTTGATCCCAGATCGCCATGGCGAACATCCCATGGGTAAGGACCAAGGTCCTTTCTATGCCGTAGGCGTCAAAACAAGCTAGCAATGTCTCTGTATCAGAGCCCCCTGACCAGCCACTTACTTTACCTTGGGCTTCCAGTGATGCTCTAAGATCCAAGTGGTTGTAAATTTCACCATTGAAAGCTATGACATACCGCCCGGACACGGAAAGCATGGGTTGCGCACCATGGCTCGAGGTATCCAGAATTGACAAGCGTCGGTGCGAGAGACCCACCCCGCAGCCGGCGTCTACCCATACACCACCTGAGTCAGGTCCACGGTGAAGGATAGCTTTCCCCATGCGTGCCAGTCGCTCATCTGCGCCTGCATCAAGCTCCTTTCTCGATAGAAACCCTGCGAACCCACACATTTATTTAGCCTCAAATTGAGAAACGCGTTTGCTAAGCGACATCAGCTAATCTTACCTGTCTTTTTCAACATGCCATCCTTGATGCCTTTAAAAATATACTGCAGCCGTCGCATTTTTCGATCCAGGATAAGAGGAACAATCATGAGCTTGCTCCCCATGATAAGAAAATACTTAATTTTCCACTTCCCAGGAACAAACGACTTAGAGAGCAAATAGATAAAGTTTCGATATTGGTAATAATGGCGAATAGGTGAAGGCATACCAATCTTAAAACCGAAAAACAATTTATGCCCGTCACCAAGCATATGGCCTATTTCCAAGGTCGTATCAATAAAGATTTGATAACCTAACGCCCGACTGCGCCAACACCATTCCCAATCTACGAAATCGATAAACAAGTCTTCGTTCTTCTCCCCGATCCTCTCCATTGCGTGTCGAGAGACCAGAAACCCAGAGCTTAAGGTATAGTCTACCTCTATTACCCCTTTCGCCCTGTTAAGACCATCGTATATTTCATCGCTTCCTTTTTTTACAGCTAAAGGCCCCACACCTCCAACTAGCCTCCCTTCTTCAACAAGCGAATCAAAGCAATTAAGCAACCGAGCAACATAAGACGGCGGAAGCTTAGAATCCTGGTCCATCTCGATAAAAAAATCGCAACCAAGATCAAGCGCTATACGCAAACCGAGATTCTGTGCTTTTGCGATGCCAACATTGTTAAAGAGCTGATTCAGCACTATCTTTGGTGACACACTAACCAACTTACGAACCGCAGCCTGGGCGAGCACATTGTCGGAGTTATCCGATAGAACGACTACATCCACCTGATCTACATATGTCCGCAAATTATCAACAAGCTCGACGACATCAGGATTATAAACCGTAAGTATTATCGCAACTTTTTTATCAGAGCTATACTCAACCATAATTCTACCTCATCACCGGCCACTATGAGAGGCTAGACGAAGTGCAAGCCCGAAAAATTTAATTATCGAAAACAAAATAAAAATATCCAACATATAGGCCAATCCCACCGCCGGCTCCAACAGCATAGGGATCGAGCGAACCCACAACGCGGCAGCGATTGCTGAATAGAACATACCGCCTTCAAATCTGGAGAGCGAGGAGACCGATGCCAACAAAAAGCCGATAAACGCTGAAAAAATAAACCCTGGAATCAACCCGAAATATTTATAAGCAAACAAATCAAAGTGACTAGTTGGACCGCCAGCAATATCATAATTAGGGTACCAATAAAGCAAACTCTGTTTGCCAATCGTATAATTATCAACGGGGTGCCCTACTAGCTCGCTCATCTTTGTCACGCTAACCAGCGGCGCCAGCAACTGAATAAACACGCCATCAGTTTCTAGCTCCTCAATCACATCATTTGGCAGTGCGAAATAGTATTTATCGCCATTGGCCAACACCCTCAACACTAACCTTTCGACGAGCATCGGAACTTCGGGCATGTACCCCCCTCCAGAGCTCGCATCAACCCCTGAGTTATCCAGATTCTTAGCCAATACAAACAAAGCAAAAAAGCCAACAACCGTCGAAATGAGTGCGACCTTTATAAAACCTAAACGCACCCTAATACCAAGCATCGCAAGCGCGAACAATGATGCATATATAGCCTCAAGCACAGCAAATTTCGCGCCGTTCAACATGGAGCTAACAACAAGAACGAACAAATACAACAAGAACAAACACCACGTCGCGAAACCTCTTCGCCCTTCCCGCCAGCGTTCGACACACATCAAAAATAGGTAGCCTATAAGAAACAACCTAAAGCCGTCTGCTACACGAACAAATGCCCCCATCCCTCGATTCTGTTCAAACCTGTTTGTTTCTGCACTAACACCCAGCCCCGTTTTAAAAATCAAGAACAAGGCGAGCGCAAAGTAAACAATCAGCACCAGGTAAAACTCAAATCGCCCTTTTCCCGCAGGGACTAAAAAGACATTTACCGCACTGCGAAACCAGGAAAGCCGATTATGAAGAGAGCTATAAACGAACCACAAGATAAAAGCATAAGAAAATAAAATGAAAATTAGATAAGCGGATATATATCCAGACAAAAAAAGTGCAACAACGATCCCGTAGGCCGTACCTAACGTAAACGTCCAATAGAAATGCAAGGGATCAAGATAACCAACCAAAACTGACTTTCGAATAGAAATGTAGAGCACAAAACTAACCGCCGCAATGGAGGCTAGTACCAGCGCAATATGAGAAAAAGCAAATTCAAAAAAGTCGACGTCGCTCATTTTTTTCTGCGCAAGTATTTAACGACTACACCCGGAGCTTGCAACACACTTGCCACACACTCCGACCACGTGCATGAGCGAAACAGGTCCCGTACAACTGAGAATTTTCCAATTCTCGCCGAATGAAGTGAATAGTACGCTAGTGTTTTTGCTATAGCCACTTGCTGAATCTGTGCAGGCGCTAGAGCCCGAATAAGATCACGAACCATGAAAAACTGCGAAACCGCATTTTTATAGGAATTTGTTTCATGCTGACGATAACGAACCGCCGTTATATCAGCTTTAAAGTCGAACCCCTTTCCTCTTTGCCCATATTTTTGGAATAGTTTTATGAACATGGGGTAGTCATCCAGTTTCAATGTCGGGTCCCACCCCCCAATTCCACGCAAGGCTTCCGTTCTGAAAATAGTAGATTGCAATAGAATGGGGGATGGATAGTCCGTGAACATTTCGAGTTCCCGAGCCTCCTCCGATAGTGAGAAAAACCGCTCATGATCTTTCCTATAGACAAGCCCCTTGCGTCCGTCCTCAAAGAAGTACTCACCACCGCCAATCACAAACTTATATTGCCCGTGACTGATTTCAGTAAATAGTTTCTCCACTCCATCCGGAACCAGAATATCATCGGACGCGATAAAAAAGCAGTACTCGGTATCAATCATGGAAAGTGCAAGATTCAGAGAAGAGACAAGCCCAGCATTGGGCTTGGTAATCAGCGACACCTTATGAGCAAGCTGATTATCTTCAATATACCTTTGAATCAAGTTGACAGTACCATCCGTCGAACCATCATCAACAACAATAATTTTTGTGCCTGGTATATTAACTATCGCGGCAGCGTCAATACACCCAAGCACATAAGCAGAGTGATTATATGAAGGAATTACTATTGTCAACATTGTTTCGACCACCCTAAGCCTAGCTGATGATTACACCTACACACACTACTTAAACAAAATCAAAACGGATAGCCGGGCACTCGCATCATGCAGCTTTTTCCTCTTGAGCAGTCGAAAAATTCCGTTTTATAAGTAACCAAACAACAATCCAATACAATAGATAGTTGACTGCATAAGCAATTACCACTCCCTCCAAACCAAACACGCCAAGCAGCTTGACCGATAGGAAGTAGAAAAAGACCGAAGACGAAACTTCAGTAAAGATAAAGGTTTTCACCATCGCTTTGCCGAGCATAAGATAACCCAGAACCCAACTACCCACCTTCAAACTATCACCAATTAACTGCCAAAAAAACAGCGCCTGCATTGGTAAAAATTCTTTACTGAAGAGGATAAGAATCAAATGTTCTCTGAGAAAGTAAATTGCAACTCCTGCCAAAACTGAAACGGGCAGTATCAACTTATACCCTGCGCGAATCTCTAACTTAATTTCTGAAAATGTCTTTAGCTCCGACAGCCGTGGAAGATAGTAAACCGCTAGTGTAGTGGTCACAACCAACAGATAGGCTGAGCTGAGTCGCCACATCGCTTCCCAATAACCGACTTGTGTCCAACCCAACTCCGCACCAATTTCACTCCTCACAAGCATTTGAGTGGTTGGCACGCAAGCAGCTGAGACTGCAGCCATCAAGGAAAACTTAAATAATTTAATGGTAATATCTTTGTCAACTTTCCCAAAAAATGAAGAAAGCGACATCCAAACCTGCTTGCGACATATAAATAGCGTGCCAAGCAGCGAAAAAGATTGGTATATTGCTAACGCCACGAGCGCGCCATACAAGCCTCCGTATAACGCTAAGCCCCCCGTAATAACCAGAGAAAACAAACTACCTAAAATATTGGAAACCACACAGCGACCAATATCTTTCAAACCATTAAGAATAGCCAAAAGCAGACTATTAAATACAAAAAAGGTTAACCCTACAGAGAACCACTTGAACACCCCTGAAAACTCTACATTCTTCAAGAATATCTCAGCCAAATCATCACTGAATACATATATCATCAGCGAGGCGAGAACAGAAGTGATCAGGCTTACAGTACCAGCAGTTCTCCATATTTTCTTCTGCAAATCCGGCTCGTCGTGGTACTCCGCAGTATATTTGGTCACCCCGTTATTGAAAGCCCCACTTGCAAAAGTGGTAATAATTGCAACTGCATTTTGAAACTGGCCGAATGCCGCATAACCCGCTGGCCCAACATATAGGGCCAGCAGTTTATTGATACCCAAAAGGGTAAGCATCTTGACCAAGACCGCGATACCATTCAGCAGGCTGGTTTTAATTAATGTCACGTCAAGTCAACCAGCGCTGAAAGCATTGCAAGCGGCAACTACATGGTTAGCCTCTTCTACAGTCATCGTCGGCCCCATTGGCAGGCTGATGACTTGTTCATGTATTGCTTCAGTAATCGGTAGAGAGCGCTGATTCCACTCGGCATACGCCTGTTGCCGGTGAGGTGGAATCGGATAATGGATTAGTGTTTGAACACCCTGCTCTGCCAAGTGACTTTGCAGCAATTCTCGACGCTCACTGCGAACCACAAAAAGATGCCAAACATGGGACTCAAGAGACGCTGCAGACATGGAAGGTGCTGCTGGGAGCGTAATAGCAGGATTCTTAATACCTTTCAGGTAAACGTCTGCAATGACTCTGCGATGTTCTGTTTGAGCATCCAGGTGCTTAAGCTTGACACTCAACATGGCCGCCTGGATCTCATCCAGCCGACTGTTAACGCCGGGGAACAGGTTTTTGTACTTCTCATGCGAACCATAGTTGCGCAGTGCTTTCAGGGTCTGCGCAAGTTCTGCGTCACTGGTAGTAATCGCACCAGCATCTCCCAAAGCGCCCAGGTTTTTTCCTGGATAGAAGCTGAACCCCGAAGCATCTCCCCAGTTGCCCGCTTTACGGCCATCAATACTGGCACCGTGCGACTGCGCCGAATCTTCAAGAATCAACAAGTTATGCTTTTGCGCAATTTCGCGTAACGCCGGCATATCAGCCAGTTGCCCATAGAGATGCACGGGCAGTAGAACACGCGTTCTGGATGTAATTGCTGCTTCAACCTTGCTCGGGCAGAGATTGTATGTTTCCAGGTCAGGCTCGACTAACACCGGAACCAATCGATTTTCGGTGACAGCGAGAATACTCGCGATGTAGGTATTGGCAGGAACGATTACTTCATCGCCTTCCTTGATCTTGCCCATCTCCTTCCAGGCACGCAAGGTCAGCGTAAGCGCGTCGAGGCCATTGGCTACACCGATGCAATACTGAGCACCGCAGTAGTCGGCAAACTGCGCCTCAAAAGAGGCCAGTTCATTACCGCCAATATACCAACCAGAATCAATGACTCGCGTACAGGCCTCAACAAGCTCAGCGCGGAGACCAGCGTTAATGGCTTTCAGATCCAGAAAAGGAACATTCATTATACTTTATCTCCCAGGCTCAGCTTTTTCGCCTCGACCACGCTGCGCGAAATTTCAAAATAGTAGTTTGTATCATCTTCACTTACTTGGACCGCCCCCATTTTCTTGTGGAAGGAAACCACGCGATCATTTCCTTTTACCACTTCAAAATGAGATTTTTCAAAGCCCAGATTTTGGAACCCGAACTGGTAAACCAGAAAGGCACTTTCAAGTGCAGCGAAACGGGTTTTTTCTTTGTTCAGGATCCAACTACCCCAACAGAACGAATCGTCCAGAATATCGTAGACGCGTACGGTTCCGCAGCGGACGCCGTCAAGCCTTTCGATGATGAAGTAATACTGCAAGCCATTTTGCTCGTCGGCTTTATATTTTTTGATCCACTCAACCTGATCTTTGACGCTAGGTTGTACTGAAGACAGGTATCGGTTGAGCTCAGTATCCAGCCTGAGGCTCAAGATGAACTCAGCATCCTGCTCTTCCACCAAACGCATACGAACTGTTTTAGCTTGAAGATTCATACAACCATCCGGCAGAATTCTTGATAATTTCTGATATAGTCAAGTTCATCATAGTGATCGCTGGCGAGCACTAGCAAGACGCAATCTTCACTGAAGTCGTGCATCTCATGCCACACCATTTTGTCTATCCGGATCGCCTTATTGGGCGAATCCAGCCAGCTTTCAGCCCTCTCCTTCCCGTCATCCATGATCATCCGGCACTTGCCGGCCACACACACAGCTATCTGCTGCAGCTCCTTGTGGGCATGAAAGCCTCTGGGCACACCTGCTTTCGTGCCAGTCAGGTAGTAAACTCTTTTAATATCAAAGGGAATATTTTTCCCCCCTTCAAGCGCTACCAATTGCCCACGGTCATCGCCCATGACCTGAAAGTCGATCGTATCGATAAGACTCACTCAGCTATCTCCTGCACACTTTTTAAAAAAGGCGCATCGCGGTCTTTTTGATTGATAATGAAATCGACCTTTTCAGGCCACTTTATAGCCAGCGTCGGATCATCCCAGCGAATAGCGCCCTCACACTCTTTGGCGTAATAATCTGTGGTTTTGTAGTGGAAGTGCGTATCCTCTTCAAGCGCTACAAAACCATGGGCAAAGCCTTCTGGAATCCACAGCATTTTCTTATTGGCAGCGGTCAGTTCGACACCCACCCATTTCCCAAACGTCGGCGAAGACTCACGGATATCGACCGCGACATCAAACGCTGCGCCTTGAGTGACGCATACCAATTTCCCTTGTTGATGAGGGGCGCGTTGATAATGAAGCCCCCTGAGCACTCCCTTTTTTGAACAGGAGCGATTATCTTGTACGAAAGCTCTGGGTACTGGCAGCCCGCTTTCAGCCAGCAATGCGTGAAAGACTCTCTCGCTATAGCTCTCGAAGAACCATCCACGCTCGTCTTCAAATACGCTTGGCTCCAGAACAACAACATCAGGAATGTTAGTACGTATTAATTTCATATTCCCTCTGATTCTTTACCGCGAATCAATACAATTAGGATCTGAGCCGCCAAGTGTCACTTATAGGGTTTCGCGAAGCGCATCACCCTTGGTTCGTCGCTCCAGAGCCCGCTCTGTTTGCTCTACTTGCCGCCCGACCGCCAACGATGCCTGCTGAAGTGCATAATGACGCAAAATCGCAACGACGACTCCAACCAAAAGACCAACCAAAACCGCAACCAATATGATAATCGCTCGCATTGGTCGAACCGGTTGTAACGACTCAATGGCGCGCCGATCAATCTGGACCATTTTGATATTGTCAAAATCAATACCAAGATTCTTCAAGCGGTCCATTTCTTTACGAACATCATCGACATTTTGCAGAAAAAGGTCTTCATTTTGACGGTTCTGCAAGAGTTGCACCTGGCGATTATGCTGCAAAAGTTGGAGCTCTTTTGCGATTTGCGCTACCCGGCCATCGGTAAAATCGTCATTGGCCCGTTTCGCCAATGCTGCCCGTTCGGCTTCCAACGCATCAACGCCCATGAAGTAGAGAGGCACCGCTTGGTTGTTAACCTCCGTCCGGAATACGTTATTAGCTGGTCGCGCTGCGTCTCCAAGCATAGACGGTGTCGTTGGCCGCTGAATGCCCAAGCTGCGTGCGATGCCAATAGCCTCTGCCAGTTGCTGCATGCGTGCGATACGATTGAGTTTCAATTGTTGTCTTAAGGCCTTCAGCTCATCCTGCAGCTGCGCTTGCTTCAAGCCATCCTGCTCAAGGAGCCCCGCAATTAAAGACTCTTTGCCGCTGCTATAGGCGACCCTCGCAGCACTAAGCTGAGCCGCTAGCTCTGCCATCCGGTTTCGCACAATTACCGTCATATCAGCCTTGATGGCTTCACGCTCGGTTTCAATAGCATAATCAACAAACTTGTTGAGGATGGATACACCATCCACGCCTTGCTTGTAATCCAGGGCCGCACTCACGCTGTTTGAAAGCGCGTCCTTTTTTGTATCGGAAAGGAGCACTTTAAGCGAGTCGCGATTGAATCGTTCAAACGCCAGCTCGGAACTTTCGTCATTCTTCTCAAAGGACTTGAAAAGCGCTGGGTTTTCTTTGAAAAAACGAAGACGCGTATCATAGGAATCAAGCGTAGAAGCCACTTTCTTTAATGCTTTCTCCGATGATAGCGAGTAAAGCCCCGAGCGGTTGAGGGCGTCTAACTCATTCATTGGCACGGGTCGCAATACGCTTGTAACCTGGTACACGGGTACAAGAAAAAAAAAGCAATAAACAAGCGCAAAAAGTGCTGCTATCAGAACCGACAGCAGCACGATTTTTTTTTGCGTCCAGATAATCTTAACAACGTACAGAAGGTCAACTTCTCCATGTGATACCTGAGAGATCCTGCTCATACTAGTCACTGCTACCGCCTACGTTCAATCGGACAGATTGCCCTCGATTGCCGGTTACTGCGACGCGGGATACTCAGCGCTAGCTAAACAGGCACAATCGACTCGCTCTACAGCAATCGAGGAAAGTCGGACATTGTGCCACCATTCAGATCATTCACAAAGCGCCGCTTGCATGCGGAGAACGCGGATCCACGCGCTTTATCAGCGCGATCATCAAGACTAAAAAGACCCCAAGAATCGCTCCTAAAAGTGTTGCCCCGAGCAGTATGAGCAGTTTTTTTGGTGCTACGGGAGACTCCGGCACATCGATCTGACCGTCTAGACGATAGACCTTGACGCCACCTGGTTCAGCTTCCAGCCCTGCGTAAAACTCGTATCTCGCTTGCAGGTCTCTCAGCTTATTAATGAACGGGTCATCCGAACCACGCCGCTCAAGGTTGGTTATCTCTGCCTCAAGGGCTTTCGCACCGCGCATATAAGTCAGCTCGCCATCGACACTGGCTGCAAGCTCCGCTGATGCCGCACCGTCGATCAGTGGCGGTTTTTCCAGCCCGATAGCACGCGCAATTCGCAGCGCCTCTCTGAGGCGAACAATCAGGTCTTCGCGCATTTTCAGTCCACTTTCACGCAAAGTGCTGATCTGCTGACTGATGTTACGAGCCCTGACCTGTGCCTCCCTGGCGGCGTCTTCAATGACCTCATCCCTGGCATTGATTCCAGCCTTGGTAACGTACTCTGTCAGCCATTGCTGCGCCTCTTCCGGGCTACCTGCCTGAAAGGAGAAAACATAACGATCCGGCTCAGCCTTTCCTGCAGACACAACGCGCAACGTCTTGCCGAAGCGCTCGTACAGCTTGTCTTTAGATGCTTCATCCGCCGCCGCCCCCAAAGAGGGAAGGTAGTGCGTATTGAAAAACTCGCGACGAAGAGCCTCAGCCTGCAAATTACGAAGGAAAACGTCATAAACACTTTTCAAGGAGTATGGGTCAAGACCAGACTCCGAGGTGCGACCGTAGTTCAACTCAGCAATTTGGCTTTGCGTCGGCGGGATGATCGATACCTTTGCCTCGTAGACCGGCTTGGTGATAAAAACATAACCCAATCCAAACAAACCAAAAACCAATACCACCAGAAGGATTAGGAATTTCCCTGCCCAAAGGAGGCGAAGCAGCTCAACGAAATCAATATCTGCATCTGCATCTGCGCGGTTTTCAAATCTACCGTCTTGCATTCTTGTTTGTCCCACTCACGGTTACATTGCTGTGATTTACACTGTACGTCGCTGTTCGGTAGAAAAACCACGGAAAAAGCGTTGCCCCCTAACGAAACAGACCGTTCCTACGCGCCCCCTTTACCCCCCCCGAAAGGAGATACCTCAGTTCTTTCTCCGCCCGAACAGACGAGTGAAGTAGAACGCCAGAGGCCCGCATACCAATCCACTTGCAAAAAATGAAATCATCAGCACTGAAAGCGGCAAGTCGGGTGTTTTAAATCCGGCAAACATCACGGCGGTCGGCTGTTGATTCTCTAGTACAAACGCTAGCACAACCAAGCCGAGCAATAACAAAAATACGACCAGAATCAACCGCTTAAAGTTCCGCACAACGGCTCCCGTTTATCCGAATTAATCTTCGTGCTGCCCTTCTTCTTCATTCACCCGATCCCGCAGCTCCTTCCCCGGCTTGAAGTGTGGCACAAACTTGCCGTCCAGGCTGACGGACTGCCCGGTTTTTGGGTTGCGGCCTACGCGGGGGGCGCGATAGTGCAGGGAGAAGCTGCCGAAGCCGCGAATTTCGATGCGGTCGCCAGTGGCCAGGCACTGGGACATTTGCTCAAGCATAGTCTTGATGGCCAGCTCGACATCCTTGGATGAGAGCAGCCCTTGATGGGTGACAATACGTTCGATCAGCTCCGACTTCGTCATATTTTTCCCTTCTTTATCAAGCAGCTAGATCATTGCTTCGTTGTTTTTAGCATGACCTGAAGGATTTGAACAGGGCGGTTCTTGACTTAATCGGAATTTGAAGAAATACGCCTTGGCACAATAGATGATGGCGGTTTGCCGCCAATTTCACCGAAGCTCACTGGCACAAGGGTTTCAGCGCGCGGGAGGAATCGCAGGCACAAAAAAGGGCGACCGAAGTCGCCCTTTTTTAACACCAGCAGAACTTAGTTCTGTTTGGCCATTGCCTGACGCAGCAGCGCAGCCATGGTGGTGTCAGCAGCTTCCGAAGGAGCAGCTTCTTTCAGGCTTTGGATAGCCTCTTTCTCTTCAGCGTCGTCTTTCGACTTGATCGACAGCTGGATGACGCGCGATTTGCGGTCAACGCTGATGATCTTCGCTTCGATCTCTTCGCCTTCCTTCAGGACGTTACGCGCGTCTTCAACGCGGTCACGGCTGATTTCGGAAGCTTTCAGAGTGGCTTCGATGTCGTCGGCCAGGGTGATGATGGCGCCTTTGGCGTCAACTTCTTTTACAACACCCTTAACGATTGCACCCTTGTCGTTGGCAGCAACGTACTCGGAGAACGGATCGCTTTCCAGCTGCTTGATACCCAGGGAGATGCGCTCGCGCTCTGGGTCAACAGACAGGATGACGGTGTCCAGCTCGTCGCCCTTCTTGAAGCGACGTACGGCTTCTTCGCCGACTTCGTTCCAGGAGATGTCCGACAGGTGAACCAGGCCGTCGATGCCGCCGTCCAGACCAATGAAGATACCGAAATCGGTGATCGACTTGATGGTGCCGGAGATCTTGTCGCCCTTGTTGAACTGGCCAGAGAAGTCTTCCCATGGGTTGGACTTGCACTGTTTGATGCCCAGGGAGATACGACGACGCTCTTCGTCGATGTCCAGAACCATGACTTCCACTTCGTCGCCGACTTGTACGACTTTCGAAGGATGGATGTTCTTGTTGGTCCAGTCCATTTCGGAAACGTGTACCAGGCCTTCCACGCCTTCTTCCAGCTCTGCGAAGCAGCCGTAGTCGGTCAGGTTGGTAACACGCGCCATGACGCGGGTGCTTTCTGGGTAACGAGCCTTGATAGCAACCCATGGGTCTTCACCCAGTTGCTTCAGACCCAGGGATACACGGTTACGCTCGCGATCGTACTTCAGAACCTTGACATCGATCTCGTCGCCAACGTTGACGATTTCCGATGGGTGCTTGATACGCTTCCAAGCCATGTCGGTGATGTGCAGCAGGCCATCAACGCCGCCCAGGTCAACGAATGCGCCGTAGTCGGTGAGGTTCTTGACGATACCTTTGACTTGCTGGCCTTCCTGCAGGGATTCCAGCAGAGCTTCGCGCTCGGCGCTGTTCTCGGCTTCCAGGACGCTGCGACGGGAAACGACAACGTTGTTGCGCTTCTGGTCCAGCTTGATGACCTTGAATTCCAGCTCTTTGCCTTCCAGGTGGGTGGTGTCGCGCACTGGGCGGACATCAACCAGGGAACCAGGCAGGAACGCACGGATACCGTTAACGTCGACAGTGAAGCCGCCTTTAACCTTACCGTTGATAACGCCCTTGACCACTTCTTCGGCGGCGAAAGCTGCTTCCAGAACAATCCAGCACTCGGCGCGCTTGGCTTTTTCACGGGACAGTTTGGTTTCGCCAAAGCCGTCTTCGACCGCGTCCAGCGCAACGTGAACTTCGTCACCGACCTTGATGGTCAGCTCGCCAGCTTCGTTGTAGAACTGCTCGAGCGGGATGACGCCCTCGGACTTCAGGCCAGCGTGTACGGTAACCCAGTCGCCGTCGATGTCGACAACGATACCGGTGATGATCGCACCCGGCTGAAGATTGAGGGTTTTCAGGCTTTCTTCAAAGAGTTCTGCAAAGCTTTCGCTCATTTTAATTCCTGTAGATTCGGGCGGGACAAACGCCCATCAGCCACATTCCAGACAATGTGGGTTTCGTTCATATAAAGGAAAGCCGGCAGGACGTTGACTGGTGCCCCTGCCTGCTCTCCTGGCCATCAGGCGATATCGCGCAGGGCGATCTCGCTCTTGATGCGTTGCAACACCTGCTCGATGGACAACTCCGTGGAATCCAGCTGGATCGCATCGGCCGCCGGTTTGAGCGGGGCCACTGCGCGCTGGGTGTCACGCTCATCACGCGCACGGATCTCTTCTAGCAGACTTGACAGACTAACATCTTCGCCTTTTGCCTTCAACTGCAAGTAACGGCGGCGAGCACGTTCCTCGGCGCTGGCGGTCAGAAACACCTTGAGCGGTGCATCCGGAAACACCACGGTGCCCATGTCGCGACCATCGGCAATCAGCCCCGGGGCTTCCTGGAATGCCCGCTGACGTTGCAACAAGGCCTCGCGCACCGCCGGCAGCGAGGCGACCATCGAGGCACCGGCACCGACGGTTTCGGTGCGAATGACATGACTGACATCCTCGCCCTCGAGAATGATCTGCTGCAGCTTGCCCGGCTCGGCAGCGATGAACTGCACATCCAGGTGCGCAGCGATCTTGACCAACAGTTCTTCATTGGTCAGGTCGACGCCGTGGTTGTTGGCGGCAAAGGCCAGCAACCGGTACAGCGCGCCGGAATCCAGCAGGCGCCAACCCAGCTCACGGGCCAGCAGGCCGGCAACGGTACCCTTGCCCGAACCACTCGGCCCGTCGATGGTGATGACCGGTGCGTTGGAACTCACGACTTGCCCTCTTCTGCCACGCGAATGCCGACTTCGGCGCACAGGGCGAGGAAGTTCGGGAACGAGGTCGCGACGTTGGCGCAGTCATGGATGCGGATTGGCGCCGTGGCGCGCAACGAGGCAACACTGAAGGCCATGGAGATGCGATGGTCGCCATGACCATGAACTTCACCACCGCCAATAACGCCGCCATCGATGATGATGCCGTCCGGCGTCGGCTCGCACTTCACGCCCAGGGCCAGCAGGCCGTCGGCCATGACCTGGATGCGGTCGGACTCCTTGACCCGCAGCTCTTCGGCGCCGCGCAGCACGGTACGGCCTTCGGCACAGGCCGCGGCGACGAACAGCACCGGGAACTCGTCGATAGCCAGTGGCACCAGGTGCTCGGGGATCTCGATACCCTTGAGTTTAGCCCCGCGCACGCGCAAGTCAGCCACCGGTTCACCGCCGACTTCACGCTGGTTTTCCAGGGTAATGTCGCCGCCCATCAGGCGCAGGATGTCGATGACGCCGGTACGGGTCGGGTTGATGCCAACGTGCTCGAGCAGCAGCTCGGAGCCTTCGGCAATCGACGCCGCCACGAGGAAGAAGGCCGCCGAGGAAATGTCGGCCGGCACTTCGATATGCGTGGCGCTGAGCTTGCCGCCCGACTCCAGCGAAGCCGTAGGGCCGTCGACCTTAACGCTGTAGCCAAAACCACGGAGCATGCGCTCGGTGTGGTCACGGGTCGGCGCAGGCTCGGTGACAGTGGTCTTGCCTTCGGCATACAGACCGGCCAGCAGCAGGCAGGATTTGACCTGGGCACTGGCCATCGGCAGGGTGTAGGTCAAGGCCTTGAGCGCGTGGCCGCCGCGGATGGTCATCGGCGGACGACCTTCGGCGGCGGTTTCGATTACTGCGCCCATTTCCCGCAGCGGGTTGGCCACGCGGTTCATTGGCCGCTTGGACAACGAGGCATCGCCAGTCAATACGGTATCGAACGGCTGTGCGGCCAGCAGGCCCGACAGCAGACGCATCGAGGTGCCGGAGTTGCCCAGATAGATCGGGCCCGGTGGCGGCTTCAGGCCGTTGAGGCCGACGCCGTGGATGGTTACCCGGCCATGGTGCGGGCCTTCGATGACCACCCCCATGTCGCGGAAGGCCTGCAAGGTCGCCAGGGCATCTTCACCCTCGAGGAAGCCTTCCACTTCAGTGGTGCCTTCAGCCAGGGAGCCGAGCATGATCGAGCGATGGGAAATCGATTTGTCACCTGGTACACGAATACGGCCAGATACGCGGCCACCAGGATTTGCCAGGAAAATCAGGTCGTTGGAGTTCATAGCGTCCACATAGGCCCGTCGGGCCAGGATTTTACTGAAATGCTCGCGGGCAACACGGGCGCGGGTGAAGACGCCCAGCAACTGATGCCCATCCCCTGCATCGACCGCGTCGCGCAAGGCGTCGAGATCGCTGCGAAATGTATCCAGCGTGCGCAGGACAGCCTCGCGGTTGGCGAGGAAAATGTCGTGCCACATGACCGGGTCGCTTCCGGCGATTCTCGTGAAATCGCGGAAACCTCCGGCAGCGTAACGGAAGATATCGAGGTTTTCATTGCGCTTGGCCAGGGAATCGACCAGGCCGAAGGCCAGCAGGTGCGGCAGATGACTGGTCGCCGCCAGGACTTCATCATGGCGCTCGACCTGCATATGCTCGACATCGGCCTCCAGCGCACGCCAAAGCCGGTCGACCAGCGCCAGGGCAGCAGGATCGGTTTCGGCCAGCGGCGTGAGAATGACTTTGTGGCGGCGGAACAGAGCAGCATTGGAAGCCTCCACCCCGCTCTGCTCGGAGCCGGCAATCGGATGCCCGGGCACGAAGCGCGGCAAATGCCCGCCAAGGGCCTCGCGAGCTGCGCGCACGACATTGCCCTTGGCGCTGCCGACGTCGGTCAGCACCGCCTGCCCCAGATCAAGCCGAGCCAGGCGGGCGAGGAGCTTTTCCATGGCCAGGATCGGCACGGCAAGCTGAATGACGTCAGCACCGACGCAGGCGACGGCGAGGTCGTCCTCACAGCGATCGACCACACCCAGCTCCACCGCCAGCTTGCGCGACTGCGGATCCAGATCGACACCGACCACTTCGCGGCACAGGCCGCTTTCACGCAAGCCCTTGGCGAAGGACCCGCCAATCAGGCCCAACCCGACCACCACCAGCCGACCGATGATCGGCTCAGGCTTGTTTACCACGACTTCAACCACGGAGCTGGACCCTGTTCAAGACTGCATGTACGCCACTCATCGCTTCAGAGTACCGCTTTGGGGTAGGAACCCAACACCTTCAGGGCCACGGCTTCCTGGCTGATCTGCTCCAGCACGGCTTTGATCAGCGGGTCGCGGTGGTGGCCGACGAAATCGATGAAGAATACGTAGGTCCATTTACCGCTGCGCGAAGGACGAGTCTCGATACGAGTCAGGTCGATGCCGTTCTCATGGAACGGCACCAGCAACTCGTGCAAGGCGCCCGGCTTGTTGCTCATGGAAACGATAATCGAGGTCTTGTCATCGCCGGTCGGCGGCACTTCCTGGTTACCGATCATCAGGAAGCGCGTGGAGTTGTCCGGACGGTCTTCGATCTTCTCGGCCAGACGGGTCAGGCCGTACAGGTCAGCCGCCATGTCGCCGGCGATCGCCGCCGAGTTCCACTCGCCCTTGACCCGCTTGGCCGCTTCGGCGTTGCTCGACACCGCGACGCGCTCGACATTCGGGTAGTGAGCGTCCAGCCACTTGCGGCACTGGGCCAGCGACTGGGCGTGGGAGTAGATACGGCTGATGCTGTCGGTCTTGGTGTTCTCGCCCACCAGCAGGTGGTGGTGAATACGCAGCTCGACTTCGCCGCAGATCACCATATCGTGCTCAAGGAAGCTGTCGAGGGTGTGGTTGACCGCACCTTCGGTGGAGTTTTCCACCGGCACCACGCCAAAGTTGACGGCACCGGCCGCCACTTCGCGGAACACTTCGTCGATGGCCGCCATCGGCTTGCTGATCACCGCATGGCCGAAATGCTTCAGCGCCGCCGCCTGGGTAAAGGTCCCCTCAGGGCCCAGGTAGGCCACCTTGAGCGGCTGTTCCAGGGCCAGGCACGACGACATGATTTCGCGGAACAAACGCGCCATCTCTTCGTTGCCCAGCGGCCCCTGGTTACGCTGCATCACGCGCTTGAGCACCTGGGCTTCACGCTCGGGGCGATAGAATACCGGGGTCTCGCCTTCGGCCAAGGTCGCAGTCTTGACCCGCGCCACTTCCTGCGCGCAACGGGCACGGTCACTGATCAGCTCGAGGATCTTCTCATCGAGACTGTCAATGCGCACCCGCAGCGCTTTGAGTTCCTGCTCAGACATCATCCATGCTCCTTCTCGAATTCTTCCATGTAGGCAACCAGCGCTTCAACGGCATCCAGACCCAGGGCGTTGTAGATCGAGGCGCGCATGCCGCCGACCGAGCGGTGCCCCTTGAGGTTGAGCAGGCCGCGAGCGTCGGCGCCAGCGAGGAACGCCTTGTCCAGGCGCTCGTCAGCCAGGCGGAACGGCACGTTCATCCACGAACGGGCATTGACGCTGATCGGGTTGGTGTAGAACTCGCTGCTGTCGATGAAGCCGTACAGGCGGTCCTTCTTGGCCCGGTTGCGCTGCTCCATGGCCTCGACGCCGCCTTGCTCTTTCAGCCACTCGAAGACCAGCCCGGAAAGGTACCAGGAATAGGTCGCCGGGGTGTTGTACATCGAGCCGTTGTCGGCCGCGACCTTGTAGTCGAGCATGGTCGGGCAGCTGCTGCGGGCGCGGCCGAGCAGGTCTTCGCGGACGATCACCACCACCAGGCCGCTCGGGCCGATGTTCTTCTGGGCGCCGGCGTAGATCAGGCCGAAGTTGGAGACATCGACCGGACGCGAAAGGATGTCCGAGGACATGTCGACCACCAGCGGCACATCACCGGTCTGCGGCACCCAGTCGAACTCCAGACCACCGATGGTCTCGTTCGAGGCGTAGTGCACGTAGGCGGCATTCTTGCTCAGCTCCCACTCGTTCTGGCCAGGGATGGCCAGGTAGTCGTAAGGCTTGGCGCTGGCAGCAACGTTGATGTTGCCGTAGCGGCGCGCCTCTTCGATGGCTTTTTTCGACCAGATACCGGTTTCGATATAGTCGGCGGTCCCCTCTTCGGGCAGCAGGTTGAGCGGGATCTCGGCGAACTGCTGGCTCGCACCGCCCTGCAGGAACAGGACCTTGTAATTGGTGGGAATGGACATCAGGTCGCGCAGATCCTGCTCGGCCTTCTCGGCAATGGCCACGTAGTCATCGCTACGGTGACTCATTTCCATCACGGACAGGCCTTTGCCACGCCAGTCCAGCATTTCAGCCTGGGCGCGCTGCAGAACAGCGTCGGGAAGCGCAGCAGGGCCTGCGCAGAAGTTAAAGGCTCGTTTGCTCACATCCACTCTCGCTCTGCTCTTGATGTCCGCAGGAGCCGGTCGGGCAGCGAGCCGTGCCCGACTGCCGCGACCTCCCCCACCAGGATTACGCTACTACTTGTTTATTCCGGCTGTGCCTCTTCGTCGGCAGCGTCGGCCTGTGGCGCCGCATCGGCGTCCACGTCAGCGCCCTCTACCTCGGCATCGAAGTCCTCGTCACCTTCCTCTTCGGACGGCTCCTGGACCCGCTCCAGACCCACCAGGGTCTCGTCGCTGGCCAGCTTGATGAGGGTCACACCCTGGGTGTTACGGCCCAGGCTGGAGACTTCGCCGACACGGGTACGGACCAGGGTGCCCTGGTCGGAAATCAGCATGATTTCCTCGCCGTCCTGCACCTGCACCGCACCGACCAGGCGTCCGTTACGCTCGTTGCTGACCATGGCGATAACGCCCTGACCGCCACGCTTGTACTCGGGGAACTCGCCGATTTCGGTCCGCTTGCCGTAACCACGCTCGGAAGCGGTGAGGATTTGGCTGCCTTCTTCCGGGATGATCATGGAGATCAGCTTCTGCCCTTCGGCCAGGCGCATGCCACGCACACCGCGGGCGGTACGGCCCATGGCGCGAACGTCGGACTCCTTGAAGCGGGTGACCTTGCCGGCATCGGAGAACAGCATGACCTCACGCTCGCCATCGGTGATGGCCGCGGAAATCAGCACATCGCCTTCGTCCAGCTCCAGGGCGATCAGGCCAACGCTGCGCTGACGGCTGAAGGATTCCAGCGGGGTCTTCTTCACAGTGCCGTTGGCGGTAGCCATGAAGATGAAGTGACCTTCGGTGTACTCCTCGACCGGCAACATGGTCGAAATGTACTCGCCCTCGTCCAGCGGCAGCAGGTTGACCAGCGGTCGACCGCGCGCGGCACGGGAGGCCTCGGGAATTTCATAGGTCTTGAGCCAGTACACCTTGCCCTTGCTGGAGAACAGCAGCAGGGTGGTGTGGCTGTTGGCGACCAGCAGGTGCGAGATGTAGTCCTCGTCCTTGACGCCGGTAGCCGACTTGCCTTTACCACCGCGACGCTGGGCCTGGTAGGCGGCCAGCGGCTGGGTCTTGGCGTAGCCACCATGGGAGATGGTCACGACCCGGTCTTCTTCCGGAATCATGTCGCCCAGGGTCAGGTCCAGGCGCGCATCGAGGATCTCGGTGCGGCGCACGTCGCCGTATTCGGCACGGATCAGCTCCAGCTCTTCGCGGATCACTTCCATCAGGCGCTCGGCGCTGTTGAGGATGCGGATCAGCTCGCCGATCTGGTTGAGGATCTCCTGGTACTCGGCCAGCAGCTTCTCGTGTTCAAGGCCGGTCAGGCGGTGCAGGCGCAGGTCCAGAATGGCCTGGGCCTGTTCCGGCGACAGGAAGTACTTGCCATCACGCAGACCGAACTGCGGGTCAAGGTTTTCCGGGCGGCAGGAGTCGGCGCCAGCGCGCTCGACCATCACCTGCACGGCGCTGGATTCCCACGGCGTGCTGATCAGCGCTTCCTTGGCCTCGGACGGCGTCGGCGAAGCCTTGATCAGGGCGATCACCGGGTCGATGTTGGACAGGGCAACCGCCTGGCCTTCAAGGATATGCCCGCGTTCGCGCGCCTTGCGCAGTTCGAACACGGTACGGCGGGTGACCACTTCGCGGCGGTGGCGAACGAAGGCCTCGAGCAGCTCCTTGAGGTTCAACACCCGCGGACGGCCGTCGATCAGCGCCACCACGTTGATGCCGAAGACGCTCTGCAGCTGGGTCTGGGCGTAGAGGTTGTTGAGGATCACCTCCGGCACTTCGCCACGACGCAGCTCGATGACGATGCGCATACCGTCCTTGTCGGACTCGTCGCGCAGCTCGGTGATGCCTTCGAGTTTTTTCTCTTTTACCAGCTCGGCGATCTTCTCGATCAGACGCGCCTTGTTCAACTGGTACGGCAGCTCGGTGACGACGATCTGCTGGCGGCCACCGACCTTGTCGATGTCTTCGACCATCGAGCGGGCGCGCATGTAGATGCGGCCACGGCCGGTGCGGTAGGCCTCGATGATGCCCTGGCGGCCGTTGATGATCGCCGCGGTCGGGAAGTCGGGGCCGGGGATGAACTGCATCAGTTCATCGACGGTGATGTCGGCGTTGTCGATCAGCGCCAGGCAACCGTCGATGACTTCACCGAGGTTGTGCGGCGGAATGTTGGTCGCCATACCCACGGCGATACCGCTGGAACCGTTGACCAGCAGGTTGGGGATCTTGGTCGGCATGACCGCCGGGATCTGCTCGGTACCATCGTAGTTGGGTACCCAGTCGACCGTTTCCTTGTGCAGGTCGGCCAGCAGCTCGTGGGCCAGCTTGGTCATGCGCACTTCGGTGTATCGCATGGCGGCGGCGTTGTCGCCGTCGACCGAACCGAAGTTACCCTGGCCGTCGACCAGCAGGTAACGCAGCGAGAACGGCTGGGCCATACGTACGATGGTGTCGTAAACGGCGGTATCACCATGCGGGTGGTACTTACCGATCACGTCACCGACCACACGGGCGGATTTCTTGTACGGTTTGTTCCAGTCGTTACCCAGTTCGCTCATCGCATACAGAACGCGGCGATGCACGGGCTTCAAGCCATCACGCGCATCGGGCAGTGCACGCCCGACAATGACGCTCATCGCGTAGTCGAGGTAGGACTGTCTCAGTTCGTCTTCGATATTGACCGGGAGGATTTCTTTGGCCAGTTCGCCCATGAGAAGCCTGATTCCTTTTTCTGGTGAAACCTCGTCACATCCATATGGGACGAACGAAGCTCGCCGCTGCAAAGTGACTCCTTGCAACGACTTACGACAAATCAACGAGTTATGCCATGGATCTGCGCAGTAAAGACAGCCCCGCAGGGCGGCCTTGGAAACCGTCGGATGTTACCACAATCGCCCAGAGGGTGGGAGTAGCCTGCGGCACTACTACCCTACTGCTCGTCGATAACGCCCGTTAGCCGCTACAGCAGGCCGCAGACGAGGGCAAAGACTCAATGCAAACGCTTGCGGCACATCAGTTGCGCCATCTTCACCGTATCCGGGCGCTCGACAATGCCTTTTTCGGTGATGATCACGTCGATCAGGTCGGCCGGGGTCACGTCGAACACCGGGTTGAACGCCTCGAAAGTGGCGCCCAGCGGCTCGCCGCCAAGTTCCAGCAACTCGCTGGCGCTGCGCTCTTCGAGGAGGATGTCATCGCCGCTCTCAAGATTCATGTCGATGCTCGAACTGGGCGCCACGACCATGAAACGCACGCCATGGTGCATGGCGTTGACCGCCAGCTGATAGGTGCCGATCTTGCTCGCCACATCGCCATTGGCGGTGATGCGGTCGGCGCCGACGATCACCCAGGTAATGCCCTTGGTTTTCATCAGGTGGGCGGCGGCGGAATCGGCGGTGATGGTTGCCGGGATGCCCTCGCCTGCCAGCTCCCAGGCACTCAGGCGCGAACCCTGTAGCCACGGGCGGGTTTCACCGACATAGACACGCTCGATCATGCCCTCCAGGTACGCGGCGCGCACCACCCCAAGGGCCGTGCCGAAACCACCGGTGGCCAGAGCACCCGTATTGCCGTGGGTAAGGATGGTCTGCTCGTTGCCCTGGTGCTTGCGGATCAGTTCCACGCCCAGCTGGGCCATGGTCAGGTTGGCTTCGCGGTCGCTGTCGTGGATGGCCATGGCTTCGGCCTCCATGATGGCCAGTACGTCATCGCCCGGCTTGAGCCGCAGCAGGCGTTCACGCATGCGGTTCAGGGCCCAGAACAGGTTGGCGGCGGTTGGCCGGGCATGCACCAGCAGCTCGAAGTCCTCTTCCAGGGCCATTTCCCAATCCCCACCAGCGGCCAGGCGCTGGCGAATCGCCATGGCCAGGCCGTAGGCGGCACTGATGCCGATGGCCGGAGCGCCGCGCACCGCCATCGAGCGAATGGCTTCGGCCACCGCAGCGGCATCGCCGCAGGCCAGCCAGACCTGCGCGCCCGGCAGCGCGCGCTGGTCGAGCAGATAAAGGGTGCCATCCCGCCAATCGATGGCTTTCACCTTCTCTGCAGCCATTAGTCGATCGCGCATGCCTCACCCCATCATTCGGACATCAAAAGCGGACGATTATAGCGAGCCCCAGGCGCGGACGCTCGGGTATACTTCGCCCTCACTTCCAGTCGCCCAGGGAAACCTGTCATGCCCAAACCCGCTACGCCGCTCGACCTGCTGCTCCTGCCTACCTGGCTGGTGCCGGTCGAACCTGCCGGGGTGGTATTGAAGGATCACGGCCTGGGCATCCGCGATGGGCAGATCGTGTTCATCGGCCCGCGCAGCCAGGCCCAGGCGTTTATTGCCAGCGAAACCCGCGAATTGCCGGGCTGCCTGCTCAGCCCCGGGCTGATCAACGCCCACGGCCACGCGGCGATGACCCTGTTTCGCGGCCTGGCCGACGATCTGCCGCTGATGACCTGGCTCGAAGAGCACATCTGGCCGGCCGAAGGGCGCTGGGTCGATGAAGCGTTCGTGCGTGACGGCACCGACCTGGCCATTGCCGAGCAGGTCAAAGGCGGTATCACCTGCTTCAGCGACATGTACTTCTACCCCAAGGTCGCCAGCGAGCGCGTGCACCTCAGCGGCATTCGCGCGCAGATCGCCGTGCCCCTGCTGGACTTCCCCATCCCCGGCGCGCGCAGCACCGACGAAGCCCTGCAGTTGGGCATCGAGCTGTTCGGCGACCTGCGCCACCACCCACGCATCAGTGTAGCGCTGGGCCCGCATGCGCCGTACACGGTGAGCGACGACAACCTGGAAAAGATCCGCGTCATTGCCGAAGAGCTGGACGCGCCGATCCACATGCACATCCATGAAACCGCCTTCGAGGTCGAGCAATCGCTGCAGACCCGTGGCGAGCGCCCGCTGGCTCGGCTGGCCCGTCTCGGCCTGCTCGGCCCGCGCCTGCAGGCGGTTCACATGACCCAGGTCAGCGACGAGGATCTGGCCCTGCTGGTAGAAAGCAACACCAGTGTGGTGCACTGCCCGGAGTCCAACCTCAAGCTGGCCAGCGGCTTCTGCCCGGTCGAGCGCTTGTGGCAGGCTGGCGTCAACGTTGCCGTCGGCACGGATGGCGCGGCCAGCAACAACGACCTCGACCTGCTCGGCGAAACCCGTACCGCGGCACTGCTGGCCAAGGCCGTGGCCGGTTCGGCCAGCGCCCTGGACGCCCACCGGGCGCTGCGCATGGCCACCCTCAATGGCGCCCGGGCCCTGGGCCTGGAGGCGATTACCGGTTCGCTGGAGCTGGGCAAGGCCGCCGACCTGGTCGCCTTCGACCTCTCGGGGCTGGCCCAGCAACCGCTGTATGACCCGGTTTCGCAACTGATCTACGCCAGCGGCCGGGACTGCGTGAAGCACGTCTGGGTTGCCGGTAAGCCACTGCTTGACGACCGGCGCCTGACCCGCCTGGACGAACAGGCCCTGCACGCCACCGCCTGCGCCTGGGGCCAGCGGATCGGCGAGCGCAACGAATAAGCGCCCGGCAGCCAGTGCTGGCGGGCAAGAGCAAATTATCCAAGATTCAGAGGACTGTTCCATGAGCAACGTCGACCACGCCGAAATCGCCAAGTTCGAAGCCCTGGCCCACCGCTGGTGGGACCGCGAGAGCGAGTTCAAGCCGCTGCACGACATCAACCCGCTGCGGGTCAACTGGATCGACGAGCGGGTCAAGCTGGCCGGCAAGAAAGTCCTCGACGTCGGCTGCGGCGGTGGCATCCTCAGCGAGGCCATGGCCCTGCGCGGCGCCACCGTCACCGGTATCGACATGGGCGAAGCGCCGCTGGCCGTGGCCCAGCTGCACCAGCTCGAGTCCGGGGTCAACGTCGAGTACCGGCAGATCACCGCCGAAGCCCTGGCCGAAGAAATGCCCGAGCAGTTCGACGTGGTTACCTGCCTTGAGATGCTCGAGCACGTGCCGGACCCGTCCTCGGTGATTCGCGCCTGCTTGCGCATGGTCAAGCCCGGCGGCCAGGTGTTCTTCTCGACCATCAACCGCAACCCCAAGGCCTACCTGTTCGCCATCATCGGCGCCGAATACATCATGAAGCTGCTGCCGCGCGGCACCCACGACTTCAAGAAATTCATCCGCCCGTCCGAGCTTGGCGCCTGGAGCCGCGATGCCGGCCTGACCGTCAAGGACATCATCGGCCTGACCTACAACCCGCTGACCAAGCACTACAAGCTGGCCAACGACGTTGACGTCAACTACATGATCCAGACCCTGCGCGAGGAATAAGCATGCGTTTGCGAGCGGTACTTTTCGACATGGACGGCACCCTGCTCGACACGGCGCCGGACTTCATCGCCATCTGCCAGGCCATGCTCGCCGAGCGCGGCCTGCCGGCCATCGACGACAAGAAAATCCGCGACGTGGTCTCGGGCGGCGCCAAGGCCATGGTGTCGGCGACCTTCGACCTCGACCCTGAAGCCGAAGGTTTCGAGGCCCTGCGCCTGGAGTTCCTCGAGCGTTACCAGCAGGGTTGCGCGGTGCACAGCAAGCTTTACGACGGCATGGCCGAACTGCTGGCCGACATCGAGAAAGGCAACCTGATCTGGGGCGTGGTCACCAACAAGCCGGTGCGCTTCGCCGAGCCGATCATGCAGCAACTGGGCCTGAGCGAACGGTCGGCGCTGCTGATCTGCCCGGACCACGTGAAGAACAGCAAGCCGGACCCCGAGCCGCTGATCCTCGCTTGCAAGACCCTCAACCTGGACCCGGCCAGCGTGCTGTTCGTCGGCGACGACCTGCGTGACATCGAGTCGGGCCGCGATGCCGGCACCCGCACTGCGGCGGTGCGCTACGGCTACATTCATCCAGATGACAACCCCAACAACTGGGGCGCGGATGTGGTGGTCGATCATCCGCTGGAGCTGCGCAAGGTGCTCGATAACGCGCTTTGCGGCTGCTGAACCTTCGTACCGGCAAGGCCGGCTCCCACAGGTCACCACCAACCTTGTGGGAGCTGGCTTGCCAGCGATGAAGCCATCACCTATCTAGAGGTAACCCCATGTTCGATTACTCTGCCCGCCCCGACCTGCTCAAAGGCCGGACCATTCTGGTCACCGGCGCCGGTCGCGGCATCGGTGCGGCCGCGGCCAAGAGCTACGCCGCCCATGGCGCCACCGTCTTGCTGCTGGGCAAGACCGAAGCCAACCTGAGCCAGGTCTACGATGAGATCGAAGCGGCTGGCCACCCGAAACCCGCGGTCATTCCGTTCAACCTGGAAACCGCCCTGCCGCACCAGTACGACGAGCTGGCAGCGATGATCGAAGCCGAGTTCGGCCATATCGACGGCCTGCTGCACAATGCCTCGATCATCGGCCCGCGCACGCCGCTGGAGCAGCTCTCGGGCGACAACTTCATGCGCGTGATGCAGGTCAACGTCAATGCCATGTTCATGCTCACCAGCACCCTGCTGCCGCTGCTCAAGCTGTCGGCGGATGGCTCGGTGATCTTCACCTCCAGCAGCGTCGGGCGCAAAGGCCGAGCCTACTGGGGTGCCTATGGGGTGTCGAAGTTCGCCACCGAGGGCCTGATGCAGACCCTCGCCGACGAGCTTGAAGGGGTGGCGCCGGTGCGTGCCAACAGTGTCAACCCGGGCGCCACCCGTACCAGCATGCGCGCCCAGGCCTACCCTGCGGAAACCCCGGAAAACAATCCGCTGCCAGAGCAGATCATGCCGGTCTACCTGTACCTGATGGGCCCGGACAGCACTGGCATCAACGGCCAGGCCTTCAACGCCCAGTAAGCTCAGCCCTCGGCCAGCTCCGCCCGCGCCCGGGCGGGCTGCTGGCGCTGTTCCTGCTCGTGCTGCATGCAGCGCTCAAGGAACAGGAACATGTAGTCGTAGCTCTTGCAGACGGCCCGGCGCAGTTCGGTTTGCAGCGCCACCGACGGGTTGTTGCCGGCCAGGGTGCAGACGATCTCCAGGGCTTCCCACGGATGCGCGTCATCGTACTGGGCGTGCATCTTCAGCCATTTCATGGCGCGCTTGCGGCCTTCCTCCGGGAAACCCTGGGCGTAGACGCCAGTCGAGCAAACCAGCGCCGACCACTCACCGGTTGCACCTTCGATGGCGTAGTTGGTAGCGGCAATGGCAACCACCAGCGAATCGGTCGCACACGTGTGCCAGCACCAGTCGCTGAGGGCATTGAGTTCGCTGGGGACTTGCTGCGCCTGCAGGTCTTCGAGGGCGACGCCATGGGCCTGGGCCCAGAACAGCCAGTAATCGGCATGGTTGAGTTCGACGCGGATGTTGCGCATCAGCCAGCGCCGCGCCATGTCTTCGCCGGGGTGGCGGGCGTACTGGGTCTTGGTGAGGTTCTTGGCCATGTACAGGGAGAACTGTTCGACCACCGGCCAGCCGCCAATCAGGTACTGGCGCATGGTCCGGCCACTGAGGCGACCATCACGCATACGTTGATAAAGCTCGTGCTCCACCACCCGACGCTTGCTCTCGCTGCAGTCCTTGATCAACTGCTGGGCCCAAAACGGGTAACTGCTGGGGTCCATCAATGGACCAGTACGAATAAACGCGTCAATCACTGTCAGCTCCTTGTTCCTTGTGATTTTCGGTGGATCTCAGCGAAAGGTCCCCGGCGCCTTGAACAACAGGGGCCTTGCAGCAATCCGTTTGCGCTGCAAGCTGTCACAGGTGAACACCTGTGGCCGCTCGATCAGGTATCCCTGGGCGTAGTCGACGCCAATCTCCTGCAGGGCCTGCTCGATCAACGGGGTTTCGACAAACTCGGCGATGGTGCGTTTACCCATCACGTGACCGATGTGGTTGATCACCTCGACCATGGCCCGGTTGATCGGGTCATCGAGCATGTCCTTGACAAAACTTCCGTCGATTTTCAGGAAGTCTACAGGCAAATGCTTCAAATAGGCGAACGACGACATACCGGCGCAGAAGTCATCCAGCGAGAACCGGCAACCTAGCCCCTTGAGCTCGTTGATAAAGCGGATGGCACTGCCCAGGTTGGCGATTGCACTGGTTTCAGTGATTTCGAAACAAATCATGTGCGGCGGAATGGCGAACTCAGCAAACAGCCGCTGCAGGTACTCAAGAAACTTGTCGTCACCGATACTGCTGCCCGACAGGTTGATCGCGCACATGGCCAATGGGCCGTCGCGTTGCTCGTCCAGGCATTGGCGGATGACCTTGAACACACTGCGCACCACCCAACGGTCCAGCGCGGTCATCAGGCCATAGCGCTCGGCGGCGGGAATGAAGCTGTCAGGGAGGATGATGCGGCCGCTCTCGTCGTGCAGGCGCAGGAGGATCTCGATATGCCCGACGCCTTCATGGGGCCCCAGGGCGGCAATTTCCTGGGCATAGAGGCAGAAGCGGTTCTCTTCCAGGGCCACGTGCAGGCGCTGGATCCAGGCCATCTCGCCAAAACGCATGGACAGCTCACTGTCGTCGGCGTGGTACACCTGCACGCGGTTGCGGCCCTTTTCCTTGGCCATGTAGCACGCCATGTCGGCTGCCCGCAGCGAGGCTTCCAGGGTGGCCGGCCCTTGGGCGATATGCACCAGCCCCAGGCTCACGGTGGTCATGAATGGCCGCCCCTTCCACACGAAGTGCAGGCTCTGCACCGCCTGGCGCAAGCTCTCGGCAATGCGTTCAGCCTGCTCCTGGGGGCAGTTCTCCAGCAGGATGCCGAACTCGTCGCCGCCCAGCCGCGCCAGGGTATCGCCTTCGCGCAGCCCGGCCTGCAACACGGCGCAGATATGGCGCAGCAGCTCGTCCCCGGCAGCATGGCCACAGGTATCGTTGACCAGCTTGAACTGGTCCAGGTCAAGAAACATCAAGGAGTGGCGCGCCGGTTTGCGTGCCAGCGCATTGAGCGCCAGTTCCAGGCGGTATTCGAACTCGCGGCGATTGGCCAGGCCCGTCAGGGCATCGTGGGTCGCCTGCCAGGACAGGTTGGCGATGTACTGACGCTCCTGGGTCATGTCGTGAAGCACCAGGACGATGCCACTGACCTTGCCCTCAGCCATGATCGGCGCGCCCACCAGGGTGACCGACACAGTGCTGCCGTCCAGACGCTGGATCAGTTTGGTGTGTTCGCTGCCGCCCTTGAGCCCGCCCTCAAGTACGCGCTCGACCAGGGTCAGGCTGTCTTTTTCGGCATTCTCGTCCAGCAGGCTGAACAGCGCCGCCAGGGGCAAACCCTGGGCCTGGGCCGCATGCCAGTGGGTCAGCTGTTCGGCCGCGGGATTCATGTAGGCGATACAGCCTTCGACATCGGTGGTGATGACGCCATCGCCGATGGATTCGAGGGTGATCTGCGCCCGCTCCTTCTCCACTTCCAGGGCATTGGCAAAGGCCTGGCGCTGGGCCAGCAGCTTGCTCGAGCGCATCCAGGCCAGGGCAATCAGGAACAGTGCGGTCGCAAGGTTGGTGACCAGCAATACCCGCAGCAACATTCGCGAGCCTTCGCCCAGGGCGTCGCTGAAAGCCCGCGCGGCCGGGGTCACGGCATCGTTGATCGCAGCAATCTGCGCCTTCCAGCCCGCGACCCTACGGGCATCGGCCTGGCCTGAACGAAAACCGTTGTGCATCTGCTCGGCGACTTCATCCAGCTGGCGCAGGAATCCGTCACCGACCGCCCACAGCTCGATGGCCTCCTGCATATAGCTGACCTGGTGAAAGTTCAGGTACAGCCAGATCACACTGGACACGTCGTCGGGATGGTTGCCGCCCTGGAGAATGCCACGGCGCGCGGCGTCGATATCCGGGCTCGGCAGGTCGAGGGCCACGCGCAGGTCATGGCCACCCTGGGGCACGGCAATCGCCTTGCGATACTTTTTGAAAACCGCCTCGTCGCGGCTGTCAGCGTACAGGTTGAGGTAATAGATAGCGTCTTTCTGGCCCTTGGACCACAAGCTCTCGCCCGCCACATAACCACGCACTGCCGACAGCGCGTACAGGCTGATGCTCCCGAGCAAGGCCTGAAACAGTACAACAGCAACAAATGGCCAGATAATGCCCAACAACTTTGGCGCTTCGAGAGTCCGTTTTCGCTTCATGAGGTCCCTTGCAACAGAGCCGGATGAATCTCACCTACAAAAGCACAGCCTAGGCTATTTGCTATTAATACTGGAGAGCTTTTCTCACATGCACAGCAATTTGCCCTAACTCTGTTGCAAATGGCCGTACAGCTTGGCGTACAAGCCACCTTCGGCGATCAATTGCTGGTGATCGCCGTCCTCGGCGACATGGCCGCCGTCGAACACCAGCACCCGGTCGGCCTGCTTCACCGCCGAGAGGCGGTGGGCAATGATCAGGGTGGTGCGGGCACTGAGAAAACGAGTCAGGGCCTGGTGCAGGTTGTATTCGGTGGCCGCATCCAGGGCCGAGGTGGCCTCGTCGAGGATCACCACCTTGGGCTCGGCCAGCACCATCCGCGCAATCGCCAGGCGCTGGCGCTGGCCGCCGGACAAGCGCACGCCAGAGCGGCCAACCACGCTGTCCAGGCCTTGCGGCAAGGCGGCAATGGTGGTGTCGAGCTGGGCGATGTTCAGCGCCTGCCAGCAGGCATCATCGCTGCAGTCGCGCCCCATGGTCAGGTTGGCGCGCACCGTGTCGTTGAACAGTGACGGGTGCTGCAGCACCACCGCCACATGCTCACGCAGGGTTTCCAGGCCGATTTCCTGCAGGGTCGAGCCACCAAAGCGGATGGTCCCGGCCTGGGCGCTGTACAGGCCCAGCAGCAATTGCACCAAGGTGCTCTTGCCGCCGCCGCTGGCACCAACGATCGCGACCTTCTCGCCCGGGGCGATCGACAGGTTGAGCTGATCGAGCACCGGCTCGTCGTTGTAGGCAAAGCGCAACCCCTGCACTTCGATGCCAACGGTGTCGCGCCCCTTGAACGGGTCTACGCCACCGGGATACTGCGGCTCGTCGGCACGCGCCAGCAGTTCGTTGAGCCGGCTCAGGGCGCCACCGGCGGCGTAATAGGCGTACTGCAGGTTCAGCAGTTGCTCGACCGGGCCGATCATGAACCACAGGTAGCTGAACACCGCCAGCATCTGCCCGATCGACAAATCGGAGAACAGCACCGTGAGCATCGCCGCGGCGCGGAAAATATCGATACCGAACTGGAACAGCAAGCCGCTGGCACGTCCGCTGGCATCGCTTTTCCATTGCGAGGCGACAGCGTAGTTGCGTACCTCCTGGGCGCGCAGGCCAAGGCGGCCGAGGAAATAGCCCTGACGGTTGCTGGCGCGGATTTCCTGGATCGCGTCGAGGGTTTCGGTCAGTGCCTGGGTGAAGCGCGAGGTACTGTCGTTCTCCAGTTTTTTCAGGTGCTTGACCCGCTTGCCCAACTGCACCGTGGCAAAGATCACCAACGGGTTGAACAACAGAATCAGCAGCGCCAGCTTCCAGTGCATCCACATCAGGATGGCGGCGGTGCCGGTCAGGGTCAGCATGGCCACCAGGAAGCGACTGAGGGTTTCGCCGACAAACTTGTCGAGGGTATCGAGGTCGGTGACCAGGTGGGTGGTCACGGTACCGCTGCCCAGGCTCTCGTATTCGCTGAGGGAGATGCGCTTGAGGCGCTCGATCAGACGAATGCGCAAGCGGTAGACGATGTCCTTGGCCAGGCCCGCAAACAGCTTGGCCTGCACCACATTGAAGGCCAAGGCGGCGCAACGCAGGGTCAGGGTGAACAGCAGCATCAGGCCGATGTAGCCGGCGGCAACCTGCCAGTTGCCGGGGAGGAACTGGTTCATCCACTTCAGCGCGGCATCGCCATGCCCCAGCAGCACTTCATCGACCAGCAACGGCAGCAGCAAGGGGATCGGCACACTGCACAGCGCTGCCAGCACGGCCACGCCATTGGCGATCCACAGGGCTTTTTTATGCCGCAGGGCCAGGCGGCGGATTTCTGCCCAGCTCAAGCGATCAGCATGCACAGGGCCTGGCCCTGGTACCGGGTCGGGTGAACCCGGCAGGTCAAGCACAGGCGGCCTGCTTCAGCCAGCGGCCGAGCAGCGGTTCGAGGGATTCGAGGGTCTGGTAGCCGTTGGTCAGCAAAGCCAGCTGGCCATTGCGTTCGGCCAGCAGGGTCGGGAAGCCGGCGATGCCCAGGTCCTGGACCCAGGTGAAGTCCGCCGCCGTGGCCGAGCGTTGTTCGGCGCTGGTAAAGGCCTCGGCAAAGGCTGCGCGCTCGTAACCGGCCTGCTCGGCCAGCTCCACCAGCAAAGGCGCGCGGGTGACGTCTTCGCCACGCAGGTAGAACGCTTGCTGGATCAGCTTGAGCAACGTGCCGACATGCTGCGGGTCAAGGCTGCGCGCGGTGACCAGGGCCCGGCAGGCAGGCTCGGTGTCGTAGACAAAACCGTCAGGCAGCGCACCTTCGAACTGAAAATCCTGCCCGGTGGCGTCGTGCACCGCCTGCCAGTGATCGAGGATGTAACCGCGCGTCGAGACATCCAGCGCCCGGCTGCCGGAACGCAGGCCACCCAGCACTACCTGGGTCGGTACGCCTGCTGCCCGCGCCTGGGCGATCAGGGCCTCGGCGACAGGGGCAAAGCCCCAGCACCAGGAGCACATCGGGTCCATCACATAAAGCAGGCGTGCGGACATCAATCAGGCCTCGGCAGCTTTGCGGTAATTGTGACCGATCGGGTGAGGCTGATTGCGCGCCTTGGCCAGCTCGATCTGCTTCTGCCGGTCAATGGCACTGCGTCGGGTCTTTTCGCTCAGGCTGTCCCAGCAATGCGGGCAACTGATGCCTGGCGAGTAGTGCTCGGACGCACGGTCTTCCACGCTGATCGGGGTGCGGCAGGCATGGCACTGGTCGTAATCGCCCTCGGTCAGGTCGTGACGCACGGTGACCCGGTTGTCGAACACGAAGCAGTCGCCCTGCCAGCGGCTTTGATCCTGCGGCACCTCTTCGAGGTATTTGAGGATCCCGCCTTTAAGATGATAGACCTCTTCAAAACCCTCGCCGAGCATATAGCTGGAGGCTTTCTCGCAGCGGATGCCACCGGTGCAGAACATCGCCACTTTCTTGTGCTTGGCCGGGTCGAAGTTGGCCTTGATGTACTCGGGGAACTCGCGGAAGGTGGTGGTCTTGGGGTCGATCGCGCCGTCGAAGGTGCCGATCGCCACTTCGTAGTCGTTGCGGGTATCGATCAGCAGCACTTCAGGGTCGCTGATCAGCGCGTTCCAGTCCTGGGGCTCGACGTAGGTGCCGACCTTGTAGTTCGGGTCCACGCCCGGCACGCCGAGGGTGACGATCTCTTTCTTGAGCTTGACCTTGGTGCGGTAGAACGGCTGTTCGTCGCAGTAGGATTCCTTGTGGTCGATATCCACCAGGCGCGCATCGCTGCGCAGCCAGGCCAGCAGGCCGTCGATGCCTTCACGGGTACCGGAGACGGTGCCGTTGATACCTTCCTCGGCCAGCAACAAGGTGCCCTTGATGCCGTTGGCCATCATGCTCTCGAGCAGCGGCTCGCGCAGCTCGACGTAATCTTTCAGGGTGACGAATTTGTACAGCGCCGCGACGACGATAGCTTGGGACATGCAGTAACTTCTCCAGGTGGTCGCCCTCGCAAAGGGCGGACCGGATGCCAAATAAAAACGCGCCGACAAGCGGCGCGTTGAGCATTCTAGCAAAAACCTGACGAGGAAATCAGTGCTTGCTGCCACCGGCACAGGTCGGCGAGGCCGGGGCGACGCCGATTTTCTGCCATTCCTGCGGCGTGTAGGTGTGCAGTGCCAGGGCATGGAACTGGCTCATCAGCTCACCGAGGGTGGCGTAGACCTTCTGGTGACGCTTGACACTGTTCAGGCCTTCGAACTGCTCGCTCACCAGCACCGCCTTGTAGTGGGTCTGCTGCCCACGGCTGTGCATGTGGCTTTCATCGAGCACCTCAAGGTGCTGGGGTGCCAGCGCCTGCAGGCTCTGCTCGATTTTTTGCTGCATGGTCATGTCAGGCTCCGCTGGTTACTTCTTGGCCGGCGCGGCCTTGCCGGCGTTCGGATCGAGTTCATTGGTCATGTCAGCCAGCAGCTTGTTGACCACCGGTACCGCGCTTTCCAGTTTCTGCTGGGTCAGCTGGGCCGATTGCTGAGTCACCTGCGGCATCTTCTCCAGGACTTTCTTGCCCAGCGGCGACTGGTAGAACGCTACCAGGTCCTTGAGTTCGCTTTCGGTGAAGGTGCTGGTGTAGAGCTTGACCATGTCCGGCTTGAGCTTGTTCCAGCCAATGGCCTGGTCCAGGGCGGCGTTGGCTTTGGCCTGGTAGCTGTCGAGCACGGACTTCTTCGAGGCGGGTGCCTTGGTCTGCTCGAAACGCTGGGCAAACATCTGCTGCACCTGCATGTAGACCGGAGTACCGAGCTTGTCGGCATGTGCCATCATGAGGAATTTTTCAGCACTGGCGTTGTGGCTGGCGGTATCTGCAAGCACCTGGCCGCTGGCGCAGACCAGCGCTACAGCAGTGCAGAGGGCGCGAAGACGGGTCATCGGAATTCCTTCAAGTAGACAGAGGAGGTAGTACCCCAGAGTAGAGCATTCTGCGCCGACAGTGGCACAGTGCTCAAGTGGATCGACGCGCGATGGAACCGCGATGTCGAATAAGGACCTAAACTGCGAATTCAGACCACAAGGGAGTGAGCGCAGCATGAGCCGTATCGAAACTGACAGCCTGGGGCAGGTCGAAGTTCCTGACCAGGCCTACTGGGGTGCCCAGACGCAACGCTCGCTGATCAATTTTGCCATCGGCAAGGAACGCATGCCGCTGGCGGTCTTGCATGCCCTGGCACTGATCAAAAAAGCCGCAGCACGGGTCAACAACCGCAACGGAGACCTTCCGGCGGACATCGCCCGACTGATCGAACAGGCCGCCGACGAGGTGCTCGACGGCCAGTTGGATGACCAGTTTCCACTCGTCGTCTGGCAGACCGGCAGTGGCACCCAGAGCAACATGAACGTCAACGAAGTGATAGCCGGCCGGGCCAACGAACTGGCCGGCAAGGGTCGAGGCGGCAAAGCGCCAGTCCACCCCAACGATCACGTCAACCGTTCGCAGAGCTCCAACGACTGCTTCCCCACCGCCATGCACATCGCTGCCGCCCAGGCGGTGCAGCACAAGCTGCTGCCAGCGATTGGCGAATTGTCGTCGGGGCTGGCGGAACTGGCAGCGCGCCATCAGCATCTGGTGAAGACCGGCCGTACCCACATGATGGACGCCACGCCGATCACCTTCGGCCAGGAACTCTCGGCCTATGTCGCCCAGCTCGATTACGCCCAACGCGCCATTCGCTCGGCGCTGCCAGCGGTGTGCGAGCTGGCCCAGGGCGGCACTGCCGTGGGCACCGGCCTGAATGCCCCGCACGGGTTTGCCGAAGCCATTGCCGCCGAGCTTGCCGCCCTTTGCGGCCTGCCTTTTGTTACCGCGCCGAACAAGTTCGCCGCCCTGGCCGGCCATGAACCGTTGACCACCCTCGCCGGCGGCCTGAAAACCCTCGCCGTGGCGCTGATGAAGCTGGCCAACGACCTGCGCCTGCTCGGCTCCGGCCCGCGCGGCGGCATTGCCGAAGTGCGCCTGCCGGCCAACGAGCCGGGCAGCTCGATCATGCCCGGCAAGGTCAACCCGACCCAATGCGAGGCCCTGTCGATGCTGGTCTGCCAGGTATTGGGCAATGACACCGCGATCGGCTTTGCCGCAAGCCAAGGGCACTTGCAGTTGAACGTGTTCAAGCCGGTGATCATCCACAACCTGCTGCAGTCCATCGACCTGCTGGCTGACGGTTGCAGCAACTTCCAGCAGCACTGCATTGCCGGTATCGAACCGGATACCGAACAGATGGCCGCGCACCTGGAGCGCGGGCTGATGCTGGTGACCGCGCTCAACCCGCACATCGGCTACGACAAGGCGGCGGAAATCGCCAAGAAGGCCTACAGCGAAGGCACCACCCTGCGCGCGGCGGCGCTGACCCTGGGCTACCTGACCAACGAGCAGTTCGACCAGTGGGTACGCCCGGAAAAAATGCTCGAACCGGGCGACAAGGGCTGAGTCACCGGGCCAGGCGTACGCGCCTGGCCCGCCAGCCGGCCATGATCGACGGGCCCAGGGCGGTCAGCGCCGAACCCAGCACCACCACCAGCGCACCGATGTAGCCCAGGGTGTTGATCTGCTCGGCGTGCACGTAGTCGGGCCAGAACCAGGCCGCCAGGGCCACGGCGACGAAGGTGATCAACGGCGTAATCGCCAGGGTCGCGCTGACCTTGGAGGCTTCCCAGTGCGCCAGGGCTTCGGCAAAGGCGCCATAGGCCACCAGGGTGTTCAGGCAGCAGGCGAGCAACAGCCAGCCTTGCAGCGGGCTCAATTGCAGGGCTTCGAGCGGATGCACCCAGGGCGTCAGCAGCGCCGCGCAGCACAGGTAGATCACCATCATCACCTGCAGTGAATTCCACACCGTCAGCAGTTGCTTCTGGCTCAGGGCATAGAACACCCAGATGGTGGTCGCCAGCAAAATGGTCAGCACGCCGGTGGTATAGACACTCAAGGAGCTCAACAGCTCATCCAGGCGCTGATTGAAAAACAGGCCAAAGCCCACCAGCAGGATCGCCAGGCCCATGCCCTGCCCCAGGCTGAATCGCTCCTTGAACAGGAACACACTGGCCACCAGCAACAGCACCGGGCCCATCTGCACCACCAGTTGCGCAGTGCCGGGGCTGAGCAACTTGAGCCCGACCAGGTACAGGACATAGTTGCCGACCAGGCCGCAGGTGGCCAGCAACACCAGGCCCCAGCCCTTGCGCCCGAGGTTGTCGAACGAGGGCAGGCGCTTGCTCGCCGCCAGCCAGGCCAGCAGCAGACCACCGGAAACCAGCAGGCGAAACCAGGTCACGGTGATCGGGTCCATCACCTGCAGCACCTGTTTGAGCTTGATCGGCAAGATACCCCAGAGCACGGCGGTCAGTAGCGACAAGGACAGACCGTAAACCCAGCGTCCGGAAGAAATATGCATAACCAGCCTCGATAGCCCTGTGGTGGGGGGAAACCGGATTCTACGGGGTGGGCTGGTGGGGAGACAGGCGCGATTGTGGAAAAGAATTCAGTACTTCATTCCCTGAGTTCCTGCTGGCGCCGCTACGCGCCCCATCGCCGGCAAGGCCGGCTCCCACAAGGCCAGGTTTGCACCCTTTCTGTGGGAGCTGGCTTGCCGGCGATGAGGTCCTATTTCTTGTCCTTCTTGAACGCCGCCTCCAGCGCCTCATTGATGGTGCGCAAAACCTTGACCCGCGCCCAGCGCTTGTCATTGGCCTCAACCAGGGTCCAGGGCGCGATCTCGGTGCTGGTGCGATCAACCATGTCGCCCACCGCCTCCGCGTACTGCCCCCATTTTTCGCGGTTGCGCCAGTCTTCCTCGGTGATCTTGAAGCGCTTGAACGGGATCTGCTCCCGTTCCTGGAAGCGCTCGAGCTGGGTCTGTTCGTCGATCGACAGCCAGAACTTGACCAGCACGACCCCGGCGTTGCTCAGTTGCTCTTCAAAGTCGTTGATCTCGCCATAGGCACGCATCCAGTCAGCCTGGCTGCAAAAGCCTTCGACCCGCTCGACGAGCACCCGGCCATACCAGGAGCGATCGAACACGGTGAACTTGCCGCGCGCCGGAATGTGCCGCCAGAAACGCCACAAATAAGGCTGATCGCGCTCTTCTTCGGTGGGCGCGGCAATCGGTATGATGCGGTACTGACGCGGGTCTAGCGCCGCCGCAACCCGGCGGATGGCACCGCCCTTGCCCGCCGCATCATTGCCCTCGAAAACCGCGATCAGCGCATGCCGGCGCATGCGTTTGTCACGCAGCAAACCGGCCAGGCGCGCTTGCTCGGTGATCAACTGCTCCTGGTAGTCGTCCTTGTCCAGGTGCAGGCTCAGGTCGAGGCTGCCAAGCAGGCTCCGCTGGTCGATGCTTTCGCCCAGCGGGGCGATGTTGGCCTGGTGGATCGGTGCGTGATTGGCCTTGAGCGCCGCCTGCAGCCCTTCGAGCAGAATCTTGCCCACGGCCAGGCTGCGGTAATGCGGATCGACGCCTTCGATCACGTGCCAGGGCGCGTAGTCACGGCTGGTTTGCCGCAGCACCCGCTCACCAAAGCGCACGAAACGGTCGTAGGTCTCCGACTGCTGCCAGTCCAGCGGGCTGATCCGCCAGCTGTGCAACGGGTCGTCATTGAGCGCCTTGAGCCGGGCCTTCATCTGCTTCTTGGACAGGTGGAACCAGAACTTGAAGATCAGCGCGCCTTCATCGCAGAGCATCTCCTCCAAGCGCTCGGCGCCACGAATGGCCTGGTCGAGCACGGCATCCTTGAACTGGCCATGCACCCGCCCCTGAAGCATCTGGCTATACCAGTTGCCAAAAAACACGCCCATCCGCCCCTTGGCCGGCAGTGCCCGCCAATAGCGCCAGGCCGGTGGCCGGGCGAGCTCTTCGTCGGTCTGCTGGTCGAAGGTGCGCACCTCGATCAAGCGCGGGTCCATCCATTCGTTGAGCAGCTTGACTGTCTCGCCCTTGCCGGCGCCTTCGATGCCGTTGATCAGCACCAGCACCGGAAAACGCGCCTGCTGCTTGAGTTCGAACTGGGCTTCCAGCAGCGCTTCACGCAGTGCCGGAACCTCGGCTTCATAGGTGTCTTTATCGATGGCGTGACCAATTTCAGCGGATTCGAACATACCAGGCTCCCTACATGGATAAGCAAGACTAGCGGATTGTAAAAACCTTTGTCGGTACAAAACAAAGCCTGCCGCAGGTCAAACAGCCTGGCACCGATCAGCTAAAATGGCCCTCTTGCCAACGCTGAGCCGAACATGACCGAAGTAACCCAATACGCCCAGATCGACTGGGATGACCAAGGCCGACCGCACTCGCGCCAATACGATGACATCTATTTCTCCAAGGAGCAGAGCCTGGAGGAAACCCGTCATGTGTTCATCGACCAGAACGACCTGCGCCGGCGTTTCACTGCGCTGCAGCCGGGCCAGTGCCTGGTGATCGGTGAAACCGGCTTCGGTACCGGCTTGAACTTCTTCTGCGCCTGGCAGCTGTTTGCCGAGTGCGCCCCGCGTGATGCGCGGCTGCATTTCATCAGCGTCGAAAAATACCCCCTGACCCGCGCCGACCTCGGCCGCGCCCTGGCTCTGTGGCCGCAACTGGCGCCGTTCAGCAGCCAGTTGCTGGCTCAATACGTGGCGGTGCACCAAGGCTTCCAGCCGTTTGTGTTCGAGCAGGGCCGGGTGCGCCTGACCTTGATGATCGGTGACGTGCTGGAGCAATTGCCGCAGCTCGATGCCCAGGTCGACGCCTGGTTCCTCGACGGTTTTGCCCCGGCCAAGAACCCGCAAATGTGGACCCCGGAACTGTTCGCCCAGATCGGCCGGCTGTCATCGCCCACGGCCACCCTCGGCACCTTCACCAGCACTGGCTGGGTGCGCCGGGGCCTGATCGCCGTGGGCTTTACCATGAAGCGCATTCCCGGCATCGGCAAGAAATGGGAAATCCTGCGCGGGACCTTCAATGGCCGGCCAGCCGAGCAGCCACTGCCGCCCGCCAGCGCGCCGTGGTTTGCTCGCCCGCCGGTATTGCCAGGGCCGCGCCAGGCGCTGGTGATCGGCGCCGGCCTGGCCGGTTGCGCCAGCGCCGCCAGCCTTGCCGCCCGCGGTTGGCAGGTGAAAGTGCTGGAGCGCCATGCAACGCCGGCGGCGGAAGCCTCGGGCAACCCGCAAGGGGTGCTGTACCTGAAATTATCCGCGCACGGCACGGCCTTGTCGCGCTTGATCCTCAGCGGTTTCGGCTACACAAGGCGGCTGCTCGAACGCCTGCAGCGCGGGCAGGATTGGGATGGCTGCGGGGTGCTGCAACTGGCGTTCGACGCCAAGGAAGACCAACGCCAGCAGCAACTGGCCGAGGCCTTCAACCCGCAATTGCTGCAACGCCTGGACCGCGAGCAGGCCGAGCAGCTGGCCGGGGTTGCCCTGGGCAGTGGCGGGCTGTTCTACCCCGAAGGCGGCTGGGTGCATCCGCCGGCGCTGTGCCAGGCCCAGTTGCAGCACCCGAACATCACCCTGCTGCCCCATCATCAGGTGCTGCAACTGCGCAAGGTCGACGGCCTGTGGCAAGCCTGGGAAAGTGAAAAGCTGCTGGCCAGCGCACCGCTGGTGGTACTCGCCACCGCCGCCGAGATCCATAGCTTCGAGCCTTGCGCCGGGCTGCCGCTCAAGCGGATTCGTGGCCAGATCACCCGCCTGCCGGTTACTGCACAGAGCCAGGCCTTGAGCACCGTGGTCTGTGCCGACGGCTACGTGGCACCACCGCGCAATGGCGAGCACACCCTCGGCGCCAGCTTCGATTTCCACAGCACCGACCTGACGCCCACCACTGGCGAGCATGTCGGTAACCTCGGCTTGCTCGAAGCGATCTCCAGCGACCTGGCCCAGCGCCTGGGCGCCCACGACCTCGACCCGCACGCGTTGCAGGGCCGCGCCGCGTTTCGCTGCACCAGCCCCGACTATCTGCCGATTGTCGGCCCGCTGGCCGACCAGGCGCAGTTAAACGAGGTTTACGCCGTGCTGGCCTGGGATGCCCGGCAGATCCCCGACAGCCCCTGCCCCTGGCTCGAAGGCCTGTTCATCAACAGCGGCCATGGCTCGCGCGGGCTGATCACCGCGCCACTTTCTGGCGAAATGATCGCCGCCTGGGCCGACAACGCGCCGCTGCCAGTGCCTCGCGCCGTCGCCGAAGCGTGCCACCCGAATCGCTTCATGTTGCGTGATCTGGTCAGAAGCAAAAATGCAGCGGCAAGCGGCAAGCCACACGCTAAAAGCTGACCGGCCCGGCTCTGTCTTAAGGACTTGTGTGCGGATTAGACAGCCTGGTCGGCAACAAACATTGGCGCCTACACAGCCAGGACAGGTTTCGCGTAGCATGGCGGTACCTTTTCGCCAGACCTGTCCTGTTCATGCTGATTCCCTACGACCAACTGGAAGCCGAAACCCTCACCCGCCTGATCGAGGATTTCGTCACCCGCGACGGCACCGACAACGGTGACGACACGCCGCTGGAAACCCGCGTGCTGCGGGTACGCCAGGCGCTGGCAAAAAAACAGGCATTCATCCTGTTTGATCTCGACAGCCAGCAATGCCAGCTGCTGGCCAAGCACGACGTGCCCAGGGAACTGCTCGATTGATTTAGCCGGCCACCGCCTGCTTGGCCAACTGCTCGACAATGCGCTTGTAGATCTCTGCCCGGTGCACCTCGACGTGCCGGGGGGCACTGATGCCAAAGCGCACCGTATTGCCGTCCACCGACAACACCTTGATCTTGATGTGATCGTCAATGGCGATGATTTCGCCTATTTCGCGGCCTATTACCAACATGCTCCGATCCTCCACAAATCAGGAAGTTCGGAGACTGCACGGGGCGCCGGACGCCTTCAATGCTCTGACAACTAATTAGACAGATCCCACCTAACTAGGCGATTTTGCCTACAGATTCTTGTTGTTTTAGACCCTTCAGGCAGTCTGTAGACGTGGTCCGAGCACGATGATGCTGGCACCCAGCACGCACAGCAGCGCGCCGATCCAGTCACTGCCCAGCGGCCGGGCTCGCTCGACCAGCGCCAGCCAGAGCAACGATGTGACGATGTAGATACCGCCATAGGCGGCATAGGCGCGCCCGGCGTAAGCGGCCTCGACCCGGGTGAGGATCAGGGCGAACAGGGACAGGCTGAGCAGGGCCGGGGCAATCCACCAAGCGCTCTTGCCCAGGCGCAGCCACAGGTAGATGGCATAACAACCGGCGATCTCGAAGACCGCCGCGAGAAAAAACCACAGGTAATTGATCACACCAGGTACTCAAGGCTGTTCAAGGGATGGCCAAGAATACCTGATGCCGACGCTCAAGCCTGGGACGGTCGGGCCTTGGCGCGCATTTTCTCGGCCATGCTGGCCATTTCGTCGTAGAGCAGCTGCGGGGTGCGCTGCTTGAGCTTCCAGGCTTCACGGCCCTGTTCATGGGGCAGAATCAGGAACTCGCCGGCGGCCACTTGCTGGTGAATGTAGTCGGCGATATCGGCGGCGCTGATCGGCGAGCTTTCCAGCAGCTTGCCGACCTGGGCCTTCATTGCCGGGGTCGGACCGCGGAACGAGTCGAGCAGGTTGGTCTGGAAGAACGACGGGCACACCACATGCACGGCGACCTCATGCTGGCGCAGCTCGATCAGCAGGCTTTCCGACAGGGCCAGCACACCAGCCTTGGCAACGTTGTAGTTGCTCATCGCCGGGCCTTGCATCAAGGCCGCCATCGAAGCGATGTTGATGATCGTGCCCTTGCTGCGCTCCAGCAGCGGCAGGAAGGCCTTGCAGCCCTTGACCACGCCCATCAGGTTGATCGCGATCTGCCAGTCCCAGTCTTCCAGCGACAGCTCGGCGAAAAAGCCGCCAGAGGCCACCCCGGCGTTGTTGACGATCACATCGATACCACCGAGCTTTTCTTCACAGGCCTGGGCCAGGGCGGTCAACTGGCTGTAGTCGCGCACATCGCAGCGCTGCACAAAGCCGTCAGCGCCAGTTTCGCGTACCAGCGCCAGGGTTTCCTTGAGGCCGGCCTCGTTGACATCGGCCAGGGCCAACCGCCACCCCTCGCGCGCCCAGCGCAAGGCAATTTCGCGCCCAAGCCCTGAGCCGGCACCGGTAATCATCATGCGCTTTTGCATAGCAGGCTGCCTTGTACTGTTCTGGAAAGTTCAGGCCAGTGTAGCGAAGGCAAGGCCGCGACCCACGCTGTATCAGGATGCTGAATGGGCGGGGCAAACAGCGGTGAAAGTGGCGTGTTAACAACCGATAAAACTTTTAGCCACTGGCAGCAGTCGGAATTAACAGGCGGGCATGAAACACATGACCGAAGAGATGGATTGCAGCGTAACGCCTACTTCTCAAGCCAAACAAGGAAACTGCCATGGGCACCATACTTATCATCATCCTGATTCTGCTGTTGATCGGTGGCTTACCCGTCTTTCCGCACTCCAGAAGTTGGGGCTATGGGCCATCCGGCATCATCGGTACGGTGCTGATCATCCTGTTGATCCTGTTATTGCTCGGCAAGATATAGAAAAGCTGCAAGCCATAAGCGGCAAGCCGCAAGTCAAAGCAGTACGCGTACGGCTTCAACTTGCGGCTTGTGGCTTGTGGCTTGTGGCTGGAAAGGCAGCCAAAGGCTGCCTTTTGCCTACTTAGTGAGACACCGCACCGCTGGCACCCAGGCCAGTCTGCGAGCGCACGAACTGCGGGAAGAACAGCGCCCGTTCATCATCGGCGGCCTTGGACTTGTCGGTGATCGAGAAGAACCAGATACCGGCAAAGGCAATGAGCATCGAGAACAGCGCAGGGTACTCATACGGGTAGATCGCCTTCTCGTGGCCGAGAATCTGCACCCAGATGGTCGGGCCGAGAACCATCAGCGCCACCGCACTGACCAGGCCCATCCAGCCGCCAATCATGGCGCCACGGGTGGTCAGCTTCTTCCAGTACATCGACAGCAGCAGTACCGGGAAGTTACAGCTGGCAGCGATGGAGAACGCCAAGCCAACCATGAACGCGATGTTCTGGCTTTCAAAGAGGATACCCAGGCCGATCGCCAGTACGCCCAGGGCGATGGTGGTGATCTTCGAGACGCGGATTTCATCCTTCTCGTTGGCCTTGCCCTTCTTGATCACGCTGGCATACAGGTCGTGGGAGACCGCCGAAGCACCGGCCAGGGTCAGGCCGGCAACCACTGCCAGGATGGTGGCGAAGGCCACTGCCGAGATGAAGCCGAGGAACACGCTGCCACCTACCGCGTTGGCCAGGTGTACCGCGGCCATGTTGTTGCCGCCGATCAGGGCGCCAGCGACGTCCTTGAATTGCGGGTTGGTGCTGACCAGCAGGATCGCGCCGAAGCCGATGATGAAGGTCAGGATGTAGAAGTAGCCGATGAAGCCCGTGGCGTAGAGCACGCTCTTGCGCGCTTCCTTGGCATCGCTGACGGTGAAGAAGCGCATCAGGATGTGCGGCAGGCCGGCGGTACCGAACATCAGTGCCAGGCCAAGGGAGAACGCCGAGATCGGATCTTTGACCAGGCCACCGGGGCTCATGATCGCTTCACCTTTGGGGTGAACCTTGATCGCCTCGGAGAACAGCGCGTTGAAGTCGAAGTTGACGTGCTTCATCACCATCAGCGCCATGAAGCTGGCACCGGAGAGCAGCAACACGGCCTTGATGATCTGCACCCAGGTGGTCGCGAGCATGCCGCCGAACAGCACGTACATGCACATCAGGATGCCGACCAGAATCACCGCGACATGGTAGTCGAGGCCGAACAGCAACTGGATCAGCTTGCCGGCGCCAACCATCTGCGCGATCAGGTAGAAGGCCACCACCACCAGCGAACCGGAGGCCGACAGGGTGCGGATTTCCTTCTGCCCAAGGCGGTACGAAGCGACGTCGGCAAAGGTGTATTTGCCCAGGTTACGCAAGCGTTCGGCGATCAGGAAGAGGATGATCGGCCAGCCGACCAGAAAACCGATCGAGTAGATCAGGCCATCGTAGCCAGAGGTGAACACCAGGGCGGAAATACCCAGGAAAGAGGCTGCCGACATGTAGTCGCCAGCAATCGCCAGACCGTTCTGAAAACCGGTGATGCGCCCGCCGGCGGCGTAGTAGTCAGAGGCGGACTTGTTACGTTTGGATGCCCAGTAGGTGATGCACAGGGTGGCACCGACGAAGGCGACGAACATGACGATCGCCGACACGTTCAACGGTTGCTTCTGCACCGCGCCGGTGAGGGCGTCAGCGGCCCAGACGGCGGGTGCAAAAACGCCGAAGGCCAGGGTTGCCAGTAGACGCCGGATCATTGCTGAGCCTCCTTGAGGATCGCCTTGTTCATCTCGTCGAACTCGCCGTTGGCGCGACGCACGTAGATGGCCGTGAGGATGAAGGCCGAGACAATCAGACCGACGCCGAGGGGAATACCCCAGGTGATCGACGAGTCAGGGCTGAGCTTGGCACCCAATACATGCGGGCCATAGGCAATCAACAGGATGAAGGCGGAATAGAGACCGAGCATGATCGCCGAGAGAATCCAGGCGAAGCGTTCGCGTTTTGAAACCAGCTCCTTGAACCGCGGGCTGTTTTGTATCGAGAGATAAATGCTGTCGTTCATTGTTTTTGTCCTCGCAGCACAGATTAGGTAGAACCCACTCCACTTTATGCTGCCTTCGGACGCACTCCAGACGACCTTAGTCTTAGATGCAAAACTCTTTTACCGAATCGGTAACAGCCTGAAACGACAAGGGCCGCGACAGCGTTTTCGCTGCCGCGGCCCTGGAAGGTGCCAGATAGAAGCCTTAGGCCATTATTTGCCGGTCCACTGTGCTACGCGTTCCGGGTGCTTGGCTACCCAGTCCTTGGCTGCGGCCTCGGGTTTAGCGCCCTCTTGAATGGCCAGCATGACCTCGCCGATTTCATCCTTGGACTGCCACTGGAAGTTTTTCAGGAATGCCGCCACTTCCGGGGCTTTCTTGTCCAGTTCCTTGCTGCCGATGCTGTTGACGGTTTCAGCAGCGCCATACACGCCTTTGGGGTCTTCGAGGAACTTGAGCTTCCACTTGGCGAACATCCAGTGCGGTACCCAGCCGGTCACCGCGATCGATTGCTGCTTGGCATAGGCGCGGCCCAGCTCTGCGGTCATCGCCGCGCCGGAGCTGGCCTGGAGTTTGTAACCGCTCAGGTCATAGTCCTTGATCGCCTGGTCGGTCTTGAGCATCACGCCGGAACCTGCGTCGATGCCGACGATTTTCTTCTTGAAGCTGTCATCGGCCTTGAGGTCGGCCAGGGAGTTGGCCTTGACGTACTCGGGGACGATCAGGCCGATCTTGGCATCCTTGAAGTTGGGGCCGTAGTCGACCACGTTGTCCTTGTTCTTGGTCCAGTATTCGCCATGGGTTACCGGCAGCCAGGCCGAGAGCATGGCATCGAGCTTGCCGGTAGCCACCCCCTGCCACATGATGCCGGTGGCCACGGCCTGCAGTTTGACGTCATAGCCGAGTTTCTGCCTGATGACTTCGGCGGCGACGTTAGTGGTCGCCACACTGTCGGACCAGCCATCGACATAGCCGATGCTCACTTCCTTGGCCAGCGCTTGCCCCGCGCCAATGGCCATTACCAGGGCGGTGCCCACCCCCAGGAGTCGTCGCATTTTCATCCAAGCATCCCCTCGTCACGTCACGGAAGCTGCATCATCAACCGCGCATGGTTGCTGACCTGCTCTGGTAACGACCTCAAGGCAACGAGAAACGACATCACATCGCCAGCAACGTGGATCGTTACATCAAGCAACATCCACCGCGGCCAACTTTGCCGCCCAAGGCTTTGGCCTGAGCCATTTGCAGGTACTATTGCCGGCTTTGTTCCCAGACGGTCCGATCCATGTCCTCGACTGCGCGCTTCCCGCTTTTACCCTACCTGTTCGCCTGCCTACTGGGCCTGTTTGCCCTGGGGGGCCTGTGGTACGGCCTGGGCAAACCGGTGGTACTGCCGGATGCGGCCAGCGCTTCACACAAGCTGCAGTGCGCCTCCTACACGCCATTCGACAAGGACCAATCACCCTTCGACCAGCCGTTCCAGCTGCGCCCGGCGCGCATGGACGCGGACCTGGCCTTGCTGGCGCAGCGCTTCGAGTGCATCCGTACCTATTCGATGACCGGGCTTGAGGCGATCCCGGACCTGGCCCGCAAGCATGGCCTGAAGGTGATGCTCGGCGCCTGGATCAACGCCAACCCGGTGGATTCGCAAAAGGAGGTCAAGGCCCTGATCGCCTCGGCCAATGCCAACCCGGATGTGGTCAAGGCGGTGATCGTCGGTAACGAAACCCTGCTGCGCAAGGAGGTCACCGGCCCGCAACTGGTGGCGCTGATCAACCAGGTGAAAAGCCAGGTCAGCGTGCCGGTGACCTACGCCGATGTCTGGGAGTTCTGGCTGCAACACCCCGAGATCGCCCCGACGGTGGACTTCCTGACCATCCACCTGCTGCCCTACTGGGAAGATGATCCCAAGAGCATCGACGATGCCCTGGTGCACGTTGGCGAGATTCGCCAGGTGTTCGGCAACCGCTTCGCGCCCAAGGACATCGTCATTGGCGAAACCGGCTGGCCGAGCGAAGGCCGCCAGCGCGAAACCGCCCTGCCCAGCCGGGTCAACGAAGCGCGTTTCATCCGTGGCTTCGTGGCCATGGCCGAACAGCAGGGCTGGAAGTACAACCTGATCGAAGCCTTCGACCAACCGTGGAAACGTGCCAGCGAAGGCGCCGTAGGCGGTTATTGGGGCCTGTATGACGCCGATCGCCAGGACAAGGGCATCCTTGAAGGGCCGGTGAGCAACCTGGCGTTCTGGCCGCAGTGGCTGGGCGTCGGTGTTGCGCTGTTCGCCACCACCCTGCTGCTGGCCGGGCGTGTGCGCGGTACCCGCGCGGCCTTGCTGGTGCCGTTGCTGGCGGCACTGGGCGCCGCCAGCCTGGGCCTGTGGGGCGAAATGGTGCGAATCAATAGCCGATTTGCCGGAGAGTGGATCTGGGCGCTCCTGCTGGCGGGCCTCAACCTGCTGGTACTGGCCCATGGCGCGCTGGCGTTGTCGCAGCGTCAGGGTTGGCGTGGGCGCGCCTTCGCCTGGCTTGAAGCACGTGCCGGAGGGTGGTTGCTGGCGGCAGGTTTTGCGGCGGCGGTGAGTATGCTGGCGCTGGTGTTCGACCCGCGCTATCGCAGTTTCCCGAGCCCGGCACTGTTGTTGCCAGCGGTCGTGTACCTGTTGCGGCCGGTACCGGCACGCCGGGCCGAAGCAGCCTTGCTGGCGTTGATCGTTGGCGGCGGCATTGCCCCGCAGTTGTTCCTTGAAGGGCTGAGCAACCAGCAAGCGCTGGTCTGGGCCGGGGTGAGCGTACTGATGGTGGCGGCGTTGTGGCGCAGCCTGAGGGTTCGGCTTCAGCAGTAACCGGGGCTGCTTCGCACCCCATCGCTGGCAAGCCAGCTCCCACAACAGCCCCTGTGGGCGCTGGCTTGCCAGCGATGGCAGCGCCGCAATGTCAGCTGGAGCGCCGCACCAGGCGCAACCCCGCCAGCACCACCGCGAACACCGCAATGCTCGCGGTATACAACACCAGCGCCGGAATCCCGCACACCAGCGCCGCCACCCCCAGGCGCCAACCTGCGCGCCCAGGCACCAGCGTGGCCAGCAGCGCCAGGCCCAGGGCCGACCAGGCCAGCAGCCTGAAGTGAATCATCAAGCCCATGACCGAGCGCGCCTGGCAGCCCCACAATTGTGCCTGATCGGCGCAGGTGGCGAGCCAGTGGGCGTCCTCCATCAGCACATAGCGCAGCCCATAGCTTGCCGCCAGCCACAAAGGCAGGAACACCAGCAAAGCGATCAGCGGTAAACGACGGGACATGCGACACTCCAGAAACGTGAAATCGGCGCCCAGCATAATCGTCCGAGGCGTCTATGCAAGGCAAAAGCGCCAGCCTCAACTACTTTGTCCTGTAGATAAGTGGAACCAAATGTTGCGTATCCTCAACGGGCATCGGCAACATCTGGGACGATAAATGCCGGAGCGCCAGGCAACTTTGCCAGGGCCATCATGGTCCTAGCCTGCGTAACGCACTTTGCCGCTGCATTTTTGGGGATCCGTCATGCTTCGTTCTCTGCGCCTCGCTGCCCTGTTGGGCGGCCTTATCTCGAGTGCGTGCGCTTGGGCACAAACCATCGACGCCGCCAGTTACGGCTACCCGTTGACCAACCCGTTCGAGGCGACCATCGCCACGACGCCTCCGGAGCTGCGCCCGGAACTGCCCAGCGACGACGACATCACCCAGTCCGACTACAGCCTGAACCTGCGTCCGGAGCGGGCCTTCACCCTGCCGGACAACTTCTGGCCGGTCAAAAAGCTCAAGTACCGCCTGGCCCGCCAGGACCACGAAGCGCCGCTGATGTTTCTGATCGCCGGCACCGGCGCGCCCTACTCCAGCAGCATCAACGAATACCTGAAGAAGCTCTATTACAAAGCTGGCTATCACGTGGTGCAGCTGTCGTCGCCGACCAGCTTCGACTTCATCACCGCCGCCTCGCGCTATGCCACCCCCGGGGTGACCAAGGAGGATGCCGAAGACCTGTACCGGGTGATGCAGGGCGTGCGCGCCCAGCACCCGCGCCTGCCGGTCAGCGAGTACTACCTCAGCGGTTACAGCCTCGGCGCCCTGGACGCCGCATTCGTCAGCCACCTGGACGAGACCCGGCGCAGCTTCAACTTCAAGCGCGTGCTGCTGTTAAACCCGCCGGTCAACCTCTACACCTCGATCAGCAACCTCGACAAGCTGGTGCAGACCGAGGTCAAGGGGGTCAACAACAGCACGACGTTCTATGAGCTGGTGCTCAACAAGCTGACCCGCTATTTCCAGCAGAAGGGCTACATCGACCTCAACGATGCCCTGCTCTACGACTTCCAGCAGTCACGCCAGCACCTGTCCAATGAGCAGATGGCGATGGTCATCGGGACCTCGTTCCGCTTCTCGGCGGCCGATATCGCCTTTACCTCCGACCTGATCAACCGCCGCGGCCTGATCATCCCGCCCAAGTACCCGATCACCGAAGGCAGCAGCCTCACACCGTTCTTCAAGCGGGCCCTGCAATGCGACTTCGACTGCTACCTGACCGAGCAGGTAATCCCCATGTGGCGCGCCCGCACCGACGGCGGCAGCCTGCTGCAACTGGTCGACCAGGTCAGCCTCTATGCACTCAAGGACTACCTGCAGCAAAGCCCGAAAATCGCCGTGATGCATAACGCCGACGACGTCATCCTTGGCCCTGGCGACCTGGGGTTCCTGCGTAGCGCCTTTGGCGAGCGCTTGACCCTGTACCCTCATGGCGGCCATTGCGGCAACCTCAATTACCGCGTCAACAGCGACGACATGCTGGAGTTCTTCCGTGGTTAAACGCCTATTGATCATTAGCGCGCTGCTGGCCTGTGGCATGGCCGAGGCGGTTGAAGAAACCGCGCCGCGCACCAGCGTCATCGAAGCCAATAACGTCGATAGCGATGGTTTCACCGAGCCGCTCAAGGCACTGAAATTCAACCCGGGCCTGGACCAGCGCGAATTCGAACGCTCGACCCTGGCGGCGCTGACCGTCTACGACCCGCTGGAATCGATGAACCGGCGCATCTATCACTTCAACTACCGCTTCGACCAATGGGTATTTCTGCCGGTGGTCAATGGCTACCGCTACATCACCCCGCATTTCGTGCGCAGTGGCGTAAGCAACTTCTTCAGCAACGTTGGCGATGTGCCGAACCTGTTCAACAGCCTGCTGCAGTTCAAGGGCAAGCGCTCGATGGAAATCACCGCGCGGTTGCTGCTCAACACCACCATCGGCGTCGCCGGCCTGTGGGACCCGGCCAGCAAGATGGGCCTGCCGCACCAGAGCGAGGACTTCGGCCAGACCCTGGGCTTCTACGGTGTGCCAGACGGCCCATACCTGATGGTGCCAATCCTCGGCCCCTCGAACCTGCGCGATACCGGTGGCCTGGTGGTGGACTACAGCGCCGAGAACTGGATCAACTTTCTCAATGTCGCCGAGGTCAGCAGCAACCACCCGGAAGTCTTGGCCTTGCGCGCCATCGACAAGCGCTACACCACCAGTTTCCGTTATGGCCAGCTGAACTCGCCGTTCGAGTACGAGAAGGTGCGCTACGTCTACACCGAAGCGCGCAAGTTGCAGATCGCCGAGTAAGCGGCTTCAGCTGAGCGGCGGCAGACCAAGAAACGCGCACAGTTCGCGGCGCTTGGCCAAGGCGTCGCGGCGCCCGAGTTCGATCAGTTCGCTGCAGTAGCCGGCTTCGAACAGCAGGTAGCTGAGTACCCCCGCCCCGCTGGTTTTGGTCGCCCCCGGACCACGCAGGAACAGGCGCAAGGCGGCAGGCAATTCACGCCGGTGGCGGGCGGCGATCTCATCCAGGGGCTGGCTGGGCGCAACCACCAGTACCTCGACCGGCGCCAGGCCCAAACGCCGGCGCTCCAGGTGTTCCGGCATCAGGTGGCTGAGGTGATTGAGCCGCTGCAGCAACTCGATATCGTCTTCCAGGCTGTCAATGAACGTACTGTTGAGCATGTGCCCGCCAATCTGTGCCAGGCTCGGTTGCTGGCCACTGAAGATGCGCGGTTGCAGGTCGCCTGCCGTGGGCCGCTGCGGGTTGCCGCTGACCCCGACCACCAGCACCCGGCTGGCGCCCAGGTGCAGCGCCGGGCTGATCGGCGCCGACTGGCGCACCGCGCCATCGCCGAAGAACTCCTCGCCAAGCTTGATCGGCGCGAACAGCAACGGGATCGCCGAACTTGCCAGCAGGTGTTCGACGCTCAGGCGGGTCGGCAGGCCGATCCGCCGGTGGCGCAGCCAGGGATCGATAGCACCTCTGCCCTGGTAGAAGGTCACCGCCTGACCGGACTCATAACCGAAGGCGGTTACCGCCACGGCATGCAGGTGCTGTCGCTCGATGGCCTGGTCGATGCCGTTCATGTCCAGGTGCTGGTTGAGCAGCTTGCGCAAGGGGGAGCTGTCGAGCAGCGCCACCGGCACTGGCGTGCCGAGGCCGAGCAGGTTGTGGCAAACGAAACGGCTGGCCTGGCGGATCACTCCGGGCCAGTCGCTGCGCAGCACCTGATGGCTGCGAAAGCCCTGCCAGAAGCTGGTCAGGCGGCGGATGGCGTCGGCAAAGTGGATCGCGCCGCTGGCCAGGGTCACGGCATTGATGGCGCCGGCCGAGGTACCGACGATCACCGGAAAGGGATTGGCCGCACCCGGCGGCAACAGGTCGGCGATGCCGGCCAGCACACCGACCTGGTAGGCGGCGCGGGCGCCGCCGCCGGAGAGGATCAAGCCGGTGATCGGTTTTGCTGCCATGGGTTCCTCCCGCCAATTGTGTCGCCCCTATCGCCGGCAAGGCCGGCTCCCACAGCTTCAGGGCTGGCTCGACCCTGTGGGAGCTGGCTTGCCAGCGATAGCCTCAACGCCGTTTTTCGTAGAGTTTCGGCGCCCCTGGCGGGCGCGACTTGAAGCGCCGATGCGCCCACAGGTACTGCTCCGGGCATTCACGCAGGGCCGCTTCGATCCATTGATTGATGCGCAGGCAATCGACCTCTTCGGTCTCGCCAGGGAAGTCTGCGAGCGGCGGATGGATCACCAGCTTGTAACCGCTGCCATCGGCCAGGCGCTGCTGGGTGAAGGGAATCACCCGCGCCTTGCCCAGCCGGGCAAACTTGGTCGTCGCGGTGACGGTCGCCGCCTCGATGCCGAACAGCGGCACGAACAGGCTCTGCTTGGCGCCGTAGTCCTGGTCCGGTGCGTACCAGATGGCGCGCCCGGCGCGCAGCAGCTTGAGCATGCCGCGCACGTCCTCACGCTCCACCGCCAGCGAATCGAGGTTGTGCCGCTCGCGGCCACGGCGCTGGATGAAATCGAACACCGGGTTGCCGTGTTCGCGGTACATGCCGTCGATGGTGTGCTCCTGGCCCAGTAGTGCAGCGCCGATCTCCAGGGTGGTGAAGTGCAGGGCCATGAGGATGGCACCCTGGCCATCACGTTGGGCGGCCTGCAGGTGCTCAAGCCCCTCGATGTGCGCCAGGCGCGCCAACCGGGCCTTTGGCCACCACCAGCTCATGGCCATTTCGAAGAAGGCGATGCCGGTGGAAGCGAAATTTTCCTTGAGCAGACGCTGCCGTTCGACGGACGGTAGCTCGGGGAAACACAGCTCCAGATTACGCGCCGCAATGTAGCGGCGCTCGCCGGCCACCCGGTACATCAGCGCCCCCAGGGCACGGCCGATCACCAGCAATACACGGTATGGCAGCTGCACGATCAGCCACAGCAGGCCCAGGCCCAGCCACAGCGGCCAGAAGCGCGGGTGCAGAAAGTAACGACGAAAACGCGGGCGATCCATTAAAGATTCCGGAAAGACAAGGGCCGGGCATTCTACAACGGTTCGGCACGGGTTGCGGCCAACCGGTGTTCTCGTTATAAGTCTGGGCACTTTTTCGTAACAAGCCGCCCTAATGCAGACCATGAGCCAAACCCAAACGCCAGACCAAGACCCCGTGTTCCAGCTCAAGGGCAGCATGCTCGCCATTACCGTGCTCGAGCTTGCCCGGAACAACCTCGAAGGCCTCGACCGGCAGTTGGCGGCCAAGGTGGCCCAGGCGCCGAATTTCTTCAGCAACACCCCGCTGGTGCTGGCCCTGGACAAGCTCCCGGCCGGCGAAGGCGCAGTCGACCTGCCCGGGCTGATGCGCGTCTGCCGCCATCACGGCCTGCGCACCCTGGCCATCCGTGCCAGCCGAATCGAAGACATCGCCGCAGCGATCGCCATCGACCTGCCGGTGCTGCCACCGTCCGGCGCCCGTGAGCGGCCGCTGGAGCCAGAGCCGGAAGTGAAGAAGCCCGAGCCGGCCCCGGCCCCGCCGCCACCGCCGGAACCGAGCATCCGCCCGACCAAGATCATCACCACGCCGGTACGCGGCGGCCAGCAGATCTACGCCCAGGGCGGCGACCTGGTGGTGGTGTCGTCGGTCAGCCCGGGGGCGGAACTTCTCGCCGATGGCAACATCCATGTGTACGGTGCAATGCGTGGGCGGGCACTGGCCGGGATCAAGGGCAACACCCGGGCGCGGATCTTCTGCCAGCAGTTGACCGCCGAGATGGTCTCGATCGCCGGGCAATACAAGGTCTCCGAAGACCTGCGCCGCGATCCGCTGTGGGGGGCAGGGGTGCAGGTCAGCCTGTCCGGTGACGTGTTGAACATCACCCGTCTTTAACGGATACTTGCCGCCATTTTCTGCGCAACTTTTTTTGATGTTGCCGTTTTTTGTATTTTTTGGGACTCGACGTCCTTTTCTTTAGGGGTGAAACACCTTGGCCAAGATTCTCGTGGTTACATCCGGCAAGGGTGGTGTGGGTAAGACCACCACCAGCGCCGCTATTGGTACCGGCCTCGCATTGCGCGGCCACAAGACTGTCATTGTCGACTTCGACGTCGGCCTGCGTAACCTCGACCTGATCATGGGCTGCGAACGCCGCGTGGTATACGACTTCGTCAACGTGGTCAACGGCGAAGCCAACCTGCAGCAAGCACTGATCAAGGACAAGCGCCTTGAAAACCTCTACGTGCTGGCCGCAAGCCAGACCCGCGACAAGGACGCGCTGACCCAGGAAGGCGTGGAAAAAGTCCTGATGCAGCTCAAAGAGGACTTCGAATACGTGGTCTGCGACTCGCCGGCCGGTATCGAGAAAGGTGCCCACCTGGCCATGTACTTCGCTGACGAAGCGATCGTCGTGACCAACCCGGAAGTCTCCTCGGTACGTGACTCGGACCGTATGCTGGGCCTGCTGGCGAGCAAATCGCGCCGCGCCGAACGCAACGAAGACCCGATCAGGGAACACCTGCTGATCACCCGCTACCACCCCGAGCGCGTCAGCCAGGGCGAAATGCTCGGCGTCGAAGACGTCAAGGAAATCCTTTCGGTGACCCTGCTGGGCGTGATTCCGGAATCCCAGGCGGTGCTCAAGGCATCCAACCAGGGCGTGCCGGTGATCCTTGACGACCAGAGCGATGCTGGCCAGGCCTATAGCGATACCGTTGACCGCCTGCTGGGCAAAAACGTGGAACATCGGTTCCTTGATGTGAAGAAGAAGGGATTCTTCGAGCGCCTGTTTGGAGGCAACTAACCAATGAACCTTTTTGACTTCTTTCGTGCCAGCAAAAAAGTAAGCACCGCCTCGGTCGCGAAAGAGCGTCTACAGATCATCGTGGCGCACGAGCGCGGTCAGCGCAGTACTCCGGACTACCTGCCAGCCCTGCAGAAGGAACTGGTGGAAGTGATCCGCAAGTACGTCAACATCGGCTCCGATGATGTGCAGGTCGCTCTGGAAAACCAGGGCAGCTGCTCGATCCTGGAACTCAACATCACCCTGCCCGATCGCTGATAGCGTTTTCGAGCACCCTGTGGGAGCGGGCTTGCCCCGCGATAGCGATCTGTCAGTCATATCGCATCGCGGGGCAAGCCCGCTCCCACAACTATTTTGGAACACGCAATGCCGCTGTCCAACGTTCACATCCTGCATGAAGATGACGCCATCCTGGTGGTCAACAAGCCGACCCTGCTGCTGTCCGTGCCGGGCCGGGCCGAAGACAACAAGGATTGCCTGATCACCCGCCTGCAGGAAAACGGCTACCCCGATGCCCTGATCGTCCATCGCCTGGACTGGGAAACCTCGGGGATCATCCTGCTGGCCCGCGACGCCGACAGTCACCGCGAACTGTCCCGCCAATTTCACGACCGTGAAACCGAAAAAGCCTATACCGCCTTGTGCTGGGGCCAACCGGAGCTGGACAGCGGCAGGATCGACCCGCCGCTGCGCT